>NZ_JAZHYX010000004.1:0-403663 GCF_036576125.1 Agromyces sp. CCNWLW203 | reverse complement strand
GCGTGTTCGGCGGCATCGGCGGCGACCGGGTCGGCGACGGTACGAGCCCGGCCGAGCTCCCGGACGATCGTGGCCGCGGCATCCAACCCGACCTCACCGGCCGCGACCCCGGCGGCGAGGTGCCGGTACACGGGGTCTTGTGGTTGCCCGGTGAACGAGACCCTCGGCCGGATCGCGGCCCCGACACTGATGCGGCGCCGGGCCTCGCTGCCGGAGACCTGCGTCACGCGTTCGACGAGTTCGGCCGCGGACCGGCACCCCTTGCGTGCCGACAACCGTTCGCTGCCGAGCTCGATGCGGGAGCGTTCGTCGATCTCACCCGCAACCCCGGCCCGGTGCGCATCAACGACCCGGCCGACCGCCTCCAGCGCCGCCGTCACCAACAGCAGCTCGTCATCACCCAGACCTTGCGGCGCCCTCTGATCGAGCGCGGCCAGCAGCGCCGAGCGGACCAGCTCGAGCGCTTCGGGGATGCCTGCCATACCCACCACACTGCCACCACCCACCGACATTCCGGGTGGCTCCGAAACATCCGCTCACCAGCGCTTTCAACCCCACTTGTCCTCCACAAGCGACACCCAGCGGAAGTTCTCCACAGGGGCGCGAGGGGCGAAGAGTGCAGGAGGACTGTAGGGAGGAAGAGCGGGCGAAGTACGAGGCAACAGCGGAGGAGGGAGCAGTCGGATCGGGAGAGATCGAGCCGGAACGGTCGCCTCAGCTCGTGCGGATCCGCCCCGCGGGGTCGACCGTGATGACGACGGTCATCACCTTGCGATTGAGCGCACGGTAGACGACGTAGATCAGCCACAGGCCACCGGTCAGGATCACGAGGATCAGGTTCCAGAACCATCCGATGCGCTTGTTCTTGGAGACGACGGCCTGGCCCGCCGCGACGGACTGCACCGTCCAGCCGCGTTGCGCGTATCGGGCGACCTCAGCATTGAGCAGCTGGGCGCGCGATTCGTCGGAGAGGGCTGCCGGAGCCGGATTCGGGGTGCTCATGCCCGGATTCTACCGAGCCTCGACCCGCGGCACCTGGGCGATCGGCGCAAGTGCCGTTGTCGTCACTCGAGCCCGCATCGCTCGCCGTAGTACGCGTAGAGCTCGGCCTTCAGCACATCGCCCGACGATCGGTCGAGCCGGCCTTCGCGCCCGTCGCTCGTGCGGATCTCGAAGGGCAGGATCGTGCCGCGCTTGTCGTCGGCGATCGCGTGGGCGTCGCAGCGGGCAGGGCGCACCGGCAGCGCGATCGTCACGGGTTCGCCGCCGGCCGCCACCTCCGTGCCGAGCGGCCAGTCGACGCCGCCCTCGGCGTTCAGCAGGGTCGTGCCGTATACGCGGTCGATCACGAACGAGCCGTCAATGTCGCCGGCACCGGATGCCGCGGGCACGACCTCGACGTCGATGAACGCCCGCTGCTCGGCACCGCTGCCGGTCGTGCGCAGGTGCTCGGGCATCTCGATGGCGGCGACCCGCTCGACGGACTCGGCGAGGCAGTCGGCATTCGCGATACGGGCGAGCGTGCCGTGCGGATCGTCGGCGATGAGCTCGCCGGACGCCTTGCCCGACGGCGCCGTGACCTCGAGGAGGATCGTCGCCTCGGGTTCGGGTTCGGGCCCCGGCGAGGACCCGTCGCCGCACTCGCTCGCCGACAGCGGCATGCGGATCTGCAGGGCATCGCCGGGTGCCACTTCGAACGGTTCGCCCCGCACCATTCCGGGCGTGAGTGTGGGCGAGACCACCTCGAGCCGTTCGATCGTCACCGATTCGTCCCCGGCGTTCTCGAGGCGCACCACGAGTCGGTGGGCCTCGATGTCGAGTCGCCCCTGCTGCACGCGGGCGGAGAGGCCCTCGGGCAGCTCGGCGGCCGGAATCAGGGCCAGCGGAGCGCACGCGGCGAGTCCGAACGAGGTCGCGGCAACCGCGACGACGGCGGCGAAGGGCATCGCGTGCCGGCGGGTCAGGCGGGCGCGCGACATCCGCTCACCGGACCGTGACGTCGAGTCGTCGACCGGCCAGCGACCGGGGCACGGCGGCGAGTTGGGCCGCGACCTGTTCGATCGCGCGGGCGGCGGGGTCGTCGGGCTCGGCGAGCACGACCGGCATCCCGTCGTCGCCGCCGCGGCGGAGGGCGACGCTGAGCGGCACGCTCGCGAGCAGCGGAACCGGCGCGGGCTGACCCGCCGACAGGCGCTCGGCCACGATCGCGCCGCCGCCGGCGCCGAAGAGGTCGAAGATCTCGCCGCCGGGCTGCGCGAAGCCGGCCATGTTCTCGACGACGCCCACGATCTTCTGCCCGGTCTGACGTGCCACGACGCCCGAGCGCTCGGCGACGTCGGCCGCCGCGGGCTGCGGCGTCGTCACGACGACGACCTCCGCGTTCGGCAGCAGCTGCCCGAGTGAGATCGCGACATCGCCCGTGCCGGGCGGCAGGTCGACGAGCAGCACGTCGAGATCGCCGAAGTACACGTCGGTGAGGAATTGCGAGAGCGTGCGATGCAGCATCGGCCCGCGCCAGGCGACGGCGACGGATGACGCGCGACCGCCCGCTTCGCTCGGCTCGACGAACATGCCGATCGAGATGACCTTCACGCCGTGCGCGACGGGCGGCAGGATCATCTCGTCGACCCGGGTGGGCCGGGCGGCGAGGCCCGAGTCGTCGACGAGACCGAGCAGGCCGGGGATCGAGAAGCCGTGCACGTCGGCGTCGACGAGTCCGACCGAGAGTCCGCGGGCGGCGAGCGCGACGGCGAGGTTCGCGGTGATCGTCGACTTGCCGACACCGCCCTTGCCGCTGGTGACCGCGATCACGCGGGTCAGGCTGCCGGGGCCGAACGGGTTGCCGCGGGCCGCCTTGCCCCCGCGCAGCCGCTCCGTGAGCGCAGCCCGCTGCTCGGGCGTCATGACCCCGAGCACGACTACGGCGTTGCCGTCGCCGACGACGGTCTCGGCCGCCTGGCGCACGTCGCGTTCGATGCGGTCGGAGGCGGGGCATCCGACGATCGTCAGGCGGATGCCCACCTCGACGCGGCCGTCGTCGCCGACCACCACCCGGTCGACCATGTCGAGCTCGGTGATGGGCTTGCGGATCTCGGGGTCGATGACGCTCGTGAGCGCGGCACGCACCGCCGTCTCGAGTGCCGCCGGGTCGGCCGTCGCCGGTGTTCCTGCTGCGTCAGCGGCGGCCATGCTCGGCGTCCTCCTCGTCGCGTCGGTCGAGCTCCTCGATGATCGAGCGCAGCTCTGAGCGGATGAACTCGCGCGAGGCAAGGTCTTTCATGGCGAGGCGGAGTGCGACGACCTCGCGGGCGAGGTACTCGGTGTCGGCGAGGTTGCGCTCGGCGCGCTGGCGGTCCTGCTCGATCTGCACGCGGTCGCGGTCGTCCTGACGGTTCTGCGCGAGCAGGATGAGGGGCGCGGCGTACGAGGCCTGCAGCGAGAGCACGAGCGTGAGCGCGGTGAAGCCGATCGCGATCGAGTCGAACCGCCACTCCTCGGGCGCGAAGGTGTTCCAGACCATCCAGCCGATCGCGAACACCGACAGCCCGAGCAGGAAGCCCGGCGTGCCCATGCCGCGGGCGACGAGCTCGGTGAAGCGGCCGAAACGGTCGCTGTCACCCGAGCCGCGGAAGGAGCGGGCGCGGCGCGTGCCCTTCGGGGTGTCGAATCGCCGGTCGTCGGCGTCAGCGCGTGCCATCTCCTGCCCTCCTTCCGTGTGGGATGGGGATACTCCCCGTCGTCAGCTGGGCTCGCGCGGCTGCGCGGCGCCCCACCTCGGTATCTTCGGGATGACTTCGCCAGTCATCTGGCAGGAGGTAGTCGAGCACGTCGTCAATCGTCACCACCCCGACGAGTCGATGCTTCTCGTCGACGACCGGCACCGAGACGAGGTCGTAGCTCGCGAGGATGCGACTGACCTCGGCGGCCGAGGTGTCGGCCCGCACGGGCTCGAGGCCCTGGTCGATCAGGGTGCCGAGCCGCTCGTGCGGGGGATAGCGCAGCATGCGCTGGAAGTGCACGAGGCCGAGGAATCGCCCGGTCGGGGGCTCGTACGGCGGCAGTGTCACGCAGACCGCGGCGCCGAGCGCAGGCGGCAGGTCGTGGCGGCGGATGAGCGCGAGGCCCTCGGCGACGGTCGCGTCGGCCGAGACGATGATCGGTTCGGGCGTCATGAGACCGCCGGCGGTGTCGGGCCCGTACGAGAGCAGGAAGCGCACGTCGTCGGCCTCTTCGGGCTCCATGAGCTCGAGCAGGTGCTCGCCGCGGCCCTCTGGCAGCTGCGCGATGAGGTCGGCGGCGTCGTCGGGCTGCATGTGGTCGAGCACGTCGGCGGCGCGGTCGTCGCCGAGGCCCGCGAGGATCACGACCTGGTCGGACTCGGGCATCTCTTCGAGCACGTCGGCGAGGCGATCGTCGGAGAGTTCTTCCGCCACTTCCTGGCGGCGCTGCGCCGGCAGGTCGAGGAGGGTGTTGGCGAGGTCGGCGGGCTTCAGCTCGGAGTAGGAGGCGATGAGGTGCTCGGCGGACTGCGCCTCACCGGGCGGGTTCACCTCGCGCACCTCGCGCCACGTGACGTAGGCCGACTGGCCCTTCGAGAACGGCGAAGCGCCCTTGGGGCGACGCACGAACAGCTGGTCGACCTGCCATTCGCCGGGCTCCAGCTCCTCGATCGCGACATCCTCGATCGAGGCATCGCCCGACCCGTCGGTGAAGGCGACCTTGCGGCCGAGCATCTCGGCGATGACGCGCACCTCGCCGCCGCGCTGCTCGAAACGGCGGAGGTTGATGAGACCCGTCGTGATGATCTGGCCGCCGCCGATCGAGGTCACCCGGCCGATCGAGAGGAAGACGCGGCGCTTGCCGGGAATCTCGACGATGAGGCCCACGACGCGCGGCGGGTCGCTCTTGCGGTACACGACGAGGACGTCGCGCACCTTGCCGACCCGATCGCCGTTGGGGTCGAAGACGGCGCACCCGGCGAGTCGGGCGACGAAGACTCTCGTGGCGCTCACGCCTACCAACTTAGTCCCGGATGCCTCGTGCGAGGCCCGCTTCCGGGCCGGCCCGGCGCGCGTCGTGGAAGAATGAGCGGGTGAGCACTCAATCCCCGTTCGGCGGCCGAGTCGGCCGTACCTACCCGATCCTGCCCAAGGGCGAGACGGTGGCGAGCTTCGAGACCTACGCCGAGGCGCAGTCCGCCGTCGACGCACTCGCCAAGGCCGAGTTCCCCGTGAAGGAGCTCGCGATCGTCGGCACCGACCTCACGAGCGTCGAACGCATCACGGGAAAGCTCACCTGGGGCCGCGCGGCCGGCGCCGGCGCACTGTCGGGCGCCTGGTTCGGCACCTTCCTCGGCCTGCTCTTCTTCATCTTCGCGCCGACCGGCGCTTCCGTCGGCATCCTCATCTCGGCAGTGCTCATCGGTGCCGGGTTCGGCATGATCTTCAGCGTGGTCTCGTACTCGATGAACCGCCGCCGTCGCGACTTCACCTCGGTCGGGCAGGTGCTCGCGACGAAGTACGCGATCATCGCCGAGAGCGCGCATGTCGACCGCGCCCGCAGCGTGCTCGGCGTCGATGCCCCGACCCCCGAGCGTCCGGCGGCGAACCTGCCGGTCGAGAACGGCGGGCGACCGCTGAGCTACGGCGAGGCGACGGATGCCGCGAAGCGCGCCGCCACCGAAGCGTCCCGCGGTGCGCAGGCCCCTGTGCGCCCGCGCTACGGGGAGCTCGCGCCGACGAACGACGGCGGCGACGCGGCATCCGCGCCGCCGCAGCCCGGCGGTGACGGCAGCGAGGCCGAAGCATCGACGGCCGAGGAGCCGCCCGCGCCGGAGCGCTGAGCCGGACTGCGCTGGGCGCGCAGGCCGCACAACTTTCGAGGTCGGGGCTTCTCCCAGACTCGCGATATATCGTGACCGCATGGTGACGCAGAACGAGATCGCGAACGAGATCGCCGAGGGTGAACGACCCGATCGACCGATCAGGCGGATGCTCCGCGCCATCCGTCGCCGCATCGAACGCCGGCCAGGCCTGCGCCGCGCCTACCGAGTGGCCGTCGGCGTGCTCGGCGGCCTGATCGCGACCGTCGGCCTGCTGCTCGTGCCGCTGCCCGGCCCGGGGTGGCTCATCGTCTTCCTCGGCCTCGCGATTCTCGGCACCGAGTTCGCATGGGCGAAGCGCGCCGCCGCCTTCACCAAACGCCAGCTCGCCCGGTTCTGGGCGTGGTGGCAGGCTCGCCGACTGTCGAAGTCGGCGGCCTGACCACCCCGTCGAACGCTACCGAGCGCCGCCCCGCACCCACGCCTCGACCTCGTCGGCCGTGCGGGGGATGCCGGCCGAGAGGTTCTCGGCGCCGCCCTCGGTGACGAGGATGTCGTCTTCGATGCGCACGCCGATACCGCGGAACTCCACGGGCACGGTGAGGTCGTCGGCCTGGAAGTAGAGGCCCGGCTCGATCGTGAAGACCATGCCGGCTTCGAGCACGCCGTCCATGTACATCTCGCGACGAGCCTGCGCGCAGTCGTGCACGTCGAGGCCCAGGTGGTGGCTCGTGCCGTGCACCATGTAGCGACGGTGGAACTGGTTCTCGGGCTCGAGCGACTCCTCAGCCGAGACCGGCAGGAAGCCCCACTCCGCGGTCTTGCGAGCGATGACCTGCATCGCCGCGGCGTGCACCTCGCGGAACACGATGCCGGGCTTCACGATCGCGAACGCCGCGTCGGCGGCCTCTCGCACGGCCTCGTAGATCTTGCGCTGCACCTCGGAGAACGTGCCGTTCACCGGGAACGTGCGCGTGATGTCGGCGGTGTAGTAGGAGTCCATCTCGACGCCGGCGTCGAGCAGCACGAGGTCGCCGGGCACGACTGGGCCGTCGTTGCGGGTCCAGTGCAAGTACGTGGCGTGCGGGCCGGCGGCGGCGATCGAGTCGTAGCCGACGTCATTGCCGTCGAGGCGGGCGCGCGTCGCGAAGACGCCCTCGATGACGCGCTCGCCGCGCACCTCGGCCGTGATGCGCGGCAGCTCGCCGATGACCTCGGTGAAGCCGCGCTGCGTCGCATCGATCGCGGCACGCATCTCGGCGATCTCGAACTCGTCTTTCACGAGGCGCATCTCGGAGAGCACACGGGCGAGCTCGGCGTCGGGCTCGTGCGAGCCGTTGACCTCGAGCGAGAACGGGGCGTCGGAGGCGTTCGTCGACAGCGCCTGCTCGGCCGCGAAGCGGATGCGAGCGTGGTCGACGCGCTCCGTGACGGATGCATCTGCCTCGCGCAGCACGAGCGTCGCCGTGTCGACGGCGTCGATGACCCGGTCGAACTCCTCGAGTCCGCGGGTCGCCACGTCGAGGTCGGCCGCGACGTGGGCGAGCGAGGGGCGCGCGCCGATCCAGAACTCGCCGATCGCGGGGTTCGCGTAGAACTCCTCGGAGTCGCGCCCCGCGCGCTCACGGAAGTAGATGGTCGCCTCGTGGCCGTCGGTCGTCGGCTCGAAGACGAGCACGGCGCCGGGCTCGGAGTCGGAACCCCACCCGGTCAGGTGCGCGAACGCCGAGTGCGCACGGAACGGGTAGTCGGTGTCGTTGGCGCGCTGCTTCACGTCGCCCGCCGGCACGATGAGTCGCTGACCGGTGAAGGCCGCTGAGACCTTCGCGCGTCGGGCGGCGGCGAATGGTGCCTGCGCCCGGGCCTGCGGCAGCGCCTCGTCGCGCTCAGCCCAGCCGCTGCCGATGAAGTTCTTGAAACCCTCCGAGCCGGGCGTCGTCGAACGGTTCGCGTTGCGGCCGCCCTCCTCGCTCGCGGTCGTGACGGACGACGTCGTCTCGGTCGTGGAAGTGTCGCTGGTGTTGGCCATGCGACCATTCTCGCACCGCCACGGTGACAATCTGCAGGGCAGTCATGCAGGGAATGCGACACGCTTTGCGCGCTCTCATGACCAGGAGTCTGGGCGGATGAGAGGCGCGAAGAGGTCAGCCCGCCTCGACGAGGGTCGACACGATCGGGCGGTGATCGCTGCCGGCGTCGTCGTAGCCCTCGAGCACCTCGAACGCCTCGACGCTCCAGTTCGGGGTCGCCATCACGTGGTCGATCGGGCTGCCGAAGAAGGGCGGAACGTCGGCCGGCCAGGTGCCGAGGCCCGCGGCACCGGCCTGCGCTGCGGCATCCGTGCACTGGCCCAGATCGCCGCCGTCGATGCCGTGACCGGCGAAGTGATCGACCGTGGCGTTGAAGTCGCCCGCCATGATGACGTCGTCGCCGGTGCACTGCTCGACCAGCCAGTCGAGGTCGCTGCGCCAGTTGCGCAACTCCCAGCGGATCGGCGCGACGGCGTGCACGGCGACGATGCGCGGGCCGTCGCCGTCGGACGGGTCGGCGACGACACTCGGCACGGTGTTCGTGTTGCCGGGCGGGCCCGGAACCTCGGGCGTGATCACGTCGTAGTCGCCGAGGTCGGGGCTGATGAGGATCGTCGTCGACCGGGCCTTCGCGATGTCGTCGTAGGCGGCGGTGTGCACCCACATCGGGCTGCCGCCCTCGCGCATCGCGATCGCGACCTCCTCGCCGAGCGGCTCGGTGGTTTCGGGCAGCACCACGATGTCGGCGCCGCGTTCGATCGCGAGATCGGCGATCGTCGAGGCCGCGGGCACCTCGCCGAGCGTGTTCCACGAGAGCACCGTGACGGAATCGGGTCCGGACTCCGCAGCGGATGCCCCGAACCCGCGGGCCGTGAGCACGGCAACGTTGCCGACGGCGAAGAGCGCGAAGACGGCGGCCATCCCGAAGGCGAAGACACGGGCGGGGCGGGCGAGGGCGAGCAGCAGGAAGAGGGCCAGCGCCAGGACGCCGCCCGCCGCCGCGGTTCCCCGCAACGCCACGACGTGCGCCGCCACCCACTGGTTCTGCAGGCCGAACGCCTGCGGCCACACGAGCACGAGCGCGACGGCAGCGGTGCCGAGCACGGTGGCCCAGCCGAGGATGCGGGGGAGCATTCCACCAACCCTAGGCGAGGGGGTCGAGCGGATGCCGCTCGGTCGCTGCCGATCGGCTGGGAGTCGCCGGTGAGTCGCTCGGGCGCGGTGGTCGCGGTGGCCCCGGATAGCATTGCAGGATGCCAGAAGCCACCGTCGTCGCGGGCGAAGCCGACCTGCACACGCACTCGACGGTCTCCGACGGCACCGAGGCTCCGGCCGAGCTCATGCGGCAGGCGGCGCGTGCCGGCCTCTGGGGCGTCGCGCTCACCGACCACGACTCGACGAGCGGATGGGCCGAAGCCGCCGCCGCCGTGCCCGAGACGGGTGTCGCGCTCATCCCGGGCATGGAGCTCTCGACCCGCGAGGGCTACACGAGCGTGCACATGCTCGCCTACCTGATCGATCCGCTCGACGAGGCGCTCATCGCCGAGACGGCGCAGATCCGCGAGTCGCGATTCACCCGCGCCGAGGCGATCGTGCGCAGCATCGGCCGCGACTACCCGCTCACCTGGGACGACGTGCTCGCCCAGACCGTCGAAGGCACGACGATCGGACGCCCGCACATCGCCGACGCGCTCGTGGCCCGCGGCCACGCCGCCACACGCTCGGCGGCCTTCGACGGCATCCTGCACCCGCGCGCGGGCTACGCGCAGCCGCACTACGCGCCCGACCCGCTCACCGGCGTGCGGCTCATCCGTGAGGCCGGCGGAGTGCCGGTGCTCGCGCACCCCGGCACTCGGGGAGCGGAGCGGGTCATCCCGCCCGCGCGCCTCCGGCAACTCGTCGAGGCCGGCCTCTTCGGGCTCGAGATCGACCACCCCGAGAACCGCGACGACGCGAAGCCGCGGTTGCGGGCGCTCGCCAACCGCTTCGGGCTGCGCACCACGGGCTCGAGCGACTACCACGGCACCGGCAAGCCGAACCGGCTCGGCGAGTGCCGCACGGCGCCCGACGTCGTCGAGGCGATCATCGCCGAGGGGCGCGGGTCTGCGCCTGTGCTGCCATAGTGGGCCGCTGAAGTGAGCGGATGAGTCAAGAAGTACGGGGTACTCGCCCGGCGGCGGTTACTCTGAACCGACTCGATCGGAGGCCCGAAGTGAATGACGTCGGAATGTTCCTGATGCTCGTACTTCGGGGCTTCCTTCTTTGGGCTGTGATTCCGATCGCTGCGCTTTCATGGATCGTGCTCGGCCCACTCACCGCGGCCTCGCTCGGCGCCTGCGTGGGCTGGTTCGACCTCAACCTCATGGTGTTTCTCCTGAGATTCGTTCTCCGACCCCTCATTCGCGACTCGGAGCTGTCGTGGGTTCCGCTCGCCAAGATGAGGACAACGGAACATCGCTTCCGCTTCCTCGGCTTGGAGTAGTCCGCGATCCGAAGTCATGGAAGACCGCGCCGGAGGCCGCGCGCAGGTGCTCCGGCCAGGCGCTCATCAGGACGAGCGTCTGTGCCGACTGCCATGCTGGTCCCGTGTCCACTGATGCTCCTTCCGAAGACAACCAACCGCCGTTTGCACAGCCGATCCGGCTCGTCGGCGGTGTCAACTTCACGACATGGCCTGACCTCAAATGGAGTCGAGGGAACTCACACGTCTCCGCTCTGCAGTCCAAGTTCGGCGAATGGCACGCCAGTGCGCCCGTGTCCGTCGACGCCGTGTTGCGCGAAGACCGCCGAGGGATCGACCTTGTTGCCCGCGTCCCGCGCGGGATACCGAAGCACGAATGGTCGCTGGATCTCGGCGACGCCCTGCACAATCTCCGAAGTTCATTCGACGCCGTAGCGTGGGGAATGGCGACGTTCGACGATGCGAGCCCAACAAACCCCAGGAAAGTGACTTTCCCAGTATGTGAGGACGAGAAGCAGTGGAAGGAAGCGGTGAAGGCTTGGGTCGGCGAGATTCACCCCGAGTTCCAGCAGCGGCTCCGGATCATGCAACCGTTCACCTACGTGCCAGCTGGGAGCGTTTCGGTGCTTTCGATGCTCCACGATCTCGACATCCAGGACAAGCACCGCGACATCCTGACGGTCTCGGCCGACCTGCACGAAATCAATCTCGGCGGGACCTTCGAGTACGACGACCACGATGTGCAGGCGGTGCCGCGCGTGGACATGCGCACAGACGTCAAGTTCGGGGATGGCGTCGTACTCGGGACGATCCACACAGGAGCGCCGATCCGACTGCACGGCCAGATGATCCTCCGCCCGGGCATGAAGGCCCAACTCACTCACCGAGATGCGACTCACGACGTGATGCCAATGCTCCAGCAGTTCATCACGGAGACTCGGCGTTGCCTCGACATCCTGCTGTTCGGGTTGGCTTCAACCGGCCTGCCCGACGAAGCAGAGTGGTCGTCGATGGACGTGGGGCCGCCTCCCGAGTAGGCATTCCATCGGGTGGACCGCCGCATCGTGGGCATGGATCGGGCTCGGCGTCTTCGCCTTCATCGACCGTGGTGAGCGCATGCCCGAAGCACCTCCGACAGAACGTTGGCGAGGTCGGCAAGGCGTTCGCGGAGGCTGGAACGCCTCGCCACATGGTCGGCCCAGGGATCGGGGCGATCGTGATCGGTGCAGTGGTGGTGTTCCAAGCCGTGGCGATGACGAACCTGAGAGGCAGCCCACTCTCGCCAGTCAGGCAGGGTGGGGACCCCCGACGGATTGAGGCGCAGGGCTTGGAGCCAGCGTGCGCTGCAGGATCGACTTCAGCGTGCCGAGTTCGTCGGGGCTGACGGCGTGGAAGAGCTCTGCTGAGACGCGCTTCGTGTGCTGCTGCGCCGTTCGGAGTGCGTCTGCTCCGTCGCTCGTGAGCGTGAGGATCGTCACCCGGCGGTCGAGTGTCGAGGGCGTTCGGGTGACGTAGCCGAGCCGTTCGAGGTCGTCGACCACACGCACCATGCCGGTCTTGTCGGTGTTCAGCCGCGCGACGAGGTCGCGTTGGGTCTGCACGCCATCTCGGATCAGGAACATCACTGTGACGTGGCGGCTGGTCAGGTTCATCGGCCGCAACGCGTCGTTCAGTCGTTGCGTCGCCAGTGTGTAGACCTGGTGGAGCAGCAGTCCCACCTCGATCGATACCTGCCCGCTGTCATCGCTCATGGTTCGATTCTCCCAAATTCGATCCAATTGCAATTGATCCATTTGGATCTATTCGATAGGCTCCGATCATGTCCTCGATCAATCAAACGGCCCGCGGAACGCGCCGGTGGCCGATGCGGTTCCTGCGGATCTCCCTGACGGTGACCGCACTCCTCATGTTCGGCCAGGCGGTGCTCGCCGGCCTGTTCATGGGCGGGCAGTCGTCGGCATTCGGGTGGCATCGCGAGATGGCGACGGTCGCGGGCATCGCCTTGATGGTCAGCATCGTCGCCGCGATCCTCGCACGACGCCTCGGGCAGTCGCCGCTGTGGCCGATCTGGGCGACCACCGGGCTGCTCGCGCTCATGTCGCTGCTGGCGTTCGCCGGGTTCCGCTCGTTGACCTCGCTGCACGTGCCGCTCGCGGTGATCACGATCCTCCTCGCCGCCGCTCTGGCCGCGTGGGCGTTGCGGTATCAGCCGGCCGAGGCCGCCACGACCGACGCGCGCACGCGCGACGACCATGCGCGAACCGAGTCGCCGACCTCGGCATCGGTGTCCTGAGACTCCTGAACCGAAACGCACAGCGCCCGCCCGGCCGAAGCCGAGCGGGCGCTGAAACGTAGCTGCCGGAACTACACCTGGGGCGTGGTGCCACCGGTGCGCGGGCCGCGGCGACGACGGCGACGCGGGGGAGCGGCGTTGCCGTCGTGGTGCTCGTGGCCCTTGCCGTCGTGGGTGCCCGTGCCGGGCTCCTTGACGGCGACGGCCTCGGCGGGAGCAGCGTGGGTGGCAGGCGCCGCGGCGGCCTCGGTCGGCGCGGACTCGGAGACGACGCCCGCGGTCTCGCCGGCCGGCTTGCCGCCGCGCGTGCGGTTGCGGCTGCGGGTGCGGGGGGCGCGGTCCGCGCCGGCATCCGCTCGCTCGGAACCGCCTTCGGAGCGGCCGCCGGATCGACCCTCGGAGCGACCGCCCGAGCGGCCCTCGCTGCGACCGGCCGTGGCGGAGCGCGTCGGCGCGGCGACCGCGGACGACGGCTTCAGGCGGCCCTTGGTGCCCGCGGGGATGTCGAGGTCGCTGAAGAGGTGCGGGCTCGACGAGTACGTCTCGGTGGGTTCGGGCTGGCCGAACTCGAGGGCGCGGTTGATGAGCGCCCACTTGTGCAGGTCGTCCCAGTCGACGAACGTCACGGCGATGCCGGTCTTGCCCGCGCGGCCGGTGCGGCCGACACGGTGCAGGTACGCCTTGTCGTCGTCGGGGATCGTGTGGTTGATGACGTGGGTCACGTCGTCGACGTCGATGCCGCGCGCCGCGACATCCGTGGCGATGAGCACGTCTTTCTTGCCGGCCTTGAAGGCGGCCATGGCGCGCTCGCGCTGGTCTTGGTTGAGGTCGCCGTGCACGGCGGCGGCGTTGAAGCCGCGATCGTTGAGCTCCTCGACGAGCTTGGCCGCCGCACGCTTCGTGCGGGTGAAGATGACGGTCTTGCCGCGACCCTCAGCCTGCAGGATGCGCGAGATGACCTCGTCTTTATCGAGCGAGTGCGCGCGGTAGACAAGGTGCTTGATGTTCGCCTGCGTGAGGCCCTCGTCGGGGTCGGTAGCGCGGATGTGGATGGGGCGCACCATGAAGCGGCGCGCGAGTGCCACGATCGGGCCCGGCATGGTGGCCGAGAAGAGCATCGTGTGGCGAGTCGCGGGCGTCTGCGCCATGAGCTTCTCGATGTCGGCGAGGAAGCCGAGGTCGAGCATCTTGTCGGCCTCGTCGAGCACCATCTCCTGCACGTTCTTCAACGAGAGGAGGCGCTGCGAGGCGAGGTCGAGGAGACGGCCGGGGGTGCCGACGACGATCTGCGCGCCGGCCTTCAGCTGCTCGATCTGACCTTCGTAGGCCTTGCCGCCGTAGATCGACACGATCTTGGTCGGGCGATTGGATGTCGCGAGCTCGAGGTCTTCGGTGACCTGCACGCAGAGTTCGCGGGTCGGCACGACGACGAGCGCCTTGACGCCGCCCTCGGGGTCGTCGCCGAGGCGCTGAATGATCGGCAGGCCGAATCCGAAGGTCTTGCCGGTGCCGGTCTTGGCCTGGCCGATGATGTCCTGGCCGGCGAGGGCGAGGGGGATGGTCTGTTCCTGGATGGGGAAGGCATCGATGATGCCCTTCCCGGCGAGGGCGTCGACGATGTCGGACGCGATGCCGAGGTCGGTGAATGTGGTCAAAAGTCTGCCTGTTCGTGTTGCTCGAGGTGGCGGTCGGATGCGCGCCCCGTTCTCAACTCCAGGCGCACGGCTGCGGATCCATCGCCCGCATGCACCCTCTACCCTATCCGAGACTCCCTGAACGCCTCGGATGGGTCGTCTGCGCGGTCTTCTGGAGCCGCGACCCCCGGTACGCCTCGGATAGGCTGTGCGCGTGGTCTTCTGGTCGAATCGGCGCCTTCCGCGCCCCGAGATGCCTCGGCTGCGCCCGCGTGTCGCTCCGACCGACCTCGCGAAGGTGGATTTCACCGAGCTCGTGCCCGAGCCCGTGCCGTTCCTCGGTCAGGCCGCGTACATCCAGCTCGAGTTCTTCGAGTCGCTCGCACGCTCCGTCGCGACGGCGCCGACCCTCTCGGCGAAAGAGGGGCTCAGTCGCGCCGCGGGCGGGGCGCTGCGGCAGCACCATGCGCTGATCGCCGAGCTTCGCCGGCTCGATGCCGAACCCGTCGAGGTCATGGCGCCGTTCGCGCCGGCGGCCGAGCGATTCCGCCAGGCGAGCGCCGGGGCCGACTGGTACGAGCTGCTGCTCGGCATCCACGTCACCGCGGGAATGCTCGACGACTACTTCTCGAGGCTCGCGGAGGGCCTGCCCGGCGAACTCGCGACGCGCGTGCGCGCCATCCTCGCCGAAGACGAGGCCTCGGCCGGGGTGCTCCACGACGAGTTGTTCGCCGCGATCGCGGCGGAGCCCGGCCTCGCCGACCGGCTCGCCCTCTGGGGGCGCAGCCTCGTCGGCGACACGTTGCTGATCGCCCGGTCGGCGCTGCGCGCGTCGGACTCTCGTGATCGCGGAGCCGACGTCGAGCCCGTCTTCACCGAGCTCATCGCCGCGCACACGCGTCGCATGGACGCGCTCGGCCTCACGGCCTGAGCGCGCAGCGCCTCAGGGCCTGAGCGTGCTCGGACTCACGGCCGAGCAGCGCAGTGGCCCGGTCGCGTCAGGCGCTCGCTGCGCCCGCGCCCGGGCGGGAGAGGCGCTCGAAGAGCGCGGCATCCGCTCGCTCACGTCGCGGCGAGATGAGGTACAGCACCGCTGCCGGCACGAGTGCCGAGGCGACGAGCGAGACGACCCAGATCCAACCGCCGTCCCACGGCCAGCCGAGCCAGGTCAGCACGACCCACACGACGGCGGCGACGCCGGCACCGATCGCCGAACCCACGGCCACGCCGCGGAGGTGCCGGAGCGGCACCACGAACTGCGTTGCGAGGCCCAGGATGGCGCCGCCGACGACGACGAAGATGAGCTCCATGTCAGGCGACGAATCCGACGCGACGCGACTCTTCTGAACCGATCTCGACGTAGGCGAGCGCGGCCGACGGCACGACGTAGCGGGTGCCCTTGTCGTCGGTGAGGGTCAGCAGCGGCGACTGGCCGGCGAGGGCCGCGGCGACCGCCTGCTCGACCTCCGCAGCTGACTGCGAAGTCTCGAAACCGAGTTCACGGGGGGAGTTCTGAATGCCGATGCGAACGTCCACGGTACGCCTTTCTGCTCTTTCGCCAACCCTACGACACCGGCTCGCGGGGCCGGTGCAGGTTCACTGTCGGCGGAACCCGTTAGCGTTGCCGGCATGCAGGTCACCGCGACATCCGACGCCCCAGTCTCGAGGCTCGCGGCAGACGAGCACGTGGCCGTCTTCGGAGCCCCGGGCAGCGGCAAGACGACCTTCGCGATCGAGCTCGTGGCCGACCGCATCGAGCGCCTCGGCCACGCCACCGACGAGGTGCTCGTGCTCTCGGCGACGCGTGTCGCAGCGACCGCGCTGCGCGACCGGCTCGCCGTGCGGCTCGGTGTCACGACACGGGGGCCGCTCGCCCGCACCGCGAATTCGCTCGCCTTCCAGCTCGTGCGCGCGTTCACTGGTGCGCCCGTGACCCTGCTCACCGGTGCCGAGCACGACCAGATCATCGGCGAGCTGCTCGAGGGCGGCATCCGCGACGGGTTCGGGCCCGTCTGGCCCGACCCGCTGACGCCCGAGGTGCGCGTGCTGCGGGGGTTCCGCTCCGAGCTTCGCGACCTGCTCATGCGGGCCGTCGAGCACGGGGTCGACGGGCCCGCGCTTGCCGCGCTCGGCGAGCGCACCGGCCGGCCCGAGTGGGTCGCCGCGGCGGCCTTCCTCGAGGAGTACGACGAGGTCAAGGCGCAGTTGCGACCCAACCAGTACGACTCCTCCGAACTCGGCGCGTTCGCGGCGGCGATCGTGCGACGAAGCACGACGGATGCCTCGGCCGAGGCGGCCCTCGGGCTGCTCGCACGGGTGCGACTCATCGTCGTCGACGACGCGCAGGAGGCGACCGAGTCGACCGCCGCGCTCCTCGGGGCGTTCGCGGCGCGCGGCGTCACGGTGATCGCGCTCGGCGACCCCGATGTCGCCTCCAACGGATTCCGCGGCGGTCGCGCCGAGCTGCTCGGCTCCCTCGGCTCGGTGCTCGGCACGGGCTCAGTGCAGCGCGTCGAGCTGCCCGTCGTGCACCGCGGCCGGCCCGAGCTGCGAGCGATCGTGCAGTCGGTGAGCGGGCACATCGGCACCGCCCTCGGCGGCACGCACCGCTCGGCCGTCGCGTCGCCGCCGCCGACGGACGCCGGGGCCGACCCGCTCTCACCGGTGCTCGGTATCGAGGCGCCGTCGCACGCGGCCGAGTGCCAGGCGGTCGCGGCCGTGCTGCGCGAACGCCACTTGCTCGACGGAGTGCCGTGGTCGTCGATGGCCGTCGTGCTGCGCTCGGGCGGCGACGTGCCCGCCTTCGAGCGGGGTCTCGCGCTCGCCGACGTGCCCACCACGGGCAACGCCGCGCGCACCGCTCTGCGCGACGCTCCGGCCGCCGCAGCGCTGCTCGCGGTCGCCTCGCTCGTGCTCGACCGCGAACCGCTCACGCCCGAGCTCGCCGTGACCGTGCTGACCGGGCCGATCGGCCGTCTCGACAGCGTCGGCCTTCGACGGCTGCGACTCGCGCTGCGGCACGAGGAGCTCGCGAACGAGGGCTCGCGCACGGCCGACGAACTGCTCGTCGAGGCGCTCGGCGCACCCGGCGGGTTCGAGACGATCGACGCCGCGCCCGCACGCCGCGCGGCCAGGCTCGCGAAGCTGCTCGCGACGGCGCGAGGCGTCGCCGTGCGCGGCGGCACGATCGAAGAGGTGCTCTGGTCGATCTGGGAGGGCAGCGGGCTCGCCGCCGAGTGGGCCGCGCAGGCCGCCGGCACGGGCGTACTGGCCGAAGAGGCCAACCGCGCCCTCGACGCCGCGGTGGCCCTCTTCGCCGCCGCGCAGCGCTTCGTCGAACGTGAGCCCGATGCGCCGGCTGCCCGATTCGTCGACGAGGTGCTCGCGAGCGAGCTGCCCGAAGACTCCCTCGCGCCGCAGCGTTCGGCCGAGACCGTCGTGGTGACCACGCCGCCCGCCGTCATCGGCCGCGAGTTCGAGGTCGTCGTGATCGCAGGCCTGCAAGACGGCGTCTGGCCGAACCTGCGGCCCCGCGGCACCCTGCTGCACGCGGCGCTGCTGCCGCGCGTCGTCGGGGCGGCACGCGCAGGTGCGCCGCTTCCCGCGCCCGAGTCGGTCGCCGAGGCACGCGCCTCCGTGCGCGGCGACGAGTTGCGCCTCTTCGTGCTCGCCGCATCCCGGGCGAGCCGGCAGCTCGTGCTGAGCTGCACGGCGAATGACGACGAGCAGCCGTCGATGCTCATGGGGTACGCGAGCGAGCGCATCAAGACCACCAGGCGTCGCCCGCTGCACCTGCGAGGTCTCGTCGGAGCGCTCCGCGAGGAGGCCACGAGCTCCGGTGGCGGCGAGGCTCCGGCCGCCCTCGCGCTGCTCGCCGAGCAAGGGGTGCCCGGCGCCCACCCCGACGACTGGTACGGGCTCGCCGAGCCGTCGACCACCGCGCCGCTCGTCGACCTCGACGGCGACCCCGAGGCGCTCGTCTCGGTCTCGCCATCGCAGATCGACCGGGCCGAGGAGTCGCCGCTCGGCTGGTTCATCGACCACGTCGCCTCGCCGCCGTCGGGTCTCGCCGCCTCGATCGGCACCATCGTGCACGCCGTGGTCGAAGAGGCGGGCGCCCGCGATGACGGCGACACGAGCATCGAGACGCTGTGGGCCGCCGTCGAGGAGCGCTGGCGCGAGCTTCGCTTCGAAGCCGGCTGGGTGGCCGAACGCGAGCGTCGCGGCACGCGGCGCATGGCCGAAGGGGCATCCGACTACCTCGCGAACTTCGTCGACGACGGCAAGGTGCTGCTGGGAGCCGAGGGGCGCTTCACGCTCATCGTCGATCGCGTGCGCATCTCGGGCACGATCGACCGGGTGGAGGCCTCGTCCGACGGCACGACCGTGATCGTCGACCTGAAGACGGGGCGAACGCCGCCCTCGGCCGCCGAGACGGCCGCTCACCCGCAGCTCGCCGCCTACCAGCTGGCCGCTCGAGCGGGCGAGGTGCCGAACGAGGGCACCCTGGGCGGTGCGAAGCTCGTCTACCTCGCCAAACCCACGCGCGGCAACGCCTTCACCGAGCGCGCCCAACAGCCCTTCGACGACGAGGCCGCGGCGGCGTTCCGCGAGCGACTCGGCGAGGTGGCCCGCACGATGTCAGGCAGCGAGTTCGAGGGGCCCGCCGAGCTCGGGTACCGCTCGAGGTTCGGCGGCTGGCAGTACCGCGTGCACCTCGTGCCGGCGGTGTCGGCATGAGCGCGGCGGACGGAGTGACCGCGGCGGGCACGACGGCTCCCGTGGGTGCGGCGGCAGCCGGCATCGCCGCCGCCGACATCGCCGCGCGCCTCGGCCTGCATGCGCCGACCGCCGAGCAGCGAGCCGTCATCGAGGCCGACCCGCGCGGCCAGAGCATCGTCGTCGCCGGCGCAGGCAGCGGCAAGACCGAGACGATGGCCAACCGCGTGGTCTGGCTGCTCGCGAACGGTCACGTCGCCGTGCCCGAGGTGCTCGGGCTCACCTTCACCCGCAAGGCCGCGGGCGAACTCGCCGAGCGCATCCGCGAGCGCATCGCCCAGCTCGTCTCGCTCGGCATCGCCGACGTCTCGCTCGACCCACTCGAGTCGGCGTCGGTCGGCACCTACAACGCCTTCGCGAGCGCCATCTACCGCGAGCACGCGATGCTCATCGGCCGTGAGCCCGACGCGGCCGTGCTCGGCGAGGCATCCGCCTGGCAGCTCGCGCGCTCGGTCGTGGCGGCCTCAGCCGACCCGCGGCTCGTCGAGCTCGACGCCTCGCTCGACAAGGTCACGGGCGCCGTGCTCTCGCTCAGCCGCGCGCTCGCCGAGAACGTCGCCGACAGCCGCGACGTGCGTGCCATGACCCGCGACTTCCTCGCCATGGAGGGGCTGCCCATCGAGGCTCCGCGCAAGCGCACGGACTTCGCGTCGTTCATCGACGCCCTCGGCATCGTCGGGGCGCTGCCGCCGCTCCTCGAGCTCGCCGATGCATACGCCGACGCGAAGCAGCAGCAGGGCTTCGTCGAGTTCTCCGACCAGGTCGCCCTCGCCCTCGCGATCTGCGAACGCCATCCCGAGGTCGTCGCCGCGCATCGCGAGCGCTACCGCACCGTGCTGCTCGACGAGTACCAAGACACGAGCGTCGTGCAGACCCGCCTGCTCTCTGCCCTGTTCGGCGAGCAGTCGGTCATGGCGGTCGGCGACCCCGACCAGTCGATCTACGGATGGCGCGGCGCGAGTGCCGCGAACCTCGCACGCTTCGGCCGGGACTTCGCACCCGGGGGCGACGCCGCCGTCTACGACCTCTCGACGAGCTGGCGCAATCCGAAGATCGTGCTCGAGGGTGCCAACACGCTGATCCTGCCGCTCGACGCCGGCATTCCGAAGGCACCGCTCGGCGCATCGCCGTTCGCCCAGCCCGGCCGACTCGAAGCCGCGTGGGCTGAGACGATCGAGCAGGAGGCCGACCTCGTGGCCTCATGGTTCGCCGAACGTCTCGGTCGGGCGGAGCGGGGCGCGGCGCCCGAGTCGGGCGCCCGAAGCGGTGCGCTGCTCTGCCGCACGTTCGCGAACGTCGGCATCTTCAC
This sequence comes from Agromyces sp. CCNWLW203, assembly GCF_036576125.1. Taxonomy (NCBI): domain Bacteria; kingdom Bacillati; phylum Actinomycetota; class Actinomycetes; order Micrococcales; family Microbacteriaceae; genus Agromyces; species Agromyces sp. CCNWLW203. The sequence continues at coordinate 383,336 of NZ_JAZHYX010000004.1, read as the reverse complement.
CGCGGCGCTGCGAGCCCGAGGCGTGCCAGTGCACGTGCTCGGTATGGCGGGCCTGCTCGACCAGCCGGTGATCGCCGACCTCGTCTGCGTGCTGCGGGTGCTGAACGACCCGACAGCAGGCTCCGAGCTCGTGCGGGTGCTCGGCGGCGCACGCTGGCGCATCGGCCCGGCCGATCTCGCCGCGCTGCACTCGCTCGCGAAATGGCTCGCCGATCGCGATCTCTCGACGAGGCGACTCGGTGATGAGGTGCGCGCAGGTCTTCGTGCCTCGATCGCTCCCGACGAGTCGCCCTCGATCGTCGACGCCCTCGACTTCCTGCTCGTCGCGCCCGACTCGCACTCGGCGCTCGCCGCGTTCAGCGAGGTCGGGCTCGCCCGCATGCGGCGTGCCGGCGCGCAATTGCAGTCGCTGCGTCGCCGGGCCGGGCTCGGCCTCGTCGACTTCGTCAGCCTCGTGCAGCAAGAGCTGCTGCTCGACATCGAGGTCGCCGCGAACTCCTCGCAACCGCTCGGTGCGCCGAGCCTCGAGGCGTTCGACGAGCTGCTCGCGGGCTTCGCCGAGGTGTCGGAGCACGCCACGCTCGGTGCCTTCCTCGGCTGGCTCACCGAGGCCGAGCAGCGCGACCGCCTCGCACCCCGCCAAGACGAACCCGAGCCGGGCGCGGTGCAGGTGCTCTCGATCCACGGGTCGAAGGGCCTCGAGTGGGACGTCGTGGCCATTCCGCGCATGGTCGACGACGAGCTGCCGTCGAAGCCGCGCTCGTCGAAGGGATGGCTGTCGTTCGGGGAGCTCCCCAACGAGTTCAAGGGCGATGCCGACGAGCTGCCCGAGCTCCAGTGGCGAGGCGTGCAGAGCCAGGCCGACTTCGACCGCGCCGTCGGGGACTTCGCCGAAGAGAACAAGCAGCGCCATGCCGAAGAGGAGCGGCGTCTCGCGTACGTCGCGCTCACGCGGACGCGCAGCGACCTGCTGCTGACCGGGTCGTGGTGGGCGAGCCAGAAGGCGCCGCGCAAGCCGAGCCCGTTCCTGCGCGAACTCGTGACGGCCGGCGTGATCGAGCCCGGCGTGCTGCCCGGGGCGCCCGAGCACGACGAGAATCCGAGGGCGGGCTCGACCGAACGCGTGCGCTGGCCGCTCGACCCGCTCGGCGCACGGCACCACGCCGTGACCGCGGCGGCGGAGGCCGTGCGATCCGCCGCGGCGCGGCCGAGCGGCGAGGGCATCGGGCCGGTGCTCGCCGACCGCATCCGGCTGCTGCTCGAAGAACGCCGCCGTCGTGCCGAGGGGCCGGGCACCGCCGAGGTGCCAGTGCGCGTGCCCGCCTCACGGTTCAAGGACTACGTCGACGACCCCGCAGCCGTCGCCGCGCAGTTGCGCCGGCCGATGCCGCAGCGGCCCTACCGGGCGACCCGCATCGGCACGCTGTTCCACCAGTGGGTCGAGCAGCGCTCGACGGGTGAACTCGAGGCCGCCGCCATCGATGCTCTCGACGGTCTCGAGGTGTACGCCGAGCTCGACATCCCGATCGACGAACGGGTCGCCGATCCGACCGCCGAACGGCTCCGGCAACTGCAGGCCACGTTCGAGGCCTCGGAGTGGGGCGGGCGCAAGCCCTCGGCCGTCGAGATCGAGCTGCATCTGCCTATCGGCGACAACGTCTTCGTGTGCAAGCTCGACGCCGTGTTCGAGGTCGATCCCTCGAGCGAACTCGGGCGCCGCGGCATCCGTCACCAGGTCGTCGACTGGAAGACCGGCAAGGCACCGCGTGACGCGCACGACCTCGAACTGAAGCAGACGCAGCTCGCGCTCTACCGGCTCGCCTACGCGAACTGGGCGGGCGTCGACCCCGACGCGATCGACGCGGTCTTCTACTTCGTCGAAGACGATCAGGTCATCAGACCCGACGCCATCTACGACGAGGCGGCGTTGCGACGGGCCTGGGCGTCGGTCGCGGCATCCGCGTCGGTGTCGGCGGCGGCGGCGTCGCGCTGACCGTCGGAGGGTTCTGCCGATGTCGACGCGGGTGAGGCGTCGCCCCAGTCCGACAGGTCGAGCGGAATGGGCGCGGTCGCGTCGAACGGCGCGGTGTCGCGCTCACCTGCCTCGCGCCGCTCGAGCTCGGAGAAGTCGTAGCTGTCGGTGAGCAGGCTCCCGCCCGCCTCGCGCGACAGGCCGTCGCGCGGGGTCTCGTCGAGCATGCGCTCGACGTCGCCGACGGTGAGAATCGGCCCGGTCTCGGGGGAGAGGGGCTCGCTCGAGCGGTCGTGCACGCTCTCGACGAGACCGTCGAGCAGTCCGACGGCATCGGCGATGATCGCGTCGTCGCGGGCCTCGACGCCGTGCAGCAGCCACTTGGCGAGTTCGAGCTCGCCGTAGAGCAGCGCGCGCTGCGGCAGGTGGCCGTCGGCCTCGCCGGCGCGAGCACCGAAGTACGCGTCGAGGGCACGCTCGGCGGCGGCACCCCTCGAAGTGAGCAGCCAGTGCAGGTCGCGGGCGGGGTCGCCCTGCGCGAGCGCCGACCAGCCGATCAGGCCCGTCACGGTCTCGCCGTCGACGAGCAGCGAGTCGGCGGCCAGCGCCCCGTTGACGACGGTCGGGCGGAACCGCCAGAGTGCGGAGTCGTCGGTCGCCTCCTCCCAGCGCCGGAGCAGCGCGGCGGGCAGGTGACCGGTGTCGGCGGCGCGTCCGATGAGCTCGACGACGGCGTCGTGCGCCTCGTCGGCGGTCTGGCGGGGCAGGCCCGCGTCGGTGATGAAACCCGTCGGCAGCGCGTGCACGGCGGCGAGGGCGAGGCCGACGGAGGTCGCGATGCCGTCGTGTTCGGTGAGCTCGTCGGCGGAGCGCACGGCACCGGGAACGAAGGTCGTGACGACGGCGCGGGTGCCGTCGATGGGGGCCTGGCCGACGACCTCGGGGATCGCGAAGGGCAGGCGGGAACGGATGCCGGCGGTGAGCGCACGGAGCGCCACGAGGTCGGCGGACTGCTCGGATTCGGCGGCCTGCGAGCGGGGCACGCGCACCACGAGCATGCGATCGTCGGTGGTGCGCAGCAGCACCGCGTCGTACGCGCCGTGGCTCTTGCGGGAGTGGGCACGCACGGCTCGCACCTCGAGTCCGGGCACCGCCGCCGTGGCCAACGCGGCTAGAGTGAGAGGAGGTCTGGCCATGGCATTCAGCTTAAGCAGGCAACTCGCGGCTGCGGGCGACCGCCACGCCTTCCGGCCGACTCCGACTCCGACCCGGCATCGAGGGGTGGCACGTGATCGAACCGACATCACCGGTGTTCGCGCGTTCGACGATCGACCGGGATGCCGCGTCGCGCGCCGACCCCGAACTCGCGGCGTCGCTCGACGCCGACCCCGAGACGCGGGTCGTCGTGGTGCATCGCGGGCAGGCGCTGCTCGCCGAGCGCGTCGACGGTTCGGCGCCCGCACTGCTGCTCGCCCGACCGCAGCAGCTCCCCGAGCCGGTGCTGCGCTGCTATCTCGGTCGTGACGCCGGCGCTCGCTTCGAGCTGAGGGTCTTCGACGCGGATGCCGCGGGGCGCATCGAACCCGAGGCGGCCAGGTGGCAGGGGCTCCGCGAGGCGGCGGCAACGCTCGGCGATCGCGACGCGGGCCTCCTCGTCGAGGCTGTCGCACTCGCGAACTGGCACGAGCGCCACGGTCGCTGCCCGCGGTGCGGAGCCGAGACGACGGTCGTGCAGGCCGGCTGGGCGAGGCGCTGCATCGCCGATGACGGCCTGCACTTCCCGCGCACCGACCCTGCCGTCATCGTGCTCGTGACCGACGACGACGATCGCGTGCTGCTCGGATCGAACGCCCTCTGGGCGCAGAACCGTTATTCGCTGCTCGCGGGCTTCGTCGAGCCGGGCGAGGCGCTCGAGGCCGCCGTGGTGCGAGAGATCGCCGAGGAGGCGGGCGTGCTCGTCGACCGGGTCGAGTACGTCGCCTCGCAGCCGTGGCCGTTCCCGGCGAGCCTCATGCTGGGGTTCACGGCGCGCATTGCCGAGGGCACGGTACCTTCGTCGGCGGTGCCCGACGGCGAAGAGATCCTCGAGCTGCGCTGGTTCTCACGCGACGAGATCGTCGCGGCCCAGGCCGAGATCGGGCTGCCGGGAGGCATCTCGATCGCGCGCTGGCTGCTCGAGCGCTGGTACGGCGCCCCCCTCGATACCGAGGGGGCTGGGCTCGCATGGTCGACGTCGTGACCGCCTCCGACCCCCTGCTCGACGCGCTCGACGACGAGCAGCGCGTCGCCGCCGAAGCGCTGCTCGGGCCCGTCTGCGTGCTCGCGGGCGCCGGCACCGGCAAGACCAGGGCGATCACCCACCGCATCGCCTACGGGGTGGCGTCGGGCACCTACGACCCCGCCAGGGTGATGGCCTTGACCTTCACCTCGCGCTCGGCCGCCGAGCTGCGGGCGCGCCTCCGGGCGCTCGGCGCGGGTGCCGTGCAGGCGCGCACCTTCCACGCGGCCGCCCTCGCGCAGCTCAACCACTTCTGGCCGATCGTCGTCGGCGGCGGCGCGCCTCGGGTACTCGAATTCAAGGGGCGCCTGCTCGGGCAGGCCGCCGAGCGCGCCCGGGTGCGCGTCGACACGGCGACGCTGCGCGACGTCGCGGCCGAGATCGAGTGGCGCAAGGTCTCGGGGGCCGGCCCCGAGAGCTACGCCACGCGGCTCGCCACCCGCGGTGCGCCGGGCAACCTCACCGCAGAGCAGTTCCTCGCGGTCGTCGACGCCTACGAGTCGCTGAAAGACGAGCGCCGCATGCTCGACTTCGAAGACGTGCTGCTCGCGATGGCGGGCATGATCGAGTCCGAGGCATCCGTCGCCATGCATGTGCGCGAGAGCTATCGGCACTTCATCGTCGACGAATACCAAGACGTCTCGCCCGCGCAGCAGCAGTTGCTCGACCTCTGGCTTGGCGGTCGCCGCGACCTCTGCGTCGTCGGCGACGCGAGCCAGACCATCTACTCGTTCGCGGGCGCGAGCGCCGATTACCTGCTCGACTTCGAGCGCCGCTACGAGGGGGCGACCGTCGTGCGCCTCGAGCGCAACTACCGCTCGAGCCGCGAGATCGTCGACACCGCCAACCGCCTCATGCGCGGTCGCGCGGGTGCGCTGCGGCTCGAGGCGGTCACCGCGACCGAGGCTCCGGATGCCGCGGGGCCGCCGCCGTCGTCGTCGCCCGCCACGTCGCCGGGTGCGCGGAAGCCGCAGAACGCTCCGAAGCCAGCCGGCGAGCCCTCCATCACCGAGTACGCCGACGACCTCGCCGAGGCGCGCGGGGTGGCGACCCGCATCCGCGCGAGCATCGACGCGGGCGCCGCGCCCGAGTCGATCGCCGTGCTGATGCGCGTGAACTCGCAGACGGCCATCCTCGAGCGGGCGCTCGACGAGGTCGGGGTGGCCTCCCGGGTGCGCGGTGCGTCGCGCTTCTTCGACCAGCCCGAGGTGCGCGAGGCGGTGCATGCGCTGCGAGCCGCCGCGCTCACGGTCGTGGGCGAGCCGCTCTTCAAGTCGGTCAGCGACGTGCTGCGCGCGCTCGGCTGGACCGCGCAGGCGCCCGACGGCCCCGGCGCCGTTCGAGCTCGCTGGGAGTCGCTGAACGCGATCGCCCGGCTCGTCGACGATGCGCCGCCCGGCACGACGTTCCGCGTGTTCGCCGACGAGCTCCGTGCTCGGGCAGAGGCACAGCACGAGCCGACCGTCGCCGCCGTGACCCTCGCGACGATGCACTCGGCCAAGGGCCTCGAGTGGGACCACGTCTACATCGTCGGACTGACCGAGGGCATGCTGCCGATCGCCTACGCGAAGAGCTTCGACGCGATCGACGAGGAGCGGCGACTGCTCTACGTCGGCATCACGCGGGCACGGCGGCGCCTCGAGCTGAGCTGGCCGCGGCAGGGCGGCGGGTATCGAGGCGAACGGGAGCCGTCGCGCTTCCTGCAGGAGCTCGGCACCCGCACTCGGGATGCCACGGGTGCCGCGTCGGCGTCGCGGACTCGCCCGGGCTCCCGAGCCTGATCGAGGCGCCCCGCAGGGGGTTTCGCGACTGCGTGAGGCGGTCGTCGACGAGCGACGCCACGAGTGCCGCGGCGTCGTGCACGGCCCTCGGCGTGCAGCTCGCAGCTGTGCGACCGGCGAGCTGGGCGGCGATCACCGGCCACGCGGGGTCTTCGTCGCGCCGCGAAAGTTCGAGGCAGCGCAGGCACGGTCCGTCGCCGGGCTCGATGAGCGGCCCGACCCGCGTGCCCTCGTCGTCGAACACGACCGCGAGGTGCGGCACGTCGGCGCGGAGCCACGGCAGGTGCCGCGCGGGGGAGATCACCCACGTCGCGGCGACGACCGCGAGCGACGTGCCCTCGGGCTCGGCGTCGGCGGCCGGCACCGGTTCGTAGCCGAGCATGGAGAGGTGCTCGCCGAGGCGATCGCCGATTTCTCGAGGTGCGTCGACGGCGACGCGGTGTCGCGAACCAGCGGATGCCGCGGCATCCGTCGCCCGCTCGCGCGCAGGCTCGAAGGTCGGCCCGAAGGCCGGCTCGGCCGCCTGCTCGAATGCCGGCTCGAGCAGCTCGAGGAGCGCCGCGACGCCCTCGTGCGTGCCGCCGAGTGCGAGGCCGATGGTCTCGAGGGTCGACGCCGAGGCGCCGTGGCGCAGTGCCGAGATGAGCCCGGTCTCGAGCGCGCCCGGATCGTGCAGCACGACTCGAGGGGCCGCGCCGAACTGCAGTTCGGTGGGGGAGCGCCACACGATGGGAAGGACCGGGTCGATGCGCGGGGACATGCCGTGAGCATGCCGGAATCGCGCCCCGGCCCGCGGAATCCTTCCACAGGCGAGGGCGTGCTCACCGCGCGATCAGCTCGCGGGCTCCTCGCCGTCTTCTCCGGGTGCCGCCGGCGTCTCGCCGCGCAGCAGCTGCTCGAGCGCCTGGTCGAACTCGTCGTCGGCCTCGGCCTCCGCGGTGTCGGTGCCGGTGAGGCGGGCGACGATGCGTGCCGGGTCGTCGAGGTCTTCGGCGGTCGGCAGCAGGTCGGGGTGCGACCAGAGCGCGTCACGAGCCTCGACGCCGACGGCCTCGGTGACCGCGCGCCACATGGCGGTGGCCTCGCGAAGGCGGCGGGGGCGGAGCTCGAGACCGACGAGGGTGGCGAACGCGGACTCCGCCGGGCCGCCCGACGCACGACGGCGACGGATCGTCTCGGCGATGGCGACGGACTTCGGCAGCCTGGCCGTGGCATCGGCGGTCGCCGCGTCGACCCAGCCCTCGACGAGGGCGAGCATCGTCTCGAGGCGCGCGAGAGCCGCCTGCTGCGGCTCGCTCTTCGGGCGGATGAGGGCGCCGTTGACGACGGCGTTGCGCAGCTCTTCCGTGTTCGACGGGTCGAATCCCGCTGCCAGCTCTTCGAGTCGCTCGGTGTCGATGTCGATGCCGCGCGCGAAGGCGGTGATCGCCGTGATGAGGTGCAGGCGCAGCCAGCGTGCGTGCCGGAACAGCCGTGCGTGGGCGAGTTCGCGCACTGCGAGGTAGAGCTCGATCTGGTCGGTCGGGATGTCGAGGTCGTTGCCGAACTCGGCGACGTTCTGCGGCAGGATCGCCGCCTTGCCGTCGTCGAGGAGCGGAATGCCGATGTCGCCGCCTGAGACGACCTCGGTGGCGAGCTGGCCGACGACCTGCCCGAGCTGCATCGCGAAGAGCGCCCCGCCGATGCCGCGCATCATGCGGCTCGCGCCCTCGATCATCGAGCGCATCTCTTCGGGGGCCTGCTCGCTCATCACCCGGGTGAGGGCGTCGGAGATGGAGAGGGCGACGGGCTCGGCCAGTTGCGACCAGATGGCCATCGTGGCCGCGACCCAGGCGCGCCGGGTCAGCAGTTCGGGAGTGCTCGGCAGCGCGCCGAAGTCGACGGCCTCGTCGAGCCACAGCGAGGCGACCTGGAAGGCCTGGTCGAACCGCGCCCGCTCGTCGCCCTCGATCTGGCGCTGACCGGTCGCCGCGCGCTCTTCGCCCTGCTTGACCGCGACGCTCCAGTCGATGCCGTCGTCGGCCTTGTTCATCGCCTGCTGCAACTGCGAGAACAGCGCGGCGAGGCTCGCCGGGTCGTTGGGCAGCCCTGCAGCACCGACGAGGCTCGACGGATCGATGCCGCCTCCGCCCGAGAGCATCTCGCGGAGCATCTCGCGGAACTCGTCTTCGGGGCTCCGGTCGTCGGGCTCATCTTGCCGATCGGCCACTTTCGCCACCTCCCAGTGCGTCTGGTTCCACCGTAACGCGGGCGCACGGCGGAGAGTCTGGGAAATGGCCTAGGCTGGTCGTTCCGGGTGTCCGCCCTTCGCGAACAGGGCCGGCACGCGAGTTCGAACACCGCCCGGAAGGATCTCGGTTGAGCCTCTTCGACGACGAGACCCCACTGTCGAATCAGTCCCCAGCGCAGAACCAGACGTCAGCGTCCGACGGGTCCCGCTGGAACGCCGAGACGAGCGAGGGGCGTCGCCCACTGCGCGAGCGCATCGGATGGATCGCGGTCACGGTCGCGATCGTCATCGGCGTGGTCTTCGCGTTCATGCCATCGCCGTACGTGATCGAGCAGCCCGGGCCCGTCTACGACACCCTCGGCGTCGCCGAGAACGGCGATGAAGAAGAAGTGCCGCTCATCGCGATCCCCGATGAGACGACCTACCCCACCGAGGGTGAGCTCAACCTGCTCACGGTCTCGGTCGTCGGCCGGCCGGGGCAGACGCCGAACTGGCTCGAGGTCGTCGCCGCCTGGTTCGACCGCACACGCTCGGTCATTCCCGTCGAGGCGATCTTCCCGCCCGGCATCAGCAGCGAAGACCGCGACGCTCAGAACCAGGCCGCCATGGTCGACTCGCAGCAGGACGCGATCGCGGCGGCGCTCGTCGAGCTCGACTACGACTTCCCGCGCGAGGTCACGGTCGCCGGGCTCCTCGAGGACTCGCCCGCCGACGGCATCCTCGAAACCGACGACGTCATCGTCTCCTTCGCGGGCACGCCGGTGCATTCGATCAACGAACTGCAGACGGCGGTTCGCGAGCACGGCACGGATGCCCCGGCGCAGGTGGAGATCGTCCGCGACGGCGACCCGCTGACCGTCGAGGTGACCCCGGCCGATCGCGACGGCACTCCCGTCATCGGCGTCGGCGTTCGGATGGTCTACGAGTTCCCCATCGACGTCGAGCTGCAGCTCGACGACGTCGGTGGCCCGAGCGCCGGCATGATGTTCGCGCTCGGCATCGTCGACAAGCTCACGCCGGGGCCAATGACCGGCGGCGAGATCATCGCGGGCACGGGCACCATCGACTCGGCGGGCCGGGTCGGGCCCATCGGCGGCATCCGCCAGAAGCTCTGGGGCGCCGAGCGCGCCGGTGCCGACTGGTTCCTCGCCCCCGAGTCGAACTGTGACGAGGTGACCGGCAACGTGCCCGACGGGGTCGAGGTCTTCGCCGTGAAGACCCTCGACGAGGCCCGCGAGATCGTCGAAGACGTCGCCGACGGCGAGGTCACGGGGTCCTACCCCTCCTGTCCCGCCTGAACAGGCGATTCCAAGGAACGCAACTCTAGGATGGAATCCCGATCCCATCCCGACCGAACACGAGGCCGAGAGTGTCAGCACAGTCGCAAGAACCGAGGATCCAGCGCAGGCGCGCCCCGATCGCGATCACGATCGGCGTCGTCGCCGCGCTCGTCGTCGCGTTCTTCGCCTTCGCAGGAATCTACGCCGATGTGCTCTGGTACGACCAGCTCGGTTTCCTCTCGGTGCTCACCACCGAGTGGATCGCGCGCATCGTGCTGTTCCTCATCGGCTTCGTGGCGATGGCGCTGCCCGTGTGGGGCTCGATCCAGATCGCCTATCGGTCGCGGCCCGTCTACGCGAAGCTGAACTCGCAGCTCGACCGGTATCAAGAGGTCTTCGAGCCGCTCCGCCGCCTCGCGATGTACGGCGTGCCGGTCGTGCTCGGCATCTTCGCGGGCGTCTCGGCCTCGACGCGCTGGGAGGGCACGCTCGCGTGGCTGAACCGCACGCCGTTCGGCACGACCGACCCGCAGTTCGGGTTCGACGTCGGCTTCTACGTGTTCGAGCTGCCGTTCTACCGCTCCGTCGTCGGCTTCGCCTCTGCGGTCGTGCTACTGTCGCTGCTCCTCGTGATCGCCACGAACTACCTCTACGGTGCACTCCGGGTGAGCGGCCGCGAGGTCGTCATCTCGAAGTCGGCCCGCATCCAGATCGCCGTGACCGCCGGCATCTACCTGCTCCTGCAGGCGGTCAGCATCTGGCTCGACCAGTACGCGACCGTCACCGAGACGGGCTCGCTCATCACGGGCGCCTCGTACACCGACGTCAACGCGACGATCCCCGGCCGGGGCATCCTCGCGGCCATCGCGGCGGTCGTCGCGGTGCTCTTCTTCATCACTGCGATGATCGGTCGTTGGCGCCTGCCGCTCGTCGGCACCGCGCTGCTCGTGGTTTCGAGCCTCCTGATCGGCTCGCTCTACCCGTGGGTCGTGCAGCGCTTCCAGGTCGACCCGAGCGCCCGTTCGCTCGAGGAGCCCTACATCCAGCGCAACATCGACCTCACGCGCGATGCCTACGGCATCGCCGAGGTCGAGGAGATCCCGTTCGAGGCGAAGACCGACGCCGAGCAGGGCGCGCTGCGCGAAGACGCAGCAACGACCGCGAGCATCCGCCTCATGGACCCGCTCGTGATCGGCCCGGCGTTCCAGCAGCTCGAGCAGTTCCGTCAGTACTACCAGTTCCCGTCGGCCCTCGACGTCGACCGCTACGAGATCGACGGAGCCTCGCAAGACACCGTCGTCGCCGTGCGCGACGTCGACCTCTCGGGCCTCGGCGACGCCGAGACCTGGTTCAACTCGCACCTCGTCTACACGCACGGCTACGGCCTCGTCGCTGCAGCGGGCAACCAGCGCTCGGTCGACGGCCAGCCCGTGTTCTTGCAGTCGGGCATCCCGTCGTCGGGCGTGCTCGGCGACTTCCAGCCGCGCGTGTACTTCGGCGAGTCCTCGCCGCAGTACTCGATCGTCGGTGCGCCGAAGGATGCGAAGCCGATCGAGCTCGACTACCCGTCGGGCTCCGAGGGCGCCGACCAGACGCAGACGACGTTCGAGGGCGACGGTGGACCGAAGCTCGACAACGCCTTCACGAAGCTCGTGTACGCGCTGAAGTTCCAGTCCGAGCAGATCTTCCTCTCCGACCAGGTCACGACCGATTCGCAGATCCTCTACGACCGCGACCCCGTGCAGCGCGTGCAGAAGGTCGCGCCGTACCTGACGCTCGACACGGACACCTACCCGTCGGTCGTCGACGGCAAGATCGTCTGGATCGTCGACGGCTACACGCTCTCCGACCAGTACCCGTACTCCAACAAGGTCAGCATGAGCGAGGCCATCGCCGACAGCGAGACCCAGGCACCGGCGCTCGCCTTCGACGAGGTCAACTACATCCGCAACTCGGTGAAGGCCACCGTCGACGCCTACGACGGCACGGTGACGCTCTACGCCTGGGACGAGAAGGACCCGATCCTGCAGACCTGGCAGAAGGTGTTCCCGACGACGCTCGAGCCGATGAGCGAGATGTCGGGCGACCTGATGAGCCACGTGCGCTACCCGTCAGACCTGTTCAAGGTGCAGCGCGAAGTGCTCGGCCGCTACCACGTCACCGACGCCATCCCGTTCTACTCGCGTGAAGATGCGTGGACGACGCCGAAGGACCCGACGGCCGACGCCGCCAGCCAGCTGCTGCAGCCGCCGTACTACCTGACGATGCAGATGCCCGGTCAAGACGAGCCGAGCTACTCGCTCTACTCGACCTTCATCCCCGAGGCACGCGGCGAGCAGAGCCGCAACGTGCTGCGCGGCTACCTCGCGGTCGACGCCGATGCCGGAGCGACCGACGGCGAGCGTGCCGACGGCTACGGCAAGCTGAGACTCCTGACGCTGCCCGAAGACGACAACGTGCCGGGCCCAGGCCAGGTGCAGGCGAAGTTCAACTCCGACCCGACGGTCTCCCAATCGCTGAACCTCTTGAAGCAGGGCCAGTCGAACGTGATCAACGGCAACCTGCTCACCGTGCCGGTCGGCGGCGGCCTGCTCTACGTGCAACCGGTCTACGTCGAGTCGACGGGAAGCACGAGCTACCCGCTGCTGCAGAAGGTGCTCGTCGCCTTCGGCGACCAGATCGCCTTCCAGGACACGCTCGACCTCGCGCTCGACGTGCTCTTCGGCGGCGACTCGGGTGCCGACGCGGGCGACAACGAGGTGGACCCGGGCGCCACGCCGACTCCGCCCGAGGAGGGCGGCGACGGCGGTGAGACGCCGGTCGCTCCGAGCGACGAGGTGCAGGCCCTCTTGAACGAGGCATCGGTGGCGCTGAAGAACAAGCAGGCCGCTCTCGCCGAGGGCGACTGGGCGGCATACGGTGCAGCAGACGCGAAGCTCGCGCAGATCATCGCCCAGCTGCTCGAGGCCACCAAGGAGGAGTGACGTGGTCGTCGATCTGCGTGACGGCGAGTGGCTCGACGACAACCTCGCGAACTGGGACGAACGCGTCGCGGTGCACGTCGCATCCGATATGTACGACCGAACGAGGCTTCGCGAGGGCGGCGACGTGCTCGATCCGATCGTGCGCGAGGCGCTCACCCGCCTCTACCCGAACAGGCTCGAGGGCGTGCGGGTGCTGCACCTGCAGTGCCACTTCGGCTCCGACACACTGTCACTCGCGAACCTCGGTGCCACCGTCGTCGGCATCGACTTCTCGCCGCAGGCGGTCGCCGAGGCGCGTCGCATGGCCGATGAGCTCGGCCTCTCGCATCGCGCCCGGTTCATCGAGGCGAACGTCTACGACGCCCGCCACATGCTGCCAGAGCCCGAGTCGTTCGACCTCGTGTTCACCTCGTGGGGCACGATCGGCTGGCTTCCGGATGTCGCGGAGTGGGCGCGCATCGTGTCGTGGTTCGTGAAGCCGGGCGGCCGCTTCTACTTCGCCGACGGGCACCCCGCGGCGTTCGTGTTCGACGGCGACGGCGGGCCCGGAGGCCTGCCGGTGTTCACATATCCGTATGTGAACGAGTCGCCCGACGTGATCGATGACCCGAGCGACTACGCCGACCCTGAGGCATCCCTCGCCAATGCGCGCACGTGGGAGTGGATGCATCCGCTCGGGGAGGTCTTGGGCGCGCTCCGCGACGCCGGTCTCGACGTCGAGACGTTCACCGAGCACTATCGGGTGCCGTGGCGTATCTTCCCGGCGACGGTCGACGTCGGCGACGGCATGTGGGGCTGGCCTGCCGAGCAGTGGCTGCCGCTCTCGTACGAGCTCGTCGCGTCGCCGCGCACCCCGTCGGTCGAGTAGCGCGAACCGTCACTCCGTCGGTCGAGTAGCGCGAAGCGCGTATCGAGACCACGGCCCTGAGCGGCACGGATGCCTCGGAGCGAGCACGCTCCGAGGCATCCGGCCTTCTGGGGGAGATCAGTCGAGCGGGCCCTCGTCGGCCGAGCGCAGCGTGTCGCCGAGCGCGTTGCCCAGCTCGTTGCGGTAGTCGCCCGAGAGGTCCCACCACATCGCTCCGCCGTAGCCCTGCTCGGCGAGCCATTCCGCCTTCGCGGTGACCGACTTCGGGTCGTCGAGGCTCCACCACTGGCCGCTCGCGGCGTCGAAGCGCCAGGAGGCGCCGAGCGCGGGGTCGAAGTAGCCCTCGCCGATGTCGCGGATCTCGTAGTACGGCTTCGTGCCGATCGCGGTGACCGCTGGGTCGGGCGTCCACCCGGCGCGATCGCCGACGGTCACGCCGGTCCAGCCCTGCCCGTAGGCCGCGAGGCCGACGTTGAGCTGGTCGGGCCGGGCGCCTCCGGCGGTGTAGAGCGCGATGGCGTTGTCGATCGCGAGGCCCCAGTTGTTGGCGCCGTCGGGGTGAAGGTTGCCCTGGTGGCCGGTGTTGCCGGTCCATCCGCCGGCGTAGTCGTAGCCCTGCACGTTCAGCCAGTCGATCGAGTCGAAGAGGCGAGCGGTGTTCCAGCCGCCGGCATTCGTGTTCCAGCCGCCGGCGGGGCCGAACGCGGTGAGCAGGTAGCGCTCGCCGGTCTCGGCGCCGTAGACGTCGAGCTGCGCGCGGAACTCCTCCATGAGCGCGAGGAAGTTCTCCTTGTCTTCAGGCTTCGCGTTCGCCGTCTCGCCGCCGTTGACGGGCCACTCCCAGTCGACGTCGATGCCGTCGAAGATGCCGGCCGCGGCGCCCGGGCCGCCGAGGTTGCCGACCTTCGGCAGGTCGCCCTTGAGGTAGACGTCGATGCACGAGGAGACGAGCGCGGCGCGGCTCTCGGGGGTGGATGCCGCCTCGGAGAAGTTGTCCGACCAGGTCCAGCCGCCGAGCGAGATGAGCACCTTCGTGTCGGGGCTCACCTCCTTCAGCTTCCGCAGCTGGTTGAAGTTGCCCGCGAGGCGCTGGTGCTTGTTCGCCTTGTCCTTCTTGCCGTCGACGGAGTCCTCGGCGGAGACGAGCCGGAGGTAGTCGTTCTGGGCGTCGCCCTCGCCCGGTTCGTCTGTGATCTCGCACTTCAGGTTCGTCGTGACGTTGCCGAAGGCGTAATTGATGTGGGTGACGTCGTCGATCGCCCCGGTGCGCAGCAGGTCTTCGATCTGGTAGTCGCGGGTGACCGGGGTGTCGGACATGAGGTAGCCGACCGAGCGGTAGCCGTTGATCTCGGTCGGGCCGGCGGAATCGGCGTGGTCGTGGTCGCCGTGCGGGCCGTTGCCGTGCGCGAGTGCGGGGGTGGCCGCCGAGGCGGCGATGAGTGCGGTGGCGGCGGCCGCGATCGCCGCTCCGCGGAGCAGATGGCGTGGTGACATTGAATCCTCATCGATCGTCGTCGGGGCCGTACTGGGTGAACGGTTGCGGCGACCGTAGCAAGGTCGGATGGAGTTTGGAAAGAGTCTTAACAAAGAATGGAGGATCAACTGCGTTGTGTGGCGAGATCGTTGCGGATTCCTCCATCGAATCGTGCGTCGCGTGCAGCAAGTGCTCGGGCATCGCGGTTGCGAGCAGCGGATGTCGCGGCATCCGTCGCCCGGCTTCGTCGCCGGTTCATCACCCGGCTCGCCTCGATTCGACGGAACCGAAATGTCGTGATAGTGTTTCTTCTTGTGCCGCGGGGTGGAGCAGTTCGGTAGCTCGCTGGGCTCATAACCCAGAGGTCGTAGGTTCAAATCCTGCCCCCGCAACCAAGACGAAGAAATCCCGGTCTCGAAAGAGGCCGGGATTTCTTCGTTAACACGCCGATCTCTCGGCCTGGTCGATGCCGCGCAATCGGCAGTCGCGCCCAGCGGTCTCCCGCGATCCAAGCCCGGGCCTCCCTTCGCCAGGCTCGATCGACCGCGCCTGCCGACCATGACTCACCGCTTGACGTACTACGGCACACATAGTACGTTCAGTGCGGTATACAGGAGTTCGAATGGAGGTCAGCATGATCAGCGCCGATGCGATCCGCGGCTACGTCGACCTCATGGTGCTCTCGCTGCTGCGCCGGCGGCCGTCGTACGCCTACGAGCTCGCGCAGCAGATCCACGCCGTGACCGGCACGGAGTACACGATCAAGCAGACCACCCTCTACACGGCGGTCAAACGGCTCGAAGGCGCGAACCTGGTCACCTCGTACGCAGGTGCCTCGGCGTCGGGCAAGCCGCGCACCTACTACCAGATCACGGCGAACGGGCTCGAGCATCTCGAGCAGAAGGTCGCCGAATGGCGCGACACGAAGTCGGTCGTCGACCGGTTCATCGAAGGAGCAGAAGCATGAACGTCATCACCGCCTACCTCGAGACGATGTTCAGTGCTTACCCGCAGACCCCGCGCCTGCTCGAGGCCAAGGCCGAACTTCACGCCATGATGGAGGACGCCTACACGGGCTACCTCGCCGCGGGTCTGAGCGAGAACGAGGCCGTCGGCCGGGTCATCACCGAATTCGGCAACCTCGACGAGCTCGCGCCGCAGCTCGGAATCTCGGCCGAGATCGCGCCGGGATCGGCCGCGAGCGCCCCTGCCCTGTCGGCCACGACGGTGCCTCCAGCGACCGACGTCTCCGGCGCTGCGAAGCGCCCCGCGCCGGCACCCGTCACTCGCGAGGAGGCTGAGCGATACGCCGACGTGCGCCGCCGCACCGAGCCGCGGCTGGCGCTCGCGGTGGCGATGTTCGTCGTCTCGCCTGCGCCACTCGTCGCGCTCGTGACGCTCAGCTCGGGCGGAGCGATCGGGCTCGACCAGGACCCTGCCGTGCTGATCGGACTCGCGTGCCTCTTCGTCGTCGTCGTCACGGGCGTGCTCATGGTGGTGCGTCGTGATCATGAGCTCGCGCCGTTCCGCCGGCTCGCGGCGGGCGACTTCACAACCGTTCCCGGTGTCGATCGGTGGGCTGAAGCGCTCGCGGCGGAGGTCGCGACCAAGCGGGCGACCGCATTGCAGGTCGCCATCGGGCTCTGGATCCTCGCCGCATCCCCGGTGCTCGCGATCAGCCTGCTCGCGCCGCCCGCGGTGACGAACAGCTGGATCGGCGTCGCCGTCGCCGGCACGCTCCTCATGGTCGCGACCGGGCTCCTCGTCTTCATCCCCGCCAACTGGGCGCAGTCGGTCGCCGAGACGCTCACGAAGACCGATGACGACGGGCTCGTCGGCACTGAACGCCGCAGCATCGTCGGCGTGGTCGCGGCGTTCTACTGGCCGCTCGTCGTCGCGATCTTCCTCGCCTGGAGCTTCATCGGCAGCGCCTGGGGCGTCTCCTGGGTGATCTGGCCGATCGCGGCCGTGCTGTTCGGGGCCATCGCCTCCGGACTGAGCGCGCTCGAGCGGTACCGCGCCGCCGGGTGACTCGCGCCCTCATGGGCAACGGCTCAGTCGATCGTCTCGCGGATCGCGCGGAGGGCCTCATCCAAGCTGCCGTAGCGGCGGACGACGCCGAGTCGCGGGCGCATCCACATCATCTCGTACTCGCCGCCGACCTGCTGGACGTACCCGATGATGCGCAGGGCCCCTTCTTCGAAGCGGCTGTCGCAGACCCGCCACATCGTGTCGCTCAAGGGCGTGAGGTCGACCTTCTCGCTGCTGACTGCTCGAAGCATCCGTGACCTCCAATCTTCGGTGAAGGGCCGCACGCTCCCGGCCCTGGGGGGAACCTGAGCCGGGGGTGCGTCGATCTCGCGTCTGCGTACGGCCCTTCCGTCGGTTCTCGGAACACCGACTCATTCGATTATCGGAACGGATCGCGGGCGTTCCAAGGACTTGACAAGCTCGCGAATCGGGCCGTTCTGAAGATGGAGTCTGAAAGATGGCGGAGCCGGAAACGACGGAGATCCCGGCCTCGAGCGAGGCCGGGATCTCACGGTCGGCGGGCGCCCGCCCGCGAACGCTCTACGCGGACTGCAGGGCCTTCGCCTTGAGCGCGTCGAACTCGGCCGGAGTGATCGCGCCGCTGTCGAGCAGCTGCTTGCCCTTCTCGATCTCCGACGCCGATGACGACGCGGACGAGCCCGCGACGTTCCGGATGTAGTCGGCGCTCGCAGCCTGTGCTTCTGCGACCCGTGCGGCGTTGCGCTCGGCCATGCCGCGGCCGCGTGCGATCAGGTAGATGAACGCGGCGAGGAACGGCACGAACACCAGGAAGAGCACCCAGAGCGCCTTCGCCCACCCGTTGAGCGTGTGGTCCCTGAAGATGTCGACGATCACCGTGATGAACACCCAGATGCACGCGATCACCACGTAGAACCAGAAGAGCCAGATGATGAAGTCCCAGAAGCTGTTCATGCCGGACGGCCTTTCGTTTCGTCTCACGCAGATTCACTGCGACTGCCGAGAGGCTATGACTTCGCTTTCCGGGCCACATCATGCGATTCGGATGATTCGTCGCCCCCGTTCTCGGAGGACCCGGCTCCTGCCGCCGTCTCGTCGTTCGCCGGGCTCCTGCCGAGCCATCCCCGTCGACGGAATGCGAAGTAGACGGCGAGGTCGAGCACGAGTAGTGCGGCGCCGACCACGACCCAGCCGAACTCCCACTGGATGAGCGGCAGGTTCTTGAAGTTCATGCCGTAGAGACCTGCGACGACGGTCGGGATCGCGAGCAGCGCCGCGAACGCGGAGATCGTGCGCATGTCCTGGTTCTGGCGCGTGGCGACGTTGCTCTCGTGGCTGGAGACGACGGCGTCGAGGGCGGCGTGCTCGGCCGACGCGAGGCTCGCCACGCCCTCTGCGGCATGCTCGAGGTGCTCGAGGTACGGCCGTAGCGTGGGTTCGGCCGCAGCGAGCTTCTCAAACTCGGACTTGCCGGCGCGAAGCGCCGCGGCGAGTCCCGACGCCGCCCGGTCGATCCTGCCGATGCGTTGCCGCAAGCGATAGATGCGGCGGTAGTCCTCGCGGACGCCGCTGTCGAAGACCTCGGCCTCGACCTCGTCGAGGTCGCTCTCGACACCGGCGCCGAGTTCGACGAAGTCGCGGACGACGGCATCGAGGATGCGGTACGCGGCGGAGAGCGCCGAGGTCACCGCCGGCCGGCTTCCGTCGTCGCTCCCGCCCCCTTCGGAGAGGAGCGCCTCGAGGTTGCGCCGACCCTCATCGGGCCCTCGCTGCACGACGAGGAGACCGCCATCGTCATGGAGGACCATGGCGATGTCGGTCTCCGCGCGCGTCGAGCCGTCACTCCTCGGGTTGAGATCCCACACCGTGAGGTAGCGGTGGTCGTCGAACGATTCGAATCTGGGATGCTGACGGCCCGCGATGAGGTCGGTCACCACGAGCGGGTGGAGCCCGAAGCGTCGCCGCACGTGGTCCAGATCGTTCCGATCGGGATTCACGAGGATGACGGCCCTGAAGTCCGCCGGCACGTCGGACGCTCGCCCGCGTATGTCGGGTCGTCCGCTCACACGGTGCTGCGTCACACGGTGTTGCGACCGGCGATCATCCGGATGAGCCACGCGATCACGGCGATCGCGAGGAGGACGAGTCCGACCCAGAGCAGGAAGTTCAGGGACTGCACGAGGCCACCGGTGATCGCGAGGATCACGGCGATGACGACGACGATGATCAGCAGGATGTTCATGGGAGACTCCTTTCAACGGCCCCTGCCCGAGGGCACGGGGGCCATACTGTGCCGCAAGGCTAGGCTGCGGCCGCCTTCCCCGTCGAGGGCTTGACAGGCGGCCGGAGCATGCGGATGTCGCCGGGAGGCGCCGCCCGCCCGGGCGCCGTAGGAGGGCTAGGCGAGGATCTTCTGCAGCGTGGTGCGCAGTTCCTCGCTGGTGTGGACCTCCTGGTCGAGGTTCGCCTGGAGCAACGCGGTCACGTCGGAGAGCCCCAACGTCTGCGCCGGCACGATGAGCGACTGGTAGGCCGCGATCTCGTAGTGCTCGTTGCCGAGGGCGCAGGAGAGCGCGACCTGATCCCGGAGCTTCGGCGCGCTGCGCTCCAGCGTCGAGGCGGCCTGCTTCGAGATGCCCTTCGTGCTCGGCGAGGGCGCAGTCGAGACCTTGAGGTCGACGGCGTCGAACGCCTTCCGCAGATTGGCGACCTGCTCCTTGGTCTCGCCGAGATGGTGGCGGAACAACTTCTTCACCTCGGCGCTCTTGGCCGCCTTCGCCAGTTCCTCGAGCGCGGCCAGCGAATCGTTCTCCATGGTCAGGGCCGTTCGCAGCTGGAAGTGGAACAGCTCCGTCGGGGTGTCGAGCGTCTGTCGGACCATCAGAGTTCTCCTTCGTCGTCGCGCAGGGCGGCCGGTGAAGACGGGCCGGTCCTGCTCGTGTTCCGACCATGGTGTTCCAGCGGCGTCGGGGGCGAAAAGGGGTTGCCCCGCCGGTGCTGCGTATGCATCGCGGGAGGTTCGGGCCGGCCGCGGGAACGAATCCGCCCCGGGAGTGCTCGACGCCGGAAAGTCAATCCCTATCCGCGGCGAGCGGTCGCGCGTAGCTTCGACATGCCGGTCCCGCCGTCGTGACCGTGCGCACTGCAGACGACACCGACGAGCGAGGAGCCTGCACAATGAGTTCCGTACTCGATGAACACCCACACGACGAACGCGCTGCTCGAGTGGGCGGCCTTCCCCCGATCGGGTTGTGGTGGCCGATGCTCGAGCGCCCGCTCCGACGCGAGGTGCTGGAGAACGTCGACGCGCCGTTGCGGGCCGTCGTCGTTCGGCGCATCTTCGAACTCTGCGATCTCGACCCCGGTCGCGCGCCGCGTCTCGGCGTTCGACTTGGAGAGAACGAGCGCGCCTACATCGCCGGGTGGATGCACTCGGTCGACTGGACCTGACGGGCGCCCCCGCGCATCACTCGCCGCCGTGCTCGATAGTGCGGTCGAATCGATCCCGGTCGTCGATGGTCGCCGCGAGTTCCCGCGCCACCCGGTCGAGCTCGCCGGCGGGAACGGCGAGCTGCGCATCGCTGACGCGCTGGGCGAGCGCTCGGCGGATCTCGTCCGCGTTGTGGTGGCCGAGGTCCGCGCGGGTCTGCGTGATGATGCCCTCCCACTTCGCGCGGGTCGACGCGTCGTTGTCGGCCATGATCGGTTCGTCCTGCACGGGATCGCGTGGATCTGCAGGCAGTCCTCCGGCGTCATTCGTCATGAGGCCACGCTGCCCCGACGGGCGGCGGGAGGAAAGGGGCTTGACACGAGCACGGCGACCTCGTCGATCGCCGCCGGTGCCGGTGCTCGCCGCAGCGGGCCGTCGCAGGACTCGGCGCACAGTTCGCGGAGACCGGCAACTCCCGCGCTCCCGTACCGCTCGCGTTGCCGTGCAGCGCCGGTTCCATCGCGGCGTATCCGCTCGAGTCCTTCGATCACGACCTCGAGGTCGCCTGCTGCCTCGAGCGACGGACGGAGCCACTCGACGAGCGTCTCGGCGAGGGTCCAGACGGGGCGCAGCGTGCCGGAGCGGGGATCGGGCAGGCGCGCGGCCGCGCCCCGGCGTCCTGCCTCCCACAGTGCGGCGTCGACGAGTTCGGCCGGTGCGCCGTGGCGGGCCGGGCTCCGCACCGAGGCGTCGACGACGGCACGCGTGAGCGCGGCAGCCGTCAGCGTGTCGTCGAGGGAGAGCTGCGCATCGAACACCCGCACCTCGACGGTGGGATACCGCTCCGACAGGCGAGCCGCCCACGCGATCGAGCCCGGGTCGAGCACCGCCCCCATGTCCACCAGGAGCTCGGTGCGTCGACGGTAGTCCGCCGCATCTGCGAACTCCGGCGGGCATCCGGCCGTCGGCATCCGGCGGAGGATGACATTGCGCCAGCTCTCGAAACCGGTGTCGCGACCGTGCCAGTACGGCGAATCGCCCGTGATCGCGAGAAGGAAGGGCAGCCATTCGCGGACTCCGTTCAGGGCGCGCACGCGAGCATCGGGGTCGATCACCTCGACGTGGACGTGCAAGCCGTTCACCTGGTGCTCGACGAGCATCTCGCCGAATTCTGCGGCGATGCGCAGGTAGCGGTCCGTCGGCACGATCGTCGCAGGCTCGGCGACGTCGAAGGGGGTGCCCGCCGAGAGCGGGGCGACGCTCAGGTCGCCGGCCGCGTCGCGGAGCGCCGTGCGGAACGCGGCGAGCTCCCAGCAGGCCGCTCCGATCTCGCTGTGGACCGTCGTCGCGTACTCGATCTGGGCCGCGAGGAACTCACCTCTGAGCTGCGGCGCCAGATCCTGACGGGCTGCGAGCCGGTCGAGGATGTCGCGGCCCCGGGCGATCGGCACGAGGCGACGCGGATCCACCAGCATGAACTCCTCCTCGATGCCGAATCGCAGCATTTCGACGTCCCTTCGCTGGTGCGTCGAGTGTGACCGTCGCTGCGGCCCCGCCGGAAGGGGTTGACCGGTCCGCAGCCCGGTGTTACTCGGCCGGCGTCGAGCGGGGCCCGAGCGGGCGACGGTCGGCACCTGTCTTGTCAACCCTCTCGCCGCCGCCGTACCGACCCGGCACCATGGCGGCCATGGAAGCCTCAACCCTTCGGGCCGTGGCGCTCGTCTGCACGCTGAAGCCCGGCCCCGCGCCGTCGAGCAGCGCGAAGCTCGCAACGGAGACGATGACCGAACTCGCAAGGCACGGGGTCGTCGGAGAGACCCTTCGAATCGTCGACTACGACATCCGGCCCGGCGTCGGCACCGACGAGGGCCACGGCGATCAATGGCCAGAGATCCGGCGCCGCATCCTCGACTCGCAGATCGTCGTGCTCGCGAGCCCCACCTGGCTCGGTCATCCGTCCTCCGTCGCCCAGCGGGTGCTCGAACGGTTGGACGCGGAACTCGCCGAGGTCGACGAGGAGGGCCGACCGACCATGTTCGGCAAGGTCGCGATCGTCGCCGTCGTCGGCAATGAAGACGGTGCCCACGCGGTCGTCGCCGACGTGCAGCAGGGCCTCGGCGACGTGGGCTTCACGATCCCCGCCCAGGGTTCGACCTACTGGAACGGCGAGGCCATGCAGACCACCGACTACCTCGACCTCCCGAAGACTCCGGAGAAGACGGCCTCCGCCACGGCGACGGCCGCGGCGAACGCCGCCCACCTGGCGCGACTGCTCGTCGACGCCCCATTTCCGCGGGCCGAGTGAGACGAACTCGGGTCGGCTGAGCCGAGAGGCCCGATCACACCGGAACGCCTGTCAACCCCCTACCGGGTGCAGCAGATCGTTCGTACCGTGAAATTCCACTGAACAGCACGACAAACAGGAGGACGACCATGTCGCGATCCGAGTCCCTGATCGACCCCACCACGAAGCATCCGTCGGGCCCCTTCCCACGCCAGCAGCAGGAACCGCCGGGACGAACCGAGGAGATGGCTCCGACGCCCGATCACGGCGAGGAGAGCTACCGCGGCGCCCATCGTCTCGTCGGGCGCAAGGCGCTCATCACCGGCGGCGACTCCGGCATCGGTCGTGCGGTCGCCATCGCGTTCGCCCGCGAGGGCGCCGACGTGGCGATCTCCTATCTCGCGAGCGAGGCGAGCGATGCCGAGGAGACGGCGCGCTGGATCGAGGACGCCGGGCGCATGCCACTCCTCCTCCCGGGCGACCTGCGGTCCGAGGCGCACTGCGAGCAGGTGATCGAGCGAGCACGTTCGACGTTCGGCGGGCTCGATCTGCTGGTGCTGAACGCTGCGCACCAGCGCGACCGGGGCGGCATCGACGAGATCCCCACCGACGACTTCGAGTCCGTGATGCGCGTGAACCTGTTCGCGCCCGTCTTCCTGGCGCGCGCGGCAGTGCCGCACATGTCGGCGGGGGCCAGCATCATCACGACGACCTCGATCCAGGGCTTCGACCCCTCCTCCCGCCTGGTCGACTACGCGATGACGAAGGCCGCACTCGTCGCGTTCACGAAGGCGCTCGCCGAGGAGCTCGGACCCCGCGGCATCCGTGTGAACGCCGTGGCTCCCGGGCCGATCTGGACACCGCTGATCCCTGCGACCGGATGGCCGGACAAGATCCCCGAATTCGGTCGGGACACTCCGCTCGGCCGGGCCGGCCAGCCGGCGGAACTCGCCGGGGCGTACGTGTATCTCGCGTCGGAGGACGCCTCGTACGTCTCGGGCGCGATCCTGCCCGTCACGGGCGGACGCCCACTGTAGTGAGGGCGCAGGAATGAGCCGTCGCGCGCCCTGCGCCCTATGATCGGAGCATGGGCAAGCTCATCTACAGCACGTCATTGCGCGAGTTCGATATCGATGACCGTGCGCTCGCCCACCTCAGGGTCGCAATCCTGACCAAGCTGCGCCGCGCCGAGAGCTTCGCCTTCACCTGGGAGCACGGCGTCGAGCGCGGGAGCGGCCGAACGACGATGTGGATGCACGAGTCGATTCCCGTGCTGTTCGTCTTCAGCGGCAACCGGGCTCCGAAGCTCAACCGGATCTGGATCGAGGAGCTGATCCTCTCCGCCAGCAGCACCGCCGGGTTGCACCTCGTGGCAGAGCCCGAGTCGTCCGAGCCGTTCGAGATCGACTGACCCGCGGGCGGTTCATCCGCTCGTGAGGATCACGAGTCGCTCTGTCGCCCGCGTCATCGCGACATAGCGGTCGACCGCCCCCTCGAGTCCCGTGCCGTACGACTCGGGGTCGATGAGCACGACGAGGTCGAACTCCAGGCCCTTCGCGAGTTCGGGCGTCAGCGACCTGACGCGCGGAGAACGACCGGATGCATCCGCGCCGCCGCCTGAGCCGAAGCCGGTACCGCTACCGCCGCCGTCTCGTGAGATCACGCACGCGGTGCCCTCGGCATGCTCGGCGAGCCAGGCCTCGAGGATCCCGTCGAGTTCGGCGACCCCGCCGTGCACGACCGGGATGCCGGTGCTGCGCACCGACGCCGGCACATTGGCGTCGGGAATCGCCGCCCTGATGACGGGCTCGGCCTCGGCCATGACCTCCTCGGGCGTGCGGTAGTTGATCGTGAGGTGCGCGATGGCGACGTGCTCCAGCCCGATGCGCGCGAGGCGCTCCTGCCAGGAGCCGGTGAACCCGTGCCTGGCCTGGGCGCGGTCGCCGACGATCGTGAGGCTGCGCGACGGGCACCGGGCGAGCACCATCCGCCACTCGGCATCCGTCAGCTCCTGGGCCTCGTCGACGACGATGTGGGCGAACGGACCGGCGAGCTCGTCGGCGTCGCGACTCGGCAGCTCGGCCTCGTCGACGAGCGAGCGCTGCACGTCCTCACCACGCAGCATCGTCATGACGCCCTCGCCGTCGTCGTGCACCTGCGCCTCGAGCAGGTTGTCGATGACGCGCGACATCTCCTCGCGCTGGGCGGCCGCCGCGGCCTCGCGCCGTCGCCGGTCGCGGGATGCCTCGGGGTCGCCGATGCGCTGCCGGGCCGCGTCGAGGAAGGGGAGGTCGGCGACGGTCCACGCACGAGGGTCTGCGCGCTGCAGCAGGTCCACCTCCTCGTCGGCGAGCCACGGCGCGCACCGCCGCAGGTACGCGGGCACCGACCACAGGTCGGCGATCACCCCGGCCGGGTCGAGCACCGGCCACGCCCGGTTGAAGGTCGTGCGCAGTTCGCGGCTGTCGGCGAGTGCGGCGCGGAGCTCTTCCGGTTCGGCGTCGTCGCCGTGCCGCTCGGTCACTACGTCGAGCAGTTCCTCCCAGACCTGCAGGCGCGCCTCGTTGTGCGGGGTGCCCGGTTCGGGAGCGTCGAACGCCTCGGCCCAGGCGCCGGCATCGACCGGCACGTCGACCCAGGGAGTCTCGACCATCATGGCTGCACGTGGTGGTCGTTCGTAGTGGTCGACGGCGCGTTCGACGGCCCGCACGAGCTCGGCCGATGACTTCGCCCGGGCGACATCGGGATCGGTCTCGACCGAGGCGGCGGCACCCTCGGGCACGAGGTCGCGGATGGTGCAGGTCTGGACGCCCTCCTCGCCGAGCCCCGGGAGGACGTCGGCGACGTAGTCGAGGTAGGGCTGATGGGGCCCGATGAACAGCACGCCGCCGCGCCGGTGACCGAGCCGCGGGTCGGAGTAGAGCAGGTACGCCGTGCGGTGCAGCGCCACGACGGTCTTGCCGGTGCCCGGTCCGCCGTCGACGACGAGCGCACCGCGGGAGCCCGCACGGATGATGGCATCCTGATCGGCCTGGATGGTGCCGAGCACGTCCTGCATCCGCGCCGATCGGGAGCGGCCGAGGCTCGCGATGAACGCGGACCGGTCGTCGAGAGCCGCGTGCCCGGCGAGGGCGTCGGGGGTGAACACCTCGTCCCAGTAGTCGGTGATGCGGCCGCGGCTCCAGCGGTACCGGCGACGGCTCGTCAGGCCCATCGGGTCGCCGTGCGTCGCGCCGAAGAAGGGTTCGGCGGCGGGGGAGCGCCAGTCGATGAGCAGCCGTCGGCCGTCGGGCGCCGTGAGGCCGAGTCGCCCGATGTAGACGGGGTCGGCGTCGGCGCCGGCGGCACCGTCGGCGGCGACCATCCGGCCGAGACACAGGTCGAGGCCGAAGCGGCGGAGGAGGCGCAGCCGCCCGGTGAGGCGGTGCACTTCCAGGTCGCGGTCGAGCGCCGCCTGGCCGGTTCCGCCGGGCGATCTCAGCTCGGCCGCCAGTCGGCCGGACACCTCGGCGATGGAAGTCCGAAGCGCCTCTGCGATGGCGGCGAAGTGCGCCTCGTCGTCGGCGATGAGCGATGGGTCGGCCTTGGCGGCGAGGGTTTCGGGCAGGTCGAACACGTGCGAATCCAGTGCGGCTCCTCGGGTCGTGAGCGGATGTCTCCGGCTCGGCCGACCAGTATGCGCCGCGGAGGGGCCCTTGCCGCAAGCCCCCCTCCTCGCGATATCCTGAGAGTGGAGAGCATGGGGGCTCTCCTTTTCCGTGTCACCGGCGCAGTGCTTGCATTCACGTTGCTTGCGTTCAGGGTGCCTGCTTTCACGCTGATCGCGTCGACGAATCATCCCTTGTAGGTGATGCGGAGGGAAACAGACGGGGGTTGTCTGTCGTCAGGGCGATTCGAACGCCGAGCTGAGGGGGAACCGTCTCATGGATTACACCGACCGGCTGCGACGGCTCGCGATCAATGACGAGCGGCTCGCCGTAGTCGAGTTCGACGACCCGAGCGCCTCCGGTCGACTCGACCCCAAGGCGCTGGCGCTCGCCAGGGTCGCCGCGCTCGTGGCGGTCGGCGGTGCCGAACCGTCGTTCGGGGCGCAGATCGACGCGGCGATCAGCGCCGGTTCGACGGCGGCACAGGTCGTCGACGTGCTCGTCGGCATCATCCCCGTGGTCGGGCTGCCCCGCGTCGTCGCAGCGGCCCCGAAGGTCGCGCTGGCGCTCGGCCACGACCTCGAGATCGACGTCGTGGAGTTCGGAGCCGAAGAGCCGCGGTAGCCGGCCCAGAGCCCAGTGCTCCGGCCCGGAACTCAGAGCCCGGAGCCGAGCAGACCGAGCTGCGTAGCACGAAGCACGGCGTCGCTCCGTGCCGAGACGCCGAGCTTGCGGTAGATCGATCCGAGTTCCGAGCTCACCGTGTTTCGCGAGACGAAGAGCCGTTCGCCGATCTCCCGAACCGAGAGATGGGTCTGCAGGTACGGCAGCAGTCGAAGTTCCGCCGGCGAGAGCGGCGGACCGCCTTGCTCGCCCTGCTGCTCGCTCGCGGCCATGAAGCGACGGAAGTCGGCGACCTGGTCGACGAGCGTGCCGAGGTCGGGACGGATGAGCAGCACGTCGTCGATCTCGCGAAGCAGGTGGTGGGCGGTCGAGTGATCGGCGATCGCCCAGTGCACCTTGGCGAGCTGCAGTCGGGCCCGCACGGCGAGGTAGGGGATGGCGTCGGTGCAGGCGGGTCGGGCGCGCATCGCGCGCGTGAGTTCTCGGCGCACGGCGACGAGGTCACCGCGGTGGAGTGAGAGACGAGCCGCCTGGGTGAACGCCAGCACCGCGGTGGCATAGTCGTCCATGCGCCGTTCGTCGATGGCGTCGATGGCCGCCGTCACCTGGGCCGCCGCCTCGTCCCATCGCCCGGCGTCCATCGCCAGCAGCGCGAGTTCGGCAGCGGACAGGATCAGTCCCTCCGCGTTGCCCAGGGAGGCGGCGACCAAGACGCTCTCGTCGAGCGCCGCGGCGGCACCCACGACGTCGCCGACGAGCAGCCGGGCCTCGCCGAGCAGCAGGAGGGCCTGATCGCGCCAGGGGCTCCAGTCCGGTTCCGCCGCCCATGCGAACTCGGCGTCCGCGAGCGCCTGGGCGGGGCCCGACCGGCACATGACGGAGCGGAGCATCGCGCGTGCGGACGCGAACGACGCCGTGCCGTCGTCGGGCGGCCCCTCGTATGAGGCGCGGTCGACGACGGCGGCCCAGCGCGCCGCCTCCGTGGGTTGTCCTGAGAGCGCCGTGACCCACCCGGCGAGCACGGCGAGCGGCGGATACGCCTCGATCGCCGGGTCGCCGATCGCCGTCATCCAGCGCTGCACGGTCGCGATCTGGCCCGACTGGTAGCTCGGCAACGCGGTCGCGGCGACCAGCCGAGCAGTTCGTGCACGTTGGTCGTGCTGGTCGAGGAGGAACTCGATCGCCATCGCGGGGGACCCCTGCTGCTCGAACCAGGTCGCCGCACGGCCGCGGAGTTCCGGCAGCATCTCGGGTTCGAGGCGGCGCAGTTCGCCCAGCAGGAACTCCCGGTACAGCGCGTGGTAGCGGTACAAGCTCCTGCTGCGGTCGAGCGGCACGATGAAGACGTTTGACTCGTCGAGTTGTCGCAGCATCGACTGGGCGTCATGCGTGTCGAGGATCGCGTCGCAGAGAGGCGCGGAGAAGGCGTCGAGCACGGCCGTCCGACGGAGGAACTGCTGCAGATGCTCCGGCAGCGTGACGAGCGACTCCCGATAGAGGTAGTCGGCGACGTAGCGGTCGTCTCCCGAGACGGTCTCAGGCGCCTCGCCGCCGTCCTCCGCGATCGCCGCGGCGAGCACGACGCCGACCGGCCAGCCCTCGGTGCGCTCCACGAGTTCGACCGCCTCCTCGGGGGAGAGCGGCACCTGCGTGCCCGCGAAGATGGTTCGGACCCCGGCCGCGTCGAGCGCGAGGTCGCTCACCGTGATGGTGTGCGCATCGCCCGCGGCGCGGGCTCGGGGCAGGTGCTGCGATTCGCTGCGGCTCGCCACGACGAGTTGCGATCCGGCCGGAATTCCCGCGAAGACGACACTCAGCGCGTCGTGGCAGGCGGGGTCCCTGAGCTCCTGCAGGTCGTCGAGCATGAGCACGAAGGCATGCGCGCTGCGGCTCAGCGCTGCGGCGAGCAACGGCGCCCCGCGGCCGAGCACGGCTGTGGCATGGCCCGTCACCCGCCGCGGCAGTCGCGCAGCACTCGGCTCGATGCGCGCGAAGGCCTCGGCGAGCAGGGTCAGGAGCGCTGCCGGGTCGTCGTCGAATCGATCGAGCGAGACCCACGCGACCGGCCGATCGTCACGGCGCGCCCACTCGGCGAGCAAGGTCGACTTGCCATACCCGGCCGGAGCCGTCACGCCGACGAATCGTCGGCCGCTCGAGCGGGCGGCGTCGATCTGAACCGCGCGACTGACGCGCCCACCGGCCGGTTGCTCCGGAGCCGAAAGTTTGGCGTCGAGCAACTGCTGATCGAGCTCGACATCCGGCGTCTCCGCCGTCGGGACATCACCGCGCACGGTCGAAGCATATTGACCGAGGCGCCGGGCAACAACGCCCAGATCGGGTGTGTCGGTCGCGGCGTCGGGGCTGCGGATGCCCGCGCTCGACGCCGGCCAGCGCGAAAACGAGCATTCATGCGATCTGAATGATGTCCCGTGCGGCGATCAGGGCCACGCTGGCGAATGTTCAACCGAAACGCCGGCCGACTTCCTCGTCGCGGCGCCGAGCAGGAGGGCACTCAAATGAGCACGGTTCCACAGCAGACCGGGTGGATCGGATGGATCGGCTTCGCGGCCATCATCCTCATCCTGAACGGTGCGTTCAGCGCACTGCAGGCGTTCGTCGCGCTACTCGGCTCCAACACCTACTACACGGTCACCGAAGAGGGCCTCTTCCTCTTCGACATCACGGGCTGGGGATGGTGGAACCTCATCATCGGCCTCCTGCTCGTGCTCACCGGTGTCGCCCTGCTCTCCGGCGCGACGTGGGCGAGGGTCCTCGCGATCATCATCGTCTCGTTGAGCGCACTCGGCCAGCTCCTGCTGATCCCGGCGCAGCCGTGGTGGTCGATCATCGTCATCGGTATCGACATCCTCGTCATCTACGCGATCACGGCCCACGGCCGGGAGCTCGCCCAGTCGAACGGCTAGCCGCCCGACGAACTCGAGACTGCCGCAGGCACTGGAACCGGGGGGTCCAGTGCCTGCGGCCATGCGCGGTCGGCGTCGTGCGGCACTGACGCCGGGTCGCGTCACCGAACGGTCGGCACCTGCTCCGCAGCATCCGTCGGCGCCGTCTCGACGTGCGCCGCAGCGTCCGTGCGCTTCGGCCTGATCAGCACGATCGCGAGCACGCAGCCGACGAGCATCGCGATGCCGGCGGCGACGAACGCGGCCGAGTAGCCGCTGACGAAGGCGTCGAGCCGACTCGATGCACCTGCGACGACGACACCGCCCGACGCTGCTGCATAGGCGGTCGTGAAGATCGACAGCCCGAGCGAACCGCCGATCTGCATGGCGGCGTTCACGGTCGCGCTCGCCGCTCCGGCATCGTGCCCGGCGACGCCGGCGAGCGCGAGGTTCTGCATGGGCACGAAGAGCATCGACATGCCGATGCCGAGGAGCACGAGGGCGGGGAGCACCTGCACGAGGTAGTCGCCGCCCACGGTGATGAGACTGAGCACGAAGAGTCCGGCTGCTGCGATGAGCGGGCCTGCGATCATGAGCGGGCGCGCACCGAACCTCGACAGGAACCGCGTCGCGAGGGGAGCGACGAGCGCGATGACGATCGTCAGCGGCAGGCTCGCAAGGCCCGCCTGCAACGGCGAGAATCCCAGCACGATCTGCAGGTGGAACGTCAGGTAGACGGTGGCGCCGATCATGACACTGCCGGCGATCGCCTGCAGCAGGAAGGCGCCGCCGCGCACACGGTCGAGCACGATGCGGAGCGGGAGCAGCGGCTGGGCGACCCGCGATTCGACCCACACGAAGAGGGCGAGCAGTGCGATGCCCACGGCGATGAAGCCGATCGTGCCGATCGAGACCCAACTCTGCTCGGCGAGCGTGAAGCCGAACACGAGCGACGCGAGGCCGAGCGCGACGGTGACGACACCGAGCCAGTCGTAGCGATTGTCGCCCTCCGCGCGACTCTCCGTGAGGAGCATCGCGCCCGCGACGATTCCCACGATCACGACGGGCACGTTGACGAGCAGGCACCACCGCCAGTCGACGAACTCAGTGAGCAGGCCGCCGAGCACGAGCCCGACGCCGGCGCCAGCGCCGGCGACCGAACCGAACACGGCGAACGCAGTGTTGCGCTCACGACCGCCGGGGAACGTCACCGTCAGCAATGCGAGGGCGGCCGGCGCCATGAGGGCGGCGAACACGCCCTGCAGGCCGCGGGCGAGGATCAGTTCAGCACCGCTCTGGGCGATGCCTCCGATGACGGATGCCACGCCGAAGCCGGCCATGCCGACGAGGTAGGTGCGCTTGCGGCCCCAGTAGTCGGCGATCCGGCCGCCGAGCAGGAGCAGGGCTCCGAACGCGAGCGCGTACGCGGTGACGACCCACTGACGCTCGGAGTCGCTGAGGCCGAGGGCGAGCTGGGCCTCGGGGAGCGCGATGTTGACGATCGTGCCGTCGAGTACCACGACGAGTTGCGTCAGCGCGAGGATCACGAGGACCCACCAGCGCCGAGAGGAGGAATTGGACATGGGCGTAGCCGAACCTTTCGGAGGAGAACGCGTGATTGCCGGGGTTTCCAGCCCGGATCGTTGCGCGCTCACAGCCGCTCGACCACGCCAACCTCGGGGTTGGCCAGAGGTTCAGGATATCAGTCCAGCCGCTTCGGAGAACCGGTGGGCGCAGGGCAGACCGCCATAGGCTGTGGGTATGCAGAGGGAGACCGAGGGCTTCGGCATCGCCGTTGCGCAGTTCGCACCGAGCGACGATGCGGCCGGCAATCGCGCCGAGATCGAACGGCTCGCCGCGCTCGCCGCAGCGCGCGGAGCGGGCCTTGTGGTCTTTCCCGAATACTCGAGCCACTTCACGCCCGAACCCGGTGACGGGTGGCTGACGGCTGCGGAATCGCTCGACGGCGCGTTCGTGTCGCACCTCGCCGCGGTCGCCGACCGGCTCGGCGTGCACCTCGTCGCCGGCATGATCGAACGACTCGATCGCGCGGGCGATGCCGAGGGCGACCGCCGCGTCGCGAACACCGTCGTCGCAGTCGCACCAGGGGCGGGCATCGTCGCCACCTACCGCAAGCTCCACCTGTACGACGCGTTCGGACAGCAGGAATCGGCCTGGATCGCGCCGGGGGCGATCGAGGCGCCCGAGATCTTCGAGGCCGGAGGGCTCCGCTTCGGCCTGCAGACCTGCTACGACGCGAGGTTCCCCGAGGTCACCCGGCGCATCGTCGACGCCGGCGCCGACGTCGTGTGCATGCCCGCCGAGTGGGTGCGCGGCCCGCTGAAGGAGGCGCACTGGCGCGTGCTCACGACCGCGCGGGCGCTCGAGAACACGGTCTACGTCGCCGCGGCCGACCATGCGCCGCCGATCGGCGCCGGCAACAGCATGGTCGTCGACCCGATGGGCGTCGAACTCGTCACGATCGGCGAGACGACGGATGTCGCGGTCGCATGGATCTCGAAGGCCCGCATCGACGCCGTGCGCGCGGTGAACCCCGCACTCGCCCTGCGCCGCTTCACCGTCACCCCGCGCTGAGCCTCGCGAGCCTCGCCGAGGCCTCCTCGAGCACCTCGCGCCGCTTGCAGAAGGCGAAGCGCACGAGGCTCGCGACGTCGCTCTGCCGGTCGGGGTGCACGAACGCCGTGACCGGCACCCCGACCACGCCCGCGAGCCCTGGCAGGGCCCGGCACAGCTCGGCACCGTCGGCGTACCCGAGCGGCGCGGCATCCGCGATCACGAAGTAGCCGGCCTGTGGGAGCGGGAGCGAGAACCCCGCGGACTCGAGACCTGCGGCGAGCAGGTCGCGCTTGGCCGAGAGGGTCGCCGCGGCATCCGCGAAGAAGGCATCGGGAAGGCCGAGCCCCGTCGCGATCGCCGGCTGGAACGGGGCGCCGTTGACGTACGTCAGGTACTGCTTCACCGCGAGCACGGCCGTCACGAGGTGGGCGGGCGCCGTCAGCCACCCCACCTTCCACCCCGTGGTCGAGAAGGTCTTGCCGCCCGAGGAGATCGAGATCGTGCGCTCCCGGGCACCCGGGAGGGTTGCGATCGGCGTGTGCGCCGCACCGAACACGAGGTGCTCGTAGACCTCGTCGGTGACGATCAGCGCGTCGTGACGCTCGGCCAGCTCCACGACGAGCGCGAGCGTCTCGGCGTCGAGCACGGCCCCCGTCGGGTTGTGCGGCGAGTTCACGAGGATCACCCGGGTGCGGTCGGTCACCGCCGCGCGCAGCTCGTCGTGGTCGGGCCGCCAGCCGGAGTGCGAGCCGTCCCGGCTCCAGTGCAGCGGCACGGCGCGGTGCACGCCGCCTGCGCGAGCGATGAGCGCGGCGTACGCGTCGTAGTACGGCTCGAAGGTCACCACCTCATCGCCGGTGTCGACGAAGGCGAGCAGCGTCGCCGCGAGCGCTTCGGTCGCGCCCGCCGTCACGAGCACCTCGGATGCCGCGTCGAGCTCGATGCCGTACCAGCGCCGCTGATGGTCGGCGATGGCCTCGCGCAGCACGGGCATGCCCGTGCCGGGCGGGTACTGGTTCACGCCACCGGCGATCGCCTGCCGCGCGGCCTCGAGCACCTCGGCCGGGCCGTCTTCGTCGGGGAAGCCCTGCCCGAGGTTGATCGCCCCCGTGCGCACGGCCAGCGCGCTCATCTCGGCGAAGATCGTGGGGGCGATCGAGCCGTCGGCCGCGAGGAGGCCTGCGCCGGCCGCGGTGCGCTGCCACGGCGCGAGGCCCGGTGCGGGGGAGAAGTCGCTCACGTTCTCACCGTACGCGAGGGTAGGGCCAGTACGCTGGCGCAGGCAGCGAAGGTCCCGGCGACGGCACTCGGAGAAATCCCGGCGCGGGGATAGCAGAGTCATAGACTCCGCCGATCGGGCGCACAGCTTGCTTCGGGATGCTGGCTTTGCTTGGAAGGAGCACACCATGACCGACACCACGAACGGAGCCGCGGGGGAGCCCCGCGAGGACGACGTCACGCCGACGCCCGCGGCAGCCGAGAGCGCTGCGCCCGTCGCCCCTGAGACTTCCGCCGCGACGAACGAGACCGCGGCGCCGACCGAGACTCCGGCCCCCGAAGCGCAG
Organism: Agromyces sp. CCNWLW203; assembly: GCF_036576125.1. Lineage (NCBI taxonomy): Bacteria > Bacillati > Actinomycetota > Actinomycetes > Micrococcales > Microbacteriaceae > Agromyces > Agromyces sp. CCNWLW203. The sequence goes on along the minus strand of NZ_JAZHYX010000004.1, from coordinate 349,429 downwards.
TCGACGGATGCCGCGGCGCCCGCCGAGCCCGAGACGACGGCCACTCCGGCCGCAGTTCCCGCCGCAGCGCCGGCAGCCCCTGTCGCTGCCCCGGCGGCGCCTGCCGCCCCGGCCCCCGCCGCGACCGGTACGGTCTACGAGCCCGGGCAGCAGCCCCAGCCCTACACGGCCCCGCAGTACACGAAGCAGCCGACCCAGCCCGTCGCCGCGGCATCCGCCCCCGCGCAGCCCGGCCAGGTGCCGCCGGCCTTCGGCGGCCCCTCCGCGCCCTCCGCGCAGGCGCAGCACCAGAACCAGACGCAGCCGACCGTGCCGCTCACCGGCCTCCCGGCCGAGGGCGCCGCTCCCGCCGCTCCCAAGCAGCGCCGCGTCGGACTCGGTGTCGCCGCGGCGATCGTCGCCGCCGCCCTGATCGGCGGCGCATCGGGCGCCGGCATCACCGCCCTGCTCACGAACGACAACGGCGCGTCGACGAGCGAGAGCGCAGGCTCCGCGCAGAACATCGTCGTCAACGACACCGAGTCGGTGAACCAGATCACCGCCGTGGCCGCCAAGGCGAGCCCGAGCGTCGTCACGATCTCGGTCTCGGGCGCCCAGTCGGGCGGCACCGGCTCCGGCATCATCCTCTCCGACGACGGCTACGTGCTGACCAACACCCACGTCGTCACGCTCGACGGTGCCACGGGCGACCCGGCGATCCAGGTCAAGACGAACGACGGCCACCTCTACGCGGCCGAGCTCGTCGGCACCGACCCGCTCTCCGACCTCGCGGTCATCAAGCTGGCCGACGCCTCGGGTCTCACGCCCCTCGAGTTCGCCGATTCCGACAAGCTCAACGTCGGTGACACGGCGATCGCGATCGGCGCGCCGCTCGGCCTGTCGGGCACCGTCACGAACGGCATCGTCAGCGCGCTCAACCGCTCGATCGACGTGGCCTCCTCGGCCGCGCCGGCCACCCCCGACGACTCGCAGGGCGAGGGCGACCAGGGCGGCGAGGGCGGCGACGGCTCCGACAGCCCGTTCGACTTCTTCTTCGACCTGCCCGACCCCGAGGGCGGCGAGACCCCGCAGCAGCCCAACGCCTCGACGGGTCAGGTGTCGCTCCCGGTCATCCAGACGGATGCCGCGATCAACCCGGGCAATTCCGGTGGCGCGCTCGTCGACTCCGACGGCAAGCTCATCGGCGTGAACGTCGCGATCCTCTCCACGGGCGGCGCCGCGCAGGGCGAGACCGCCGGCAACATCGGCGTCGGCTTCGCCGTTCCGTCGAACCTGGCCAAGCGCATCGCCGACGAGATCATCGAGACCGGCTCCGCGACGCACGGCCTGCTCGGCGCCACGGTGACCTCGGCCGAGGCCGAGGGATCGAGCGACACCGTCGGTGCGCTCATCGCCGAGGCGCCGCCCGAGGGCGGCGCGGCCGCCGCGGCGGGCCTTCAGGCCGGCGATGTGGTCACCGAGTTCAACGGGGTGCCGATCACGGACCAGACCGACCTCACCGCGCAGGTCCGGGCGCTGCCCGGCGGCGCGAAGGCCGAGCTGACCTTCACGCGCGACGGCGAGTCGCAGACGGTCACCGTGACCCTCGGAACGTTCGAGGGCTGATCGACCGATCGACCGGCCGGCGGGTCCGGGCCCCAACGGGCCCGGGCCCGCTCTCGTGCACCGACGGTCGCTCGAGGGCGCTGCTGCTAGGCTCGATCGACCCGAACGACGAGTGAGGAACATGCCCGAGAACCACCCTGAAGCGATGCCCGCATCGCTCCTCGGCGTCTCCTACGTCATGCCGGTGCTGAACGATGCGACACACGTTCGGGCCGCCGTCGAGTCGATCCTCGCGCAGGACTATTCGGGGCCTGTCGAGGTGCTCATCGCCCTCGGCCCGTCGATCGACGGCACGAACGAGCTGGTCGCCGATCTCGCCGCTCGTGACGACCGTGTGCGCGTGCTCGAGAACGAGGTCGGCTCGACGCCGGCCGGGCTGAACATCGGCATCCGCGCGGCGCAGTACCCCGTCGTCGTGCGGGTCGACTCGCACTCGATGCTGCCCGCCGACTACGCGCGCATCGCGGTCGACGAGCTCGAGCGCACGGGCGCCGACAACGTCGGCGGCATCATGGACGCGCAGGGCGAGACCCCCTTCGAGCAGGCCGTCGCCCTCGCCTACACGACGAAGGTCGGGCTCGGCGGCTCCGCGTTCCACGTCGGCGGCTCAGCCGGCCCGGCCGACACCGTCTACCTCGGCGTGTTCCGCCGCGACGCGCTCCTGCGCGTCGGCCTGTTCGACGAGACCATCAAGCGCGGCCAGGACTGGGAGCTGAACCGGCGCCTGCGCGAGACGGGCGGCGTCGTGTGGTTCACTCCGCGACTCGGCGTCACGTACCGCCCGCGATCGTCGCTCGACCGCCTCGCCCGGCAGATGTTCTCCACCGGTCTCTGGCGCGGTGAACTCGCACGCCGGTTCCCGTCGGCGAACGGCATCCGCTACTTCGTGCCGCCCGTCATGGTGCTCGGCGTCGCGCTCGGGCTCATCGTCGGCATCGCCGGCTTCGTGCAGGCGGCGCTCGGAGCCGCGCCGTGGCTGCTCCTCGGCTTCATCGTGCCGGCCGTCTACCTGCTCTTCGTCGTCGCGGCCACGCTGGTCTACGCCAGCGGGCGCGGCGCACGCACGGCGGCGTGGTTTCTCGTAGTGTTGCCGTGCATACACGTCTCGTGGGGGGTGGGCTTCGTGCTCGGCTACCTGTCGCTGACGAGCAACATCGCCAGGCACACGGGAAGGTGACACGGATGTCGCAGACCGATCCGGTCACCACGAGACCCACGTCGATCGCCGAGCTCCGCGAGGTGACGCAGCCGCCCGAGGTGCGCGGTCGCCGCAACGCCGAGCACTGGACGGCGTCGCTGTACCTCCGCAACCTCTCTCCGTACCTCACCTGGATGCTGCTGAAGACCAGGATCTCGGCGAACGGCGTCACGGGTCTCATGATCCTCGTGGGCTGGTCGACGGCCGGGGCGCTCCTCATCCCCGGCATCTGGGGTGCGCTGCTCGCGGTGGTGCTCGGCCAGCTGCAGATGCTCGTCGACTGCTGCGACGGAGAGGTCGCGCGCTGGCGCCGCACCTCGTCGCCCGCCGGCGTCTTCCTCGACAAGGTGGGCCATTACTCCACCGAGGCGCTCATCCCGCTCGCGCTCGGCATCCGCGCCGCGGCGTACCCGCTCGAGTTCCCGGCCGATTTCCTGTGGACGACGATCGCGGCGCTCCTCGCCCTCGTCATCGTGCTCAACAAGGCGCTGAACGACATGGTGCACGTCGCGCGTGCGAACGCCGGCCTCGCGAAGCTCGCCGACACCCACGGCGAGACCGCCCCGCGCGGCGGCCTGATCGCCAAGCTCCGCAAGGTCGCGCGGTTCCTGCCGTTCCACCGCCTCTACCACTCGGTCGAGCTCACGCTCATCGCCCTCGCGGCAGCGCTCGTCGGACTCGTCGCCGGTCAGCCGATCACCGACCGCGTCGTGCTCGTGGTGCTCCTGCCGCTCGCGGTGCTCTCCGTGATCGGGCACTTCGTCGCGATCATGGCCTCCCGTCGTGTCCGTTCCTGATCAGGCAGCCGTCGCACCTCCGCGCGTCGGCGTGGTCGTGCTCACCATGGGCAAACGCCCCGACGACCTGGCCCGCGGCCTCCGCAGCATCCTCGCCCAACAGGGCGTCGTCACCGACGTCGTCTGCGTCGGCAACGGCTGGGACCCGGCGACCGCCGAGCCGCCGCTCCCGGCGGGAGTGACGACGCTGCACCTGCCCGAGAACCTCGGCATCCCCGCCGGTCGCAACCGCGGCGTGCCGCTCGTGACGGGCGAGACGATCTTCTTCCTCGACGACGACGCGTTCCTGCCGAGCGAGACCTTCCTGGCCGACGGATGCCGCATGCTCGCCGAGCGACCCGAGATCGGGTTGATCCAGCCCCGGGTCGTCGACCCGACCGGCGAGGTGTCGCCCCGGCGGTGGATCCCGCGCATCCGCAAGGGCGACCCGGCGCACTCGAGCAACGTCTTCTCGTGCTGGGAGGGCGCGGTGCTCATGCCGCGAGCCGTGTTCGACGCCACCGGCGGCTGGGCTGACCCGTTCTTCTACGCGCACGAGGGCATCGAGCTCGCCTGGCGGGTCTGGGACACCGGGCACGTCGCGTGGTACGCCGGCGACCTCGAGGCGGGGCATCCGGTCATCGACCCCGCCCGTCACGCGTACTACTACCGGCTGAACGCCAGGAACCGCGTCTGGCTCGCGCGGCGCAACCTCCCGGCCGTGCTCGTGCCGTTCTACGTCGGCTCGTGGACCGCGATCCAGACGCTGCGCTGGGCGCGGCAGCCGGCGGCGCTGAAGGCCTGGTTCGCCGGATGGCGCGCCGGGTGGAGCGAGCACCCGGGGCAGCGGCGCCCGATGCGGTGGCGCACGATCTGGCGCATGACGCTCGCCGGGCGCCCGCCAGTGGTCTGAGCTCACTGCACGCGGTAACGATCGGCTCTCAGTGCTGCCGCGGCACCGGCGACGCGGCATCCGCTCAGACCGACCTCGCTACCCTTGGACAGTGGGATTGAGGAAAGACGCGAGACGCGCCGTCAAGCTGGCCAAGGACATCATGTGGTCCAGACGTGCGCAGCGCTCGCTCGGCGTGAAGCTCGCCGAGCAGGAGCCGCTGTCGCCGCACCGGTTCCGGGTCGGCGTGTACTTCGCCGACGGCAAGGTCAACCTCTACCAGCTGCGCCAGTGGTACGCCCCGCTCGCGGAGCTCGCCGAGCGCCATCCGGTGCTCATCCTGAGTCGTGCGTCGGGTGCCGCGCTGACCCTGCTCGACGAGTCGCCGGTGCCGGTCGCCTACGTGCGCCGCGTCGCCGACCTCGAACGCGTGATCGCCGAACAGGACCTGCACGTCGTCTTCTACGTGAACCAGAACGCGAAGAACTTCCAGATGATGCGGTACGGCCGCCGCTGGCACGTGTTCATCAACCACGGCGAGTCCGACAAGATGTACATGACGACGAACCAGTTCAAGGCCTACGACTACTCGTTCATCGCGGGCGACGCCGCCAGGGCGCGGCTCGAGAAGGTGCTCTGGGACTACGACTTCGACAAGCGCGCCATTCCGATCGGCCGGCCCCAGGCCGACCACTACCTCGACGGCGCGGCCCTGCCCTACACGCCCGACGGCCGCGAGGTCGTGCTCTACGCGCCGACGTGGGAGGGCGACCGCGGCGCCGCGGCCTACGGGTCGATCGCCACGCACGGCGTCACCCTCGTGCAGGGCCTGCTCGCGACCGGGCGCCACCGCGTGATCTACCGGCCGCACCCGCGATCGGGCGTCGTCGACCACGACTACGGCGCGGCGAACCGCGCGATCATCGCCGCGATCGAGGCGGCGAACGCCGCAGACCCGACCGCGGAGCACGTCTACGACGACGGTCCGAAGCTCGGCTGGCAGCTCGCGGCAGCGGATGTCGCGATCGTCGACATCTCGGCGATGGTCTACGACCGGCTGGCGGCCGGAAAGCCCCTGCTGATCACCCGTCCGGCCAACCCCGAGGCGCAGATCGACACCTCGGGCTACCTGCAGGCGTGCGAGTGGCTCGAGGTGACCGAGTCCGCGGCGATGGTCACCCGCGTCGACGACGTGGCGCACGACGCGGCGGCGCTCGAGCGGCTCGGCGTCTGGGTCGAGCGCTACTTCGGCGACACCACGCCCGGCGTCACCACGGCGCGGTTCCACGCTGCGGTCGATCACCTCATGGCCGAGTGGGAGCGGTTCGCCGCCCTGCATGCCGGCGAAGAGGAGATCGACGAGCGCGACGTGCGCGCGGGCGAACAGGACGAGGACGAGCTCGACGGCTAGCCCGGCGGGCGGCCGGCGCTCGGATGTCGCGGAGCGTTCAACCCTGCGTCGTGCGGTCGCCGTCGTCGCCGCGGTGCCGCCTGAGCATTTCGTCGCCCGCTTCGACATAACTCTCGAAGAGCCGGGTGACGGCGGAGAGGCGTTCGCTCGCCCGAACGTCGCCGGTGAGCGCTGTTCCGGAGCGCAGCGTGCGGATGAACGCACGAGTGCGCTCGTGACTCGCTGCCAGCAATTGTTCGAACCCGCCGACGGCCTCGACGCGGAGACGCCGACTGCCGGGCTGGGGGATCGTGCGCGCGAGGCCCCACGACACGAGTTCGCGCGCGGCGGTGCTGACGCCGCCGGCGCTGAGCGAGAGCTCCGCTCCGATGGTGTCGAGGGTCGCCGGTTCGGATCGCAGCAGTAGGAACCCGTAGACCCGGCCGGTGGCGCGTGAGAGGTTCCAGGCGGCGAGTGCGTCACCGACCGCCTCGATGAATGCGGCCCGTTCGTCGCGCTCAGCCTGTTCGTCGTGCTCAGTCATGGCGTTCGGACGTGAGGAAGTCGATGAGTGCCGCGGTCGTGGCCTCGGGCGCGTCGAGGGTCACCAGGTGGCCGGCACCGCGGATCACCTGCTCTCGGATGCCTTCGGCATTGGCCCAGGCCGCCATGGCGGTCGCGATGTTGCCGGTGCGATCGAGCTCACCGCGGATGAGTGAGAGGCGGATCGGCACGCGAGAGCCCGGGTCGGGCTCGACGAACGCCACGGTGGCGCGCCAGACGTCGAGGAAGACCTGCTTCGGCATGCGCGCGAAGACCGCCTCTGCCGCGGTGATCGCGTCGGGCGTCACGGCGGAGGCGCGAGCGAGCATCCCGGGGAGCCGTGAGGCGGGTACGACCGCGAGAGCCGGGGCGGCGAGGCGCAGCGCGATTCGTTCACCTCGGGTGAGTGGTCCGGTGTTCCAGGTCGAGTCGATGACGACGAGTGCGCCGATCCGTTCCGGTTCGCGGCGCACGAGTGCCTGGGCCACGTTGCCGCCGAGGGAATGCCCGACCAGCGCCGGCTGGTCGAGCTCGAGGTGATCGACGAGCGCTGCGAGGTCATCGAGCGCGGCGGTCGCCGTGAATCGCGTGCCCGATTCGAGCGGGGAGGCGCCGTGCCCGCGCTGGTCGTAGGTCACCACTGCGTGGCCTGCCTCGATCAGGGCGGTCGCCTGCGCGGCGAACATGGAGTGGTCCATTCCCGCGCCATGCACGAGCACGACCGGGCAGAGGGGGCCGTCGATCCTCGTGAACCGCAGGGTCGCTCCCGGGCGCGGGAGCGCCTGATCTAGTTTCAGCACATTCTGAATATAGCGAAACTTTCCGGGCGGGCGGGGGCGCTATTCGAGGCGGCGGTCGGGATCCGATGCGTCGGCACGATCCGCTCGCGCGTTCTCGGCTCGTGCGGTGTTCCCGTCGGCAGCGACCTCATCGACGTCGACCTCGGCGACGACCTCGGAACCGTTGCGGCCGCGGCCGGCTCCGATCGCCCGCCTGAACGGAGCACGTGCCGCACGTCCGACGGCCGAAGCGGCTCGAGACATCCGTGCGCCCGTCGCTCGCAACATGGTGTCGCGATCCCCGGGCTCCAGCTCGAACGGGAGCACCGCCGGCGCCTGCCCGAAGGCGAGCCTCGACTGGGCGAGCACCCGCCGGCCGAGCACGTTGTTGCCGATGCCGCCGATGGCGGCGCCGATGCCGAACGGGATCGCCTTGCCGATGATTCCCGCACCGCCGCGCACCGCGAACTGCTTGATGAAGACGCTGCGCAGCCGATCGACGACCGTGCCCATGACCGCCTTCGGCAGGCTGTTCGTGATGAGCTCGCCCCAGTAGGCGTCGCGGGCGATGCCGGCTCCGGTCGCCTGGCCGGCGAACTGGCGCACCAGGTCGCTGCCCTCGCGGCCGAGCATGAGCGTCATGACGAGGGCCCGCGCCCGTTCGGGATTGTCGATCGGGATGCCGTGCACCTCAGCGACCGACTGGGCGAAGAGCGCCGTCGCTTCGAGGAATCCCGCGGTCTCGACGCCCGACAGTGCGAGCGTCACTCCGGTGCCGACGCCGGGGATGACCGCCGTCGCGCCGACCGCGGCGCCGCCCGTCGTGACCGCGGCGAGGTAGCGGCGCTCGAGCACGCGAACGAGCCGCTCGGGCGTCGCGTCGGGTACACGGCGACGGATGCTGCGGAGGTGCGCCACGACGATCGGACGCTGGATCGCGAGCGCGCGGTCGATGGCGCGCTCGACGCCGTGGGCCCGTCCCTCGTCGGCGACGGATCCAGGGGGTGCGCCGCTCCCGGAACGGTCCGACTCCGGGCCGCCCTCTCGCGGCGCGCCGGAGCCCATCGAGGTGATCGTGTGCACGCGGTCTTGCATGTGGAGATTGTAGGCGGCGGAGTCGGAAGTCGGCCGTGGGGTCAATTTTGCCCCCCAAAGTGAGGGTTTCTCTTGTCGGCGAAGTCTGCAGGGGAGTAGAACGGGCCTCGAGCGCATGACGACCCGCATGCGCGGGGGTGGCATCACCCGGGGGGATTATCATGCGTGCCCAGAACGACTTGTACCGCTCGACCCTGCACTCGATCGGCGGTGACGGCCAGCATCGACGCCGCGACTGGAGACCCGGTCTCGCCGTCGTCGCCTCGATCGGCGCATGGGCGCTCGCCCTGACCGGCGCGCAGGTCGCGTACGCGGACCCGGTCGCCGAACCTCAGGACGTCGCGAAGCTGCGTGCCGGCATCGCGGCGCTGGCCGAAGTGGCGCTCGGCGACTACGAAGACGTCGGCCCGCTCGCGAGCGCGCTCCCGCTCGCCGATGTCGCACCGGGCGCGACCGTCGTGCAGCCCGGCGCGGCGATGCAACTCGCCGCCACGCTCGAGACGGGCGTCAAGACCGCACTGCTGGGTCTCGCCGAGTCTGCAACGACGGCCGACTTCATGGCCGCCGTCGACGGGCTCGATGCGGACATCGCGGGCACGCACCTCGAGCTGTCGACCGGCAACCTCGTCGACTCAGGGGATGCACGCGGCTTCGACCTCGCGATCACGGTGTCGCGCACCGTCGATTCAGCGCTCGCGATCGTCGACCCCGACGGCCCCGGCGGCCAACCGCTCCGCCTCGTCACCGCCGAAGCCGACCCGGCACCCTACGACCTCGCTTTCGATTTCTCCGGAGTCGTACGCACCGACCCGCAGGGGCTCCGATTCTGGCTCGACACGACCGGCGGCGAACCCGAGGTCGTCTTCAGCGCTGCCCTCGCCGGCGACGACGCCTTCGCCTTCCCGGGCGGCGCGGCGGCCGTCGGCGTCGGCGACGTCGAGATCCTCGGCGACAGCTCCGTCGACGTCACGGCCGAATGGAGCGGGACGATCGATGACGTCAACGGCGACGGCCGGCTCGCGATGTTCGAGCCGCCGGCCTTCGAGGGCGGCGAGGAGACTCCCGGCGAGCTGACCATGCCCGCCGAGCAGCTCACGACGTTCGACGTCTCCGGTGAGGCGACCGCCGACATCCGCTTCGGTTCCTCGCTGCTCGGGCTCGACGCGATCACCCCGCCGTCGCTCTCGCTCGACGCCGACCTCGCGACGGCCCCCGACCTGCTCGCCGAGCTCACCGCGACGGACGGCGACCTCGCGGCATTCGAGTCGTTCACGAGGATCGGCCCGGTCGACCTGGTCTCGGGGCTCGTGCAGTACGCCACGCTGCTGCGTGCGCTGCAACGCCACCCCTCGGTCAACGCGCAGCTGCCGCTGCTGAGCGGCACCCTCGCCGACCTCTACGACCTCGGCGGCGAGTTCTCCGCACTGGCCGAGTCGCTCGTCACCGTCACCCAGCCTGCCGGTGACGACCCGACCGACCCCGTCGAGCCGCTGATCACCGTCGACATCACGACCGTCGGCGACCTCGCCGACGCGATCTCGAGCGAGATCACCGGCGCCGACGCCACGATCACGCCCGTCTTCGACCGCGATGACGAGTCGGTGCGACTCGACTTCGACGTCGAGACGCAGCTCGACGGCGTACCGGAGGTCGTGCTGCCGCCGATCGATCCGAACCTCCCGGCACCGGAACCCTCGGCGCAACTCGCCTTCGGCGACCAGCTCCTCGATCAGACGGGCCTCCGCGGCGTCAGCGCCGCGGGCGCCGCCCAGCCACCGGCGACGGATGTCGCCGTCGAGGTCGACCTGCCGATCGTGATCGACCTCTCCGAGGCATCCAGCGATGGGGCCGCAGGGCTGGACGACCCGGCGACCGCGGTCGTCGAGTTCGAGGACCCGATGGTCTACGAGCGGTTCGAGACCGAACTCGTCGACGGGGCCGAGGTGCGCCTCACGCAGGAGGTCGCCGTCGACCTGGTGGGCGAAGGGCAGATCGGCTTCGTGCCATCCTCGGTGACGGGGACCTACGAGCTCGAACAGGACGGCTCGAACGCGACCACCGAAGCCGATGTGGATCCGGCCGCCGGCGGCGACGCCACCCCGCGACTGACCGACCTCCTCGCGGGCCTCTATGCGAACGGCGGCGGCGCCGCGAGTTACCCGCTCGCCGAGGCGACCCGCCGCGCCTCGGTGTCCGCGGCACTCGAGGTGCACGGCCACGGCGCCGATCCGGCCCAGCACTTCACCGCCGATCCCGGCACCATCACCGTCTCCGGCACCGGGTTCGATCCGTCGACCTTCACGGCGAACGGCGCGAACGACGAGATGGCGCTCCTTCGCGCCCTCGACGTCGACACCTCGGCACCCGACCGACTCCTCGGGCGCGCGCTCGACGGCCTCGGCGAGGTCGTCGACGCCCTCGATTCGGTGGACTCCGCCCTCGGCGGCGGTGCCACCGTGCCGTTCCTGAACCGGGGCATCGAGCGTCTGCTGCGCGACGTCACCGGGCTGAAGGACTCGTACAACGCGTTCCGCGGCGGCCAGTTGCCCGTCGACCTCGCCGTGTTCGAGACGGAACTCGAGGCCGCACTCGGGCTCGGCGTCGCGTTCCGTCTCCGCGACCTCGACGCCGGCGGCGCCCTCGACCCCGTGCTCGTCATCGACCTCTCGGGCGAGAAGGCCGCGGCGATCGACGTGCCGCTCTCGCTCGCCGATGCCGACATCCCGGCGATCGCGGGCACCAGCGGCGCGGGCGAACTGCACGCGGAGCTGGCCGCGGCGCTCCAGATCGGCGTCGTCGTCGGCCTCGAACCCGGCGACGCCCCCAGCGCGCCGCGGCTGCTCGACTCGAGTCGCCTGTCGATCACGGCCGAGGTCGCCGAATCGTCGCCCGGTGCGACGGAGCTCGCCGTGCACCTCGGGCCGTTCGCGGCCCAGCTGGGCGATGCGGCGAACCAGACCGGCCGCATCGCGGTCGGCGTCGAGTTCGGGCTCGAGCGATCGGATGCCCCGGAGCCCGGCGACGCCGCAGAGGCGCCGCTGCCCGTCGGCGACTTCTTCTCGGGCACGTTCGGCTTCACCGCCGTGTCCCCGGTCGACGGCGGCTACGAGTGCGCGGCGCCAGGACAGGCGCCGATCACGGGCGAGTTCGGTTGCGCCGCGCTTCCCGTGCTGTACGACCCTGGTACGGGACTGCAGACGCTGAGCGGCGCACCGCGCGAGACCCCGAGCGCCGACGACTACCTCACGGTGACGATCGACGACCTGACGAGCGTGCCCGAGGTCGACGCGCCTGCCGCCCTCGCGACCGCGCTCGACGCGCTCGACTTCAGCTTCGACAGCCTGACCGACGGGCTGAAGTCGATCGGCATGCTGCTGAACCTCGCGATCCAGGCGAGTCAGGCCGGCGGGCAGCTGCCCGTCGTCGGCGAGGATCTTACGGCGCTCGCCGACGGACTTGCGGACGTGAAGGCCTTCCTCGACGACCCGCAGATCCCCGGCATGCCGGGCGCGACCGTCGATGAAGCGGTGTTCGGCCCGCAGGGCGTGCGGCAGGCGCTCGCCGACAAGCTCATCGCTGCCGGCGTCCTGCGCGACTCCGAATACGGCGCCGTCGGCACCTGGCCCGCCGAGGCCGCCGGGGACACGACCGCGGGTGCCACCGACCTCCGCGTCGTCCCCGTGTGCGACGACGGAGTTGGCGGTGAGGTGGTGTGTCCTGCGGGCGCCCCGCTCACCGACCTCCTCGACCTGCGCATCGAGCTCGAGCTCGGGCAGGGTGCTCGCACGATCGCGGGCGACGGATGCCCCGACGCCACGGCCTGCCCCGGCACCGCCGAGATCCCGCTGGACCTCGGCCTGCCCGGCCTCCCGCTCTCGCTGACCGGCACGGTCACCGCGCAGGCGGGGTGGACGATCGAGCTCGGCTTCGGCATCTCGCGCGATGACGGCTTCTACCTGCTCGACAACCCCGTGCCCGGAACGGGCCTGGCCGACCCGGAGGCGGCAGGCGGTCCCGAGGAGATCCGCGTGAATCTCGGCGCCCACCTCGTCGAGGCGGTGCCGATCGCCGGACGGATCGGCTTCATCGGCATGGAGGCGACCGACAACCGGCCGGGAGGTGAGGCGAGCGGGGCGAGCCTGACCGCGCAACTCGGCGTCGTGGCATCCGCTTGCGACGACCTCGACGGAACCCCGTTCGGAGCCGGCATCGCGGCACCCGCCGATCACTGCACGGGTGTGATCCCGATCACCTCGTTCCTCTCTGGCGAGGTGGGCCAGTTCCTCGGCGAACCGAGCATCACGGGCGGCATCCACCTCGACCTCGGCATCGACACGGGCATCGCAGCCGGTGCCGCGAACCACAGCAGCGTCAACACGACGCTGCCGAGCTTCACCGCCGACTTCGTGCTCGATTGGAGCTTCACGGGCGACACCTCGAGCGATCCGACGATCAGGCTCGACGACATCGGTGTCAAGGCCGGCGAGCTGTTCACGAAGATGTTCGGCAAGGTGCTCGACACCATCAACCCGATCATCGAGCCGATCGAGCCGATCCGGGAATTCCTGTTCTCACCGATTCCGGTGATCAGCGATCTCTCCGAGTTCTTCGACGGCCCGCCGGTGACGATGGTCGACCTCGCCGAGGCGACGGGCGCCGTCGACGTGTCGCTCCTGAAGGACCTGAACCAGGTGCTCGACTTCCTCGCGGCCGCCAAGGAGCTCGCGAACGGCGGATCGGTCATCCTCGTCGACGAACTCTCGTTGTCGGCGGATGCCGCGAGGTCGTCGTCACCCCCGACCCCCGACGAGGTCGAAGAGCTCTACGACGAGGACTCGGTCGACGTCGACGCGGCCGCGTTCACCGCATCGGTGAAGAGCCCGCTCGCCGACGCCGGTCAGGCCGGCGCCTTCGACGCACTCGGGGAGTCGCAGGGATCGGGCGACGAGTCCGACTTCACGATCCCCGTCTTCGACGAGCCCGAATGCCTCGTCGGGCTGCTCCTCGGCAAGGACTGCGCGGTCGTCGAGTGGCGACCCGACCCCCTGACCGTGCACATGGAGTACACGATGAGCTTCGGACCGTTCTTCGGTGTGCTCTACGTGACGATCGGCGGCGCGCTCGACGCGAACGCCCAACTCGGCGCCGGAGTGTCGACCCGCGGAATCCGCATGCTCGGCGAGCGCATCGTCGCCGGCGAGGCGGGCCTCGATGCGGCCACGATCGGTGCACCGTTCCTGCAGAGCCTGTACCTGACCGACCTCGATGCCGCGGGCAAGGACATCTCGGAATTCTCCGTCTCGGGCACGATCACCGCGGGGGCGAAGCTCGACATCTTCATCGCCGAGGCAGGCGTGCGCGGCGGGATCACCGCGACCTTCGGGCTGAACCTCAACGACACGCCCGAGGCCGATGGCCGGATGCACATCGACGAGATCATCGAGAAGTTCCCGACGCCGATCTGCCTGTTCGACATCGAAGGCAAGCTCGTGGCGTTCCTCGAGGTGTTCGCCGAGTTCGGCGTGTGCCCGTTCTGCTACTCCGACAGTTGGCGGCTCGCCGAGATCACGCTCTTCGAGTTCTCCTCGTCGTGCGCCGACAACACGCCGATCCTCGCCGACGACTCGAGCGGATGGGTCGTGCTGAACGTCGGGCCGAGGGCGGGCGACCGCACCGCGTTCACCGACGTCGAGAACGAGAACTTCACGGTCAGGCAGCTGAGCCGGGTGGCCGACGGCGATGGCGAGTTCGCGTTCAGCGTCTCGGCGTTCGGCGAGACGCAGCCGTACTCGGGCGTCGGCGTGAAGCTCGATGCGGGAACCGGCAACGACTCCTTCCTGTTCTCCGGATCGGGAGAGGGAGCCCAGGCCGGAGAGGACCCGGAGAACGAGTCGAATGTCGACGACGATCCTCCGCCCGCCGAGCCGAACCGCTGGCCGTTCACCGCCCCGGTCGAGGCACTCCTCGGCGTCGGGAACGACTCCATCGTGACCGGCGCGGGCGACGACTCCGTCACCGGTGGCACCGGAGACGACACCGTCACGCTGGGCGACGGTACGAACACCGCCTTCGGTGACAACGGAGACGGCAGCGGCGACGGCGTCGACCAGATCACGGGCGGCGACGGCGTCGACACGCTCGGCGGCGGCGGACTCAACGACGTGATCGACGGAGGCCTGGGCGGCGACCGGATCGCCGGCGACGCCGGCAACGACACGCTGCGCGGCGGCAAGGACAAGCTCAAGGTGCCGCCGGGCGCGCCGTTGCCCGAGGGCGTGGAGAACGAGATCGACGGCGACGACACGATCATCGGCGGCGCGGGCAACGACGTCATCCTCGGCGGCAGCGGTGGTGACCGCCTGCATGGCGACACCGAGATCGCCGAGGGCATCGCCGATGAGACGCCGCCGGCCCAGACCGGTGACGGCAACGACCGGATCGAGGGCGAGGCCGGAGCCGACCTGATCTACGGCGGCGGCGTCGACGACCTGCTCTTCGGCGGCTTCCGGCTCGCGACGACCGGGGCCGACGGCTCCGCCGACCAGATTCAAGGCGGCGACGGCGCCGACCAGCTGTTCGGCTCGGGCGGAGCCGACCTGCTCTACGGCGGCCGGGGCGGCGACACCATCGCCGGCGAGGCGGGTGCCGACGAGGTGCACGGCCAGTCCGACGACGACCCAGCGGTCGGCGGCGGCGACGGCGACGACAAGCTGTGGGGCGGCCCGGGCGCCGACACGATCACCGGTGACAGCGGCGATGACGAGCTCATCGGCGACGGCGACGGCGCCGACGAGGCGACCATGGGCGGCGACACCGCCGACGGCGGCGGCGGCGACGACCTCGTGCTCGGCGACAACGGCACGATCGACGGCGCGCCCGGCGCGCGAGTCGCCCACCCGAGCGAGACCGTGGGCGCCGGCGACCCGAGGCTCGGCGGTGGCGACGGCGACGACGAGATCTCCGGCGAGGGAGGTGCCGACTTCGCTTACGGCGGCGCGGGCCGAGACCTCGTGCACGGCAACGGCGGCGCCGACGAACTGCACGGCGAGACCGGCGACGACGAGGTGTGGGGCGACGCGGATGCCGATGTCGGCTACGGCGGCCCCGGCAGCGACGTGGTGTTCGGCAACGCGGGAAGCGATCAGCTGCACGGACAGGAGGGCATCGACCTCATCGTCGGTGGCCACAACGGACTGACCGGTGCCGACGTCGGCGACGTCATGTACGGCGGAGCCGACGACGACCGTGCGTTCGGTGACGACGTCGACATCGCGCTCGGCCCCGACGGCCTGCTCGACGCGCTCGACGAGGTGACGATCACGCCCTCGGCCGATGCCACGACCTACGGGCCCGACACGGGCGACGGAGGCACGGGCTCCGACGAGTTCCACGGCCAGGACGCGGTCGATGCCCTGTACGGTGCCGATGACTACGACCAGTTGTTCGGCGAGCTCGACGGCGATCGGCTCGTCGGCGGCGCCGGTCCCGACGACCTCGTCGGCGACCGGGGAACCATCGCACCGCCGGCGCGCCTCGTCGATCCGCCGTCCGGCGGCTGGGATGCGCGTACGCCGAACGGTTCGCCGGTGACCGAGATCACCCTCATTGCTCCCGCGGTCGGCGGCGACGACGCCATCTGGGGCGACTTCGACACGGCGGATGCCTCGTGGCCGACGGGCGGCGACGACCGCGGCTACGGCGGCCACGGCACCGACACGCTGCGCGGCGGCGCACACGACGACCATCTCGAGGGCAACGGCGGACAGGACCGGATCTTCGGCTTCGACGAGGACTCCGACCACGCGAGCGATGGTGCCGACGACCTCATCGGAGGGTCGTCGCCGGTGAATCCGCTCGCCGACCCCGACGGCGCGAACCTGGCACCCGATGAGGGCGAGATCGAGATGCAGGGCAATGGCGAAGACGACGTCATGACCGGCGACAACGCCGTGCTGACGCGGCATCCCGACCCTGATGACGCCGACGCCTGGCGAACCGATCCCGTGACCGGCGGGGTGTTCCGCGAGGTGAGCCTGCTCGACACCGAGAAGACCGGAGCCGACCTCGACACCGTCTCGGGCGGCGACTTCATGGTCGGCAACGACGAGAACGACCGGATGTTCGGCGAGGGCGGCAACGACCTCGTGCAGGGCAACGCGCACGACGACCTCGTCGAGGGCGACCAGGACGGCGACTGGCTCGAGGGCAACGGCGACGAGGACGACCTCCTCGGCGGTTCCTCCTTCCCCGACCAGCCTGACGCGGGTGACATGCTGTGGGGCGGCGGCGGTGCCGACGTGCTCGCAGGCGACAACGCGTGCATCGTCCGCGACGTGCCCGGCATCGACTTCGACCCGAGTTCGTGCGCCGCGCTCGACACGCCGGCCCCGGGCGAATTCCACTACGTGACGAGCCAGCTCGACGTGGAGACGAAGCGAGGTCTCGTGTACCACGACCTCGACGGGCCCGCCGCGAGCGAGTTCGGCCGCGACATCCTGAACGGCGGTTCCGGTGTCGACGCCGAGTTCGGGCAGGACGGCAACGACTTCCTGTTCGGCGACGGCGGTGCCGACTTCCAGCACGGCAACGGCGGCGCGGATGTCGTCGTGGGCGACCGGCAGCTCGACCAGTACGCCGGCATCCTCCTGCCGCCCGAGGTGGGCGGTGTGCTGCCGACGATCGTGTCGCCGCCGTCTGGCCTGCCCGGCGCGCCGAGCGTCGGCAGCGCGCTCGTCGGCCCGGCCGAGGCCGACGGCCAGGACGACCAGTTCGGCGGCTCGAACCTCGCCGGCCACCGGGATACCGGCGACTGGCTGTTCGGCGACGGCGAGGCCGACTTCCAGCTCGGTGACAACGGTGAGCTGAACCGCACGGTCGAGGACGAGGGGCCGGATGCCGCGTACGCCGTGTACGAGGAGCGCTACCCCGACAACGACCCGCCGGCCGACGGCTCAGCGGTGATCGAGCGCGACGTGACCCGCTACGACGTCGGAGCACCCGCGGGTGCTGGAGTCTGGGGCGCCGACCTCATCTTCGGCGGCAATGGCACCAACCCGTTGATCTCGGCGGGAGCGGGCGACGGCGACGACAGCCAGTGGGGCCAGGACGGTGACGACCGGCTCTTCGGCGAGGACGGCGACGACGACCAGTTCGGCGAACTCGGGGCCGACACCATGTGGGGCGGCGACGGGGAGGATGCCATGGTGGGCGACCGCGGCGGCGTGCAGACCCGCTTCGTCGAGGTCGACGGCAGCGATGCCGACGACCCCGACATCGTCACGCACACGAGCCAGGGCCCTCCCGGCATCAACATCGGCGGACCCGACTCGGGCGCGCAGGACGCGGTGCTGCATCCCTTCGAGGCGCATCCGCTGTATCGCGGCACGTCGCTCACGCACGACCGCGACGGCTCGGTGCTCGCGCTGAACGGGCACCAGGCGGGCGGGGCCGACCAGATGCGCGGCGGACCGGGTCACGACTCGATGCACGGCGGCGAGGGCGCCGACCTGATGAACGGCGACTCCGGCGGCGACTACGCCTACGGCGACGACGGTGCCGACGCCATGTGGGGCGGTCGCGGCAACCCGGTGGTCGGTGCGCCCGACCTTCCGGGCCGGAACGCTCCGGGTGCCGATGGGCAGTGGATCGACGTGCTCTTCGGCGGGTACGGCGCGAACGCGACCGAAGCCGGCGCCGACATCATCGACTACCAGCCACGACCCGGAGTCGATCCGGGCGCCTGGGAGACGATGGTGGCGGCGTACGCCGACTCGGCGCCCGAGAACACCGGAGCGGAGACCCGGCAGCACCACCACGGCACCGACTGGCAGTACGGCGGCTGGGACCGTGACGTGCTGCAGGCGGATGTCTCGGCCAACGGTCCGAACGACGGCGACAAGCTGCTCGACTGGGGCGGTGCGTACAACCTGTACACCGCGTGCAACTCGGCCTACGGCGGCTGGAACGACGTGCGCAAGATCGACCCGAACAACCTGCTCGGGCTCGAGAAGCTCGCCTACGTTACCGGGGCCCGCTCCGACTTCGACGGCGCACCGACGCTCGGCGACGTGCAGGCCTCGGGCGGTTCGGCGCACCGGGAGGCGGCGATCGTCTACACGAAGGACCTCAAGAACAACACCGGCAAGGCGTTCTCGGGCACGCCCGGCCACTTCGAGGACTTCATCTGCACGAGCGACTGACGAGCGGTGCGGATGTCGCGGGGCCGGCGCCCCGCGGCATCCTCGCTTGCGTCGCTGCTACCCGACCCCGTGCTCGGCGTTGTAGCGGGCGAGCACGTCGTCGATCGGGCCGTCGAGCACGAGCGAGCCCTTGTCGAGGTACAGGCCGCGCGTGCAGAAGCGCCGCAGGTCGCGCTCGTTGTGCGAGACGAAGAAGAGCGTGCGACCACCGGCGAGCATCTCGTCGATGCGGCGGTAGCACTTCTCGCGGAACGCCTTGTCGCCGACGGCGAGCACCTCGTCGACGAGCATGATCGGCTCCTCGAGCTGCGAGATCACCGCGAAGGCGATGCGCACCTTCATGCCGCTCGAGAGGTGCTTGTAGGGCGTGTCGAGAAAGTCGCCGATGTCGGCGAACCCGATGATCTCGTCGAACTTCGCGTCGATCTGCGCGTTCGTCATGCCGTGCAGGCCGGCCGTCAGATAGACGTTGTCGCGCACCGTGAGGTCGTCGACGAATCCGCCCGTGATCTCGATGAGCGGGGCGACGCCGCCCGTGATCTCGACCGTGCCCTCGTCGGCGATCATGACGCCCGCGACGAGCTTCAGGAGCGTCGACTTGCCCTGGCCGTTGCGGCCGACGACGCCGATCGCCTCGCCGGGGCGCACCTCGATCGACACGTTCCGCAGCGCCCAGAACTCGCCGGGACGCGTGCGGCGACGACGGCCGGCCAGAAGGTCTTTGAAGGAGCGGCGACCGCGGCGGTTGCGGCGGAAGCGGATGCCGAGCCCGGTCGTGCGGATCGCGAAGGGGGCCGAGGAGACGGCGGTCGTGGCGTCGGTCATCAGATCTCCTTCAGTACCTGGCGCTCGGAGGATCGGAAGACCCAGAGGCCGACGGCGAGGATCGCGAGCGACATGACGGCGGAGATCGCGACGTTGAACCAGTCGAGCTCTTCGGGGAAGAACCCGGCGCGATAGAGGCCGAAGATGCCCGACAGCGGGTTGAAGGCCGCCCAGAAGTGCAACTGCGAGGGCAGGTCGGTGACGCCGTAGATGATGGGGGAGGCGTAGAACAGGAACCGCAGCGCGAGCTTGACCGCTCGCTCGAGGTCGCGGAAGAAGACCACGAGCGGTGCCACGATCAGGGCGACACCGGCGGTGAGGATCGCCTGCAGCAGAATCGCGAGCGGGAAGAGCGCGAGCTCCCAGTGCACGTCAGCACCGAAGACCACGACGAACAGCGCGAGCACCGGCAGTGCGAGCAGGAACTCGATGCCCTTCGAGAGCACGATGCGGTTGACCCAGATCGTGCGGGGGATCATCGTCGAGCGCACGAGCTTCGCGTCCTTCAGGAACGCACGCGTCGAGTCCGAGACGGCGCCGTTGAACCACATCCAGGGCAGCAGGGCCGACAGCAGGAAGACGATGTAGGGGTCGGTGCCCACGGGCCGCTCGAACACCTGCGTGAACACGAACCAGTAGATGCCCGCCATCACGAGCGGGTCGAGCACCGACCACACGTAGCCGAGGGCCGAGGTCGAGTAGCGCACCTTCAGGTCGCGCGTCGTGAGCAGCCAGAGCGAATGACGGTACCTGGCCCACGGCGTCCGCTGCAGCGGATGGGCATCACCGTATGCTCTCGACACCGTGCTCATCACGCTCTCATCGTAGATGCCGTACCGGGGTAGATTTGTCTCAGACGGGTGGCAAGTGCCGAGCCCAGTCGGAAGGAGCCTCGTGCACCGCACCAGCACCCGCGTGATCCTGAGCTGCGCCGCGATCGGCGTCGGCGGCGGTCTGTTCGCCGCGGGAGCCGGATACGCAGCAGGCCTCATCGCGGGCATCGCCCCGATGCTCTACGGCATCACCATCGGCTCGCACTTCCTGCCGAGCGCCGTGGCGCTCGCGCTGCTGAAGCGTCCGGGCGTCGGCATCCTCACCGGATTCATCGCGGGCCTCGTGGGTGCCGCCTTCGCCCCCCACTGGATCCTGCGCTTCCTCGGCACCGGCCTCCTGGTCGGCGCTCTGCTCGAGCTGCCGTTCTTCATCACGCGCTACAAGAACTGGTCGCCGTGGCTGTACTACGTCGCCGCAGGGGCATCCGGACTCATTCTCGCCGCGGGCACGTTCATCGCACTCGGCCCCGAGCACTACGCGCCCTGGTTCTGGGCGCTGTACCTCGCGATGTTCGCCCTGAGTCCCATCGCGTTCACGTGGCTCGGCCGCGTGATCGCCGCCTCGCTCGCCAGGGCTGGCGTCGCGCGCACCCTTACGACGGGGCGCTGAGCCCCACGAACACGCGAGACAAGAAAGAGAGCGGATGCCACGTGGCATCCGCTCTCTTCTTGTTCAGTGCTGTGGTGCAGGTCACACGAAGTGGTTCGCGCGCTCCAGGTCTTCGGCGAAGTCGATCTCGACCGCGTAGAGGTCGGAGATGTCCATCGGCTCGACGAGGAGGCCGTTCTGCTCGATCGCGAGCTCGAGGCCGCGCTCGAAGTAGTCCTGGTCGCCGACGCGCTGCAGGTGCGCGAGGAAGGTGGCCTTGTCGCGGCTCGAGATGTAGTTGATGCCGACGGCCTCGCCGAGACCGCCCTTGACGGTCTTGGAGAGCTCCTTGATGTAGCCCTCGGCGCTCGTCGTGTACTTCACCTCTTCGTCGGACACCTTGGAGGTGTTGACGGTGACCATCGACTGGTCGCGAGCGATGAACGGCAAGGCGCGGTCGAGGATCGACGGGTCGAAGACGACGTCGCCGTTCATCCAGAGCACGCCGCCCGGCTGCGAGGCCGACAGTGCACGCATGAGGCTCTTCGAGGTGTTCGTCTGGTCGTACTCCTCGTTGTAGACGAACGACGCCTGCGGGAACGCCTCGATGATGTGCTCGAGCTTGTAGCCGACGACGATCGTCACGTTGGCGCCCGCGCCGAACGCGTGCTCGATGTTGTCGAACTGCTGGCGCATGATGGTGCGGCCGTCGCTGAGCTCGGTGAGGGGCTTGGGGAGGGATCGCCCGAGCCGGCTCCCCATGCCGGCCGCGAGAATCACGATCTGGGTGTTCACTGCATCTCCTTCGGTGGGTCGGATGCCCCGGGCCTCCGCCCTCGTCGCCGAGGGGCTCCTCGTCACCGAGGACTCTTCCTCATCGCCGAGAGTTGGCCCGGATTTCATCCGGAAGTTCACATATGGACACGCCGTTATGCCGGTACTCAGGATAACTTGGCCGCCCGCCGCCCACCATCTGGGGGACACGGTCGTAGTGGGATCGTGATACGACGCTCAGCCGATACCCAGTCTCTCCCGGCAATCACCTTGCGACAAGGCCCGCAACGGCGGTGCTGATTGATAGGTTGTCTGGGTGACTTCCGTTTCGCGCTCCGAACACGACGACGAAACTGCCGAAGGCACCGGAGCGGGGGCGTCCGAAGCACCGGAGTCCCAGCCGGTGCAGTCGGCAGCGGCGGCGAAGCGCCCTGCGCGCTCGTCCGCGACGAAGACGACCGCCGCGAAGACGACTGCTGCGAAATCGACGACCGCGAAGACCGCTTCGGCGAAGTCCGCGGCGGCCAAGACCGCTGCTGCGAAGACCGCCGCCGCAAAGACTGCTGCCGCGAAGACTGCTGCTGCGAAGACCTCGGCCGCGAAGAAGCAGGCCGCGTCCGTCGAGTCCGCCGAGTCGTCCGCTTCGTCGGCGAGCGAGAAGCCGGCGCCCGCATCCAAGCGCACCCCGGCCTCGCGCACGGCCTCGGCCAAGGCCGCCGCCACTCGCGGGGAGGCAGCGAAGGCCACGAGAACGCCGCGCGCATCGGCGGCCAAGAGCACGGCGGGCGCCGCGAGCAGTCGCACCGAAGCCGTCGCCACGGCGGCCTCGCGTCGTCAGTCGCAGCAGGTCGCCGCGGCCCTCACCACCGAGACGACGGCCGCCGAGCGACCCACCCGTAGAGCGCCCGACACGGTCGCCGCCACGGTGTCCGAGCCGCCGGTCGCACCCGAGACCCCCTCGTCGCGGTCCGAGATCGACGAGGAGACCGTCGAACGCGCGCCGAAGCGGCCCGCCGCTGCCGCGGCTGCATCCGCCGCGGTCGCGTCCGTCGCGGTTCCAGAAGTGGCCGAGGCCGCACCTGCAGAGGCCGCCGCCGAGGCTCCGGCCGCGCCTGTCGCCGCGCCTGTCGCTGCGCCGGTGGCCGAGCCCGTCGCCGCGCCGGCAGTCGTCGAGACGGGCGACCCCGCGGCATCCGGCAGCGCAGCCCAGGCCGTCGCCGTGATCCAGCCGGTCAAGAAGCCCGCGGCCCGCAAGAAGCGTTCGCTCCGGCCCGCCCGCACTGCGCCCCCGGCGACGGCGCCGAAGGTGCTCGCGATCGAGGGCCTCGTCAAGAAGTTCGGCGAGAACACCGCCGTCGACGGCATCAGCCTCGAGGTGCGCGCCGGCTCGTTCTTCGGCATCGTCGGCCCGAACGGCGCCGGCAAGACCACCACGCTGTCGATGGTCACCGGGCTCCTCCGCCCCGACGCTGGCAGCGTGCGCATCCACGACATCGACGCCTGGGCGAACCCGCGGGCGGCGAAGCGCGCCACGGGCGTGCTGCCCGACCGGCTGCGACTCTTCGATCGGCTGACCGGAGCGCAGCTCCTCTACTACTCCGGCGTGCTGCGCGGGCTCGACAGCCGCACGGTGCGCGAGCGCAGCACCGACCTCATCGCGGCATTCGGCCTCGATGACGCCGTCGACCGGCTCGTCGCCGACTACTCCGCGGGCATGACGAAGAAGATCGCCCTCGCCTGCGCCATGATCCACTCGCCCCGCCTCCTCGTGCTCGACGAACCGTTCGAATCCGTCGACCCCGTGTCGGCCGCGAACCTCACCGAGATCCTCGAGCGCTACGTCGCCGGCGGCGGCACGGTCGTGCTCTCGAGCCACGGCATGGACCTCATCGAGCGCGTCTGCGACTCGGCGGCGATCATCGTGGCCGGGCGGGTGCTCGCCGCGGGCACGCTCGACGAGGTGCGCGCCGGTCAGACCCTCGAAGACCGATTCGTCGAGCTCGCCGGCGGACGCAAGGCTGCGGAAGGCATGGAATGGTTGCACAGTTTCTCAGACTGAAACTGCGGCTGCTCGGCAACATCTTCCGGCGCAGCACCTGGCAGGTCGTCGGCATCGTCATCGGGCTGATCTACGGGCTCGGCCTCGCCGCCCTGCTGTTCGCCTCGCTCGTCGGGCTGCGCTTCGTCGATGACGTCGAGGTCATCCGCGACGCCTTCGTCGTCGCCGGGTCGGCCACCGTGCTCGGCTTCATCATCGTCCCGCTGATCTTCGGCGTCGACGACACGATGGATCCCCGGCGCTTCGCGCTCTTCGGCCTGCCCGACCGCTCGCTCGCGATCGGCCTCGCCGTCGCGGCCGTCATCGGCATCCCCGCCCTCGTGCTCGCGATCGTGCTGCTCGGCACCGTCGTCACCTGGTCGCGCGGGTTCGGTGAGACCCTCCTCGCGATCCTCGCGGCGGCGATCGCCTTCGCCACGTGCCTCCTGCTCGCACGCGTCGCCACCGGCATCGCCTCGTTGCTGCTCGCCACACGGCGAGCCCGGGAGCTCAGCGGGGTGCTCGGCCTGCTCCTGATCGTCATGGCCTCGCCGATCATCGTGGTGCTCGTCTCGGTCGACTGGGAGAGCTCCGGCACGGCCGTCATGGAGTCGATCGCAGGCGTGCTCTCCTGGACCCCGTTCGGTGCGGCCTTCGCCGTGCCCGGAGACGCCGCCGCGGGCCAGTGGGGCGCCGCGATCGTCAAGTTCCTCATCGCCGCGGGCACGCTCGTGCTCGTCTGGTTCGGCTGGCAGGCGCTCGTCGCCAAGATGCTCGTGACGCCCGGGCGCGAGGCCTCCGCGAAGAGCTACCGCGGACTCGGCTGGTTCGACCGGATGCCGCAGGGCGCCGCCGGCGCCGTTGCGGCACGCAGCTTCACCTACTGGTTCCGCGATGCCCGCTACTGGGTCTCGCTCGTCATGGTGCCGATCGTGCCGATCATCGTCATGGTGCCGCTCAACCTCGCCGGCGTGCCGACCGAATACCTCTGGCTCATTCCCGTGCCGCTCATGTGCCTCTTCCTCGGCTGGAGCCTGCACAACGACACCGCCTACGACTCGACGGCCGTCTGGCTGCACGTCGTCTCCGGCGTGCGCGGCGTCTCCGACCGCGTCGGCCGGCTCGTTCCCGTGCTGATCGCCGGGGTGCTCGTCATCGGCCTCGGCAGCGCGCTCACGGTCTTCGTGCTGAACGACTGGAGACTGCTGCCGTCGCTCCTCGGCGTCAGCACGGCACTCCTCCTCGCAGGCCTCGGCGTCGGCTCGATCACGTCGGCCCGGTTCCCATACCCCGCGGTCAAGCCCGGCGACAGCCCGTTCCAGCAGCCGCAGGCCACCGGCACCATCACCGCGCTCGTGCAGTCGATCACGATGGTCGGCTCGCTCCTCATCGCGCTGCCCGCGCTGGTGTTCGCCTGGCTCGGCATCTTCGTCGATCCCGCGTGGCACGCGGCATCCTTCGCCTCGGGTGTCGGCCTCGGCCTTCTCGTGCTCGTGATCGGCGTGACGGCCGGCGGCAGGGTCTTCGACCGTCGCGGCCCCGAGATCATCGGTGCCGCGATCCGCGCGTAGAATCGGACGCATGATCTCCTCCGTGCGCGTCAGCATCGCCGACCCCGGTTCGCCCGGCGGCGGCACCGACGTTCTCGACCGCGAACTCGAGAAGCTCCTGAACGAAGAGGCCATCGAGCCGGGCGACCACGAGCGCTTCTCGCACTACGTGCAGAAAGACAAGATCCTGCAGTCGGCACTCACCGGCAAGCCCGTGAAGGCGCTGTGCGGCAAGAAGTGGACCCCGGGGCGCGACCCCGAGAAGTTCCCGGTCTGCCCGACCTGCAAGGCGATCTACGAGAAGATGAAGGCCGAGTAGGTCTCGATACGCTCTCCGGCGTTCGTCACTCGACCACGGGGTCAGTGATAGGTCGTCGGAATCACGGGCTCGCCGCGGCCCAGCCGGAACGCCTCGATCGGCAGCTCCTGCATGACGGTGGCGCGATGCGCGCGAGCGGCTTCCGTGCCGGTCGTGCCGAGGAACGCGGGGTCGGCCTCGCCGCCGCGCATCAGCTGCACCATGAGCGGGCGCAGCCGGCTGCCCGCCTCGAACTCCGCCTCGCCGCCGGGGCCGTCGCCGACGAAGACGAGCTCTTCACGGGCGGTCAACGTCGCGTCGAGGCGTCGCGCGGCGTTCTTGCGACCGCCGACGCTCGCCTTCTGCGTCGAGGCCTTCGCGACCGACACCCATTCGCCGGCGTCGTCGCGTCGCGCGACGAGCTTGAACACCATGCCGGCCGCCGGGAACCCCGAACCGGTCACGACGGCGGTGCCGACGCCGTAGGCGTCAACGGGTGCGCCCGAGAGGCCCGCGATCGTGAACTCGTCGAGGTCGCTCGTGACGGTGATGCGCGTGTCGACGGCTCCGAGCGTGTCGAGCTGTTCGCGCACCGCTGCGACGACCGTCGGGAGGTCGCCCGAGTCGATGCGCACGGCGCCGAGTCCGGGCCCCGCGACCTTCACGGCGAGCTCGACGCCCTTCGTGATGTCGTAGGTGTCGACGAGCAGGGTCGTCTTCGGCCCGAACGCCTCGACCTGCGCGCGGAACGCGCCCTCTTCGGTGTCGTGCAGCAGCGTGAAGGCGTGCGCGGCGGTGCCCATGGTCGGGATGCCCCACGTGCGCCCGGCCTCGAGGTTCGACGTGGCGTCGAAGCCCGCGATGTAGGCGGCGCGTGCGGCGGCGATCGCCGAACCCTCGCTCGTGCGGCGTGAGCCCATCTCGGCGATCGGCCGGCCGAGCGCGACGGAGACCATGCGCGCGGCGGCGCTCGCGACGGACGAGTCGTAGTTGAGGGTCGAGAGCACGACGGTCTCGAGCATGACGGCTTCGGCGAACGTCGCCTGGATCGTGAGCAGCGGCGAGCCCGGGAAGTACGCCTCGCCCTCGCGGTAGCCCCAGATGTCGCCGGTGAACCGGTAGTCGGCGAGCCAGTCGAGCGTGGCGGGCCGAACCACCTCGTGTTCGCGGAGCCACTCGAGCTCGGCCTCATCGAAGCGGAATCGCCGGATCAGCTCGAGCAGGCGCCCCGTGCCCGCGACGATGCCGTAGCGCCGGCCGTCGGGCAGGCGCCTCGCGAAGGCCTCGAACAGGCTCTCGCGATGCGCGGTGCCGTCGAGCAACGCGGCATCGACCATCGTCAGTTCGTATCGATCGGTGAAGAGCGCTGCTGAGCCGGTCACCAGCTCAGCCTACCGATGCGGGTGCAGTCAGCGGGGAGCGCTACGCTTGCATGTCGTGACGGATGCACCGATCGGGATCTTCGACTCCGGGGTCGGCGGGCTCACCGTCGCCCGGGCCGTGAAAGACCAGTTGCCCAACGAGTCGATCCTCTACATCGGTGACCTCGAGCACTCGCCCTACGGGCCGAAGAAGATCGCCGATGTGCGCGGCTACGCGCTCGCGGTGCTCGACGACCTCGTGGCGCAGGGCGTGAAGATGCTCGTGATCGCGTGCAACACGGCCTCTGCCGCGATGCTCCGCGACGCACGGGAGCGCTACGACGTTCCGGTCGTCGAGGTGATCCAGCCGGCCGTCAGACGCGCGGTCGCGGCCACGAAGTCGGGCAGGGTCGGCGTCATCGGCACCGCGGGCACGATCGGCTCGCGCGCCTACGATGACGCGTTCGCCGCGGCCCCGCACCTCGAGCTCTTCTCGCGGGCGTGCCCGCGCTTCGTCGAGTTCGTCGAGGCCGGGGTGACGACTGGCGACGAGCTGCTCGAGGTCACCGAGGAGTATCTCGCGCCGTTGAAGCGCGCGCGCATCGACACCCTCGTGCTCGGCTGCACGCACTACCCGTTCCTGAAGGGTGCGATCTCCTACGTCATGGGCGAGGAGGTCTCGCTCGTCTCGAGCGACGTCGAGACGGCCAACGACGTCTACCGCGTGCTCGTCGGCACCGGTACCGAGCGCCGGGCGGCGACCCCGCCGAGCTACCGCTACGAGGCCACCGGTCGCTCCACGAGCGCGTTCCTCGACCTCGCCCATCGCCTCATCGGCCCCGAGATCCCGAGCGTCGAGCTCGTGCAGACGGGTGCCGTCACCATTCCAGACCACCGATCTGCGACCACGCGCAGCCGGCTTCGACAGGAGAACGCATGACCGAGGCATCCGAGCCCACCACCCTCATCCGCGCCGACGGGCGCACCGCCGACCAACTGCGCGAGGTGACCATCGAGCGCGGCTGGAGCGAGCACGCCGAAGGCAGCGCGCTCATCTCGTTCGGCAAGACGAAGGTGCTCTGCACTGCGTCGTTCACGAACGGCGTGCCCCGCTGGATGAACGGCAAGGGCAAGGGCTGGGTCACCGCCGAGTACTCGATGCTGCCTCGCGCGACGAACACGCGCAACGACCGCGAGGCCGTCAAGGGCCGCATCGGCGGTCGCACGCACGAGATCAGCCGCCTGATCGGCCGCAGCCTCCGCGCGGTCGTCGACATGAAGGGGCTCGGCGAGAACACGATCCAGATCGACTGCGACGTGCTGCAGGCCGACGGCGGCACCCGCACGGCCGCGATCACGGGCGCCTACGTGGCACTCGCCGACGCGATCGAGTGGGCTCGTGGCAAGA
The DNA here is from genome assembly GCF_036576125.1 of Agromyces sp. CCNWLW203. NCBI lineage: Bacteria > Bacillati > Actinomycetota > Actinomycetes > Micrococcales > Microbacteriaceae > Agromyces > Agromyces sp. CCNWLW203. The sequence goes on along the minus strand of NZ_JAZHYX010000004.1, from coordinate 321,276 downwards.
AGTTCGTCGGCCAGCGCGCCCAGCCGCTCATCGATACGGTCTCCGCCGTGTCGGTCGGCATCATCGACGGCACGCCGATGCTCGATCTCGCCTACGTGGAAGACGTGCGCGCCGAGACCGACATGAACGTCGTGGCGACGGGGCGCGGCCTCTTCGTCGAGGTGCAGGGCACCGCCGAGGGCGCGCCGTTCGACCGCCGCGAGCTCGACGCGCTGCTCGATCTCGCGCTCGCGGGCACCGCCGAGCTCACCCTCATCCAGCAGCGCGTGCTCGCCGCCGCCGTCGCCGCTGCGGGGGAGTGACGCCGATGGGCCTCGAGATCGTGCTCGCCACCCACAACCAGCACAAGGTCGACGAGTTCCAGAAGATCCTGGGCGAGCGGATGCCGGGACTCACGGTGCTCGCCTACGACGGGCCCGAGCCGGTCGAAGACGGCACCTCGTTCGAGGCGAACGCCTTCATCAAGGCGCGGGCCGCTGCGGAGCACACCGGACGCATCGCCCTCGCCGACGACTCGGGCATCGCGGTCGACGTCATGGGCGGGTCGCCGGGCATCTTCTCGGCCCGTTGGGCCGGGCCCGGTCGGGGTGCGCAGGCGAACCTCGACCTGCTGCTCGCGCAGCTCAGCGACATCCGCGACCCGAACCGCACCGGGCACTTCCACTGCACCATCGCGCTCGTGGTGCCCGAGGCGGCCGGCGGCCCGCACGAGTACGCGGCCGTCGGGCTCTGGCCCGGGCGCATCGCGCTCGAGGAGTCGGGCGCGCACGGCTTCGGCTACGACCCGATCTTCGTGCCCGAGGGCTTCGAGGTCTCGGCAGCCGAGCTCGCGCCCGAGGTGAAGAACTCGCACAGCCATCGGGCGCGCGCGTTCGCGGCGCTCATCCCCGAGCTCGAGCGGATCATCGCCGCGAAGTGAGCGGGTCGCACGACCTCGCCGAACGGGAAGGGCCGTCGGCCGTCTGAATGGTGAGCGAGTCGGCGGCCGGGTCCTCCGGCCGCCGAACGGTCGCTAGGAGGCGCGGCGGGCGCGCGCGGCGCGGCGCTTGAGGGCGCGGCGCTCGTCTTCGCTGAGGCCACCCCACACGCCCGAGTCCTGGCCGGTCTCGAGGGCGTACTGCAGGCAGATCTCGGTGACGGTGCAGCGACCGCACACGGTCTTCGCCTTCTCGATCTGGTCGACGGCGGGGCCGGTGTTGCCGACCGGGAAGAAGAGTTCCGGGTCTGCGGTGAGGCAGGCGGCCTTGTCGCGCCAATCCATATGGGGATGCTCCTTGCGGGGTGTACTTCGATCGCAGACGCGCACGATTGCGCTTGCCGAAACCGGCTGCTGCAGGGGGAAAGCCGAATCTCGGGAAGTAGGATCAGTTCTGATCGGCTCACGTCCCTGTGAGCATCAATTCGGCCTCATAAATGGTCGCATAGCGGAGAGTTCGAATCAATAGCTGTGTATGGGATAACGCTGTGAATCGGCGCGATGACGCCGCCTTCGATGCGCGAGACGACTCGGTCGAGGCACGAGACGACACGGCAGGCGGCGCGGCAACCCCCGAATCCGGTGTTCGCGTCGCACTCGTCGTCGTGAGCGTGCTGCTCTTCCTCGAGGCCGCGGCCATGCTGGCCCTCGTCATCTGGCTCGTGATCGACCTGTTCGCGCTCGAACCGTCGTCGTACGCCACGGCCATCGCACTGCTCGTGCTCGTCGCGATCGGGGCGATCTGGGTCGTCACGGTCGCCTTCGGATCGCTCCGGCAGGCGTCGTGGTCACGTGCGGCGGCGATCGTCTGGCAGATCCTGCAGCTCTCGATCGCGGTCGGCGCCTTCCAGGGCCTGTTCGCACGCCCCGATGTCGGCTGGGTGCTGCTCGTGCCCGCGATCACCGTCATCGGGCTGCTGTTGTGGGCTCCCGTGCGTCTCGCATACACCCGCCCCGAGGACTCCTAGCCGTCGAGGCCGAGGTCGCGGCGCAGTCGCGCCACGTGACCGGTCGCCTTGACGTTGTAGAAGGCGCGCTCGATGCGACCGTCTTCGGCGATCACGAACGTCGAGCGGATCGAACCGACGACGATCTTGCCGTAGAGCGACTTCTCGCCCCAGACGCCGTAGGCCTGCTGCACGGCGAGGTCGGCGTCGGAGAGCAAGGTGTACGTCAGTCGGTCGCGCTCGGCGAACGCGGCGAGCTTCGCGACGTCGTCCTTCGAGACGCCGAGCACGCGGATGCCGGCGCTCGCGAACGAGTTCAGGTTGTCGCGGAAGTCGCACGCCTCGGTCGTGCAGCCCGGGGTCATGGCCTCGGGGTAGAAGTAGAGCACCACCTTGGAGCCGCGGAGCTCCGAGAGGGTGACCGGGTCGCCGTTCTGGTCGAGCAGGGTGAAGTCGGGAGCGAGGTCGCCGGGGGCGAGTCGTGCGTCGGTCATACCTCCATGGTAGGCACGTCGACGGATGCCGCGGGCCGCAGAGCGCCCGCAGGACGACGCAATCGGCTCGCCGCGGGGTCAGACGGCGGCGCCGCCGGCGAAGGTCGTGAGCAGCCGCTGCAGGGACTCCAGGCGCGCCGGGCCCGTCTCGCCGAGCTCTCCGGCGGCGACGGCCTCGGCCATGGCGCAGTCGGGTGCGTCGGGCAGGTGGGTGCACCCGCGCGGGCAGCGCTCGGCCAGGCGGTCGAGGTCGGTGAAGGCGCGCAGGATGTTGGCGCGGTCGACGTGGCCGAGCCCGAACGAGCGCACGCCGGGGGTGTCGATGACCCAGCCTGTGCCCGGCTCGGCGCCCGGCAGATCGGCGGCGTCGAAGCGCAACCAGACCGTCGACGACGAGGTGTGGCGCCCGCGGCCCGTGACGACGTTGACGTGCCCGGTGGCGCGCTTCGCGCTCGGCACGAGCGCGTTCACGAGTGTGGACTTGCCGACGCCCGAGTGGCCGACGAACACGGTGCGGTGGCCGACGAGCACGCGGGCGATCTCGTCGAGCGGCATCTGATCCTCACCGCTCAGGAACACCGTGAGGTCGAGGCCCGCGAAGTTGCGGAGGAACTCGGCGGGGTCGGCGAGGTCGGTCTTCGTGATGACGAGGAGCGGGCGGATGCCGGCGTCGAACGCCGCCACGAGGTAGCGGTCGAGCAGCCGGATGCGCGGCTCGGGGTTCGCCGCGGCCACGACGATGAGCATCTGGTCGGCGTTCGCGACGATGACGCGCTCGACCTCGTCGGTGTCGTCGGCGCTGCGTCGCAGCAGAGTGGTGCGCTCGCCGACCCGGACGATGCGTGAGAGGGTGCCCGGCTCGCCGGACGTGTCGCCGACGAGGTCGACGTGATCGCCCGTGACGACCGATTTGCGGCGAAGCTCGCTCGCACGCGCCGCGGTGATGGTGCGTTCGTCGGGGCCGTTCTCGTCGACGAGCACGCTGTAACGGCCTCGATCGACGCCGATCACCATGCCCGTGACGGCATCGGCGTGCTCGGGTCGCTGCTTCGTGCGGGGCCTGCTGCCCCGGCGGCTCGGCCGCACCCGCACGTCGGACTCGTCGAACTCTGGCTCGTCGTCCTCGTCGTCGTCAGTGGACCACCAGGTCATGCTGCGCTCCACCGGGTCATGCCAGCATCTGCTCCCAGAGCGCGGTGAACTGGGGGAGGGTCTTGCCGGTCGACGCGATGTCGTCGACGACGACGCCGGGCACCGCGAGGCCGATGATCGCGCCGCTCGTGGCCATGCGGTGGTCGGCGTACGCGCGCCACGGCCCGCCGTGGAGCGGTGCCGGTTCGACGCGCAAGCCGTCGTCGAGCTCGGTGACGACGCCCCCGAGCCCGTTGATCTCGGCGGTGAGGGCCGCGAGCCGGTCGGTCTCGTGATGGCGGATGTGGCCGATGCCGGTGATCGTCGACGGCGCGTCGGCGAGGGCCGCGAGGGCGACGAGGTTCGGTGCGAGCTCGCCGGCCTCCGAGAGGTCGAGGTCGACGCCGCGGATGCCGCGGCTGCCGCCCTCGCCGTGCGCGGGGGCGTGCACCGTGAGTCGGTCGCCGTCGATCTCGACTCGAGCGCCGAACAGCGGCAGGATGCGCGCGAGCTGCGCGCCGACCTGCGTGGTCTCGACGGGCCAGCCGGTGATCGTGACGGAGCCGCCGGCGACGAGCGCCGCGACGAGGAACGGCGCGGCGTTCGAGAGGTCGGGCTCGATGTCGACATCGATCGCGAGGATCGGGCCGGGAGCGACCTGCCAGCGGCCGGGCTCGGGGCTCGTGACCTCGACACCGCGGGCACGGAGGGTCTCGATGGTCATCTCGATGTGGGGCAGGCTCGGCAGCCGTTCGCCGCTGTGCTTCAGGTCGATGCCGCGCTCGAACCGCGGGGCCGACAGCAGCAGGGCGGAGACGAACTGGCTCGACGCCGAGGCGTCGATCTCGAGCGGCCCGCCGCCGACTCGGCCGGTGCCGTGCACGGTGAACGGCAGCGTGCCGCGCCGGTCGTCGTCGAGGTCGACGCCGAGGGCGTGCAGCCCGTCGATCACGCCCGACATCGGGCGGTGACGAGCGTGCTCGTCGCCGTCGAACATCGTCGGGCCGAGTGCGAGGGCGGCGACCGGCGGCAGGAACCGCATGACCGTGCCGGCGAGCCCGCAGTCGATCGTGGTCGAGCCGAGCAGTTCGTCGGCAGGAGTCACGCGCAGGTCGTCGCCGAACCCGCCGCGGCCGGGCACTCGTTCGAACCCGGTGCCGAGGGAGCGCAGGCCCTCGACCATGAGCTCGCTGTCGCGCGACCAGAGCGGGGCGCGGAGCGTCGACGGGCCGTCGGCCAGCGCCGCGAGCACGAGTTCGCGATTGGTGAGCGACTTCGAGCCCGGCAGGCCCAGCACCGCGGCGAGGGGAGCCGCCGCGACCGGCGCGCGCCAACCGTCATCCGTCTCGGTCTGCCGTGCATCGCCGTACGGATCGAATTCGGGTGCGGAATACTTCGAAATCTGCATCGGTTATCAACAGTAGCGTCCGGAAACGCAGAAGGAGTCGGTGCCACGCATGTCGATCGGAGTGCTCGAACGCCCCGCAGTCGCAGGGGTCGACGATCTAGGATGGCCGGTGATGACTGACCAGATCGACGCGACGCCGAACGACCCCGAGACCGCGGAGGCCGCACGTCCTCTCAGCGAACTCTTCGAGGAACAGGCGCTGCCGTTCATCGACCAGCTCTACGCCGCTGCGCTGCGCATGACGAAGAACCCGGCCGACGCGCAAGACCTGGTGCAGGAGACGTTCGTCAAGGCGTTCGCCGCCTTCGGGCAGTTCACCCAGGGCACCAACCTGAAGGCGTGGCTGTACCGGATCCTCACGAACACCTTCATCAACAGCTACCGCAAGAAGCAGCGGGAGCCCTACCAGGGCACGATCGACGACCTGGAGGACTGGCAGCTCGGCGGTGCGGAGTCGACCACCGCGCGGGCGAGTCGTTCCGCAGAGGCCGAGGCGATCGACCACCTGCCCGACAGCGCCGTCAAGGACGCGCTGCAGGCGCTGCCCGAAGACTTCCGGCTCGCCGTCTACTTCGCCGACGTCGAGGGCTTCTCGTACCAAGAGATCGCCGACATGATGAACACCCCCATCGGGACCGTGATGAGCCGTCTGCACCGTGGCAGGCGCCTGCTCCGCGAATCCCTCGCCGACTATGCCCGCGAACAGGGATTCGCCGCGGGCGAGAAGGCCAAAACCACCAGGAGCAAGAAATGACCGACTGCGGCTGCGACAAGGCGAGGGCCGAACTCGAGGAGTACCTGCACAACGAGCTGCAGGCGGCGGATGCGACCGACATCCGCGAGCACGTGGAGAACTGTCCCGACTGCCAGGCCGAACTGCGCGTCGGCGTCGCGATCACCGAAGTGGTGCAGCGGGCGTGCCGCGAGAGCGCGCCCGAGCAGCTGCGGATGCAGGTGCTCTCGCAGATCAGGATCTATCAGTCGACGCACACCGTCGCCTGACCGCGCACGTCGCCTGACCTGCCGAGCGGCGCGCGTTCTCAATCGTTCGTTCGATGCGGGCGATCCGGTCGACCCGTAGCGTCGATGATGTGATCGACGACTCCGACCGAACGACGATGCGCCGGGTGCCCACGTGGCTCCGCGTCGCCATCCCCGCTGCCCTCATCCTCATCTGGTTCGCACTCTTCGGCGCCGGCGGCGCCGCGTTCGGCTCGCTGAGCGACGTCTCGACGAACGACCAGGCGCAGTTCCTGCCCGCGTCGGCCGAGGCGACCGAGGTGACCGAGCTGCAGGAGGGCTTCCGCGACTCCGACGACGTTCCCGCGATCGTGGTGATCGCCGGCGACGAGGCCCTCGACGACGATCAGCTCGCGGCGATCGACGACCTGCGGGTCGACCTGCTCGCGGTCGACGGCGTGAACGGCGACGCCGCCTCGCCGGTGCTGCCCTCGGAGGACGGCGCCGCGGTGCAGATGATCCTGCCGATCGAGCAGGTCGAGGGCGGCGAGAGCCCGGGCGACATCGTCGCGGAGGTGCGGACGGTACTCGCTGAGCACCCCGTCGACGGCACGACGGCCGCCGTCACCGGCCCGGCGGGCTTCACGGCCGACCTCGCCGCCGCGTTCAGCGGCATCGACGGGCTCCTCCTGGGCGTCGCGCTCGCGGCCGTCTTCCTGATCCTCATCATCGTCTACCGCTCGCCGCTGCTGCCGTTCATCGTGCTCTTCACGAGCCTCACGGCGCTGTGCGCGTCGGTGTTCACGGTCGTGGCGCTCGCACGCGCCGACATCCTGCTGCTCTCTGGGCAGACGCAGGGCATCCTGTTCATCCTCGTGATCGGTGCGGCCACCGACTACGCGCTGCTCTACATCTCGCGGTATCGCGAGACGCTCGCGCAGTACGAGCGCAAGTGGGACGCCACCTGGGCGGCGCTGAAAGGCTCGTGGGAGCCGATCGTCGCCTCGGGAGGCACCGTCATCGTCGGGCTCCTGATCCTGCTCGTGAGCGAGCTGACGTCGAACAAGGTGCTCGGGCCCGTCGCGGCGATCGGCATCGTCTTCGCCGTGCTCGCGGCGCTGACGCTCCTGCCCGCGCTGCTGCTCTGGGCCGGGCGCGCCGCCTTCTGGCCGAGGAAGGTCGCCCGCGTCGGCGACGCCGCCGAGGTGCACGCCCGACACGCGGCCGGCGTCGTGGACGCCTCGGCACCCGACGAGGCCGACCTGCCAGACCGGGGAATCTGGGCCGGGGTCGGCCGCCTCGTCTCGAAGCGACCGCGCACCGTCTGGATCGTCTCCGTGCTGGTCTTGGGCGTCATGTCGCTCGGCCTCGTGCAACTCGACGCCGACGGCGTCGCATCGAGCGAGTTCGTGCTGGGGGAGTCGCAGGCGCGCGACGGCCAGGAGATGCTCGGCGAGCACTTCCCAGCCGGGTCGGGCACGCCCGCGATCGTCATCGGCCCCGAGAGCGAGCTGCAGCAGATGGCGGATGTCGCGCTCGACACTGCCGGCGTGGACTCCGTCGCCGTGGTGAGCGCCGACTCGCCCGCCGGCACAGCGCCGGTCACGAGCGACGGCATCGAGGCGTTCGGTCCTCCCGGCACTCCGGCGCCCGACCCGACCGTCGTCGACGGCGAGGTGCAGCTGCAGGTCACGCTGACCGACCCGTCGGACTCCCTCGAGGCCGAGGCGACGGTCGGCGAGCTCCGCTCGAACCTCGACGAGGTCGGCACCGACGTGCTCGTCGGCGGCCAGACGGCCGTCGCGCTCGACACGAACGCCGCGGCGATCGCCGACCGCACCCTCGTGATCCCGCTCGTGCTCGCTGCGATCCTCCTGATCCTCATGCTGCTGCTGCGCTCGATCGTCGCCCCGCTCATCCTGATCGGCAGTGTGGTGCTCTCATTCGCCGCCGCGCTCGGCGTCTCCGCGCTCGTGTTCGAGCACGTGTTCCACTTCCCGGGCGCCGACCCGTCGGTGCCGCTCTTCGGATTCGTGTTCCTCGTCGCCCTCGGCGTCGACTACAACATCTTCCTGATGACCCGGGTGCGCGAGGAGTCCCTGCGGTTCGGCACGCGCTCAGGCATCATCCGGGGTCTGCGGCTCACCGGGGGCGTGATCACCTCGGCCGGACTCGTGCTGGCAGCGACGTTCGCGGCGCTCGGCGTGCTGCCGATCCTGTTCCTGGCGCAGATCGCCTTCATCGTGGCATTCGGCGTGCTGCTCGACACGTTCCTCGTGCGCACGCTTCTCGTGCCGGCGCTCGCCTACGACATCGGGCGCACCATCTGGTGGCCGAGCAGGCTGTCGCGCGGCAAGGCCTGACCTGCCTGAACCGCAGAAACGACGAAGCGAGCGGATGCCCGGGGGGCATCCGCTCGCTTCGTCGTTCGCGTCGCGCGGCGGCTACAGCGTGGTCGCCGTTCGCACGAGCTCGGCCTGCTCGGTGGCGTGCCGCTTCGCGGAACCGGTGGCGGGCGATGCCGCGGCCGTGCGAGCGACGACGCGCACCGGACGATCGCCGAGCTTGTTCGTCTCGATGATGAAGTACGGCCAGGCGCCCTGGTTCTCGGGCTCGTCTTGCGCCCACATCAGCTCGGCGTTCGGGTACGCGTCGGCGACGGCCTTCAGCTCTCCTGCGGGCAGCGGGTAGAGCTGCTCGAGGCGAACGAGTGCGACCTCGGTGTTCTCGTGCTTGTCGAGTTCGGCGAGCAGGTCGTAGTAGATCTTGCCCGAGACGAACACGACGCGCTTGACGGCGGCCTTGTCGGTGATGCGGGCGTCGTCGATGACCGGTTCGAACTTGCCCTGCGTGAAGTCGGCGACCTCGCTCGTCGCGCCGCGCAGGCGCAGCATCGCCTTCGGGGTGAAGACGACGAGCGGCCGGCGCGGGCGGGCGTAGGCCTGACGGCGCAGCAGGTGGAAGTACGACGCCGGCGTCGAGGGGCGCGCGACCGTCATGTTGTTCTCGGCGCAGAGCTGCAGGTAGCGCTCGATGCGGGCGCTCGAGTGGTCGGGGCCCTGACCCTCGTAGCCGTGCGGCAGCAGGAGCACGACGCTCGAGCGCTGGCCCCACTTCTGCTCGGCCGAGGAGATGAACTCGTCGATGATGGTCTGCGCGCCGTTCGCGAAGTCGCCGAACTGCGCCTCCCACATGACGAGGGCGTCGGCGCGCTCGACGGAGTAGCCGTACTCGAAGCCCATCGCCGCGTACTCGGAGAGCAGTGAGTCGTAGATCCAGAACCGGGCCTGGTTCTCGGAGAGGTTCTGCAGCGGCAGCCACTCCTGGCCGTTCACCCGGTCGTGCAGCACTGCGTGCCGTTGCACGAACGTTCCGCGACGGGCGTCTTGACCCGCGAAGCGCACCGGGGTGCCCTCGAGGAGGAGCGAACCGAGTGCGAGCAACTCGCCGAAGCCCCAGTCGACCTTGCCGTTGCGGCTCATGTCGAGGCGCTTCGTCAGGAGCTGCTGGATCTTCGGGTGCACGGTGAAGCCCGAGGGCTTGTTGTTGAAGGCGTCGCCGATGGCGTGCACGACCTCGGTCGAGACGCCGGTCGTCTCGAGCTCGCCGGCGACGGGCTCTTCGGGCTTCGTGGAATCGGTCGCCCCGATGATCGGGATCGCCCCGGTCTGCGCGGCGTGCGTCTCGGCGAAGGCGCGCTCCAGGCGGTCCTGGAAGTCGCGGTGCGCCGCCTCGTACTCCTCTTCGGTGATGTCACCGCGACCGACGAGGGCCTCGGTGTAGAGCTTGCGCACCGAGCGCTTCGCCTCGATGAGGTTGTACATCAGGGGCTGGGTCATCGAGGGGTCGTCGCCCTCGTTGTGGCCGCGCCGGCGGAAGCAGACGAGGTCGATGACGACGTCGCGCTTGAACTCCTGGCGGTAGCGGAACGCGAGTTCGGCGACCCGCACGACGGCCTCGGGGTCGTCGCCGTTCACGTGGAAGATCGGAGCCTGGATCGTCTTCGCGACATCCGTCGAGTAGATCGACGAGCGGGCGTCGCCCGGCACCGTCGTGAAGCCGACCTGGTTGTTGATGTTGACGTGGATGGTGCCGCCCGTGCGGTAGCCGCGCAGCTGCGACATCTGCATCGTCTCGAGCACGACGCCCTGGCCGGCCATCGCGGCGTCGCCGTGCACGAGGATCGGCAGCGTCGAGAACGTGCCGATCGGCTTCCGGTCTTGCTTCGCACGCACGATGCCCTCGAGCACGCCGTCGACGGCTTCGAGGTGCGAGGGGTTCGCTGCGAGCGACACGGGGATCTGGTGACCGTCGTCGGCGGTGAAGGTGCCCTGCGTGCCGAGGTGGTACTTGACGTCGCCGGAGCCGGTGAAGCCCTTCGACTGCTGCGTGCCCTCGAACTCGCGGAACACCTGGCCGTAGGTCTTGCCGGCGATGTTCGTGAGCACGTTCAGGCGGCCGCGGTGCGCCATGCCGATGGCGACCTCGTCGAGGCCCTCCTTCGCGGCGCCCTGCAGGATCTCGTCGAGCAACGGGATGACGGACTCGCCGCCCTCGAGGCTGAAGCGCTTCTGGCCCACGTACTTCGTCTGCAGGAAGGTCTCGAACGCCTCGGCCTCGTTGAGCTTGCCGAGGATGCGCATCTGCTCGTCGTGCGTCGGTTTCTCGTAGCTGCGCTCGACCTCGTTCTGGATCCACTTGCGCTGCACGGGGTCCTGGATGTGCATGTACTCGATGCCGATGGTGCGGCAGTACGAGTCGCGGAGGACGCCGAGGATGTCGCGGAGCTGCGCGGTGCGCGTGTCGCCGAAGCCGCCCGTGACGAACTCGCGGTCGAGGTCCCAGAAGGTCAGGCCGTGGCTCGCGATGTCGAGGTCGGGGTGGGAGCGCTGCACGTACTCGAGCGGGTCGATGTCGGCCATCAGGTGCCCGCGCACGCGGAACGCGTTGATGAGCTCCTGCACGCGAGCGGTCTTGTCGATCGCGCTCGCGATGTCGACCGAGATGTCGGGCGCCCAGCGGATCGGCTCGTAGGGGAGGCGCAGTGCCGCGAAGAGGTTCTCGTAGAAGCCGCGCTGGCCGAGCAGCAGTTCGTGCACCTTCTTCAGGAACTCGCCGGAGCCGGCGCCCTGGATGACGCGGTGGTCGTAGGTCGAGGTGAGCGTGATCGTCTTGCCGATCGCGAGGTGCGCGAGCGTCTTCTCGGACGCGCCCTGGAACTCGGCGGGGTACTCGAGGGCGCCGGCGCCGATGATGCAGCCCTGGCCCTTCATGAGCCGGGGCACCGAGTGCACGGTGCCGATGCCGCCCGGGTTCGTCAGCGAGACCGTGGCGCCGGCGAAGTCGTCGGCCTTCAGCTTGTTCTGGCGGGCGCGCTGCACGAGGTCTTCGTAGGCCGCGAGGTACTCGTTGAACGTCATCGTCTCTGCGCGCTTGATCGCGGGCACGAGGAGGGCGCGGGTGCCGTCGGGCTTCGGGATGTCGATCGCGATGCCGAGGCCGATGTGGGCGGGCTTGACGAGGCTCGGCTTGCCGTCGGGCTCGGCGTAGTAGACGTTCTGGCTCGGGAACTCCTTGAGCGCCTGGATCAGCGCCCAGCCGATGAGGTGGGTGAACGAGATCTTGCCGCCGCGCGAACGCCGCAGGTGGTTGTTGATCACGATGCGGTTGTCGATCATGAGCTTCGCCGGGATCGTGCGGACGCTGGTCGCGGTCGGCACGGTGAGCGAGGCGTCCATGTTGGCCGCGAGCGCCTTCGGCATGCCCTTGAGGGTGACGACCTCGTCTTCCTTCGGAGCGTCGGCGACGACGGGCTGCGGGCTCGTGACGGGCACGTCGGCCGGCACGGGCTGCGTGCGCGGGGCGACCGAGGTCGTGCGTGCGGCCGGGGTCTGCCCGATGACGGGCACGGGCGCCGTGGACGGCGCTGCGGGTGCTGCGGCGTCAGCTGCTGGCGTCGCCTGCGCGGCGGGTGCTGCCGGCGCGGCATCGGTCGCGGGCGTCGCCTGCGCGCTATCCGGAGCCGGTGTGGTGGTGGTCGACGCGTCGCCGCCCTCGGTCTTCACCTGGCGGTAGTGCTCGAGCACCGGCCACCAGGTCTTGTCGACCGATTGGGGATCGACGAGGAACTTCTCGTACATCTCGTCGACGAGCCATTCGTTGGCTCCGTATTCGCCCGACGTCGTCTCGTCGGATCCCGACCCGGTCAATTGGCTCGACACAGCCTCTCGCCCACTCTCTCCATTGATGCTGGAATTACCTGCTTCGCGGCTTCGCCGTGCGCGCGGGCACGTCGAATCACCGCCTCCCAGCCTAATCCCCTCAATCGCCCCCTGAGCACGGCGCGGCGGTAGCGTGGCGGCATGGAGTTCTACCGGACGACACCCAGCCACGACCTCACCTACTCGGACGTGTTCCTCGTGCCGAGTCGTTCCGCCGTCACGAGCCGTCTCGACGTCTCGCTCGCACCCGACGACGGGTCGGGTGCGTCGATCCCGCTCGTGTCGGCGAACATGAACTCGATCACCGGCCCGCGCCTGGCCGCGACGCTCGCCCGCCGCGGCGGCCTCGGCGTGCTGCCGCAGGACATGCACCTGCAGGACCTCGACGCGGCGATCCGCGCGGTCAAGGCGCAGTCGCCGCGCTTCGACACCCCGTACGACTTCAGCCCGGATGCCTCGGCCGCCGACGCCCTCGAGGTGCTGCCGCCGATCGCGGGCCACGGCATCGTGCTGCACGACTCCAGAGGCGAGTACGTCGGATGCATCCCCGCCGACCGTCTCGCGACCGCGCTGCCCGACGCTCGGCTCGGCGACCTCGTGCACGGCGGGCTCGCCTCGCTCGACGCCGACGACGTGTCGACGCCCCGCCGCGCCTTCGACCTCATGGTCGAGGCCGGCCTCGAGTTCGCTCCGGTGCTCGAGCACGGTCGCGTGGTCGGCACGCTCAGCCGCCGGAGCGCACTGCGTGGCACGATCTACGAGCCGAACGTCGATGCGGCAGGGCGACTGAGGGTCGCCGCCGCCGTGGGCATCAACGGCGACGTCGCGGCGAAGGCGACGGCGCTCGCGGCCGCGGGCGTCGACATGCTCGTCATCGACACCGCGCACGGTCACCAGGAGGGCATGCTCCGCGCGGTGTCCATCGTGCGCGACCTCGACCTCGGGCTGCCGATCGTCGCGGGCAACATCGTGACGGCAGATGCCGTCGCCGACCTCGTCGAAGCCGGCGCCGACGTGCTGAAGGTGGGCGTCGGCCCGGGCGCCATGTGCACGACCCGCATGATGACGGCGGTCGGCCGGCCGCAGTTCTCGGCGGTGCTCGAGACGGCGGAGGCCGCGCGCGAGCTCGGTGCGACCGTCTGGGCCGACGGCGGGGTGCGCTACCCGCGCGACGTCGCGCTCGCGCTCGCCGCCGGGGCGGCGTCGGTCATGATCGGGTCGTGGTTCGCGGGCACCATCGAGGCTCCGGGGCTGCTGCGGCACGATGCATCCGGTCGCCTCTACAAGGAGAGCTGGGGTATGGCGTCGACGAAGGCCGTGCGCGAGCGCTTCGACCGGTTGTCGCCCTACGAGCTCGCGCGCAAGGAGCTCTTCGCGGAGGGCATCTCGTCGTCGGCGATCTCGCTCGACCCGCTGCGACCCTCGATCGAGGACCTGCTCGACATGATCACGTCTGGGGTGCGCAGCTCGTTCACGTACGCGGGGGCGCGCACGCTCGAGGAGTTCCGCGACCGCGCCCTCGTCGGCGTCCAGTCGGCGGCGGGATACGAGGAGGGCAAGGCGTTGCCGGTCAGCTGGTGAGTTGCGTGTGACGCTCTGGTTACGGCTGGGCGGGCGCACGGGGTGCGCCGATATACTGAGGCGACAATGGACGAACCTCCCTCTGCCACTGCTCCAGGTCATAGACCCCCGCCCGTGACTGCTCGCGGAGGTGGCGATGTCTGAGTGGATACTCCTCGGCATCGGGCTCCTCCTCACGATCGGCACGGGCTTGTTCGTCGCCAGTGAGTTCGCGCTCGTCAATCTCGATCGGGCCGACCTCGAGGCGCGCCGCGCGAGAGGCGAGACGAGACTCGCGCTCACCATCGCGGCGCTGAAGATCACTTCGACGCACCTCTCGAGTGCGCAACTCGGCATCACGCTGACCACCCTGCTCACGGGCTACACGATGGAGCCGGCGATCTCGTCGCTCCTCGCGGGGCCGCTCGCCGCGATCGGCGTACCCGAGGCGTTCGTGCGCCCCGTCGGCACGATCACCGCCGTCGTCGTCGCCACCCTGCTGTCGATGGTCATCGGCGAGCTCGTTCCCAAGAACTTCGCACTCGCCCTGCCTCGGCAGACCGCCGTGCTCGTGATCCCGTTCCAGACGGCGTTCACCTGGGTGTTCCGCCCCGCCATCTCGCTGCTGAACGGCAGCGCGAACGGAATCCTCCGCTCCTTCGGCATCGAGCCGAAGGAAGAGCTCTCGGGCGCCCGCTCGGCCGAGGAGCTGTCGTCGCTCGTCCGGCGATCGGCCAGCGCCGGCATGCTCGAGCAGGACACCGCGACCCTGCTCGGGCGCACCCTGCGCTTCGCCGACCACGACGCATCCGACGTGATGACCCCGCGCCCCAGGGTCGCAGCCGTGCAGCGCCTGGAACCTGCGGAGACCGTGCTCGAGCTCGCACGCACGACCGGGTACTCGCGCTTCCCGGTGTACGACGAGAACCTCGACGACGTCGTCGGCCTCGTGCACGTCAAGCAGGCCGTCGCCGTGCCGCGCGAGAAGCGCTCGGAGGTGCCGGCATCGGCCCTGCAGTCCGATGCGCTGCGCGTTCCCGAGACGATGAAGCTCGACACCCTCCTCGGTGAACTCAGAGGCCGCGGGTACCAGATGGCGGTCGTCGTCGACGAGTACGGCGGCACCGCCGGTGTCGCGACCCTCGAGGACCTCGTCGAGGAGCTCGTCGGCGAGGTCTCCGACGAGCACGATCGCACCCGCGCCGGCATCGTGCGGCGCGGCGACGAGGTGAGCTTCCCCGGAATACTGCGACCCGACGAGCTGCTCGAGCGCACCGGCATCCGCGTCCCAGAGAACGGAGACTACGAGACCGTGGCCGGATTCGTCATGGCCGAGCTCGGGCGACTGCCCGTCGTCGGCGACGAGGTGCTCATCGACGAGGGCACGCTCGTCGTGCAGCGACTCGACGGGCGCCGAATCGACCGCGTGCGCTTCGTGCCGAACCCGCCGCCCGAAGCCGACGACCTCGAGGGGGGCGAACGATGAGCGACTGGGCCGGAATCGCCTGGCTGATCGTGCTGCTCGCCGCGAACGCCTTCTTCGTCGGCGCGGAGTTCGCCGTCATCTCGGCGCGCCGATCGCAGATCGAACCGCTCGCCGAGCAGGGCAAGCGCAGCGCGAAGACCGCGCTCTGGGCCATGGAGCACGCGACCCTGATGCTGGCGACCAGCCAGCTCGGCATCACGGTCTGCTCGCTGCTCATCCTGAACGTGTCGGAGCCCGCGATCCACCACCTGCTCGAAGTGCCGCTGCACCTCACCGGCTGGTCGACCGAGGTCGTCTCGACGATCGCGTTCATCGTGACGCTCGTGCTCGTGTCGTACCTGCACGTGGTCTTCGGCGAGATGGTGCCGAAGAACCTCTCGTTCTCGATCCCCGACCGTGCGGTGCTGCTGCTGGCGCCGCCCCTCGTCTTCGTGGCGCGCGTGTTCAAGCCGATCATCATCGCCCTGAACGCGACCGCGAACGGGGTGCTGCGCCTCTTCGGCGTCGAGCCCAAGAACGAGGCCACCTCGACCTACACGCTCGAGGAGGTGCAGACGATCGTGCACCAGTCGCGCCGCGAGGGCGTGCTCGCCGACGCGAGCGGCACTCTGACGGCCGCCTTCGAGTTCACGACCAAGCGGGTGCAGGATGTCGCGGTGCCGCTCGACTCGCTCGTCAGCCTGCCGCCGGGTGCCACGCCGGCCGACGTCGAGCGTGCGGTGGCCCGCCGCGGCTTCTCGCGCTATCCGATCCTCGACGAGTCGGGCGACCCCGACGGGTACGTGCACCTGAAGGACGTCATCGACCTCGACGAGGACGAGTTCGACGACCCCATCCCGGCCAAGCGCATCCGCCGTCTCGTGTCGATCTACGCGGGCACCGACCTCGAAGACGCGCTCTCGACGATGCGCCGCCTCGGCACGCACGTGGCGAGGGCGTTCGATGAAGACGGCGCGACGGCCGGCGTGCTGTTCCTCGAGGACATCATCGAGGAACTCGTGGGCGAGGTGCAGGACGCGACTCGGCGCGGTTGAGCGCGTAGACTCGGCACCGACCCGAGAGGTGAGGTTTCATCATGTTCGAATCCGCTGAAGGCTATGCCGTCCTGCCGGCTTCCGATCTCGAGCGTGCGAAGCGCTGGTGGAAGACCGTCTTCGACCTCGACCCGGTCGAGGACTCGCCGGGCGGCGTGATGCTGCGCATCGGGTCCACCCCGGTACTCGTCTACGAGACGCAGTTCGCCGGCACGGCGAAGAGCACCGCGCTCGGCATCGACACCGATGATCTCGACCGTGACATGGCTGCGCTCCGCGAGCGCGGGGTGACGTTCAACGAGTACGACCTGCCCGGCGTGAAGACCGAGAACGGCATCGTCGACGACGGCGGCATGCGCACCGCCTGGTTCGACGACAGCGAGGGCAACATCATCGCCCTCGGCCAGCGCAGCTGACCCCGCCGTGGGCCCGTTGCGCGCTCAGGCGAGGCTGCGGAGCCACGACTCGAGCGCGGCGGCATCCGTGAACACGTGCCCGTCGCCGCCCACCGCGATCGCGCCCTCGACGTTCTCGGCCTTGTTGTCGACGAAGACGAAGTCGGATGCCGCGATGCCGAGTTCGTCGATGACGTGCTCGTAGATCGCGGCGTCGGGCTTGACGAGGTTGAGCTCGCCGCTGACGAACACGCGCTCGAAGAGGGGCGCGAACGAGCCGTGACGCAGCCAGCCCGAGTAGTCGGCGCCCGCGTTCGAGAGGAGCGCAAGGCGCGTGCCGCCCGCGGCGAGGGCGTGGAGCACGCCGAGGGTGCCCGGGTCGACCGACAGCCACCCGCGGTGGTCGATGGCCCAGAGCTCGTGCACGTCGACGGGGCTCCACTCCGCCCCGAGGTCGACGGCGACGGCCTGCCAGTACTCGGCGATCGACGTGGCGCCCTGGTCGAGGCCCTGCCGGTGCGCCCAGTACGACGTCCAGAACCGCTCGGTGTCGGCCGTCGTCACACCGGCACGATCGAGGAGAACGGCCCGGTCGGCGGCGGAGGGCTCGCGCGAGATGACCTCGCCGTAGTCGAACACGACGACGCGGGGGGCGAGGCTGATCGGTGCGGGAACTGTCGGAGTCATCTCGTTCAACCTATCGTTGGACCATGGACACGCCGTGGCAGGAATGGACCGCCGACGATGCGGCGAAGTGGGTCGTCGCACCGGGCGCCGATGACGACAAGTACTCGCGCGGCGTGCTCGGCATCGTGGCGGGTTCTCCCGACTACCCGGGTGCGGCGGTCCTCGCCGTCGAGGCCGCGCATCGTGCCGGACTCGGCATGGTGCGCTACACCGGCCCGCGCGCCGTGCGCACCGCGGTGCTCGCGCGCCGGCCCGAGACCGTCACGGCTCCGGGCCGGGTGCAGGCGTGGTCGGTCGGCTCGGGCATCGACATGGGCCGGCGCTCATTCATGCTCCTCGGCGACCTGCAGGGAGCACTCGCGTCGGGCCTGCCCGTCGTGCTCGACGCCGGCGCGCTCGACCTCGTCGGCACGCACACGGCGCCCACGGTGATCACCCCGCACGCCAGGGAACTCGCAGCACTCCTCGCCTCGCGTGAGATCGACACGAGCATCGCGCAGGTGCGCGCCGCCCCGGCGGAGTGGGCGCTGCGAGCGGCGAAGGAGCTCGGCGTCGCCGTGCTGCTGAAGGGGGCGGTCACCCACATCTGCGACCCCGACGGCGACCGCTACACGGTCACCGCGCCGACCCACTGGCTCGCGTCCGCCGGCACGGGCGACGTGCTCGGCGGCATCCTCGGCGCGCTCGTGGCCACGCATCACGAACGCATCGCCGAAGACGCCGAGGTGCTCACCGCGCTCGCTGCGACCGCGGCCTGGGTGCAGGGCGAGGCGGCGAGGCGCGCGACCGCGGCGGTCGACGGCGGACCGATCACGGCCCTCGACATCGCCGAGGCGATCCCGCCCGTCATCGGGGCGCTGCTCGCGCGCTGAGCGCGACCGACTCAGTCGGCGAGGAACCTCGCGAGGAACTCGCGCGTGCGCTCCTCGCGCGGCGCCTCGAAGAACTGCCGGGCAGGGGCGTCCTCGATGATCCGGCCCGCGTCGAGGAAGACGACCCGATCGGCGACCTCGCGCGCGAACGCCATCTCGTGGGTGGCCATGACGATCGTCGTGCCGCCGTCGGCGAGCGAGCGCACGAGGGCGAGCACCTCGCCGACGAGCTCGGGGTCGAGGGCGCTCGTCACCTCGTCGAGCAGGAGCAGCTCGGGCTCCGTCGCGATCGCCCGCACGATCGCCGCGCGCTGCTGCTGGCCGCCCGACAGCCGGTCGGGGAACGCGCGGGCGAAGTCGGCGAGCCCGATCGAGGCCAGCAGCTCGAGTCCCCGGCGCTCGGCCTCGGCCCGCGGAACGCGATGCACGAGCCGGGAGGCGAGCGTCACGTTGTCGAGCACGCTGAGGTGCGGGAAGAGGTTGTAGTGCTGGAAGACCACGCCGATGCGGGCGCGCACGCCGTCGGCGTCGACGCGCGGATCACTGACGTCCTGCCCGCGCAGCAGGATCTCGCCGTCGTCGATCTGCTCGATGAGGTTGATCGTTCGGAGAAGCGTGGACTTGCCGGAGCCGCTCGCGCCGACGAGGGCGACGACCTCGTGGGCCGCGACGTCGAGGTCGATGCCGTCGAGCACGACATGGTCGCCGAACGCGCGGCGAACGCCCCGGAGCCGGAGCACCGGCTCGGTGACCGAAACGGATGACGCGTTCACACGATGCTCCCGACCTGCTCGCGTGCCCGCATGCGTGCCGACAGCCAGTCGGTGAGCCGGATCATCGGCCACGCGAGCAGCACGAAGAGCAGTCCGGCCACGACGTAGGGCGTGAAGTTGAAGAAATGCGCCGTCTCGATCTGGGCCGCGCGCACGGCGTCGACCGCCCCGAGCACCGAGATGAGCCCGACGTCCTTCTGCATGGCGACGAAGTCGTTCATGAGGGCGGGCGTCACCTTGCGGAACGCCTGGGGCAGCACGATGCGCCGCATGGTCTGGCCGTGGCTGAGGCCCAGCGACCGGGCGGCGAGGCGCTGCGAGGGGTGCACCGCCTCGATGCCGGCACGGAACACCTCGGAGACGTACGCCGAGTAGGTGAGGATGAGCGCGATCGTGCCCAGCACGGCGACGGGCACGCGCGGGAAGAAGTCGAGCCCCGGCACGCCGTAGCCGATCAGGTAGAGCACGATGATGAGCGGCATGCCGCGGAAGAGGTCGGTGTACCCCGCCGCGAGTGCCCGGAGGGGGAAGAACACCGGGCCGCGGAGGGTGCGGAGGGTCGCCAGCAGCAGGGCCACGATCACGACGCCGATGCTCGCGCCGACGAGCACTTGGATGTTCAGCAAGAGGCCCTCGAGGATGCGGGGGAGCGACGCGACCGCGACGGCCGGGTCGAAGAACGTCTGCTGCACCTCCGCCCACCCGGGCGAGCCGATGAGCGCCCAGGCGAGGAGCCCGGCCAGCACGATCGTCGAGAGCGCGCTCACGAGCACCGAGCGGCCCGTCTGACGCTTCCGGAACGCGCGCCGTTCGAGCTCGAGGGCGCTCGGCTGCCACTCGGTCGTCGTGGCGCCGGCGTCGGTCGTGTCGGTCACGAGCTCACGCTATCGGCGGTCGGCGGATGTCGCGGCATCCGCACATCGGACACAGCCGTTGCTCGAACACGCTCGTGGTACGGATCGCCAGCTCACTCGAGGACGGGCGCGCCGCCCTCGCCGCCCAGCCATTCGGCGGCGAGCTCGTCGAGCGTGCCGCGCTCACGCAGCGCGTCGACGGCAGCCGTGACGTCGGCCGTGAGCGGCGAGCCCTTGGCGAGCACGATGCCGAAGGCGTCGCCGCCGCCGGCGGTCGCCGGGAGCTGGCCGATGATCTTGCCACCGTCGAGCTCGACGCCCGTGAGGTAGAACGCCGTCGGCAGGTCGACGACGATGGCGTCGACCGTGCCGCTCTGCAGGGCGAGCTTGGCGTCGTCGTTGGTGGTGAAGACCTGCGCGCCGGCGCTCGGGGCGATGACCTCTTCGACTGCGTCGAAACTCGTCGTGCCGGTCTGCGCGCCGACGAGGAGGTCTTTCAGGTCGGCGATCGAGGTGGCCGAGGCCGCCGGCGACGAGTCGACGGTGATGACGACCTGCGTCGTCTCGTAGTACGGCGACGAGAAGTCGACGTTTTGCTCGCGCTCGTCGGTGATCGAGAACTGCTGGAGGTTCAGGTCGAAGTCCTTCGGCCCGGGGGCGATGGCCTGCTCGAAGGTCGAACGCACCCAGACGACGTCGTCGGCCGAGAAGCCGAGCTCGTCGGCGACGGCGTACGCGACCGCGGCCTCGAAGCCCTCGCCCGACTCGGGGGCGTCGTCGAGCACCCACGGGTAGTACGCGGGCTCGCCGGTCGCGATCGTGAGCTTGCCCTCGGTCACGTGGTCGCCCCCGCCCGAAGCGTCGCCCGTGCCGCCGGCGCAACCGGCGAGCGCGAGGGTCGCTGATGCCGCGATGATGATCGCGGTGAGGGAGCGTCGGGTCATGGTGGCCTCCAGTGGGTGTGCCTCAAGCATCGCCGATGCCATCGACTGCGTGGGAGCGCGTGGCGGATTGTGACGCTCGGCTAGGCTCTTCGCCATGACGGACGGCGACGAGCGCGGGGCATCCGCTCGCCCGATCCGCAGGTTCCTCGGCACCCGGGCCGCCCTCTGGGCGGGCTTCGCGCTCGTGCACGTCGCGCTCGTCTGGCTGAATCTCAGCGGCCCCGGCTATCCGCTCGGCGACGTGACGGCGGTGTACCGGGTCTGGGCGGACAACGCCGCGCACGGCTGGCTGCGCATGGGCATCGACGCGCCCTGGGTGTACCCGATCCTCGCCTTCGCGCCGATGACCGCGGCCCTCGCGTTCGGTTCGGCCTGGTACGCCCAGACCTGGCTCGCCATCGTCACCGTGCTGAACGCGATCGCCTTCGGCGTGCTGATCGGCCGAGCGACGCTGTCACGTCCGCGCCGCATCGCGGCCTGGTGGTGGCTCGGCTTCCTCGCCCTGCTCGGCCCGATCGCCTTCGGCCGAATCGACGCGATCACGGTGCCGTTCGCGATCACCGGCCTGCTGTGGGCGGCCGGCCGGCCGCGGGTGGCCGCCGTGCTGCTCACGATCGGCGCGTGGATCAAGGTCTGGCCGGCGGCCCTCGTCGCAGCGCTCGTGATCGCCGCGCGCCGGCGCCTCGAGGTGCTCACCGTCGCGCTGTCGCTCAGCGTCGGGATCCTCGGCGTGAGCCTCCTCGCCGGTGCCGGCGTCAACGCGATCGGCTTCGTCGCCGAGCAGGCCGGGCGGGGGCTCCAGATCGAGGCGCCGCTCGCGGTGGCCTGGCTCTGGCAGATCGTCGCGGGCTCGAAGACGGTCGAGATCGTCTACGACCGCCAGATCCTGACGTTCCAGATCGAGGGGCCCGGCGCGGATGTCGCGGCGGCCCTCACCACTCCGCTCATGGCCCTCGGGGTGCTCGCCGTCGTGCTCGTCGGCGTGCGTGCCGCGCGTCGCGGAGCCGCCTTCGGACGACTCCTGCCGCCCCTCGCGCTCTCGCTCGTCGTGGTGCTCATGCTCGCGAACAAGGTCGGCTCGCCGCAGTTCGCGACGTGGCTCGCCGCCCCCGTGATCGTCGGGCTCGTGTTCCGTCCCGCGCGGTTCGCGGTGCCGGCACTGGTCGCCGCATCGATCGCGCTGCTCACGCACATCATCTACCCCTACTGGTACGGCTGGCTCCTGATCGCCGACCCGGCCTTCGTGTTCCTGCTGACGATGAAGTCGCTCCTGCTCGTGATACTGCTCGCCTGGGGCATCCGCTCGATCTGGCGGCTCGGCTCGCAGCGCTCGCCGCGGTCGCTCGCGCGCGGGGCCGACGTCGTCGGCAGCACGATGGAACTCGACGACCACTGAACTCGACGAACCCGACGACCACTGAAGGAGACGAACATGCTGGTGGCATTCTCAGTCGCGCCGAGCGGCACGGGCAACACCGACGGGTCGGTCCACGACGCCGTCGCCGCGGCGGTGCGCATCGTGCGGGAGTCCGGCCTGCCGCACCGCACCGATTCGATGTTCACGACCATCGAGGGGGAGTGGGACGAGGTCTTCGACGTCGTGCGGCGCGCCACCGAGGCCGTCGGCGAGTACGGTTCGCGGGTCTCGCTCGTGCTGAAGGCCGATATCCGCCCGGGATACTCGGGCGAGCTCGAGGGCAAGCTCGAACGACTCGAGACGGCGATCGACGGGCTCGACACCGGCGACTGACCGCGCGGCGGCGGCAGCATCGAATCGATTCGATTTCTGTGCGAGAATCGACGGGTGACCCTCCCCATCGACGGGCCGACGACACTGTCGCCGGCCCGCATCCGTTTCGCGCTCCTCGCGCTCGCCCTCGGCGGATTCGCCATCGGTTCGACCGAATTCGTCGCGATGGGCCTCCTGCCGAACATCGCGTACGACCTGCTGCCCGAGCTCTACGCGCAGTCGTCGGCCGATGCGAACGCGAACGCCGGATGGATCATCTCCGCCTACGCGCTCGGCGTCGTCGTCGGCGCACCGACGATCGCGGCGGCCGCGGCGCGGTGGCCACGCAAACGACTCCTGCTCGCGCTCCTCACCGCCTTCACGCTCGGCACCATCGCCTCGGCCGTACTGCCGACCTTCGAGCTCGTGCTCGTCGCCCGGTTCGTCGCCGCGCTCCCGCACGGCGCGTACTTCGGCATCGCCTCGCTCGTCGCCGCAAGCCTCATGGGCCCCGGCAAGCGAGCCCGCGGCGTCGCACTCGTGCTCTCGGGGCTGACGATCGCGAACGTCATCGGCGTACCCGCGATCACCTGGCTCGGCCAGCTCGCGGGCTGGCGCATCGCCTACCTCGCGGTCGCGGCCATCTTCGCGCTCACCTTCGTCGCGGTGCTGATCGCCGTGCCCTGGCAGGCCGGCGACCCCGGTGCGACGATGAAGCGCGAGCTGAAGGCCTTCACCCGCGCCCAGGTCTGGTTCGCGCTCGGCATCGGAGCCGTCGGCTTCGGCGGGCTCTTCGCCGTCTACAGCTACATCGCACCGCTCGCCACCGACGTGACCGGGCTGCCCGAGGAGCTCGTGCCCGTCGTGCTCATCGTGATCGGCATCGGCATGACCATCGGCAACTTCGCGGGCGGACGCCTCGCCGACTGGAGCGTGCGCCGCTCGATGTACCTGTTCTTCGCGGTGCTCGCCGGTGCGCTCGTGCTGCTCGCCTTCACCGCGTCGAGCCCGTTCGGCCTGTTCACCGGCGTGCTGCTCGTGGGCGCGGCATCCGCTGCCCTGTCGCCGACCATTCAGGCTCGGCTCATGGACGTCGCGCGCGACAGCCAGTCGATCGCCGCCGCGCTGAACCACTCGGCGCTGAACATCGGCAACAGCCTCGGCGCCCTGCTCGGCGGCATCGCGATCGCGGGCGGGCTCGGCTACGTCGCCCCCATCTGGATCGGGCTCGTGCTCACGCTCGCCGGTGCGCTGCTCGCCGTGACGTCGTTCGCGCTCGATCGCTCCCGCGTGCGCAGCGGCGTGGCCGTGCCGTATGCGACGGGCGCGATGCACGCCGTGGAGTCGTGAGGCTCACGCGGTCGTGAGCCGACTCCGCCGGTCGTGAGCCGGCTCCGCCGGTCGTGAACCCGCCTCAGTCGGACTGCAGCAGGATGCCGTCGAGGATCGCGCGCTTGCGGAGCGCGACCTTCGTGCCGACGTCGTAGCCCGACGCGCGGTACTTCTCGCGGATGCGCTTGAGATAGCTCTTCGCCGTCTCCTCGGAGATGCCGAGCTGGAACGCCACGGCCTTGACGGGCTGGCCGGCACCGTAGAGCGCCATCACGCGTCGCTCCTGCGCCGAGAGCTTCGGCGACGTGCCCTCGGCCGTGAGGGCGAGCTCGAGCTCGGGGGTCAGGTAGGACTCGCCGACCCGCGCCGCCCGGATCGCCTCGATGATCGTCTCGACGGGTTCGGACTTCACGAGGTAGCCGAGCGCGCCCGAACTGAGGGCCTCGCGCACGACGGTCGGCTCGGAGTACGTGCTCATGAGCATCGTCTGCACCCCCGCGGACTTCAGCATCGACAGCTTCAGCGAGATAGGGATGTTGTCGCGCAGGTCGAGGTCGAGGAGGACGACGTCGACCGGGAACTCGGGATGGGCGAGGAGCTCCGACCACGAGGGCACTGCCGCGAGGAGCTCGATGTCGGGTGCCGCGGTGCGGATCCACTCGGAGAGTGCCCCCAGCAGCATGCGGTGGTCGTCGACGATCGCCAGGCGGATCGGTGGAGCGCTCGCTGTCATCAGATTCCCCTTTGACGGGCCGCCCCGCGGACGGCCGTGACTCCTGCCGGAGCGTTCGGGTCGACCCGGCAGTCGATGTCGATGCGAAAGGATTCGGGCCCCGCAACGACATCGTGTGTACCGACTGTATCGAGTGCATCCCACGTTGCGGGGTCGACGCGGCGTCGAACCACGCCGGAGACCTCGATCGAGAGCTGCAGATCGGGTGATTCCGGGTCGGCCGCCTCGCTCGGTTCACGGCACGTCACATGGGCCGCGAGCTCGGCGGCTCCCTTCGACTGCTCACCCACGAGGAACCACAGCGCGAGCAGCAGCCCGTCGCGCTGGTCGGGCGAGAGCACGCCGGCGAGCCCGCCGGGGTCGTCGACCGTCACCCGGTTGCTGAGGTACGCCGACTCGGTGACGGCGTGCCTGAGCCAGGTGTCGTTGCGGCCCTCGATGAGTCGCACGCGGAGCCGGGCGGCCAGATCGCCGGCTCGCTCGGCCGCCTCGGCCGGGAGGGGGATCGCGATCCGCCCCGATCCGACGTCGTCGAGGAGCGCCTCGGCGTCGAAGTCGAGCTGGGCGAGCTCCTCGGACGCGCGCATGCCGACCGCGGTGCGCGGGGTCGCGACCGTGCTCTGCACGAGCGAGAGGTCGAGCTCGCGACGGATGAGTCGCCGGAACCCGCCGATCGCGATCACCGCGATGACCATCGGCAGCACCGTGGTCGCCGCGACGGTGAGCCCGGTGACGGTGTGATGGCCGGCGGTCGTGACCTGGAGGAGCGCCGAGCCCGCGATCACGGCGCCGATCAGGCTCGCGACCAGCATCGGGATGCGCGTGCCGCGGATCGCGGCCACCGGCATCAGCACGGCCCCGGCCGCCGCCGCGGCGGTCGGGGTGACGCCGAGGCGCAGGAGCCCCATCGACGCGGTCACGTCGAGCCACACCGGCACGATGAGGGCAACGAGGAGCACGACGTAGAGCACGTCGGGCAGTGGGGTGTTTCGCGACACCATGCGGGAGATCACGCCGATGCCGACGACGCCCGCGAGGGCGAACCAGGCCGGCCACGGACCGGGACCGGGCGGGAAGAGCGGGGCGAGGGTCACGGCGTGCGCGAAGTGTCCGATGATGATGAAGCCCGACGCGATGGTGATCCCGATGGCCAGGCGACGGCCGCCGTGACTCTCGCGCACGTCGCCGGCTGCGCGCGCCGATCGGCTGGGCCGGCGGAACTGGCGTCCGAGCGTGTTCGCTGCGATGTGGTGCTCGCTCATGGCTTCGGCACCTCGAGCATCACCGTCGTGCCGGAGCCGGGCGAGGAGAAGATGCGCGCGCGCCCGCCCACGACGCTGAGCCGGCCCACGACGGACTCCGCGTAGCCGAGCCGGGCACCGTCGATCGTCGCGGGTTCGAAGCCGCTGCCGGCATCGGTGACCATCGCGCGAACGGTGCGCTCGTCGTCGCTGACGGTGACGTCGGCCTCGGTGACCCCGGAATGCCGGCGCACGTTCTCGAGGCACTCGCCGAGCGCGCCGAGGAGCGCGTCGAGGGTGTCGCGCGGCAGCGCGAGCCGACCGGCGCCGTGCCAGTTCACGTCGAGTCCCATGCGCGCGAACCGCTGGCGCACCGACTCGAAGGTCACGCCGAGACTGTCGTCATCGGCCTCGGGGGAGAAGACCGCCGTCGAGCCGCGGTCGAGCGGTGCACCGAGTCGCAGTTGCTTGAGCAGGCGCGCATCGTCGCCGGCCTGCTGCCGGAGGGCACCGGCGCGGACGCCGACGCCCGAGTGGGCGAGGAGGCTCAGCGTCGCGAGCACGGTGTCGTGCAGCACCCGGGCGTCTTGACGCTGCTGCGACTCGAGCTCGCTCGCGAGCCGCTCGGCCTCGTGCGCGCGGCCGACCTCCTGGATGCGCTCCGCCGCCGCGGCGATTGAGCGGTCGAGCCAGATGCCGATCGAGGCATTCGCCGCCCAGCCCATGAGCGCGCCGATGGCGACCACCTGCATCGGGTGGCCGGTGAGTGCGACGACGCCGATCGAGATCAGCACGGCCGCGATGAGGCCGAGCAGCATGAAGGCGCCGTCGGGTCGCACGATGAGCGGGATCGCGACCGAGGCCGCCGTCACCGACGCGGTGACGGCCATCGCCGAGCCGGCGACCGGGTCGATCACGGGCGCCGCGCCGAGCACCGTGATGAGCGCGACCGAGCACGCGACCAGCCCGAGCGCCGGCGCGATCGCACCGCGCGACGTGAACAGGATGATGCAGACGATGGCACCGGCGCTGAGCACCGCTGCGAGCATCAGTTCGAGGCCGGTGGAGGCTCCGGGCACGAGGAGGCACAGGAACGACCCGACCGCGCCGCTCAGGCCCGAGACCCTCGCGATTCTCCGGAGCAGCCGGTCGCGTTCCTTGTGGATGCGCTTCATGACACCCCCTCGGCATGGTCGGCACCGCTGATCGCACGGTGTCACTCGAAAGGGTAGCGGAGTCGACGGGATGCAGGGAGGGCGGGGCAGGGGATCGGGTCGGGAGGGGTGCGGGCAGGGCGCGCCCCTCGGCGAACGAGGCTCAGGCCGCCAGCAGTTCGCGGATCGCCGCGCCGATCGCGTCATCCTCGATGAGGAACGCGTCGTGCCCGTATTCGGAGGCGACGACGACGGGCGAGCGCCCGTGGATGCTCGCGGGAAGGCCCGCCGCGATCTCCTCCTGGCCGCTGAGCGGGAAGTAGCGGTCGCTGTCGATGCCCAGCACGAGGCTCCGCGCCGTCACCTGAGCGAGCGCCGCGGCCACTCCGCCGCGGCCACGTGCGATGTCGTGCGAGTTCATCGCCTCGGTGAGCACGATGTAGCTGTTGGCGTCGAAGCGCCTCGTGAACTTGTTGCCGTGGAAGTCGAGGTAGGACTCGACGGCGAAGCGGCCGTCACCGCCGAGGGGATCGAGGTCGGACTGCCAGCTGCGTGCGAAGCGCTGGTTGAGCTCGCTCGCGGTGCGGTAGTTCAGCATCGCCATGCGCCGGGCGAGGGCGAGCCCGCGCGTCGGCCCGTCGCCGTCGGGAGCATCGTAGAACTCGCCGCCGCGGAACGCCGGGTCGGTGCGGATCGCCTCGATCTGCACCGAGTTCAGCGCGATCTGGTCGGCGGTGCTCGCCGCGGGAGCCGCGAGCACGGCGATGCGCTCGACGGCGTCGGGGGCCATGATCGCCCATTCGAGCACGTGCATGGCGCCCATCGAGCCGCCGACGACCGCGGCGAAGCGTTCGATGCCGAGCTCGCGGGCGAACGCGATCTGCGCGCGCACCTGGTCGCGGATCGTGAGGAACGGGAAGCGGATGCCCCATTCTGCGCGGTCGGTCGCGAGGGAGGCTGGCCCGGTCGAGCCCTGGCAGCCGCCGAGCACGTTCGGTGCGACGACGAACCAGCGGTCGGTGTCGATCGCGAGACCCGGGCCGACGATGCCGGGCCACCAGCCGGCGCTCGGGTGCGCGGGGCCGGCGGGCCCGGCCACGTGGCTGTCGCCGGTCAGGGCGTGCAGCACGAGGATCGCGTTGTCGCGCGCGGGGGAGAGCGTGCCCCACTGCTCGTAGGCGATGCGCGCGGACCCGAGCACGCGCCCCGACTCGAGGGCGACGTCGCCGATGTTCACGAACCGGCGGTCGCCGACGGCATCGCCGTCGCGCCAGGCGCCGGTGGCCGGAGCACGGCCGGCCAGCGTCGCGGCGCGCGCCTCGGTGACGATGCTCGCGGGCACCGCATCGGCCGTCGTCTGCCAGTCCATGTCTCGATTCTTCCCGAGGCGCGGCGCCCCTCGTGCATTGTTACGCCGGTCGCCGAGACGACGGATGCCGCGGGCCCGTGCAGGCCCGCGGCATCCGTGTTCGAGAGTGACGTCAGACGCGAGCGGCCTCCGTGGCGGCGCGCGCGGCTGCGAAGCCGGCCTCGAGGTCGGCCTTCAGGTCGTCGATGTTCTCGATGCCGACCGACAGCCGCACGAGGCCCGGGGTGACGCCGGTCGTGAGTTGCTGCTCGGGGGTGAGCTGCGAGTGCGTGGTCGACGCGGGGTGGATGACGAGCGAGCGCACGTCGCCGATGTTCGCGAGGTGGCTGAACAGCGACAGGTTGTCGACGAGCGCGCGGCCGGCGTCGACGCCGCCCTTGAGCTCGAACGAGAGCACCGCACCGACGCCCTTGGGGGCGTACGTGTTCGCGGCCGCGTACCAGGGGCTCGACGGCAGGCCCGAGTAGTTGACGCTGGCGACGTCGGCGTGGTTGTCGAGCCACTCCGCGATCTCCTGCGCGTTCTGCACGTGCCGCTCGATGCGGAGCGAGAGCGTCTCGATGCCCTGGATGAGCAGCCACGCGCTGTTCGGGGCGATCGCCGCGCCGAGGTCGCGGAGCAGCTGTACGCGCGCCTTGATGACGTAGGCCAGTCCGTCGCCGACCGCGGCCGTGTAGCTCGCGCCGTGGTACGAGGGGTCGGGCTCGGTCAGGCCGGGGAACTTCTCGACGTTCTTCGACCACTCGAACGTGCCGCCGTCGACGATGACGCCGCCGATGGTCGTGCCGTGGCCGCCGAGGAACTTCGTGGCCGAGTGGATGATGATGTCGGCGCCGTGCTCGAACGGGCGGATGAGGTACGGCGTCGCGATCGTGTTGTCGACGATGAGCGGCACGCCCGCCTCGTGCGCGGCGTCAGAGACGAGGCGGATGTCGAGCACGTTGATCTTCGGGTTGCCGATCGTCTCGGCGAAGAAGAGCTTCGTGTTCGGGCGCACGGCGCGGCGCCACTCGTCGGCGTCGTCCTGATTCTCGACGAAGGTCGTCTCGATGCCGAGCTTGGCGAGCGTGTACTTGAAGAGGTTGTACGTGCCGCCGTAGATCGACGACGACGAGACGATGTGGTCGCCGGCCTGGGCGATGTTCAGCACCGCGAAGGTCGACGCCGACTGACCCGACGCGACGAGGAGCGCGCCGGTGCCGCCCTCGAGCGCCGCGATGCGCTCTTCGACCACGGCCTGCGTCGGGTTCTGGATGCGCGTGTAGATGTTGCCGAACTCGGCCAGCGCGAACAGGTTCTGCGCGTGCTCGGCGCTGTTGAACACGTACGACGTGGTCTGGTAGATCGGCGTGGCGCGGGCGTTGGTCACGGGGTCGGGAGCGGCCCCCGAGTGCACCTGCTTGGTCTCGAAGCGCCAGTCGGCGGTCTCGGTCATGGACGTCTCCTCAGGAACGGCTCGGGCGGGTTCGCCGCGGCTTTCGAGCAACGTTAGGCGGGCGGGTGACCACGGGCAACGGATGCCGCAACACGGCGTCACTCGGCGGCATCCGCTCGTCGGAAGGAGGCAGGGACCGGGGCTGCGGCTAGCGCGGCTCGCCCTCGGGCGGGAGCACGATCGTGCCGGTCGCCGTCGAGGGTTCGGGGCGGAACAGCCAGCGCGCCCGCGGCTCGACGAGCGGGTGGAACACGCGCCGCACGGGCTTCAGCGAGAGCACGATCGAGATCGCGACGCAGAAGACCATCATCGTGGGCAGCACCCAGAACGGCTGGTCGCCCGCGAGCATGCCCGTCTCGCGGAACGGGAACAGCACGAAGGTGTGCAGCAGGTAGATGTACATCGTCGCCGTGCCGAACGGCGTGAACCAGAGCGAGCCCCGAGGCATGAGCACGAGGAACGCGACCGACAGCAGCATGGCGAAGAGCAGGAGCCCGAGACGGATGGCGCCCGACCACGGCTCGTCGTAGCCGATCGCCTGGTACGACTCGTCGTAGAGCATGAAGCGGCGCAGCTTCAGGTCGCGCCACGTCTCGATCGCGAGCGGCATGAGCACGAGGGTCACGCCGAACAACGCGATCGCACCGGCGCGCCAGCGCCAGGCCACTGCCGACCGCAGCTCGAGCCAGCGGCCCGTCAGCTGCCACTGCCGCAGCTTCCAGCCGAACACGAAGAACGGAAGCATCCCGAACGTGCGGGAGAGGGCGAAGGTCGAGTCGATCGACTCGGTGTACCCGGCGCCGATGGAGATCGCGATCGCGATGAGCAGCGGGTATCGCAGCAGCACGAGGTACGGCAGCACGATGCGCCACACCGCGAGGGCGATGAGGAACCAGAGCGTCCACGACGCCGTGGCGAAGTCGAGGGCGAACTCGCTCCCGAGCAGCCACTTGATGATCGTCCAGATCGTCTCGAAGATGAGGAACGGGAAGATGATGTCGGTGAGGACCTGACGGAGCGCCCTCGCGTTCGGCGGGCCGGACTTCGCGAAGTACCCGCTGACCGTGACGAAGACCGCCACGTGGAACGAGTAGATGAACAGGTAGACGCTGTAGGCCGAGTTCGACTCGCCGATGAGCGGCAGGATGCCGTGGCCGACGACGACCAGCGTGATCGCGATCCATCGGGCGTTGTCCCACATGGGGACACGTCTGCGCTTGGTCGGGGGTGCCGGCGGTCGCGAATGCATCAGTCCATTCAACCGCACGTGCGGTGGCCGGCAGGGCAGAATGGGCGCATGAGCGAGCTTCGAGTGGTGGTGACGGGTGCCAGTTCCGGCATCGGTGCAGCGACCGTGCGGGCATTCCGCGCGGCCGGATGGGACGTCGTCGGGGTCGCACGTCGCGAGGAGCGCCTGCGGGCGCTCGCCGAGGAGACCGGGGCGTCCGTCGTCGTCGCCGACCTCACGAAGCAGGCCGACGTCGACCGGCTGCGCGACCACCTCGAGGCGACCGGGCCCGTGCACGCCCTCGTCAACAACGCCGGCGGCGCGAAGGGGCTCGACTCGGTCGAGGCCTCCGACGTCGACGACTGGGCGTGGATGTTCGAGGTCAACGTGCTCGCCGTGAAGCGCGTGACGAGCACGCTGCTGCCGCTGCTGCGTCGCGGCGCCGTCGAGCGCGGCGTCGCCGACATCGTGAACGTCACCTCGATCGCCGGGCACATCGCCTACGTCGGCGGCGGCGGATACAACGCCGCGAAGTTCGCCGCGCACGCCCTCACCGAGGTGCTGCGGCTCGAGCTGAACGGCGAGCCCTTGCGGGTCATCGAGGTCGCCCCCGGCATGGTGAAGACCGACGAGTTCGCGCTCGTGCGCTTCGGCGGCGACCGCGCCAGGGCCGACGCCGTCTACGACGACGTGCCCGAGCCCCTCGTCGCCGAGGACATCGCGGCGGTCGTCGCCGACGCCGTCATGAAGCCGCGCCACGTCGACCTCGACCTCATCGTCGTCAAGCCCGTCGCCCAGGCCGCGCCGTACCGACTGACGAAGGGTCCGCTCGTCGTTCGTCCGGAGTCGTCGTGACGCCCGCACCGGTCGCCGCCCCGCGCCGATTCGCCTGGGAGCGCCGCACGACCGTGCCGCTCGTCGTGCTCGGCGCCGTCTTCATCGCCGCGTACTCGGTCTACGTGCTCGCACCCTGGATTCCACGCGGCCCAGATGCCTGGCTGTTCTGGGTGCTCGTCGTCACCTGGGCCGTGTTCATCGCCGACATCGTCGTCCGCGTCGTGTTGACGCCGCACGGCGGCCGGTGGGCCTTCCTGTGGACGCATCCCGTCGACGTGCTCTCGGCCATCGTGCCCGTCTTCCGGGCGTTCCGCGTGCTCGCGCTCCTGCGGCAGGTGCCGTACCTGCAGCGTCGCAGCGGCAACGCCGTGCGGGCCAACATCGTCATCTACGCGGCGAGCTACGCGGTCGTGTTCGTGTACTTCATCGCGCTCGCGACCCTGCAGGCCGAGCGGAACGCGCCGGGTGCCTCGATCACGACGTTCGGCGACGCGATCTGGTGGGCGATCGTCACCGTCGCGACGGTCGGCTACGGGGACACGTACCCGATCACGGCCGAGGGCCGGTTCTACGCCGTGTTCCTCATGGCCGGCGGCATCGCCATCGTCGGCACCGCGTCGGCGACGATCATCTCGCTCATCAACGAGCGCATCGGCGGTGCGCGGCGTCCCGCGGGCGCCGAGCCGGAGACGACTCCCGACGAGCCATCCGACGGAGCGGCGGATACCCTGAAGGCATGACCTTCGATGCGAACGACGCAGCCCTCGGATCCGGCGGCATCCGCCGCGAAATCCTCACCTGGGAGGAGTTCGGCGAGGCGGCGCGAACCCTCGCCTCCGACGTGCTCCGCTCGGGCTTCCGCCCCGACGTCGTGATCGCGATCGCCCGCGGCGGCCTCCTGCTCGCCGGCGCGATCTCCTACGCCCTCGGCACCAAGGCGTGCGGCTCGATCAACGTCGAGTTCTACTCGGGCATCGACGAGCGCCTGCCCGAGCCCGTGCTGCACCCCCCGATGCTCGACGCGCCCGCCCTCGGCGGCAAGCGCGTGCTGCTCGTCGACGACGTCTCCGACTCTGGCCGAACGCTCGCGAAGGTCCTGGCCCTGCTCACCGACGAGGGCGCCGAGGTGCGCACCGCGACCCTCTACACGAAGTCGCACACGGTGCTCGCGCCCGACTTCGACTACCGCCGCACCGACGACTGGATCGTCTTCCCGTGGTCGGCGCTGCCGCCCGTCGAGGTCGTCGAGGGCGCCGCATGAGCATCCACCTCATCGGCGGCGGCGCGACCACCGAAGCGGATGCCGCGCTGTACACACCGTTCGTCGCCGAAGCCGCCGAACGCGCGCGCACGGCCGGCCGCGCCCGGCCGCGCATCGCCGTGATCTCGCTGCACCCCGAGGCCGAGGAGAAGGCCGCTGCGCTCGCCGAGCTCCTGACGGTGGCCGCCGCCGGCGACGCAGACGGCATCGAGGCACGCGCCGTCGTGGGCCGGCCCGGCGAGCCGATCACGCTCGCCGCGATCGCCGAGGTCGACGGCATCGCCGTGGGCGGCGGCGTCGTCGAAGACGTGCGCGCCGGGCTCGAGCCGTTGTTCGGGGAGCTGCGCCGGCTGGTCTCCGTCGGCGTGCCCTATCTCGGGGTCTCGGCGGGCGCGATGGTCGCGGCCGAGGGCTCGCTCGGCAGCGGCTCGCGCATCGGCGGCGTGCCCGTCTCCCCGGAGGACTCCGAAGGGCCGTGGCACGAGCTCGAGATCGAGCCGGGCATCGGACTCGTCGACGTCGCCATCGAGGTGCACGTCGCCCAGCGCGGCATGCTCTCCAGGCTCGTCGCCGCCGTCGAATCCGGGCTCATCGCCGGTGGCCTCGGCATCGACGAGCGTACGTCGCTCATCGTGGGCGACGGCCGCCTCGGGTCGGAGGGCGAGGGAAGCGTCTGGCGAGTGCTGCCGACCGATGGCGGCGTACTGGTCTCGACGATCGGCATCTGAGTGGGTTCGGCGCAGCTGCCCGACGAGTTCGCGCCGTCGCTCGTCGACCCGGGCTGGGCCGAGGCGCTCGCCGCAGTGGCGCCGAACCTCGGCGCGCTCGCCGCATCGCTCCGAGCCGAAACCGAAGCCGGCCGCGGGTACCTGCCGGCGGGCGAGCACGTGCTCCGGGCGTTCCGGGCGCCGCTCGACGACGTGCGGGTGCTCGTCGTCGGCCAAGACCCGTACCCCACGCCGGGGCATCCGATCGGCCTCTCGTTCGCCGTCGACGGCCACGTGCGCCCGTTGCCGCGGAGTCTCGCGAACATCTCGCGCGAGCTCGTCGACGATCTCGGCACCGCGCCGCTCGTGCACGGCGATCTCACGCGCTGGAGTGCGAACGGCGTCATGCTGCTGAACCGCGTCCTGACGGTCGCACCGGGCGCGGCCGGCTCCCATCGCGGCATGGGCTGGGAGGCGGTCACCGACCACGCGATCCGCTCGCTCGTCGAGCGCGGCGGCCCGCTCGTGGCGATTCTCTGGGGGCGCGATGCGCAGAAGCTCCGCCCGCTGCTCGGGCCGACCCCGGTGATCGAATCCGCGCACCCGAGCCCGCTCTCGGCTTCGCGCGGCTTCTTCGGATCGCGGCCGTTCAGCCGCGCGAACGCGCTGCTCGAGGGGCAGGGCGCCGAACCGGTCGACTGGAGCCTGCCCGCGTGACCTGCAGGCGACCAGACGCGTAACCCGGCGGCAACACGCCGCGGGTATTCTGGGCCGATGCTCGAAGAGGAATACCAGGAGCGCCGCGTGCTGCCGCCCCACCTTCGCAGGCCCGTGCCCGAAGAAGCGCCGTTCGAGTACGCGATCCGCGAGGCCCGCGCCGCCGACCTGCCCGCCGTGCGCGAGATCTACAACTACTACGTCGCCAACTCCACGGTCACCTTCGACGAAGACGCGATGACCCTCCGGGAGTGGAAGGACAAGTTCGCCTACCTCGACAAGCTCGGCATGCCGTTCATCGTCGCCGAGTCGCCGAGCGGGCAGCTGCTCGGCTACGCCCTCGTGTCGCCGTGGAAGCAGAAGCGCGCCTACCGCTTCACGGTCGAGAACTCGATCTACCTCGGCCCCGCGGCATCCGGGAAAGGACTCGGCCGTGTGCTGCTCGCCGAGCTCATCGACCGGTCGAAGGCCGCGGGCCTCAAGGAGATGATCGCCGTCATCGCCGATCAGGGCGCCGAGGCGTCGATCGCGCTGCACGAGAAGTTCGGCTTCGAGGAGATCGGCCGCATGGGCCGGGTGGGCTTCAAGTTCGAGCGCTGGCTCGGCACGGTGCTGCTGCAGAAGTCGCTCAAGTAGCCGAGCGGATGCTGCGCGCGGGCGCTGCGCGCACCGGGCCATGTGCCTCGCGCCTCACGTGAAGAAGCTGAGCTCGACCTCCGCGGCGAGCATCGCGAGGAACGCGGAGGCGAGGCCCGTGGCGAGCAGCAGGCCCGGGTGCGCGAGGCCGACGGCGACCCGCCGCAGATCGGCTCGATTCGCGAACAGCGCGTCGGGCACCTCGCTCGCCGCCGGCGCCTCGCCCCAGCCGCGGAGCCGTGCGAGGAACCACGAGCAGCGCACGATGAGCGCGGTCCACAGCACGGTCGCGGCGATCGGTGTGAGAGCGGAGAGCACGTCGAAGCCGATGCCCGTGATCTCGTCCTCCTTGCCTTCGGCGGCGAGCTGGATCGAGGTCGAGATGGCGGCGCCCAGCACGACCGAACCCGACCAGGCGAAGAAGGCGAAGATGAGCGTCACGTAGCGCGAGAAGAAGTGCCCGAACACGGAACTGCGATGCTCGAGGTGGTCGCGCGGCGTCGCGCGCAGCACGACGATCGTCGCGGTGAGGCTCGGGGCCACGAGCAGCACGATGAGCAGCAACCACGACCAGGTCGGCCAGTCGAGGGCGGCGGCGACGAGGATGACGGCGCCGAAGAATGCGGCCCAGGCGGCACCCCAGACGAGCGGATGCCTCGTGATCGCCTGCATGGCCCCACGATAGCGCCGCGGCACCGCGCGCGGACGTAGGCTCGGAGCATGACGTCGCTGCACGATCACACCGCCCTCGAACTCCACCAGATGCTGCAGCGGGGCGACGTCTCGCCGGTCGAACTGACGGAGCACTACCTCGCCCGTATCGAGCGGCTGAATCCCGAGGTCGGCGCGTTCGCGACGGTGACGCCCGAGGCGGCGCTCCTGCGGGCGCGTCACGTGACGGCGGAGGTGCCGAAGACCGCGCCGCTCTGGGGGCTGCCCCTGGCCGACAAGGACCTGCACCTGCGCGCGGGCGTGCCCGCCCGGTTCGGCTCGCGGGCCTTCACCGACTTCGTGCCCGATTCCTCGGACGAGCTCGTGCGCGCGGTCGACACCGCCGGCGCGGTCAGCCTCGGCAAGTCGCAGACGCCCGAGTTCGGACTGCCCTCCTACACCGAGGGTGTCGGCGCGGCCCCCACCAGAAATCCGTGGAACCTCGCGCTCGGCGCCGGCGGATCCAGCGGGGGAGCGGCGGCGGCCGTGGCATCCGGAATGCTGCCCGTCGCACCCGGATCCGACGGCGGCGGCTCGGTCCGCATCCCGGCGGCCTCCTGCGGGCTCGTGGGTGTCAAGCCCAGCCGCGGCCGGGTGCCGGCCGGCTCCGGCATCGCGAGCCTCGCCGGCCTCAGCGTGGCCGGACCGCTCGCCCGAACGGTCGCCGACGCCGCCCTGCTCCTCGACGGGCTCATCGCCCCGTCGGGGTATCCGGCGGCGCATCGCTTCGCGCTTCGGGCCGCCGGCGACGACGGACCCTTCCTCGGTGCGGCGATCCGGGGCGAGGGCCGGTACCAGCTCGGCGTCATGACGGACTCGCCGTGGGACGAGGCCTACGACATCGTGATCGACCCTGAGGCCCGCTCGGCGCTCGACGTCGCGATCGAGGCCCTCGAGGGCCTGGGGCATGGCATGGAGGCCATGGCGCCCGCCCCCGAGCCCGGGTACCCCGAGGCGTTCCGCACGATCTGGCAGGCCGGTGCCGCGACCGTGCCGGTCGACGGGGAGCGGGAGGCGCTGCTCGAACCGCTGACCCGTTGGCTGCTCGCACGGGGCCGCGCGCTGCCGGCCCGCCAGCTCGCGGAGGCGCTCGCCTGGCTCACCGGCTTCGAGGAGCGGGTCATCCGCCGCTTCGCCTCCTACGACGCCGTGCTGACTCCCGCGCTCGCCCTGACGCCCAGGCCGGTCGGCTGGTACGACCCCGCCGACGGCGAGCGCAACTTCGCCCAGCAGGTGGCGTTCACGCCGTTCACCTCGTTCGTGAACGTCTCGGGGCTGCCGGCGATCACCGTGCCGGTCGCCGAGACGGCGGGCGGGGTGCCGATGGGCGTGCAACTCATCGGGCGTCCGGGCGGCGAGGCGACGCTCTTCTCGATCGCCGCACAGCTCGAGCGTCGGGTGCGGCGGAGCCGGCGGCATCCGGATCTCTGGTGACCGGCTGCGGGCCGGCTGCGCCTTCGCGACGGTCCGTGACGGCCCGATTCGCTGCCGAGTTGACGGGGTTAGGTAAGCCTCACCTATAGTTGAAGTCATGCTCGGTCTCGACCTCACCCTCTCCTACGACGGCGCCCCCGTGGTGCACGGCGCGGAGATCCATCTCGAACCGGGCAAGGTGACCGCACTGGTCGGCCCGAACGGCAGCGGCAAGTCGACGCTCCTGCGCTCGCTCGCCCGACTGCACCGGCCCGACGCCGGCCGCGTCCTCCTCGCCGCCGACGACGGCCACACGATCAGCGAGGGCGCGCACGGCACCGAGCCGGCCGACCTCCTCGAACACGGCATCGACGCCGCGACCCTGAACGGTCGGGAGTTCGCGCGGCGCGTCACGCTGCTCGCCCAGAGCCGCCCAACGCCCGGGGGCATCACGGTGCGCGAACTCGTCGAGTTCGGCCGGCACCCGCACCGCGGCCGGTGGATCGCCGGTGACGCCGACGGCGGCGCGATCGTGGCGCGCGCCATGGCGCTCACGGGCGTCGCCGAGTTCGCGGGGCAGCCCGTCGACCGACTCTCCGGCGGGCAGTTGCAGCGCGTCTGGCTCGCCTCGTGCCTCGCACAGGACACGAGCGTGCTCCTGCTCGACGAACCGACCACCTACCTCGACCTGCGCTACCAGGTCGAGCTCCTCGACCTGATCCGCGAGCTCGCCGACGAGCACGGCGTGACGATCGGCGTCGTGCTGCACGACCTCGACCAGGCCGCCGCCGTCGCCGACCGCGTGGTGCTGCTCGAATCCGGGCGCGTCCGCGCCGTCGGCACCCCCGCCGAGGTGCTCGTCTCCGACACGCTGAGCTCCGCCTACGGCATCCGCGTCGACGTCGAGGTCGACGACCGGGGCTGCATCACGACCTGCCCCATCGGCCGGTACAACACGCGGCAACGCGTCGAACGCCTCGCCGTCGCCTAGCGCTTTCTTCCCATCCAACCCCCCTCGCGCGGGACCCCTATGCCCGCGCACCGATCGAAGGACATCATGAGACGAGCTGCCGCCACCCGGCCGACCATCGCCCTGACCGCCGTCGCCGCGGCATCCGTGCTGCTGCTGACCGGCTGCGGCACCACCGAAGAGGCGGGCGCAGCGGCCGGCGAGGCCGCGATCGTGATCACCGACGACCGCGGCGAGTCGATCGAACTCGCCGCACCCGCCGAGAAGATCGTCGCCCTCGAGTGGAACACCGCCGAGAACCTCGTGGCGCTCGGCGTCATGCCCGTCGGCGTCGCCGATGTCGAGGGCTACACCGACTGGGTGAAGTCCGAGACCCTCGACGAGGCCGTCACGGATGTCGGCGGCCGCGGCGAGCCCTCGGTCGACGCCATCGCCGGACTCGCGCCCGACCTGGTGCTGACCACCACCGACCTCTCCGAGTCGGTCATCGCCCAGATCGAGGAGTTCGCCCCAGTGCTCGTCGTGCGCGGTGCCGACGCCTCGAACCCGATCGGCCAGATGGAGTCGAACCTCGAGCGCATCGCGACCGCCACCGGCCGCGAGGCCGAGGGCGAGGAGATCCTCGCCGGCTTCGACGAGAAGCTCGCCGAGGGCAAGGCGGCGATCGAGGCCGCCGGGCTCACCGGCGCGCCGTTCGTGATGAGCGACTCGTGGCCGAGCGGCGGCCAGGTCGCCATCCGCCCCTTCGCCGAGGGCGCCCTGCTCACCGCCGTCACCGAGGAGCTCGGCCTCGAGAACGCCTGGACGGGCGAGGGCGACGCCGACTACGGGCTTGCCTCGACCGATGTCGAGGGGCTCACGGCCCTCGGCGACGTCGAGTTCATCTACATCGCGAACGGCGAGACCGACGCCTACCAGAACGAGCTCGCCGGCAACGCCGTGTGGACCTCGCTGCCGTTCGTGCAGAGCGGCAAGGTGCACCGTCTGCCCGACGGCATCTGGATGTTCGGCGGGCCCTCGTCGATGAACGACTACGTCGATGCCGTCGTCGCGACTCTTGCCGGCTGAACAGGCTCGCGCATTTGAAGGAGCGGAGACACTGACTCCCGCCCGAGGCGGGGCCGCCCGGCCCCGCCTCGGTGCGGTGCTCCTGCTCGCCGTCGGCCTCGTCGTTGCGACCCTGCTCGCCGCGGTGCACGTGACACAGGGATCCGCCGACGTCGCCCTGCCCGAACTGCTGGCCCTCCTCGGCGGGGCGTCCGACGATCAGGCCGCAGCGGTGCTCGTGGCCTCGCGGATGCCGCGGCTCGCCGCCGGCGTGCTCGTCGGCGTCGCCCTCGGCGTCGCCGGCCTCGTCATGCAGAGCATCTCCCGCAACGTGCTGGCCTCGCCCGACACCCTCGCGGTCAACGCCGGTTCGTACCTCGCCGTCGTCGCGGTCGCGGCGTTCGGCATCGCGCTGCCCGTCGCGGGCGGCGGCGCCGTCGCCTTCGTCGGCGGCCTCGCTGCGGCCGGGCTCGTGCTCGCCCTCTCGGCGGGCGGCGGTCGCGGCGGCGGCACCGTGCGCCTCGTGCTCGCCGGGTCCGCGATCGCGCTCGCCCTCACGGCGCTGACCACGATGCTGCTGCTCCTCCACCCCGAGCGCACCGAGGGCCTCTTCGCCTGGGGCAACGGCACGCTCGCCCAGACGGGCATGGCGCCGATGCTGCAACTCGGGCCGGTGGTGCTCCTCGTCGTCGCCGCCCTCTTCCTCTTCGCGCGCCAGTTCGACCTCATCTCGCTCGGCGACGACACCGCGACGGTGCTCGGCGTGCGCGTGCGTCACACTCGTCTCATCGGACTCCTCCTCGCGGTGCTGCTCTCCGCCGCCGCGGTCACGGTCGCGGGGCCGATCGGCTTCGTGGGCCTCGCGGCACCCGCGATCGTGCGGCTCATCGCCGTGCGCGTGCCCGGCATGCAGCGGCACGTGCTCCTCATTCCCGCAGCCGCGCTCATGGGCGTCATCGTCGTGCTCGGCGCCGACGTGCTGCTGCGCCTCGCCTTCGGCGGGCAGGCAGCGGTCGAGGTGCCCACCGGCGTCGTCACCACGATCTTCGGCGCCGTGTTCCTCGTCGCGCTCGCCCTGCGCGCCCGCGCCTCGTCGGAGAGCGGCACCGGCTTCGTCATCGGCG
The DNA here is from genome assembly GCF_036576125.1 of Agromyces sp. CCNWLW203. Lineage (NCBI taxonomy): Bacteria > Bacillati > Actinomycetota > Actinomycetes > Micrococcales > Microbacteriaceae > Agromyces > Agromyces sp. CCNWLW203. The sequence continues at coordinate 280,890 of NZ_JAZHYX010000004.1, read as the reverse complement.
CGGGGCTCTCGCCCCGTGGCAGGAGCCTCGTCATCGCGGCATCCGCTGTGCTGCTCGTCGTGCTCGCGTTCGTCTCGCTCCTGCTCGGCGACGCCAAGATGCTCGGCGGCGACGTGGTCAACTGGGTGACCGGGCAGGCCGGGCCGCTCGTCGAGTTCGTCATGAACACGCGTGCGCCGCGGGTCGCCGCGGCGATCCTCGCCGGTGCCGCCCTCGCCCTCGCCGGAACCGTCGTGCAGGCGGTCTCGCGCAACCCGCTCGCCGAACCCGCGATCCTCGGCGTCACCGGTGGTGCCGGGGTCGGTGCCGTGCTCGTGATCACGTTCTGGCCGCTCGCGACGTTCCTCGGCGTGACGGTCGGCGGGTTCGCCGGCGCGGCGCTCGCGGCGCTCATCGTGTTCGGGCTCGCGATGCGGGGCGGCCTCGCCTCGACGCGGCTCATCCTGATCGGGCTCGGCGTCTCGGCGGCGGCAGCGGCCATCACCTCGATGCTCATCATCGCGACCGACCCGTACAACGCGGCCAAGGCGCTCACCTGGATGTCGGGCTCCACTTACGGACGCACCTTCCCCCAGCTGATCCCGCTCGCGATCGTGATCGTCATCGCCGTTCCGCTGCTCGCGTCGGCGCGCCGCGAACTCGACCTGCTCGCGTTCGACGACGACACCCCACGGGTGCTCGGCGTGCGGCTCGGCTCGGCGCGACTCGGACTCCTCGCCGTCAGCGTCGCCCTTACGGCCACCGCGGTCTCGGCGGTCGGCGTGATCGGCTTCGTCGGGCTCGTCGCTCCGCACGCGGCGCGCGCGCTCGTCGGGTCGCGGCACGCACTCGTGCTGCCGCTCGCGGCGCTTCTCGGCGCCCTGCTCGTGTGCGTCGCCGACACGCTCGGCCGCACCGTCATCGCGCCGGCGCAGCTGCCGGCCGGCCTCCTCACCGCCGTCGTCGGCGCCCCGTACTTCGTCTGGCTGCTCTGGCGTTCGCGCCGGAGCGCCTGACCCATCACCCCTTCCGTCAGGAGAATCCCCATGGCCAAGCCCGGATACCGAGTGTTCGACGCGACTGTCGCCGCGATCCGGCGGATGTCGCCGCACTTCGTGCGCGTGACGTTCCGCTCCGACGATCTGCGCGACCTCGGGTGGGACGGCCCCGACCAGCGCCTCAAGGTCGTGCTGCCGCTCGCGGAGAGCGGCTACGACGACGTGCCGTTCGAGGGCGACTGGTACTCGGCGTGGCGGGCGCTGCCCGACGACCGTCGCAACCCCATCCGCACCTACACGATCCGGGCGAGCCGGCCCGAGCTCGGCGAGCTCGACGTCGACTTCGTCGCCCACGGCGACAGCGGACCGGCGTCGCGCTGGATCGCCGCGGCCGAGGTCGGCGATCGCATGCTCGTCATCGGTCCCGACGCCACGAGCGACGAGGAGTCGGGTGGGTGGGAGTGGCATCCCGGTGCGGCGCGAACCCTGCTGATCGCAGGCGACGAGACCGCGGTGCCCGCCGTCGGCGCGATCCTCGAGCAGCTGCCGGCTGATGCCCGGGGAGCGGTGTTCCTCGAGGTGCCCGAGGCCGGGGATGAACTCGACCTGCGTGCGCCGGCCGGTGTCGACGTGCACTGGCTCGCACGCGGCGACGGTGCGAGCGGGTCGGCCGGGGAGTCGCAGTACGGCGCGCGCCTCGTCGGCGCGGTCACCGCGTGGGCGGACGCCTGGGTCGCGGCCGACCCCGCCGCAGCGGCCGTGCCGGCCGCTGCCCCGCCCGCGGCGCGCGAACTGCCGGCGCTCGACGACGACGAGATCCTCTGGGAGGTGCCCGCTGCGACCGACGACGGCGGACTCTACGCCTGGCTCGCGGGCGAGGCGACGGCGATCACGACGCTTCGGCGCCACCTCGTGAAGGGCATCGGCGTCGATCGGCGCCGCGTGGCCTTCATGGGGTACTGGAAGCTCGGCCGCGCCGAGGGGTAGGCAGGTACCCGCCCGCCTCGAGCCCCGCCTCGATCTCGAAGCGGTTCTTCAGCGGGTTGCGACCCGCGAAGAGGTAGAGCAGCGGAAAGAGCATGCCGTACTTGAGCCACTGCTGCTTGTGCACGGCCTCGTGGCCGAGCACGCGTTCGCCGACGTTGCGGTTCGTGAGGTAGCAGCCGCCGACGCACGAGCCTCCGCGGCCGAACGTCCAGTTCGGCATGCCGCTGAACACGAAGAGCCCGTGCCGGCGTTCGATCGGGCCGGTGCTCCAGATGAAGCCCCACGTGAAGCCCACGGCCGTCGCCCACCAGTAGCCGAGACGGCTGACGGGGGAGTCGGTCAGGCGGATCCGGAGCATGCGGTCGCGGTCGCGGGCGCCGGCGCGCTCGGGCGGGTTGCCGCTCACGCCGCCGCCTCGGAGTCGTCGGCACGTTCCGTCTCGCCGGGCTCCGCGGCATCCGCTGCCCCCGGCCTGCCGAGCGCCTCGAGCAGTCGCAGCCACACCTCGCTCATGGTCGGGAACGCCGGCACGGCGTGCCAGAGCCGATCGACCGGCACCTCGCCCACGATCGCGATGGTCGCCGACTGCAGGAGCTCGGCGACGTCCTGCCCGACGAACGTCGCGCCGATGACGGTGCCGCGATCGGCGTCGACGACGAGCCGCGCCCGGCCCTCGTAGTCGTCGGCGAGGATGCCCGCGCCGCTGACGGAGGAGAACGACACGTCGGCGAGGCGCACGCGGCGGCCGTCGCGCTCGGCCGCTGCCGCGGTGAGGCCGACCGAGACCGCCTCGGGCTCGGCGAACACGACCTGCGGCACGGCCGAATGGTCGGCCGTCGCGACGTGCGCGCCCCACGGCGCAGTCTGCTCGGCTCGGCCCAGTGCGCGAGCGGCGACGAGATCGCCCACGGCCCGCGCCTGGTACTTGCCCTGGTGCGTGAGCAGGGCGCGGTGGTTGAGGTCGCCCACGGCGTAGAGCCACGGCCGCTCGTCGTTGCCGTCGGCTCCCGTCGCGAGCATCGTGTCGTCGACGGCGACCCAGTCGCCGGGCTCGAGGCCGATCGTCTCGAGTCCGAGCCGCTCGGAGCGCGGCCGGCGTCCGGTGGCGACGAGCACCTCGTCGGCGGTGACGGCCTCGCCGCCCGCGAGCGTGACGACGACCTCACCCGATGCGGCTCGCTCGACGCGCTCGACGGCGGCATCGAGGCGAACGGATGCCCCGAGCTCCCGCAGACCCTTCGCCACCGCCTCGCCGGCGAACGGCTCCATGCCGCCGAGCAGCCCGCTGCGGGCGATCACGGTGACCTCGGTGCCGAACCCCGCGAAAGCGGTGGCCATCTCGACCCCCGTGACCCCGCCGCCGATCACGACGAGCCTGGCCGGCGGCTCGGTGACGCTCGTCGCCTCGCGACTGGTCCACGGGCGTGATGCGGCGAGGCCGTCGACCGGCGGGATGACGGCATCGCTGCCTGTCGCGACGATCACGGCGTGGCGCGCCAGGTACACGACCTCCTCGCCGCCGGTGCGTTCGACGACCACGCGTCGCACGCCGTCGAGACGGCCGTGCCCCCGCTCGAGGCCGACTCCGATGCTCTCGAGCCAGTCGGCGCCGCCCTGATCGCTCCAGTCGGAGACCCAGTAGTCGCGCCGCGCGAGCACGGCCGCGACGTCGAGGCGCCCGGTGACGGCTTGCCTCGCACCGCCGACCCGCTGGGCGGCGCGGAGGGCGGCCGCGCTCCGAAGCAGTGTCTTCGAGGGGATGCACGCCCAATAGGAGCACTCGCCGCCCACGAGCTCCCGTTCGACGATCACGACCTCGAGACCGGCGGCGCGTGCCCGATCTGCGGCGTTCTCTCCGACCGGCCCGCCGCCGATGACGATGACGTCGACTTCGCGTTGCATCCCGTTCCCCTCCCGAGCGCCGGCACGTGCCGTGGCCCGACACCCAGCCTAGGCAGCGCGGGCGTCTGGCGGGCGGTGATCAGGCAGACGCGGCGCCGCCCGAGGTCAGCGCGCCGACGAGCCGCAGGATCGTGGGAAGGTCGTCGTCGGCCGATTGCGGAGACGAGGGCGCGAAGCCGGCGATCGCTGCGCCGGCGATCGGGAAGCGCGCGACGACCGCGCGAACGAGGGCCACGAGCTCCGACGCGCCGATGCCGAAGGGCATGGGGTACGAGAGCCCGGCGAGGGCTGCGGGGTCGAGCACGTCGAGGTCGATGTGGATGAAGACCTGCGAGGCGCCCGTCGCCTCGAGCGCCGCGATCACGAGCGACGGGTCGGAGAGGTCTTCGACGGTGAGCGTCGACACCCCGTGCTCGTCGATGAACCGCCGCTCCTCGTCGTCGATGGCGCGGATGCCGCCGAGCACGAGTCGCTCGGGTGCGACGCGTGTGTCGGGGTCGAGTGCGAGCCCTTCGGCACCCTCGCCTGCGATCGCCCGCAGGGTCATGCCGCCGAACCCGCCCGACGGCGAGGTCTCGGGCGTGTTGAGGTCGGGATGGGCGTCGAGCCAGAGCACGGCGAGGTCGCCGCCCGTGCGTGCGGAGGCGTGGCCGACCGACGCGAGCGAGGCGCCGCAGTCGCCGCCGATCGTGAGCGCCCAGTCGGGCACATGCGAGAGGGCGACGGCCGTGCGCTCCCGCACGCGCAGGAGCGTGCTGTAGCGCTGCACGCCCGTGCCGAGCGACTCGCCGGCCTCAACCGGCACCTCGACGACGACGGTCGATGAGCTCGGGAGGTCGCCGAGGATGGCGTCGGCGCCGTCGGAATGACTCATGGCGCGGGAGGACACGGATCCCTGCCAGAGCGGGACCACCACGAACGTTGCCGGCATGTCCTCAAGTATCGCGCTCGCGGCCGGCTTTCGCGCCTGATCGGGGGGAGCGGGCATCTGCGCTCCGCGAACACGCGACGGCCGCGCCGTGCGAATCCTCGCGCGACGCGGCCGTGGTGGCTCCGATCACTCGGAACCGGGTGATCAGCCGCCGATGGCGCCCTGCGAGTTGCCGCCCGCCTTCAGCGCGGCGAGCCGCGCGTCGACCTCGGTCAGCTCGCCGAGGTCGTCGAGCTCGTTGAACTGCGCGTCGAGGCTCGACGCAGCGAGCTCGGCCTGGCCGCGCACGACGGCCTCCTCGCGACGGATCTTGTCTTCGAAGCGGCCGATCTCGCTCGTCGGGTCGAGGATGTCGATCGACTTGACGGCGTCGTGCACCTGCTTCTGGGCTGCTGCCGTCTTCGAGCGGGCGACGAGCTCGGAGCGCTTGTTCTGCAGCTGGACGAGCTTCTCCTTCATGCCGTTCAGGCCCGCCTTCAGCTTGTCGACGACCTCGGTCTGCGCGGCGATCTGCGGGTCGGCGGCCTTGGCCTCGTTCTCGGACGAGATCTGGCGGCTGAGGGCGACCTTCGCGAGGTTGTCGAACTTGTCGGCACCCGACGTGTCACCGGCGGTGCGGAGCTCGTCAGCCTTCCGGCTCGCGGCGACGGCCTTCTCGCCCCACTCGCGCGCGGCTTCGACGTCTTCACGGTGGTCGTCTTCGAGCAGTCGCAGGTTGCCGATGGTCTCGGCGATGGCGGCCTCGGCGTCGGCGATCGCGTTGGTGAAGTCGCGCACCATCTGGTCGAGCATCAACTGCGGGTCTTCCGCCTGGTCGATGAGGTTGTTGATGTTGGCTCGCACGAGCTGCGAGATCCGTCCGAAGATGGACTGCTTTGCCATGGTCGTTCCTTTCGTGATGTTCAGAGTTCGGTCGTGCCGGTCGATGGTCGGATCAGAATCGTCCTCCGCTTCCGCGCCGCGAGCGGGTCGCGGAGCCGCCGAAGCTGCCGGCCGAGCGGCCGCTGCTGCGGCCGAAGCCTCCGCCGCCGAAGCCGCCGGAGGAGCGCCCGCCGCCGAAGCCGCCTCCGCCCCCGCCGAGGACGGAATTGATGAGGATGCCGCCGAGCACCGCGCCGAAGACGTCGCCGCCGCCCGATGAGCCGCCGGAGCCGCCGCCGAATCCACCCATGCCGCCGCCGTACCCGCCGACGTCGCGCTGGGCGAGCGACATGGCCTCGGCGGCGAGCCGCTCGGCCCGCTGAGCGGAGGCGAGTGCGGCGGCGGGATCGGTCGTGCCGGCGCCTTGGGCCTCGACGAGCAGTCGACCGGCCTCGGCGAGGCGAGTACGGGCCTCCGCGCCGATCGCGCCGCGCCGGGCGACGAGGTAGTCCTCGGCGGCCTGCACCTGCGCTCGCGCGGTCGTGAGCGAGCGGGAGAGCTGGGCCTCGACGCGAGCGGCTTGCTCCGCGGCATCCCGCACCGTCTTGATCACGGCGTCGATCTCGGCGTCGACCTGCTCGAGCCTGGCCCGCAGCGCGATCGGGTCGCGCCCGGGTGAGCCGATCGCCGCCCGCAGTTCCGCCGACTCCGCGGCCACTCGGTCGGCGACCGCAGCGGCGTCGGAGTTCGCCAGGCCGCGGGCGGTCGCGACGTCGCGGTCGAGGTCGGCGACGCCGTCGGCGACCGCGGCGTCGGCCGCCGCGAGATCGACGGCGAGCCGCTCGACTGCTGCCGAGAGCAGCTTGGTCTGGTCGACGGCCTCCTCGGCCGCGCGGATGCCGACCGCGGCCTGGGCGGCATCGCCGGCCGCGACATCCGTTGCCGCAGCCGTCAGGGCCTCGCGGGCGAAGCCCATGCGAGACCGCGCCTGCGTCAGGTTGTCACCGACGGGCGCGAGGGCGGATGCCGCGTACTGGGCGCCGAGCGCGGCGAGGCGCTGCTCAGCCGGCGCGATCGTCGCCTCGGCCGCGGTCGCCGCCTCCTGCACCCTGGCGAGCTGGGCCGGGGCATCGCGTTCGAGTGCCCGCAGCTCGTCGAACCGCGCCGCCTGCTCGTCGAGCACGGCGTCGGCCTCGCCCGTGAGCCGGATGATGCCGCCGTACCACTCACGGCGCTCCTCGTCGGTGTCGGACGTCGCGTCGTCGAGCTGCTGCTGCAGGGTGAAGGCCCGGGCGACCTTCTCCTTCGCGTCGGCGAGTGCGGTGCGGAAGGCCTCGGTCGATTCCTCGCCGTAGGAGGCGACGGCGAAGCCGAGCTCCTCTTCGCTCGTCTTCACGGCGTCGTCGATCTGCACGAGGGCGCTGCCGGCCTGGCGGCGCAGCTCCTCGATCGAGGGGAGCGGCACCTCGCCGGCACCGCCGGCCTCCGCACGCTTCTTCTTGCGTCGTGCCAGCACGATCGCGATGATCACGACGACGATCGCGGCGATCACGATGAACCAGACGAAGCCCCAGCCGGCGCCTCCGGCGCCTCCTCCTCCGCCTGCCGAACCGTCGGCGATCGCATTCGCACCCGCGACCGCGGCGCCCGCCCAGTCCTCGTCGCGGAGGTTCGGCTCGATGACCTCGAGACTGATGCGGTCGAGCTCTTCAGCGGAGATCGAGGCGTCGCTCGCCGCCGAGAGGTAGTAGGCGCGACCGTCGACGGCCACGGCGAGCAGGTAGTCCTCACTGCCCATGTTGTTGGCGATCGCCGTCTCGTCGGCCCAGTCGGCCGCCGAAGCCGGGTTCGTGAACTCGTCGACGTAGGCGACGAAGAGCTGGCGCCCACTGCGCTCGGCCGCGGCGTCGAGCGCTGCGACGACGCCGTCGGTCTCGCCGCCGAGCGCACCGGCCGTGTCGATGACGGGGGAGGTCGTGAACGTGACGGGGTCTTCAGCCCAGGCGAGCCCCGTCGCGCCGGTTCCGATCACCACCCCTGCGACGATCGCGAGAGTCGCGGACCACTTGCGTACTGCGCGCATGCACCAGTGCCTTTCCCCCGTCCAAGCGGACGGATTCGAGTCTATGGGGAGGTCGCGTACGTCGTCCATCGAGAGGCCGCGTACCTCCTCGATGAAACCGGCAAGGTGAGGACCTGCAAACGGTCGAAGCCTCGGCCGGTGGCCGGCCCGAGGGCGATCGTCACCCTCTCGGCGATGGTGATGGCGCGGAACGGTCGGACGCGCGCCGCTCTGCAAACCACTGCGAACGCAATTGCAACCAGATGACGAGCAGGGTTTCGGGATCGGAGAGATCGACACCGTAGCGCTCCTCCGCGCAGCGCAGACGGTACCTGACGGTGTTCTCGTGGATGCCGAGCGACCTCGCCGCCTGGGCGACGTTGCCGAAGCTCCCGCACCAGGTGAGCAACGTCTCGGCCACTGCCGGGTCTGACTCATTCATCTCCGTGACGGCGTCCGAGCGGAGTTCTGGTTGCTCCGCAAGGAGCCGTGACACTCGTTCGAAGATGAGCAGCGGCCGCAATTTCTTCACGGAGAGAATGCGCTGTGGCACCGCGTGTTCCTTGACGGTGCTGAGCAGCCGGTCGGCGAGTTCTCGAAGCGGTGCGATGCCTGCCGCATAGTGCGCGGCACCCGGAGACGCGACGACTGTGCCGGGCATGATCAGCCGGTCGAGGATCGGGAGGAGCGGCTCGGCAAGTGATTCGGCGAACTCCGCGGAAGCGCCGGAGAAGAGCGCGTAGACACGCCCGGATTGCGCCACTGTGACCGCCTCCTCTCGGTACAGGGACAGATGCCGCTGAACAGTCAAGCGCAATTGGGCGAGCGTCGTCGCGTGGTCGCCATCGGCCGCCTCGAAGACGAGGAGTGCTGCCCCCCGTTCCTCCGAGATGCCGAGCTCAGCCAACTCCGTTCCAACGACACCCTGGCCCGTGAGAAGAGTGCGCAGGCGATCCTCACGCGGCATCTGGCCGGCGCTTCGCACGCGGATGTCATCGAGCATGTGCCCAGCGGCGACTTCAGCTGCTGCGCGGATGCGCCGATCCTGCTCGGGGGTGAGGTCGGGGTTGCCCGAGGCATCGATCGCCCAAACCGTTCCCAGCGGCAGTGCGCCGGCTCTGATGGCGAAGGCGACACGCGGCTCTTCGTCAGCGAGTCTCGGGTACTTGATCGGTGCCTCCGAGCGCAGAACGGTGCGATATTGGTCGTCGTTGAACGGGGAATGCGGCACGAGGCGATTCAGGATGCCGCGCGTCCGCAGCGAATCGATCAGCTGGTCGGGCACCGAGGAATAGGCGAGGACGCGTCGGCCGAGGTCTTCGAACGCCACGGAACCGCCGAAGAACCCGGCGAGCTCGTTCGCGAGGGCGAAGAGCGGCTCGGCACCGCGATGGAAGTGGGTGTCATCGCTGTGGCCCCGCTCGCCGAGCAACCGGGCGACCAACGCATCGAACACCCTCCAGCTCACATGCTCCGAGACCCGGATGAAAGGAATGCTGCATGTCTCGGCTACCTCGGCGAGCAGGGGGGCCTCGCCGTCGTGGCACTTGATCGCGATCGCCGAGTAGTGGGACCGCTTCGCCATGGTCGCGAGATCGGTCAGGCTCTGGGGCGAGATCTCAGAAGCCGAGGGTGCGAGCAGCAGTCTGTCGGGTTCATCTCGCAGTTCATCGAGCGCGTCATGGAACTCGGCTCCCAGCACGCGCCGTGTCGCGTCGGCGTCTCCGATCAGCGTTGCGGTCTGGGGGCCGAGTTCGGCGAGGAGTTCACGGAGCTCGATGCCCGAAGGATTTGGAGAAACAACGACATCCATCTCGCTAATCTATATCGAAACTACAAATTTTGACCGCTGTTTCCGACCTAGACTGCCGGAGCAGTGGATCGATTGGAGTGGTATGACGACGGAGACCGTGGGATCGAAACCCGAGATCGCGGGCACCCGGTTGGGCGCACTCTGGGAGGTCCTCCCCGAGGAGTCCGGGGTGAACGACGACGGAGTCCTGAAGATCGGTGGTGTTTCGGTCGCTGAGCTCGCGTCGGAGCATGGCACCCCGCTGCACATCATCGACGAGGCCGGGCTTCGTCGCCAGATACAGCGCTTCGCCGTTGGACTGCGCCGGCGCTGGCCGAATTCCGAGGTGCTGTTCGCCTCGAAGTCGCTCCCGATCGTCGCGATGTACCGGGTCGCGCAAGAGGAGGGCATCTCCGTCGACGTTGCGGGCGGTGGCGAGCTGCAACTCGCCTTGGCGGCGGGCGTTGCGCCCGAACGGCTGTACTTCCACGGCAATGCGAAGACCGACGCAGAACTGCGCATGGCGCTCGACGCGGGAATCGGCACGATCATCGTCGACAATGAAGACGAGCTGGATCGCCTGGAGCGCCTCCTCACTCGCTCCCAACGGCTGTTGTTGCGAATCATCCCGGGCGTGGATGCCGTGACGCATGCCTCGCAGGCCACCGGGGGCCTCGACTCGAAGTTCGGCTTGCCGATGGATCAGGCGCTCGTCGCGATCCGGCGAATGCAGGCGCACCCTCTGATGGAATTCGAGGGCGTCCACCTGCACATCGGCTCGCAGATCCTGAATACGGAGCAGTTCGCCGAGGCGGTGAAGAAGATCTCGAGCGCGGGCGAGTTCTCGATCTACGATGTGGGTGGCGGCCTCGGGGTGAAGTACACCTACGAGGATGACGCTCCGTCGGTCGACGAGTACCTCGATGCGATCGTCTCGGCCGCCCGGGATCATCTGCCTGCCGATGCCAAGCTCATCATCGAGCCCGGTCGTTCACTGGTCGCGCGTGCCGGGGTTACGTTGTACCGAGTGACTTCGGTGAAGCGCACAGGCAAGATATTCGTCGCTGTCGACGGCGGCATGGCAGATCAGCTCGACGTGGCCCTCACCGGGCAACGCTTCGAAGCAGTTCTGGGCAACCGCATGAACGAAGCCTGGGTGGAATCGGTACAACTCGTCGGCCGCCAGTGCGAGTCGGGAGATCTGCTGGTGGACGGACTGGATCTGCCGGTCGCCAGGGTGAACGACTTGGTGGCCATGTCGACGACGGGCGCCTACTCCTACAGCATGACCAACAACTACAACGGCGCGCTCAGGCCCGCAGTCGTCTTCGTCGAGGATGGCGAGTCACGTCTTGCTGTGCGGCGCGAGACCTACGACGACCTCCTCTCACTCCATTCTCCGGTTCGATTTCCGGAGGCTCCATAGGGAGCGGGAGCGCCCCTGATCTCGAGGGGTTGCCAAGGGACCACGTCCAAACAATGGGAGAACCAGCAGCGTCACCAGGGAATCGAAGGTGTGTCTGCTTGAGCAACGCTGGCTCTCCAAATCACAGAAGAGAGCAAACGATGAAAACCACCCGTATAGGAATTGCTGCGATGGCAATCCTCCTCTCCTCGACGCTGATCGGCTGTGCTGCCGATGCCGACCGGGGCGAGAGTTCGCAAACAGATGCCGTCGTCGTCGATACTTCCTTCGACATCAAGACGCTGGACCCCGCGCGATCATTCGAGCCGACGGGCTCGATCGTGAATCACGTACTGTACGAAACCCTGCTGACTTTCGACGGCGATGATGTGTCTGCACCGATCGACGGGCTCGCCAGCTATGAGCTGTCTGATGAGGATCGCGTCGTCACTCTCACGATGAAGGGTGGTTCAACGTTCTCGGACGGGACGCCGGTGACGGTGGACGACGCAGTGTTCTCGCTGAATCGTGTGAAGCAGATCGCGGGAAACCCGTCGTTCATGCTGGACGGGGTCGAGGTCGAGAAGACGTCGGACGACACGTTGACGCTGACGTCGGAGGAGCCGAACCCGACGCTCGTGTACCTCTTGCCGAACCCCAGCCTCGGAATCGTGAACTCGAAGGTGCTGCAAGGGAACGGCGGCTCCGCCGAGTCGGATGACACGGCAGAGACGTTCCTCAACGAGACATCGGCCGGATCCGGCCCCTATGTACTCGAGAGTTTCGACGCAACGTCTCAGATCGTGCTCACGGCCAACCCGGAATTCCAGGGGGAAGCGCCCGGCAGCTCTCGCATCGTCTTGCGCAACGTGAGCGGCGAGACGCAGAAGCTGAACGTGCAGTCAGGTGAATCGCAAGTGGCGATCGACTTGAATCCCGACCAGGTCGCCGAGCTCGATACCGACGAACTCAATGTCGAGACCGCCGCGTCGCGGTACACGGTGTACATGATGATGAATCAGGACTCAGCAGTCAGCACCGCGACATCCGACCCGAAGTTCGCCGCTGCCGTCAAGTCCGCAATCGACTACGACAAGATCCTCGCCCTGGGTGGCGAAGGTGCAGAGCGTCCCGGTGGCCTCGTTCCGACCAGCCTCCTCGGCGCACTTCCCGTCGAGCAGGGCAACAGCTTCGACCAGGGTGCTGCCGAAGAACTCCTCGCAGCATCGGACTATTCAGGTGAGGAAGTCGTACTTCACTACGCGAATGACACGACCGTGGCAGGGATCGCACTGGAGCCCATCGCGCTCAGCGTCCAGTCCGATCTCAAGGCCGTCGGCATCGATGTCGCCCTTGCTCCTGCCCCGGAGGCGACCGAACTCGACAACTACCGCAGCGGCGGAGAGGCGATGGGCATCTGGTCCTGGGGAGCGGACTTCCCGGACCCGTCGAACTACTTCGTCTTCCTTCCGGGGGAGAACGTCGGCTCGCGGGCGATGTGGGAAACGGGTGCCTCAGCGAACCTCGATGCGCTCCGTGCCGAAGCCGTCGCAGCCTCGGGTGTAGACGAGCGGAACACCGCATTTCAGAACCTTCAGGTAGCACTCAACGAGGAGGGACCGTTCATCCCGCTGCTTCAGCCGGCTCTGCACATCGTTACCGCGAAGTCCATCGCCTCGGTCGACTCGAACCTCGTCTGGACGGTAGATCTCGCAAGCATTCGGTATGAGTGACACCGAGCTCCGAACCGACCCGAAGGCTCTGACGCCACCACCGCCTGAGATGTTGATCGCTCAGGAGGATCGTGAACGCGGGACCTCACCGAGCAAGCGGCATATGCCGCCGCTTGCTCGGTACGTCTCACTGCGACTGTTCATGGCCGTGATTCTCGCCTTCGGGGTGACGCTCATCACCTTCGCGTTGGCGAACCTCGTGCCGGGGGATCCAGTGCAAGCGGCGCTCGGGGAGCAGGCATCGAACAACCCGGCGATCGTCGAGCAGTTCCGCGAAGACATGGGCCTGGACCAGCCGCTGCCCGTGCAGTACGTCACGTACATGACGAACCTGTTCCAGGGTGACCTGGGTGTATCGACGCAGACGAAGACGCCGGTCGCCGAAGAACTGGCGTCGGCGTTTCCGGCCACTGCGGAGCTTGCCATCGCGGCGATACTCGTAGCCATTGTCATCGGCGTGGCACTCGGGCTCTGGGCTGCGCTCCGACGAGGCCGTGCCATCGATCACCTGATCCGGGTGGTCAGCCTTGTGGGCATCTCGGTGCCGACCTTCTGGTTGGCGATCCTCGTCTATTTCTTCTTCTATTCTCAGCTTCGACTCCTGCCCGGATCGGGGCGGCTCTCTCCGCTGACCATTCCGCCACCGAATGTCACCGGGTTCTACACGGTCGACTCGGCATTTGCCGGGCAGTGGACGACGTTCGGAGACGCCGCCCTGCACCTCGTCATGCCGGCTTCGGTGCTCGCGCTCGGCGCGATAGGCCTGCTCACCCGCTTCTCGAGATCTTCGGTTCTCGAGGTGCTCAATCTGGAGTACATCAAGGCGGCGAGCGCGAAGGGCCTGCCGGCGCGCACGGTCATCTTGAAGTACGTCCTCCGGGGGGCATCCGTTCCGATCATCGCGGTCACCGGCATCGCATTCGGTTCGCTGCTGGCCGGCGCCGTGCTCACCGAGCAGGTCTTCGCGTGGCACGGCATCGGCGAGTTGGCGTACAACGCCGCCACCAGGCTCGATCTTCCCGTGGTCATGGGCGTCGGGCTGCTCGTCGGGATCACCTACATCTGCGTCAATCTGATCGTCGACCTCATCTACGGTGTCGTCGACCCGAGAGCGAGGGTGTCATGACGGTCGACACGCAAGCGCTCGTCGCGTCTCGCCGATCGTTCCGGGTTCCGGCAGCCCTACGCTCGCCCCTGGGGTACGTCGGTGTCGGGATCGTTCTCATCTGGGCGTTCATCGCAGTCGCGGCACCGTGGCTCGCACCCTTCGACCCGCTCGCCGACGATTTCCCACGGCTTCAGCCGCCGGATGCAACGAACCTGATGGGGACCGACGCCATCGGCAGAGATGTACTGTCACGGGTGATGTTCGGTGCTCGGACCTCGATGCCCCTGGCTTTTCTCATCGTCGCCAGTTCCATGGTGATCGGATCCACCATCGGAGCCATAGCCGGTTACTTCGGCAAAGCGGTGGACGAGATCCTGATGAGGATCACGGACGTCGTGTTCGCATTCCCCTCGATCATCCTGGCCATGGTGATCGCCGCTGCACTCGGCCCGAGCCTGACGAATGCATTCATCGCGTTGGTGTTCGTCTCGTGGCCGAGTTATGCGAGGGTCGCACGTTCGCTCGTGATCGTCGCACGGAAGAACGACTACGTGGTCGCGGGGCGACTCCTCGGCGCAGGCCCGCTCACCTCGTTGCGACGGGATGTCATGCCGAACGTCACCTCGCCCTTGCTGGTGCTCGGATCCTTGAACGTCGGCACAGCGGTGCTCGAACTCGCGGGCCTGTCGTTCCTGGGTCTCGGCGCGATCCCGCCACTTCCCGATTGGGGCGCCGCCGTTTCAGAGGGCGTGCATCACTTCTCGTCATGGTGGATCTCGTTGTATCCGGGGCTCGCGATCCTCACCGTGGTGGTCGCATTCAATCTCATCGGAGATTCACTCCGTGATTCCCTCGATCCGTCCACTGCCAAGCAAGTCAAGGGAGGTCGGCTATGAGCAACGGAATCGCCGTGAGGAACCTGACCCTGGAAGTCGGCGAGACGCAGATCATCCGGGACATCAGTTTCGACATTCCGGCCGGCCAGATCACCGGTCTCGCGGGCGAATCCGGATCAGGAAAGACCATGACCGGGATGTCCATCTGCGGGCTCCACCCCAAACAGGGCCGGCGCGGCGGGTCGATCGCGTTCGAGGGCCGCAACCTGCTCGACCTCTCCGAACGGGAGATGAATGGCCATCGCGGGAAAGACATCGCGATGATCTTCCAGGATCCGACGGCGTCGCTGCACCCGATGCTCCGAATCGAGTCGCAGCTCACCGATCATCTCCGCTTCCACGAGGGTGTCTCCCGACGCGCGGCGAGAACGCGGGCGATCTCGCTGCTGGGTTCGCTGCAGGTTCCCGACCCCAGTTCGGCACTCAGAAAGTACCCGCATCAGTTCTCCGGCGGTCAGCTCCAGAGGATCGCCATTGCGTCTGCGATGATCTGCAACCCGAAGGTCCTGATCGCAGACGAGCCGACGACGGCACTCGATGTCACGGTACAGGCAGGGATCCTCCGACTCCTGCGGGGGCTCTGCGATGAGTTCGGCCTCGCGATCCTGCTGGTGAGTCATGACCTCGGAGTCATGTCGGCTGTCGCCGACACCCTCATCGTGATGAGACACGGCAAGATCGTGGAATCCGGGACCCGATTCGACGTGATCACTTCGCCCCAGGAACCATACACACGAGCACTCATCGAATCGCTGCCATCGGTTGTCTCTCCAACCGTCGACTCCCCGGCACAGACTTCGACTGCGACCCGATTCGAGGCGAAATGAGTACCCCGTTGTTGTCTGTTCAGGGCCTCACCATCACGTATCGACGACCGGGGCTGGAGAGGATCGTTGCAGCGAACGACGTCTCCTTCTCGCTCGAACGAGGCGAAGTGCTCGGCCTCGTCGGTGAGTCGGGGTGCGGAAAGTCAACACTTGCCCGCGCAGTCTGCGGACTGGAGCGATCGGAATCAGGGCAGATCCTGTTCAATGGAAATCAGGTGAAGCCCCTCAAGAATCGACGCCGGCCACCTCATCTCATGGGCATCCAAATGGTGTTCCAGAACCCCTACGCCTCCTTGAATCCCAGGAGAACAGTGGCGAGTCAGATCGAAGACGGGATCAGGGCGAGCCCCAAAGCCGAGCGCTGGAGTGTTACCGAGCTCCTGGAAGAGGTAGAACTCGAGCGATCTGCGGCGACCAGGTTTCCGCACGAGTTCTCTGGAGGGCAACGTCAAAGGATCGCCATCGCCCGAGCGATTGCGGCGGGCCCCGACCTGCTCATCGGCGATGAGCCGATCGCGTCCCTCGATGCCTCGCTCCAGTCGAAGATCGCTCTCCTGATGAGGAAGCTGGCGTTCGAAAGCGATGCCGCGCTGCTCTTCATCTCGCACGACCTCGCGGTGGTGCGAGTCGTCGCCGATCAGGCGGCGGTCATGCAGCGAGGTCGAATAGTGGAACGTGGTCCAGTGGCGGAAATTTGGGAGCACCCGCAAGACCCGTACACTCAACGGCTCCTCTCGGCGATTCCGGTGGTCGATGGCCTGGGAAGGCTCCCGGGCTGATGAATCAACACGGAACCCGGGACGTCCTTGCA
Organism: Agromyces sp. CCNWLW203; assembly: GCF_036576125.1. NCBI lineage: Bacteria > Bacillati > Actinomycetota > Actinomycetes > Micrococcales > Microbacteriaceae > Agromyces > Agromyces sp. CCNWLW203. The sequence goes on along the minus strand of NZ_JAZHYX010000004.1, from coordinate 264,598 downwards.
TGGGTGTCGGAGTTGCTCACCGAGTCGATGCTCATCGACGGTCACAACGACCTCCCGTCGAGGCTGAGGAAGGTCGCGGGATATTCCGTCGAACGATTGGACGATGAACGCCAGGACGTGCACACCGACCTGGTGAGGCTTCGCCGGGGGATGGTGGGCGGGCAGTTCTGGTCGGTCTGGGTTCCGTCGCACCTCGACGAAGATGCTGCCGCCGCGGCGACGCTCGAACAGATCGACGCTGTCTACCGTCTCGCCTCCCGGTACCCCGACGAGATCGGGATCTCGTTCACCGCCGATGGGGCGACCGAGCAGTTCGCTCGGGGCCGCATCGCGTCCCTCATCGGCATCGAGGGAGGGCACTCCATTGCAGGCTCGCTTGGGGTGCTCCGCATGTTCGCCAGGCTCGGCGTGCGATATCTCACACTCACTCACAACGACGACACCGACTGGGCAGCGTCGGCGACCGGAATGGATCCAGGTGCCGGGCTCAGCCTGCAGGGTGAGGCGATCCTGCGTGAAATGAACCGAATCGGTCTCATCGTCGACCTCTCTCACACCGCGGAGTCGACGCAGCTCGACGCTCTCCGAGTCGCCGAGGCCCCCGTCATCTTCTCGCACTCATCGCTTCGCCGGCTGACGGATCACCCTCGAAATGTCTCCGACCGTGTGCTTTCGCGTCTCGTTGCGAACGGAGGCGTGCTGCAGTGCACTTTCGTTCCCGAGTTCGTCTCCTCCGAGGTGGCGCAGTGGGATCTCGACCGCCGCGAGGCATGCACCAGTCTCGGCATCGAGCCCGGCAACGACGGAAACGTCCTTGGTACGAAACCGCACTATCCCAGCGCCCCGATGCCCGCTGAATCGCCACACGAGACCTTGGCCAGGAACGCTCGGGAGCGGGCACTCCGCACTCTGCCCATCTCCGATGAGCAACGGGCGTCGCTGCTGGAATGGGATGCGAAGAATCCGAGGCCATCTGCCACGCTCGCCCAGGTCGCCGACCATTTCGATGCGGCCCGCGAGCAGGTCGGGATCGACCATCTCGGAGTCAGCGGAGATTACGACGGTACCGACGAATTTCCGCGGGGACTTGAGAACGTGAGCCGCTACCCGTACCTCTTCGCAGAGTTGGCGAACCGGAATTGGTCGAGGTCGGACCTGGTGCGTATTGCCGGCGAGAACATCCTCCGTGTCATGCGTGATGTCGAGCAGGTCGCGTCAGAACCGATGTGGCCGACCGCAGTACGAGTCGAGGAATAGCCTCAACCATACGGTTCGTGCTTCGAGATACAAGAACACCCGGTCGGATTGGAATACATCTGACCGGGTGTCTTTCTGTCGTGCCCCCGGAGGGATTCGAACCCCCGACCTACGGTACCGGAAACCGGCGCTCTATCCCCTGAGCTACGGAGGCGCACAGCTAGAGACACTACCACTTTCGCACACCACCCTCGGACTCGCCGGCGGGCTGCGAACGACCTCAGGAGAGGCTGAGACGGGCGACCGTTCCGAGCAGGTCGTCGCGCACCTTCGCCGTCAGGAACGCACGCGCCCCGTGCAGCACGGGGTCGTGGTCGATGCTCGTCGCGACGACCTCGGGATACCACCGGCTGATGCTCCGGATGCCGCGCTCGACGGCTTCGGCGAGGGGCTGGCCGCCGACGATCGCGGTGGGGCCCGCGAGCACGAGTCGGCCCGGGTCGAGGGTTGCGAGCAGCGGCAGCGAGATGTGCGCCACGCGCTCGCCGATCTCCTCGACGATGGCCGCCCGCTCGGGGCTCGCGGCGATCGCGTCGAGCGCCGAACGGTGGTCGGTGTCGTCGAGCCCGTGGGCGGCCGCGATGCGGCGCACGGCCACGGCGCCCGCGAGGTCTTGACTCGTGACGGCGTGCTCGTCGAGCGCCTGGGCCGCGGCCGACAGCGGGAGGAAGCCGATCTCGCCCGCGCCGCCGAAGCTGCCGCGGTGCAGGTCGCCCGCGACGTCGAACGACGCGCCGACGCCGTTGCCGAGCCAGAGCAGGGCGAAGACGTCGCGACCCTCGCCCGCACCCGACTCGCGCTCGGCGATCGCCGCGAGGTTCACGTCGTTCTCGACGAACACCGAGACGCCGAGCTCGGCCTCGAGCGCGTGCCGGAGGCCGCTGATCGGCCAGCCGGGGAGCGTCTCGCTGAACAGCGTGCCCTCCTCGCCCGGGTCGACGTAGCCGGCCGTGCCGATGCAGACGGTGTGCACGACCGAGGGGTCGGTGCCAGCGGCCTCGCTCGCGTCGCGGATCGCGGCGGCGACCTCGCGCACCGCGTCGCGGTCGGCCGGGTCGCGGGAGAGAGGGGTGCGCACGACCGGCCGCTCGCCGCCGGCCGCATCCACGACCGAGGCGCGGAGTTCGTCGGCCTCGATCGCGATGACGACGCCGAGGGGGCGATCGGTGCGCGCGGCATACAGGGTGGCGCTGCGGCCGGGGTTGCCGGCGACCTGGCCGCGCTCCTCGACGACGCCGGCGGCGATCAGGCGGGTCATCATCATCGACGCCGTGGGCTTGGAGACGCCGACGAGCTCGCAGATGCGGTTGCGGGTGAGCGGCCCGTGGTCGAGCAGCGCCGAGAGCCCGACGCGGTCGTTGACCGCGCCGAGCCACGAGGGGGTGCCCTGAGCTGATCTCATCGTCGTCGCGCGTACGTCAGGCGGCGGGGAGGTTGGCGAGCACGTCGGCGACCAGTTGGCCGGCGTCGCCGGGTTCGAAGAGCGCGGCCGAGCGGATCACGATCCAGTACGGGCCGCTGAAGACCTGCACCTCGCCGCTGCCGGCGGCCTGGGTGAAGTAGCCCTCGAGCGTGGGCGGGGTGCCGTAGGTGGGCACGGGGGTCGATTCCATCGCGGCGTCGCTCTGGTGCGCGAGCAGGGCCGCGGGCGGCGGCGTCGCGACGCCGACCTCGATGATCTCTCCGCTCGTCTGGTTCATCCAGCCGCACGCGGTGCCGGCCTCGTCGACCACGGAGGCCATGTGCTCGCCCGAGGGCTCGAAGTCGGGGGCGGTGCCGAAGTTCGGGTTGAAGGCGTACACCTGATCGGGCGTGAGCAGCGCGTCGCACTCGATCGCGAAGGGCACCGCGGGCTCGGCGGTCTCGGTGGGCACCGGTGACGAGGACGAGTCCGGCGTCTCGCTCGCCGTCGGCGGGGCGGTCGTCTTGTCAGGTTCGGCGGCGTCGCCGGTGCATCCGCTCAGCAGCATCACGGATGCCGCGAGCGCGACTGCGACGACGGCGGGACGGGTGCGGGACAGACGGTGCGAGCGCAGCATGTGACGAACCTTATCAATGGCGGCGGGTAGGATTTGCGGGTGACTCCCGCCGATCTTTCGCACGCCCTGTACGCCCTCGTCCTCGCCATCGTCGAGCGACGTCGCGCTGCGGGCGACGAGGTCGCGTTCGACCTCACCGCGAACGATGTCGCGCTCGAGCGCCCGAAGAACCGCGAGCACGGCGACTGGGCCTCGAACATCGCGATGCGCGTCGCGAAGCCGCTCGGCGTCAACCCGCGTGAACTCGCGACCGAACTCGCGGCGGGCCTCGCCGGCGTCGACGGCGTCGCGAGCGCCGAGGTGGCGGGCCCGGGCTTCATCAACGTGCGGCTCGACGCCGCGGCCGCCGGTGCGCTCGCGAAGACCATCGTCGAGGCGGGACAGGGCTACGGCACGAGCGAGACCCTCGCCGGCAGCGTCATCAACCTCGAGTTCGTCTCGGCGAACCCCACGGGGCCCCTGCACATCGGCCACACCCGCTGGGCGGCGCTCGGCGATTCGATCGGCCGGGTGCTGCGCGCAGCCGGCGCAGAGGTCGCCAACGAGTACTACATCAACGACGCCGGCAACCAGATGGAGACGTTCGGCGCCTCGGTGCTCGCCGCGGCGAAGGGGGAGCCGACCCCCGAGGGCGGCTACCCGGGCGCCTACATCGGCGAGCTCGCGCGCCAGGTGCTCGAGCGGGAGCCGAAGCTCCTCGAACTCGATCACGCGGTGGCGCTGCACACCGCGACCGAGATCGCCTATGAACTGCAGCTCGCCGAGATCCGCGCCTCGCTCGCCCGCTTCAACGTGCACTTCGACGTGTGGACGAGCGAACGGCGCCTCCACCGCAAGGGCGACGACGGCCTCTCCGACACCGACACCGCGGTCGAGCGACTGCGCGCCCAGGGCCACGTCTTCGAATTCGACGGCGCCGTCTGGGTGCGCACGACCGACTTCGGTGACGACAAAGACCGGGTCATCCGCCGCGCCAACGGCGTCTACACGTACTTCGCCGCCGATGCCGCCTACTACCTCGACAAGAGCGATCGGGGCTTCGCGCACAAGATCTACCTGCTCGGCGCCGACCACCACGGCTACGTGCACCGTCTCAAGGCGCTCGCCGGCGCGGCGGGCGACGACCCCCAGCGCGACATCGAGGTGCTCATCGGCCAGCTCGTCTCGATCAACGGCGCCAAGCTCTCCAAGCGCGCCGGCAACATCATCGAGCTCGACGACCTGCAGGCCTGGCTCGGCACCGACGCGCTGCGTTACACGCTCGGCCGCTACCCGGCCGATTCGCCCCTCACGATCGACCCCGAGATCCTGCAGCGCCGCACGAACGACAACCCGGTCTTCTACGTGCAGTACGCGCACGCCCGCACGTGCGCGGTCGACCGCAACGCGGCATCCGTCGGGCTCGACCGGTCGTCGTTCGCGCCCGAGCTCCTGACCCACGAGACGGAGTCGGCGCTCCTCGGCGCGCTGCAGGAGTTCCCGCGCGTCGTCGCCCAGGCGGCCGAGCTGCGCGAACCGCATCGCGTGGCCCGCTACATCGAGGAGCTCGCGGGGCTCTACCACCGCTGGTACGACAACTGCCGGGTGCTGCCGCTCGGCGAGGAGCCGATCGGCGAACTGCACCGCACGAGGCTCTGGCTGAACGACGCGACGGGTCAGGTCATCCGCAACGGCCTCGAACTGCTCGGCGTGTCGGCGCCCGAGCGCATGTGACCCACGACCCGATCCGAGAGGCCCCCGATGGCGCAGCACGGCGACGAGCACGACCCGGGCGAGACGACTGAGACGCCGAGGCCGCTCGACGACCCGGCCGGGGCCGACGGTGTGGGGGCCGACGATGCGCAGCCGACGGCTGTGATCGAGACCGGTGACGACGCGCTCGCGGCCACGGCGGTCATCGAGACGGATGTCGCGGACGAGCGGCCGACCGAGGTGATCGAGCCGTACGCGGCCGGCGGCGCCCTGGCCGGCGGTGCAGCGGCCGGAGCAGCGGTCGCAGGAGCCTCGGCGGCGGACGCCTCAGAACCCCGCGAGCGCCGACGGCTCGGCCGTGCGGCCCGCATCTGGATCGTCGTCGGCGTCGTGCTCGCGGTGATCGTGGCGCTCGTCGTCGTGGCCGAGTTCGTGGTGCGCGGCATCGCGGAGCAGCGGGTGGCCGAGGAGATCCGGTCCAACCTGCCCGAGGGTGTCGACGGAGACGTCGACGTGACGATCGGCGGCTTCTCGGTGATCGCCCAGTACCTCTCGGGCACGATGGAGCACGTCGAGCTCGATGCGCCCGAACTGACCGTCGAGGGCGCGCCCCTCGCCGTCTCGGTCGTCGCCGAGGGCGTGCCGGTCGATCTCGCGTCGCCCGTCGATCGGCTGACCGCGACGATCACCGCCGACGCCGACGCGGTGAACCACCTCATCACCGTCGCGGGCGCCCCGACCGGGGTCACGCTCGGCGACGGCACGGTCGGCTACGAGGGGAGCATCGAGATCTTCGGCCTGCCGATCACCTACCAGGTGACGGCGACGCCCGTCGCCGCGGGCGACTCGGTGCTGCTCGAGCCCGAGGCCGTCGAGGTCGGCGCCGTCGGCGCGGCGATCGACGTGTCGGGCATCGTCGAGCGGCTCCTCGGCGGCGACCCGCTCGAGATCTGCATCGCCGACCGGCTGCCAGAGGGTGTGAAGCTCGAGTCGATCGCGGTGGCGCCCGTTGCCGCAGCCGTGCGGCTCCGAGCCGACGGCCTCGTGCTCGACGCCGCGAGCCTCGAGCAGACGGGCTCCTGCGGGTAGCACAGCCCGTGCCGGGGCCCGATTCGGCTCGGCATGCAGGCCTCGGTAGACTCGCGGTACGCCGCCCACAAGGCAGCGCGCACAGCAGGCTTCAGGAACCGATCCGGGTTCGCTCGCCGCGAGCGATCCATGCAATCGTCTTCCGTCCGTGAGGTTCCCCCGTGGCATCCACCGCATCCGTCCCCGGATGGCTCACCGTGCCGGGCGACGCCAACGCGCTCGCGCCGCTCGTCTGGCCGTCGACCGCCGCGCGCGATGAGGCGGGCCGGCTCGTGATCGCCGGCCGCAACGCCGCGTCGCTCGTCGCGGAGTACGGAACCCCGCTCTACGTCGTCGACGAGACCGACGCCCGAGCCCGAGCGGCACGCATGAAGCGCGCCTTCGACGCCGCCGCGGCGTCCATCGGCACGACTGTGACGGTCTATTACGCGGGCAAGGCGTTCCTCTCCGGCGCGATCGTGCGCTGGGTGACCGACGAGGGCCTCGCCGTCGACGTGTGCACCGGCGGCGAACTCGCCGTCGCGCTCGCGGCGGGCGCCGACCCGGCCCGCATCGGCTTCCACGGAAACAACAAGTCGATTGCCGAGATCGAGCGCGGCGTCGCCGCGGGCGTCGGCGCCATCGTCATCGACAGCGAGATCGAGATCGAGCGGGTGGCGCAGGCGGCAGCGCGCGCCGGACGCGTGCAGCCCGTGCGACTCCGCGTCAACAGCGGCGTGCACGCCTCGACGCACGAGTTCCTCGCGACGGCCCACGAAGACCAGAAGTTCGGCGTGCCGCTCGACCGCGCGGTCGAGCTCGGCGCCCGCATCCGCTCGCACGCCTCGCTCGCCTTCCTCGGACTGCACTGCCACATCGGCTCCCAGATCTTCGACGCCGCCGGCTTCGCCGAATCAGCTGAGCGACTGCTCGGCGTCCACGCCGAGCTCGCGAAGGCGGCCCCGGTGCCCGAGCTGAACCTCGGCGGCGGCTTCGGCATCGCCTACACCGCCGCCGACGAGCCCGCGTCGATCGAGGAGATCGCGCAGGGCATCGCCGCGGCCGTCGCGAACGGATGCCGCGAGCACGGCGTGCCGGTGCCGAAGCTCGCCTTCGAACCCGGGCGTTCGATCATCGGGCCCGCAGGGGTCACGCTCTACACGGTCGGCACGATCAAGCCCGTGCCGATCGAGGGCGGCGTGCGCCACTACGTCTCCGTCGACGGCGGCATGAGCGACAACGCGCGCACCGCGCTCTACGGCGCCGACTACTCGGCGCGCATCGCCTCCCGCGTCTCCGACGCGGCCCCGGCGCTCGTGCGCGTCGCCGGCAAGCACTGCGAATCGGGCGACATCGTCGTCGACGCCGAATTCCTGCCGGGCGACGTCGCCCCTGGCGACCTCCTCGCCGTGCCCGCCACCGGCGCCTACTGCTGGTCGCTCGCCTCGAACTACAATCACGTGCCGCGGCCGCCCGTCGTCGCGGTGCGCGACGGCGAAGCGCGCGTCATCGTGCACGGCGAGACCGAGGCGCAGCTGCTGGCCCGCGACGCCGGCCTCGAGGCATCCGCCGCCAACGACCGCGCCATCGAAGGGAACCCTGCATGATCGAGTACCGCTCCATCCGAGTGGGCCTGCTCGGAGCGGGCTCCGTCGGCTCCCAGGTGGCTCGCCTCCTGCTCGAGCACTCCGACGAGCTCGCCCAGCGCATCGGCGCCCGCATCGAGCTCGTCGGCATCGCCGTGCGCGACCTCGACGCCAAGCGCGACGCCGAGCTGCCTCGCGAGCTCCTGACGACCGACGCCGACGCGCTCATCCTCGGCTCGGACATCGTCATCGAGCTCATGGGCGGCATCGAGCCGGCCCGCACGCTCGTGCTGCAGGCGATCGCGTCGGGCGCCGACGTCGTCACGGGCAACAAGGCGCTGCTCGCCAGCCACGGCCCCGAGCTCTTCGCCGCCGCGGAGCAGGTGGGCGCGCAGCTCTCGTACGAAGCCGCCGTCGCCGGAGCCATCCCGATCATCCGGCCCCTCCGCGACAGCCTCGCGGGCGACCGCGTCGACCGCATCCTCGGCATCGTGAACGGCACGACGAACTTCATCCTCGACCGCATGGACCAGACGGGCGCCTCGCTCGAGGACGCCCTGGCCACCGCGACGGAACTCGGCTACGCCGAGGCCGACCCGACCGCCGACATCGGCGGCTACGACGCGGCGCAGAAAGCGGCGATCCTCGCGAGCCTCGCGTTCCACACGAGCGTTCCCGTCGAGGCCGTGCACCGCGAGGGCATCACGGGCGTCTCCGCCGAGCAGGTCGACTCCGCGCGCCGCGCCGGCTACGTCGTGAAGCTCCTCGCCATCTGCGAGCGGCTGACCGACGCCGAGACCGGCGAAGAGGGCGTCTCGGCACGCGTGTACCCAGCGCTCGTGCCCCGAAGCCACCCCCTGGCCGCCGTGCACGGCGCGAACAACGCCGTGTTCGTCGAGGCATCCGCTGCCGGCCCCCTCATGTTCTACGGCGCGGGCGCCGGGGGAGTGCCGACCGCCTCCGCCGTGCTCGGCGACCTCGTGGCGATCGCCCGCCGACACGTCATCGGCGGCCCCGGCACGGCCGAGTCGACGCATGCCGAACTGCCGGTGCTCGAGATCGGCCGCATCACCACGCGGTACGCCATCACGCTCGAGGTCGAAGACGAGCCGGGCGTGCTCGAGCAGATCGCCCACACCTTCGCCGCCCACGGCGTCTCCGTCGAGCAGTTGCAGCAGACCGTCAGCGAGGGCTCCGAGCGGGCTACGCTGGTGATCGGGACGCACGAGGCGAAGGAGTCCGCGCTCGCCGAGACCGTCGCAGCCCTCGCCCAGAGCCCAGTCGTCGCATCCGTCGCGTCCGTCCTCCGAGTCGAAGGAGCAGTGTGAACACCCCCATCACCCCCAAGGCCAACTCGCGTCAATGGCGCGGAGTCATCCGCGAGTACGCGCACCGGCTCGACGTCACCGACGCGACCCCGATCGTCACGCTCGGCGAGGGCGGCACGCCGCTGCTGCCCGCCCCCGCCCTCTCGGCCCGCACCGGTGCCGACGTCTGGGTGAAGTTCGAGGGCATGAACCCCACGGGCTCCTTCAAGGACCGCGGAATGACGATGGCCGTCACGAAGGCCGTCGAGCACGGCGCGAAGGTCGTCATCTGCGCGTCGACCGGCAACACGTCGGCATCGGCCGCGGCCTACGCCACGCACGCCGGCATCAAGGCCGCGGTGCTCGTGCCCGAGGGCAAGATCGCGATGGGCAAGCTCAGCCAGGCGATCGCCCACAACGCGGAACTGCTGCAGGTGCAGGGCAACTTCGACGACTGCCTCGACATCGCTCGCGACCTCGCGGCGAACTACCCCGTGCACCTCGTCAACTCGGTCAACAACGACCGCATCGAGGGCCAGAAGACGGCGGCGTTCGAGGTCGTCGAGGCGCTCGGCGACGCGCCCGACTTCCACTTCATCCCCGTCGGCAACGCCGGCAACTACACCGCCTACACGCGCGGCTACCGCGAAGACATCGCCATCGGCAATGCGACGCGGATGCCGCGGATGTTCGGCTTCCAGGCCTCGGGTTCCGCGCCGATCGTGCGCGGCGAGCCCGTGAAGGACCCCGACACCATCGCGAGCGCGATCCGCATCGGCAACCCGGCATCGTGGGAGCTCGCCCTGCAGGCGCGCGACGAGACCGACGGCTACTTCGGCGCGATCGACGACGACAAGATCCTCGAGGCGCAGCGCATCCTCTCGGCCGAGGTCGGCATCTTCGTCGAGCCCGCGTCGGCGATCTCGGTCGCCGGTCTCCTCGAGCGCTCGGCCGCCGGCGTCGTCCCCGCCGGCGCACGCGTCGTGCTCACGGTCACCGGCCACGGCCTGAAGGACCCGCAGTGGGCGCTCCGCACGGCCGACGGCTCCGACGTGCAGCCGACGATCGTGCCGGTCGACACCGCGCAGATCGCCTCGGTGCTCGGACTCTCCTCATGACCGTCGCCCCCGTCGCCTCCGGTGACGTCGCCGCGTCGTTGATCGGCCGCCGGGTGCTCGTGAAGGTGCCGGCGACGTCGGCGAACCTCGGCCCCGGCTTCGACACCCTCGGCCTCGCACTCGCGAGGTACGACGAGCTCGAGGTCTCGGTTCCGGATGCTTCGGCGACGCCGACTGCGTCGACGGCACATGCCGGCCCGGGGCTCGAGATCGAGGTGCACGGCGTCGGCGAGGGCGAGGTGCCGCTCGACGAGTCGCACCTCGTGGTGCGCGCGATCGCGCACACCTTCGCGCGCGCGGGCGTGCCGCTGCCGGCGCTCAGGCTCGTGGCCCACAATGTCATTCCCCACGGCCGGGGCCTCGGCTCCTCTGGTGCCGCGATCGTCGCCGGTGTCGTGGCGGCGAAGGGCCTGCTCGAGGGCATCGTCGACTTCACGGCCGACGAGCTGCTCGAGCTCGCGACCGAGCTCGAGGGGCACCCCGACAACGTCGCCCCCGCGCTCTTCGGCGGGCTCACGATCGCGTGGGTGACCCCAGAGGGCCCGCGTCACAAGAAGCTCATGGTGCACCGCGGCGTCTCGCCGCTCGTGCTCGTGCCCGAGCACGAGATGTCGACCGCGCTCGCGCGTTCGCTGCAGCCCGAGTCGGTGCCGCACGAAGACGCCGTGTTCAACGTGTCGCGTTCGGCCCTGCTCGTCGCCGCGCTCATCCAGAGCCCCGAGCTGCTCTTCCAGGCGACCGAGGACAAGCTGCACCAGCACTACCGTGCCGCGGCGATGCCAGAGACCGACCGGCTCATCCGAGTGCTCCGCGAGGCGGGGCATCCGGCGGTCGTCTCCGGTGCGGGCCCGTCGATCCTCGTGCTCGCGAGCGACCCGAGTGAACGCGCAGCGGCCATCGCCCTCGTCGAGGCATCCGCCGACACCGCCTGGCAGGCGCTGCCGCTCGCGGTCGACTTCAAGGGCGCGACGGTTCAGAGCGCGTAGCGGTCTGAACCGTCGCGAAAGGCGGCAGCCCCAGCTCGCGCGGCGCCCTGGCGCCGCGCAGCGTCTGCGGCAGACCGCTCAGGGTGACGCCGCCCCTCGCGGAAGGCTGGAGAGCGAAAGGCGACGGCGGCTCGTGTGTTAACCCGCCGCTGCGGCATCCTCTCCACAGGCGAGTCGCGTGGCGGGACGAACGGCTCGGTGATGGTAGACTGAGCGTGCACCCGGCAGGTGACGCACTGTTCGCGTCCCAGCTCGCTCGTGCAATTCCCGGCAATCTATTGCTTTCGCTCTCGCGCGTGTCTGCGCCTTCGTGCGCACCGGCATCGTTCGTGCCAGCGATCAGCTCTCCTGAATCCGCAACTCTTGCGACAGGGGAAAGGAACATACCCAGTGACCAACGGAACCGACCACGCCGATCGCGTGGCCAACACCGCCCGTCTGTCCTCCATGAAGGTCGCCGAGCTCCAGGAGCTCGCCGCATCTCTCGGCCTGGCAGGCGGTTCGAAGCGCCGAAAGGGAGAACTCGTGGAGTTGATCTCCGAGCACCAGGCTTCGGCGGCCGACAGCGGGTCCACCGCTTCGGCTGAGCAGCTCGAGGCCCCCGCGGCCGCGCAGGCCGCCCCCGTCGAACTCGACGTGCCCGCCGCACCGGCAGAGGCCGAGGCCCCGGTCGTCAACGCGACCGAGGCTCCTGCGGCTGAAGCTCCCGTGGCCGAGGCTCCCGCGACCGAGGCACCTGCGACCACCGCGCCGACGCGTCAGCGCCGTCAGCCGCGTCGCGCCACGAGCGCGACCACGTCCGCCGTGCAGCACGTCAACGGCGGCGGTGCCGGTGTCGGCCTCGTGCCCGAGACCGCGGCCCCCGCGCCCACCGAGACCGACGAGGCCCGCGAGGCCGCACGCGCCGCGGTGCGCGAAGAGCTCGCCGCCGCGACCGGCGAGGGCGCACGCGGCCCCCAGCCCGCTGAGGGCGACGGCGACGCCGCGGCATCCGAAGAGCCCCGCCAGGGTCGCAGCCGCAACCGCGGCCGTCGCGGCGGAGAGCGCGGCGACCGCGCCGAGCGCGGCGACGACGCCCAGAAGGGCGAGCAGAAGCAGGGCGAGCGCCAGTCGGGCCGTCAGAGCGACCGCCAGAACGAGGGTCGGGAGCAGGCCGCCAAGGCCGGCGAGCCTCGCCAGAACGGCGACGCCGACAAGCAGAAGCAGCAGGGCGAGGGCCGGGGCCGCGACGGCCAGGCTCGCGACGGTCAGGCGCGCGACAACCAGGGCCGTGACGGCCAGGGCCGTGACGGCCAGGCGCGCGACCCCCAGGCGCAGCTCGACGGCGAAGGCGGCCGCCGCAACCGCTACCGCGACCGCAAGCGTCGTGGCCAGGGCATGGGCGACGAGGTCGAGCCCGAGATCCTCGACGACGACGTGCTGATCCCCATCGCGGGCATCCTCGACGTGCTCGACAACTACGCCTTCGTGCGCACGACCGGCTACCTCCCGGGCCCGAGCGACGTCTACGTCTCGCTCGGCCAGGTGAAGAAGTACAACCTGCGCAAGGGCGATGCGGTCGTCGGCGCCATCAAGCAGCCGCGCGACAACGACTCGAACAGCCGTCAGAAGTACAACGCGCTCGTGAAGGTCGACTCGATCAACGGCCAGACGACCGATGAGGCTGCGGCCCGCGTCGAGTTCCAGAGCCTCACGCCGCTCTACCCGCAGGAGCGCCTGCGGCTCGAGACCGAGCCCACCAAGCTCACGCAGCGCATCATCGACCTCGTCGCCCCGATCGGCAAGGGCCAGCGCGGCCTCATCGTCGCGCCCCCGAAGGCCGGCAAGACGATCGTGCTGCAGCAGATCGCCAACGCGATCTCGATCAACAACCCCGAGGTCCACCTCATGGTCGTGCTCGTCGACGAGCGCCCCGAAGAGGTCACCGACATGCAGCGCACGGTGAAGGGCGAGGTCATCGCCTCGACCTTCGACCGTCCGGCCGAAGACCACACGACGGTCGCCGAGCTCGCCATCGAGCGCGCGAAGCGTCTCGTCGAGCTCGGTCACGACGTCGTCGTGCTGCTCGACTCGATCACGCGCCTCGGCCGTGCGTACAACCTCGCCGCACCGGCATCCGGGCGCATCCTCTCGGGCGGTGTCGACGCCTCGGCGCTGTACCCGCCGAAGCGGTTCTTCGGTGCTGCGCGCAACATCGAGAACGGCGGCTCGCTGACCATCCTCGCCACGGCGCTCGTCGAGACCGGGTCGAAGATGGACGAGGTGATCTTCGAGGAGTTCAAGGGCACCGGCAACTCCGAGCTGCGCCTCTCGCGTCAGCTCGCCGACAAGCGCATCTTCCCGGCGGTCGACGTCAATGCGTCGTCCACGCGCCGCGAAGAGATGCTGCTCTCGGCCGACGAGGTCAAGATCACCTGGAAGCTGCGCCGAGCCCTCGCGGGCCTCGACCAGCAGCCGGCGCTCGAAGCCGTCCTCGGTCGCTTGAAAGAGACGCAGTCGAACGTCGAGTTCCTCATGCTCATGCAGAAGTCGATGCCGGTCGCCGGTCACGGCAACTCGCACGGGCACGAGACCGACCACCGCTGAGGCATCCGTGTTCGAGTCCGTCCAGAGCCTGCTCTCCGAGCACGCGAAGCTGCAAGAGGAGCTCGCCGACCCGGCGCTCCACGCCGACGCCGCGCGCGCGAAGAAGGTCAACCGGCGCTACGCCGAGCTGAGCCGCATCGTCTCGGCGCACTCGGCGTGGCTCGAGGCTCACGACGACCTCGCCGCCGCGCGTGAGCTCGCGAAGGAGGACGAGGCGTTCGCCGAAGAGGTGCCCGCGCTCGAAGAGGGGCTCGCGGCGGCCCAGGAGCGGCTCCGCCGACTCCTGATCCCGCGTGACCCCGACGACGGCCGTGACGTGATCATGGAGATCAAGGGCGGCGAGGGCGGCGCCGAGAGCGCCCTCTTCGCCGGCGACCTGCTCCGCATGTACATGCAGTACGCGCAGTCGAAGGGCTGGAAGATCGAGCTCCTCGATCAGAACGAGTCCGACCTCGGCGGCTACAAAGACGTGCAGGTCGCGATCAAGTCGAACGCGACCGACCCGTCGCAGGGCGTCTGGGCGCACCTCAAGTACGAGGGCGGCGTGCACCGTGTGCAGCGCGTGCCCGTCACCGAGACGCAGGGGCGCATCCACACCTCGACGACGGGCGTGCTCGTCTTCCCCGAGGTCGACGAGCCCGAAGAGGTCGACATCAACCAGAACGACCTGAAGATCGACGTCTACCGCTCATCGGGCCCCGGCGGCCAGTCGGTCAACACGACCGACTCGGCGGTGCGCATCACCCACCTGCCCACGGGCATCGTGGTCTCGATGCAGAACGAGAAGTCGCAGCTGCAGAACCGCGAGGCGGCGATGCGCGTGCTCCGCGCCCGCATCCTCGCGCGCCAGCAGGAGGAGATCGCGGCCGCGGCGTCCGACGCCCGCAAATCGCAGATCCGCTCGATGGACCGTTCGGAGCGCATCCGCACGTACAACTTCCCCGAGAATCGCATCGCCGATCACCGCACCGGGTACAAGGCCTACAACCTCGACCAGGTCATGAACGGCGCGCTCGAGCCGATCATCGAGTCGGCCATCCAGGCCGACGAAGAGGCGCGGCTCGCCCACCTCGGCGACCAGTAGCAGCGGCGGCCGCAGCCGCAACCACGACGAGCGGATGCCTCGGACACCACACGTGTCCGAGGCATCCGCTCGTTCGGTGAGTGCTCAGATGTGCCAGTCGTGGATGCCGCGAGCGGCGTCGGCCGTCTCGTGCGTGAGCGGCTTGAACGTCGCGGGGATGCCGACGACGAGTGAGTGTGCCGGCGCGTCCTTCGTGACGACGGCGTTCGCGCCGATCGCGCTCCATGCACCGATCGTGATGTCGCCGAGCACCTTCGCGCCGGCGCCGACGGTGACGCCGTCGTCGAGGGTCGGATGGCGCTTCGCCCCGCGGTTCGCGCCGCGGGCGGCCTTTCCGCCGAGGGTGACGCCGTGGTAGAGCATCACGTCGTCGCCGATCACCGCCGTCTCGCCGACGACGACGCCCATGCCGTGGTCGATGAAGAACCGGCGGCCGATCGTGGCGCCGGGGTGGATCTCGACGCCCGTGAGGAACCGCACGAGCTGCGAGAGGATGCGAGCCGGCAGACGCAGCCCGCCTCGCCACAGCGCGTGGGCGAGCCGGTAGCCCCAGATGGCGTGCAGGCCCGAGTACGCGAGGAACACCTCGAGGTTTCCGCGGGAGGCGGGGTCGTGGGCGCGCGCCGTCGCGATGTCCTCGCGCAGTGCTCGGAAGAAGGTCACGTCGATAGTCAATCAGTCCGTACGTCGATCGGATGCACCGAGCGCCCGGGCAACGTCGATGACGCTGCGCCGGGCGCTCGAGTTGCGAGGGTCGGTCAGTCGCGCAGGTCCTCGTAGAGCACCGTCGACACGTACCGCTCGCCGAAGTCGGGCACGATGACGACGATCGTCTTGCCGTCGTTCTCGGGTCGCTTCGCGACCTCGATCGCGGCCCAGACGGCCGCACCGGAGGAGATGCCGCCGAGGATCGCCTCGTCGGTCGCGAGCGCGCGGGCGGTGGCGATGGCATCGCTCGTCGCGACATCGATGACCTCGTCGTAGACCTCGCGGTCGAGGATGTCGGGCACGAAGTTCGCGCCGAGTCCCTGGATCTTGTGCGGGCCCGGGGTGCCCTGCGTGAGGATGGGGGAGTCGGCCGGCTCGACGGCGATGACCTGCACGCCGCTGTTCTGCTCCTTGAGGTAGCGACCGGCACCCGTGATGGTGCCGCCCGTACCGATGCCCGCGACGAAGATGTCGACGCCGCCGTCGGTGTCGGCCCAGATCTCGGGGCCGGTGGTCGCGTGGTGGATCGCCGGGTTCGCCTCGTTCTCGAACTGCCGGGCGAGGATCGCGCCGGGGGTCGCCTCGACGATCTCGTTCGCCTTCGCGACCGCGCCCTTCATGCCCTCGGAGCCGGGGGTGAGCACGATCTCGGCGCCGTAGGCGCGAAGCAGCACGCGGCGCTCGATGCTCATCGTCTCGGGCATGGTGAGGATCACGCGGTAGCCGCGGGCTGCGCCGACGAGGGCGAGTGCGATGCCGGTGTTGCCGCTCGTGCCCTCGACGATCGTGCCGCCGGGGGCCAGCTCGCCCGACTTCTCGGCCGCGTCGATGATCGCGACGCCGATGCGGTCCTTCACGCTCGCGGCGGGGTTGTAGAACTCGAGCTTGGCGAGCACCGTCGCACCGGCGCCCTCGGTGAGCCGGTTGAGGCGCACGAGCGGCGTGCGACCGACGACCTCGGTGATGTTCTCGTAGATCTGCGCCATGGGCTTGCCTCTCGGGTCAGGTGGTGGACGACGGCCTCAGCCTAGGCTTCGGCTCGCATGGAGGCGAGTGCGTTACATTCCATTGCGTGGATACGACGACCCCCGACGCCCGATCGCGATCGCTGCGAGAGATCCGAGACGAGACGGCGTCGACGCTCGCGGCCGCCGGAGTCCCCGACGCCGAGGTCGATGCCGACCTCCTGATCGGTCACGTGCTCGGCCTCTCGCGCGGGGCGGTGCAGGCGCGCGTCGTCGTCGGCGACGAGATGAGTGAAGCGGATGCCGCGGTGCTCGCGTCCCTCGTCGCGCGGCGCGCCCTGCGCGAGCCGTTGCAGCACATCACGGGGCGCGCGGCGTTCCGCAACCTCGACCTGCAGGTGGGGCCGGGCGTCTTCGTGCCGCGGCCCGAGACCGAGCAGGTCGCGCAGCTCGCGATCGATGCGCTCGCCTCGGCGGCGGAGCCCGAGCCGATCGCCGTCGACCTCGGTACGGGCAGCGGAGCGATCGCGCTCGCGCTCGCGACGGAGGTGCCGCACGCGAGGGTGTGGGCGGTCGAGAAGTCGCCCGAGGCGTTCGTCTGGACGAGGCGCAACGTCGCCGAGGTCGCGGCGCCCAATCTCGAGCTCGTCTTCGGCGACCTCGCCGACGCGCTGCCCGAACTCGACGGCCGGGTGGCGGTCGTGGTGTCGAACCCGCCCTATGTTCCGCTCCGCGACCTGCCGCGCGACCCCGAGGTGCGGCTCCACGACCCCGAGCAGGCGCTCTACGGCGGCGTTGACGGTCTCGACGTGGTCCGGGTGCTGTCCCGGCGCGCGCGCGTGCTGCTCCGGCCGGGCGGCGCACTCGTGATCGAGCACGGCGAGGAGCAGTCGGCGGCGATATCCGAGATCCTCGCGGCCGACGGCTGGCGGGCGATCGCGCATCACCGCGATCTCACGACGCGGGACCGGGCGACGTCGGCCGTGCGCTGAGCGCTACTCCTTCTTCGCCCGCTCCGCCTTCTCGCGGGCGTGCTTCTCGCGTTCGAGCGCGTGCTTGATGGTGTCGCGCTCGCGCTTCTGCGCCTCGCGCAGTGCCTTCTCCGCTTCGCGGCGGGCCTTCGCCGCCTCCCGAACCTTCGGATCGCGGGGCAGCTCGAGTGACGGCGGCAGTGGTTCCCTGACGGGGGTTCCGGCGCCCGACTCGACCCGCTCCACGTGGTACTCGATGCCGTCGAGGATGCGCTCGAGGCCGAACGAGAAGTCGTCGTCGCCGTCGTCGGGGTAGGGTTCGGCGCCGGGTTCCGCGACGTAGCCCCCGGCGGTGAGCAGGGGACTCAGGTACGGGAACCGCTCGGGGGTCACGAGCTCGGCGAGCACCTCGAAGAAGTTCGCTCCGGTGACATCCGCCGGGTCGGCCGCCGCCGCTGCGGCGGCGCCGATGTCCCGCTCCTGGGCAGCGGTCGCACGGGCGTAGCTCGTGAGCAGCAGCAGTGTCGACATCTTCTCGCCGTCGCTGAGGGGGAGCGAGCGCACCTCGCGGAGGAACCAGTCGACGATGAGGAGGCTGTTGGGGGTGATCGGCGCGCCCGAGATCGGGATGTCGACGAGCCACGAGTGCTCGCGGTAGGCGGCGCGCATGGCGAGCACCCACGCGGTGATGCCGTCGCGCCAGCCGCGCTCGACCGCCTCGCCCGGCACCGGCGGCAGCACGGCGCCCTCCTGCATCAGCAGGATCAGGTCGTCCTTGCTCGTGACGTACCGGTAGAGCGACATCGTCGTGAAGCCGAGCGACGCCGCGACCCGGCTCATCGAGACGGCGCCGAGCCCCTCCGCATCGGCGATCTCGATGGCCGTGTCGACGATGCGCTCGATCGAGAGTTCGCGCTTGGGGCCGCGCTGCGGGTTGGCCGCGACGCCCCAGGCCAGGGCGACCGCTCGGGGGAGCTCGGGATCGCGTCGCTCAGGGCTCACTGGGGTTCCGTTCTCGAGAGGGTGTTGACGACAGTCTAGAACTGTGTATATGTTAAACAACCGTGGATCACATAAACAGTTTGCGCCATACGCATATCGCAAGCCGCAGTCACCAAGGAACGGAGAACGCCATGAACCTCGCGATCGACGCACGTGGACTCCGCAAGCGCTTCGGCAAGACCGACGTGCTCGCGGGCCTCGACCTCAGGGTGCCTGCGGGCACCGTCTTCGCCCTGCTCGGCCCGAACGGAGCCGGCAAGACGACCACCATCAACATCCTCACGACCCTCGTGACACCCGACGCCGGCACCGCGCTGGTCGGCGGCTTCGACGTCGCGGCGGCGCCGAGCGACGTGAAGGGGCGCATCGCCCTCACCGGCCAGTCGGCGGCCGTCGACGAGGTGCTGACCGGCACCGAGAATCTCGTCATGATGGGCCGGCTCTCCGGACTCGGCCGCCAGCAGTCCCGCGACCGTGCGGCGCAGCTGCTCGAACGCTTCGACCTGACGGATGCCGCGCGCCGCCGTGTCGGCACCTACTCGGGAGGCATGCGCCGCCGGCTCGACCTCGCGCTCAGTCTCGTCGTCGACGTGCCGATCCTGTTCCTCGACGAGCCAACCACCGGCCTCGACACGAGGAGCCGTCAGGAGCTCTGGAACGTCATCCGCGGGCTCACCGAAGCCGGGACGACCGTCTTCCTCACCACGCAGTACCTCGAGGAGGCCGATCAGCTCGCCGACCGCATCGCCGTGCTCGACCGCGGGCGAGTGGCCGCCGAGGGCACCGCCGACGAGCTCAAGGCCCGCATCGGGGGCGATGTCGTCGAACTCCGCAGCGCCGACGGCGCACTGCTCCTCGAGCTGCCGACCGACGGCAGCGTCCACGGACTCCGTGCGGCCATCGACGTGCTCGACCGCTCGCCAGAGGCCTCGGTCGACGGCGCGCAGGTCTCCATCCGCCGCCCCAGCCTCGACGACGTGTTCCTCGCGATCACGGCCGGCGCGGCGGCATCCGCCCCCGAACTCATCGAATCGAAGTGAGCGCCATGACGACGACCGCAACCACCACCGCCACCACCGCCCCGCCCCGCCCGGCCGTTCCCGCCTCATCGGCGGCACCCGCTCGCGCACGACTCGGCGCGTTCACCGCGGAATCGACCTTCATCGGCCGCAGCTTCCGGCATTCGGTGCGCGACGTCGAGGCCCTGCTCATGGCGATCATCCTGCCGACGATGCTGATGCTGATGTTCACCTTCATCTTCGGCAACGCGATCGACCCGTCGGGCGGCTACGTCGACTACGTCGTGCCGGGCATCATCCTCTTGTGCGCGGGCTTCGGAGCCTCCTCGACGGCCATCTCGGTCTCGCGAGACATGACCACCGGCATCATCGACCGGTTCCGCACGATGCCGCTCCGAAGCGGCGCCGTGCTCACTGGCCACGTCGTCGCGAGCCTCGTGCGCAACCTCGTCGCGACCGCCGTCGTGATCGTCGTCGCCCTGCTCGTCGGCTTCCGCCCCGACGCGACGCCGCTCGGCTGGCTCGCCGCGTTCGGCCTCGTGGCGCTCTACATCCTGACGATCACCTACCTCTTCGCGGCGATCGGTCTCGCGGCGTCGAGCCCCGAGGCGGCCAGCGGGTTCGGCTTCATCCTGCTGTTCCTGCCGTACGTCTCGAGTGCCTTCGTGCCGGTCGAGACGATGCCCGAGTGGCTGCAGTGGGTCGCCGAATACCAGCCGATCACACCCATCATCGAGACGATCCGCGGGTTCCTGATGGACACGCCGGTCGACGACACCGTCTGGTGGGCGCTCGGCTGGTGCCTCGCGATCCTGCTCGTCTCGATCGTCTGGGGCAGCGTGCTGTTCCGGCGCAAGGCCGGGCGCCGCTGAGGCGGTGCAGGGCAGCGGATGCCGCGGCGCACGCCTGCGCCGCGGCATCCGTTGCCGCACGCCGTTCCGCCCCGGACTGCTGGTCTAGAATCGGCAGGTCATGACTGCCATCTACGACTGCTCGGTCGACTCAGAGCTCCTCACCGGTATGCGCCTCGCTCGGAGCGCCATCGGGCGCGGGGAGCTCGTCGTCATCCCCACCGACACCGTCTACGGCGTCGCCGCCGATGCCTTCGACGCGAAGGCCGTCGCCCGGCTCCTCGACGCGAAGGGGCGCGACCGCACCTCGCCGCCTCCGGTGCTGATCCCCGGCATCCCGACCCTCGACGCCCTCGCGAGCGAGGTGCCGCCCGCCGTGCGCCAGCTCGTCGGCGAGTTCTGGCCCGGCGGCCTGACCGTGATCCTCCACGCCCAGCCCTCGCTGCAGTGGGACCTCGGCGAGACGCGCGGCACCGTCGCCCTCCGCATGCCGGCGAACCCGATCGCCCTCGAACTCCTCGCCGAGACGGGCCCGCTCGCGGTCTCGTCGGCGAACCGCTCGGGCGAGCCCTCGGCGACCACGGCTGCCGGCGCCGCGGAGATGCTCGGCGAGTCCGTGGCGATCTACCTCGACGGCGGCCCGGCCGGCGGCTCCTACGAGGCCATCGGTGAGCGCGAGGGCGACACGTCCTCGACCATCGTCGACGCGACGGCGCTCGCCCGAGAGGGCGGCCGTCTCCGCATCGTGCGCGCCGGCGTGATCTCGCGCGAGCGCATCGCCGAGGTCGTGGGGGAGGAGCTCCTCGAGCCCGCGCGAGCCGCGGCATCCGAGACGGTGGCCGCCGAGACGACGTCCGAGGCCGCGCCGACCGTCGCGCCCGAGCCCGAGGCAGCACCGGCCGCCGAGCCCGACGGCGCAGCGGCATCCGACGACGGGGACGCCGCCGCCTCATGACCCTCTTCCTGGCCATCGCACTGCTGACGGCGCTCGTCACCTTCGGCGGATCGATCATCGTCTGGAAGCTGAGCCTGAAGTACAAGCTCTACCCGAAGATCCGCGAGCGCGACGTGCACACGCGGCCCACCCCGCGTCTCGGCGGCGTCGCGATGTTCGTCGGCATCCTCATCGCATTCGGCGCGGCGGCGTTCATCTCGACGCTCGGCTCGTCGCGGTTCTCGAACATCGCGATCGTCTTCCAGAACCCGGGCCAGATCCTCGCGATCCTCGGCGCCGCGCTCCTCATCGTGATCGTCGGCGTCGCCGACGACATCTGGGACCTCGACTGGACGACGAAGCTCGCCGCCCAGTTCCTCGCCGCCGGGCTCATCACCTGGCAGGGCGTCTCGATCGTGTCGCTGCCGATCGGCGGTATCACGGTCGGCTCCTCGTGGATGTTCGCGATCATCACGGTCTTCGTCATCGTGCTCGTGATGAACGCGGTGAACTTCATCGACGGTCTCGACGGCCTCGTCGCGGGCGTCGCCCTCATCGCGAACGGCGTGTTCTTCCTCTACTCCTACCTGCTCGTGCAGCAGACCTCGCCGACCAACTACTTCAACCTCGCCTCGCTCGTCGCCGTCATCCTCGTCGGCGCGTGCGCCGGGTTCCTGCCGCTCAACTGGCACCCCGCGAAGCTCTTCATGGGCGACGCGGGCGCCCTCCTCATCGGCCTGCTCATGGCGACCTCCGCCGTCGCCGTCACCGGTCAGCTGAACCCCACGGGCGTCGGCCTCAACCAGTTCGTCGCCGCGTTCATCCCGATCCTGCTGCCGTTCGCGGTGCTCGTGATCCCGCTGCTCGACTTCGGGCTCGCGGTGATGCGCCGTCTCCGCGCCGGCAAGTCGCCGTTCTCGGCCGACCGCAAGCACCTCCACCACCGGCTGCTCGACATGGGTCACTCCCACCTCCACGCGGTGCTGATCCTCTACGCCTGGACCGCGGTCGCCTCGGTCGGATGCCTCCTCACCTACGTCTTCCCGGTCTACTTCAAGATCTCGTCGCTCTGGGCGCTCCTCGCGCTCTTCATCGGCTTCGTCATCTGCGCCGTGTTCACGCTCGCCCCGCTCGGCCGCCGCAAGCGACTCACCGTCGCTGCCGAGGCCGAGGCCGTCGCCGACGTCCCCGAAGCGGATGCGACGGGGCTCGACGAGCTCGCGGGCACCGCCGCCGCCGTCGCCGCCGACTCGGCGAACCGCCCGGCCGCTGCTCAGGACGGCTCGGTAGACTCTGGAGACCCCGAACCTGGAGCACGATGAACGACGCACGACCTGCAGCAGACCGCACCCCGACCTCGAACCCCGTGCTGCGGAGGGCGCTCGTCTGGGGCGGCGTGCTCGCCGGCGTGATCCTCGTCGTCGGCGCGATCCTCGGCTACCTCCTCGCGGGCGTGCCCGGCCTCCTCGGCGCCCTCATCGGCACGCTCATGGCGGTCGTCTTCATGGGCATCACCGCGGCGAGCATCCTCGCCGCGAACCGTTTCGCCTCGAGCGACCTCTTCGTCGGCGCGTTCTTCGGCATCGTGCTCGGCGGCTGGATCCTGAAGTTCATCGTCTTCATCGTGCTCGTCGTAGTGCTGCGCGACGCCGACTGGCTGAACACGACGGCGCTCTTCCTGAGCCTCGTCGCCGGCGTGCTGGCGTCGCTCGCGGTCGACGTGATCGTCGTCGCGAAGTCGCGCCTGCCCTACGTCAGCGACGTCGAACTGCCGAAGGGTCCCACCGACGAATGAGACGCGCTCCGCGATTCGTCGGCAGCCCGAAGTATTGCTAGAGTAATGGGGATCCCCCCACGGTTCTGCCCTGCTCGCGCATGGGCTGCCGAGGTCCATGTTCGTCGCCGCGAGAGCCGAGCTCCACGCCCCGAAACAGGAGAAAGCGCTGCTAGCTAACGCTCTGAACCTGCTGGTTCCGATGTCAACCGATGATGGTGGCTTCCACGGGCCGTCGATCGACGAATTCTTCCCTGGAGCACTGTTCTTCGAAGGCACCCCCTTCGAGATCAACCGCATCATGCTCGTCCGCTTCGTCGCGGTCGCCGCGCTGCTGCTCGTGTTCTGGCTCGGCACCCGTCGCATGAGCGTCGTGCCGGGGCGCTTCCAGAGCCTCGTCGAGATGGGTCTCGACATGGTGCGCGTGAACATCGCCGACGACCTGCTCGGCAAGAAGGACGGCAAGCGGTTCCTGCCGATCCTCACGACCATGTTCTTCATGATCCTGTTCATGAACCTCACGGGTGTCATCCCGTTCCTGAACATCGCCGGCACCTCCGTCATCGGCGTGCCGCTCGTGCTCGCGATCGTCGCGTACGTCACCTTCATCTACGCGGGCGTCAAGAAGAGCCCCAAGAACTTCTTCAAGAACTCGCTCTTCCCCTCGGGTGTTCCGTGGCCGGTGTACATCATCGTCACTCCGATCGAGCTCATCTCGACGTTCGTGATCCGCCCGATCACCCTCACGCTCCGACTCATGATGAACATGATCGTCGGCCACCTCCTGCTGGTGCTCTTCTTCGCGGCGACGCAGTTCTTCGTCGTGCAGATGAGCGGCTGGTGGACCCTGCTCGGCGTCGGAACGCTGGCCTTCGGCCTCGCGTTCACGCTGTTCGAGGTCCTCGTCGCCGTCCTGCAGGCGTACGTCTTCGCCCTCCTCACCGCGGTCTACATCCAGCTCGCGGTCGCAGAAGAGCACTGAGCCCGGGCATCCGCCCAGAACATTCCCTAGGAAAGGAAACCCAACGTGGACGCAACCACCGTTCTCGCTGAGATCAACGGCAACATCGCGACGGTCGGCTACGGCCTCGCGGCCATCGGCCCGGCCATCGGCGTCGGCATCGTCGTCGGCAAGACGATCGAGGGCGTCGCCCGTCAGCCCGAGCTGGCCGGCCGCCTCCAGGTGCTGATGTGGATCGGTATCGCCTTCACCGAGGCGCTCGCCTTCATCGGCATCGCCACCTACTTCATCTTCGTCTGATCCATTCGCCGCAACTGAGGAGGCCAACGTGCTTCATGCAGTACTGAGCGCTGCAACCGAGGGTGGCGAGACCCACAGCCCGGTGATTCCGGAGTGGTACGACATCATCTGGTCGTCGGTCTGCTTCATCATCATCCTCATCTTCTTCTGGAAGTACGTGCTTCCGCGCGTGCAGAAGCTGCTCGATGAGCGCGGCGAGGCGATCGAGGGCAACATCGCGAAGGCCGACGAGGCGCAGCGCAAGGCCGAGGCGGCACTCGAGGAGTACACCGCCCAGCTCGCCGACGCGCGCACCGAAGCCGGTCGCATCCGCGAGACGGCTCGCGACGACAGCAAGAAGATCGTCGCCGAGGCCAAGGAGGCCGCCACCGTCGAGGCCGCGCGCGTCACCGCGAGCGCCCAGGCGCAGATCGAGGCCGAGCGCCAGACGGCACTCGTCTCGCTCCGCTCCGAGGTGGGCACGCTGGCCATCGACCTCGCATCGGGTGTCATCGGCGAGTCGCTCTCCGACGACGCCAAGGCGACCGCCGTCGTCGACCGGTTCCTCGCCGAACTGGAGGCCTCCGAGGCCACCGCCGGGGGGAAGAAGTAGTCCATGGGTAGCGCTACGAGAGAGGCCCTGGCCGGCTCGAAGGCCGCGCTGGCGGAGCTCGGTCGCGCCGAGCTCCCCGTCGCCGAGGCCCTCCTCGCCGCCGGCCGTGTCATCGGCGAGTCCGCGCACCTGCGCACCGCACTCATCGACACCGAGGCGGATGTCGCGCAGAAGCGCGCACTCGTCGAGGCAGTGTTCGGCGCCCGCATCCCGGCCGAGGCCGCCTCGCTCCTCGTGAGCGCGGCTTCGCGCCGGTGGTCGTCGGGCGACGACTTCCTGGCCGGCGTCGAAGAGATCGGCATCCGCGTCGCCGCGGACTCGGCTCCCGACACCGTCGACCTCGACGCCGAGCTGCTCGCATTCGAGCGTGCGGTCGCGGGCGACGCCGAACTCGAGCTCGCGCTCGGGTCGAAGCTCGGGGAGACCGCAGGCAAGACGCAGATCGTCGACCGGCTCCTCGTCGGCAAGGCTTCGCCGCAGGCGGTCGTCATCGTGCGGCACCTCGTGCAGCAGCCGCGCGGGCGCCGCATCGGCGAGCTGCTCCGCCACGGGGCATCCGTCGTCGCCGACCAGCGCGGATTCGACATCGCGACGGTCACGAGTGCCGTTCCGCTCACCGCCGCCCAGCTGGGCCGGCTCGAGCAGGGCCTCGCCGTCCAGGCGGGCCGCCGTGTCCGCTTCGACACCATCGTCGATCCCGCCGTGCTCGGCGGGATCCGCGTGCAGATCGGCGACGACGTCATCGACGGCAGCGTCGCCTCGCGCCTCAGTTCGCTGCGGCAGAAGCTTGCCGGCTGACGCCGGTTGAAACGACCGGCGCTCGCGCCGTGACACACCAGTAGCTGTACAACCGGTACAGAAAAAGGGAAAAGACAATGGCAGAACTCACCATCAGCCCCGACGAGATCCGTTCGGCTCTCTCGGAGTTCGTCTCGTCGTACGAGCCGGGACAGGCGGAGAAGACCGAGGTCGGGTACGTCACCGACGCCGGCGACGGCATCGCGCACGTCGAAGGTCTTCCCTCGGTCATGGCGAACGAGCTGATCCGCTTCGCGGACGGCACGCTCGGTCTCGCGCAGAACCTCGACGAAGACGAGATCGGCGTCGTCGTGCTCGGCGAGTTCACCGGCATCGAAGAGGGCATGGAGGTGACCCGCACCGGCGAGGTCCTCTCCGTCCCCGTCGGTGAGGGCTACCTCGGCCGTGTCGTCGACCCGCTCGGCCACCCGATCGACGGCCTCGGCGAGATCACCGGCCTCGAGGGTCGTCGTGCCCTCGAGCTGCAGGCGCCCGGCGTCATGCAGCGCAAGTCGGTGCACGAGCCGCTGCAGACCGGGATCAAGGCGATCGACGCCATGATCCCCGTCGGCCGCGGCCAGCGCCAGCTCATCATCGGCGACCGCCAGACCGGCAAGACGGCCATCGCGATCGACACGATCATCAACCAGAAGGCCAACTGGGAGACGGGCGACCCGTCGAAGCAGGTTCGCTGCATCTACGTCGCCGTCGGCCAGAAGGGCTCGACCATCGCCTCGGTGAAGGGCGCCCTCGAAGACGCCGGAGCCATGGAGTACACGACGATCGTCGCGGCTCCCGCCTCCGACCCGGCCGGCTTCAAGTACCTCGCGCCGTACACCGGCTCGGCCATCGGCCAGCACTGGATGTACGACTCCAAGCACGTCCTCATCATCTTCGACGACCTGTCGAAGCAGGCCGAGGCCTACCGCGCCGTGTCGCTGCTCCTCCGTCGTCCGCCGGGACGCGAGGCGTACCCCGGTGACGTCTTCTACCTGCACTCGCGTCTGCTCGAGCGTTGCGCGAAGCTCTCCGACGAGCTCGGCGCCGGCTCGATGACGGGTCTGCCGATCATCGAGACGAAGGCCAACGATGTCTCGGCCTACATCCCGACCAACGTGATCTCGATCACCGACGGCCAGATCTTCCTCCAGTCCGACCTGTTCAACTCGAACCAGCGCCCTGCTGTCGACGTCGGCATCTCGGTCTCCCGAGTCGGCGGTGACGCACAGGTCAAGTCGATCAAGAAGGTCTCCGGCACGCTGAAGCTCGAGCTCGCGCAGTACCGCTCGCTCGAGGCGTTCGCGATGTTCGCGTCCGACCTCGACGCCGCGAGCCGCCGTCAGCTCGCTCGAGGCGCTCGCCTCACCGAGCTGCTCAAGCAGCCGCAGTACTCGCCGATGTCGGTCGAGAAGCAGGTCGTCTCGATCTGGGCCGGCACCAACGGCAAGCTCGACGAGGTTCCGGTCGAAGACATCCTCCGTTTCGAGAGCGAGCTGCACGACTTCCTCGCCCGCAACACCAAGGTGCTCGACTCGCTCCGCGAGACCAACGTGCTCTCCGACGAGACCGCGGCCGAACTCGCTACGGCAGTCGACACGTTCAAGCTCGAGTTCCAGACGGGCGAGGGCAAGCCGCTCGCGTCGGTCGGGTCCGAGCAGTTCGAGGCGATCGCTGAAGAAGAGGTCGTCCAGGAGAAGATCGTCAAGGGTCGCCGCTAGTCATTCCGAGGTTCCCTGAGGCTCTCGACGGGAACTGACCTCACGGGGTCGCATCGAGAGCCTCAGCACCAGGAAGACAGGACACAGGAGAAACATGGGAGCGCAGCTTCGGGTCTACCGGCAGAAGATCAAATCCGCCCAGACGACCAAGAAGATCACGCGAGCGATGGAGCTCATCTCCGCCTCGCGGATCCAGAAGGCTCAGGCCCGCGTCGCGGCGTCGGAGCCGTATTCGACCGCCATCACTCGCGCCGTCTCGGCCGTTGCGAGCTACTCGAACGTGGCGCACGTGCTGACGACCGAGCCGGAGCGCATCGATCGCGCCGCGATCGTAATCTTCACGTCCGACCGCGGCCTCGCCGGCGCGTTCAACTCGCAGGTGCTGCGTGAAGCCGAGGAGCTCACCGAGCTCCTGAAGACCCAGGGCAAAGAGGTCGAGTACTTCCTCGTCGGCCGCAAGTCCGTCGGTTACTTCAACTTCCGGCACCGCTCGTTCGAGCGCAGCTGGATCGGCGGCACCGACAACCCCGACTTCGACACGGCGAAGGAGATCGCCGATGCCGTGCTCGAGGCGTTCCTGCGGGACGCTGGCGACGGCGGCGTCGACGAGATCCACATCGTCTACAACCGCTTCGTGAGCCGCATCACCCAGGTTCCGGTGGTCACCCGCCTGCTCCCGCTCGAGGTCGTCGAGAGCGACGAGGCCCCTGAGGCGTCGACGAAGCACGAGGTGTTCCCGCTCTACGAGTTCGAGCCCGACGCGGAGACTGTCCTCGACGGCCTCCTCCCGGTCTACATCGAGAGCCGGATCTACAACGCGATGCTGCAGTCGTCGGCGGCCAAGCACGCTGCGACGCAGAAGGCGATGAAGTCGGCCTCCGACAACGCCGACAAGCTCATCACCGACTACACGCGTCTGGCGAACAATGCGCGCCAGTCCGAGATCACCCAGCAGATTTCCGAGATCGTGGGCGGCGCTGACGCGCTGTCGTCCGCCAAGTAGCCCCTTACGAAGAGAGAGAACACATGACTGACACCGCTACCGCCCCGGCCGCGGCCGCGCCTGTGGCCGGCGCCGTCGGCCGCGTCGCCCGGGTCACCGGCCCCGTGGTCGACATCGAGTTCCCGCACGACTCGATCCCTCCCATCTACAACGCGCTGAAGACCGAGGTCACGATCGAGGGCACCACCTCGGTGCTGACGCTCGAGGTCGCCCAGCACCTCGGTGACGACCTCGTTCGCGCGATCGCCCTGAACCCGACCGACGGCCTCGTCCGCGGCCAGGAGGTCACCGACACCGGCGCATCGATCTCGGTGCCCGTCGGCGATGTCACCAAGGGCAAGGTCTTCAACGTCATCGGCGAGGTGCTGAACGCGGAGCCGGGCGAGCAGATCGAGATCACCGAGCGCTGGCCGATCCACCGCAAGGCGCCCGCATTCGACCAGCTCGAGTCGAAGACCTCCATGTTCGAGACCGGCATCAAGGTCATCGACCTCCTGACGCCGTACGTGCAGGGTGGAAAGATCGGCCTCTTCGGTGGTGCCGGTGTCGGCAAGACCGTCCTCATCCAGGAGATGATCCAGCGCGTCGCGCAGGACCACGGTGGTGTGTCGGTGTTCGCCGGTGTCGGCGAGCGCACCCGTGAGGGCAACGACCTCATCCACGAGATGGAGGAGGCGGGCGTCTTCGACAAGACCGCCCTCGTCTTCGGCCAGATGGACGAGCCGCCGGGAACGCGTCTGCGCGTCGCCCTGTCGGCCCTGACCATGGCGGAGTACTTCCGCGATGTGCAGAAGCAGGACGTGCTGCTCTTCATCGACAACATCTTCCGCTTCACGCAGGCCGGTTCCGAGGTCTCGACGCTGCTCGGCCGCATGCCGTCGGCTGTGGGCTACCAGCCGAACCTCGCCGACGAGATGGGCGTTCTGCAGGAGCGCATCACCTCGACGCGCGGACACTCGATCACCTCGTTGCAGGCGATCTACGTCCCCGCCGACGACTACACCGACCCGGCTCCGGCGACCACCTTCGCCCACCTCGACGCGACGACCGAGCTCTCCCGCGCCATCGCGTCGAAGGGCCTCTACCCGGCCGTCGACCCGCTGACGTCGACCTCGCGCATCCTCGACCCCCGGTACCTGGGTGAAGACCACTACCGCGTCGCCACCACGGTCAAGCAGATCCTCCAGAAGAACAAGGAACTGCAGGAGATCATCGCCATCCTCGGTGTCGACGAGCTCTCCGAGGAAGACAAGATCACGGTGTCGCGTGCGCGCCGCATCGAGCAGTTCCTCTCGCAGAACACCTACATGGCGAAGAAGTTCACCGGTGTCGAGGGCTCGACGGTTCCGCTCAAGGACACGATCGAGTCGTTCGACGCGATCGCCAAGGGCGAGTTCGACCACGTGGCCGAGCAGGCCTTCTTCAACGTCGGTGGCATCTCCGACGTCGAAGAGAAGTGGGCGCAGATCCAGAAGGAGAACGGCTGAGCATGGCCAGCCTCAACGTGAGTGTCGTCTCGGCCGACCAGCAGGTCTGGTCGGGCGAGGCGACCATGGTGGTGGCGCGCACCGTCGAAGGCGAGATCGGCATCCTGCCGGGTCACGAGCCGATGCTCGCGATCCTCGCCGGCGGCGAGGTGCGGGTCACCCTGCCCGGCGGTGAGAAGATCACCGCCAACGCCGATGACGGATTCCTGTCGGTGCAGGCGAATGCGGTGCAGGTCGTCGCATCCCGCGCCGAACTCGTCTGAGGAGTAGCGGATGCAGGGGGAGCAGCCGATCGAACGCCAGTTCGGTGACCTGAGCGTCACCCAGCTCATCGTCATGGCCGGGCTGCCGGGTGCGGGAAAGTCGACGATCGGTGAGATCGTCGGCGCCCGGCTCGGCGCCACGGTCGTGTCCGTCGACCCGATCGAGTCTGCGATCCTGCGGGCCGGCATCGACGCCGACCAGCCGACCGGCCTCGCGGCCTACCTCGTGGCCGAGGAGATCGCCGAGAAGGAGCTCGAGTCGGGCCGCACGGTGATCGTCGACGCGGTCAACGCCGGTGAGGCGGCTCGGCTGCAGTGGCGCGATCTCGCCGAGCGTGCCGATGTGCGCCTGCGCGTGATCGAGGTCGTGTGCTCCGACGAGGCGCTGCACCGTGCCCGCCTCGAGAAGCGCGAGCGCGGGCTCCCGCATCTCGAGGAAACCACGTGGCGCGCCGTGGAGCAGAGCCTCGAGGGGTACGCGGCCTGGACCGGTCCCTCGTCGGCGCTGCCGCGAGTGACGGTCGACAGCATCGAATCGCTCGGCTCGAACGTCGAAGCGGCGCTCGCCTTCATCGGCTCGTAGTGCGGCTGCTCCTTCCGCCGTCCGAGACCAAGCGCGACGGGGGCGCGGGCAGCGTCCTCGAACTGCACGAACTCTCGTTCGGCTCGCTCACATCGGTTCGAGCGACGACCACCGCCGCGCTGACGGAGCTCGCGTTGCAGCCTGTCGACATGATGCGAGCGTTGAAGCTCGGGCCGCGGCAGGCGCACGAGGTGGATCGCAACCGCGACCTGCTGCGCTCGCCCACGATGCCGGCGCTCGATCGCTACACCGGCGTGCTCTTCGACGCGCTCGATGCTCCGACGCTCGACGCTCGCGCTCGCGCCTACGCCGGCGATCACGTGGTCGTGCATTCGGCGCTCTTCGGGTTGCTCGGCGCGATGGATCCGATCCCGGCGTACCGGCTCTCCCACGACTCTCGCCTGCCGTCGATGCGGCTGAAATCGCTCTGGCGCGATTCGATCACCGCCGAGCTCGGGGCGGAGGGCGGCCTCATCCTCGATCTGCGCTCCGAGGCGTACGTCGACCTCGGACCCGTGCCCGCGCACGCTGATTCAGCGTTCGTACGGGTGGTCTCGGTCGACGGATCGGGCCGGAGACGAGCCCTGAACCACTTCAACAAGCGAGCCAAGGGGCTCTTCACCCGAGCGGTGCTGACCAGCCGGCCACGCATCGACTCGATCGGCGAACTGCTCGAGTGGGCCGCCGATGCGGGGTTCTCACTCTCGCTCGGGCCGGCACGCGACGATGCGAGGGCACGCGAGCTCGAGCTTGTGGCCTGACGGCACGCCCCCGTCGGAACGGCGTTGTCGGGAATCAGGCTGCTTCGGCGTGGGCCGAGCGGTGACATGCCGCCAGGTGGTCGTCGACCATGCCGGCAGCCTGCATGAGCGCATACATCGTCGTCGGCCCGACGAAGCGGAATCCGCGACGACGCAGCTCCTTGCTCATCGCTGCGGACTCGGCCGTCGTGGCCGGCACCTCGGCGAAGGTGACGGGCGCGAGCTCGCGGGGCGCGGGGGCGAAGCTCCAGAGCAGCTCGTCGATCGGCATTTCGAGTTCGAGCGTCGCGCGGGCGTTCTGGATCGTCGCCTCGATCTTGCCGCGGTGGCGGATGATGCGCTCGTCGCCGAGCAGCCGCTCGACGTCGGCGTCGCCCATGCCGGCGACTCGTTCGGCATCGAAGCCGTGGAAGACCTCGCGGAACGCCGGTCGGCGTCGCAGGATCGTGATCCACGACAGGCCGGCCTGGAACCCCTCGAGGCAGACCTTCTCGAAGAGCCGCACCGGATCGTGCTGGGGCGTGCCCCATTCCTCGTCGTGGTAGCGGCGGTACTCGGGGTCCGAAGCCCCCCAGCCGCACCTGGCGAGGCCGTCGTCGCCGATGACGATCTCTGGTCGGGGGATGACGCTCACGCGGCGAACCCGATCTGCTCGTGGCCGAGGAGCCAGAGCTTCGTGGGAACGCCCTCGCCGCCGGAGTAGCCGGTGATGCGTCCGTCGCTCGCGAGCACGCGGTGGCAGCCCACGATGATCGGCACGGGGTTCGCGCCGACGGCACCGCCGATGGCACGAGCCGAACCCGGCTTGCCGACGGCGGCGGCGAGGGCGCCGTAAGAGGTGGCCTCACCCCAGTGCAGGCGCTCGAGCTCGGCCCAGACGGCCTGCTGGAAGGGGGTGCCGGTGAGGCGCACCGGCACGTCGAAGTCGAGGCGCTGGCCGGCGAAGTACTCGGTGAGCTGTTCGCGAGCGAGGCGGAGCACGTCGTTCGGGTGCTCGGGCTGGTCGTCGTGGGGGAGCGAGCCGCCGCTCTCGATGGAGAGCGCGGTGACGGCGTCGTCGTCGGCGACGAGTTCGAGGCGCCCGATCGGGCTGTCGATGCGGATGAGGTACACGTTCGTCATGATCCGAGCGTAACCCCGCCCTGCGACACGAGCTCGCGGGAATCGGACATTGCGAATCGTGGCCGAATCGCCTCGCTGTGGAGGAGGAGTCGGCGCACCCGTCCTCCACAATGGCGATCGCGTCGCGCTCGGCCACCGATCGTCGACGGCCCCGCTCCATCGGGGGCAAGCGGGGTCACGCTCACCGCATGACGACCATCATCCGCGCCGAAGCAGCGCACGACTTCCTCGCCCTCGTCCCGTCGCTGGCGGGCTTCCATCCTCGCCGGTCGCTCCTCTGCGTGGCTTTCAGCGGCAACCGCACGGCGGGCGTGCTGCGATACGACCTGCCGCGGCGAGCCGCGGATCGCGCCTCGCTCGCCGCCGCCGTGGTCGCCACGCTGTGCCGGATGCGGGGTGTCGACGCCGTCGTTCCGATCGTGTACACCGAGGCCCGATTCGGCAGCGGACGGGGGATGCCGCAGCGTGCGCTCCTCGGAATGCTCACGTCGCGAGCCGAGGAGGCCGGCTTCCTCGTGCGCGACGCGCTCTGCCGGGCCGCGGACGGCTGGGGATCGCTCCTCGATCCGGCGACACCGGTCACGGGGCATCCGCTCGCCCTCATCGACGAGAGCCCGGTCGCGAGGCTCGCCGGCGATGCGCGAGAGGTGGCGTCGTCACCGTCCGCGAGCGCCTCCCTGCCTCCCGTCGAACCCGCGGTCGCCGATCGCATCGCGGAGGCGCTCGACCAACTCGCAGGCGCCGGGCGCGAGGCAGCGCTCAGGCGACTGGGCGTGAACGGCGATCCGGTGGCGCTCGTCGAGACGCTGCTCGGGCGGGGCGCCGTGCATCCGCCCCTCCGGCTCGCGTGGTTCCTGCATCTTGCGTCCGTCCCCGCCGTACGCGACGCGATGATGCTGCAGATCGCGTTCGGCGCACTGGTCGGCGAAGCTGCCCACGACGATGCGATCGCCACCGCAGAGCGGGCGGCCGAGCGCGACGAGACCGTCGACGGCCTAGTCGTGCGCGAGCTGGTGGCCGGCACCTCCGGCGAGGTGAGTGAGATGCTCTCCCGCCTCATGATCGGCCAGTCGCAGCTGCGGCCCGACGTGGGCCGGGTCGAACGGGCGCTCGCGTTGCTCCGCCGCACGATCGCGAACGCACCGCCGACCCACCGCGTCGGCCCGCTCTGCATCGCGGCCTGGCTCTCGTGGTCGCTCGGCCGGGGTTCGGCGGGCGGAGCGTTCATCGACCTCGCGGTCGAGCTCGACCCCGAGCACTCGATGGCGGGGCTGCTCTCCGCGCTCATCGGCAGCGGCACGCTGCCCGAGTGGGCCTTCAGCGGCCGGTGAGTACGCCGGGCCGGGAAGCCGGTCGCGGGAGGAAGCCTGCGCCGGCGGGAGCACGCTCGCCCGGCGGCAGAAGACCTGTGAGGTCTCCGTCGCCGCCGGGCGAGCCGGTGCGTCAGAGGCGGTTGGATGCTTCCGTCAGCACTCCGCGCAGCTTCTGCTCGATCTCCGCGAACTCCGCGGGGCCGATCGTGAGCGGCGGGGCGAGCTGGATCACGGGGTCGCCGCGATCGTCGGCACGGCAGTAGAGGCCGGCGTCGAAGAGCGCCTTCGACAGGAAGCCGCGGAGGAGCCGCTCGGACTCGTCGTCGTCGAAGGTCTCGCGCGTCTCCTTGTCCTTCACGAGCTCGATGCCGAAGAAGTACCCGTCGCCGCGCACGTCGCCGACGATCGGCAGGTCGAGCAGCTTCTCGAGCTCGGCGCGGAACAACGGCGAGTTCTCGCGGACGCGCTCGTTCAGCCCCTCCTCCTCGAAGATGTCGAGGTTCTCGAGCGCCACCGCGGCGGAGACCGGGTGACCGCCGAAGGTGTAGCCGTGGTAGAACGACGTGTTGCCCTCGGCGAAGGGCGCGTAGATCTTCTCCGAGACGATCGTCGCACCGATGGGGGAGTAGCCCGAGGTCATGGCCTTCGCGCACGTGATCATGTCGGGCTCGTACCCGTAAGCGTCGCACGCGAACATGTGGCCGAGACGGCCGAACGCGCAGATGACCTCGTCGGAGACGAGCAGTACGTCGTACTGGTCGCAGATCTCGCGCACGCGCTTGAAGTAGCCGGGGGGCGGCGGGAAGCAGCCGCCCGAGTTCTGCACGGGCTCGAGGAAGACCGCGGCGACCGTCTCGGGGCCCTCGAAGAGGATCATCTCCTCGATGCGGTTCGCCGTCCAGAGGCCGAAGGCCTCGAGGTCGTCGGCCGGGGCGCCCATCTCGGCGGCACGGTAGAAGTTCGTGTTCGGCACGCGGAAGCCGCCGGGGGTGACCGGCTCGAACATCTCCTTCATGCCGGGGATGCCGGTGATCGCGAGGGCGCCCTGCGGAGTGCCGTGGTAGGCCACCGAACGGGAGATCACCTTGTGCTTCGTGGGGCGACCCTGGAGCTTCCAGTAGTACTTCGCGAGCTTGAACGCCGTCTCGACGGCTTCGCCGCCGCCGGTGGAGAAGAACACGCGGTTGAGGTCGCCGGGTGCGTAGCCCGCCAGCCGGTCGGCGAGCTCGATCGCCGAAGGGTGCGCGTACGACCAGATCGGGAAGAAGGCGAGCTGCTCGGCCTGCTTGGCGGCGACCTCGGCGAGGCGCGCGCGACCGTGACCCGCGTTCACGACGAAGAGTCCCGCGAGCCCGTCGAAGTACTCGCGGCCCTGCACATCGTAGACGTGGTGGCCCTTGCCCCGGGTGATGATCGGCACCCCCGACGTCTCCATGGTGGACTGCCGGGAGAAGTGCATCCAGAGATGATCCTTCGCCTTCTGCTGCAGCACGTCGTTGTCATAGACCGTTCCGGTCATGCCATTCCCTTTCTCGATGGGCCCTCGCCGCTCTCAGCGAGTGCCCCAGTTGTAGAACTGCTTCTGGAGCTTCAGGTAGACGAACGTCTCGGTCGACTGCACGCCCTCGATCACGCGGATGCGCGTGTTCAGGAGCTCGAGCAGCTCGTCGTCGTTCTCGCAGACCACCTCGGCCATGACGTCGAAGCTGCCGGCGGTGAGCACGACGTAGTCGATCTCGGGGATCTCGGCGAGACGCGTGGCGAGCACGCGGGTGTCGCCGGAGGCTCGGATGCCGATCATCGCCTGCGTGGTGAAGCCGAGCTGCATCGGGTCGGTGACGGCGACGATCTGCATCACGCCCGACTCGGTGAGTCGCTGCACGCGCTGGCGAACCGCGGCCTCCGACAGGCCGACGG
Source organism: Agromyces sp. CCNWLW203 (assembly GCF_036576125.1). Taxonomy (NCBI): domain Bacteria; kingdom Bacillati; phylum Actinomycetota; class Actinomycetes; order Micrococcales; family Microbacteriaceae; genus Agromyces; species Agromyces sp. CCNWLW203. Next base: position 228,833 of record NZ_JAZHYX010000004.1, on the reverse strand, counting down.
CCTTGCCGACGTCGGCGTAGGAGCGCCGCCCATCGGCCTGCAGTTGCTCGATGATCGCTTTCGAGACATCGTCGAGCTGCACAGGTCGGGGCTGAGAGGAACGCCCGGTGTTCGTCATTGCACGATCATGACAGTGACGGATGCCTCGTGCAAGCGATTCCGTTGAATCCCGGTGTGAAATCGACTGAATCCACATCTCATACCAAGGTTTCGCCACGGATCGCGATGTCGTTCGAACTGGATCGTCTCTCGTGCGGCCGGTCGCACGGTGCCAGAATGTTCCGCATGGTCTCAGGCGCTGTCTCGAGTTCGGCCGTGGCCGGCGCACCAGCGTGGGACGTGATCGTCGGAGACCGATTCATCGCCGCGCTCGCCGCACCCGCTCCCGAACAGGTGCTGCACTCGCTCGCGGAGGCCGCGAGCGACGACGCACTCGAACTCGAGCGGCTCGTCGGCCTCGTGCCGTCGGGCCGCGTCGATCCGGTGGAGTCCTTCGGCCTCGTCTGGTGGGCGCCGGGCGCGACCTCGAGCGTCACGGCCGTGGTGCGCGGCGACGTCGTCGTCGACCTCGCGTCGCCCGGCGGCAGCCGCAGGTTCGACGCGCGGGGCATCCGGCCCTGGCACCTCGCCGACTTCGACGACGTCGTGGCACTGCGAATCACGCACGCCGCGGCGCCGCTCGAGCACGTGCGTGCCTCCGGCGAGCGGGTGCTCCACCAACGGGCGAGCCTCAGGACGTCGGTGATCGAATGGACCACCGCCGAGGGAGCGGATGCCGCGCCTCCCGCGCCGTGGATCGACGCGGACACCCTGCTCGCTTCCCGTCGACTCGAGCCCGGCCCCGGCGATGCGGTCGCTGACACGATCATCACGCCACGGGTGGCCGTCGCAGCGCGGCACGGCGACCGGGTCGAGGACCCCGCAATCGCTGGGGCGATCGCACCCGCGGTGGCCGAATCCTCCACAGAGACGGCGTCCGGTTCGCCGACCGCTCCCACGACCGACACCGCCGTGCGCGCTCCTCGCTTCCGCATCGGCCACGGCGATCCGGTGGTCATCGCCAATCCGGTGCTCATCGGTCGGAAGCCGATGCCGCCGCGCATCGCAGGCAGCGGCGACCAGCCCGAACTCCTCACCGTCGAGTCGCCGGAAGGGGTCATCTCCGGCACCCACCTCGAGCTCCGCCTCGTCGGCTCTCGCCTCGTCGCCACCGACCTGCACTCGACCAACGGCACCGTGCTCCGCACGGCCTCCGGCACCCGACGGCTGCGCGCGGGCGAATCGATCGTCGTGCTTCCCGGCGCCCTCCTCGACCTCGGAGACGATACGATCGTCGAGATCCTCTCCGCCCAGGGTGCTCCAGGCGCGACCCGAACAGACAGCAGGCCTCACAGGTGACCCAGATCGGCAACGGCAATGCCCGCCACCGGATCACGCTGCCCGACGGCACCGAGGTCACGCTCGCGTGGGCGGCGGTCACCGACACCGGGCTCCGCCGCGAGGTCAACGAAGACAGTTTCATCGCCCAGGCGCCGGTCTTCGCCGTCGCCGACGGCATGGGCGGGCACGCGGCGGGCGACTTCGCGAGCGCCGCCGTCGTCACCCGGCTCGCAGAGCACGGCGGCAAGACGCTCGTCGGCACTCCAGAGATCGACCACGCGCTCCGCCTCGCGGTGCAGGACATGGGCCGCGGCGCCGGCGTCACCGACGAGGGCAGCGGCACGACGGTCACGGGGGCCGCGCTCGGCGCGATCGCCGACGAGCCGGCGTGGATCGTCTTCAACATCGGCGACTCGCGCGTGTACCGACTCGTGGGCGGCGTGCTCGAACAGCTGACGGTCGACCACTCGATCGTGCAGGAGCTCGTCGACGCGGGCCAGATCACCCGCGAAGAGGCCGACACCCACCCGCACTCGAACGTGATCACCCGCGCGGTCGGCTTCCACGAGGCGCCGATCCCCGACTACCGGGCGATCGCCGTCGAACCCGGCATGCGGCTCCTGATCTGCTCCGACGGGCTCACGAAGGAGCTCACGACCTACGGCATCCGCCATTTCCTCGTCGCCAACGCGAAGGCCGAGAAGGCCGCGCACCAGTTGCTCGAGGCCGCCCTCGGCAACGGCGGCCGCGACAACGTGACGGCGATCGTCGTCGACGTGCTGAAGGTCGTTCGGCCAGCCGGGGCGCAGTCGTCGGGCGAGGTCGAGCCGGCGCGCGGCTGACCCGTCAAACGCGACCGATCGTGCTGTCCACAGCACCACGAGGCATCCGTCGCCCGCGGATACAATGAGGGCACCGGGCGCCTCCGGCCACCGGGGCTGCGTCGAACCGACCCGGAGCAGGCAGGAGGATCGTGTCTCGTCGACTGCCGTCCACGCCGCCGAACCTGCCCGGGTTCGCCTTCATCCGCGTGCTCGGTTCCGGCGGGTTCGCCGACGTCTTCCTCTACGAGCAGAACATGCCGCGCCGGCTCGTCGCCGTGAAGGTGCTGCTCGCCGAGGTCGTCAACGACGACCTGCGTCAGATGTTCCAGGCCGAGGCCAACCTCATGGCCCAGCTCTCCTCGCACCCGTCGATCCTCACGGTCTACCAGGCCAGCGTCGCGGCCGACGGCCGGCCCTACCTCGTGATGGAGTACTGCTCGGCCTCGCTCGGTCAGCGATATCGCGCCGTGCAGCTGCCGCTCGCCGAGGTGCTCTCCGTCGGCGTGCGCATCGCGAGTGCGGTCGAGACGGCGCACCGACAGGGCGTGCTGCACCGCGACATCAAGCCGTCGAACATCCTGACCACCGCATACGGCCATCCCGTGCTCTCCGACTTCGGCATCGCGGCCACGCTCGGAGAGGCCGAGTCCTCCGACGCCGTCGGGCTGTCGATCCCGTGGTCGGCCCCCGAAGTGCTGCACGACGAGGTCTCGGGCAGCGTCGCGAGCGAGGTCTGGTCGCTCGGCGCCACGGTGTATTCCCTCCTCGCCGGTCGGAGCCCCTTCGAGACGCCCGGCGGCGACAACGGGTCGGGGGCGCTCATGGCCCGCATCGACAAGGCGAAGTACACGCCCACCGGCCGCATCGACGTGCCCAAGAACCTCGAGCAGGTGCTCGCGCGGTCGATGTCGCTGCGGCCGTCGTCCCGTCAGTCGAGCGCGCTCGAGTTCATCCGCGACCTGCAGGCGGTCGAGGAGGAGCTCGGGCTGTCCCAGACGCCGCTCGAGGTCGCGATGGACGACTGGGCCCTCGCCACCGCCGTCGACGTCGACGAGCAGACCCGCATCAGCGGAGCCCATGGCACGGGTGACCTCGCTCCGCGCCGGCGGCGATCGCGAGGCGGCTCGCTCGCCTCGGCCCGCTCCGAGGCGGAATCCCGCCCGCGCGACGTCGGCACGAGCCGCATCCGCACGACGCCGCCGACGTCGGCGCGACTGGCTTGGGGAATCTCCCTCGTCTCGGTGCTCTTGATCGCGCTCGTCGGCGCCGGCGCATTCTTCGTGATCCAGGGCACCAGGTCGATCCCCGTCGTGACCGATGTGCAGGGCGTCGACGCGGGCGGCACCGTGATCTTCTCCTGGAACGACCCGGGGCTCCAGAGCTCCGACGCGTACGTCGTGACCGTCGACGGCGAGACGAAGGCGCTGCAGCGGGAACCGCAGGTGACCGTGACGGCAGAGGACGGCGACCGCGTGTGCGCGAGCGTCAGGGTCGTGCGCGACGGCAAGTCGGGAGACTCGAGCGCCGAGCGCTGCGTCGAGGTGTCCGTCGACATCGATCAGGGCACATGATGACGCGGCTTCCCGTTCTCGCCCGACTCCCGAAGCCGCGATCCGCCGTCGTCACCGCCGCGGCGACCACGGCCGTCGTGGCGCTCGTCGCCGGCGTCGCGATCGCCTCCGGCGGGTATGCGGCGCAGCGGGTCGACCTCGGCGACGCCGCAGTGTGGGTGAGCAGCAACGAATACCAGGCGATCGGCCGCGCGAACACGGCCCTCCTCGAGCTGAACTCGGTCGTCGAGACGGGATCCACCGGAACCGAGATCGTCCAGCAGGGGTCCACCGTGCTGGCGCTCGACCGCGCGCGCGCGACGGTGCGCGTGATCGACGCGACGACGTCGAGCGTCACCGACACCGTCGCGGTGCCGCCCGACGACACGACGCTCGCCCTCGCCGGTCCGAACGTGGTCATCACCTCGGAGGGTGATGTCTGGACGACGCCGGTCGACCGGTTCGCGGAGTTCGACGCCGACGCCGAGTCGATGCTCGAATTCGGCACGGGATCGGTGACGTCGGTCGATGCCGACGGCACGCTCTTCGCCTACACGCCGTCGACGGGCGAGGTCGCGCGCGTCGACACCGCCGAGGCGCAGACCGTCGGCACGACCTGGCAGAGCGAGCCGGTCGCCGGCGACCCCGACGTCCAGATCACCTCGGTCGACGATCGATGGGCCGTGTTCGACGCCGCGACGCGCACGCTCCACCTCGAAGGCGGGCCGGTCGACCTCACCGGACTCATCGCGGCGAGCGACGCACCCGTGGTGCAGCGGCCGTCGAGCGCCGGGGAGGAGGTCGCGATCGCCACTCGGCGCGGCCTCGTCACCGTGGGGCTCGACGGCGCCGCGCCGCGGATCCGGGAGGACGGACGTTCGGGCCTGCCGGGTGCACCGTTCGTGCACGACGGATGCCTCTACGCGGTGTGGGCGGGCGGCACCGCGTGGCGGTCCTGCGACGGCGACGACGAACCGTCCATCGACCTGCCGTCGTCGACGACGAGCGGCGACTACGCATACCTCTCCAACGGCGCGACGCTCGTGCTCAACGAACGGCGGAGCGGCAGAACCTGGGCGGTCGGCGCCGGCTTCGGAGTCATCGACAACTGGGAGCAACTGCTCGCGGTCGAGCGCGACGAGGAGACGATCGAGCAGAACGACCCCGACACCGACCCGACGATCGAGAAGAACCAGGTGCCGCCGGTCGCGGCCGACGACGCGTTCGGCGCCCGCCCCGGCCGCACGACGTCGCTGCCGGTGCTGCTGAACGACTACGACGCCAACGGCGACGCCATCGCGGTCGACGCCGTCGACGGCGAGCTTCCACCGGGAGTCACCCTCGACCGCGTCGCCGAGAACCAGCAGCTGCAGCTCGCGCTCGACGACGAGGCATCCGGGACCATCTCGTTCGGATACACGGTCGACGACGGATTCGGGGGCACCGCGCACGCCACCGTGAGCGTGACCGTTCGCGACGCCGACGAGAACTCGCCGCCCGAGCAGCGACGGTCGACCAAGTCGCTCGTGGAGGCGAACGGCCGGGTCAGCACCGCTGTGCTCGGCGACTGGGTGGATCCCGACGGCGATCCGTTCTTCCTGAGGCGCGCCACCGCGGCCGAGCCCGACGGCCTGTCGTCGACTGCCGACGGCGTGGTCGTGTTCGACGAGAAGGGCGGTGAGGGGTCCGACCGCAGCGTCTCCCTCGAAGTCTCCGACGGTCGCGACACCGCCGTCGGCACCCTCGGCATCGGGGTCCGCGCGGCCGGTGACGTGCCGCTCGTCGCCGACCCGTTCGTCGTACTCGCCACGCAGGGTCAGGAGGTGCGCATCGACCCGCTCCGGCACGTGCGCGGCGGGTCGGGGCAGATCCGGTTGAGCGCGGTTCCCGCGAAGCCCGATGCGCAGCTGACACCCGACTTCGACGGCGGCAGCTTCCGCTTCACGAGTTCCGCGGTGCGCACGCACTCGCTCGAGTACACGGTGACCGACGGCGTCTGGACGACGACCGGTCGTGTGCGGGTGGATGTCTCGGCCCCGCCCGAGCTCGACACGACGCCCGTGACCGTGCCGCACACGGCGTTCGTCAGGGGCAGCCAGCCCGTCGACATCGACGTGCTCGCGACCGACATCGACCCGATGGGCGGCGTGCTCATCCTCACGGGCCTCGGCGAGCCGGAGCCGGAGCCCGGCGTGCAGGTCGAGGTCGTCGACCACCGCATCCTCCGAGTCACCCTCACGAGGCCGCTCGAGACCGGATCGAGCGTGTTCGGCTATCGAGTGAGCAACGGCCTGGCCGAGGCCGCGGGCGAGGTGACGATCGTCGAGATACCCGAACTCGAGTCGGCGCAGCCGCCCGTCGCCGTGCCCGACCGGATCTCGGCACGCACCGGCGACGTGGTCGACATCGCGGTGCTCGCGAACGACGACCATCCCGATGCGCTGCCGATCACCCTCGACCCCGTGCTGGAGGCGGAGCCGGAGGCCGGCCTCCTCTTCGCCGACGGCGACCGCCTCCGCTACTTCGCCCCCGAGACGCCGGGGGAGTACGAGGCGATCTACCGGATCACCGGACCCGGTCCGCAGTCGGCGACGGCCACCGTGCAGATCTCGGTGCGCGACGCCGACCCCGTCACGAACACCCCGCCTGTTCCTCCGACCATCACCGCGAGGGTGCTCTCGGGCGAGACCGTGCGGATCCCCGTGCCGCTCGGCGGCTCCGACCCCGAGGGCGATAGCGTGCAGCTGCTCGGCCAAGGCGGCAGCCCCGATCTCGGCAACGTCAGCGCCCACGGCGCCGACTGGTTCGAGTACCAGGCCGGAGAGTACTCCGCGGGCACCGACACCTTCGAGTACGAGGTCGTCGACGCGCTCGGCGCGCGTGCCGTGGGCTCCGTGCGCGTGGGCATCGCCCCGCGCCTCGACGGAGCCCGCCGGCCGATCGCGGTCAACGATGTCGTCGAGGTGCGGCCCGGTCGCACGGTCGCCGTCCGCGTGCTCGAGAACGACTCCGATCCCGACGGCGGGGCGCTCACGCTGACGACTGTCGAAGCGACCGAGGGCGATGCCGTCGCGACGGTCGTCGACGATCGGATCGAAGTCGAGCTGCCGCCAGGCGAGGGCGACTACGGCTTCGTCTACACCGTCGAGAACGAGCAGCTCGCAACGGCGTCGAGCTTCCTCTCGATCATCGCGCGGGATGACGCGCCGCTCGCCCGCCCCGAGGCATCCGACACCGCGCTCACGCTGAGCGACATCCTCGATGAAGACGTCGTCGACGTCCCGGTGCTGCGCAACGTATTCCTCGCCGACGCCGACGTCTCGGACCTCGAGGTCGGTCTCGTCGACGGCTACGAGTCTGGTGCCGAAGTGCGCCGCGACGGGAGCATCCGCGTGACGGTCGAGGACCGTCGGCGTGTGATCCCGTTCTCGGTGGCCCACCCCGAAGACCCGTCGCTCGTCGCCTACGCGTTCATCTGGGTGCCCGGCCGCGACGATGCGCTGCCGCAGTTGCGCACCGACTCACCCGACGTTCGCGTCGTGAGCGGCGAGGAGGTCGTGCTCGACCTCCGCGACTTCGTCATCGCGGCATCCGGCCGACCGGTCAAGATCACGGATGCCGCGACCGTGCGCGCCTCGCACAGCGACGGGTCCGATCTCGTCGTCGACCAGGACACCCTGCGGTATCGCAGCGAGGAGGGCTACTTCGGCCCGGCCTCCCTCTCGTTCACGGTCACCGACGGCGAATCGGCGGCCGACCCCTCGGCGCGCACCGGCACCATCGTGATCCCGATCGAGGTGGAGCCGACCGATGATCAGCCGCCGGTGTTCACGGGCGGGGTGATCGACTTCGAGCCAGGGCAGTCGAAGGACATCGACCTGCACCGGCTCACGAACTATCCGTATCCCTCGGCACGGGACGAACTCGTCTTCCGGCTGCTCCCACCGCCGACGGAGGGGTTCCGCTTCTCGCTCGAAGGCTCGGTGCTCACGATCGAGGCCGAGGCATCGACACCCAACGAGACTCGGGCGACGGTCGCGATCGGCGTCGCCGACGACGCGGGCGACGGCAAGGCCGGCCGCATCGAACTTCGCGTGGTGCCCTCGACGAGGCCGATCGCTCGCCCGGCGCCCGACACCGAGATCGTGCAGCGGGGCCGAACCACCACGATCGACGTGCTCGCCAACGACCGGGCGACCAACCCCTTCCCCGACGTCCCGCTCCGTGTCGTCGACGTTCGCGGCGCCGATGCCGAGAGCCTGCCCGCCGGAGTCTCGATCGAGCCGAGCGACGACCGTTCGAAGCTCGAGGTGACCGTCGCCCCAGGGGCCGCACCGGTGAACTCGACCGTGCAGTACGAGGTCGCCGATGCGACCGGCGATGCGGCCCGGAACGCATGGGGCATCGTCACGATCTCGGTGCAGGACCGGCCGGACCCCGTGACGGGCGCGCAGGTGACCGGGTTCGGCGACCGCTCCCTCGACATCGCGTTCGGGGCGGGCGCGTTCAACAACTCGCCGATCACGGGTTACGAGATCGAACTCGTCGAGCCGGCCACCGGCGACGTCGTGGGCTCGTCGGAGTGCGCGGCGACGACGTGCACCGTCCCGACACCCGGCAACGGACAGTCCGAGGCGGTGCAGGTGCGGATCCGGGCGAAGAACGCGATCGGCCTCTCGGATCCCGTCGACGCACCCGGGCCGATCTGGTCCGACGTCATCCCGCAGCCGCCGAGCGGCGTACGCGCGCTCCCGCGCGACGGCTACCTGCGCATCGAGTGGGATCCGGTGCCCGCCGGCTCGGGCAGTGCCATCGGGTCGTACGTGGTGACCGTCGCCGGCGTCTCGAACGAACTCTCGGCCGCCGCGGTGTGCACGGCGACGCTCTGCTCGATGGACTCGCAATCGCTCGAGAACGGAAGCCAGGTGCCGATCGCGGTCAGCGCCAGGAACCAGGCGTTCCCGGCGCTCGCGGTCTGGACCGAGGCCGGCGCGAGCGGCACGCCGTTCGGGCCGCCCGTCGCGGGCGAGATCGCCGTCACTCCCGATGCCGCAGCCGGCACCGTGACGGTCGCCTGGGACGCCTTCGCCGGCAACGGCGACCCGATCGGCGGCTACTTCGTGGAGCGACTCGTCGACGGAGCCACCCAGGTGCCGGGCGGCGCACAGGCGTGCTCGGTGACGAGCCCCGCGCCCGGAACCGTCGTCGCGCCGAGCGGCGGTGGCACGGTGGCCGAGGTCGTGCACGTCGGCCCCGGCACCACGAGCGTGCAGTTCGCGGGCACGGCGACGGAGTCCACGCGGTACTCCTTCCTCGTGTGGGGGTACAACCGCTCCGCATGCGTGAACACCAGGGTCGAGGGCACGGTCGTGCGTCCTGCGCCCGACGCGGTTCGCAGGGTCGACAGCAGCATGGGCATGCGCACCGCCGACGTCTACGACCGTTACATCTCGGGCGTCGCGCCCGGCGCCTGGCGATACGACATCGTCGCCGTCGACGCGAGCGGCGCGCAGATCCCCGGCACGCAGCAGACGTTCGGCGGGTCGGGGTGGACGCAGGACCTGTTCGCGCGACCCTTCGGCGAGGCGGTGCGGTTCCAGGTGCGCAGTTGCTCGATCTGGGGGAGCTGCGGCCCGTGGTCGGAGGTGCTGCCCGCCGACGCCCGCTCCTCACTCACGTTCGCACTGCCGAGCCGGGTGTGGGACGACGCGGCCAAGACGTGGTCGTGGACCACGGCGCCCTCCAACTCCGGACTTCCCGTGGCGTTCACCTGCGGCGTCGACGGCGATCGCAACGGCCGGCAGGCGCAGACCCCGACGAGCTGCCAGATCCCCGAGGCGAAGCCGGGCGACCTCGTCTGGTTGGATGTTGAGATCGCGGACGTCGTCGTCCGCTACCAGAACCGCTGAGAAGGAGCCGAGATGACCATGACCCCCGATGAGGCGGCGCGGTTCGCTGCGACGCTCGATCGACTCGTCGGCGCGGTCGAGGAGGTGCTGCTCGGCAAGAACCGGGTCATCAGGCTCGCGTTCACGGCGTTCCTCAGCGAGGGGCACCTGCTGCTCGACGACGTGCCGGGCACGGGCAAGACGTCACTCGCCCGGGCGATGGCCCAGTCGATCGACGGCTCGAGCAATCGCGTGCAGTTCACTCCCGACCTGCTGCCCGGCGACATCACGGGCGTCACCGTATACGACCAGCGTTCGGGCGTGTTCGAGTTCCACCCGGGCCCCGTGTTCGCGAACATCGTGCTCGCCGACGAGATCAACCGGGCGAGCCCGAAGACGCAGTCCGCACTGCTCGAGGTCATGGAGGAGGGGCAGGTCACCGTCGACGGCGTGACGCATCCCGTCGGGCGGCCGTTCATGGTGATCGCGACGCAGAACCCGGTCGAGCAAGCCGGAACATACCGTCTGCCCGAAGCCCAGCTCGACCGGTTCCTGATGCGCACCTCGATCGGCTACCCCGACCACGCCTCGACCATCCGGATCCTCGAGGGCGCCGACCAGCGTGCGCACGAGCACCGCGTGGCCTCGCAGCTCGCGGCCGACGAGGTTGTGGAACTCGCCGCGATCGCCCGAACCGTCTACGTCGACCCCACGATCCACGACTACGTCTCGCGCATCGTCGACGCCACCCGCACAGCCCGCGAGGTGCGGCTCGGCGTCAGCGTTCGCGGCGCGCTCGCCCTCATCCGGGCGGCGAAGACGCACGCCGCGGGTCGCGGGCGGCACTACGTCGTGCCCGACGACGTGAAGGCGCTCGCGGAGCCCGTGCTCGCCCACCGGTTGATCCTCGATCCCGAGGCCGAGTTCGACGGGGTCACGGCCTCGAACATGATCGCCCAGGTGTTGATCGAGACGCCTCCACCCTCGACCAGGCAAGCGGTGTGACACTCACCCAGACCCGAACGACGATCCCCGAGGACGCCCGAAGAGAGGGCGTGCTCGCGGTGGTCATCGGGCGTGCCGTCGTCGCGGGCGGTCGCGCGAGCGCGGCCGTCGTGCGTGCCGCCCGTGCGGTGCAGGGCATCGTGACACCGCTCGGCTGGTCGGTCATCGTCGCCGCGGTGCTCGCACTCATCGGCGGGTACACCTGGGGGTGGCTCGAGCTCATCGCACTCGGGTGGGGCCTCGGAGTGCTCGTGGCCGCGGCATCCGTCTGGCTGATCGGCCGCGGCGCCGGCACGATCCAACTCGTGCTCCCGTCGCCGCGCGTGGTTGTCGGGGAGGCCGCCGAAGCGCGGCTCATCGCCGCGAACCCCGGTCGACGCCGATTCGGCGGGGTGCAGCTCGAGCTGCCCGTCGGCCGTCGCATCGTCGAGCGGGTCCTGCCGGGTCTGCCGCGAGGCGGCGTGTTCGACGAGCAGTTCGCGATCCCGACCGAGCGGCGCGGCGTCGTGCCGGTCGGTCCGGCGCGCACCGTGCGCGCCGACCCGATCGGCCTCATGCGCCGCGAGTTCGTGTGGTCGGAGACGGCGGAGCTCCACGTGCACCCGCGCACCGTGCCGATCAACGCGCTCAGCACGGGGTTCATCCGCGATCTCGAGGGCACCCCGACGCGCGACCTCACCGCGAGCGACATCGCCTTCCACGCGTTGCGCGAGTACGTGCCCGGCGACGACCGTCGGTTCATCCACTGGCGCAGCTCGGCGAAGACCGGCACCTTCATGGTGCGCCAGTTCGAGGAGACCCGTCGCAGCCGCCTCATGGTGCTGCTCGATCTCGACCCCGGGGCCTACGCCGACGAGGCCGAGTTCGAGCTCGCCGTCGGCGCGGCGGCATCCGTCGGCGCGCGGGCGATCCGCGACGCCCGCACGGTGTCGTTCGTGGTCTCGGGGCGCCAACGCGGCGCCGGCGCACGACTGAGCGCGATGCGTGAATTGCCGACGGTCTCCCGCGATCGGCTGCTCGACGCGCTCTGCGTCGTCGAGACCGAGACCGATGCGGTGATGCTGCCCGATGTCGCCCGCGCCGCCGCCGAGACGCTCGCGGGGGTCTCCCTCGCCTTCATCGTCACCGGCACGGCGCGCGGCGTGGCGCCGCTCCGCGCGGCTGCCACCCGGTTGCCGCCGGGCGTGGAGAGCGTGGCGGTGCAGTGCTCGCCCGAGGGCGAGGCGAGCGCGCGCACGATCGCGGGCCTCACCGTCTTCGGCATCGGCTACCTCGAAGACCTGCGCGCGATGCTCGCGAGATCGGCGTCGGTCTCGTGAAGCAACGCACCCCGGCCGGTGCCCGAAGGTTCACGCCGACCCTCGTCAGCGTGGTGCTCGTCGTCGCGATGCTCGCTGCGGCGATGCTGCCGTGGTGGCCGGTCTACGAGAGCCCCGCATTCGTCGTCGCCGCGGCGGTCGCGATCGCGGCCGGTGTCGCGATCGGCGTCGCCGGGGCACGGTTCCGCCTTCCCTCCTGGATCATCGTGCTCTCGGTGTTCGGCGCGTACCTCGTGCTCGGCGTGCCCGCAGCAGTGCCGGGCGCCGCGATCGGCGGCATCCTGCCGAGCCCGTCGGGAATCGTCGAACTCCTCGCCGGCGCGGCGCTCTCGTGGAAGCAGCTCGTCACGATCTCGGTTCCCGTCGGGTCCTACCAGGCGCTCCTCGTGCCGCCCTTCCTCCTCGGCCTGGTCGCCGCCACCGCTGCGATCTCGATCGCGTTGCGCAGCAGGCGACCGTCCGCAGCCGCCCTGCCACCCGCCGCGCTGCTCATGGTCGGCATCGCCCTCGGCGTCGTGCACTCGGCGCTCGCCGTCGAGGCGGGCATCGCGTTCCTCATCACCGCCGTGGCCTGGCTCGTGCGCGTCGCCATCGCCGACCGTCGCGCGATCGTCGGCGGACGGCGGGTCGAGGCCGCCCTCACCGATGCGCGTCGCGTGCTCGGTGCTTCGGCGCTCGTGGCGATCGCGGTCGTCGGCGCGACGGCGGCGTCGCTGGCCGTGCCGGTGCCGCCGCGCAACGTCGTGCGGGCCGAGTTGCAGCCCCCGTTCGAGCCGGCGCAGTACGACAGCCCGCTCGCGGGCTTCCGTGCCGCGTTCCGCGAGGAGGTCGCCGATGACGTCATGCTCGACGTCCGAGGACTCCCGGCGGGGGCGGGAGTGCGGCTGGCGACCCTCGACTCCTACGACGGCATCGTCTACACGGTCGGCGGGACGGAGGGCGCCTCGGCGTCGGGGCGCTTCACCCGCGTGCCCTACCGGCTCGACCAGTCGGGGGTGAGCGGCGACACCGAACTGCTCGCGATCGAGGTCGAGGTCGACGGGTACTCCGATGTGTGGGTGCCCGGGGTCGGCAGCCTCGAGCGCGTGACGTTCGGGGGGCCGCGAGCCGACATGCTCACCGAATCCTTCTTCTACAACGAGGTCACGAGCACGGGTGCGGTGCAGCGGCCCCTGCAGTCGGGCGACCGGTACACGGCGACCTCGGTGGTGCCGGTCGACCCGGCGCAGCTCGAGCGCCTGAGCCCCGGCACGAGCGTGCTGCCGGCAGCGCCCGAGCTGCCGAAGGATCTCGCGCGCCTCCTCGACGAGTGGGCGCCGGCATCGGACGACCCCGGTGCCCGGCTGCAGGCGGTCATCGATGGGTTCCGCGCGAACGGGTACGTCAGTCACGGCCTCGACGAGGTGGCGAGCAGGTCTGGGCATTCGCTCGACCGGCTCGCCGACCTCGCGCTCGACCGGCCGATGGTCGGCGACGGCGAGCAGTACGCGGTCGCCGCAGCGCTCATGGCGAGGCGAATCGGGTTCCCGGCGCGCGTCGTGGTCGGATACCTGCCGGGGACCGCCGAGGCGGCGGCGGAGGCTGCGGAGGCTGCCGGGGCGACCGGCGACCGCGACCGCGATGGTGACGAAGCGCGCGAGACGGATGCCGCGAGCCCGCCGGCCCCCGACGGCGTCACCCGGTTCGTGAGCGGCGACAAGCAGGCATGGATCGAGGTGCAGGCCGCGAACGGCAACTGGATCGCCGTGGACCCGAACCCGGAGCCGCGCCCCATTCCCGAGCGAGAACCCGACCAGCCGACGATCGTGTCGAGGCCGCAGTCGGCGTTGCCCCCGCCGGCCGAGCGCACGCCCGTCGACGACCTCGCGAACGAGCCCGACACGCCCCCCGACGACCCGGAGGACGACACCGCGTGGGTGCAGGCGCTGCTCGCCGTGCTCGGCATCTCCGGGATCGTGCTGGGCGTGCTCGCGCTCGTCGCGAGTCCTTTCCTCGCGATCATCGTCGCGAAGATGCGACGCCGGCGGCTGCGGCGGAAGGCGCCGACGGCGGTCGAGCGCATCGAGGGCGGGTGGGAGGAGTTCGCGGACTCTGCCGCCGACTACGGATACCCGATCCGGCCCATGGCGACGCGCGCCGAGCAGGCAGCGACGGTCGGCGGACTCGCACCGCTCGTGCTCGCCGCAGTCGTGGACCGTGCCGTGTTCGCACCCGGCGGGCCGGCCGACGGTGACGATGTCCGAGTTTGGGACTCGGTCGACGAGCTGCAGGAGCGGCTCGGCGCCCCGCGGTCGCTGCGCGAGCGGGTGCGGGCGGCGGTCTCGCTGACCTCGCTCGGCGGGTACGCTGTGACCCGGAGAGGAGCGCGTTCGTGACGTGTCGCATCTGCGGAGCAGAGCTGCCCGATGGGGCGATGTTCTGCGGCGAATGCGGGAGCTCGACGAGCGCGACGCCCGAGTCCCGTCGGCGCCCCGATCCGCGGCCCGGCGACACGACCGTGATCGAACGGCCGGCTCGGCGAACCAGCGGAGTCATCTCGATCCCGGTCGAGGGGTTCCGTGCCGCAGTCGCGATCGAGGCGACGGATGTCGCGGGCGGCGAGCTGCGCGTGGCCGGCACGTCCGAGTCGCCGGTGCCGTCGTTGACGACGCCCGCCGCGACGCGGTTCGTGCTGACGTTCAGCACCGGCGAGACGCGCACGGTCTTCGGTTCGGGCCTCATCGGCCGTCGTCCGCTGCCGCAGCCCGGCGAGGTGTTCGATCACCTCGTGCAGATCGCCGACCGATCGCTGTCGGTGTCGAAGACGCACGTCGAGTTCGGTGAGCACGACGGCACCCTCTGGATCGCCGACCGCTTCTCGGGCAACGGCACGATCGTGCGGCGACCCGACGACGGCGCGATGCGCTGTGAGCCCGGACGGCGCTACCTCGTGCCGCGGGGGAGCCGGGTCGAGCTCGCGGAGCAGTTCTTCATCGTCTCCTGACGCTCGTCTCCGTGTCCTGACGCTCCTCCTCCACAGGGAGCCGTTGGCCGGATCCGTTCCCCGGTGAGTACTCGCTCGGTCGTCTGCGGTGCCCGCGTGATCGGATCGCACGGTGGACCGATTCGACATCGCACCCGTCTCGCTCGAGACCCCGCTCTCGATTCCGCCTGCGCCGGCCGACCCCGCCAGAGCCGGGTTCCCGCTCATCGCCTCCCTCGCGCCCGTCGTCGGGGCGCTCGCACTGTGGGCGATCACGGCGTCGCCGTTCTCGCTCGTGTTCGCGGTGCTCGGCCCGATCGTGGCGATCGGGTCGATGCTCGACGCCCGGCGTAGCGCACGGCGACTGCGGCGACGGGCGAGGGCCGAGCGACGGCGGCTGCTCGACGAACTCGTCGTCGAGGTCGAGGAGCGGCACCACCTGGAGCGGCAGTCGGCCTGGCGCCGCTCGCCGTCGTCGCGCCGGCTGCTGGAGCAGCCGGAGCACCCCTCGTGGCGAGAGGGCCCCCCGCCCCCGCTCGTGCTCGGGCGGGGCGTCGCGGCGAGCACGCTCCGCGTCGATGGAACACCCGTCGACGCCGAGGATCGAGCGCTCCTGCTCGCGGCGGCACGACTCGACGACGCCCCGGTGTCGGTCGATGCCGGCGCTGGTGTCGGATTCGTCGGCGAGCTCCAGCTCGCTCGAGCGGCCGCTCGTGCGAGCGTCGTGCAGTTCGCCCATCACGCCCACCCGCAGCAGTTCACCGTCGAAGCCGCCGAGGGCTCGGCCGACGACGACTGGGCCTGGCTGCGACTCCTGCCGCACGGCGGAGATCGCGCGGCAGCCCGACTGACGGTCGTCGAGTGCGTCGGAGGAAGACGACTGCAGTCGTCGCCGCAGGCGCCACCGCCGTCGGCGTCGTCGCTCGCGGCGCCGATCGACCGGTTCGCCGCCGTCATCGCGATCGCGCGCACCGCGTCGGAGCTGCCTCCCGGGCTCGGCACGATCGTCACGCTGCACGGGCCCGATGCGGCACTCGTGCAGCGGCAGCGCGCGAGCGCCGAGACGAGGGTGACGCCCTGCCTACTCGGGGCAGCGGAGGTCGTCGACTGGGCGCAGTCCCTGGCGGCCGTGGCCGCACGTGCCGGCATCGGCCATCGCTCGACGGGTCTCCCGCGACGACTTGAGCTCGACGAGCTGCGGCTCGACGCGATGGAGCGCGGCGTGACGCAGCTCGACGCGATGGGTCGCCCGGCGCACGCGGTCCTCGACCGATCGAGCCTCGCGGTGCTCGTCGGCCGGAGCATGGCCGGCGCACTCGCACTCGACCTCGCTCGATGCGGCCCGCATGCGCTCGTCGCGGGCACGACCGGCAGCGGCAAGAGCGAGTTCCTGCTCGCCTGGATCGTCGCGCTCGCGGCGGCCCATCCGCCGCACCGGGTCTCCTTCCTCCTCGTCGACTTCAAGGGCGGCGCGGCGTTCGAGCCCGTGCGCGGCTTGCCGCACGTCACGGGTCTCGTGACCGACCTCGACGAGTCGGAGGCGGAGCGTGCGGTGCAGAGCCTGCGGGCCGAGCTCACGCATCGCGAGACAGTGCTCGCACGCGCGGGTGCGCGTGACATCGCCGGGCTCGACGACGCCGTCGACCTCGCCCGGCTCGTGATCGTCGTCGACGAGTTCCAGGCGATGATCGAGCGCTTCCCCGATCTCGGCGCGGTCATCGGCGACATCGCCGCACGCGGTCGTTCGCTCGGGGTGCACCTCGTGCTCGCCTCGCAGCGACCCAACGGGGTCGTTCGCGATCAGGTCACCGCCAACTGCGCCATCCGGGTGTCGTTGCGGGTGCTGCAGCGCGCCGACAGCGACGCGGTCGTCGGCACGCCGTCGGCGGCCGAGATTCCGCCCGACCTTCCCGGCCGCGGCGTGGTCGATCCGGGCGACGGGCGCCCAGTGCCCTTCCAGTCGGCCATCGCGACTCCGAGCGTCATCGCGGCGGTCGCCGCGCACTCGACCGCGTTCCCGCGGGCGTGTCGCACGTGGCTCGATCCGCTGCCCGCGCGCATCGCCCCCGAAGCGATCGTCGAGCTCCTCGGCGGAGGACGGTCTGCGGAATCGCCCGGGCGAGACGTCGCCGAGCGTGCCGGCGAGGGCGTCGGGTTCGGCGTGATCGACGAGCCCGAGCACCAACGCCGCAGCCTCGCGCGGTGGTCGCCCGACCGCGACGGCGGGCTGCTCGTGCTCGGCGCGCCCGGAAGCGGCCGGAGCACCGCACTCGCGGCGGTCGCGTGGGCCGTGGTGAGCGGATTCACGACGACGGCTGATTCCGTGACGCCGGTGGTGTTGCGACTCGGCGGGCCGTCGAGCGCCGTCTGGGACGACCTCCTGTCAGCCCAGTCCGCGGTGCGCGGGGCCGGGACACCGCCGGCGCTCGTCGTGATCGACGACCTCGACGTGCGCTTCCGTGCCTGGCCTGAGGAGTACGCGCATGCCGCGTTCACGATGGTCGAATCGCTCATCAGGGAGGGCCGCGGCAGGGGAGTCGCCGTCGCAGCATCGGCGAGCAACCTGCTCGCGCTCGGCAGCGGCCTGCGCGACGCCTTCGGTTCGCGCCTGCTGCTCCGCCATGCGACGCGCTCCGACCTCGTGCAGTCCGGCGGCCGCGGCGAACTCTGGAGCGGCGGCCACGGCCCGGGTGCCGGCCAATGGCAGGGCCGACGGGTGCAGGTCATCGAGGCGGCGCAGGGTTCACCGCCCGAGGCGCGTGCCGTACCGCTCCTCGAGCTGCGACGCGATGTCCCGTACGCGATCGCGGCGCGAGCACCGCGCGCGGTCGCCGAGGCGATCACCGCGGCGGGTCGTACCGCGATCGTCCTCGTCGCCGGCGGGGAGTCGGCGGTGAGGGTCGCCGTCGCCGCGCACCCCCGAGACGCGCCGCCGCCGGTCATCGTCGGCGACGCGGAGGCATGGTCGGCGAGCTGGTCCTTGATCGCCGCGCTCCGCGAGGAGGCCGCGATCGTCGTGCAGGGCGGCACCACGGAGTACCGTGCGCTCGTGCGCTCGCGCGAACTGCCGCCGCTGCTCGACGAAGGGGCCGGCCAGTGCTGGCTCATCGAACCTGGACAGAGTGTCCGCCGAGCGAGCTGGCCAAGACACCTTGACCACTGAATCGGTGGCCGGATCGGTCAGGAAGCGCTGATTCCGCACGAGATGTTCGCAGAAATTAACGATTCGGACATCATCGAGTGATTTCAGCCCAGCAGTGTGTCAGTATCTTCCCACCCTTGCACTGCAGCAAACCGAAACGGAGTCCCCCGTGAATCGACGCCCCCTGCCCCAGGACCCGATGATGCGAGCGCTCATCACCCAGGCTCGCCAGATGCAGTTGAATCGACGCACGCTGCTCGCCGGAGCGGGTGCCGGAGCCACAGCGCTCGCGCTTGCAGCGTGCTCGACGGGCGGCTCGCAGGGCAAGCCGACGCCCGCGGCCGACACCTCCGAGACCGACAAGACGCTCAACTGGGCGAACTGGGCCGCCTACATCGACGAGGACGACAGCGGCGCCTACCCCACGCTCGAGCGCTTCACCGAGGAGACCGGAATCACGGTCAACTACGAGGTCGCCGTCGATGACAACAACACCTACTACGGCAAGGTGAAGGACCAGCTCGCGCTCGGCAAGGACATCGGTGCCGACACCGCGGTGCTCACCGACTGGATGGCCGCCCGCTGGATCCGCTTCGGCTACACGCAGGAACTGAACCACGACAACATCCCGAACATCGTGAACCTGAACCCGGCGCTCCGCGACCCAGACTTCGACAAGGGCCGGGCGCACACGCTGCCCTGGCAGGGCGGCTTCGCGGGCATCTGCTGGAACAAGGAGGCGATCCCCGGCGGCATCGAATCCGTCGAAGACCTGTGGAACTCCGAGCTCAAGGGCCGGGTGGGCGTGCTCTCCGAGATGCGCGACACCATGGGGCTCATCCTGCAGCAGAACGGCGTCGACATCGCGAGCGACTGGGGCGACCCCGAGTTCGACGAGGCGATCGAGGTGCTCCGTGCACAGGTCGAGTCCGGCCAGGTGCGCAACATCAAGGGCAACTCCTACCTCGAAGACCTCAAGAGCGAAGACACCCTCGCCGCGATCTGCTGGTCGGGCGACATCACCGTGATCAACGCCGAGGCCGGCGACAAGTGGGAATTCGCGATCCCGACCGCCGGCGGCACGCTGTGGAACGACAACTTCCTCGTGCCGATCGGCTCGCCGCGCAAGGCCAACGCCGAAGCCCTCATGAACTTCTACTACGACCCCGAGGTCGCCGCCGAGGTCGCCGCCTGGGTGAACTTCATCACGCCGGTCGCCGGCGCGAAGGAGGCCGCCATCGCGATCGACCCCGAGCTCGCCGAGAACCAGCTCATCTTCCCGAACGAGGAGACGCTCTCGAACGCGCACATCTTCCGTTCGCTGAGCGGTGCCGAGGAGCAGAAGTACCAGGCGCAGTTCCAGAGCATCCTCCTGGGGGCGTGAGCGTGTCGGTACGGGAGTTCGCCGAACGCGGCGCAGATCTCGAGCTCGTCGGCATCCAGAAGCGGTTCCCCGGCTTCACCGCGATCGAGGACCTCGATCTCACGATCCCGGCCGGTTCCTTCTTCGCCCTGCTCGGTCCGTCGGGTTGCGGCAAGACGACGACGCTCCGGCTCGTCGCAGGCCTCGAAGAGCCCACGAGCGGGCGCATCCTCATCGGCGGCCGCGACGTCACGAGCACGAAGGCGCACGAGCGCCCCGTCAACACGGTGTTCCAGAGCTACGCGCTCTTCCCGCACATGTCGGTGCTCGAGAACGTCGCGTTCGGGCTGAAGCGCCGCCGCATCGGCGACGCACTCGGCCGGGCGCATGAGGCGCTCCGCCTCGTCGAGCTCGATCACCTCGCGCAGCGCCGCCCGGCGCAGCTCTCGGGTGGTCAGCAGCAGCGCGTCGCGCTGGCCCGTGCCATCGTGAACCGTCCGGCGCTCCTGCTCCTCGACGAGCCGCTCGGCGCGCTCGACCTGAAGTTGCGCCGGCAGATGCAGCTCGAGCTGAAGACGATTCAAGAGGAGGTCGGACTCACCTTCCTGCACGTGACGCACGACCAGGAGGAGGCCATGACCATGGCCGACACGGTCGCGGTCATGAACAAGGGCGCGATCGAGCAGATGGGTGCGCCGGCCGAGCTCTACGAGCTGCCGCGCACCTCCTTCGTCGCGAACTTCCTCGGCCAGTCGAACCTGTTCACGGGCGACGTCTCGGGTTCGACGGATGCCGCGATCACGGTCGACATCGCCGGTGCACGCGTGGTCGTGCCGACCACTCGGGCGCAGCGCCACAAGGGCCGCGTCACGATCGGGGTGCGACCCGAGAAGGTGACGCTGTCGCGCGAGCCAGTGCCCTCGTCCTCCGACCGCAACGCCCTCGGGCCCGGGCGGGTCGTCGACGTGTCCTTCTCCGGCGTGAGCACGCAGTACCTCGTCGCGATCCCCGGGGCCGGTACCGTCACCGTGTTCGCGCAGAACACCGGATCGGGTCCGGTCGTCGGCGAGGGTGCCGAGGTGTGGGTCTCCTGGCCGGTCGAGCACGGCTTCGGCCTCGACGACGTGGCCGAGCCCTCGGCGCGGTTCGCGGCCGACGACGACACGACGTCGATCGCAGCACTGCGCCGTGAGGAGCTCGTCACGGAGCTCGAGGAGGGCTGACCATGGCCTTCGCCGCCTTCCAGACCGCAGAGGTCGTGCCGCAGGCGCCGCGGAAGCGCAGCAGGATCGCCCTGTTCCTGCTGCTTCCCGGCCTCCTCTACCTCGTGCTGTTCTTCCTCACGCCGCTCATCTCACTCCTGCTCACCTCGCTGCAGGCGCCCGCGGAGTTCGGCGACATCGGGCAGTACGACTACGCGTTCAACTGGCAGAACTACGTCACCGTGATGAGCGACTACTGGCCGCACATCGTGCGCTCCTTCGGGTACGCGCTCGCGGCCACGGTGTTCGCGCTGCTCTTCAGTTACCCCCTGGCCTATTTCATCGGGGTGAAGGCGCGGCGGTGGCCGATGCTGCAGGGGCTCATGCTCGTGCTGGTGATCGCCCCGTTCTTCATCAGCTTCCTGCTGCGAACCCTCGCCTGGAAGCAGTTGCTCTCCGACGAGTCCTTCGTCATCACCTCGTTGAAGGCGCTCTCGCTCATGGCGCCCGACGCGCACTTCACCGGCACTCCGTTCGCGGTGATCTTCGGCCTCACGTACAACTTCATCCCGTTCATGACGCTGCCGCTGTACACGACGCTCGAACGACTCGACCTGCGTTACCTCGAGGCGGGCAGCGACCTGTACGCGAACCCGTTCACGGTGTTCCGCAGGGTCACCATCCCGCTGTCGATGCCGGGCATCGTCGCCGGCACGCTGCTGACCTTCATCCCGGCCGCAGGCGACTACGTGAACGCGAGCCGCGACTTCCTCGGCGGGCCCGACACGCAGATGATGGGCAACGTGATCGAGGCGAACTTCCTCGTGCTGCTGAACTATCCGGCGGCCGCGGCGCTCTCGATCATCCTCATGGCGGCGATCCTCGTGCTCGTCGGCGTCTACGTGAAGCGATCCGGAACGGAGGACCTGCTGTGAGCGGAGAAGTCCAGGCGGCCGCCGTGCTCGGCGGTCTCGGCGAGAGCCAGGAGCTCGACTCGCGAGGCCCGCGCGGGCGGGTGCGTGGCCGGCGACTCGGGCTCGGCGACTGGCTGCTGCCGGCGTACACGATCATCGCGTTCGTGTTCCTGCTCATCCCGATCGCCTACACGTTCGTGTTCTCGTTCAACGACTCGATCAAGTCGAACATCTCGTGGCGCGGGTTCACCTTCGACAAGTGGCTGAACGTCTGCACGGTCGAGGGCGGCGCCGTGTGCGAGGCGTTCGGCAACAGCATCGTCATCGGCGTCGCGGCCACCGTCATCGCGACGACGCTCGGCACGATGATCGCAATCGCGCTCGTGCGCTACCGATTCCGCGCGCGCGGAGCGATCAGTCTGCTCCTGTTCCTGCCGATGGCGACGCCCGAGGTCGTGCTCGGCGCCGGACTCGCGGCGCAGTTCCTCGCCGTCGGCGTCGCGAAGGACATGACGACGATCATCCTGGCGCACACGATGTTCTGCATCAGCTTCGTCGTGGTGACGGTCAAGGCTCGGGTCGCAAGCCTCGACCCGGCCCTCGAAGAGGCGGGCCGCGACCTCTACGGCTCGCCGTCGCAGGTGTTCTGGAGGGTGACGTTCCCGCTGCTGCTTCCCGGGATCGTAGCGGCGGCGCTGCTGTCGTTCGCGCTCAGCTTCGACGACTTCATCATCACGAACTTCAACTCGGGCGCGGTCTCGACCTTCCCGAAGTACATCTACATCTCGGCGTCGCGCGGCATCCCGGCCGAGGCGAACGTCATCGCCTCGGCGGTGTTCCTCTTCGCCCTGGTGCTCGTGATCGTCGCGCAGGTCTCTCGCGCGGCACGCGCGAAGCGGCTCGCGAGACTCGGCTGACCCGAACGGCCGAGAGCGCGAGCAGCGGATGCCGCGGCGGGAGCTTCCCGCCGCGGCATCCGCTTCTCGTGTCGGCGCCGGCTGGATACCGGTGCCGGGCGATTCAGATCGTGGCGCGGATGGCGCCGACGCGCTGCTCGCCGCCCATGACCCAGAGGTCGAGCTCGGTCTGCACGGCGTCGATGGCCTCGTGCTCGATCGCACCCGACTGCGCGAGGAGCCGCAGTGCGATGATCGTCGACGCGCGGGGCGAGCCGTCGAGCACCTTGAGCGCCACGGTCGTGCCGTCGGGTGCGGTCATGACCATGACGCCTTCGGCGCCGATCTTCGCGAAGACCCCGAGGCGCTCGACGGCGACGGTGTCGGGCTGGCCGGGGCCGCCGACGGCCCACGCGTGCTCGCGCACAGCTTCGGTGAGCGCCGCCGCCTCGCGGTACAGCGCGAACGGCGAACCCGCCGCGGCGGTCGTGATCTTCTGGATGCCCCGGCCGAGGCCGCCGAGGCTGATGGCGTGCACGGGTGCGCCGCAGCCGTCGATCGCGGTCGCCGCGGGGCGTTCGCCCGTGAAGCGCTCGATGACGTCGAGCACGCGCTTCTGCAGCGGGTGGTCGAGCTCGAGGTAGCTCTCGAGCGGCCACTCGTTCGCGACGCACGCGAGGAGCATCGCCGAGTGCTTGCCCGAGCAGTTCATGTAGACCCGCTCGCGCGGTCCGCCCGAGCGGATCAGCTGCTCGCGCGCCGCATGGTCGGTCGGGGCCGCCGGCGGGCAGCCGAGCGCCGACTCGGGCAGCGACTCGCGCTCGAGCAGACGTCGCACGAGGGCGACGTGCGCGGCGGTGCCCGAGTGGCTTGCAGTGGCGATCGCCGCGTCTTCACCGCGGAGCGTGACGCCCGAGGTCATGACGGCGACGGCCTGGAACGGCTTCAGGCAGGAGCGGGGAAGGATCGGGGTGACGACGTCGCCGAGGGCGCGCAGCACCTCGCCTTCGGGGGAGAGCACGACGGCGGAACCCGCGTGACGGGACTCGATGAAACCATTACGTTCGACCACGGCGAGCTCGACGGCGTCAGATACTGAGAATGTTCCGGTCACCTGCGTTATCCGAGCGAGGCGAGGGCGTCGTCGAGCACACGGAGCCCGTCTTCGATGAGCGCGTCGCTCACCGCGAGACTCGGCAGGAACCGCAGCACGTTGCCGTACGTGCCGGCGTTGAGGAAGAGCACGCCGTGCTGGGCCGCGTAGGCCACGAGAGCCGTGACGGCCTCGGCGTTCGGCGCCTTGGTCGTGTCGGCGGTGCCCGGCTGCACGAGTTCGATCGCGATCATCGCGCCCTTGCCGCGGATCTCGCCGATGATGTCGTAGCGCGCCGCGAGCTGCTCGAGCCCGGCGCGGAAGGTCGCCTCGATGCGTTCGGCCTCGGCGAGGAGGTCGTGCTCTTCGATGGACTCGAAGACGGCGATCGCCGCGGCGCAGGCCACGGGGTTGCCGCCGAAGGTGCCGCCGAGCCCGCCGGGCTGCGCGGCGTCCATGATCTCGGCGCGGCCGGTGACGGCGGCGAGCGGGAGACCGCCTGCGATGCCCTTCGCGGAGAGCACGAGGTCGGGCTCCCAGCCGAAGTGCTCGCTCGCGTAGTAGCGACCGGTGCGGGCCATGCCCGACTGGATCTCGTCGGCGATCATGACGACGCCGTGTTCGGTGCACCACGTCTGCAGCATGGGCAGGAAGCCGTCGGCGGGCACCATGAAGCCGCCCTCGCCCTGAATGGGCTCGACGACGAGGCAGGCGAGGTCGCTCGCCCCGACGACCTTCTCGAGGTAGGTGATCGTGCGGGCCGCGGCATCCGCGCCCGAGAGCCCGTCGCGGTAGGGGTAGGAGTTCGGGGCGTGGTAGACGTCGCCCGCGAGCGGGCCGAAGCCGGTCGCGTAGGGCATCGCCTTGTAGTTCATGGCCATCGTGAGGTTCGTGCGGCCGTGGTAGGCGTGGTCGAGCACGGCGACGGCGCGGCGACCGGTGTGCTTGCGCGCGATCTTCACGCCGTTCTCGACGGCCTCGGCGCCCGAGTTGACGAGCACGCTCTTCTTCTCCCAGTTGCCGGGGGTGTGCTCGGCGAGGAGCTCGGCGACGCGCACGTACTCCTCGTAGGGGGTGATCGTGAAGAGGGTGTGGATGACGTCCTGCAGTTGGTCGGCCGCGGCGGCGACGACGCGCTGCTCGGTGTGGCCGATCGTCGTCACGCCGATGCCGGCACCGAAGTCGACGAACTGGTTGCCGTCGACGTCGACGAGGATCGCGCCGTTCGCACGCTCGATGTAGACGGGCAGCGCCGACGAGACGCCGGCCGAGACGACCTTCGATCGTCGGGCCTGCAGCTCCTGCGACCTCGGACCGGGGATGGCGGTCACGATCTTGCGCTCCTGCGGCACGGTGTAGACCGGGGCGGCGGCTGTCTGGGCGTCGATGCGGGTATCAGTCATGGTTCCTCCAGCTTATCGCCGCCCCGAGACCGGCATCGGGCAGAATCGGATGGCGCGGCTCGCGTGCACGATCGGAGGAGACATGCTCGGCGAACACCACTACGAGATCGAGCTCGAGTGGCAGGGCGATCGCGGCACCGGCACCTCGGGGTACCGCGACTACAGCCGGCAGCACGTCGTTCGGGCGGCCGGCAAGCTGCACGAGATCGCGGGGTCGAGCGACCGCACCTTCCACGGCGATCGCGAGCGGTGGAACCCCGAGGAACTGCTGCTCGCGGCGCTCGGCGAATGCCACATGCTCTCGTACCTGCACGTCGCGACGAACCACGGCGTCGTCGTTCGCAGTTACACCGATCAGCCCACCGGCACCATGCGCGAGGACGGCAGGGGCGGTGGCGCGTTCGTCGAGGTCGTGCTGCGACCGCAGGTCGAGGTCGAGGATGCCTCGATGCTCGAGCTCGCCGGGGCGATCCACGTCGAGGCCGCCGAGAAGTGCTTCATCGCGGCATCCGTGGCCTTTCCGGTGCGGCACGAGCCGGTCGTGACGGTCGCGTCGGTCGACCGGTCGTGACGGGCCGGCCGGTGGTGACCGTCAGTCGGCGCTGAGTCGCACGGGTGGCACCGCGGGCAGCGTCGCCTCGGGGATCGGGCACGGGTGCCCGCCGACGAGTCGGCTGCACGGCGGCAGGAACCCGGGGTAGCGCTCGTCCTGCGGGTCGCCGAACCAGCGGTGCCAGAGTCGCCAGAAGTTCAGGTTGCCGAACGCCGAGCAGCCGTCGCCCGCCTCGGGGTCGGCCACGGCCGCCGGGTTCGGCTGGTAGGGCGTGTAGTTGTAGAGGTTCGCCGTGGCCTGGTTGGCGATGGCGACGGATGACGCGCCGCACGCGGCATCCGGATGGAAGCCCACGTCGACCGCGCCGATGCGGTACGGCCGGTCGGGCTGCTCCGTGTACTGACGGAACTGCCAGGCGGCGTTGTAGACCTGGTTGAAGAAGCCGAAGTACTTGGTGTCGCAGTCGGCGGTGTCGGGGCAGCCGTATCCCGTTGCGCGGAGGTAGCCCGACTCGCTCGGGCGGGTGAGCAGCGACTGCTCCTTCTGGAGGAGCACGAGCAGGGTCTTCGGGCTGACGCCGCACGCCGCCGAGACCTTCGAGACGATGCGGCTCGCCCGTTCGCGGATGCCGCCGCGGTACTCGGCGCAGTGACCGGGGCCGGCGGCGGCCTGGGTCGTCGTGCTCTGCTTGAAATCGGCGAGGCACGGCACGCGGTCTTCGGGGCGGCAGTCGAGTCCCTCGAAGAACTCCTGGATCTCGTCTTCGCTCATCGCGCCGCTGTCGTAGAACGAGTCGTCGCTCACGATGTAGCCGGGATCGAACTCGGTGGCGGATGGAATCGGACGGTCGACGACCGCCGGCGCATCGATGCCGCCGGCCGCGGCCTTGGGCACGTCGGCGGGGCCCGCGCACGCGGCGAGCGCGAGCACGACAGCCACCGTCGCGGCGACGCGGCTGATGATCGAAGCGGGGCGCATCGGACTGACGATACCGGGACGAGGCCCGGATCGGCTGGGAATCCGGTCAGATCCGCTCGCGCGGCACGACCCGGTCGGCGAGCTTGGCGAGGGCGCCCTGGGGCGGGGTCTCGTTGTAGGCGCCCGCGAGTTCCTGCTCGCTGAGTGCGTGGATCGCGGCCATGATCTCGTCGGTCGCGGCGCGGCGGGCGCGACCCGAGGTCGCCTGGCCGTGCCGGGCGAGGTCGAGCGGTTCCCCGAACCGGACCGTGACGGGGCGCACGCGGGGCAGCTTCGCCCCGACCGGCTGGATCTCCTCGGTGCCGATGAGGCCGACGGGGACGACCTTCGCACCGGTCGTCAGCGCGAGCCAGGCGACGCCGGTGCGGCCACGGTAGAGGCGGCCGTCGAGCGAGCGGGTGCCCTCGGGGTAGATGGCGAACGCATTGCCGGCGTCGAGGATGCGCCGGCCGGCGTCGAGCGCCTCCTGCGCCTGCGAGCCCGCGCCTCGTTCGACCGCGACGGCGCCGATCGCGCCGAAGAAGGTGCGCGAGACCCAGCCCGAGAAGCCCGTGCCCGTGAAGTAGCTCGACTTCGCGAGGAACTGCACGGGTCGCGGCGACGCGAGCGGGATCACGATGCTGTCGACGAACGAGAGATGGTTCGAGGCGAGGATGACCGGCCCCCGCATGGGAACGTGCTCGGCCCCGGTGATCTTCGGCCGGTAGACGAGCCGCACGAGCGGGCGGAGGAAGCCGCGGACGATGCGGTACAGCGGACCCTGCCGCACGGGTGCGGGCACGGCGTCGCCCTCGATCTCTGTCACCGTTCGACCCTACGGGCGGCGACATGCGCGCCGCGGCATATCCGATCCGCCCGCGCGTCGGCCGGCATGCGAGAAGATGGGGGCATGGATGTCGCGGCCGACGGTGAACTCATCGAGCTCGACACCTGCGGCGTGCGGGTCGTCGTGATGACTCGCGGGCGTCGCGGCCCGGCCGCCGACACGGTGCTGCGCGGGCTGCTCGCGCACGCGACGGGCGTGCCCGCCGACGATGTCGAACTGGTGCACGCCTGCGTCGAGTGCGGGGCACGGCACGGCCGGCCGTCGGTCGCCTACCCGCTCACGCCTTCGGGCGCCACATGGTTCGCCGACGTCGCCGTGTTCGGCGATGCCGTCGTCGGCGCGGCGGCTACGCGGCATCCGGTCGGTGTGGGCATCGAATCGGCCGCGCTGGAGTCGGGCGCCGTCATCGATGAAGCGGCCTTCCATGCGAACGAGCGGGCCGCGCTCGACCGCTTCGACCCGGCGGCGCGGGCGATCACCCGTGCCACGCTGTGGGCGCGCAAGTCCGCGTTGCTGCGCGCCGTCGGCCACACCGAGTTCATCGAGCCGTCGAGGCTCGCGCTCACGCTGCCGAGCGACGACGGCGGCGTCGGCAGTATCGAGGTGAGCCCGCCCGAATTCGGTTCCGGATGGCGCGGCATCCGCTTCCACGACCTCGACGTGCCCGGCAACCGCGCAGCGACCGTGGCCGTACTCTCCTGACGCGCCGGTGCTCCTGACGGGCGGCCGCGCGCTCCCATACAGTGGGGACGTGCGCTCCGTCATCATCCTCGGCTCATCCGGTTCGATCGGCACCCAGGCCCTCGACGTCATCAGGGCGAACCCTCGCCGGTTCGACGTCGTCGGTCTCGCCGTGGGGTCCAATCGGGCACTCCTCGAGGCGCAGGCCGCCGAATTCTCGGTCGAGCACACGGCGGTCGGTATCGAGGAGGCCGAGCAACTCGTGCGCGACGTCGACGCCGACGTCGTGCTGAACGGCATCACCGGCTCCGTCGGCCTCGGGCCGACTCTCGCGACCCTCGAGCGCGGCACGACCCTCGCCCTCGCGAACAAGGAGTCGCTCATCGTGGGCGGCGACCTCGTGACCCGCCTCGCGAAGCCGGGCCAGATCGTGCCCGTCGACTCCGAGCACTCCGCGATCGCGCAGGCACTGCGCTCGGGCACCGACGACGAGGTGCGCCGACTCGTGCTGACCGCCTCGGGCGGTCCGTTCCGTGGTCGCCGGCGTGACGAGCTCACCGCGGTCACCCCGGCCGAGGCCCTCGCCCACCCCACGTGGGACATGGGCCTCGTCGTGACGACGAACTCCGCGACGCTCGTCAACAAGGGCCTCGAGGTCATCGAGGCGCACCTGCTCTTCGACGTCGAGTACGACCGCATCGACGTCGTCGTGCACCCGCAGTCGATCGTGCACTCGATGGTCGAGTTCGTCGACGGCTCGACGATCGCGCAGGCCTCGCCGCCCGACATGCGGCTGCCCATCTCCCTCGGCCTCGACTGGCCGAACCGGGTCGCGGCGGTCGGCGCACCCCTCGACTGGACGCGGGCTCAGGAGTGGACGTTCGAACCGCTCGACGGCGAAGCGTTCCCGGCGGTCGCGCTCGCGAAGCAGGTCGGTCGTGCCGGCGGCGAGTACCCCGCCGTGTTCAACGCGGCCAACGAGGAGGCGGTCACGGCATTCCACGCTGGGCGTATCGGCTTCCTCGACATCGTCGACACCGTGCGGGGCGTCGTCGAGCACCACGAGGCATCCGATGCCGTGCTCTCGGTCGCGTCGCTGGCCGAGGCCGAGCGCAGCGCCCGCCGGGCCGCCGGGGCCCGCATCGCCGCGATCTCGGGCTGAGTTCGCGCGCGGCTCGCTCACAGCCGACCGCCAGCGCACTCGAAGCCGGCGGCACTACGCTTGCAGCCGTGGATTCCGTGCTCGCCTTCATCATCGGCGTCGTCATCATCGTGATCGGCCTCGCCGTGTCGATCGGCCTGCACGAGATCGGGCACCTGGTGCCGGCCAAGATCTTCGGCGTCAAGGTCACCCAGTACATGATCGGCTTCGGCCCGACCCTCTGGTCGCGCAAGAAGGGCGAGACCGAGTACGGCGTGAAGGCCATCCCGCTCGGCGGCTACATCTCGATGATCGGCATGTTCCCGCCGGCCAAGGGCGAGCAGGTGCACGCCGACAGCACGGGCTTCTTCCGCGGCCTCGTGCAGGATGCGCGCGACTCGAGCACCGAGTCGATCACCGCCGGCGACGAGCACCGCGCCTTCTACCTGCTGCCGGTGTGGAAGCGCATCATCGTCATGTTCGGCGGGCCGTTCATGAACCTCCTGCTCGCGGTCGTGCTCTTCGCCGTGCTGCTCATGGGGTTCGGCGTCGCGCAGGCCTCGACGACCGTCGGCTCGGTCTCGGCGTGCGCGCTGCCGGCGACGAGCGAGCGCCAGACGTGCGAGGCCGACGACCCGGCAGCCCCCGGTGCTGCGGCGGGCATCGAGCCGGGCGACCGCATCGTCTCGGTCGCCGGCGAGCCCATCGAGTCGTGGAACGAGTCGACCGCGATCATCCGCGCCCACCCCGATGAGCCTGTCGCGTTCGTCGTCGAGCGCGACGGCGAGACCGTCGAGCTCGAGGTCACCCCGATGCTGAGCGAGCGCTATGTGCTCGACGACCAGGGCCGAGTGGTGACGGATGCCTCGGGCGCCGAGCTCACCGAACCGGCCGGGTTCGTCGGCATCGGCCCCGCGACCGAGATCGTGCAGCAACCGGCGACCGCCGTGCTGCCCGCCGTCGGCGAGAACGTGGCCGGCGTCGCCGGCATCATCCTGAACCTGCCGCAGCGCATCATCGACGTCGCCAATGCCGCGTTCGGGCCCGAGGAGCGCGACCCCAACGGCCCGATGTCGGTCGTGGGCGTCGGCCGCCTCGCCGGCGAGATCGCGACGATCGACGAGATCCCGATCGCCTCGAAGGCGGCGACCATGATCGGCATCCTCGGGTCGCTGAACATCGCGCTCTTCGTCTTCAACCTCATCCCGCTGCTGCCGCTCGACGGCGGCCACATCGCCGGTGCGCTCTGGGAGGGCGTCCGTCGCGGGTTCGCCAAGCTCTTCCGGCGCCCCGACCCGGGGCCCGTCGACCTCGCGAAGCTCATGCCCGTGACACTCGCGGTCGTCGTGATCTTCGGGGCGATGAGCGCCCTCCTCATCTACGCCGACATCGTCAAGCCGGTGCAGCTGTTCTGACCGTGCCGCACATCGCCCGCGCCGTGGTGCACACCCGCTCGTACTCCGCAGGGAGTAGCGAGTGAGTCTCCGCGGAGCGGATCCGGGCGGGCGGCGCCGGCGATACGATTCGACGATGCCGCCGCACAACTGGGACGGACCGCCGCCGTGGCAGGCGTCATGGGGCGGCCGCCCCGAACGATTCCGGCCGCCGCCCGGCTTCGTGCTGATCGCGCCGGTCGTCATCAGCCTGCTCGTGCAGGTGCCCGCCGCGATCGGCATCGCGGTGTGGCTGCACGTCGGATGGGCGGCGGGCCTCGGTCAGGTCGCCCTGGCCGCAGCGGGTCCGCTCGCCCTGCTCGGGGCCAGGCGGTACCCGGGCCCCACGGTCGTCGCGGTCGCGCTCGCCGCGCTCGCCGACCTCGTGCTGGCGCCCGACCTCGGTCCGCCGTACGTCGCCGTCGCGTTCGCGATCGTGCTCGCCGTCGCGCGCGGCGCCGTCGTCTGGGCGGTCTCCTCGATCGTCGCCGTATGGGTCGCGGCGATCGTGCTCGGGTCGATGCTCGGCCAGTCGTGGCATCCGTTCCGCATCGCGTTCACGACGCTCGCGCTCGCCGCCTGCTTCGCCATCGGCTGGTTCGTGCGGGTGCGCCGCACGAGGGCGTCGGCGTACCGTGCCGAGGCGATGCGTCGACGCCAGAGCGCCGAGGAACGCGAGCGCGTGCGCATCGCCCGTGAACTGCACGACGTCATCGGCCACGCCCTGTCGCAGATCAACGTGCAGGCGAGCGTCGGCCTGCATCTCATGGACCGCGACCCCGAGCAGGCGCGCACGGCGCTCGGCAGCATCAAGGAGACCTCGAAGTCGGCGCTCGACGAGGTGCGCACCGTGCTCGGCGTGATCCGCGACGGAGAGGCCCCGCTCGTGCCGCAGGCCGAGCTCGCCGAGCTGCCGAGGCTCGTTCGCGGCATCCGCTCGCCCGGACTCGACGCCCGCCTCGTCGACCGGCTCACGGAAGCGCCGAGGCGCGCCGTGCAGTTCGCGGGCTTCCGCATCGCGCAGGAGGCGCTTACGAACGTGGTGCGTCATGCCGGCGCGACCGAGACGGTCGTGACCGTCGAGCGGTCGGGCGACGAGTTCGTGCTCACCGTCGACGACGACGGCGCCGGCGCTGCGGCCGCTCGTGATCCCCACGACGCCGCGGGCGTCGCGGGCCAGGGCGAAGGCAGCGGCATCCTCGGCATGCGGGAGCGCGCGGCACTCCTCGGCGGCTCGGTCGAGCTCGGCCCGTCGCCGCTCGGCGGCACGCGCGTCACCGCGCGCCTCCCGTGGGCAGGCGTGGCATGATCCGCGTCGCGCTCGCCGACGACCAGGTGCTCGTGCGCGCCGGCTTCCGGGCCCTCCTCGCCGCCGAGGACGACGTCGAGGTCGTCGGGGAGGCCTCGACCGGCACCGAGCTGCTCGAACTCGTGCGGCGCGAGTCCGTCGACGTCGTGCTCATGGACATCCGCATGCCCGACGGCGACGGACTCTGGGCGACCGAGCAGATCGCGGCGGATCCGGCGCTCGCCGGGGTGCACGTCGTGATCGTCACGACCTTCGAGCTCGACGAGTACGTCGCGAGGGCGGTGCGAGCGGGCGCGAGCGGCTTCCTCGTGAAGGACACGGAGCCCGTCGACCTCATCCGCGCCGTGCGGGTGGTCGCCGCCGGCGAGGCGCTGCTCTCACCGGGCGTCACGAAGCGGCTCCTCGAGCGCATGTCGATCGGGCTCCGCGACGCGCCCGACGAGCGCCTGCTCGCCGTTCTCACCGACCGCGAGCGCGAGGTGCTGCGCCTCGTGGGACTCGGCCTCACGAACGACGAGATCGCCGAGCGGCTCGTGCTCAGCCCCCTGACCGCGAAGACGCACGTCTCGCGCATCATGTCGAAGCTCTCGGCACGCGATCGCGTGCATCTCGTGGTCGTCGCCTACGAGGCCGGTCTCGTCGCGCCGGGCTGGCAGTAGCCGGCCGGGCCGGCGGTAGCCGCGACATCCCGTACTGCTCCCCGGGGAGCAGTCGAAGTGACTCCGCCGGGCGGATTCGCGGATGCCGCCCGCTCGCGAGACTCGAATCGACGGCCTGAACCGCAGGCCGCACGATCAAGGGACACACCATGCTCGCAACCCTCGCCACCACCACGGTGGTCACTCACGCCGGCCCATGGGCGGCCGGGTTCGGATGGGCCTTCTTCCTCATCCCGATCTTCTGGTTCCTCGTCATCGGCCTCATCGTCTTCCTCGTGACGCGGAATCGTCGTCGCCACTGGGCGCACGGCGGTCCCGACGGCTCGTACGGTCCGCCGTGGATGCGCGCTGGCAGCGCCGAGTCGACGCTCTCCGAGCGCTTCGCCAAGGGTGACATCGACGAGACCGAGTACCGGGCGCGGCTCGAGGTGCTTCGCACCAACCGGCCGAACGCCTCGTAGGGCGCGCCGGCGCCGCGAACCGGTGCATTCAGAGGGGCGGATGCCGCGGCATCCGCCCCTCGGTCGTGCCGCGCCCGTCTCGCTACCGGTCGAGCGCCCGGTGCAGCGCCTCGGCCTGGTGCCGGTGCCCGATCGTCTCGTAGCCGACGATCACGACGATCGGCGCGCACGCCGTCAGCACGATGCCGATCGCCATGCTCGCGCCGGCCACGACGGCCAGCACGGAGCCCAGGAGCGCCACCAGGCTGAGCACGAACAGCAGGATGTGGAACCGGTCGAACTCGCGCAGCAGCAGCGAGTAGATCGTGAAGAGCGCGACGAGGAAGACGCCGACGGGCACCGCGACCGTGAGCATCGCCGCGACCTCGCCGATGTGGGCGGTTCCGTCGATCTCGTACGCCGCCACGTGCAGGCCGGCCCCCGTCGCCGCGATCGACCCGAAGATCACGAGGTGGCCGTAGCCCCACATGAACCCGCGTTCCCTGAACCGTTGCAACACCTTCGCCGAAGGCATCGTGAAGTAGACCCACCACATGCCGAAGGCGAGCGCCGTGCCACCGAAGGCGACGAGCACCGCGTCGACGCTCCACTCGTGCTGATTCTCGATCACGGCCGAGATCGCGAGGATCGTGCCCAGCACGACCTCGCCGAGCGTGATGATGACGAGCAGTCCATAGCGCTCGGCGATGTGGTGCGCATGCCACGGGGTGCCGCCCAGACGATGTTCGATCACGTACGGGCCGAGCAGCTCGAGCGTGCCGAGCAGGGCGAAGAGGCCGAGCATGACGGGCAGCGAGGGGTTGATGAAGATCGTGATCACCCAGCCGACCTGGATGATGCCGACGACCGTCGCGTAGGCGAGCGCGCTGCGCCGGCGCACCGGATCGTGGCGGGCGACCCGCAGCCACAGGGCGACGGTGGCGACCCGCATGACGACGTACCCGGCGACCACGACGCCGTTGTCGAGGTGCGCGCCCTCGTCGATCGAGTCGAACATCGGGGGCAGGCCGAGGGCGAGCACGAGCACGCCCAGCATCTGCACCATGGTCGCGACTCGGAAGTACACGTCGTCGTTGTCGTACGCCGACGCGAGCCACGAGTAATTGATCCAGGCCAGGCAGATCGCGAAGACGGCGATCGTGAACCCGATGATCGCCGGCGCGAAGTGCCCGACCTCGAGCAGGTGAGCGGCCTGCGTGCCCGCCTGGCTGAAGGCCACGACGAACGTCAGGTCGAAGAGCAGCTCGAGCGGCGTGGCCGTGCGGTGCGCCTCGTCGGGGTCGCGCCCGACCATGCGCCGGAGCCGATGGTCGAGCGGCGGGTGCGTCGGGGTGCTCATGACGACATCGTCGCACGCGCGCGCCCCGGGCGCGAAGACGCTCGCGCTCGCCGAACGCGCGGTCGTCAGCGGGAGAGCAGGAGCGCCTCGCCCTGGCCGCCGCCGCCGCAGAGCGCGACGGCCGCGCGGCCCTCGCCGCGGCGGGAGAGCTCGAGCGCAGCATGCAGGGCCAGTCGTGCGCCCGATGCACCGATGGGGTGGCCGAGCGCGATCGCGCCGCCGTGCACGTTGACGACCTCGGAGGTGACGCCGAGCTCCCGGGCGGACTCCAGGGAGACCGCGGCGAACGCCTCGTTGATCTCGATGAGGTCGAGTTCGCCGGCCGTGCCGCCCGACTTCTCGAGGGCCGCGGCGATCGCGTTCGCGGGCTGGGCGTGCAGCGAGTTGTCGGGGCCGGCGACCTGACCTGCCGCGCCGACGAGTGCGAGCCAGGGGAGCCCGCGCGACTCGGCCCACTCGCGGCTCGCCACGACGACGGCCGCGGCCCCGTCGGAGAGCGGGGAGGAGTTGCCGGCCGTGATCGTGCCCGCCGCGCTGAAGGCGGGCCGCAGCTTCGCGAGCACCTCGACGGTGGAGTCGGGACGCACGCCTTGGTCTTCGGCCACGACCACGGGGTCGCCCTTGCGCTGCGGGATCTCGACGGGGACGATCTCGTCGGCGAACACGCCGTCGGCCTGCGCGGCACCGGCGCGCACGTGGGATGCCGCCGCGATCTCGTCCTGCGCCGCGCGCGTGATGTCGTAGCGCCCGTTGAAGCGCTCGGTCGAGGCGCCCATCGACTCGCGGTCGAAGGCGTCCGTGAGTCCGTCGTGGGCGGCGTGGTCGAGCAGCTCCCACGATCCGTAGGCCTGGCCGCTGCGCGAGCCGGGCAGCAGGTGCGGGGCGTTCGTCATGGACTCCTGGCCGCCGGCCACGACGACGGATGCCTCGCCGAGGCGGATGAGCCTCGCGGCATCCGTGATGGCGACGAGACCGGAGAGGCAGACCTTGTTGACGGTCGTGGCTGGCACCCGCCAGGGGATGCCGGCGGCGACGGCCGACTGCTTGGCGGGGTTCTGGCCGGCGCCGGCCTGCAGCACTTGACCCATGATCACGGCGTCGATGTCGTCGGGGGAGACCCCGGCCTTCTCGAGCGCGCCGCGGATGGCGACGGTGCCGAGCTCGACGGCCGACTTGCCCGCGAGGTTGCCGTTGATGCGGGCGAACGGCGTGCGTGCCCCCGCGATGATGACGACGTCGGGGATGCTCATTTTCCGGGACTCCTTCGTTCGGGTTGCGAGCTGCACTGCTCTCAGCCTATTGTACTTTCCTGAGACCTGAACCAGCTGTCAGGTTTGCGAATCGCACCACGATCTTCCCCTGTTCCAGCCATTCACTGTTGAGAGGCACACAACCCATGCGAGCTACGAAGAAGTTCCTCGCGACGGCCGTCATCGCCGCCGCGACCATCGCCCTGGTCGGGTGCGCCCCGACCGCCACCGGCGGCGCCGAATCGACGGATGCCGCGGCCCCCATCAAGGTGGCGATGCTGACGAGCCAGACGGGCCCGCTCGCCGCGTACGGTGCCGCGTACACCGCCGGCTTCGAGGCCGGCCTCGACTACGCGACCGACGGCACCGGCGCCGTCGACGGACGAGAACTCGAGATCGAGTGGGCCGACGACCAGGGCAACCCCGACACCGCCGTCTCGAAGGCGAAGGACTTCATCGGGCAGGGCTACCAGATCCTCGCGGGCACCGCGGCCTCCGGCATCGCCACCGCGCTCGCCGAGCAGGCGGCGCAGAACCAGATCCTCTACATCTCGGGCCCAGCTGCCGCCGACGCCATCACCGGCGTCAACGAGTACACGTTCCGCTCGGGTCGCCAGACCTACCAGGATGTCGCGACTGCCGGCACCTTCATCGGCGACCCGGCCGGCAAGAAGGTCGTCGTCTTCGCGCAGGACAACGCCTTCGGCCAGGGCAACCTCGCCGGGGTGCAGGCCGTGCTCGGTGGTCAGGGCGCGACCGTCGAGGGAGTGCTCGTCGCCGAGGACGCGACCGAGTTCACGCCCTTCGCGCAGCAGATCGTCGACGCCGCGCCCGACCTCGTGTTCGTGGCGTGGGCCGGTGCCTCCTCGGGCGCCATGTGGACCTCGCTCTCGCAGCAGGGCGTCTTCGAGCAGGTGCCCGTCGTCACGGGCCTCGGCGACGTCGCGACCTACGGCGCCTATGGCGACGCCTCGAGCGACATCTCGTTCCTGAACCACTATTTCGGCGGGGCGGCGGGCACCGATGCCGAGGCCGCGATGATCGAGCACCTCGAGGCCGCTGGCGCCACCGCCGACCTGTTCTCGCCCGACGGCTTCGTCGCGGCGCAGATGATCGTGCAGGCCGTGCGCGAGGGCGGCGACACCGTCGACGGCATGATCGCCGCCCTCGAGGGGTGGACCTTCGACTCCGTGAAGGGCGAGATCACCGTTCGCGCCGAGGACCACGCCATGATCCAGCCGATGTACCAGGCCAAGCTCGTGCAGCAGGGATCGGACTGGGCGCCCGAGCTCGTCGACACCGTCGACGCCGAGACGGTCGCACCGCCGGTAGCCGGCAAGTGACCAGTGCGGCGGCCGCGATCCCGAACGCGGCCGCCGCCCCTCCACCCGAACTCGCAGTAAGGCGACCATGACCAACGACGCGATGCTCAGCCTCGAGCACATCGGCCTCCGCATCGGCGGCGCCCGCATCCTCCACGACGTCTCGCTCGAGGTGCCCGCCGGCGAGATGCTCGGCGTGATCGGCCCGAACGGCGCCGGCAAGACCACCCTCTTCAACGTCATCTCGGGCGTCGTGCGTCCGTCGGACGGCCGAGTCGTGCTCGACGGCGCCGACGTCACGCGCGAGCCGATCCATCGGCGGGCCGCGGCCGGCCTCGGTCGCACCTTCCAGACGTCGAGCCTCTTCTCCGCGCTCAGCGTGCGCGAGAACGTACGGCTCGCGGCGCAATCGCACCTGGGCGGCGCCACCTCGGTCTTCCGCCTTCCTCGGGCGACGGATGCCGCGAGCGCACGTGCGCTCGAGTGCCTCGCCGAGGTCGGGCTCGAGCACCGGGCGGACGCCCTGGCCTCGGGCCTCGCGCACGGTGAGAAGCGCAAGCTCGAGATCGCGATGCTCATCGCGACCGACCCCAAGGTGATCCTGCTCGACGAGCCGATGGCCGGGGTCGCGTCGGGCGACGTGCCGGCGATCACGGAGGTGATCCGCGGCCTCCACCACGGCGGTCGCACCGTGCTCATGGTGGAGCACCACATGGACGTCGTGCTCGGCCTCGTCGACCGGGTCGCGGTCATGCATCACGGCGAGCTGCTCGCCGTCGACACCCCGGAGGCCGTCATGGCGAACCCGACCGTGCAGTCCGCCTACCTCGGGGAGGCGGTGTGAACGCGGCCCCGGCTCCGCCGGTCCTCGCCGTCCGAGGCCTCTCGGGCCGCATCGCCGGCCAGCAGGTCGTCGAGGACGTCTCGTTCGAGGTCCCCGCGACGGGCGTCACCGCCCTGCTCGGCCGGAACGGTGTGGGCAAGACCTCGACGATCAGGTCGATCCTCGGCCTCATCGACCGGAGCGGCGAGGTGCTGCTCGAGGGCGAGCGCATCGACCGCCTCCCGACCCACCGCATCGTGCAGCGCGGCGTCGGCTACGTGCCCGAGGATCGTGAGGTGTTCGGCTCGCTCACGGTGGCCGAGAACCTCCGGCTCGCCGAGCGCGACGACCGGCCCCGCCGCGAGTTCATCGCCGAGCTCTTCCCCGACATCCACGACCGCCGCGCACAACGTGCCGGCACACTCTCCGGAGGGCAGCAGCAGATGGTCTCCCTCGCCCGCGCGCTCGTGAACGAGAACCGGCTGCTGCTCGTCGACGAACCGACCAAGGGGCTCGCCCCGAAGATCGTCGACGAGGTCGCCGCGGCGCTCGGCGAGGCCGCGCGCACCGTGCCGATGCTCCTCGTCGAACAGAACCTGCACGTCATCCGCGCACTCGCCGATCGGGTCGTCGTGCTCTCGGGCGGCCGAGTGGTCTTCACCGGCGAGGCTGCAGAGCTCCTCGGCGACGAGGACCGCATCAAGCGCTACCTCGGCGTCCACGACGCCGACCACGACGCCGACCACGACGCCGACCATCACGCCGGCACGACCGAGGGGAGCACCCGATGAGCACCGTCGTCCTCCTCGTCATCACGGGCCTCGGCCTCGGAGCGCTCTACTTCCTCGTCGCGAGCGGGCTCTCCCTCATCTACGGACTCATGGGCGTCCTGAACTTCGCCCACGGCTCGTTCCTCACGATCTCGGCCTTCATCGGCTGGGAGGTCGGACGCCGCGTCTCCGACGGCACGTGGTGGGGGCTCGCGGTCTCGGCACTCGTCGGCATCGCGGTCGGCGCCATCGTCGCGGCGCTCACCGAGTACCTGCTGATCCGCCGGCTCTACGAACGCCACATCGAACAGGCGCTCGTGACCGTGGGTCTGTCGCTCGCGACCATCGCGCTGTTCGAGGGCATCTGGGGCACCGATCCGATCTACACCGAGAAGCCCGACTGGCTCGGCCAGACGACGATGATCCTCGGCGCGAAGATTCCGAACGACCGGTTCCTCCTCATCGCGTGCGCGCTGCTGGTGCTCGGCGGCATCGTGCTCTTCCTCCGGAGGACCAGGTACGGCCTCATCATCCGCGCCGGCGTCGAGAACCGCTCGATGGTCACCGCGCTCGGCATCGACGTGCGCCGCTCGTTCACGCTCGTCTTCGCGATCGGCGGCGCAGCAGCCGGGCTCGGCGGGGTGCTCGCCTCGGTGTACTACGGCTACGTCTCCGCCCACCTCGGTTCGACGCTGCTCATCTTCGCGTTCATCGTGACGGTGATCGGCGGGCTCGGTTCGCTGACGGGTGCTGCGATCGCGTCGGTGCTCGTCGCGGTGCTGCAGCAGTTCGCCAACTTCTACCTCGGCGGCACCGGCGACCTGGTCGTCGTGATCGCGCTCGCCGCGGTGCTGCTCGTCCGCCCTCGCGGACTGATGGGGAAGGTCGCATGACTCACGGAAACGGCACCGCCCAGCAGGCGACGGATGCCGCGGCATCCGCCTCGACGACGGCACCGACGGGCCCCGCGGCATCCGGCCGGCGCAGCCTGTGGCTCGCACTCGGCGGCACGGCGCTCGTGGTGCTGCTCGCGGTGCTGCCGCTGCTCGCGATCGACATCCCGGGCGTGCTGCCCGGCCCGACGTACACCCCGGGCACGCTGCAGCTGCTCGCGTACGCGATGCTCATCGCGTCTCTCGCCCTCAGCTATCGCATGATGTTCGGGCTCGCCGGGCTGCTGTCGTTCGGCCACGCGCTCTTCTTCGCGGCGGGTGCCTACGGGCTCGGCATGTCGCTCGACGCGTTCGCACCGGTCTCGTGGCCGAGCGAGCTCGTTTTCCTCGCCTCGATCGTCGTCACGCTCGTGCTCGGTGTCGTGCTCGCGGCCACCGTCGGGGCGCTCGCGCTCCGGGTCACCGGCATCTCGTTCGCGATGGTGACGCTCGCGTTCGCCCAGGCGGGCTCGGTGATCATCCGGCGCAACCCGGGCGGGGCGACGGGCGGCGACGAGGGTCTCTCGCTCGACATCACGAACGTGCCTGGCGCACTCGTCGGCGTGCTCAACACCCGCAACCTGTACTGGGTCGCGCTCGGCGTGCTGCTCTTCGTCTACCTCGTGGTGCTCTGGGTCGAGAAGAGCCGGGCCGGTCACGTCGCCGAGGCCACTCGTGAGAACGAGCTGCGCGTGCGCGTCATCGGCCTGCGCCCGTACAACGTGAAGCTCCTGATCTTCATCGTCGCCTCGGTGCTCGCCGCCGTCGCCGGCATGGGCTATCTGCTGCTGCAGTCGGGCGCCTCGCCGCGCGTCGCGACGGCCGAGTTCACGCTGACCCTGCTCGTCATCGTCGTGCTCGGCGGTGTGGGGTATCGCTGGGGTGCGATCGTGGGCGGTATCGTCTACACACTGCTCGACCAGCGACTGACGGCGCTCGCAGGCTCGGACGCGATCGCGGCCCTGCCCGACGTGCTCCGGATCCCGCTCTCCGAGCCGTTGTTCATTCTGGGAACGCTCTTCATCCTCGTGGTGCTGTTCCTGCCAGGGGGGATCGCCGGGCTCCCGCAGCGCATGCGGACGGGCCGGAAGCAGCACCCGGCCGAAGCGGAGGAGACCGCAGATGCCTGACGCACTCCACACGCTGGGGCGGTGGACGCGAGATCGCGCCCGGGCGACCCCCGAACGCATCGCGATCGACGACCGCGGCGTCGTCGTCACCTACCGCGAGCTCGACGACCGCGCCGAGCGGCTCGCGGCGGCGTTCCGGGCCGCCGGCTTCGCCATCGGCGATCGGGTCGCCACCATCACCGGCAACAGCGCCGATCACGTCGTGCTGTTCTTCGCCTGTGCCAAGGCGGGGCTCGTGCTCGTGCCGCTCTCGTGGCGACTCGCTCCGCGCGAACTCGCGACCCAGCTCGAGATCGCCGATCCCGCGCTGCTCCTGATCGAGAACGAGTTCGAGTCGCTCGCCCGGGCGACGCTGTCCCGCGTCGCCCGCGTCATCCCCACTGCCGCGCTCGGCGCGCACGGCGTCGAGGCCGAGGTGCCGGCACCGGCGCGGAGTGGGGCCGCCGCGCCGTCGCCTCGCACCGCGGTCGCCGACGACGACGCACTGCTCATCATCTTCACGTCGGGCACCACGGCGACGCCGAAGGGTGCCGTGCTCACGCACGCCAACTGCTTCTGGACGAACCTGTCGTTCTCGCGCATCTCGGAGCTGCGCGCCGCCGACACGGTGCTCGCGGTCATGCCGCAGTACCACGTGGGCGGATGGAACATCCAGCCGCTCCTCGCCTGGTGGACGGGCGCGACCGTGGTGCTCGAGCGCACCTTCGACCCCGGCCGGGTGCTGCACCTGATCCAGGACCGCGGCATCACGACGATGATGGGCGTGCCGTCGAACTACCTCTTCCTCGCCCAGCATCCCGACTTCGCCCGCACCGACCTCTCGAGCCTCGAGCATGCGATCGTCGGCGGTGCGCCCATGCCGCCCGCGCTGCTGCGCGCCTGGCACTCGCGCGGCGTCGCCCTCGCGCAGGGCTACGGACTCACCGAGGCCTCGCCCAACGTGCTGTGCCTGCCCGACGAGCACGCGCAGAGTCGCGCCGGTTCGGCCGGCAAGCCCTACCCGCACGTCGACGTCGCGGTCGCCGACCCGGCGACCGGCGAACGCCTCGACGGCGAGGCCGAGGGCGAGCTGCTCGTGCACGGCCCGTCGGTCTTCGCCGGCTACTTCCGCGACCCGGCCGGCACGGCCGCCGCGCTGCACGACGGTTGGTTGCACACCGGCGATCTCGTGCGCCGCGATGTCGACGGCTACTTCACGATCGTCGACCGCATCAAGGACGTCTACATTTCGGGCGGCGAGGGCGTCGCCCCCGCCGAGGTCGAAGCGGTGCTCCAGAGCCATCCCGCCGTCGCCGACGTCGCCGTCGTGGGAGTGCCCGACGAGCGCTGGGGCGAATCGGGCGTGGCCTGGGTGGTCGCCGGCCGCGGCCGGGTGACGGATGCCGCCGAGCTCATCGGCTTCGCCCGCGCCTCGCTCGCCCGCTTCAAGGTGCCGCGCGAGGTGCACCTCGTCGACGAACTCCCGCGCTCGACGGCGGGCAAGGTGCTGCGACGCGTGCTCGTCGAGCGTGCGACCGCGATCGCCGACTCCGCCGACGCCGGTGCCGTACACGGCAGCAAGCACGACCGAGAGGACGCACGATGAGCGCCGCACCCCGCACCGCCCGCGGCGAGAAGACCCGCCGGCGCCTGCTCGAGGCCGCCGAACACGTCTTCGCGGCCCACGGGTACCACGAGGCATCCGTCTCGCGCATCACCGACCGGGCCGGTGTCGGCCAGGGCACCTTCTACCTGTACTTCGCCACGAAGCTCGACATCTTCAACGAGCTCGTCGAAGACCTGAACCATCGCGTGCGGCAGGCCATGAGCGAGGGCACCCGGGGTGCGGCGAGCCGCATCGAGGCCGAGCGCGCCGGATTCGCGGCGTTCTTCAGGTTCACTGCGGAGCATCCGGCGCTCTACCGCGTCGTGCGCGAAGCCGAACTCGTCTCGCCCGACGCGCTCCGGCTGCACTACACGCGCATCGTCGACGGCTACATCGACGGGCTCCGCGAAGCGAGCGAAGACGGCGAGATCGGCGACATCGATCCGACCGTCGCCGCGTGGGCGCTCATGGGCATCGGCGAGATGATCGGTATGCGCTGGGTGCT
This sequence comes from Agromyces sp. CCNWLW203, assembly GCF_036576125.1. Classification (NCBI taxonomy): domain Bacteria; kingdom Bacillati; phylum Actinomycetota; class Actinomycetes; order Micrococcales; family Microbacteriaceae; genus Agromyces; species Agromyces sp. CCNWLW203. The sequence continues at coordinate 186,195 of NZ_JAZHYX010000004.1, read as the reverse complement.
CTGGGGCGACGGCGACGCCGCGCCCGGCGACGACGCCGACCCGACGGCGAGCGGCACCCGCGCCGTGCCGCCGCATGTGCTGGACGAGATGATGCGCTTCATCGAGGGGGCGCTCGGTCGGCCCGGCGTGGGCCGTGCGGCCCCGGCCGCGGGCCTTGTGGCCCCGGCCTCGGCGCCGACCGGGCGAGACGACATCGACCCGCGCAGCGGCGCGGCAGGCAAGGAGGAATCGTGACCGATCTCAGCGGACGCCGAGCGCTCGTCACCGGGGGAGCGAGCGGCATCGGCGAGGCATGCGCCCGTGCATTCGCTGCGGCCGGCGCCCACGTCACCATCGCCGACCTCAACGGCGAGGCCGCCTCCCGGGTGGCCGCCGAGCTCGGCGGCGAGACCTGGCAGGTCGACCTCGGCGACACCGCCGCGCTCGCCGAACTCTCGCTCGATGCCGACATCCTCGTCAACAACGCGGGCATCCAGCACGTACGCCCGATCGAGGAGTTCGAGCCCGAGCGCTTCGCGTTCATCATGCGGCTCATGCTCGAGTCGCCGTTCCTGCTCATCAGGGCCGCGCTCCCGGGCATGTACGCACGAGGCTTCGGTCGCGTCATCAACATCTCGAGCGTGCACGGCCTGCGCGCCTCGCCGTTCAAGTCGGCCTACGTCGCGGCCAAGCACGGCCTCGAGGGGCTCTCGAAGGTCACGGCCCTCGAGGGCGGCCCGCACGGCGTCACCTCGAACTGCATCAACCCCGCTTACGTGCGCACGCCCCTCGTCGAGCGGCAGATCGCCGATCAGGCGAGGGTGCACGGCATTTCAGAGGCCGAGGTCGTGCCGAAGGTCATGCTGACCGAGTCGGCGGTGAAACGACTCGTCGAGCCCGAGGAGGTCGCGAGCCTGGCCCTCTGGCTCGCGGGGCCCTCCGCCGGCATGGTGACCGGCGCGAGCTACACGATCGACGGCGGATGGAGCGCACGGTGACCGTCACAACCGCCTCGACGCCCTTCGCCGCGCCCGTCGAGGGCGGCATGATCGCCGGCGGCCAATGGCGCGCGGATGCCGCAGGCCTGCCGGTGCTCGCCGTGCACGGCATCTCGGCGACCCACCGCAACTGGGATCTCGTGGCCGACGGCCTCGAGGACAGGCGGGTGATCGCGCCCGACCTGCGCGGCCGCGGCCGCAGCAACGCCCTGCCCGGGCCCTACGGCATCGAACGCCACGCCGACGACCTGGCCGCGGTGCTCGACGCCTTCGGCGTCGATCGGGCCTACGTGCTCGGCCACTCCATGGGCGCGTTCGTCTCGGTGCGATTCGCTGAACGGCACCCCGACCGGGTCGCCGGCATCGCGCTCATCGACGGGGGACTGCCGGTGCCGAACCCGGCGGGCGTCCCCGAGGCCGAGCTGCCGGCGCTGCTGCTCGGCCCGGCGCTCGAACGGCTCTCGATGACCTTCGCCGATCGCGGCGCGTACCTCGACTTCTGGCGGCGGCATCCGGCGCTCGGCCCGTACTGGAATCCGTCGATCGAGGGCTACGTGGAGTACGACCTCGACGGTGAGGAGCCGAACCTCAGGAGCTCGGCCGTCGCCGCGGCCGTCGCCGAGAACGCGGTGCAGCTCGACGGGGCGAACGGGTACGTGACTGCGCTCGAATCACTGGCCCCGCCCGTCGACTTCTTCCGCGCCCCGCGCGGCCTGCAGGACGAGGCGCCGCTCTACCCGGAGGCGCTCGTCGCCGAATGGGCCGAACGGATGCCACAGCTCGTCGTGCACGACATCGCCGACGTGAACCACTACACGATCGTCATGACGGGCCCCGGCGCGGGTAGCGTGATCCCTGTGATCCGTGCCCGCATCGAGGCGGCGGAAACACAGGAAGGTGCATCGTGACACTCGACAAAGTCGTCGGGTCCGCTCAAGAGGCGGTCTCCGACATCCCTTCAGGGGCCAGTCTCGCCGTCGGCGGGTTCGGGCTCTGCGGCATCCCCATGGTGCTGATCCAGGCCCTGCTCGACGCAGGCGTCGACGGGCTCTCCGTCGTCTCGAACAACTGCGGCGTCGACGACTGGGGGCTCGGCGTGCTGCTCGCGAAGCAGCGCATCGCCAAGATGACCTCGTCGTACGTCGGCGAGAACAAGGAGTTCGAACGCCAGTACCTCTCGGGCGAGCTCGAGCTCGAGCTCACGCCGCAGGGCACGCTCGCCGAGAAGCTGCGGGCCGGCGGCAGCGGCATCGCCGCGTTCTTCACGCAGACAGGTGTCGGCACGCAGGTCGCCGAGGGCGGACTGCCACGGCGCTACAACGGCGACGGGTCGATCGCCGTCGCGAGCCCCGCGAAGCCCGTGCAGACGTTCGACGTCGCCGGGGTGGCCCGAGAGTTCGTGCTCGAGGAGGCGATCACGACCGACTTCTCGCTCGTGCACGCGCTGAAGGGCGACCGCTACGGCAATCTCGTCTTCGACAAGTCGGCGCGCAACTTCTCGCCGCTCGCGGCAATGGCCGGGCGCGTCTGCATCGCGCAGGTCGAGGAGGTCGTCGACGCCGGCGAGATCGACCCCGATGCCGTGCACCTGCCCGGCATCTACGTCGACCGCATCGTGGTCGTCGGCCGCGACATCGAGAAGCGCATCGAACGCCGCACCGTGCAGGAGGGGAACTGAGATGGCACTGACACGCCTCGAGATGGCCGCGAGGGCCGCCCGGGAACTCGCCGACGGCTCCTACGTGAACCTCGGCATCGGGCTGCCGACGCTCGTGCCGAACTACGTGCCCGACGGGGTCACGATCCTCCTGCAGTCCGAGAACGGCATCCTCGGCGTCGGGCCGTACCCGACCGATGACGCCGTCGACCCCGACCTCATCAACGCCGGCAAGGAGACCGTGACCGTGCTGCCGGGCGCCGCGTACTTCGACTCGGCGACGAGCTTCGGCATGATCCGCGGCGGCAAGATCGACGCGGCCATCCTCGGCGCGATGCAGGTCTCGGCTTCGGGCGACCTCGCCAACTGGATGATCCCCGGCAAGATGGTGAAGGGCCCGGGCGGCGCGATGGACCTCGTGCACGGCGCTCGCAAGGTGATCGTGCTCATGGAGCACGTCGCGAAGGACGGCTCGGCGAAGATCGTGAACGAGTGCTCGCTGCCGCTCACCGGTCGCGCGGTCGTGCACCGCATCATCACCGACCTCGCCGTCATCGACGTGACGCCCGAAGGCCTGCGGCTCGTCGAGTGCGCCCCCGGCGTGACGGTCGACGAGGTCGTCGCCGCAACCGAACCGCCCCTCATCACCGACTGAACGGACTGATCGCTCAATGGTCGACACGATCTTCCCCGGTATCGTCGCGCGCCGGGTCGAGACGCCTCGCCTCGTCGCCGGCGTGCTCGAACGGCCGGCGGACGACCCGTCGACGACCGTCGTCTTCGTGCACGGCAACGTCTCGTCGTCGCTGTTCTGGCAGCCGATGATGCTCTCCCTCCCGCCCCGGGTCGCGTCGTTCGCCGTCGACCTGCGCGGCTTCGGCGACAGCGAGACGCTGCCGGTGGATGCCACCCGGGGCGTCCGGGACTTCTCGGACGACGTGGCCTCCGTCATCGACGCCCTCGGCCTCGGCGCCGTGCACCTCGTCGGCTGGAGCATGGGCGGCGGCGTCGTCATGCAACTCCTGCTCGACCGGCCGGAGCTCGTCGCGAGCCTCACCCTCCAGTCGACGGTGTCGCCGTTCGGCTTCGGCGGCACGGGGCTCGACGGCTCGCTGGTCACAGCGGATGCCGCAGGCACCGGCGGTGGGGGAGCGAACCCCGATTTCGTGGCGCGGCTCGCGGCGGGCGACCGGAGCGACGACGCGGGATCGCCGCGCGCGGTGTACCGCTCGAGCTACGTGGCGCCCGGCTTCGTTTCGGAGCACGAAGACGTCTGGGTCGAGTCGATGCTCTCGACGGCGACCGGCCTCGACAACTACCCGGGCGACTCGAGACCCTCCGCGGACTGGCCCGGGTTCGCCCCCGGCGGTCGCGGAGTGCTGAACACCATGGCGCCGACCGTCTTCGACACGAGCGGCATCGTCGAGCTCGCGGCGAAGCCGCCGGTGCTCTGGATCCACGGCGCCCAGGACGCGATCGTCGGTGACGCGTCGTTCTTCGACCTGAACCAGCTCGGTGCGGCCGGCATCATCCCGGGCTGGCCGGGTGCAGACGCCGCGCCGCCGCAACCGATGATCGCGCAGACGCGCGCGGTGCTCGCGCGCTACTCCGCGGCGGGAGGCCGGGTCACCGAGCTCGAGTTCGAGAACTGCGGGCACTCGCCGCACCTCGAGCACCCCGAGACCTTCCGCGACGGACTCGTCGCGCATCTGTCCGACTGATCGACTGGGCCGAGCCGCCGCATCAGGGCAGCCCCCGACGCTCGGATGTCTCGGCGTGCCCGATACTGGTCCGACCATCGAATCGGAGGATCATGAACCACTTCACGGCACGCGGCGCGATCGCATCGGTTGGGACGCTCCTGGTCACGGCGTGCCTGCTTGCGGGGTGCTCGGCCGCCCCCGAACCGCCCGCCTCGTCGACGGTCGCGAGCAAGACGCCAAGCGCGACCCCGACTGCCACGGTGGACCCGATCGACACGGTGGTCGCACTTGTCGCTCGCCCCGAAGCGCTCGAACTCCGCGATGCCTCCGGCGAGGTGGTCGTCGAACTCGACTACCTTGGCGATGTGGATGCGGCGATCGCCGCGATCGAACGGGTGCTCGATGAAGCGCCCGTTGACGAGGAGTTCAGGGGCTCGAATCACTTCCCGCCGAGTACGGCGCACCGCTGGGGCGGGTTCGAGTTGTGGGAGCGACGGTACGTCGACCGATGGGCTGACTTCGAGACCCGGGAACGGACCCTCGGGATGCCGAGCTTCAGCGTCCAGTTCACCGGACCCGAGGCGGTCGGAGTCGCCCTCTTGACCGAAGAGGGCGTTGTAGCAGGGGCATCATGGGCCGAGCTCGAGGCGACACCCGGACTCCAATCGAATCCGAGTGGCTGTTCCGGACCATACCTCGACTACGTGACGTTCGACGAGACGTGGCCTGACGGCACAGTGCACGAGGCCCGCTACGGTGTGGACTTCACCGCGAGCGCCGACGAGAGCATCGTCGAACGGGTCCGGGCACCGCTGCGTGTCAACCAGGAGGGCTGCGCCTGAACATCCGCTTCGCAGCCGACGACCATCCGCGCCGAAGTAGACTCGACTCGTGCCTGCTGTGAATCTCGGAATGCCCAAAGTCCCTGAGGTACTGGCCCCGCGACGCAAGTCCCGCCAGATCAAGGTGGGCAAGGTGCTCGTGGGCGGTGACGCCCAGGTGAGCGTGCAGTCGATGACGACGACGCCCACGACCAACATCAACGCGACGCTGCAGCAGATCGCCGAGCTGACGGCTTCGGGCTGCGACATCGTGCGCGTCGCGGTGCCGAGCCGCGACGACGCCGAGGCGCTGCCGATCATCGCGAAGAAGAGCCAGATCCCGGTCATCGCCGACATCCACTTCCAGCCGAACTACGTGTTCCAGGCAATCGACGCCGGTTGCGCCGCGGTGCGCGTGAACCCCGGCAACATCCGCAAGTTCGACGACAAGGTCGGCGAGATCGCCGCAGCGGCCAAGGCCGCGGGCGTGTCGATCCGCATCGGCGTCAATGCCGGTTCGCTCGACCCCCGGCTGCTGCAGAAGTACGGCAAGGCGACGCCCGAGGCGCTCGTCGAGTCGGCAGTCTGGGAGGCGAGCCTCTTCGAGGAGCACGACTTCCACGACTTCAAGATCTCGGTCAAGCACAACGACCCGATCGTCATGGTGAAGGCGTACCGCATGCTCGCCGAGCGCGGCGACTGGCCGCTGCACCTCGGCGTCACCGAGGCGGGGCCCGCGTTCCAGGGCACGATCAAGTCGGCCACGGCGTTCGGCATCCTGCTCGGCGAAGGCATCGGCGACACGATCCGCGTCTCGCTGTCGGCGCCGCCGGTCGAAGAGGTGAAAGTCGGCCTCCAGATCCTGCAGTCGCTGAACCTCCGCGAGCGCAAGCTCGAGATCGTCTCGTGCCCGTCGTGCGGCCGCGCCCAGGTCGACGTGTACAAGCTCGCCAACGACGTCACCGACGGACTCGAGGGCATGACCGTGCCGCTCCGCGTCGCGGTCATGGGCTGCGTCGTCAACGGTCCCGGCGAGGCTCGCGAGGCCGACCTCGGCGTGGCATCCGGCAATGGCAAGGGCCAGATCTTCGTGAAGGGCGAGGTCATCAAGACCGTGCCCGAGTCCGAGATCGTCGCGACCCTCATCGAAGAGGCCAACCGCATCGCCGACGAGATGGGCGCCGATGCCCAGGTCGGTGCGCCGACCGTCGTCACGCCGTGATCGGCATCGCGTCCTGATCTGCGTCGACCGGTCGGCGTGGGGGCGACGGCTGTTTCGGCCGCGGGATGTCCGGTGCCCGACATGACCGCTGTCGGTCACCACGATTCCTTGTGCATGCGATCGCGGCATTGATTCACTTCGAGGGAAGCCAGGCGAATTCCGCCTGACGAACCGAGTTCAGGCGGACCCGAGAGCCTGACGAAGAGAAGGAATCAGTGATGATGAAACGCCGAATGTCGACGACCCTGCTCGTCGCCTCACTCGCCACGCTCTCATGTCTGGGCACCACGGTGGCTCACGCCGACGAAGTGCCAGCGGCCGGCCAGACGGTGGTCTCGTCGTCGTCCGAGGCGGCCATCGACGTCGCCTCGCTCCGCGAGCAGGTCGCCGAGCACTTCGCAGCGGTCGACCTCGACCCGGCCACGCGGGCCTCGATCGACGCGGCAATCGCCAGCGACGATGCCTTCACCGCCGCGACGGCCGACGCCGTGACGCTGCTGCAGCACGGCCTCGAGAGCGCCGGCGTCGACCGTGACGATGCCTGGGCGATCGAGCCGGGCGACTACGAATGCGGCCCCACCCCGATGCGCGAGTGGACCGCCGCCGAACTGGCGCAGATCGATCCGGCGTCGTGGTCCTGGTACAACCAGGGGCTCCTCGGGCTCTCGCCTGCGCTGTTCGTGCAGTACTGGACCCTCATGAAGACGCCCGTCGCCCCTCACGAGACCGCGTTCGGCCCCGGCGGTTCGGCGACGAACGAGGTCTCGCGCACTTTCCGCTCACTGCAGGAGTTCTGGGACATCGACGGCAGCGGCATCGGCATCGTGTCGCTCGACGCGAAGGTGCTCGGCTCCGACGCCCAGGCCGTGGCCGATCGCGAGTTCGTGTACGACCGATTCGACGAGGTCAGCCCGCTCATCTCGTTGATCCTGCGGCTGTCGGTCGAGTCGGGAATCACTCGTGGCATGCTCGACGGCTTTCCCGGCGGGGTCGAGAACCCCGTGTTCTCCGTGAACGCCTTCGCCATCGACCCGGCCGGCGCCGGCGACAGCCAGGACATGCTCGAGACGCTCGGCATCACGCGCCGCATCGCGATGGGCCAGGGTCTCGTCGAGGTCTGGAACGACCTCGGTCTCGGCCGAGTCGGCACACGAGCGGTGCTCGCGCATGAGTACGCCCACCAGGTGCAATACGACGACGAGCTCTTCGAGACCGACCTGACCGACGAGGCGGAGGCGACCCGCAGGACCGAACTGATGGCCGATGCCTTCGCCACCTATTTCACCGTGAGCAAGCGCGGCGCGGCGCTCAACAAGGAGTACACGCTCCAGGACCTGCAGACGTTCTACAACGTCGGCGACTGCAGCTTTGCGAATTCCGGTCACCACGGCACGCCGAACCAACGCTATGCCAGTGCGGCGTGGGGTGCGAACCTCGCCCAGTCCGCCGATGACCTGGGACACGTGCTGCCGAGCATGACGGTCGCCGCCGGATTCGAGCAGGTGCTTCCCGAGCTCGTCGCGCCTGACCTCGACTGACCCCTGGGGTCGACCGCGATCGGCCGTCGAGTCACACCCAGCCGCGCATGGCGATCTGCAGGCCCAACTGAAATCGGGTCTCCACTCCCAGGTGCCGCTGCAGGGTGGTGACCCGACGGCCGATCGTGCGTTCGGAGACGCCGAGTTCGCGCGCGATCGCGCGGTCGGTGATGCCGAGGCTGAGCAGGCGCACGAGCTCTCGGAACTCCTCGCGGTCGGCGCCGAACGCGCCCTGGGGGTCGAACGGCATTGCCTGCCGCCAGAACGAGTTGAAGATCGTTCGCCAGGATTCGACGATCCGAGGATTGCGGGTGCAGGCGACGTGCATCGGCCCGTCGCCGTCGTACGAGATGTTCATGGCTGCGAAGTCGTCGGTGACCAGCAGATTCACGGGCACGGTCGGGAGCACCCGTGCCTCCTCGCCGGCGGCCACGCACGCCGAGATGATCGAGAGCGCCGCTTGGTTCTCGAAGAGCCGGCTGTGGTAGACCGCCCGGACGCTGACGCCGCGCTCGAGCGCATCGATCAGCCCCGGAGCCTGGACGAGCGTCCCGCCGGTTCGGGGCCCGATCGACAGTGCGACGATCTCGCGGCGGGAGTCGGCGATCCCGCTGGTGTACTCGTGGATCGCCGCAGCCCCCGTGAGCACGTCGACCCCGACCTCCCCATGGCGCGCCGTGCGCCAGACCGTCATCAGGTCGTCGATCGCCCGGTGGGCGGCGACCGCCCTGTCGATGTGCCGACTGGCGAGCTCCAGGAGTGGGCCGGTCGGCGGCACGATCTCGACCGCTCCATCGGCGGCGACCACCAGGCCGGTCGAGAGCAGTTCGTCGAGTGCATCGCCGTCGAGCTCGTCGGGCACAACCGGGCCGTCGACCGCCAGCCGGGAATACAGCGAGTGGGCGTCGCGGCTCAGACCCGGGATGTCGTCGGAGGGCGGTGGCTCCAACCGTGGAATGCTCTCGGTCACCGCTCCCTCGCATCTTCTGCACCGGATGCGGTCGCGGGCTCCGACAGCCCCGCATCACGCGTCGAGTCTATGGTCTGGCCGTCAGACGGCACTGAAGCGCTCGCCGACGCGGTCGTGGAGGAGCGCCCCGCATCGACCCGGGCGATCGACGCCGAATCGAGCTGAGCCGCGCGCTGCGCGGAGGCGGGTCGGCGGTCCCGAGGTGCTCACCCCGTAGTCGCGAGGGCCGCCCGAGCGTATCGTGGGCGGCAGCGGATGCCCCGTGGCATCCGATCGCGAGAGGAGACCGCGATGAGCGGTGACGGCAGCGAGTTCGAGTACCCCGATGCCGCGGGCTACCCCGACGGCATGGGCACCCTGCACGAGGGCGTCGACGATGCCACCGATGCGAGCACCGAGGACGCCGCGACCGAGGCCGAGGGCGACCTCGAGACGTTCGGACTCGACGACGAGGAGGACGTCGAGGGCGTCTGACCCTTCGACGGCCTCGCGGTGTCGGTCAGGCGGCGGCGCCTGCGACGACCCTGAACTCGATCGTGCCCGTGGCGATGTCGGCCGCGATCAACTCCACCTCGAGTGAGGTACCCGCGTGAACGTCGGCGGGCGCCGGGCACGTCGCCGTGACCGCCGGCTCGGCGATCTGGAGCCACGCCCGCTCGCCGCGCACCTCGAGCACGGTCGCCGAGAAGCGTTCGCCGGCCCGGGAGCTCAGGAGCGCCGCTTCGACCCGCGCGATCGACTCGGCCTCGAGCCGGCCCGCACGCTGCGATGAGGCGCCCATGAGCGACGGCAACTCGGGGAGCGAGGCGCGCGCCCACACGGGCACTTCGCGCTTCCCGCAGATGGCCTCGCAAATGGCGAGTCCCCAGCGATCGACGAGGCGGCGGAGCGGCGCGGTGACGTGCGCGTACGGCGCTGCGAGCGCGGACTGGATCGGATCGGGTGGGAACTCGCCGTCGACGGCCAGGTATCCGGCGCCGCGGAAGAGCCCGGATGCCGCTTGCATCACCGCGAGGGCGGCCGGGTCGTCGCGATCGAGCCCGCGAAGGTACTCGCCGTAGGAGATCGTCTCGGTCCATGGCAGGCCGAGCGCCCGGGTCTGCTCGCGAAACGTCGTGATGCGCTCGGCGCTCGGCTTCGGCATCGTGCGGAGCACCCCGACACCGGCAGCGAGCATGAGCTTCGCCGCCTCCATGCCGGTCATGAGCGACAGCTGGGCGTTCCAATCCTCGACCGGCAGGGGGCGGCGTCGTTCGAGCGAGTAGCCGCCGTCGGCGGTGCGCACGATCTCCTCGACGGGAGAGTTGAGGCTCGCGCCCCCGCGGGCGCGTTCGAGTTCGATGCGCAACAATCCCACCTCGCGCACCAGGGCGAGTGAGGAGTCGCCGTCGCCGGCGTCGATGCGGGCCTGCGCCTCGTCGTAACTGAGCTGCTCGCGCGATCGCACGTTCGCTCGAACGAGTCCGGTCGACGTCACCTCGCCCCGCTCGTCGAGCTCGAACACCCACACGAACGCCGTGCGCTCGGCATCGGGCAGGAGCGACACGCGGTCTTCACTGAGCACCACCGGATGCAGCGGCACCCGGCCGTCGGCGGCGTAGAGGGTCTGACCCCGGCGTCGGGCCTCGAGGTCGACGGCGCCGTCGGGAAGCACCCAGCCCGGGACATCCGCGATCGCATAGTGCACGAGGAATCCGGAGGCACGGCGCGCGATGCAGAGCGCCTGGTCGAGATCGGTCGAACCCGGCGGATCGATCGTGACGAACTCGAGTTCGCCCAGATCGGTGCCGGGGTCGGCCGCGCGCATCGACGCGGCCTCGGCGAGCACCTCGGGCGGGAAGGACTCGGGCACGTCGAGCTCGGCCCGGAGCCGGGCAAGGGCGACCGCCAGTTCGCTCTGCGCGACGGAGTCCGTGACGTGCGTTCGGCGGCTCGGCATGGCCCCAGCCTAGATAGAATCCGGGGATGACCATCAACAGCCGCCACCTCGAGAACGCCGCCAATGCCCGCGACGACGCCTACCACCTGATCGAGGAATTCGAAGACGGCGATGTGCACCCGCGCGTGCTCGAGGTGCTCGAGAGCCTCGACACCGCGCTCTTCGACCTCATCAACTGGGCCGACCAGGTCACCCGTCACCTCGCCGAGAGCGGCGTCGAAGTGGTCGACGTCGACCTCACCTGAGTCCTCAGTAGAATCGTCGAGTGCCCACACGCCTGACGAACTACTTCCTCCGTACGCTCCGCGAAGACCCCGCCGACGCCGAGGTCACGAGCCACCGCCTGCTCGTGCGCGCCGGCTACATCCGGCGCCAGGCGCCAGGCGTGTTCGCGTGGCTGCCGCTGGGCCTCCGCGTCAAGGCGAAGATCGAGGCGATCATCCGCGACGAGATGACGAACGCGGGCGCGCACGAGGTGCACTTCCCGGCGCTGCTGCCGCGCGAGCCCTACGAGGTCACGAACCGCTGGACCGAGTACGGCGAGAACCTCTTCCGCCTGCAGGACCGCCGGGGCACCGACTACCTCCTCGCGCCGACGCACGAGGAGGTCTTCACGCTGCTCGTGAAAGACCTGTACAACTCGTACAAGGACCTGCCGCTGTCGATCTACCAGATTCAAGACAAGTACCGCGACGAGGCGCGGCCGCGCGCCGGCCTCCTGCGCGGCCGTGAGTTCACGATGAAGGATGCGTATTCGTTCGACATCTCCGACGAAGGACTCGACGCGAGCTACCAGGCCCAGCGCGACGCCTACGAGCGCATCTTCACGCGCCTCGGGCTCGAGTACGTGATCGTGAAGGCGGATGCCGGTGCGATGGGCGGCTCGAAGAGCGAGGAGTTCCTGCACCCGACCCCCGTCGGCGAAGACACCTTCGTGCGGTCGGCGGGCGGGTACGCGGCCAACGTCGAGGCCTTCGAGACGATCGTGCCCGCGTCGATCCCGTTCGACGGGCTGCCGGCACCGCTCGTGCTCGACTCCCCGAACACGCCCACGATCGCGACCCTCGTCGATCTCGCGAACGCCGAGTACCCGCGTCCCGACGGGCGTGCGTGGACGTCGGCCGACACGCTGAAGAACGTCGTACTCGCCGTCGTCGCGCCCGACGGTACTCGTGAACTCGTCGTCATCGGCCTGCCCGGCGACCGCGACGTCGAGATGAAGCGCGTCGAGGTCGCCTTCGCCCCCGGCGAGGTCGAGCCCGCGACCGAGGCGGACTTCGTGAAGCACCCCGGCCTTGTGAAGGGCTACATCGGCCCGTGGTCCGAGACCGGCGCCGTGCTCGGCGAGGAGTCCGCCACCGGCATCCGCTATCTCGTCGACCCGCGGGTCGTCGACGGCACCGAGTGGATCACCGGCGCCAACGTCGACCAGAAGCACGTGTTCGGGCTCGTCGCCGGCCGTGACTTCGTCGCCGACGGCACCGTCGAAGCGTCGAACGTGCTGCCCGGCGACCCGGCGCCCGACGGCTCGGGCCCGGTGGAGCTCGCCCGCGGCATGGAGATCGGCCACGTGTTCCAGCTCGGCCGCAAGTACGCCGAGGCGCTCGGCCTCAAGGTGCTCGACGAGAACGGCAAGCTCGCGACCGTCACGATGGGCTCCTACGGCATCGGCGTGACGCGAATCCTCGCGATCATCGCCGAAGACAACAACGACGACAAGGGCCTCATCTGGCCGGCGGCCGTTGCACCCTTCGACGTGCACGTGGTCGCCACCGGCCGAGACGAGGCCGTGTTCGAGGCGGCCGAGACGATCGTGGCCGAGCTCGAGGCATCCGGCTTCGACGTGCTCTACGACGACCGCCCCAAGGTCTCGCCGGGCGTGAAGTTCGGTGACGCCGAGCTCATCGGCGTGCCGAAGATCGTCATCGCCGGTCGCGGTGTTGCCGAGGGCATCGTCGAGGTCTGGGACCGGGCGACGGGGGAGCGCACGCAGGTCGCGATCGGCGAGGTCGCCGCAGCGCTGCAAGGCTGACGAACCGAGCTCACGTGAACCGCTCGCCCGGCGATCTCATCGATCGCCCGGGCGGGCGGTTCAGTGCTTCTCGCCGGTCTCGTGCTGCTCGTGCAGGTGGTCGCGGTGCTTCTCGGCCTCGTGCCGCAGGGTCGCGAGGTCGAGCGGGCCGGTGACGGTGAGTTCGTCCTCCCAGCACTCGATGCCGCCGACGTCGGGCAGCAGTGCGCGCGTGAAGACGGGGTTCCGGCCCTCCCGCCGCTGCTTGGTGTAGTCGCGCAGCAGGCGGAATGCGATGCCCGAGAGCAATGCGATCGCCACCAGGTTGATGAGCGCCATGATGCCCATGATGCCGTCGGCGGTGTTCCAGATGAGATCGGAGGACGCCACCGAGCCGACGAAGATCGCGACGACGACGAGGATCCGATAGCCGGCGAGCACCGAGCGCCGCGGAGTGATGAACTCGATGTTGGATTCGCCGTAGTAGTAGTTGCCGAGGATCGAGCTGAAGGCGAGCAGGAAGATGATGACACTCAGCGCGATGCTCGACCAGGCGCCGAGATTCGACACGACGGCGTTCTGAGTCAGTCCGATGCCTCGTGTGGCGTTCTCGAGGTCGGGGCTCGAGACCAGGATGATGAACGCCGTGATCGAGCAGACGAGGAAGGTGTCGAAGTACACGCCGAGGGTCTGCACGAGTCCCTGCTTCACGGGGTGCGTCACGGCGGCGCTCGCGCCGGCGTTCGGCGCGGAACCGAGGCCGGCCTCGTTCGAGAACATGCCGCGTTTCACACCGGTCAGCACGATCATGCCGAGCGTGGCGCCGACGACCTCGTTGAAGCCGAACGCCTCGGTGAAGATCGAGGCGAACACCTCGGGGAACTTCTCGAAGTTCATCGCGACGATCACGAGGCCGAGCAGCAGGTAGAGCAGCGCCATGAGGGGCACGACGGCCTGGGTGACCGAGGCGATGCGGCGGACGCCGCCGAACACGACGAGCGCCGTGAGCGCGGCGAGCACGAGGCCGACGACCCAGGAGACCCACTCGGGGGCGCCGTCGGGGCTGATCGTCACGGCGACCGTCGCGCTGATGGTGTTGGCCTGGAGCGATGAGAACGCGAACGGGAAGCAGATGATGAGCACGATCGCGAAGAGCACGCCCATCCAGCGCGCACGCAGGCCGCGCTCCATGTAGTACGCCGGTCCGCCGCGGAATCCGTCCTGGTCGCGAACCTTGAACAGCTGCCCGAGCGTCGACTCGACGAAGCTCGAGGCGCCGCCGACGAAGGCCATCAGCCACATCCAGAAGATCGCGCCCGGACCGCCGATCGCGATCGCCGTGCCGACGCCGGCGATGTTGCCGACGCCGACGCGAGAGGCCGCGGAGATGGTGAACGCCTGGAACGCCGACACCGATTGCGGCTCGCCTGCGGCGTCGCGCGGGGTCTTGTCGGTCAGCGTGCGGAACATCTCGGGGATCAGGCGGAACTGCACCACGCCGGACCGCACGGTGAAGTACACCCCGAGGATCACGACGACCGGCAGCACGATCCAGGTCCAGAGCACGTCGCCCCCGGCGAGCACCCATTCGTTCACAGCATCCATGTGCCTCAGTATCGCGAGCCCGGCTCACGTGCGAAGGTGCGGCGCGCCGCGCCGCGCGCAGGTGCCCGTCGCATCGTTCACCCCGGGTTCACCGCTCGTTCAGCGGTCGTCCGAAGCGGATTCGGTTTCCGCGAGCACTGTGCAGGGAGGCATCCCGACCCCGAGCGTGAGGACTGATCCGTGACGATCACCGACATCCAGCTGTTCCCCATGGCCGATCACGTGCGAGGCAAGCGCTCGCCGGTGACGTGCCACTTCAAGTGCGGCAACGCCTGCCTCGGCCCCGAGTGCAACACCTCCTCGAACCCCGCCTTCCGCGAGATCGCCTCCGCCGCACTGTCGCGCCGGGCGCTGCTCGGGCTCGGTGCGGCCGGCGCGGTGGGCATCGCCCTCGCCGCAGCGACGCCGACCGGCTCGGCCATCGCCGCGCCCGGCGGCGGAGCCTCCGGTGCGCTCGGCGGCCTCGCGTTCGATGCCATCGCACCGGTGCCGAAGATCGTCGACGACTTCACCGTGCCCGAGGGGTACACGTGGGCACCGGTCATCCGCTGGGGCGACCCGCTCTTCTCGGGCGTGCCGGCCCTCGACTTCGACAACCAGACGCCCGAGGCGCAGGCCGGCCAGTTCGGCTACAACTGCGACTACATCGACATCATCGCCGACCGCAGCGGCCGCACGGCGGTGCTCGCGAGCAACCACGAGTACGTCAACCCGGGCATCATGTTCGCCGCGACGAGCGACGCCGCAGAACTCGACCGGCGTGCGGCGATCTACAAGGCGGCGCACGGCTTCTCGGTCGTGGAACTGCGTCGCAGCAAGCTCGGCCAGCCGTGGCGCTACCTCGTCGACGGCCGCCGCAACCGCCGCATCACGGCCGACACCGTGTTCGAGGCGACCGGGCCCGCCGCGGGCAGCGAGCTGCTGAAGACCGCCGAAGACCCCGAGGGCCGCTTCATCAAGGGCACGCTCGGCAACTGCGCCGGCGGAACCACCCCGTGGGGCACCGTGCTCTCGGGCGAGGAGAACTTCGACGGCTACTTCGCCTGGGCCGCCGACACGGCGGGGCAGAAGCGCTACCGTGCCACCCCGACGGCGAAGTCCACATACACGTTCGAGCGCATCGACCCGCGCTTCGACGCCCACGACGCAGGCTTCGTGAACGAGCCCAACCGCTTCGGCTGGATCGTGGAGATCGACCCCGAGGACCCGACCTCCACGCCGCGGAAGCACACGGCGATGGGCCGGTTCAAGCACGAGGGCGCCAACGTCATCATCGGCGGCGACGGCCGTGCGGTCGCCTACATGGGCGACGACCAGACGAACGACTACCTCTACAAGTTCGTCTCCAAGGGCACCTTCGACCCGAAGAACACCCCCGTAGCGCGGCGCAAGAACCTCGGGCTCCTGAGCGAAGGCGACCTCTACGTCGCGAAGTTCTCGGGCAACTCGCCGGCCGCCGAGATCACCGGCACGGGCGCGCTGCCCGCCGACGGGCTCTTCGACGGCACCGGCGAGTGGATTCCGCTCACGCAGAACGGCGAGAGCGTCATCCCCGGCATGACCACCGAGGAGGTGCTCGTCTTCACGCGCCTCGCGGCCGACACCGTCGGCGCGACGAAGATGGACCGCCCGGAGGACGTCGAGCCCAACCCGAAGACCGGCAAGGTCTACGTCGCCCTCACGAACAACTCCTCGCGCACCGCGGCGACGATCGACGAGGCGAACCCCGTCACGGGCAACCGCAACGGGCACATCATCGAGCTGACCGAGACGGCGGGCCAGTCGGGCACCGCGTTCGGCTGGAGCATCCTGCTGCTCTGCGGCGATCCGGCCGTCGACCAGAACACCTACTTCGCCGGGTTCCCGAAGGAGCTCGTGTCGCCGATCTCCTGCCCCGACAATGTCGCGTTCGACTCCGAGGGCAACCTCTGGATCTCGACCGACGGTGCGCCCAGCAAGATCGGGTTCAACGACGGACTCTTCAAGGTGCCGCTCGAGGGGCCCGAGCGCGGCCGCGTGCAGCAGTTCCTGTCGGTGCCGCGCGACGGCGAGACCTGCGGTCCGGTCATCCACGACCGGGAGAGCATGGTCTTCGTGGCCGTGCAGCACCCGGGAGAAGACGGCACGGTCGACGCTCCGACCTCGTACTTCCCCGACTACGTGCCGTCGCACCGCCTCGACGCGGGCCTCGTGGCTGCGCCTCGGCCGTCGGTCGTGCAGGTGTGGCGCGCGTAGCACGAGCGAACAGCACGCGACGAGGGTGACGGATGCCGCGGCATCCGTCACCCTCGTCATCTGCCGGGCGTGAGGGCGACCGGCCTCGCGGCGCTGATCGCCGCTCGGACGCGCCACCAGCGTCCATCGTGGCTGCCCGGGGGCCGCGACATCCGGTACCGTAGAGTCCTGTCCGCTCCGAGGGGAAGCGGCGTGAGAGCTGAATAGAGGAGGCCGGGTTCATGGATATCGACCTCAGCGTGCTGCGGATGATGGAGCGCGAGAAAGAGATCCCATTCGACGAGCTGGTGGAGATCATCGAGCAGGCCATCCTGATGGCCTACTTGAAGCACACCCATCCCGACCAGCACGGACACGCGAACCCCGACGGCGCACGTGCGCACCTCGATCGCAAGACCGGCCACGTCTCGGTGTTCGTTCCCGAGCTCGATGAAGAGGGCAACGTCGTCGGCGAGGCCGAAGACAGCCCGAGCGACTTCGGCCGCATCGCCGCGTTCGCCGCGAAGCAGGTCATCAACCAGCGACTGCGCGACATCGCCGACGACGCGGTGCTCGGCGAGTTCCGCGGCCGCGAGGGCGACATCGTCGCCGGCATCATCCAGCAGGGTCCGAACCCGCGCATGGTGCACATCGACCTCGGCACGGTCGAGGCGATCCTGCCTCCCGAAGAGCAGGTGCCCGGCGAGGAGTACCTGCACGGGCAGCGCATCCGCGTCTACGTGACGAGCGTCGCCAAGGGGCTGAAGGGTCCGTCGATCACCGTGTCGCGCACCCACCCCGCGCTCGTGCGCAAGCTCTTCGCACTCGAAGTGCCCGAGATCGCCTCGGGTGTCGTCGAGATCGTCTCGCTCGCCCGCGAGGCCGGCCACCGCACGAAGATCGCGGTGCGTGCGACCCAGCCCGGCGTCAACGCCAAGGGCGCCGCGATCGGCGAGCTCGGCCAGCGCGTGCGTGCCGTCACCGCCGAACTCGGCGCCGAGAAGATCGACATCGTCGACTGGAACGACGACCTCGCGACCTTCGTCGCGAGCGCACTGAGCCCCGCGAAGGTCACGAGCGCGTTCGTCATCGACGAGGCGACGCGTGCCGTGCGCGCGCTCGTGCCCGACTACCAGCTCTCGCTCGCGATCGGCAAGGAGGGCCAGAACGCCCGCCTCGCCGCGAAGCTCACGGGTGCGAAGATCGACATCCAGCCCGACTCGGTCCTCGAGTCCGACTGATCCCGACGGCCGCCGAGCGGCGGCCGCCATGTCCACCGATCGGCCGCCGTCGGCGGCCGCACAGCGCAGAGTGTAAGATGGAACCCGTCAGAACGTGCATCGGATGCCGTTCGCGCGCCCCAAGGTCCTCACTTCTGAGGGTCGTCTCCCAGAACTCCCACGTCGTGGCCGATGTCACGGCTGTGCTTCCGGGCAGGGGTGCGTGGCTGCATCCGACACTCGAGTGCTACCGGCTCGCCGTTCGGAAGCGCGCCTTCGGGCGAGCGCTCCGCATTCGCGGCGAGGTGGACACCGGCAACGTAGAGAACAGGCTGAACCCACAAGTGATGACCAATGAGTGACAACTAATGAGCGGCTCGAAATGAGTCCCGTCCGCCATTGATGGTCTGCCCCTGTCCGGGCGCAGGCCCGGAACAGGAGAGAAGTGGCTGCCAAACCACGCGTACACGAGATCGCAAGCGAACTCGGTGTCGACAGCAAGATCGCCCTTGAGAAGCTCAAGGAGATGGGCGAGTACGTCAAGGGACCCTCGTCGTCCATCGAACCCCCCGTCGCACGTCGCCTGAAGGCGGCGCTCGAGGCCGCAGGTGCGGCCGCTTCCGCAGCTCCTGCCGCCTCGGCACCTGCGAAGCCGGCAGCGGCGACCGCCGCGAAGCCCGGTGCCAAGCCCGGCCCGAAGCCGGCCCCGAAGGCCCCGGAAGCCCCCGAGGCTCCCGCTCCCGTCGAGGCCGCAGAGGCCCCCGTCGTCGAGGCGCCGCTCACGGTCGCCGAGCGTCAGGCGCAGGCCGAAGAGCGTGCAGCCCAGGCTGCAGCCGAGAAGTCGACGGATGCCCCGGCAGCCGCTTCGGCCGCGGGTGACGGCGACGCCGTCAAGCCCGGCGGCGCCCCGAAGCCCGGTGCAGCCGCAGCGCCGCGCCCCGGAGCTCCTCGCCCCGCAGGCGGCGGCACGCCCCGCCCCGGCAACAACCCCTTCTCGAGCTCGCAGGGCATGGGCTCGCGCCCCGCACAGCCGCGCCCGGGCAACAACCCGTTCTCGAGCGCGCAGGGCATGGGCCAGCGCCCGAGCCCCGGCAACATCCCGCGCCCGCAGGCACCGCGACCCGGTTCGCCGCGTCCCGGCGCTCCGCGTCCGGCCGGTGCAGGCGGTCGTCCCGGCGGCGGCTTCCAGCGCCCCGGCGGTGCAGGCGGCGGCGCGGGCGCTCGTCCCGGCGGTGCCGGCGGCGGCTTCCAGCGCCCCGGCGGCGCACCCGGCGGCGGCTTCGGCGGCCCGCGTCCCGCGGGCGGCGGCGGTCGTGGTCGCGGCCCCGGCGGCGGCACCGCAGGTGCCTTCGGTCGTGGCGGCGGCAAGAGCAAGTCGCGCAAGTCGAAGCGGACGAAGCGGGCAGAATTCGAGATGCGGGAGGCCCCGTCGCTCGGCGGCGTGAGCGTTCCCCGCGGCGATGGCAATACCGTCGTCCGCCTGCGTCGCGGTTCGTCGATCTCCGACTTCGCCGACAAGATCGACGCGAACCCCGGTTCGCTCGTCACCGTGCTGTTCCACCTCGGTGAGATGGCCACGGCGACCGAGTCGCTCGACGAGGCGACCTTCCAGGTGCTCGGCGAAGAGCTCGGCTACAAGATCCAGGTCGTCTCGCCCGAAGACGAAGACCGCGAGCTCCTCGAGGGCTTCGCCATCGACCTCGACCAGGAGCTCGAGGACGAGACCGACGAAGACCTCCAGCAGCGGCCTCCGGTCGTCACCGTCATGGGTCACGTCGATCACGGTAAGACCCGACTCCTCGACGCGATCCGCAACGCGAACGTCGTCGCCGGCGAGGCCGGCGGCATCACCCAGCACATCGGTGCGTATCAGGTGCACGCCGAGCACGAGGGCATCGACCGCGCGATCACCTTCATCGACACCCCGGGTCACGAGGCGTTCACCGCCATGCGTGCACGTGGTGCGCAGGTGACCGACATCGCGATCCTCGTGGTGGCGGCCGACGACGGCATCATGCCGCAGACGATCGAGGCGCTGAACCACGCGCAGTCGGCGAACGTGCCGATCGTGGTCGCGGTGAACAAGATCGACAAGCCCGACGCCAACCCGGCCAAGGTGCGCCAGCAGCTCACCGAGTTCGGCCTCGTCGCCGAGGAGTACGGCGGAGACGTCATGTTCGTCGACGTCTCGGCTCGCGAGAACATCGGCATCCAGGACCTGCTCGACGCAGTGCTCCTGACCGCCGACGCCGGGCTCGACCTGCGCGCGAACCCGAACAAGGACGCCCGCGGTGTCGCCATCGAGGCGAAGCTCGACAAGGGCCGTGGTGCGGTTGCGACCGTGCTCATCCAGTCCGGAACACTGCGCGTCGGCGACGCGATCGTCGCGGGTACGGCCTACGGCCGCGTTCGTGCGATGGTCGACGAGAACGGTGACGCCGTGGCCGAGGCCACCCCGTCGCGTCCCGTGCAGGTGCAGGGCCTCTCGAGCGTCCCGCGCGCCGGCGACACCTTCCTCGTCACCGAGGAGGACCGCACCGCGCGTCAGATCGCCGAGAAGCGCGAGGCTGCCGAGCGCAACGCCCAGCTGGCCAAGGCGCGCAAGCGCATCTCGCTGGAAGACTTCACCCGTGCGCTCGAAGAGGGCAAGGTCGAGTCGCTCAACCTCATCATCAAGGGTGACGTGTCGGGTGCCGTCGAGGCACTCGAGGAGTCGCTCATGAAGATCGAGGTCGACGACAGCGTGCAGCTGCGCATCCTCCACCGCGGTGTCGGTGCCATCACCGAGAGCGACGTGAACCTCGCGACGATCGACAACGCGATCATCGTGGGCTTCAACGTGCGCCCCGACACGAAGGCGCGCGAGCGCGCCGCTCGCGAGGGCGTCGACATCCGCTTCTACTCGGTGATCTACAACGCCATCGACGAGATCGAGGACTCCCTCAAGGGCATGCTCAAGCCCGAGTACGAAGAGGTCCAGTCGGGCGTCGCCGAGATCCGCGAGGTGTTCCGCTCCTCGAAGTTCGGCAACATCGCCGGTGTCATCGTGCGGTCGGGAACGATCACGCGAAACGCCAAGGCTCGGGTCATCCGCGATGGCGTCGTCGTGGGCGACAGCCTCGCGATCGAGTCGCTGCGCCGCTTCAAGGACGACGTCACCGAGGTCCGCACGGACTTCGAGGCGGGCATCGGCCTCGGCAAGTTCAACGACATCCAGGTCGGCGACGAGATCGAGACCATCGAGATGCGGGAGAAGCCTCGGGCGTAATTCGTGGGAAGGGGTTCCCGTTCTTCACTCCGGTGAAGAACGGGGACCCCTACCCCGATTCACCGGAGTGAAGTAACAGGTACCCCGAGGGCGCAACGCCCCTGGGGAGAAGAGGGGCTGAGGGACATGGCGGATCCGGCACGGGCCAGGAAGATGGCCGATCGCATCAAGGAGATCGTGGCCAAGCGGCTCGACAAGGGCCTGCGCGACCCGCGACTCGGGTTCGTCACGATCACCGACGTCCGCGTCACGGGCGACCTGCAGCACGCGAGCATCTTCTACACGGTGTACGGCACCGACGAAGAGCGCGAGGACTCGGCCAAGGCGCTCAAGGCGGCGACCGGGATGCTCCGCAGCGAGGTCGGCCGCAACATCACGGCCCGCCTCACCCCGTCGCTCGAGTTCATCGCCGACGCGATCCCCGAGAACGCCGAGCACATCAGCGCCCTCCTCCGCGAGGCGCAGACGCGCGACGCCGAGACCGCGTCGCTCGCCGCGACGGCCGAGTACGCCGGCGAGGCCGACCCGTACGTCAAGCCCCGCGAGTTCGACGAAGACGGAGAAGAGATCTTCGGCGGCGACGACAGCGTCGACGAGGCGGATGCCGCGCGCTGATCTCTGCTCGGCTGGCGGACGTCAGCCCTCGGGCAGGCGATAGCCCTCGTCGTCGCAGACGGCGAGACCATCGGCGACGAGCGTCGAGAGCGCTCGCTCGAGCTGGGCGGCATCGGCCCAGACGGGCTCGAGCTCCGTTCGCCCCACGGGGCGGTGGGCCGCTCTCAGCTCGCGCATGACGAGTCCGCGCACCTGGCGGTCGGAGCCCTCGAAGCGCGCCTGCGCGGCCTTCCGCGGGCCGGCGTAGGCGGGGTAGCCGGCGGCGCGCCAGGCGCAGGAGCCGGCGATCGGGCAGGAGTCGCACTCGGGCGCCCGCGCGGTGCAGACGGTCGCGCCGAGCTCCATGGCTCCGGCGTTGAACCGGCGGGCTGCATCGTCGTCGCGGGGGAGCAGCTCGGACATCGCCGCGAGATCCCGCGCCGTCGACGCCGGGCCGGGCTCCGCCTGGCCCGTGATCGAGCGGGCGATGACACGTCGCGTGTTCGTGTCGACGACCGGCACTCGCAGACCGAACGCGAACGCGGCGATCGCTCGCGCCGTGTACGGCCCGATGCCCTGCAGCGCGAGGAGCGCATCGAGGTCGGCGGGCACCTCGCCGCCGTGCCGCTCGACGATCTCGACCGCAGCGCGGTGCAGCCACAGCGCCCGGCGCGGGTAGCCCAGTCGATCCCACGCGCGAACCGCTTCCGACGGCGGCTCCGCCGCGAGGGCGGCCGGCGTCGGCCACCGCTCGATCCAGGCCTCCCACCGCGGCACGACGCGGGCGACCTGCGTCTGCTGCAGCATGAACTCGCTCACGAGCACGGCCCACGGCGAGACGTCGGCGGCGCGCCACGGCAGCGGCCGCGCGGCATCCGCGAACCAGTCGCCGACCGCCGGCGCGATCGCTTCGGGGCTCGTCGTTCGTGGCATCCGTCCAGCCTACGGCGAGGCGGATGCCGCGGAGCTAGGCTCATCGCATGAGGCTCGTCACCACGCCCCGGGTCACCTTCCTGCGTTCGATCGCCGACGAGGTGCTGCAACATCACGGCCGCGGGCGCATGATCGTCGCGATCGACGGACCGATGCAGAGCGGCAAGACCGAGCTCGCCGACGACCTCGCTGCCGTGCTCGAGGAGCGCGACCACGCAGTGTTCCGCGCGAGCATGGAGGGCTTCCACCGTTCGCGGGAGGCGCAGGCGGTGTTCGGCGCAGACACGCCCGACCGGTACTACCGGTACGGCTTCGACGAGTCGGCACTGCGCCGCGTGCTCGTCGAACCGTTCCGCCTCGGCGGCTCGACCGCGTTCGTCACCCGAGTCTGGGACCCGACGCGCGACGCCTGGGTCGAGCCGAAGTGGATCACCGGACCGGAGGACGCCATCCTCGTGCTCGACGGGCGCTTCGTGCTGCGACCGCGGCTCGCAGACCTCTGGGACGCGCGCATCGCCCTCGACGGCGAGCCGGCCGACCCCGCTGATGAGATCGCCTATGCCGAGAGCGACCCGCGGCTCGCGGCATCCGTCGTCATCGACAACAGCGACCCCGAGCATCCCCGCCGCCGCTTCTTCGACAGCTGCTGACCGCGCGGTTCCGGGTACCCGGAGGCCGGATTGTCCCCCGTTCGGGTGGAAGTTTGTACCCCGATCCTAGAAAAGGGTGACAGGTCCCCGTTTCGGGGGACATAATGGGGGACACAGCCAAGCCCCCCGGCGACGCGAACCCGAATCACCACCCGAACCACCCGACGAAGTCGACGAGCGCACCGCGCCCGTCGGCACTGCTGTGCGCCCTGAGCGCCGCCGTCACCCTCGGATTCGACGACCCTGCCGGGCCGACCGATGGAGACACCCCGAATGAGCAAGCCCGGCGCCGCTCTGGCGCACGCCGACGGCGATGCCCGCACTCGTGTGCGATGGTCGTCACGCCGCCCGTTCCGCCGCATCGCGGCGATCCTGACCTCACTCGCGCTCGGCGCGGGACTCGCCGTCGTGGGCGTCGCCGCCCCCGCGAGCGCGCACACCGGCGACCTCAAGGCCGCTGCCGTCTGCAACACCGAGACCGGCAAGTACGACGTGACGTACACGCTGAAGCTCTCGAATGCGAAGGGCAAGACCGGCGCCACGGAATGGCGCGTAGGCACCACCAACTTCGAGCGAACGCCGACGAACTCGGACGGCATGGACCGCGGCCCGGTCGAATCGAAGGGCAACGAGACGATCACCCTCGGCACCGTCGAGCTGGCGGGCACGGCGAAGACCGGTCCTTGGGTGTATGCCTACACGACGTGGAACGATGGCTTCGGACTCGGCTCCGATGGTCGCGTCGAAGGGCTGAACGGCACCTGCGGTGACGAGTTGCCTGACAAGGTCTGCGACCCGCTCGACACGGGCCACCTCAAAGCTGGTAACAAGACGAGCCTCGAGATCACCGCGCCCGATGGCAAGCTGATCGCCGAGGTGTGCGTCAAGGCCGGTTCGGTCAACAATGGCAACGGCCCCGAGTACACGACGGTGACCCCGCCCTCGAAGACGTACACGATCTCGCACTCGAGTGGCAAGGAGATCAGCCACTACTCGGTGCGCTACGTCGAGGTGCCGAAGACTGTTCCGGTGCCCGCGCAGCCTGAGAAGCAGGACTTCTGCGGCACCGTGAACGACCGCATCGTGGCGCCGGCCGACACTGTCGACGTCGAGTGGGAGATCGGCGAGATCGTCGAGGGCACGGCGGAAGCCGTTGCCACGACGACCGGCGGCAAGAAGTTCGCCGACGGCACCACCTCGAAGGTCTTCGCGTTCACGTTCACGGATGAGCCGTGCGTCATCACAGTGGAGGCCGTGCCCTCGGTGACCGATACCTGCGGGCCCGACAACGAGGCCGTCACGCTTCCCGCCAATACCGACAAGGTCGTGTGGACGTCCGCCAAGGCCGGCAGCGTCGTGACGGTGACGGCGACGGCGCAGAAGGGCTTCATCTTCGCCGAGGGCCTCGTCAAGACGTGGACCTTCGACGTCAGCGACTTCCCCTGCATCATCGAGATCGTCGACGAGCCGACGTTCGAAGACACCTGCGGTCCTGACAACGAGGTGCTCGAGGTTCCCGAGAACACCGACGCGATCACGTGGACGTCGCAGGAGGTCGACGGAGTCATCACGGTGACCGCGACGGCGACCCCCGGCAACACCTTCCCGGGAAGCACCACCAAGACCTGGACCTTCACGGTCGATGACGAGCCGTGCGTGATCGAGACCGACGAGAAGCCCACGTTCGAAGACAAGTGCGGTCCTGACAACGAGGTGCTCGAGATCCCCGAGAGCACTGACGCGATCACGTGGACGTCGGAAGAGGTCGACGGGGTCATCACCGTGACGGCGACGGCCAAGAAGGGCAGCACGTTCCCGACCGGAGCAACGAAGACGTGGACCTTCAAGGTCGACGACGGCCCCTGCCTCATCGAACTCGTCGGCGCGCCGACGTTCGAAGACTGGTGCGGCCCTGAGAACGAGAAGCTCGTGGTTCCTCAGAGCACCGACACCACGCTCTGGACTTCCGAGCGAGCGAACGGGGTCATCACCGTGACCGCATCGGCGAAGCCCGGCTACGCATTCGCCAAGGGGCCCTTCACCTGGAAGTACGCGTACTCCGACGCGAAGTGCATCGAACCGTCGCTCACGGGCTCGGTCGCGACCGGCGTCTGCGAGGCCGACTCACCGTGGATCTTCTTCGACGTGGAGCTGACGGACCCCGACGAGCAGTCGACCGGCAACACCGCCTCCCTCGTCATGTCGGACGGCACCAACACCGAGACGATCGAGCTCGGTGAGCTGAAGGACGGCAGCCTGACGGGCAAGGTCCTGTGGCCCGGCGCCTCGGTCGACGAGAACGGCACGGCCAACGGCTGGCCCGGTTGGGCGCTCGTCGGTGACAAGTGGATCGAGGTCGACGACAACTTCGCCTGGACTCGTGGTGACATCACGGCGACGCTCGAAGTGAACCCCGAGTTGGACGTCGCGATCTCGTACCCGCCGGCCACGCCGAACTGCGCCACCGGCCCGAAGTCCACGCCTCCGGGTGGTGGTGCAGGCACCACGCCCACCGCGTCCGACGGCACCGGGCTCGCCAGCACCGGCTTCGCCGGCACGACGATCGCGATCATCGCGGGCATCATCGTGGTCGCCGGCGTCGCGTTCCTCGTGGTGGCTCGCATCCGCCGCAAGCGCGCATAGCGTTCGCAGCAGCACAACACGCGGAGGGGTCCGGTTCGCCGGCCCCCTCCGTCGCTGTCACCCCAGTTCGGGGGTGAATCGTCGCCTTGTGGGTGAAACGGCAGGCGTGTCCCCGTTTCGGACGACATACTTGACGACATTGCCCCGCCCCCGGCTGTGCGAACCCGATCTCACCACCCGAAACACCCGACATCAATCGACGAGCGCCTCGGCGCCCGTCGATATCGCTGTGCGCCCCGAGCACCGCCGTCACCTCGGATTCGACGACCCCGCCGGGCCGACCGATGGAGACAACCCGAATGAGCAAGCCCCGCTTCGCTCTGGCGCCCGCAACTGACAGCGGCGCCGGAACATCCAGGCGATCGTCATCGCCGACACCGCTCAACCGCGTCGCCGCGGCGCTCACCGCCCTCGTGCTCGGTACCGGCCTCGCTCTCGTCGGCATCGCCGCGCCCGCGTCGGCGAGCGGCGACGGCAACGACGGGAAGGTCTGCGCCGACCTCGACACCGGGCACAATTTCGACGCCGACGGAGCATCGTTCACGATCGAAGCACCCGAGGGCAAGCTCATCGCCGAGGTCTGCGTCAAGGCGGGCTCCGACAACCAGGGCGACGGCCCCGTCTCCACCAAGTACGACCCGCCTGTCGCGTCCGTCACCATCTCCCACCCGTCGGGCAAGGACATCAGCCACTACTCGGTGCGCTACATCGACGCGCCCGAGGTCGTGACGATCTCTGTGAAGCCGACGTCGATCGACCCCTGCGGAACGCAGAACGACTCGTACACGCTGCCGAGCGACACCACGGCGATCATCTGGTCGATGACGGGTTCGGTCCAAACCGGCACGGTGACCCTCACAGCGACGACGAAGCCCGGTTTCGTCTTCGAGGCGGGCATCCAGAAGGAGTGGACCTTCACGTTCACGAACGTCGAGTGCGAAGACGAGCCCGAACTGGTCGTCATCGAGATCGAGCCGACGTCGACCAACCTGTGCGGCACCGTGGATGACGGATTCACGGCTCCGACCGACACGACTCGCATCGACTGGATCGTCGAAGGCACGGTCGCGTCGGGCAAGGTCGTCGTGAGCGCGGTCGCCGCAACCGGCTACAAGTTCGCCGATGGCGCGAAGACCTCGTGGACGTTCGAATTCACCGACGAGGCGTGTGAGACGGAGCCCGAGGAGCCGACCCTCGCGGGCTCGTTCGCAACCGGCACCTGCGTGGCCGACTCCCCGTGGATCACGTTCGATGTGAAGCTGGACGACCCCGACAAGCAGTCGACCGGCAACACCGCCTCGCTCGTCATGACCGACGGCACGAACACGCACACGGTCGAGCTCGGTGAGCTCAAGGCCGACGGCACGCTGAAGGGCGAGAAGCTGTGGCCCGGCGCCTCGGTCGACGAGAACGGCACGGCCAACGGTTGGCCGGGCTGGGCGCTCGTGGGCGACAAGTGGATCGAGACCGACGGCAACTTCGCGTGGACCCGCGGTGCCATCACGGCCAAGCTCGTCGTGAACCCCGAGGTTCCGGTGACGATCTCCTACCCTGAGGCCACCCCGTCGTGCGCCACCGGCCCGACGACCACACCGGGCGGCGGTGAGGGCGGTGCCCCGGCCTCGTCGGACGGCACCGGGCTCGCCAGCACCGGCTTCGCGGGTACGACGATCGCGATCGTCGCGGGCATCATCGTGATCGCCGGTGTCGCGTTCCTCGTGGTGGCTCGCATCCGTCGCCAGCGCGCCTAGCGTTCGCAGCAGCACAGCACGCGGAGGGGGTCCGGTTCGCCGGGCCCCCTCCGTCGTCGCTCGCAGGTGGCAGGAACGAGACATCCGCTCGACTGCGCGAGCGCGCGAGGTCTCTCAGGCCGGAACAGTGGCGAGCACGCGCTCGAGCGGCAGGGAGGCGCCGCGCGCCTCGACCTCGTGCACGAGCGCGGTGAGCGCCCGGTTCACGGGCGCGTCGAGGCCGATGGCGGCGGCCTCGCGCACGACCGCGCCGTTCAGGAAGTCGATCTCGGTCGGCTGCCCGCGCCGCAGGCTCTGCTGCGTCGACCCGAGGTTCGGCACGCTGCCCATGCGCCGGCGCATCGACCACGGCAGCACCTGCCCGAGCGCG
This sequence comes from Agromyces sp. CCNWLW203, assembly GCF_036576125.1. Lineage (NCBI taxonomy): Bacteria > Bacillati > Actinomycetota > Actinomycetes > Micrococcales > Microbacteriaceae > Agromyces > Agromyces sp. CCNWLW203. Next base: position 158,108 of record NZ_JAZHYX010000004.1, on the reverse strand, counting down.
AGCGGCAGCCGCGCGAAGAGCCGCAGACGCCGATCGCCGAGTCCTTGCAGGGCGCCGAAGCGCACGTCCTGGGCGATGGCGATGCGCACGGTCTCCCGCATCGAGGCGGTGACGACGCGGCGCAGGCGCCGATCGTCGACGACGTCCTGCACGCTGCGGCCGACGATCGCGGGCACGGCGTTCAGCATGTTGACGACGAGCTTGGTCCACTGCGCCCCGCGGAACCCCGGGATCGCGACGACGGGCACCGCTTCGGAGAGCACGGCGGCGATGCGCGTGCACTCGGCGTCGGCGGGGCCGTCGCCGCGGCCGAGGTAGCTCGTCGCGGGGGTCGTCACGCGCACGGCGCCCGGCTCGGTGTAGTTGGCGGCGATGATCGAGAGCAGCCCCATGCACGAGGCGCGGGGGAGCAGCCGCGCGGCGGTCGCCACGCCGTCGAGCCCGTTCTGCACGACGACGACGGGCACGTCGCCGATGAGTCCGGCGTTGTCGGCTATGGCGGATGCCGCGTCCTGCGCCTTCGTGCAGACGAGCACGAGCTCGGGCGCGACGGTGAGCCGCTCGCCGGCAGCGACGCGGGCGTGCAACTCGCCGTAGGCGCCGCTCAAGGCGATGCCCGTCTCGCGGATCGCGGCGAGGCCTGCGCCGCGCGCCGTCACCTCGACGGCGTGCCCGGCCTTCGAGAGCAGTGCCGCGAACGTGCCGCCGAGCGCGCCAGCGCCGATGATGCCGATCTTCACCGCTCCAGCGTATGCGTGCGGGTCGGGCTCGCGGCACGGGCAGGCCGTGCTCGACTGTTAGCCTGTACGGCGTGAACAGCGGCATCCTCCTCGTCGACAAGCCGCAGGGAATCACGAGCCACGACGTGGTCTCGCGCATGCGCCGGCTGGCCGGCACGCGCAAGATCGGCCACGCCGGCACCCTCGACCCGATGGCCACGGGCCTCCTCGTCCTCGGCGTGAACGGCGCGACCCGCCTCCTGCACTACCTCGTCGGTCTCGACAAGGAGTACCTCGCCACGATCCGCCTCGGCTGGGACACGACGACCGACGATGCGGAGGGCGAGGCCCTCGACGCCGCACCGGCCGAGGTCGTCGCTGCGATCACCGAGGCTGCAGTGCTGGCCGCGATCATGCCCCTCACCGGAGAGATCGAGCAGGTGCCGAGCGCCGTCAGCGCCATCAAGGTCGCGGGCAAGCGCGCGTACCAGCGGGTGCGCGACGGCGAGACCGTCGAGCTCGCCTCGCGCCGGGTCACGGTTTCGGCGTTCGAGACCCTCGCGTTCCGCGCCGGCGACGGATGGCTCGACGTCGACGTCCGCGTCGAGTGCTCGTCGGGCACCTACATCCGCGCCCTCGCGAGAGACCTCGGCGCCGCACTCGGCTCGGGGGGCCACCTCACGGCGCTCCGCCGCACCCGCATCGGGCGCTTCGGCGTCGACGAGGCCGGCGAGCTCGAGGGCTTCGACGTCGCGAGCGCCATCATGAGCCCAGCGGATGCCGCGCGGCGCGCGCTGCCCACCGTGACGCTCACTGCGCAGCAGGCCGTCGACCTCGGCCACGGCAAGCGCGTCGACGTCGGGGCGGTGGCCGGCCTCGAGGCATCCGGCGCCCCGTTGCCCGCCGTGCTCGCAGCGGTCGACCCGCACGACCACCTGGTCGCCATCGTCGAACCGCGCGGCACGCAGCTGAAGGTCGTCACCGGATTCCCGCCCGCCGAGTCGCAAGGACCAGCCGAGTCGCAAGGCGGCGAAGCATGATCGAGTGGTTCACGTGGGTGCAGCTGGCCGTCGCCGTGGTGGCCGGTCTCCTCTGCATCGGTATGGGGCTCGCCGGCCGGGTGCCGAGCGACCTCACGATCGGCGCGCTCGCCCTCGTCGAGGTGCTCCTCATCGTGCAGGTGGTCGTCGCGTTCATCGCGCCGGCGCTCGGCAACGAACCGACGGGCAGCGTGCTCGAGTTCGGCACCTACCTCGTCGGCGCGCTCATCCTGCCGCCGGCAGCGGCGTTCTGGGCGCTCATCGAACGCAACCGCTGGTCGACCGTCATCCTCGGCGTCGCGGCGCTCTCGGTGGGCGTGATGGTCTACCGCATGCTCCAGATCTGGAACGTGCAGCAGGCGTGAGCGCGGGTCTGAGAGAATCGATCGACATGAGTGACGTGCGAAGTGCCCAGCCCGAGGCACGACAGGGCCGACGGATGAGCGGCATCGGGCGAGTGCTCGTCGCCGTCTACGGGGTGCTCGCGCTCGCGGCGATCGGCCGATCGTTCGTGCAGATCGCCTCCAAGTTCGACGAGGCGCCGCTCGCGTACACGCTCTCGGCACTCGCCGCGGTCGTATACGTCGTCGCGACCATCGCACTCGTGCGTCCCGGCATCGTCTGGTACCGCGTGGCATGGGCGACGATCCTGTTCGAGTTCACCGGCGTCATCGTGATCGGCACGCTGAGCATCGTCTATCCGTCGCTCTTCCCCCATGACACCGTGTGGTCGTGGTTCGGCCGCGGCTACCTGTTCATCCCGCTCGTGCTGCCAGTACTCGGCATGTGGTGGCTCGCCCGCCATCGCCCGACCTCGAGAGCGGATGCCTCGTGAAGACCTTCAAGGGACTCGGCGCTGTGCCCGCGGGTATCGGCCCGTCGGTCGTGACGATCGGCAAGTTCGACGGCGTGCACCAGGGCCACCGTGCCGTCATCGCCCGAGCCCGCGGCATCGCCGACGAACGCGGGCTCGCGACGATCGTCGTGACGTTCGACCGCAACCCACTCGCACTGCTGGCGCCCGAGAAGTGCCCCGACTCGCTCGTGAGCGTGCGCCAGAAGCTCGAGCTGCTCGCCACGACCGGCGTCGACGCCACGCTGCTGCTGCCGTTCGACCGGGCGCTCGCCTCGGTGCCCGCGACCGAGTTCGTCGAGCGCGTGCTGGTCGACGCGCTCGATGCGAAGGCCGTGCTCGTCGGCGCCGACTTCCGCTACGGCGCCCGCGGCGCCGGCGACGTGCCGCTGCTCATCGAGCTCGGTGCGAAGTTCGGGTTCACCGTCGAGGTCGTCGACGATGTTCGGCCCGAAGGGGAGCGGCGCGTCTCGTCGACCTGGATCCGCGAACTGCTCGCCGAGGGTGACGTGCGAGCGGCCACCGAGATGCTCGGCCACACGCCGACGGTGTCGGGCATCGTCGTTCACGGTGCGGCCCGCGGGCGAGAGCTCGGCTTCCCGACGGCGAACCTGTCGCCCGAGTCCGAGGGGCTCATCCCCGCCGACGGCGTGTACGCCGGGTGGCTGACCGATGCCGGCACCCGGTATCCGGCGGCGATCTCGGTCGGCGACAACCCGACGTTCGAGGGCGTCGCGAAGAAGCAGGTCGAGGCCTACGTGCTCGACCGCGAGCTCGACCTCTACGACCACGTGGTCGACGTCGAGTTCGTCGAGCGCATCCGCGGCATGGTCGCGTTCACGAGCATCGAGGCGCTGGTCGAGACCATGCGCGACGATGTCGAGCGCTCGCGCGTCATCCTCGCCGGCTGAGTGCGAGGCGGCCCGCCCCTAGACTCGAGGAAATGAGCCCGCCCTCACCCAGACCGCTCTGGGCGGGGCGAACCCTCGCCCTCGCGGGCATCGTGCTCGTGGCGTTCAACCTCCGCACGGCCGTGGCCTCGCTCTCGCCGATCCTCGGGCATCTCGAGGCCGAGATGCCGCTCACGCCGGCGGTCGTCGGATTCCTCGGCATGCTGCCGCCGCTGTGCTACGCCGTCTTCGGCGTCATGACCCCGGCGGTCGCGAAGCGCCTCGGGCTCGAGCCGACCCTCGTCGTGGCGCTCCTCGCGCTGTCGGCCGGACTCGTGGGGCGAGGCCTCGCCGGCTCCGCGTTCTGGCTGGTCGCGGCGTCCGCGGTGACCTTCGCGGCGATCGGCGTCGGCAATGTGCTGCTCCCGCCGCTCGTGAAGCGCTACTTCCCCGACCGCATCGGCCTCGTCACGACGATCTACGTGACCGCCATGTCGTTCAGCACCTTCGCGCCGCCGCTCATCGCGGTGCCGGTCGCAGAGACGGCCGGATGGCGGGTCTCGCTCGGAGAGTGGGCGCTGATCGCGGCGATCTCGCTCGTGCCGTGGATCGCGATGCTCGTGCATCCGAGAGCCGCACCGGCCGAGGCGCTGCCCGAGCAGGCCGACCCCGGCCTGCTCCGACACGCACTGCGATCACCTCTCGCGTGGTCGCTCATGATCGTGTTCGCCGTCTCAGGCTTCAACGCCTACGCCGCCTTCGCGTGGTTGCCGGCCATCCTGCACGACGTCGCCGGCGTCGCGCCCGCAGAGGCGGGTGCGCTGCTCGGACTCTACGCCGCGATGGGCCTGCCCGCGGGGCTGATCGTGCCGCTCATCGCCTCGCGTTTCGGCAAGGTCAGGCTGCTCGTCGCGATCGCCGTCGCGGTGCTCGCGACGGGATACCTCGGCCTGCTGCTCGTGCCGGGCTCGGCGACGTCCCTCTGGGTGGCGCTCATCGGCACCGGGCAACTGTTGTTCCCCCTCACGCTCGTGCTCATCAACCTGCGCACGCGAACGCACGCCGGCTCCGTCGCGCTGTCGGGATTCGTGCAATCGGGCGGCTATCTCATCGTCGCCATCGGGCCGCTCGTCGTCGGGCTCCTGCACGAGTGGACGGATGGATGGACCCTGCCGATCCTCGTCCTGCTCGCCTCCGCGGTGCCCGCGGCGATCGCCGGTCGCGTCGTCGCCCGCCCGCGCTACCTCGAAGACGATCGGGCGCCGTGAACCGGGTCTCCTCGACTGCACCATTGCCGCGCAGGGCGCGCGGTCGTAGTATCCGGGTGCCATGGACACCTTCCTGCAACTCGCCGAGGTCGCTGCAGCGCCGAAGGCGCCGAACCTCTGGGGCGCGCTCGGCTGCGCGCTGGCCTACAGTGGAGCGCTCTTCGCGACGATCGACTCGTTCGCCGACCTCCTGCTCGCCGAGGGCGACGGCCCCGGCGGCCGGCTCTCCCCGGCGCTGAAGCTGAAGACGGGGTCGAAGCTCGCTGCCGCCGCCATCACGGTCGTCTCGGCGGGCATCGTGCTCGGGCTCGATGCGAACTGGTTCGCGCTCGGTGCCCTCTCGATCGCGTTCCTCGTGATCGTGGGCATCAGTGCGCTCGTGCTCGTGCGTCATCGCGGCAGCACGACTGCCGCCATCGGAGCAGCGACCGCGGTGCGCGTGCAGGATCAGCCGCCGCTGCTCGGCGGCTGAGGGCCTGTCGGTCGAGCCCGTTGCGGCGAGTTGCACGACACGGTGCCCGCTCGAGCGCGCGCGGCATCCGCTCATTTGCTCATATGAGCACCATCGCCTGCGAGTGTTGCTGATGCGCACCCACGTGCCTACGCTGGAGGGGAACGGGGAGGCGCATGGACGAGATCGACGAACTGCTCTCGATCAGGGCTGCTGAGCTCTACTACGAAGAGAACAAGACCCAAGACGAGATCGGGCAGGCGCTGCGCCTCACCCGGTGGAAGGTCGGGCGCCTGCTCGCGCAGGCCAAGCAGCGCGGATTCATCCGCATCGAGATCCTGCACCCGCGGGCGAGGCGCCTGCCGATCGAGCGGCGCCTGCGCGACGAGCGCGGCCTCGCCGACGCGATCGTCGTCTCGACCGCCGGCGTGTCATCGCCCGAAGAACTGCAGGCGCGCACCGCCCAGGCGGCGGCCGACTACCTCACGGCACTCCGACCGGTGCCGCGCACGCTCGGCGTCAGCTGGGGGCGCACCCTCTTCGAGATCTCGCAGCACCTCCGCCAGGGCTGGGCGACCGGCGTCAACGTCGTGCAGATCAACGGCGGCGTGAGCCTCAACCGCCGGCCCGGCACCGCTGCGGCGACGGCCGTCGCGATCGCGCAGAAGGGCGGGGGCAGCGCGACGCTGCTGCCGAGCCCCGCGATCCTCGAGCGGCTCGAGACGAAGGAGGCGATCGAGTCCGACCGCGTCGTCGCGGGCGTCATCGAGCTCGCCCGTTCCGCCGATGCCTACCTGTTCAGCGCCGGCGCGGCCGACCACTCCTCGGTGCATGTCGAGAGCGGGTACCTCTCGGCGCCCGACGTCGACCTGCTCGTGCAGAAGGGCGCCGTCGGCGACGTCGTCGGCCGCTACATCGACTCCGACGGCAACATCGTCGACCCCGCGCTCGATGCGCGCACGGTCGGGCTCACGCTCGACGAACTGCGCAAGGCGCAACTCGCCATCGCCGTCATCTCGGGGCCGGGCAAGCACGCCGTCGCCGACGCGGTCGTGCGCAGCAGGCTCTGCTCGGTGCTCGTCACCGACGAGGCCACCGCCCTCCATCTCCTCGACGGCTGACCGCCGCCTCGCACCACTCACGAAAGCCAGGTCTTCCTCATGTCAGGCACTTCCCTCGTCACCGCCCGCGAGCGGGCCATCGCCGTGCTCGGCGGTGAGCCCGACGACGCGACCCTGCGGCGCTACCTGCACGGCATCGCCGGTGTCGACGCCGTCGGCCTCGAGCAGCGCGCTGCGGGGCTCGGCACCCGGTCGATCAAGACGAGCTCCAAGAAATGGGCGCTCGACCGCATCATCGAGCTCATCGACCTCACGACCCTCGAGGGCGCCGACACTCCCGGCAAGGTGCGTTCCCTCGTCGCGAAGGCCGTCAACCCCGACCCGTCCGACGCCTCGACGCCGCGCGTCGCTGCGGTCTGCGTCTACGGCGACATGGTGCCCTATGCGGTTGAGGCCCTCGGCGCGGCGCACGGCGACCCCGACGACGGCCTGATCTCGGTCGCCGCGGTCGCGACGGCGTTTCCGAGCGGCCGGGCCTCGCTCGACATCAAGCTCGCCGACACGGCCGAGGCCGTCGCGGCGGGCGCCGACGAGATCGACATGGTCATCGACCGCGGCGCGTTCCTCGCCGGTCGCTACGGCCTCGTGTTCGACCAGATCGCAGCCGTGAAGGCGGCCTGCGCCCGGCCCGACGGCTCGAGCGCGAGCCTCAAGGTGATCCTCGAGACCGGTGAGCTCGTGACCTACGACAACGTGCGCCGCGCGTCGTGGCTCTCGATCCTCGCGGGCGGCGACTTCATCAAGACCTCGACCGGCAAGGTCGCCCCCGCGGCGACGCTGCCGGTCACCCTCCTCATGCTCGAGGTCGTTCGCGACTGGCACCTCGCGACGGGCCAGCGCATCGGTGTGAAGCCCGCCGGCGGCATCCGCTCGTCGAAGGACGCCATCAAATACCTGGTGACGGTCGCCGAGACCGTCGGCGAAGACTGGCTGCAGCCGCACCTCTTCCGCTTCGGCGCCTCGAGCCTCCTGAACGACGTGCTGCTGCAGCGGCAGAAGATCGCGACCGGGCACTACTCCGGCGCCGACTACGTGACGATCGACTGAGACGGAACTCATGAGCTTCCTCGACTACGCACCAGCCCCCGAGTCGCGCGCGATCCTCTCGCTCCGCGACAGCTACGGTCTCTTCATCGACGGCGAGTTCGTCGACGGCCGCGGCGAACCCTTCCAGACCATCAGCCCGGCGACCGAAGAGCGCATCGCGATGATCGCGAACGCGAACGCCGCCGATGTCGACGCCGCAGTGGCAGCCGCCCGCCGCGCCTACGACCGCACGTGGTCGAAGATGAGCGGGCGCGACCGCGGCAAGTACCTCTTCCGCATCGCCCGCCTCGTGCAGGAGCGCGCCCGTGAACTCGCCGTCGCCGAGTCGCTCGACAACGGCAAGCCGATCAAGGAGTCGCGCGACGTCGACGTGCCCCTCGTCGCGGCGTGGTTCTTCTACTACGCAGGCTGGGCCGACAAGCTCGATCACGCCGGTCTCGGCGCGAACCCCCGCTCGCTCGGCGTCGCCGCGCAGGTGATCCCGTGGAACTTCCCGCTGCTCATGCTCGCGTGGAAGATCGCTCCGGCGCTCGCCGCCGGCAACACCGTCGTGCTGAAGCCCGCAGAGACGACACCGCTCACGGCGCTCATCTTCGCCGAGATCCTGCAGCAGGCCGAGCTGCCCGCCGGCGTCGTGAACATCATCACCGGTGCGGGCGACACCGGCGCCGCGCTCGTCGCGCACGAGGGCGTCGACAAGGTCGCGTTCACGGGCTCGACCGGCGTCGGCCGGGCGATCGCGAAGCAGGTCGCGGGCACCGACAAGAAAGTCACGCTCGAGCTCGGCGGCAAGGCCGCGAACATCGTCTTCGACGACGCGCCGATCGACCAGGCCATCGAGGGCATCGTCAACGGCATCTTCTTCAACCAGGGGCACGTCTGCTGCGCCGGTTCGCGGCTGCTCGTGCAGGAGAACATCCACGACGAGGTCGTCGAGCGACTGAAGCTGCGCCTCTCGACGCTGCGCCTCGGCGACCCGCTCGACAAGAACACCGACATCGGCGCGATCAACTCGAAGGAGCAGCTCGAGCGCATCCGCACCCTCTCCGACATCGGCGAGGCCGAGGGCGCCGAGCGGTGGACCGCACCGTGCGACATCCCCGAGAACGGCTTCTGGTTCGCACCCACGATCTTCACGGGGGTGCAGACCTCGAGCCGCATCGCTCGCGACGAGATCTTCGGCCCGGTGCTGTCGGTGCTGACCTTCCGCACCCCGGCCGAGGCCATCGCGAAGGCGAACAACACGCCCTACGGCCTCTCGGCCGGAATCTGGACCGACAAGGGCAGCCGCATCCTGGCGGTCGCCGATCAGCTGCGCGCCGGCGTCATCTGGGCGAACACGTTCAACCGCTTCGACCCCGCGTCACCGTTCGGCGGCTACAAGGAATCGGGTTACGGCCGCGAGGGCGGCCGCCACGGCCTCGGCGCGTACCTCGCACCCGCCCCGATCGGCCAGTCGTCGACGAGCCGCGCGGCGATCACCGGTCGGGCATCCGCCGCGGCCGTCGAAGCGGATGCCTCGGCGCCCGCGAAGCGGTCTCGGGCCGCGAAGCCCGCCCGAACGCTCAAGAACGCGACGAAGGGATCGAAGCGATGAGCCGCCTCGCCGTGCCGAAGACGTACAAGCTCTACATCGGCGGAGCCTTCCCGCGAAGCGAATCGGGCCGCACCTACGAAGTGCTCGCCGCCGACGGCTCGTTCCTCGCGAACGCCGCGCTGGCCTCCCGAAAAGACGCGCGCGATGCGGTCGTCGCCGCCCGAGCCGCCGTCTCGGGCTGGTCGGGCGCCACCGCGTACAACCGAGGTCAGGTGCTCTACCGCATCGCCGAGCTCCTCGAGGGGCGCCGGGCGCAGTTCGTCGCCGAGATCGAGGAGGCCGAAGGGGCCACGCGCGCCGCGGCATCCGCTCAGGTCGACGAGGCGATCGACCGCTGGGTCTGGTACGCGGGCTGGGCCGACAAGTTCGCCCAGGTCGCCGGCAACGCGAACCCCGTGGCGGGCCCGTACTTCAACATCTCCGTGCCCGAGCCCACTGGCGTCGTGGCGGTCGTCGTGCCGCAGGACTCCTCGCTCCTCGGGTTCGTCTCCGCGGTCGCGCCGGCGCTCGTGGCGGGCAACGCCGTCGTCGCGGTCGCGAGCGAGCGCTTCCCGCTGTCGGCGATCACCCTCTCCGAGGTGCTCGCGACGAGCGACGTGCCGAAGGGCGTCGTCAACGTGCTCACCGGTTCGCCGGCCGAGATCGCGCCGTGGCTCGCGAGCCACGCCGACGTCAACGCACTCGACCTCGTCGGCGCGGGCGAGCTCGATTGGATCTCGCTCGAGATCGACGCGGCCGACACGCTGAAGCGCGTGCTGCGACCCGAGTCGGGGGCGGATGCCGCGGCCCCCGCGCTCGGCCGCATCGCCGCGTTCACCGAGACCAAGACGGTCTGGCACACGAAGAGCCTGCGATAGGAGCACGATGTCCGGACGCAATGGCGCGTCAGACGAACGAGGCCGGCTCGCGACCGACCCCTTCGAGTACCGCATCACGAAGCAGGGCGGCGTGCTCGTCTTGCGTGGCGGCCGAGCGGTGATGACCGTCGGCGGTGGCAACGCCGCCCGGCTCGTCGCCGCGCTGCAGCGCGCCGACGAGACGCATGCGCAGCACCTGCTCGCGCGGGCGAGCGGTAACTATCGACGGGGCAACGAGCGGGCGTGACTGCGCCCTCGGCGGGCGCCGGAGCCGACCACGTCGACATGGCGTACCCTCGGGAGCAGGCCGCCGCAGGCGACCGGTGATTCGACGGCGACCAGTTCATCGCGGATTCCTTCGAGCGAATCCGTCGAGTGCTGCGCACCGGCGGGAGACAGGACATCCGCCATGGCCGACCCGACCTCTCGACTGCTGCGACTGGGAGTGCTCGCGCATTCGCGCAAGCCCGACGAACGACGGCTGCCGCTGCATCCGTCGCACCTGGAGCGCATCGACGGCGACCTGCGTGAGCGCATGATGCTCGAGCAGGGGTACGGCGAGCGCTTCGGCATCTCGGACGCGGCCCTTGTGCCGCTCGTCGGTGCGCTCGGCACTCGCGAGGAGATCATCGCGCAGTGCGACGTCGTGCTCTTGCCGAAGCCGCAGGCCGCCGACCTCGAAGACCTGCGCGATGGCCAGGTGCTCTGGGGCTGGCCGCATTGCGTGCAGGACCGGGAGATGACCCAATTCGCCATCGACAAGCGACTCACGCTCATCGCGTGGGAGGCGATGAACCACTGGACCGAGACGGGCGGCTTCGGGCTGCACGTGTTCCACAAGAACAACGAACTCGCCGGGTACTGCTCCGTGCTCCACGCGCTGCAGCTGTGCGGGTCGACGGGCGACTACGGACGGCGCCTGAGCGCAGTCGTCATAGGATTCGGGGCGACCGCGCGGGGTGCAGTGACGGCGTTGAACGCCCACGGCATCCACGATGTGCGGGTGCTCACCAATCGCGACACTGCGGCGGTCGGCTCGCCGATCCCCTCCGTCGACATCATCCAGTTCGAGCACAATCCCGAGGCCCCGTTCGAGAGCACCGTCAACACCGACGACGGGCCGGTCGCCCTCGCGCCGTTCCTCGCCGAGCGGGACATCGTGGTGAACTGCACCCTGCAGGATCCGAACTCGCCGCTCACCTACCTGCGCACCGAGGACCTCGGCGTCTTCCGGCCGGGCAGCCTCATCGTCGATGTGTCGGTCGATGCCGGCATGGGGTTCGACTGGGCCCGCCCGACGTCGTTCGCGGACCCCATGTTCACCGTGGGGGAGTCGACGAACTACTACGCCGTCGATCACAGCCCGTCGTACCTGTGGAACTCGTCGACGTGGGAGATCAGCGAGGCGCTCATGCCGTTCCTGCGAACGGTCATGGAGGGCCCCGGCGCCTGGGCCTCGTCCGAGACGATCGATCGGGCCACGGAGATCGCCGACGGTCGCATCCGGAACCCGGCCATCCTGGAATTCCAGCGTCGCTCAGCAGAGTACCCGCATGGCTCCGTGGCGTCGGGTGCGCGCGCGCAGCCCCAAGAAAAGATGTAACGAAACGGTAACGGGCTTGCTAGAGTGACCTGCACCGATCGCGCAACGGCGCGCGACGGTGGAAAGGCCCGAACCCGTGCTCCACCCCCTCGACACGGCCGCTCCGGCGACCGGGCGTCGGCGGCCCGCCCAAGCCGACCACGCGACCCGAACGCAAGAACCCACCCGTCGCGAACGCCGCAGGCGCCTCACGAACCCGCCGCCCCGCGGCATGCTGATCAGGCAACGGCGCAGTCTGAACCCGCCGCCTCGAGGCGTGCGGATCGGCCTCGCGAGCCTCGCCGCCGCCGTGCTCGCCGGGCTCCTGCTCTTCGCCCAGGTACCTCCGACCGTCTACGCGATCGACGTCTTCGGTGCCCTCCGCGAACCGGGCGATCCCGCGTTCACGGTCGGCCATCGCGGCGACCGCGCAACGGCCCCCGAGAATACGATGCCGTCCCTCGAGCTCGCCATGGACGAGCTCGCGTTCGTCGAGACCGACGTGCAGCTCACGAGCGACGGCGTGCCCGTGCTCTTCCACGACACGACCCTCGAGCGCATCACGGGGGATCCACGGTCCATCGGCGAGCTCGACGCCGCCGCCGTCGGCCGGCTCGATGCCGGGGCCTGGTACGGCGAGGAGTTCGAGGGCACGCGCATCCCGACGCTCGACGCCTTTCTCGAGGCCCTCGCCGAACGCAGCGACGCTCGGGCGCTCATCGAGCTGAAGGCCGACTGGCGCACCGAGGGCATCCGTGCCGTGACAGGACTCATCGAACGCCATGGCCTCCGCGGGCGCGTCGTGCTGCAGAGCTTCAGCCTCGAGACGCTCTTCGCCCTGCAGCGCGTGGCGCCGACGATTCCGCGCATCATGCTGATCCGCGAGCTGCCGGCGAATCCGGTGCCGATGGCCGAGCGGCTCGGGGTCATCGGGTTCGGCACCACCGCAGCATCCGTCACCGCGCAGCCCGGTGCCCTCGTCGCCCTGCACGAGGCCGGCATCGCCGTGCTCTGCTACACGCTGAACAGTCACGAGCACTGGGAGGAGGTGAGCGCGCTCGGTGTCGACGGCATCATCACCGACGAGCCGAGCGAGCTCGACGACTGGCTGGCGGTCACGGCGCCCGGCACGTGATCGAGGGGGCGCTCAGTCGGCGGATGCCACGGCGATGCCGAGCGACGCGGCCGCCTCGGCGAAGACCTCGCGCATGGTGGGGGTGAAGAGCACGAAGCGGATGAGCTCGGGTGCGGGTGCGTCGGCCGCCGTCGACAGCGCCACGCGCGCGACATCCGCTGCCGGCCAGCCGTACACGCCGGCCGAGACGGCCGGGAGGGCGACCGATGTCGCCCCGAGCGATGCCGCGAGGCCGATCGAGTTGCGGTATGCGGCGGCGAGCAGGAGCCGGCGTGAGTCGGCCTCTGATCCCGCGCCCGGCCAGACCGGCCCGAGCGTGTGGACGACCCATCGCGCCGGAAGGCGTCCGGCGGTCGTCGCGACGGCCTCGCCCGTCGGCAGCCCGCCGGGGAGCGAGGTCGCGCGGAGGCGGCGGCACTCGGCGAGGATCTCGGGACCACCGGCCGCATGGATCGCCCCGTCGACGCCGCCCCCGCCGAGCAGGGTCGAGTTCGCAGCGTTCACGATGGCATCGACCCGTTGCACGGTGAGGTCGCCCGTGACCAGTTCGATGCGCGGCATCCGCTCGACTACCCCCGGTTGTTGGAGAGCTCGAAGATGCGCACGAGTTCGGCCACCGCAGCTTCGCGCTGTTCGCCGCCCGCCTCGTACATCTCGGTCACGTGCGTGCGCAGGTGGTTCTCGACGAGGAGCTTGTTGAGCGAGCCCAACGACTTCTGCACTGCGAGCGAGAGCGTGATGATGTCGACGCAGTAGTCGTCGTTCTCGATCATCTTCTCGATGCCGCGCAACTGGCCCTCGATGATCTTCGTGCGGTGCATGGCTCGCTTCTTGATGTCCTCGATCACGTGAATAGGATACCCCGTTTGCGTCAGATACCCCAGGGGGGTACTGTTGGGATTCGGCAATCGACCCAAGGAGCGACGGATGACCCTGCAGCACGAGACCCGCACGATCGATCTCGGCATCGAGGGAATGACCTGCGCGAGCTGCGTCTCGAGGGTCGAGAAACGCCTCGGGAAACTCGACGGCGTCGCGGCCGAGGTGAACCTCGCGACCGAGAAAGCGCGCGTTTCGTTCCCGTCGACCACGTCGATCGACGACCTCGTCGAGGCCGTGCGCGCCGCGGGCTACACGGCGATCGTGCCCGTCGCGCCGACCGAGCAGAACTCCGGAGATCTCGGCGGACACGCCGGGGTCGGAGCAGCTCAGCACGGCGTGTCGGGCGGCGGCTCCGGAGTTGTGCACGCGGCTGGGGCGAGCAGCGTGGCGGCGAGCAGCGTAGGGGAGCGCAGCGCGGCACGGGGCGCAGGCTCGGGCGCCGCGGCATCCGACCCGCTCATGACCCGCCTCGTGATCTCGGCCCTGCTCACGGTGCCGGTCGTCGTGATCGCGATGGTGCCCGTGCTGCAGTTCACGTACTGGCAGTGGTTCTCGCTCGCCCTCGCGGCGCCGGTCGTCGTCTGGGGCGGCTGGCCGTTCCACCGCGCCGCGGCGGTGAACCTGCGCCACGGCTCGCTCACCATGGACACGCTCGTCTCGCTCGGCACCCTCACGGCGTTCGCCTGGTCGCTCTGGGCGCTCTTCTTCGGGCACGCGGGCATGCCGGGCATGACGCACGAGTGGACGTTCGGGGTGCGCGGCGCGCCCGGCGGCGACATCTACCTCGAGGTGGCCGCGGGCGTCATCACGATCCTGCTGCTCGGGCGGGTGCTCGAGCAGCGGTCGAAGCGCCGTGCGGGCCAGTCGCTGCGCACCCTCCTCGAACTCGCCCCGCGCGAGGTCTCGGTCCTGCGCGGCGAGGGCGCCGCCGAGCGAGAGGAGCGGGTGCGCATCGAGAGCCTCCGCCCCGGCGACCTGTTCGTCGTGCGCCCCGGTGAGCGCATCGCGGCCGACGGCGTCGTCGTGCGCGGTGAGGCCGGCGTCGACGAGAGCATGCTGACCGGTGAGCCGGCACCCGTCGACGTGGCGCCCGGCACCTCGGTGACCGCGGCGACCATCGTGCACGGCGGCAGCCTCGTCGTCGCAGCCGAGCGCGTCGGCGGCGACACCCGACTCGCGCAGATCGCCCGCCTCGTCGAGGACGCCCAGCTCGGCAAGTCGCGCGCGCAGCGCCTCGCCGACCGCATCTCGGCCGTGTTCGTGCCGATCGTCATCGGGCTCGCGGTCGCGACGGCGATCGTGTGGGTCGCCACGGGCAGCCCCGTCGAACAGGCCATCACCGCCGCGGTCGCCGTGCTCGTGATCGCCTGCCCCTGCGCGCTCGGCCTCGCGACGCCGATGGCGATCCTCGTCGGCACGGGGCGCGGCGCCGAACGCGGCATCCTCATCACCGGGCCCGAGGCACTCGACCGTGCGGGCGACGTCGACACGATCCTCCTCGACAAGACCGGCACGCTGACCACGGGCCGCATGAGCCTGACCGCCGTGACGATCGCCGATGGTTCCGTCGGCATCGGCACCGCCGGTGGCGGCGCCGCCCTCGATCTCGCTGCGGCGCTCGAGCGCAGCTCCGAGCACCCGGTGGCCCGGGCGATCGTCGACGGGGCGGATGCCTCGGGGTCGACGTGGCGCGGCGTGCAGGTGAGCGACTTCCGTGCCCACGCCGGGCTCGGGGTCACGGGCGTCGTCGACGGCGTGCCGGCAGCGGCAGGCCGACCGGCGTTCCTCGTCGACCTCGGCTACCGCATGCCGGCGGCGCTCGACGCACGTGCGGCGGCCTCCGACGACACCCTCGTCGCCGTGGGCTCGGCCGGTGAGGTGCAGGCGCTCATCGAGGTCGGCGACCGAGTGCGCGACGGCGCCCGCGAGGCGGTCGACCGGCTCCGCGCCCTCGGCCTGCGACCCGCGCTCGTGACGGGCGACGCCGCGCGACCGGCCGCCCGTGTCGCGGCGGCCCTCGGCATCGACGAGGTGCACGCGGGGGTCAGCCCCGAGGGCAAGCTCGAGATCGTCCGCCGCGAACAGGGCCAGGGGCACCGGGTCGCGATGGTCGGCGACGGCGTGAACGACGCCGCGGCACTCGCGGCGGCCGACCTCGGCATCGCGATGGGCGGGGGCACGGATGCCGCGGCGTCGGCGAGCGACCTCGCACTCACCCGCGATGAGCCGGGCGCGATCGCCGACGCGATCTCGCTCGCCCGGTCGACGCTCCGCACGATCAAGGGCAACCTGTTCTGGGCCTTCGCCTACAACGTCGCGGCGATCCCGCTCGCGGCGGCGGGATTCCTGAACCCGATGATCGCGGGTGCGGCGATGGCGTTCTCCAGCGTGTTCGTGGTGCTGAACAGCCTCCGGCTCCGCCGGGCGTGACGCGCGGCGCGGGCCTCGATCGGCGAGTGCCGATCGGCGCCCGCGCCCGCGCTAGCGTAGGGGCATGCGCCGCTTCCGCTCAGCAGCAGTCATCGGTCTCGCCTCGGCGGTCGTCGGGCTCGTGGCCGCGCTCGCCGCGGCGCTCCCTGCGAGCGCCGCAAGCTCTGCCTCAGTGTCTCTCGGCCCCGGCTCCTCCGTCACGGCAGGCGTCGACGACTTCACCTTCGACTCCTTCGACGCCGTCTACGAGCTCTCGCGCGACGAGGGCGGCCGCTCGGTGCTCGACGCGACCGAGACCCTCGTCGCCCGCTTCCCCGAGTTCGACCAGAACCGAGGCATCCGTCGTGCGCTCCCGAAGTCGTATCGGGGCCACCTCACCGACATCGAGCAGATCACGGTGACCGACGGCACGGGTGCGCCTCGATCGTTCGAGGTCGAGGAGGACGAGGACGACGACGGCTTCCTCTTCGTCACGATCCGCGCCGACGACTTCGTGCACGGCGAGCAGACCTATGTGATCAGCTACCGCCAGCACAACGTCACGCTGCAGCCCGATGACGCCGATGTCGACGAGTTCTACTGGGACGTGAACGGCACGGGCTGGGCGCAGCCGTTCGGACGGGTGAGCGCCGAGCTGCACCTCAGCGACGACGTCGCCGCGGCCCGAACCGGTGCGGTGGCCTGCTATCGCGGCTCCGAGGGCTCGAGCACGCCATGCGAGTCGCTCGAGGAGGAGGCCGAGCCGCCCGTCATCACGGCCGAGGCCTTCGACCTGGCGCCGCGCGAGACCCTGACGCTCGCCGCGGCGTTCCAGCCCGGCACCTTCGTGCCGCGCGACGAGTCGTTCGGCTCCTCGCCCGCCGCGGTCGGCGGCGCGGTCGCGGCCGTGATCGCCGTGCTCGCCGCCGTCGCGGCGCTGGTGCTGCGCATCACGCGCTGGCGCAACCACCCAGGCCGAGGCACGATCATCGCCCAGTACGAGCCGCCGCAGGGCGCCTCGACGTTGGTCGCGTCGGACCTCGTCGGCGCGTCGACGAAGGGCGTGACGGCGACGATCCTCGAACGCGCGGTCGCCGGTCAGCTCCGCATCGTCGAATCCGGCAAGAAGAAGTACGCCGTCGAGTACGTCGGGGCCGGTGACCCCGCCGACCCCGATGCCGACGCGGTCGTGACCGCGCTCTTCGGGGATCGCCGCGTCGGCGAGCGGCGCGAACTCGCCAGCGACACGGCGCTCGGCAAGCGCCTGTACGCGATCAACCAGTCGGTCGGCAAGCGCGTGGTCTCGGCGGGGCTGCGCCACCGGCCCGCCCTCGGGCTCCGCGTGCTGCTCCTCGTCGTCGCGGCCGTCGCCTCGATCGCCTCGTTCGTGCTCGGCGTCATCGCGCTCGAGAACCAGATGGGCGGGTTCTGGCCGGCCGTCTGCTTCATCGTCGGAGGCCTCGCCGCGGTGCTGACGCTCTTCACCGTCGCCGGGGTCCGTCCGCTCACGGAGCAGGGCCGAGCGCTCCGCGACCACCTCGAGGGCCTGCGCCTCTACATCCGCCTCGCCGAGGCCGACCGGCTCCGCGTGCTGCAGAGCCCGAGCGGCGCCCTCCGAGTGGAGCGACCGGCGGCATCCGATGCAGGGGTGGCGTCGGCGGATGCCGCGGCCGCGCCGGTCTCGACCGTCGCCCTCGACCCGGTCACCGTGCTGAAGCTCAACGAGCGCTTGCTGCCATTCGCGGTGCTCTTCGGCCTCGAGCGGGAATGGGCCGAGGTGCTCTCGGCGCTGCACGAGCAGGTCGGCACCGAGCCGACGTGGTACTCCGGAACCAGCGGATTCAACGCCGGCGTGCTCGCGTCGGGCATCTCGTCGTTCTCGTCGGCCTCGAGTTCGTCGTGGTCGGGCTCGGCCTCGAGTTCGGGCTCGAGCGGCTCCGGTGGCGGCGGCTCCGCGGGCGGCGGAGGCGGGGGAGGCGGCGGAGGCGGAGTCTGAGGGCCGACATCGTCAGCGCCGGCATCGTCAGGCGAGCGCGACGACCGTCATTCCTCGTCGGCGGCGGTGACGCCCGGTTCGTCGGCGAGATCGACCCGGCGCTCGGCGTCGACACCGGGCACCTCGTCGTCGAGGCTGTCGTCGATCGTGCGTTCGTCGTCGTCGGCGATGTCGCCCGGTTCGTCGAACTCGGTGTCCTGCGAGACCGTGAAATCGTCATCGGGCACCGTGAAGTCGTCATCGGGCGAGACGCCGTCACCCGCCCCTGCGAGACCGTCCATGAGGCAAGGGTAGGCCTGTCGCGCCGATCTTGCACGGGGTTGACGCTAGACTGGGCCTGCGCACGACGAATCCGTTCTTCGTCCGACCGCGTGAGCTGGGTCTGAATGATCCCGAGTTCGCGCGCTGCTCGGTTCGGGATTCGCGCACCGCGGGCCACCGACCAGTTCGGCGCGGCCGAGCGGTCTCGAACATCTCACGATGTCGAGGGGGGCGCCGAGTCCGTTCGAAGGATTCGGCCCAGACACTGGAGGACCATTGGCCCAGACGAGGCAGCGGCAGCGGACGCGTTCGCGCGACGATGACGCACCGATCATCCCGATCCTCGCGCGCAAGGTGCGCGAGGTGGAGCAGAAGGCGCAGAAGGGCAGGCTCGGCCCGACGAACCGCACGAAGTTCCAGGTGATCGCACTCCTCATGCGTGAAGAGCGTGCACGGGTCAAGGCCGACACCGAGATCACGGATGCCGCGCGCTCCGAGCTCCTCAAGCGACTCGACGGCATCGCGCAGATCCTCGCGAAGACCGCCGCTCGCGACACGAGCCTCATCGCGCTGCTCGAGCCCGACGCCTCGATCTCGACGGTCGCGCAGCGGTTCCGGCGCGACTGGCTGCTCGAGTCGGGTGCCGAGCTCTCGCCCGACGAGCTCATCATCACGCGCGAGGCCGAGGTGACGCCCGTGCTCAGCGAGAACCAGGTGATCCCGGCATCCGTTCGCTCGCGACAGCTCGCGAACCCCTTCCTCGCGCCCGACTTCTCGAAGCAGGCCGCCCCGGCCGTGCCGGTGCGCCGGCTCGCCAACTGGGAGCTGCTCGGTCCGCTGTTCAAGTCGTTCGAGGTCGGCTCCGGCGGCCAGGCCGCCACGATGGAGCTGCCGGAGGCGCCGAAGGTCGACCGGCTCGCACCGCGCGGCCTCGAGCTCATGAAGCACCAGGCGCGCTTCATCGAGAGCGCCCGCCTCGGGCACCGCACGTTCCTGCTCGCCGACGAGCCGGGCCTCGGCAAGACGGCGCAGTCGGTGCTCGCGGCATCCGTCGCCGGTGCCTACCCGCTGCTCGCGGTCGTGCCGAACGTCGTGAAGATGAACTGGGCGCGCGAGGTGGAGCGGTGGACCCCGCACCGCCGTGCGACCGTGATCCACGGCGACGGCGACACGCTCGACGCGTTCGCCGACGTCGTCATCGTCAACTACGACGTGCTCGACCGGCACATGGCGTGGCTGTCGACCCTCGGCTTCAAGGGAATGGTCGTCGACGAGGCGCACTTCATCAAGAACCTGCAGTCGCAGCGCTCGAAGAACGTGCTCGCCCTCGCCGAGCGCATCCGCCGCGCGGCACCCGGCGGCGACCCGCTGCTGCTCGCCCTCACGGGGACGCCGCTCATCAACGACGTCGACGATTTCCGTGCGATCTGGAAGTTCCTCGGCTGGATCGAGGGCGACAAGCCCTCGCCCGAGCTGCTCGGCAAGCTTGAAGAGACGGGGCTCACGCCCGCGGAGCCCGGCTTCTACAGCGCTGCGCGCCGCGCAGTGATCGACCTCGGCATCGTGCGCCGCCGCAAGGTGGATGTCGCGGCCGACCTGCCGGCCAAGCGCATCGCCGACCTGCCCGTCGAGCTCGACGATGAACTCGGCCGTTCGGTGCGTGCCGCCGAGCGCGAGCTCGGCAACCGCCTCGCCGGTCGCTTCCGCGCGCTCGTCGAGGCGCGCAAGCTGCGCGTCGGCGACCTCGACGACGACCAGCGCGACCAGTTCATCCGCGCCGTCGCGAGCGCCGAGCTCGAAGAGGCGAAGTCCACGAAGTCGGGCGAGAACGTCTTCACGATGGTGCGCCGCATCGGCCAGGCCAAGGCCGGCCTCGCGGCCGACTACGCGGCGCAGCTGGCCCGCTCGGTCGGCAAGGTCGTCTTCTTCGCCAAGCACATCGACGTGATGGACCAGGCCGAGGCGGCCTTCGCCGCCCGAGAACTGCGCACCGTCTCGCTCCGCGGCGATCAGACCGCCCTGCAACGACAGGCGGCGATCGACGCGTTCAACAACGACCCCGAGGTCGCCGTCGCCGTCTGCTCGCTCACCGCGGCGGGCGTCGGCGTGAACCTGCAGGCCGCGTCGAACGTCGTGCTCGCCGAGCTCAGCTGGACCGCGGCCGAGCAGACGCAGGCGATCGACCGCGTGCACCGCATCGGCCAAGACGAGCCCGTCACCGCGTGGCGCATCATCGCCGCGCACACGATCGACGCGCGCATCGCCGAGCTCATCGACTCGAAGCAGGGGCTCGCCGCCCGTGCCCTCGACGGCAGCGACGTCGAGCCGGGCTCGGCGGATTCGGTGCAGCTCGACGCCCTGCAGCACCTGCTGCGGCAGGCGCTCGACGGCGCACTGTAGGCGCGAGCACGGCGCCGGTACGGGCGCGACCACGGCGCGAGCTCGGCACGACCCGAGCGCGTCGGAACGGGAAGTCGAGGTTCGCTAGACTTCCCGGAGTCGTGCCCCGATGAAGCGGCTCCGTCGACACCCCCCTGAGCATTGCGTCTCATTCGAGCACAAGGAGTCCCACGAGCATGAAGATCGGCATCCTCACATCGGGCGGCGACTGCCCCGGCCTCAACTCGGTCATCCGCGGTGCCGTGCTGAAGGGCGTCATCGCGCACGACACCGAGTTCGTCGGGTTCCGGTGGGGCTGGAAGGGCGTCGTCGAGACCGACATCATGCCGATCACCCGTCACGACGTTCGCGGACTCGCGAAGGTCGGCGGCACGATCCTCGGCTCGAGCCGCACCAACCCCTTCGAGGGTGAGGGCGGAGGCCCCGAGAACATCCAACGCATGCTCGACGAGCAGGGCATCGACGCGATCATCGCGATCGGCGGCGAAGGCACGCTGACCGCGGCCCGCCGCCTGCACGACGAGGGCGGCATCAACGTCGTCGGCGTTCCCAAGACGATCGACAACGACCTCGCCGCCACCGACTACTCGTTCGGCTTCGACACCGCGGTCGAGATCGCCACCGAGGCGATCGACCGCCTGCGCACCACGGCCGACTCGCACGGGCGCTGCATGGTGCTCGAGGTCATGGGCCGCCACGTCGGCTGGATCGCCCTGCACTCCGGCATGGCCGGCGGCGCGCACGCGATCCTCATCCCCGAGCAGCCGCAGTCGATCGAGCAGATCTGCGAGTGGGTCGAATCGGTGCGCGACCGCGGGCGGGCCCCGCTCGTCGTCGTGGCCGAGGGCTTCACGCTGCCCGGCATGAACGAGGCGCATTCGCACAAGGGCCTCGACGCCTTCAACCGGCCCCGCCTCGGCGGCATCTCCGAGCAGCTCGCGCCGATGATCGAAGAGCGCACGGGCATCGAATCCCGCGCGACGGTACTCGGCCACATCCAGCGCGGCGGCGCTCCTTCGGCATACGACCGCGTGCTCGCGACCCGCCTCGGCATGGCCGCCGTCGACGCCGTCTACGACCGGGCATGGGGCTCGATGGTCACGCTCCGCGGCACCGACATCCGCACCGTCTCGATCGCCGACGCCGTCGGCACCCTCAACCGGGTGCCGCAGTCGCGCTACGACGAGGCGAAGATCCTCTTCGGCTGATCGTGCTGCTGCCCCAGGTGTGCGTCTGCTACCTCCTGCGCGAGCACGATGGCCGCGTCGAGGTGCTCCTGGGGCGCAAGAAGCACGGCCTCGGCATGGGCTACTTCGTCGCGCCGGGCGGCAAGCTCGAACCGGGCGAGTCGGCGACGGATGCAGCGGTGCGCGAGATCTTCGAGGAGTCGGGCCTCGTCGTGGCCGCCGACGACCTCGAGCCGCGCGGCATCCTGAGCTATCACTTCCCGCACAAGGAGGCATGGAGTCAGGAGTCCAACGTCTTCGTGTGCCGCCGGTGGACGGGGGAGCCGGTGCCGTCAGACGAACTCGATCCCGAGTGGTTCGACGTACGCGACATCCCGCTCGACCAGATGTGGGACGACGCGAGCCGCTGGCTGCCCGACGTGCTCGCGGGCGGCACGGTGCGGCGCACGTTCGTGTTCGGCGCCGACCTCGCCTCGGTGGTGGAGGAGCCGGGTTCCGTCCCGTAGTATCGATGGGTGCACGGCGAACAACGACGCTTCTGCAAGGCACGTCCCCTGAACATCTGGTGAAGACCATTCGCGAGAGCGATGGCTGCACCGATCCCAGAGAAAGACGCCGGTGGATCTCACCCTCATCGTCGTGCTGGTCATCGCACTGGCGCTCTTCTTCGACTTCACGAACGGCTTCCACGACACCGCCAACGCGATGGCGACGCCCATCGCGACGGGTGCGCTGAAACCCAAGGTCGCCGTCGGCCTCGCCGCCATCCTGAACCTCATCGGCGCGTTCCTCTCGACCGAGGTGGCCAAGACCATCTCGGGCGGCATCATCAAGGAGGGCGACGGCGGGGTGCTCATCACCCCCGAGCTCATCTTCGCGGGTCTCATCGGCGCGATCGTGTGGAACATGATCACGTGGCTGCTCGGCCTGCCGTCGTCGTCGAGTCACGCGCTCTTCGGCGGCCTGATCGGTGCGGCCCTCGTCGGGTTCGGCGTCGGCGCCATCGACTTCGCCGTCGTGATGTCGAAGGTCATCCTGCCCGCGCTGCTCGCCCCGCTCACCGCCGGGCTCATCGCCTACGGTGCGACGAAGCTGGCGTACGCCATTACCCGTCGCTACGACGGCAAGCCTGACGGGCGCGACCGGTTCCGCCACGCGCAGATCTTCTCCTCCTCGCTCGTCGCCCTCGCGCACGGCACCAACGACGCGCAGAAGACGATGGGCGTCATCACCCTGACGCTCGTCGCCGCGGGTCTCCAGCCCGCCGGCGCCGAGGTGCAGCTCTGGGTCATCGTCACCTGCGCGATCGCGATCGCGCTCGGCACCTACATGGGCGGATGGCGCATCATCAAGACCCTCGGCACGGGCCTGACCGACGTGAAGCCGGCCCAGGGCTTCGCGTCCGAGACGGCGACCGCCGCGACGATCCTCGCCTCGAGCCACGTCGGCTTCGCGCTGTCGACCACGCAGGTCGCCTCAGGCTCGGTCATCGGCTCCGGCCTCGGCCGCCGGGGCTCGAAGGTGCGCTGGCGCACCGCCGGCCGCATCGGCGTGGGCTGGCTCCTGACGCTTCCCGCCGCCGGCGGTGTCGGCGCACTCGCCGCGGTCGTCGCCCACCTCGGCGTCGTCGGCATCATCATCGACACGATCGTGGGCGTCTCCGTGATCGCCGGCATCTTCCTCTGGTCGCGCCGCAACGAGGTCTCCCACCACAACGTGGTGAGCGAGGTCGCCCACTCGGGCCGTGCGGTGAAGATCAAGCGCAATCCGAAGCCGAAGAAGAAGGTGACCTCGTGATCGACCTCGGCGCGTTCCTCCTCGTCTTCGTCTCGGCCCTCGTCGGCACGGTCGTGGTGGTCGCCGCCTACTCCCTCGGTGTTCGGCTCCTCACGCTCTCGGGGCGCACGCCCATCGTGACGCCGGCCGAGTTCACCGACGCGATCACCGTGGTGACGCCCGCCGAGATCCGCCAGGCCGAGAAGCGGGCGGCGAAGGCGAAGAAGAAGAGTCCGTTGAGCGAGGGGCAGAAACGCGCCGCCCTCATCGGTGCGTGGGTGTGCTTCGCCATCAGCGCGTTCGCCGTGATCTACGGCATCTACCTGATCGTCGGCGAGCACGTCATCAAGCTGCTCAGCTGAGCAGCCCAGTCCACCCGTCGCGCCGGCACCCGGCGCGTCCCTCATCGAAGGTTCCCGGATGACCACTGAAACGACCCCTGACACGACCCCTGAGTCGGCCCCCGAGACGGCGCCCCAGAGCGCGAAGCCGTCGCACCCGATCGATCGATTCTTCGAGATCACGAAGCGCGGTTCCACCGTCGGCACCGAGGTGCGCGGCGGCATCGTCACGTTCGTCACGATGGCCTACATCGTGATCCTCAACCCGATCATCCTGTCGGCGGGCGTCGACGTCGACGGCGGCCAGCTCGGGTTCGCCCAGGTCTCGGCCGTCACGGGTCTGACCGCCGGTGTCATGACGATCCTGTTCGGCCTCGTCGCCCGCCTGCCCTTCGGCTTCGCGGCAGGGCTCGGCATCAACTCGTTCCTCGCGGTCTCGGTGGTCGGCCAGGTGACCTGGCCCGAGGCGATGGGCCTCGTGGTCATCAACGGCCTCGTCATCGTGCTGCTCGCCGCGACCGGCCTCCGCCGTCTCATCTTCGACGCGGTGCCGATCCAGCTGAAGCTCGCGATCACGGTCGGCATCGGTGTCTTCATCGCCTTCATCGGCTTCGTGAACGCCGGGTTCGTCACCGCGACCGGCGCCTCCTCGCCGCCCGTGGGGCTCGGCATCGCCGGGTCCGTCGCAACCGTGCCGACCCTCGTCTTCATCTTCACGCTGCTGCTCACCGGCATCCTCGTGGCCCGCAAGGTCAAGGGCGGCATCCTCATCGGCCTCGTCTCGGGCACCGTGCTCGCGGTCGTCGTCGAGGCGATCTGGAACCTCGGGCCGATGTTCGCCGGCGAGGACTTCAACGCCGGCGGCTGGAGCCTCTCGGTGCCCGAGCTCACCGGCTCGATCGTGAGCCTGCCCGACCTCTCGCTCGTCGGACAGGTCTCGTTCGGCAGCTTCGAGCGCATCGGCGTGCTCGCCGCCGTCATGCTCGTCTTCACGCTCGTCTTCACGAACTTCTTCGACGCCATGGGCACGATGACGGGCCTCTCGAAAGAGGCGCAGCTCGCCGACGAGAAGGGCGACTTCCCGCGCCTGAAGTCCGCACTGATCGTCGAGGGTGTCGGCGCCGTCGCGGGCGGGTACGCCTCCGCGTCGTCGAACACGGTCTTCATCGAGTCGGGTGCCGGCATCGGCGAGGGTGCGCGCACGGGCCTCGCCAACATCGTGACCGGCCTGCTGTTCCTCGCCGCGATGTTCTTCACCCCGCTCGTCTCGATCGTGCCGACCGAAGTCGCCTCGGCCGCCCTCGTCATCGTGGGTGCGCTCATGATGGCGCAGATCAAGTACATCGACTTCTCGCAGTTCTCGGTGCTGCTGCCGGTCTTCCTCGCCGTCACCGTCATGCCGCTCACCTACTCGATCGCCAACGGCATCGGCGCGGGCTTCATCGCCTGGGTCGTCGTGCGTTCGCTCTCGGGCAAGGCGCGTGAGATCAGCCCGCTGCTCTGGATCGTCGCGGCCGGCTTCCTCGTGTACTTCGCACGCGGGCCGGTCGAGGCGCTCTTCGCCTGACCTCCAGTTGAGACACGGATGCCCCGTGGCCGATGATCGGCCACGGGGCATCCGTCGTTCATACCGGCGTGCCGGCGAGTGCGTGCTCAGTTCGTGCCGCGGGCTTTCGCGATGCCGTTCATCAGGTGGTAGATCACGATGGCGGCGATCGTGCCGAGCGCGATGCCGTTGAACGAGACCCCGCCGATCGCGAAGGTGAAGTCCGCGATGCCGATGATGAGGGCCGTGGCAGCGGTGAACTGGTTCACGGGCTTGCCGAAGTCGACCTTGTTGTCGAGCCAGATCTTCACGCCGATGATGCCGATGAGGCCGTAGAGCGCCGTGGTGACGCCGCCGAGCACGCCGGCGGGGATCGTGTTGATGACCTCGCCGAACTTGGGGGAGAGGCCGAGCAGCACGGCGACGATGCCGGCGACCCAGTAGGCGGCGGTCGAGTAGATGCGCGTCGCCGCCATGACGCCGATGTTCTCGCCGTAGGTCGTGGTGCCCGAGCCGCCGAAGAATCCGGCGATCGTGGTGGCGAGGCCGTCGGCGAAGAGCGCGCGACCCGTCGACCGGTTGACCGACGGGTCGGTCATCTGCGCGACGCCCTTGATATGGCCCACGTTCTCGGCGATGAGCACGAGCACGACGGGCAGGAACGCGGGAAGGAAGCCCCACACGGCGGCGTCGGCGAACGGGTTCGCCGGGAGATGGAAGGTCGGCAGGCCGACCCACGCGGCGTCCTCGATGCGCGCGAAGTCGATCTCGCCCTGGATCGCCGCGGCGATGTAGCCGATCACCACGCCGACGAGGATCGACATCCGGCCGAGGATGCCGCGGAACGCGACACTCACGATGATGACGGCCGCGAGCGTGATGAGCGCCGTCAGCGGGGCGAGCATGAAGTTGTTCTTCGCGGCGGGCGCGAGGTTGAAGCCGATGAGCGCGACGATCGCACCCGCGACGACGGGCGGCATGAGCACATCGATCCAGCGTGTGCCGACCCACTGCACCAGGAGGCCCACGAGCGCGAGCAGCACGCCGACGACGACGATGCCGAAGAGCGCAGCGCCCATGGGGTCGCCGATGCCCTTCGCGCCCATCGCCGCGCTGATCGGGGCGATGAAGGCGAACGACGAGCCGAGGTAGCTCGGTACCCGGTTCTTCGTGATCACGAGGAAGAGGATCGTGCCGATGCCGGAGAAGAACAGCGTCGTCGCGGGCGGGAAACCCGTCAGGATCGGCACGAGGAAGGTCGCGCCGAACATGGCGACGACGTGCTGTGCGCCGAGGCCGATCGTGCGGGGCCAGCTCAGGCGTTCACCGGGAGCGACGACCTCGCCGGGGTTGACGTTCTTGCCGTCGCCGTGGAGAGTCCAGGGCAGAGTCATGCTGCTCCGTTTCATGGGAGTCGAAGGGTGGGGATCCATCCGATCGTATCGGGGGGATAGCCCCATACCGCGCGATTCCGCGGGTCCGTAGCGTGGAAGCACGCCCGCAAACGGGGCACCCATGAACAGGAGAGCACACCATGACCACCGTCACCGACACCGCAACCCAGGCGCCGTTCGCGGAGCCGAACCCCTACGCCGCGCCGGCAGCGGAGGCGCGCGGGTTCAGCATCTCGAGCCTCGTGCTCGGCCTCGTCTCGATCGTGGCGAGCTCCACCTTCTTCGTGCCGGTGATCGGGCTCGTGCTCGGCATCCTGGCGCTCAGTCGCGAGCCGGCGTCGCGCACTATGGCCATCTGGGGCATCGTGCTGAACGGCGTCATGCTCGCCGGCACCGTGCTCTTCGGCGCCCTCGCGCTCGTCTTCGGACTCGCGATGCTGCCCTTCGCGTTCCTCTGAGTTCGTCGGTCGAGGATGCGGCGGGGCGAGGGGCGCCCCGTCGCATTCGTCTCGCACGGTCGGCGACGATAGGCTCGGTGTCGAGTACGAGCGCGGCGATCCCGCGCAGACCCCAGGCGATGGAGCCGGCTGCGGGGGCAAGACACCCACTTGTCCGATCGCGCACGACTCCGTGGAGGAAGAGATGCACGAGCCCGAGCGCACCGGCGACCAGTCCACCGATGACACGTACACCGATCCGACGCTCGTCGGCGGCAGTGCACAGCCATCCACTCGAACCGAGACCGACTCCCTCGGCTCGGTCGAGGTGCCGGCCGATGCCTACTGGGGCGTGCACACGATGCGTGCGCTCGAGAACTTCCCGATCTCCAAGCGCCCGATCTCCGTCTACCCCGACCTCGTCGTGGCGCTCGCCTCGGTCAAGCAGGCCGCAGCACGCGCCAATCGCGAGGTCGGCGTGCTCACCGACCAGAAGGCCGCCTGGATCGACGACGCCTGCCAGCGCATCATCGAGGGCGAGCACCACGACCAGTTCGTGGTCGGCGTGATCCAGGGCGGTGCCGGCACCTCGACGAATATGAACGCGAACGAGGTCATCGCGAACCTCGCGCTCGAGATGGCCGGCTACCCCAAGGGCCGCTACGACGTCCTGCACCCGATCGACGACGTCAACCGCAGCCAGTCGACGAACGACACGTATCCGACCGCAGTCAAGCTCGCGATGACATTCTCGCTCACGACGATGATGCGCGAGCTCGATCTGCTCCGCGTCTCGTTCGGTCGCAAGGGTCAGGAGTTCCACGAGGTGCTGAAGGTGGGTCGCACCCAGCTGCAGGACGCCGTTCCGATGACGCTCGGTCAGGAGTTCCACAGCTTCTCGACGACGCTCGGCGAAGACCACGAGCGCCTGAACGAGACCATCAAGCTCCTCTCCGAGGTGAACCTCGGCGCGACCGCGATCGGCACCGGCATCACGGCCGACCCCGGGTATGCGGCGGCCGCCGTGCGCCACCTCAGCGCGATCACCGGGCTCCGTCTCGTGTCGGCGCCCGATCTCATCGAGGCGACGAGCGACACGGGCGTCTTCATGACGTTCTCGAGCGCGCTGAAGCGCAGCGCGATCAAGCTCTCGAAGATCTGCAACGACCTGCGCCTGCTCTCGTCGGGTCCGCAGGCCGGGTTCGGCGAGATCAACCTGCCGCCGCGGCAGGCGGGCTCGAGCATCATGCCCGGCAAGGTCAACCCGGTGATCCCCGAGGCGGTGAGCCAGGTCGCCTACGCGGTGGCCGGTGCCGACGTCACGGTCATGATGGCCGCCGAGAACGGCCAATTGCAGTTGAACGCCTTCGAGCCGGTGATCGCCCACTCGCTGCTGCAGTCGATCACGTGGATGCGCCAGGCCTGCTGGACCCTCCGCGTCAACTGCGTCGACGGCATCACCGCGAACGTCGACCGGCTCGAGGCGATGGTCGCCTCGAGCGTCGGCGTGATCACGGCGCTCATCCCGTTCATCGGCTACACCGAGGCATCCACCATCGCGAAGCTCGCCCTGAAGACCGGCCGGCCCGTCGCCGACCTCGTCGTCGAGGCAGGGCTCATGAGCCGCGAGGCCGTGATGGCGCAGTTGCAGCCGTCGAAGCTCTCGGGGATCCGCCCGATCACGATGGCGATTCCGCTCGTCGACCTGCAGGGCGAGCCGAGCGAGTAGTACGCCTGCTGGGTGCCGCGTCCGACTGGCGCGGCACCGAACCGGTCAGACGACGCGGCAGTGGGTGGTCAGCGAGCCGATGCCCTCGACGGTGACGGTGACGGTCGAGCCGTCGCGCAGGAACACCGGGGGCTTGCGCGAGTAGCCGGCGCCGCCGGGGCTGCCGGTCGAGATGAGCGTTCCCGGGGGGATCGTGGCCGAGCGCGAGAGCAGCGAGATGATCTCGGCAACGCTGCGCACCATCTCGTTCGTCGAGGCGTCCTGCATGATGCTGCCGTCGAGGTTCGTGGTGAGCCAGAGGTTCTGCGGGTCGGGGATCTCGTCGGCCGTGACGACCACGGGGCCGGTCGGCGTGAAGCCGTCGAACGACTTGCAGCGCGACCACTGCGCCTCGCTGAACTGGATGTCGCGTGCCGTGATGTCGTTGACCACGGTGTAGCCCCACACGTAGTCGAGCGCGTCGCGCACGTGCACGCCGCGGGCGGGGCGGCCGATGATGACGCCGAGTTCGGCCTCGTAGTCGACCTGCGTGGTCAGGTCTTCGGGCCAGGTGGTCGTGGCGCCATGCGCCGTGAGCGAGTTCGGCCAGAGCGAGAAGATCGTCATCGCCGTCTCGGAGCGCAGCTTCAGCTCGGAGGCGTGCGCAGCGTAGTTCGCACCGATCGCGATGACCTGGGCCGGGCGGAGCACGGCCGAGGAGTGCCGCAGCGCCGCGACCGGGGTCAGCTCGGCGTCGAGCGAGACCGCGGTGTCGACGACCTCGCGCACTTCGGCGAGGCCCTCGGGGCCTCGCTCGATCAGATCCTGCAGGTCGCGGGGCGGTCGCTCCATGAACTCGTCGAGGAAGAGCGCCGAGTCCGCGATCACCGCCGCGAGCCGAGGGGTCGTCTGGCCTTCGACTCTCAAGTGCGCGAACTTCACCTCTTCAGGCTATCGGGCGAGACGGCGATCCGGCTGTGCACGTTGTACAACGAACACAGCCGGATGCACCATCACGTCGACAATCCGAGCGGATGCCGCGTCAGCATCGCCGCCGGCATCGATACCGGATGCCGCGTCAGTTCCCTGCCGGGCGGAGCCGCAGTTGCTGCATGCCGCCGTCGACCGCGAGCTCCACGCCGGTGGTCGATCCCGATGCGGGGCTCGCGAGGTACGCGACTGCGCCCGCCACCTCGTCGGCCGCGACGAGGCGGCCGTGCGGCTGGCGTGCCTCGAGTGCGGCGCGCTCGGCTGCAGGGTCTGCTGCCGATGCCAGCAGGCGGCCGATCCACGGGGTGTCGGCGGTGCCCGGGTTCACGGCGTTCACCCGGATGCCCTCGCGCAGGTGGTCGGCGGCCATGGCGCGCGTGAGTGCCGAGACGGCACCCTTGCTCGCGCTGTAAAGCGCCCGCTCGGGGATTCCGGCGGTGGCCGCGATCGAGGCGGTGTTGACGATCGACGCCGAAGGGGAGTTGCGCAGGTGCGGCAGCGCGGCGCGCGCGACGCGCATCATGCCGAGCACGTTGATGTCGAACACCCGGTGCCACTCCTCGTCGGAGTTCGCCTCGATCGTGCCCTGCGCGCCGATGCCGGCGTTGTTCACGACGATGTCGATGCGGCCGAGCTCGGCGGCGACCCGTTCGACGCCCGCCCGGACGCTCGCGTCGTCGGCCACGTCGACGGCGATGGCGAGGTCGGCGTGCGCCGCGGCATCCGGCTGCAGGTCGAAGACGGCCACGCGCGCGCCGCCCTGCTGCAGGCGGTCGGCGATCGCGGCGCCGATGCCCGACGCGCCGCCCGTGACGATCGCGACGAGGCCGCTGAATTCGTTGCTCATGTGGGAGTCCTTCCGGGTCGAGCTGATCGGGTCAGGCGGAGACGTACTGCTGGCGCTGGGCGCCGAGACCCTCGATGTCGAGTTCGACGACGTCGCCCGCGGCGAGGTAGGGGAAGCGGCCCGAGAGGGCGACGCCCTCGGGGGTGCCGGTGAGCACGAGGTCGCCCGGTTCGAGGGTGAGGTACTGGCTGAGGGTCCAGACGATCGTGTCGATGTCGAAGATGAGGTCCGCGGTGCGCGAGTCTTGGCGGGGCTCGCCGTTCACGAAGCTGCGCAGGCGAACGTCGTCGGCGTTCAGTTCGTCGTTCGTCGCGAGCCAAGGGCCGGTCGGGCAGAAGCCGGGAGCGCTCTTGCCCTTCGACCACTGGCCGCCCGACACGGCGATCTGCCAGTCGCGCTCGGAGAGGTCGTTGGCCATCACGAAGCCGGCGACGTGCGCGCGGGCGTCGGCGGGGGAGTCGAGGTAGCTCGCGCGTCGGCCGATGACGATGCCGAGCTCGACTTCCCAGTCGGTCTTCTCGCTGCCGCGCGGGATGGCGACGTCGTCGTACGGGCCGACGATCGTGTTCGGGGCCTTCATGAACATGACGATCTGCTTCGGCGGCTCGGAGCCCGACTCCGCGGCGTGCGCCGCGTAGTTCATGCCGACGCAGTAGACGGCCGACGGGCGGGCGATGGGCGCACCGACGCGGAGTTCGGCGGCATCTGCGACCTCGGGCAGTTCGCCGGCGGCGACGGCCGCACGAGCGCGCTCGATGCCCTCGCTGAGGAACACCCCGTCGATGTCGGCGGTGATCGATCGCAGGTCGAGCGTGCGATCGCCGTCGATGACGACGGGGATCTCGGCGCCGGCGTTGCCGAGGCGGGCGAATCTCATGCGGGTCCTCTCCATCAGGGCGCTGCGTGAACATCTGAACTCTGAAGTGGGCGCAGGCCGGTTCTGGGAGATTCTTGCACATGAATGTGCGGTTGACAGACAAGACATCCGATGTTTATGCTCGGGGTCGCCACGAAAGGACGTCATGAGCACCATCGTCAGTGTTGATACCCGGGACATCCGCTTCCCCACCTCCCTCGAACTCGACGGGTCGGACGCGATGAACCCAGACCCCGACTACTCGGCGGCCTACCTCACCATCCGAACGGACGCCGAGGACGGGCACGAGGGCCACGCCTTCGTCTTCACGATCGGACGCGGCAACGACGTCGAGGTGGCGGCGCTCGACACGCTCCGCGGACACCTCCTCGGTCGCGACGTGGAAGCGCTGCTCGACGACATGGGCGCCGCGTGGCGACTGCTCACCCATGACTCGCAGCTGCGCTGGCTCGGCCCCGAGAAGGGCGTCATGCACATGGCGATCGGCGCGGCCGTCAACGCGCTGTGGGACCTCAAGGCCAAGCGCAGCGGCCTGCCGCTCTGGCGCCTGCTCTCTGAGCTCACCCCCGAGCAGCTCGTCGAGCTCGTCGACTTCCGCTACCTCAGCGACGCGCTCACGCCCGAAGAGGCGCTCGAGCTGTTCCGCGCCGCCGAGCCCGGCCGCGCCGAACGGACCGAGAAGCTCCTCGAGATCGGCTACCCCGCCTACACGACCACTCCCGGATGGCTCGGCTACTCCGACGAGAAGCTCGACCGGCTCTGCCGCGAGGCCGTCGCCGACGGCTACCCGCAGATCAAGCTCAAGGTCGGGGCCGACCTCGCCGACGACATCCGACGCCTCGGCATCGCCCGCGCCGCCGTCGGCGAGGGGTTCCCGATCGCCATCGACGCGAACCAGCGCTGGGACGTCGACGCCGCGATCGAATGGGTGCGCGCGCTCGCCGAGTTCGACGTCGAATGGATCGAGGAGCCGACGAGCCCCGACGACATCCTCGGCCATGCCGCCATCGCACGCGGCATCTCGCCGATCAAGGTCGCGACCGGTGAGCACGTTCAGAACCGCATCGTCTTCAAGCAGCTCCTCCAAGTCGGCGGCATGGACGTCATGCAGATCGACGCGACCCGCGTCGGCGGTGTCAACGAGAACATCGCGAACCTCCTGCTGGCCGCGAAGTTCGGTGTGCCGGTGTGCCCGCACGCCGGGGGCGTCGGTCTCTGCGAGGCCGTGCAGCACCTGTCGATGTTCGACTACGTGGCGCTCTCGGGCACGATGGAGGGACGCATGATCGAATTCGTCGACCACCTCCATGAGCACTTCGTGACGCCTGCCGTCGTGCGCCGCGGCCGTTACGTCACGCCGACGGCGCCGGGTGCGGGCACCGAGATGCACGCGGCATCCGTCGACGAATACACCTGGCGCGGTGCGCACGTCGTGAGCGGGGCCCGCGCATGACCGGTGACGTCACCTCCGCCGAGCGACTCGGGCCGCTCGGCTACGGCGCGGCCTCCGTCGGCAACCTCCACCGCGCGGTCAGCGACGAGGGCGCCTTCGCAGCGCTCGATGCGGCGTGGGACAGCGGCATCCGCTACTTCGACACCGCCCCGCACTACGGCCTGGGACTCAGCGAGCGGCGACTCGGCGTGTTCCTCGCGACGAAGCCCCGCGACGAGTTCGTGATCTCGACGAAGGTCGGCCGACTGCTCGACCCGAACCCCGATTTCGCCGGCGGCGACGACATGGCCTTCGATTTCGCCGTGCCGAACGAGACGGTACGCCGCTTCGACCCGAGCGAGGCGGGCGTTCGGCGCAGCATCGAGGAGTCCCTCGAACGTCTCGGTCTCGACCGCATCGACATCGCATTCCTGCACGACCCCGACGCCTACGACCTCGACCGGGGTCTCGCCGAGGGGCTGCCTGCGCTCGCGAGACTTCGCGAAGAGGGAGTCGTCGACGCCATCGGCATCGGCACCAACGACGCGGATGCCGCGGCGCGCGCCGTGGCCGAGGGCGAGCTCGACCTCGTGATGATCGCCGGCCGGTACACCCTCCTCGAGCAGCCGGCTCTGGCCGAGCTGCTGCCGCTCTGCGAGCAGCGGGGGGTCGGTGTCATCGCCGCCGCCGTCTACAACTCCGGCCTGCTCTCGAGCGCGACGCCCGGGGCGAACGGGCGCTACAACTACGGCGCGGTGCCGCCGGAGGTGCTGGCGCGCGCGACCCGGCTGGCCGAGGTCTGCCGTGACGAGGGGGTCGATCTCCCGGTCGCGGCCATGCAGTATCCGTTGCGTCACGCCGCGGTGCGTTCCGTCGTCGCCGGTTCTGCCCGTCCGGCCGACATCACCGAGAACGCGGCTCGGGTGCGGGCGGCGATTCCCGAAGCCCTGTGGACGAGGCTTCGTGACGAGGAGCTGATCCCATGACCGCCCCGGCCCGCACGATCGACGCGCACCTGCACCTGTGGGATCGCACGGTGAGCGACTACGCCTGGATCACGCCCGATCTCGGACCGCTCCACGCGGACTTCGGCCCGGCGGAGGCGCGGGCGGAACTCGACGCCGCCGGCATCGACGCCGCAGTGCTCGTGCAGGCCGAGGACTCCTTCGCCGACACCCGCTTCATGCTCGACGTCGCCGCCGCCAACGACTGGGTTGCGGGCGTCGTCGGCTGGGTCCAGCTCGACGACCGCGCCGCGGCGTTCGCAGCGCTCGACGCGCTCGAGGGGGAGGCGGCCCTCCGGGGCATCCGTCATCTCGTGCACGGCGACCCCCGCGACGACTTCTTCGAGCTGCCCGACGTGCGCACCTCGCTCGCCGAGGTCGCCCGGCGGGGCCTCGCCTTCGACGTGCCCGATGCGTGGCCGAGGCATCTCGGGGCGGCCGGGCGGCTCGCGCGGCATCTGCCCGCGCTGACGGTCGTGATCGATCATCTCGGCAAGCCCCCCGTCGGCAGTGACGACTTCGACGCCTGGCGCCGAGAGTTCGAGGAGGTCGCTGCGCTGCCGAACACGGTCGCGAAGTTCTCGGGCCTGCACCTGCCCGGTGCGGCATTCGGTGCCGCGACGGTGGGTCCGCTCTGGGAGATCGCGCTCGACGCGTTCGGCCCCGACCGGTTGATGTACGGCGGCGATTGGCCGATGTCGGTGCCGCACGGCGGCTATCAGCCGACCTGGGCGGTCATGAGCGGATGCGTCGGCGAGCTCGTTCCGGCGGAGCGGGATGCCGTGCTCGGCGGAACCGCGGAGCGGGTCTACCGCCTGAATAGTCATATCTCTCAGTCGGATTCGAACTCGAATTCGTAACAGTCCACCCGAAAGCACCTCAAACATCGGATGAGTTGTAGACTCATCACCATTCTCAAGGAAGAGGCAACTGTGCTGAGCGGTATCAACCCGATGCTCGACGGCGAACTCCTCGCCGCGCTCGATCGGCTCGGACACGGCGACGAGCTCGTCGTCGCCGACGCGAACTTCCCCGCGCATCGCTTGGGCGCGGTCGTCGTCGAACGACCCGGGCTCGACGCCCCCGCCGTGACCAGCGCCATCCGCAGCGTCGTGCCCCTCGACGGCTACGAGGCGGCATCCGTGCTGCTCATGGCAGCCGAAGGCGGGCTGCGCCTGCCCGTGCAGGACGAACTCGTCGTCGCGGCAGCCACCACGACGGACCGGGTCGAGGAACTCGAGCGCTTCGCCTTCTACGACCGCGCCGGCCGAGCCCGACTCATCGTCCGCACCGGCGAACTGCGACCCTACGGCAACATCGTGCTGCGCAAGGGCGTCGTGAACAGCTACGAGCCCCGAGGAGCAGCGCGATGATCGGACAGACGGTCGAACCCACCCCCCTCCTCGACGTCGAGGGCGTCAGCAAGGGCTTCCCGGGCGTGCAGGCGCTCGACGACGTGCGACTCGACCTCCGCCACGGCGAGGTGCTCGCCCTCGTCGGCGAGAACGGTGCCGGCAAGTCGACGCTCATGAAGCTGCTCGCGGGCATCTACACGCCCGACGCCGGCACATTCCGACTGAACGGCGAGGAGCTCTCGATCGAGGGTCCCCGCCACGCGCAGGAACTCGGCATCTCGATCATCCACCAGGAGTTCAACCTGATGCCCGACCTGACGGTCGCGCAGAACATCTTCATCGGGCGCGAACGCCGCGCGGGCGGACTGTTCCTCGACGAGCGCGCCCTCAACCGCCGAGCACAGGAACTCTTCGACCGGCTCGGGCTCGCGCTCGATCCCACTGAACGCGTCGAACGGCTGACCGTCGCCCGCCAGCAGATGGTCGAGATCGCGAAGGCGCTCTCGTTCGACGCGAAGGTGCTCATCATGGACGAGCCGACCGCCGCGCTGAACGACGCCGAGGTCGACGTGCTGTTCGAACTGATCCGGCGATTCCGCACGCCCGACACGGGAGTCATCTACATCTCGCACCGCATGGAGGAGCTCGCACGCATCTCCGACCGCATCAGCGTGCTGCGCGACGGGCGCTACATCGGCACCCGGGTGACCGCCGAGACCGCGCCGAAAGAGGTCATCGCCCTCATGGTCGGCCGCGAGATCGTCGGCGAGCAGCGGCCGCCGGCGGCGGAGACGGCCGGCGAGCCGGTGCTCTCGGTACGGGGGCTCACGACGAGGAACCTGTTGCGCGACGTCAGCTTCGACGTGCACGCCGGCGAGATCCTCGGCTTCGCCGGGCTGATGGGCGCTGGGCGCACCGAGGTCGCTCGAGCCGTCGTCGGCGCCGACCGCCGTGAGTCCGGGGAGATCCTCGTGCACGGCCGAGCGGTGACGATCGGCAACCCGGCCGAGGCGGCTCGCCTCGGCATCGGCTACCTCTCCGAGGATCGCAAGCACCTCGGCGTGCTGCTCGAACGCAGTGTCCGCGAGAACATCGTGCTCGCCTCGCTCCGCGAGTACGTCTCGGGGCCCGGCTTCGTGAGCGGCGCGCGCATCGAGCAGACCGGTCGCGAGTACGTCGAGAAGCTCCGCATCAAGACGCCGTCGACCGCGCAACTCGTGAAGAACCTCTCGGGCGGCAATCAGCAGAAGGTCGTCATCGCGAAATGGCTCGCGAAGGACTGCGAGGTGCTGATCTTCGACGAACCCACCCGTGGCATCGACGTCGGCGCCAAGGAGGAGATCTACACGCTCCTGCGACAACTCGCCGACCAGGGCAAGGCGATCATCATGATCTCCTCCG
The DNA here is from genome assembly GCF_036576125.1 of Agromyces sp. CCNWLW203. Taxonomy (NCBI): domain Bacteria; kingdom Bacillati; phylum Actinomycetota; class Actinomycetes; order Micrococcales; family Microbacteriaceae; genus Agromyces; species Agromyces sp. CCNWLW203. Next base: position 121,305 of record NZ_JAZHYX010000004.1, on the reverse strand, counting down.
AACTGCCCGAGGTGCTCCGGCTCTCCGACCGGATCGCCGTCATGGCCGAAGGCCGCCTCACCGCGGTGCTCGACAACGCCGAGGCCACCCAGGAGAACCTCATGGACTACGCCACCCGATTCAGCAGCGAAGGAACGATCGCACGATGAACCCGACGACGACGCAACCGTCAGCACCGAACCCGTCGACGACGGCCTTCGCCGCCGTCGAAGCGGGCAAGCCCCGATTGGGCTGGCTGCGCGGATCGCTGCAGCAGCTGCTCGCCTTCGCGAGCCTCATCGTGATCGTGGCGGTCTTCTCATTCCTGAGCCCGCACTTCTTCACGACGAACAACCTCGTGTCGATCCTCACGGCGGCAACGGTCACCGGCATCCTGGCGCTCGGCACCACCTTCGTGATCATCACCGGCGGCATCGACCTGTCGATCGGCACCGGCATGGTGCTCTGCGGCGTCATGGCCGGCGTCTTCCTCACCTACCTCGGCTGGCCGCTCTGGGCGGGCGTCGCCGCGACGATCCTGTTCGGCGGGCTGATCGGTCTGATCAACGGCGTCAACGTCTCGGTCTTCGGCATTCCGCCGTTCATCGCGACCCTCGGCATGATGCTCATCGCAGCGGGTCTCTCGCTCGTGATCTCGGGCACGAAGCCGATCTACTTCAACGACACGCCCGAGTTCCAGTCGATCATGAACCTGTCGATCATCCCCGGTGTCCGGTTCCCCCTCGGCGTGGCGATCTTCATCGTCATGATCGTGGTCGCCGCAGTGCTCCTCTCGAAGACGATCGTCGGTCGCTACACCTTCTCGATCGGTTCGAACGAGGCGGCCACGGCACTGTCGGGCGTCAACGTGCGCCGCTGGAAGATCATCATCTACACACTCGCCGGCCTCTTCGTCGGGCTCGCGGGCGTGCTGAGCGCCTCGAGGCTCTCGTCGGCGCAGCCGACCGGCGGCATGGGGCTCGAACTCGAGGCGATCGCCGCGGTCATCATCGGCGGCACCTCGCTGCAGGGCGGCAAGGGCTCGATCATCGGCACGGTCATCGGCGCACTCGTCATGGCCGTGCTCACGAACGGGCTTCGGATCATCTCGGTCCCGCAGGAGTGGCAGTCGGTCGCCGTCGGCGTCGTCATCCTCGTCGCCGTCTATCTCGACATGCTGCGGCGGCGCCAAGCCTCCTGACCCGCCGGCCGTCCGGCACCGACCCGCACGAACTGCACCACCAGGAATACCCACACACCAAGGAGTGACCATGTTCAAGAGGCGAACCATGAGCGTCGTCGTCGGCGCTGTTGCCGCGGCCCTCGTGCTTGCCGGCTGCACGAGCAGCGGCGGAGGCACCGAGGCAGGCGGCGACGGCGAGAAGCCGTACATCGCGCTCGTCTCGAAGGGCTTCCAGCACCAGTTCTGGCAGGCCGTGAAGTCGGGTGCCGAGCAGGCCGCCGAGGAGTTCGACGTCGAGATCACCTTCGAGGGTCCCGATACCGAGGCCGATGTCGACCAGCAGATCCAGCAGTTGCAGACCGCCCTCGACAAGAACCCCGCGGCGATCGGCTTCGCTGCCCTCGACAGCCAGGCGGCCGACCCGCTGCTGCAGCAGGCGAAGGACTCGAACATCCCGGTCATCGCGTTCGACTCGGGTGTCGACAGTGACATCCCCCTCACCACCGCAGCGACCGACAACCTCGCCGCAGCGGGCGAGGCCGCCAAGCACATGGCCGACGCGATCGGCCACGAGGGCAAGGTCGCCCTCGTCGTGCACGACCAGACCTCGGTCACCGGCCAGGAGCGTCGCGACGGCTTCGTCGAGTACATGGAGGAGAACGAGCCGAACATCGAGATCGTCGACATCCAGTACGGCGGCGGCGACCAGGCGAAGTCCGCCGACCTCGCCAAGGCGATCCTCGCGGCGAACCCCGACCTCAAGGGCATCTACGGCTCGAACGAGGGTTCGGCGATCGGCGTCGTGCAGGCCGTCAAGGAACTCGGCATCGACCCGGCCGCGCTGACGGTCGTCGGCTTCGACTCGGGCGAGGCTCAGATGAACGCGATCCGCGACGGCCTCATGGTCGGTGCGATCACGCAGAACCCGGTCGGCATCGGCTACGAGACGGTGAAAGCCGCCGTCGAGGCGATCGAGGGCAAGGAGCTCCCGACGACGATCGACACCGGCTACTACTGGTACGACCTCGCGAACATCGACGACGAAGAGATCCAGGCCGTTCTCTACGAGTAGGCCAGCGGATGTCGCGGGGCGCCGGTTTCGACCGGCGCCCCGTTGTCATGCCCGGCTGCCGCGCCCGCCCGTCGTGCTCGGCGCAGTGCGGCTACCCGTGCGATCAGAGGGCGGAACGGAGCCACTGCTCGACGCCGCTGACGTGCACGACCGTCAACGCCGAAGCCAGGTCGGAGTCGCCGGCCTCGATCGCGTCGAGGATCGCATGGTGCTCGGAGAGCGTGCGCTCGACCGCGTTCTCCTGCGTGATGCCGCGCCAGATGCGAGCGCGCACCGTGTGGCTCGACAGAGAGTCGATGAGGCTCGCGAGGTAGGTGTTGCCCGCCGCTTCGGCGATGCCGCGGTGGAACTCGAGATCGTGCTCGACGAGCGCTTCCACATCTGCCGCGTGGTCGACGCTCGCGATGCTCACGCGGAGGCGCGCAACGTCGTCGTCGTCGGCGTTGCGCGCGGCGAGCGACGTGGCCGCCGGCTCGAGGATGCGCCGCACCGCGAAGATCTCCAGCACCGACTGGTCGTCGTGCAGGTCGACGACGAACGACATCGCCTCGAGCAGGAGTCGCGGTTCGAGACTCGTGACGTAGGTGCCGTCACCGCGTCGCACGTCGAGCACCCGGATCACCTCGAGCGCCTTCACCGCCTCGCGAAGCGAGGAGCGGGAGAGACCGAGCCGATCGCTCAGCTCCTTCTCGGGCGGCAGTCGATCACCGGGGGCGAGTTCACCCGCGATGATCATCTCTTTGATGTGCAGGATCGCTTCGTCGGTGACGGCCATGTCGTGATCGTACCGTGTGTCGGCGCGGGAAGCGGCGCAGACATCAGATCTTTGTGGCGGCGGCGCGCCACAGGTGCATCGACGCGTAACTGCGCCACGGCGCCCACCTCGTGCCGGCGGCGGCCAGCTCGCTCGCATTCGCCGGGAGACCGAGGTTCTCGGCGCCGCTCCGCAGCGCGAGATCGCCTGTGAGCAGCACGTCTGGTGCTCGTGTCACGCGCATCGCGACGTAGCCGGCCGTCCACGGCCCGATGCCGGGAACCGCCAGGAGCTCGGCCTGCAGTTCGACGCGTTCGCACTCGGCGGCGACGACGAGCTCGCCCGACTCGAGCCGACTCGCGACGTCGACGATGGTGCGCACGCGCGCCGCCGGGCCCCTGAGCACCTCGCTTCCGTGCTCGGCGATCGCCGCTGCGGTGGGGAAGAGGGTCGACGGTGCGCCGTCGGCGTGCGGTGCCACGCGCTCGCCGAGCTCAGCGGCGAGCCGGGCGAGCGCGGTGCGGGCCGCCTTCACCGAGATCTGCTGCCCGATGAGCGCTCGGAAGACGAGTTCGTGGGGATCGAGGCATCCGGGCACGCGAATGCCCGGTGTCTCGGCGACGGATGCCGCGAGCGCCGGGTCTCGGGAGAGTGCCGCGTCGATCGCGACGGCGTCGGCGTCGAGGTCGAAGAGCCGGCGCACCCGGGCGACGAGCGGCGGCAGGTCGGCGAGCGTGGTGAGGTGCGCCTCGACGTCGATCGCCGGCGCCGTGACGTCGCCCGACGCGGCGAACGCGACGACGGCTGGGCCGCCCGGCAGGCCGAGAGTGCGCCGGTAGCTGTCGGCACCGGCGTTGTCGACACCGGCCTGCTCGACGCCGTCGAGAGCGCGCGCCGCGAGCCAACCGAAGACGCCCGCGGCGTCGAAGGGCGGCCGCGCCGGAAGTCGCAGTCGCACCACTCCGGCGTCGAGAGCCGGCCCGGGCGACGAGTCCGATGCCGAGCCGGTGCCGGCCGATCCGGGCCGCCGCTCGCGCGTGCGCGCCGTGGCACGCAGCTCGAGCGGGCTGCGTTCGTAGACCTCGCGGATCGTGTCGTTGAACTGACGGATGCTGCCGAACCCCGATGCGAAGGCCACGTCGGCCGCGGGGAGCGCCGTCGAGGTGAGGAGTGCGCGCGCGGTTTGCGCCCGGTGAGCCCGCGCGAGCGCGAGCGGGCCGGCGCCGAGCTCGCCCGTGAGCACGCGCGTCAGGTGCCGCGGCGTGTAGCCGAGCCTGGCGGCGAGGCCCGGCACGCCTTCGCGCTCGACGACGCCGTCGGCGATGAGTCGCATGGCGCGAGCGGCGAGGTCGTCGCGCAGGTCCCACTGGGGGGAGCCCGGCACGGCGTCGGGCAGGCACCGCTTGCAGGCCCGGAGCCCCGCCTCGTGCGCGGCGGCCGCGGTGAGGTAGAAGCTGACGTTCGACGGCTTCGGCGACACCGCCGGGCAGCTCGGGCGGCAGTAGATGCCCGTCGAGTGCACGCCGGTGATGAACTGCCCGTCGAACCGGGTGTCGCGCGCCTGCATCGCCCGGTACCGTTCGGCGAATTCGGGGTCGTCGAGCGGGTCGCGCGGTCGGTTGCCGTGCAGGTGGGGGGCGGTCGGCATGCTGGTCATGCGACCAGCCTGACACGCACCGCCGACATCGACCAGCGGAAATCGGACACGAGCGCGGGCGTCGCGCGACCCGGCTCAGTCGATCGAGTTCAGGATCTCCACGATCGGCAGGAACCGGCGGCGCCCGATCTCGATGTGCTCGCGCATGAGGTCTGCCGCCGTCTCGCCGTCGCCGGCGATGATGGCCTCCGCGATCGCGGCGTGATCGTCGATCGTGTGCGAGACCCGGCCTGCACGCTCGAACTCGCCGAGCACGCGGCGCAGCGTCTGCGACGCGGGGGCGTCGAGATTCGACTCGAGGTTGCGGGACGCGAGATAGAGCCGAAGGAAGTGCAGGTGGAAGTGCGTGCGCTCGATGGACTGGGCGATCAGCTCGTTGCCCGCGAGGCGCGCGATCAAGCCGTGGAACCGGGTGTCGTGCTCGGTCAGCGTGCGGAACGCGTCAGCACCGGCCTCCTGGACGCCCAGCGACTCCCGTGTCGCCGCGACCTCGGCCCGCAGTTCATCCGCGACGGACGGAGCGACCGACTTCGCCGATTCCGCGGCCGTCCACTGCTCGATGAGCACGCGGAACTGTCCGAGTTCGACGAACTCCTTGACGGTGAGCAGGGGAGTCGTCGAATAGCCGCGCAGGGGAGTCTTCACGACGAGCCCGTCGGACTCGAGGCGGGCGAGCGCCTCGCGCACCGGAGTCGGCGACACGCCGAGCTGAGCGGAGAGCGAGTCGATGTTGACCCGGCTCCCGGGCGGAATGCGGTGTTCGAGCACGAGATTGCTGATGACCCCGTAGGTCTCGTCGGAGAGCACCGACCGTGAGACGAGCGGTGCGGCCGATCGCAGCGGTCCGGTCATGCTGCAGGCCCAGCGAGCGCGGAGAACCGGGTGTCGCGGATGACTTGATGCGGTGCGGTCCTCATGATGTCTCCACGATAGTCGTGCACGGCTAGCGTGGAGGGATGCCGCATGCCGTCGTGACCCTTCTCCAGGACGCCCTCGGGGAGGCCGTCTCCACCGCCGCCGCCGATCTCGACGCCGTGCGCGAGGACCGATCGGGATGGCGCAGCGCCACCCCGCCGATCGCGGTCGTGCACGCGGCATCCGTGGCCGAGGTGCAGGCCCTCATGCGCATCGCGTACGAGACGTCGACGCCCGTCGTGCCGCGCGGCGCCGGCACCGGCCTCGCGGGCGGGGCCCTCGCGAGCCCCGGCGCGATCGTGCTCGATCTCACACGCATGAACCGGGTGCTCGAGATCTCGGAGGCCGACGAGCTCGCGGTCGTCGAGCCCGGCGTGCTGAACGGCGACCTGAACGACACGCTCGCGCCGCTCGGCCTGTGGTTCGCCCCGATCCCGCGAGCCGCGCCATCTCGTCGATCGGTGGCAACATCGCCACGAACGCCGGCGGGCTGCTCTGCGCCAAGTACGGGGTGACCCGCGAGGCCGTGCTCGGCCTCGCGGTCGTACTCGCCGACGGGCGCCTGCTGCGCACCGGCCACCGCACGGTGAAGGGGGTCACGGGATACGACCTCACGGCCCTCCTCACGGGCTCCGAGGGCACGCTCGGCGTGATCGTCGAGGCGACCGTGCGGCTGCGGCCGATCCCGTCGGGCGAGACCGTCACCGTCGCCGCGATGCTTCCCGACGTCGAGGCGGCTGCCGCGGCATCCGCTGCCGTCACCGCGGCCCGTCTGCGGCCCGCCGTGCTCGAACTCATCGACGCCGCCGGGCTCGCACGCGTGGCCGCCTACCTGGGCGCCGACGGCATCGCCGGCACGCCGCTCGAATCGCTCGCGCCGTCGGAGACGTTCCTGCTCGTGCAGTGCGACGGGGCGGGAGCGGCAGCAGAGGCCGCCGAGATCGCCGGCCTCTTCGCCGCAGCGGGCGGCCGAGTCAGCCGATCGACGGATGCCGCGGCGGGCGAGCGCCTCCTCGACATCCGCCGCGCGATGCACCCCGCGCTCGCCGCCTCGGGCCAGGTGCTCATCGAGGACGTCGCCGTGCCGCGCTCGCGCTTGCCCGAGATGTTCCGCGCGATCGAGGAGATCGGGCAGCGCCACGGCATCGAGATCCCGACGATCGCGCACGCCGGCGACGGCAACCTGCACCCGAACTTCGTGTTCACCGGCGACGAGGTGCCCGAACACGTGTGGGCCGCCGCCGACGATATGTTCCGCACGGCCGTCGCGCTCGGCGGCACGCTCACCGGCGAGCACGGCGTCGGGATCCTGAAGCGGCGCTGGCTCGCCGACGAGCTCGGCGACGACTCGTTCGGGCTGCAGCGCGGCATCAAGGCGCTCTTCGACCCCCGCGGCATCATGAACCCCGGGGTCATGTTCGAGGCCGCCGTGCCGTCCGACCCGCCGGTCACGCCGCCGGCCCGGTGACGGCTCTCCTCGGTGACGGCGCCGCTCGATAGGCTGCCCACGTGACCTCCGTGGCCCCGCAGTCCGCTCCAGACCCCGCCGTGAACCCGTCGCCCGCGCCGCCCATCTGGACGACGCCGCCGAAGGCGCGAGGCGGCGGCCTGCTCTTCGCCGTCATCGGCATCGTCGTCGCCGGGCTCGTGGGACTCCTCGTACTCGCCTACCTCGCGGTGGGGCTCGGGGTGCCGACGCTCCTGATCGGCTCGCTCCTCGCCCTCGTGCCCCTCGCGCTGGTGCTGCTGGCCGTGCGCTGGGTCGACCGCTGGGAGCCCGAACCGCGCTGGGCGCTGTGGTTCGCCTTCCTGTGGGGCGCTGCGGTGTCGGTTGCGATCGCGCTCGTCGTCGACCTCGGCGTGCAGCTCGCGATGGCGTTCGCCGAGCCTGGCGGCGCGCCCGACGAGGCGCTGCAGGCGGTCGTGCAGGCGCCATTCGTCGAAGAGCTCGCGAAGGGGCTCGGAGTGCTCCTGATCTTCGCCTTCTCGCGTTCGCACTTCGACGGCCCCGTCGACGGGCTCGTCTACGCCGCGACGGTGGCCGCCGGGTTCGCCTTCACCGAGAACGTGCTCTACTTCGGCGCCGCGCTCGCCGAGGGCGGCGCCGAGACCCTCGGTGCGACCTTCATCGTGCGGGGGCTCTTCTCACCCTTCGCGCACGTGCTCTTCACGGCGTGCACAGGCCTCGCGATCGGCATCGGTGCCCGTCGCGGCGGGGGAGCCGGTGTCGTCGGATGGTTCCTCGCCGGTCTCCTCGCCGCGATCGCATTGCACGCCCTCTGGAACGGCTCGCTCACCTTCGCCGACGACGCGATCGGGCTCTACTTCACGGTGCAGGTGCCGATCTTCATCGCCGCCGTCGTGGTCACGGTGCTGCTCCGGCGGCAGGAGGTGCGGGTCACTCGCCTCCGGCTCGCCGAGTACGGCGCCGCCGGCTGGTTCAGCCCGGCGGAGGTCGAGATGCTCGCAACCCCGGCCGGTCGCCGGCAGGCGAAGGCCTGGGCGAAGGCGCAGACTCCGGCGCGCACCGGAGTCATGCGCAAGCTCATCACGGATGCCACGCACCTCGCGTTCACCCGTCAGCGCATCGCCACCGGGCTCGCGAACGAGCGCACGTTCGCCGAGGAGCAGAGTCTGCTCGCCGCGGTGGTCGACGATCGCCGGGTGCTGCTCCGCTGAGGCATCCGCTGCCCGCCCGGCGCAGTTCGCCCGCCGCCCGCCCGCGCAAAAACTCGCCGCCCTGTGGTGTGGCATGGCCGACATCTCTACGGGGCGACGAGTTCTCGAATTCCAGACTGCAACGTGTTCGCAGTCAGCGCAAGAGGGGGGTGGACGTTCGTCCGCGATTGCGACCGGGCCGCGAACCTGTTTGGGTTGATGCATGACCGATACGAACAGCAAGCCCGAGATCGACGCTCCCGAGGGGCCGGCTCCCGTCGAGCTGGTGATCGAAGACATCGTCGTCGGCGACGGCGCCGAGGCGCAGCCCGGCTCGACCGTCGACGTGCACTACCTCGGCGTCGAGTACGACACCGGCGAGGAGTTCGACTCCTCATGGGGTCGTGGCCAGTCCATCAACTTCCCCCTCCAGGCGCTCATCAGCGGCTGGCAGGAGGGCATCCCCGGCATGAAGGTCGGCGGTCGTCGCAAGCTCACCGTGCCCCCGCACCAGGCCTACGGCCCCGCCGGCGGCGGACACCAGCTGTCGGGCAAGACCCTCATCTTCGTGATCGACCTGCTCGGCGTCAGCTGAATCGAGACACCATGTGCGAAGGCCGTCGGCGAGTGCCGGCGGCCTTCGCCGTTTCCGCTCGGTTAGCATCGAGGGACCTCACGAGAGGCCCCCGATCCGAGAGGCACGACGACGTGACCCGAACGAACCCGCCCGCCGCCGAGGTGCGTGCCGAACGATCGCCGCTCATGGCGTTCGCGCCGTACCTCGTGCTCTCGGCCCTGCACCTCGTACTGCTCTCCTCCGGGCCGGCCTGGAGCGTGACGGCGACGAAGGCGCTGCTGATGCCGCTGCTCGCCCTCGCAGTGGTGCTGCTCGTGCGCCCGCTCGGTGTTCGCGACCGACGGGCTCCCGCGCCGCTGCTGCTCGCGGGCATCGCGTTCTCCTGGGGCGGTGACGTGCTCCTCTCGTTCCCGGGTGACGGATGGTTCGTCGCAGGCCTCAGCTCGTTCCTCCTCGCGCACGTCGTCTACGTCGTGCTCTTCCTCCGGATGCCGCGTGCACGGCGCCGGCCGCCGGCGTGGTCGTACGTCTACTGGGCGTGGATGATCGTCATGCTCGGCCTCCTGCTGCCGCACGCCGGCGCGCTCGCCGCCCCGATCGTGCTCTATGCCGCGGCCATCGGCACGATGGCGATGTGCGCGTCGCTCCACGGTCGGTGGATCGCGCTCGGCGGTGCGTTCTTCATCGTCTCCGACTCGGTGCTCGCGCTCGGCCGGTTCCTGCCGGGGTACGAGTTCGCGGGGCACGACTTCGCCGTCATGTCGACCTACCTCGCGGCGCAGGGTCTCATCGCGTGGGGCGTGGTGGCCGAGACTCGGGCGCGCCGAGCCGCTTCGGGTCCGTCGTCTCCTTCACCCGATCGACCAGTTGGCGCCACGGCCCCGTGAGCTGGCGCTCGGCGAGTGTCGCCTCGTGGGGTTCGCAACGGATGCGGTACACGAAGCGGTCGGGCTCGGGCGGCAGCGGCGGCGGCTCGCTCCACGGGATCTCGTCGATGAGGATGTACCACTCGTCGGGATCGGGCTGCTCGTCGATGCGAACCTCCCAGGTGAGCCGCGTGCCGGCGAGGCCCCCGCTCCGGGACACGATGACGTCCATGGGGTGATCGTACTCCGCGGCTGCCGGATGTCGGCCGCCGGCTGGCGACCGCGGTCGAGTGGCGCCCGGCGCTACTCGACGGGCGGCACCTCGATGCCGACGGCCTCCCAGCCGCGGGCGACGGCGCGCTCCTCGGAACTGTCGGGTCCGAAGCGCTCGCGCGCGGCTCGCACGGTCTCGGCCGCGAAGCCGGCGAAATCCTCGTCGACGGAGAGCCGGGCCGAGGTGAGCACGTCGTACCAGATGCGCCCCACGTGCTCCCACGCGAAGCCGCCGAGCTCGATCGCGGCGAGCGCGAACGCACGGTTCGGGATGCCGGAGTTCAGGTGCACGCCGCCGTTGTCGTCGTCGGTCTCGATGTAGTCGCGCATGTGCCCGGGCTGCGGGTCGCGGCCCAGCACGTCGTCGTCGTAGGCGGTGCCGGGTTCGATCATGGATCGCAGCGCCCGCCCCTGCACCTCGTCGGTGAAGATGCCCTCGCCGATGAGCCAGCTCGCCGCCTCGGCGTCCTGGCCGAGCGCGTACTGCTCGACGAGCGCGCCGAAGGCGTCGGAGACGTGCTCGTTGAGGGCTCCCGACTGCCCTTGGTAGCGCAGCTTCGCCGTGTGCTCGGTGACGCCGTGCGCGAGCTCGTGGCCGATGACGCTCAGCGAGCCGGTGAAGCCGCTGAAGACCTCTCCGTCGCCGTCGCCGAAGACCATGCGCTCGCCGTCCCAGAAGGCGTTGTCGTACTTGTCGCCGAAGTGCACGGTGGCTTCGAGGGGCATGCCTGCTCCGTCGATCGAGTCGCGGCCGAAGATGCGATCGAACATGCGGTGCGTGTCGCCGAGCCCGTCGTAGGCGTCGTCGACGGCGTCGTCGCCCGTGGCGCGTTCGCCCTCGCGGCGCACGAGGCGACCGGGCAGCGTCTCGCGACCCTCGGCGTCGGAGATGCGGCGATCGGGTGCCGACGGTGCGTCGGGCAGCACGGTCGGCAGGTCGGTCGGCCGTTCGGGCAGGGGCTCGATGCCGAGCCGCGCTGGGGGCTCGCGCAGCAGCGCCCGCCTCGCGGCCTCGGCCGCGATCGGGAAGCGGGGGGCGGCCGCGTGGGCGATGCGGTCGAGCAGGTAGGGAGGCACGATCTGCTGCATGCCTCGATGCTCGCATCCGCCGGCGACATCGGCGAGTTCCGGCGCGCCCACATGTCGTCGAGTTGAGCGCGGTGCTGCCGGCACGCCGCGCACGCTCCGGTGCGCCCGTAGGCTTGACACGTGACCTCCGCCCCGCTCCTCGGCCTCCTGCTCGACGTCGACGGCCCCATCGCGAGCCCCGTGACCCGCTCGATCGCGATCCCGTCGATCGCCCGCGATCTCGCAGCGCTCGCGAACGGAGGCAACCCCGTGATCTTCAACACGGGCCGCTCCGACGCGTTCATCGCCGAGCAGGTGGTGCCGCCGCTGCTCGCCGCAGGACTCGAGCCCGGCGCTCCGGTCTGGGCGATCTGCGAGAAGGGCGCGGTCTGGGCCGCGATCGACCAGCAGGGGCTCGGCGAGGTCTTCGTCGACCTCGACCTCGCGATGCCCGTCGACTTCGCCGCCGACATGCGCGCCTACGTCGAGGCGCACTTCGACGAGTTCGCGTTCTTCGACGACACCAAGCGGGCGATGGTCTCGGTCGAGCAGCACGTGCACGTGGCATCCGCTGACTATCTCGGCGCCCAGCCGCGCTTCGACGCGCACGCCCACGATTCGCTCGCCGCGCGCGGCTTCGGCACGGTGCGCGAGGGCGACGAGCGACCGGATGCCGCGGGGCGCGTGCACTGGCGCATCGACCCGACGATCATCTCGACCGACGTCGAGTCGGTGCGACTCGGCAAGGACCTGGGGGCGGCGCGGGCCGTCGACCTGCTCGAGGAACGAGGCATCCGCCCGCAGCACTGGCGCACGATGGGCGACTCGCGCGGCGACTACCGCATGGCCGACTGGCTCGCCGAACGCGGCGAGCGTGTGCGGCACGTCGACGTTCGCCCGGCCGAGGGGATCCCGGCGACCGCCTACCCCGTGCTCACCGCGGGAGAGCTCATCCACGACGAGGCCGGCGCGGTCTTCCTCTCCCGCTGGGCCGAGGCGTCGCGCCGCGGCGACCTCGCCGACGACGAGTAGGCGGCGAACGGATGTCGCGCACGAATGACGAGCAGGCACCCGAGTCGCCCGACGCGCGCGCCGCGGCATCCGCTGACCTGCCGGCCCTGCGAACACACCCCATCGCGCTGCTGCCGGCGCTGCTCGTGTGCGGCGCAGCGGTCGCGCTCTTCGGGTTCATGGTGCCGATCGCGGGCTACGCGATGCTCGCGGTCGGGCTGCTGGCAGCGTGGCTCTGCGACCGCTCGGGTCGCACCGAGCGACTGCTCGCCGACCTCGCGCTCATCGCCATCGGCCAGGTCATCATCTCGACGGTGTCCCTGAAGGCCGACCTCAGCAACGAGGGCATCGTGCGATTCGCGGTGGTGCTCGGCCTCGCCGTGATCGTGCCCTACGTGATCTCGCGGTTCGTCTACCGCGAGCACGTCATCCGCTTCCCGTGGCGCACCGGCCGGCGCTGGAACCGCACGCAGTGGCTCTACCTGATCTTCGTGACGCTCGCGGGCTGGCTGATCCTGCCGTTCTACTTCATCAGCTCCGGCGTCTACGAGAACTGGCCGACGGTGACCGAGCCCGACATGATCGCGCGCCTGTTCGTCGGCGTCGCCGCGGTCGGCACGTGGGACGAGCTCTTCTTCATCTGCACGATCTTCGTGCTGCTGCGCCGGCATTTCCCGGCCTGGCAGGCGAACCTGCTGCAGTCGATCGTGTTCGTGTCGTTCCTGTGGGAGCTCGGCTACCAGTCGTGGGGGCCGCTGCTCACGATCCCGTTCGCGCTCATCCAGGGCTACACGTTCAAGCTCACGAAGTCGCTCACCTACGTGTTCGTCGTGCACATGCTCTTCGACGCCGTCGTGTTCGCCGTCATCGTGTACGCGCACACGGGATGGCCGGCGATCTTCCTGCTGGCGCCGTAGTACTGCCGCATGCGATGGCCGGTGCGCTGGCCGTCACTTGAGCTGTCCGCGAACCTCCCCGGGCGGGTTCAGCGTGGTGTGCACGTTGATGTAGTAGTTCGACGGGTCGGCCTCGATCGCGGCGAGCACTTCCGGGTCGCCGGGCACGCAGGTCTCGATGTCGAAGTCCGTCGCGCTCTCGATGACGAGGGGCACGACGACGGGGCCGGCGACATTGCGATCGCCGAGGTGCACGTGCGCCGCGACGGCCGGTGTCGAAAGGCCGGAGACCTCGAGCGAGTAGCAGAGCTCGTCGCCGTCGATCTCGTAGCTGAACGAGCCGTGCGCGCCGCCGCCATCCGTCGGGCGAGGGGTCTCCTGCCCGCTCGTGAGGGGGATCGCGGGGGCGCCGGGCGGCGCGGCGTGCGCTGTTGCGGCGGCTCCTGCGCCGGCGAATGCGAGGGCGGCGATCGCCGTGAGGCCGAGTGCCGCGGTGCGGGTTCGAGTGGTAGTGATCATGATAGGTACTCACTTCCTTCGATCGATTCGCACGCTACGCCGGGAGTTTCGGCGCCGCAAGATCGGCTGCGGTCGCCGTCAGTCGGCCGACTCGACGGATGCCCCGCGCTCTCCGAGCCACTCGAGCAGCACCGCCGCGTGGTTGACCTGCTCGTCGCGTGCGCCGAACAGCAGCGTGACCCGATCGTGCTCGTCGCCGAGCGCGATGAGCGCCCGCGCGGCCTCGTTCGCGTCGAGCTCGCTGCGGTATCGCTCGGCGAACTCGTCGAACCGCTCGCGGTTGTGGTGCCACTCCGTGCGGAGGTCGGGCGAAGGTGCGACCTCCTTGTCCCACAGGTCGAGCTCGGCGCGCTCCTTGCTCACACCGCGCGGCCAGAGGCGGTCGACGAGCACCCGATAGCCGTCGGATGCCTCGGCCGGGTCGTACACCCGCTTGATGACGAACGCCATGGAGTCAGTCTGCCCCGCGGCATCCGCCGTGCCAAGTGCCGTCGTGCCGGCCCCGTCAGCTCTTCGGCCGGCTGCGAACCCCGACCACGATGAGTGCGATGCCCGCGAGCGCGATGATCGGTCCGAGGATCGCCCACAGCGCTGATCCGGTCATGGCGCTGCCGCCGATGAGGCCGAATCCCTGGAGCATGAAGACGACACCCATGACGACGACGAGCGCGCCGATCGCGACGAGAACTGGCTTTCGCATGCGGGCAGCTTCGCGCAGTGGCGACCATGCCGCAAGCATCCGGTGCCGTCGAGTCGCCTGCTCGGTAGTCTCGGAGCACCGCGAGCGGACCCGAAGCCGCCCCGACGCCCGCCCCGACGCCCGACGAGAGGATGCCGCGCATGCGCGCGATCGTGCTCGACCGCTACGGCCCGCCCGAGCGGGTCATGCGCCTCGCCGAACTGCCCGATCGGGTGCCGGCGGCGGGCGAGGTCGCCGTGCGGGTCGCCGCCGTGTCGCTCAACTCGTGGGACGTCGACCTCGCCACCGGGGCCACGCTCATTCGCCTCGAGGCGCCATTCCGTCCGAAGCGTCGGGTGATCGGCTCGGATGTCTCGGGCACCGTGATCGACGTAGGGCCGGGCGTGACCCGTCACCGCGTCGGAGATGCCGTGTTCGGGGAACTCTCGGCGGCGGGCTGGGGCGGCTTCGCCGAGCGCGTCGTGGCGCGCGCTGACGCATTCACGGCGCGACCCGCCGGCCTCGACGACCTCACCGCCGCCGCGTTGCCGCAGGCCGCGAGCATGGCGTGGCAGGCCCTCGGCGGGGCTGAGGCGGTGGTGCCCGGCGGGTCGCTGACCGGCAAGCGCGTGCTCGTCGTCGGCGCCGGCGGGGGAGTGGGCACTTTCGCGATCCAACTCGCGAAGCGTGGCGGGGCGCACGTGACCGCCGTCGAACGAGCGGTGTGGAAGCTCGACGCGCTCGCCGATCTCGGCGCCGATGTCGTCGCCGCGGGCGTCGGCGATGACGTCGGCGTGGGTGGGTCGCGCCTTGCATTCGATGTCGTGCTCGACGTGGTCGGGGCGCTGCCGCCGGCGCAGTCGACCGAGCTGCTCGCCGAGGACGGGCGGGCCTCGTACATCGGCGGGAGCTCGCGTCGCATCGCCCAAGTGCTCGTCGCGGGCGCTCGTGCGGGTCGCCGGAATGGACCCGACGCCGACGCCGATGGGGACGCCGACGCTGTTCGCAGCATCGGCCTGCTCGCCGCCGTGCCGAACCGCGACCTGCCGGGCATCGCCGCGCTCGCCGCGGCGGGTGAGCTCCGCGCGATCATCGACGGCCCGCACCCGCTCGAACAGGTGCCGCAGCAGCTTGCCCGCCTGCGGTCGGGCGCCGTGCTCGGCAAGGCCGTGATCGAGCTCAGTTGATTGGTCGCAGCAGAGGCTGCGATCCGAAGACCTCCGCCGTCAGAGTCCGCGCAGGATCTCCGCACGTTTCGCGGCGTACTCGGCGTCGGTGATCCTCGCCTCGGAGCGCAGACGCTCGAGCTGCTCGAGCCGGTCGCTCGCACCCGGCGACAGCGGCCCGGCGCTCTCGAGCGCCGCCGTCGTGCCCGACTTCGCCGCGTACCGGATGAGCAGCAGCACGCCGACCGCGATCGCGGCGAAGAAGACCAGCATGCCGAGGAGTGCATGCCATCCGGCGAACCCCTGGAACATGTCGGAACACCCTTCGCGAATTCGGCGCCCTGACGGCCCCCGGCAATGCGGATGACTCTATCCACCGTGCCGCCTGCGCACCAGAGCTGCGAAGCGGGCAGGTCGGCCGCGAGGCATCCGCTCTGGTAGAGTATTGAGGTTGCCGTCATGACGGCCGCGCATAAAGAGAGCCCGGGCAATCTGCTACGGGCAGCGCGCAACAAGAAGGAAGGGGATCCCATCTATGGCACTTGAATCCGATGTCAAGAAGGCGATCATCGAAGAGTACGCGACGCACCCCGGTGACACTGGATCCCCCGAGGTCCAGATCGCGCTCCTCACGAAGCGAATCAAGGACCTCACCGAGCACCTGAAGGAGCACAAGCACGACCACCACTCGCGTCGTGGCCTGCTCCTCCTCGTCGGTCAGCGTCGTCGTCTGCTCGGCTACCTCGCCGATGTGGACATCAACCGCTACCGCAAGCTCATCGAGCGTCTCGGCCTGCGCCGCTAAGCAGCTTCATCGCTGCGGCTCTCGTTGATACCGCGAGCTTCTTGCGAAAGCCCCCCGCCACCCAGTGGCCGGGGGCTTTCGTCATTCGCGGCCGAGTTCGTCGCGGAGCTCTTCGGGAGCCCGCTTGGGCGCGGTCCGCACGAGCGCGGCGACAACCGCGGCGATCGCCGCGACGAGCGGCAGGCCGAGGCCCGGAAGCACTGGATGGTCGGCCACCATGTCACCGCACAGCCAGAAGAACCCGACGGCCGCGGCGAGCGTCGCCGAGGGCGCGAACCAGACGAGGAGGTCGCGGAACGCGCCGGGCCGGAACGCGGCCGGAATGCCGGCGAGGCCGACAAGGATCCCGAGCACGGCGATGAAGATCGCGAGCACCTCGAGCGTGAGCGTGGCGGCGAAGGGGAGGGCCTGGATCACCTGCCAACTGCGCCGCGCGTCCTCATCGGGACCGGCGAACGTGCCCGCCGGGAAGTCGAGTCGTACACCGAGGTCGTCGACCGTGAGTGCGAGCGGCACGCCGAACTCGGTGTCCTCGAGGGAGACGGCGGCGACCAACGTGCCGCCTGAACCCTCGGTCGTCTCCTCGACCCCGTGCATGTCGAGCTCGGCCACGGCCTCGTCGATCCCTCCGAACGGCACGACGGCCTCGGGCCAGTCCCGCACCTCGTCGGCCGCATCGGTGTCGCGCGTGATCCAGCCTGCCGCGGTCGCGAGGGCGTACAGCTCGTCGGCCACGCGGAACTCGATCCGCGTGGGTGCGAACTCCTGCGTGTCGTGGTCGCGCCACGACGAGGCGAGATCCCAGTTCTCGATCAGTGCCGCCCAGCGCACCCGGTCGACGATCGGCCCCTGCCCGGAGCCGCCCTCGTCGCCCGCCGTCGCGATGGCAGCCGAGCCGAGCGTGTACTCGATCACGACCTCGCGGGTTCCCGACAGCACCTCGGTCAGTGTCGTGTACATGAGGAGCGTGTCGCGCACCTGCTCGGTCGCGAAGGGCACGTCGTCGCCGTCGATCCGCACCGAGTCGACTCGCAGGTCGAGCGGCTGGCCCTCGACGTGGTTGCGCCACTGGTCGGCGAACTGCGGCACGCGGCTGCTCGAATCGTCGAACGCGACCTCGTACCGCTCGGTGACCTGCAGCACGGCACGGCCGTCGGCCGCTCTCGTGAGCTCGCCGACGATGTCCGCGGTCACGACGTTCGTCCAGAGTGAGCCGGGCACGTCCTGGTCGAACGCGGCGTAGCGGATGCCGCGCTCGTACGGATTCGGTACGAGCGCGATCATCGCGATCATGCCGGGCAGCAGCAGGAGGGATGCGCCGATCACGAGCAGACGCGGCCAGGTGAGGTACCCGGGCGTGCGCCATCCGCGTTCGGCCGACGCGTCGCCGATCTCGGCGTCGAGCAGGGCGGTCACGCGTCGCCCGGCCGATCTCGCGTCGGCCGCGAGCACGGCGTACGGGAGCGCCGGATCGCTCGATGGGCCCCGATCGAGCAGCTGCGTGCGCCCCGCATAGGCGTCGATGCCGAGCAGGTGCTGCTTGAGAAGCGCCCCGCGCCGGGTGAGCGGGCGCGAGGACCATGCGATCCACATCACGACCGCAGCGATCGCGGTCGAGACGATGACGAACGCCACCGGCCACCAGACGACGGCCAGCTTCGCCTGGTGCGAGAGCTGGCGAACGAGTCCCCACTGCACGAGCGCGAGCGCCGGGGGAGCGACGAGGAACGCATCGCGCACGAACCCCACCGGCACACGGCGGAGGCCGTCGGCGATGATCTTCCGCCGATCGGCGCCGAACCAGTACCGTGCGAGCGCGCGGGGCAGGTCGCCGATCCGCCCGGTGCGGCGTGCAGCACGGGCGGCGTGCAGGCGGGCACGTGCGATCTCGGCCGGGCGAGCACGCCCCGACCGCGGGAGCCCAGCGAGCGCCTCGCCCAGCTCGACCGCTTGCGGCGCACCGAGCACGTGCGCTGCGAGGCGGGGGGTGATCTCCGGCGGCGCGTGCTGGGCCACGAACCACGGTCGACCGCGGGCATCGGCCCAGGCCACTGCGCGCGCGGCCAGCGCGAACAGCAGGGCGATCGCGAGCAGGGCGAGCGGCAGCAGCGGCCCGAACGACTGCACGATGAACAGGGGCGACGGCGGCGGCATCTCGAACGTGCCGGCCTCGAAGCTCATGGTGAACCAGGCCTGCGCGTGCGGCGGGATGTTCTGGTCGTTCGTCAGGCGGTACGTGGAATGGCCCGGCTCGCCGTCGGCCTCGGCCTCGAGCCACTCGCCACCGCCGACGAGCGTCCAGGCGAGGCTGCCGCGCGGTTCGCGGATGAGCCGTTCGGCGAGTTCGTCGGGCAGGGTGATCGCGACGTCGAGGGACGAGAACGCCTGCGGCCAGGAGGGTCCGAAGACGTCCCATTCCAGGAGGTCGATGCTCGCGCCGCTTGCTTCGTCGACGGCGACGTATGCGAGGTCCGATATCCGGTAGCTCAGTCCGAATTCGTGGTCGCCGGTGAGCTGTTCGCCGGCGTCGATCGTGACGGTGACCTGCGTCGGGCTCCGGCTGACCTCGGCTTCGACGGGTTCACCGTCGAGGGACGCGGTGATCGACGAGGGATCGAGCGAATGCCCTTCGTACTCGGCGGCGAGCACGCGCTGGATGCCGGTCGCCTCGACGTCGTCGGGGAAGCTCGCCGCGATCCGCTCGTCGACCTCGGCGCGTAGCCGGTCGTCGGCGTCGAGTTCGATGCGATAGTCGGCGGCGAACTCGCGGGCGATCCAGTCGTCGGTCGCGTGCGAGGCGGACGAGGTGATGTCGTCGAGGGTCAGCGGCGGATTGATGACGGGGCCGACCAGCAGGACGACGCCAGCTGCTGCGACGACGGCCCAGAACAGGCGCAGACCGCGCCGGAGCCCGCGGCCGCCGTGGCTGCGCAGCCATGCCTCGAGCGCGAGCAGCCAGCCCGACAGCAGTGCCCAGAGCGGGGTGTGCCGCGGACGGTCGTCGCGAAGGGCGTCGTCGGGCATCGACCGTTCGGGATCGACAGCCGCAGGGGTCTGCGCAGACGCGGAGTCGTCGTGGCGGGAGCGGCGTCGGGTCACCCGGCCGATTCTAAGGGGGCGTGACGTCGCCGTCGGTCAGCCCGGATGCGAGCGGGTGGCGGCATCGGAGATCGGCGGGGAATGAAGCGGTGCGCCCGCTACTCGACGCGCGCGCGGTGCGCCCGCGCGGCCATGCGATTGCCGCAACGCGTGCTGCAGTAACGGCGCGACGCGTTCTTCGAGAGGTCGGCGTAGATGCCCGCGCAGTCGTCGGCCTCGCAGACCCGCAGCCGGTCCATGCCGTCGGCGCGGATGACGTCGACGAAGGCCATCGCCGCCTCGACGAGGATGCGGGAGGCGAGCGGGGCCTCCTGGCTGGTCGCGTGCACGTGCCAGTCGAGGTCGTCGTGGCGCACGAGCCGCGGCAGTGCGTTCGCCTCGTCGAGGATCGCGTTCACCTCGGTCACCGCGTCGTCACGATCGAGGCGCCAGAGCACCCGCAGCCGGTCGCGCGCGGCGGCGACCTCGGCGACTTCGGCGTCGGTGCCGTCGCGCCGGCCCGAGTACCACCAGGCGTCGAGGATCGCGCCGAGTTGCTCGGGCGTCGTGAGCTCGTCGACGCCGGATTCTGATGCCTCGGGCACGGTGTCGGCCAGTGCGGCGACGAAGCCGAGCGCCGCGATCGTGTCATCGGTGAAAATCATTTGACTCCTGACATCCGCTGGCGGTACTGTCACGAGCATAACGTCGTTCGGTCATGACACGGCCAGCATTCACACCCACGGGAAGGAGACGCCGATGCGCGGATCGAAGGGCATCTTCGGCATCGTCCTGGGTCTCGCCGCAGGGCTCGCGTTCGGCGCCGGCGGCGTGGTCGTCAAGCCCCTCCTGGAGGCGGGCTGGTCGCCCGGCGCCGCCGTCTTCGCACGCATCAGCGTCGCCGCGATCGCGCTCATCGTGCCCGGACTCATCGCCCTGAAGTTCGACCTGCGCCCGCTCTGGCGCGCCCGCTGGACCGTGCTCGCCTACGCACTCATCGCCATCGTCGGCACCCAGGTGGCCTTCTACGCCTCGATCGCGCTCATCCCCGTCAGCACGACGCTGCTCATCGAGTACCTCGCGCCGGTCGCCCTCGTGCTCGTCGCCTGGGCGCGCCAGCGCCGCGCACCGCAGTTCGTCGTCATCGCGGGCTCGGTGCTCGCGATCGCGGGCCTCTACCTCGTGATCGGCCCGGGCGGCGGCGGTCTCGACGTCGTCGGCCTGCTGCTCGCCGGCGTCGCGATGGTCGGCGTCTGCGTCTACTACGTGCTCGGCGAGCGAGCGGATGCCTCGGTGCCCCCGATCGCGCTCGCCGCGAGCGGCTTCGTGGTGGGCGCCATCGTGCTCGGCGCCCTCGGCATCATCGGCGTCATGCCGTTCTCGGCCGAGTTCGTCGAGGTGCAGTACTTCGGCACGATCGCGCCGTGGTGGGTGCCGGTGCTGACGGTCGGCCTCGTCTCGACGGCGTTCGCCTACGTCGCGGGCATCAGCGCCATCCGCCTGCTCGGCACGAGGCTCTCGTCGTTCCTCGGGCTCTCCGAGGTGATCTTCGCGGCGATCGTCGCGTGGTTCGTGCTGGGTGAGGCGATCGGTCCGCTGCAGGCGGCGGGCGGGCTGCTCATCCTCGGCGGCATCGTGCTCGTGCGCTTCGAGCGCCCACGCGATGCCGCGTCGGTCGCGCTCGACATCGACCTCGTGCCGGTGGCGGTCGACGCCCGCGAGTAGCAGCGGCCCGCGGCATCCGCTCTCGCAACCGGCCGTAACAGTCGGCGCACCGGGCGTAGCGTCGAGACATGACACGCGCCGACTGGACCGAACTCGCCGACACGACTCAGGCGGTGCACGCCGGCAACGCCGTCGACGGCGGTTCAGGGGCGATCCGCACGCCGATCGTGATGGCGAACTCCTACGCACTGCCCGAAGATCCGTCGACGATGAGCTGGTCGGGCACCGAGAAGCCGCTGTACACGCGCAACTCGGGGGCGAACCAGCTCGGGCTGCAGGCGAAGCTCGCCGTGCTCGAGCACGGCGAGGACTCGGTCGTGCTCGCGAGCGGGGTCGCGGCGCTGCACGCCGTCTTCTTCACCTTCCTGAAGTCGGGCGACCACGTGATCGTCTCGGATGTCTCGTACGAGGCGACCTACCGGCTCTTCACCGAGCTGTTCCCCGAGAAGTACGGAATCGAGGCCGACTTCGTCGACACGAGCGACCTCACCGCCGTGCGCGCGGCGCTTCGCCCGAACACCCGCCTGGTGCACATCGAGGCCATCGCGAATCCCACGACGAAGGTGACGGATGTCGCGGGCGTCGCCGCGATCGCGCACGACGCCGGTGCCCTGCTCAGCGTCGACTCGACGTTCACCCCGCCGCCGTTCTTCCGCCCGCTCGACCACGGCGCCGACCTCTCGGTGCACTCGCTCACGAAGTACATCAACGGCCACGGCGACGCCATGGGCGGTGCCGTCACCGGTCGGCGCGAGCTCATCGCGCAGCTGAAGGCCGATGCGATGGTCGACGTCGGCGGTGTCATCAGCCCGTTCAACGCGTGGCTCATCATGCGCGGCTCGGTGACGCTGCCGCTCCGCCTGCGGCAGACGTTCGCGACGGCGCTGCGCGTTGCCGAAGCGCTCGACGCCGACCCGCGTGTGGCGTTCGTCGCCTACCCGGGGCTCGCCGGGCACGAGCAGCACGAGCTCGCCACGGTCCAGTTCGGCGGCGCCTACGGCGGGGTCATGTCGTTGGCCGTCGACGGCGGACCCGAGGTGCAGAACGCCTTCGTGGCGGCGCTCCACATCGTGACGTCCGCGGTCTCGCTCGGGCACGACGAGTCCCTGATCGTGCACGTCGGCACGACGGGGCCGCGCGTCGCGTTCTACCCCGACGGGTTCAAGAAGTACGGGCACCTGCGGTTCTCGATCGGCCTCGAAGACGCCGACGACCTGATCGCCGACCTGCGGCAGGCGCTCGATGTCGCGGTGGGGCCGCTCACGCGGTGAGCGGCGGGCTCACCGCCCAGGAGTGCACTGCCTAGACTCTGATCATGCGATTCGGCGTGATCATCCTCCCGCAGTACGACTGGCCCGAGGCGGTGCACTACTGGCGGGGCGCCGAGGAACTCGGGTTCGACCACGCGTGGACCTACGACCACCTCTCGTGGCGGGGGCTCGCCGGTGAACGCTGGCATGCCACCGTGCCCACCCTCACGGCGGCCGCGATGGTCACCGAGCGCATCGGGCTCGGCACCTTCGTCGCCAGCCCGAACTACCGGCATCCGGTGCCCTTCGCGAAGGATGTCGCGACGCTCGACCAGATCTCGGGTGGCCGACTGCTGCTCGGGCTCGGTTCGGGCGGCACGGGGTTCGACGCCTTCGTGCTCGGCCAGGCTGAGTACACGCCGCGGCAGCGCCTTGCTCGGTTCGTCGAGTTCGCCGAGGCCCTCGACGTGCTGCTGCGCTTCGAGCCGCCTGGTTCCGGCGGCATCTCGTTCGAGGGCGAGTGGTTCACGGCGTCGGGCGCACGCATGGTCGGCGAACCGGCGCAGCGGCCGCGCATGCCGCTGCACCTCGCGGCCGAGGGCCCGAAGGGGCTCGACCTCGTCGCGCGCCTCGGCGACGGCTGGGTGACGACCGGCGGCACCGTCGACGACACCGATGCCTGGTGGCAGCGCCTCGCCGAGCTGAGCGCGCGCCTCGACGACGCCTGCGCTCGCGAAGGGCGCGACCCGTCGAGCCTCGAACGCATCCTCTCGCTCGACTCCGAACCGCGCTACAGCCTCGAGAGCGCCGCCGCGTTCGAAGACGCCGTCGGGCGTGCCGCCGAACTCGGCTTCACCGATGTCGTCGCGCACTGGCCGCGCGAGCACGGCCTCTACGCGGGCGACGAGTCCGTGCTCGACGAGGTGGCCGAGCTCATACAGCGGCTGCGCTGACTCGAGACTGAGGCATCCGGCGGGCGAAGCGGCATCCGCGCCCGCGATAGCCTGAACCACATGCCCGCGCCCCGTTCGAAGCCGTTTCTCGCCTGGGAGCCGCTCCCGTACCTCGTCGTGTTCGTGCTGCTGCTGCTGACGGGGGTCGTGCGACCCGACGGTCCGCCGTGGCTGCTCTGGCCGTTCCTCGCGATTCTGGCGGCAGCAGTCGCGTGGCTGATCCTCGGCCTCGTGCGCGGCTCGCGGCGCTCGAACCCCGATCAATGGGGCGACCTGACGACCCTCGACGGGCTCGAGATCGTCGACGCACCCCGCGTCGATCGAGAGGTGCGCGCTGTGGCGCCCGTCGCCGACGCGCACCGGCACCAGCCGGCGATCGAACTCGCGCGGCTGCACGGCGGACCCGAACAGCATGCGGTGCTCGTGCCCCGTGCGAGCAGGTGGCTGTCGCGGCGGTATCGCATCGGCGTGCAGCTCGCGGGCGGCGATCGGCCGCGTCACGCGGGCTTCCTGAGCCCGGCAGCCGACGACCGGTGGCGCGACCTCCTCGACGGCATGCGCGAGCACGGTCGCTACGTTCGGGTGCCGGCCCTCATCACGGGTGGTTCGCGGCCTTACGGTGTCGAGCTCGACCTCAGCGGCCTCGAGCGCGTCGGCGCAGCGGGGGAGTGACCGCTCAGGCCGAAGCCTCGGAAGCCTCGTCGGACTCCTGCTTGGCGAGATCCGCCCGCACCTGCTCCATGTCGAGCGCCCGCACCTGCGAGATGAGCTCGTCGAGCATCGGCCGCGGCAGTGCGCCGGCCTGGGCGAAGACGCCGATGCCGTCCTTGAAGGCCATGATCGTCGGAATCGACGTGATGTTCATGGCCGCGGCGAGCTGCTGCTGGTCTTCGGTGTCGACCTTCGCGAAGGTGAAGTCGGGGTTCGCCTCGGCGGCGGCCTCGTAGTTCGGCGCGAACTGGAGGCACGGGCCGCACCAGCCGGCCCAGAAGTCGACGAAGACGGTACCGCCTTCGAGGATCGTCTTCTCGAAGGTGTCCAGGGTGAGCGCCACGGTAGCCATGCCCCCAAGCCTAAGCGCGGTCGCTGTGGGCCCGCCCGGTGTTCGCTCTGCGCGAGCTGTGCGCCGAGCCGCGCGATGCCCGGTGCGCGATGCGCGATGCAGCCGCCGACGCGCGTCCGCTTCGGACGGGAGTTCCGCGCCGCAGCGGGGCGGCGCCGGTATCGTGAAGCCGTGGTCGCATTCGGAGGCGCACTCGGTTCGTTCCGTCGCCGCGGCTCGGTCGCCGACGAATCGTCGGAACCGGATGTCGCGGTCGATGCCGCACGTCCGCACGGGTCAGCTCAACCGCCGGACGCAGCGCGGGAGGCCGACGATGCCATCCCCGACCTCGATTGGCGGGTCTTCCCCGAGGGCGCCGAGCACTCGATCTTCGAGGCGCCGAGCGGCAGCCTCGCTCGTGTCGCGCTGGGTGCGCCGACGGCCCCGCGCGTCGTGCTCGTGCCGGGCGCGACGGGGTCGAAAGAGGACTTCGTGCTCATGATGCCGCTCTTCGCTGAGGCCGGGTACCGCGTCGAGTCCTTCGACCTCGCCGGGCAGTACGAGTCGTGGCGCGCCGGGCCGTGGAACCTCGACCCGCCGCGGCAGCGCTACGACGAACGCCTCTTCCTCGACGACCTGCTGGCCGTGCTCGACGACGGCACCGCCCCGGCGCACGTGCTCGGCTACAGCTTCGCCGGCACGCTCGCCGAGCGCGCGCTGCTCGAGCGACCCGATCGTTTCGCGAGCCTCACGCTGCTCAGCGCCCCGCCCGAGCCGGGGCAGGCGTTCCGAGGGGTCAAGCGCATCGGGCCGATCAGCGCCTTCACCTCGCCGCGTCAGGGTGCCGGGCTCATGCTCTGGGGCATCCGCAACAACCTCAATCGGGTGCCGCCGCGCAGGCTCCAGTTCGTGCGCGACCGCTTCGCGCTCACCCGGCGCGAGAGTGTCGACGACATCATCGCGCTCATGATGGAGACCCCCGACCTTCGGGCGGAACTCGCGGCGTCGACCGTGCCGAAGCTCGTCGCAGTCGGGGAACACGATCTCTGGCCGCGAGAACTGCACGAACGCTTCGCGCGCGAGATCGGTGCGCATCTGTCGGTGTATCCCACCGGGCACAGTCCGTGCGAGACCGCGCCGAACCAGCTCGTGCGCGACATGCTCGCGCTCTTCGAGGCGACGGAACTCACGCCGTAGCGGCGAGTGGCGACCGGCGGGCGTCCGCGGCCGGCCTCACGCCGGCAGCGGCTCGTCGCCGTCGGCGTCGGAGGGCTCGGCTCCGTCGAGATCCGCGGGCGATGCCTCCCACACCCACACCGGCGCGCGACGCCGCTCGGACAGTCGGGTCAGCGGCGGCCACTCGCGCGACTCGACCGACATCGTGTGGAACGCCATGCGGACGCGCCGGGCGAGGCCGTCGAAGGTGTCGAACGGGCGCGCCGAGACGCCCACGAGCATGCGCCGGTCGCGCACGACCGTCATGCCGGGCTGCATCCACCACGCGAGGTCCAGGTCGTCGTGCACGTCGGCGCGATCGCGGTGCACGAGGTCGCGGAGCCTCGCCCAGGCGTCGGTGCGCATCGCGTAGTTCGAGCCGAAGATCGGCGGATGCCCGAGCAGCGCGCCGATCACCGTGAAGTAGCCGCCGATGTAGATGTTCCGCGCGATCCAGCGCACCACCGGGTTGCGCCCGTAGAACAGGCCGCCGTTCGTGACGACCGCGGGCCGGTCGGAGGCGGCCATGCGCCGCTCGATCTCGGCCACCCAGTCGGGTGCCGGCACCGAGTCGGCATCGAGGCGGGCGAGCAGGTCACCGGATGCCGCGTCGAATCCCGCGGCCGTCGCCGGCCAGATGCCGCGCAGCGGCTCGTGCACCACGCGTGCGCCCGCAGCGAGGGCGACCTCGGTCGTGGCATCCGTCGAGCCGTTGTCGACGACGATGACCTCGTCTGGGCGACGCGTCTGACTCGCGAGCGCATCGAGGCACGCGGCGAGGAAGTCCGCGTCGTTCAGGCTCGGAATGATGACCGAAATCGTGCCCATCACGGCGAGTCTAGCCACGCAGCGGTCGCGCCACGCTCGATCCGTGCGTCGCTGCGGCCGATTCGGAAACGGGGGCTGTCTTCTGCGCGAGGTTCCACATATGCTGGCCCGCGACCGGGGGTCAACGGAGACGAACCGGCACGGAAGGGGAGACGATGTACCCATCTGCAACACTTTCCAGGCGCGCCAGGACGGCGGCGATCGCTACCGCGGCGGTCGCCGGGCTGGTGCTCGTACCGACCGGTGCGGCGCTGGCGGCGCCGTCGGGAGCCGGGTGCGACGACCGAACGAACAACACCTACGAGAAGCTCCTCGAGTGCGTTCGTGTCGACGGCGTGCTCGAGCATCAGCAGGCGCTGCAGGCCATCGCCGATGCCAACGGCGGCAACCGTGCCGCCGGTACGTCGGGCTACACCGAGAGCGTCGACTACGTCGTCGAGACGCTCGAGGCCGCCGGGTGGAACGTCGAGCTCGACGAGTTCGACTTCACGTACGTGCCGCCGCCCGTGCTGGAACAACTCACACCCGGCCCTGCGGCAACGTATGAGTCGGCGGTCTTCACGGGCACGGGCTACGGCGATGTCACCGGCAACGTGGTTCCCGTCGACATCGTGCTCGCACCCCCGCGCGATCCCGTCACGAGCGGCTGCGAAGACAGCGACTTCGTCGGCTTCCCGGCCGGTTCCATCGCGCTCATCCAGCGTGGCACGTGCGAGTTCGGCGTGAAGGCGATCAATGCGCAGGAGGCCG
The DNA here is from genome assembly GCF_036576125.1 of Agromyces sp. CCNWLW203. NCBI lineage: Bacteria > Bacillati > Actinomycetota > Actinomycetes > Micrococcales > Microbacteriaceae > Agromyces > Agromyces sp. CCNWLW203. The sequence goes on along the minus strand of NZ_JAZHYX010000004.1, from coordinate 94,386 downwards.
GGGCCGCGGCCGTCATCATGTTCAACCAGGGCAACACCGACCTCCGCTCCGGACTCCTGACCGGCACGCTGTTCGGTGTCAACCAGACGCCGCTGTCCATCCCGGTCGTGGGTGCGAGCTTCGCCGACGGCGCCCTGCTCGCGCAGGCGGGTTCGACCGCGCACGTCGTGGTTTCCTCGCCCGAGTCGCGGCCCCAGGTGAACGTGATCGCCGAACTGCCGGGCAGCAACGACGGCAACGTCGTGATGGCTGGAGCGCACCTCGACTCGGTGCAGGCCGGCCCGGGCATCAACGACAACGGCAGCGGCTCGTCGGCGCTGCTCGAGATCGCGCAGCAGATCTCGAAGCTGAAGCCCGAGAACACCCTCCGGTTCGCATGGTGGGGTGCTGAAGAGAGCGGACTGCTCGGCTCGCGGGCCTACGTCGCCGATCAGGTGGCAGCCGGCACGCTCGGCGAGGTCGCGCTGTACCTGAACTTCGACATGGTGGCCTCGCCCAACTACATCTTCATGGTGTACGACGGCGACGAGTCCGGCTGGCCCGCGCCCGTCGTCGTGCCCGAGGGGTCGGTGCAGATCGAGGACCTCTTCGAGAGCTACTACACCTGGGCCGGCGTGCCCTACGACGATGCCGAGTTCAGCGGTCGCAGCGACTACCAGGCGTTCATCCAGAACGGGGTGCCCGCGGGCGGCCTGTTCACCGGCGCCGAAGTCGTGAAGACCGAGCAGCAGGCGTCGATCTGGGGTGGCACCGCGGGTGCGCAGTACGACCCGTGCTACCACCTCGTGTGCGACACGATCGACAACCTCGCGCTCGATGCGCTCGACGTCAACTCCGACGCGATCGCGACGGCGGTGCTGACCTATGCCTACTCCACTGAGACGGTGAACGGCGTGGTCGGCACGAAGGTGCCCGGAAAGTTCATGCTGCCGGCACCGGCCGGCCCCGAGGGCACGGTCAATCTGCCGGGTGGCGGCGGGCTCTCGCCCGACCACGGTCACGAACACGACGAGATCGACTGACACCGGCGCGACCCGGTTTCAGGGGCGGGCAGGCCGTGGGCCTGCCCGCCCGTTCGCGCGTCCGGTGCACGGCTGATGCCGGGTGCACGCCTGCAGGTGCAGTGAGAACCGATCGGGAATACTGTGCAGGGGGCATCCGTTGGCCCTGATGTATGCAAAAGCATGCAAAGCGGAACTCCCAAGAGGATGAGCCCAGGAGGGCACCATGCAGTTCGGAATCTTCACCGTCAGCGACATCACTCAAGACCCGACGACGGGGCGAACGCCGAGCGAGCACGAGCGCATCACCGACGTGCTGACGATCGCCCAGCACGCCGAAGAGGTCGGCCTCGACGTCTTCGCGCTCGGCGAGCACCACAACCCGCCCTTCTTCTCCTCCTCGCCGACCACGACGCTGGCCTACATCGCCGCGAAGACGTCGAAGATCCAGCTCACGACGTCCACGACGCTCATCACGACGAACGACCCCGTGAAGATCGCCGAAGACTTCGCGATGCTCCAGCACGTCGCCGACGGCCGCGTCGACCTCATGCTCGGCCGCGGCAACACGGGCCCCGTGTACCCGTGGTTCGGCAAGGACATCCGCCAGGGCATCAACCTCGCCCTCGAGAACTACAACCTGCTGCACCGCCTGTGGCGCGAGGACTTCGTCGATTGGGAGGGGCAGTTCCGCACGCCGCTGCAGGGCTTCCAGTCGACCCCGCGCCCGCTCGACGACGTGCCCCCGTTCGTCTGGCACGGCTCGATCCGCAGCCCCGAGATCGCGGAGCAGGCCGCCTACTACGGCGACGGCTTCTTCGCGAACCACATCTTCTGGCCCGCCTCGCACACCCAGCGCATGGTGGCGCTCTACCGGCAGCGCTTCGAGCACTACGAGCACGGCACGGCCGAGCAGGCGATCGTCGGACTCGGCGGCCAGGTGTTCATGCGCAAGAACTCGCAGGACGCTGTGCGCGAGTTCCGCCCCTACTTCGACAACGCGCCGGTCTACGGTCACGGCCCGAGCCTCGAGGAGTTCACCTCGCAGACTCCGCTCACGGTCGGCAGCCCGCAGGAGGTCATCGACAAGACGCTCGGCTTCCGCGACTACGTGGGCGACTACCAGCGCCAGCTCTTCCTCATGGACCACGCCGGCCTGCCGCTGAAGACCGTGCTCGAGCAGCTCGACCTGCTCGGCTCCGAGGTCGTGCCGGTGCTGCGGCGCGAGTTCGCGAAGAACCGCCCAGAGACGGTTCCGGATGCCCCGACGCACGAGTCGCTCGTCGCCTCGCGCAACGCCGCGAAGGCCGCCGGCGGCACGAACGAGTCGTCGCCGAAGGGCGCCGCGTTCGGCGCCGCAGCCGTGAAGGGAGCCTGACCATGACCACCCGCACACTGGCGGTCGTCTCCGCCGGGCTCAGCCAGCCCTCGTCGACGCGCATGCTCGCCGACAAGCTGAGCGACGCCACCGTGGCGAAGCTCGCCGAGCAGGGCATCGACACGACGGTCGAGACCTTCGAGCTTCGGGATGTCGCGACCGACATCATGAACCACATGCTGACGGGCTTCCCGAGCCCGAAGCTCGAGGCCGTCATCGAGGCCGTCACCGGCGCCGACGGGCTCATCGCCGTCACGCCGATCTTCACGACGAGCTACTCGGGGCTGTTCAAGTCCTTCTTCGACGTGATCGACAGCGCCGCGCTCGCCGAGCTGCCCGTCGTGATCGGCGCCACCGCGGGCACGCCGCGGCACTCGCTCGCGCTCGACTACGCGCTGCGGCCGATGTTCACCTACCTGCACGCGATCGTCGCGCCGACGGGCGTCTTCGCCGCGACCGGCGACTGGGGCGAGTCGGCCGACAGCGTGAAGACGCTGCCGGCGCGCATCGACCGGGCCTCGGGCGAGCTCGCCGCGCTCGTCGCCGCGAGCGACCGCTCGGCGAACGTCAGGGACCCCTTCGCCCTCGACCGGCCCTTCGGTCACCTGATCGGCGGTCTCACGGGGGAGTGACCGGGCCGGGCGGTGCTTCAGCCGAATCGGCGAGACCGGCGAGCCTCGATGCGCGACGAGCATCGAGGCTCGCCAGCACGCGGTCGACGGCGAGCCCGAGCACGATCGCGGTGGGCACCGAGATCGCGATCGCGACGAGCGGTGAATCGCCGAGCAGTTCACCCACCACGGCGCCGATCGACACGTTGAAGACGGCCCACGCGATTCCGGCCGCGATCGACAGCGGAAAGTAGCGGCGCAGGGGCACGCGGCCCGCCCCCGCAGCCAGGTTCACTGCGATGCGGGCGAACGGCACGTACCGTGCCGTGAAGACGAGCACGGCGGTCCGCCGGTGCACGGCCGAGCGAACCCGCGTGATCGCGGTGCCGATCCGGCCTGTGCGCTGCCAGTGCCAGCGATCGAGCCCGATCCGTCGCCCGATCAAGTAGCAGAGCCCGTCGCCCACGACTGCGCCCGCGGCCGCGACGGGGATGATCGCCACGAGCGACGGGGAGCCCGTCGACGTCGACAGCGCGGCGAGCGCGACGACCGCCGCCTCGCTCGGCAGCACCACGAGGAACGCGTCGCCGACGACGAGCGCGAAAAGGATGGGCACGAGCCACGCGGATGCCGCGACGTCGCCGATCCACGCGTCGTTCATGCCCCCGTTCTAGACGGTCGAGGTGAACGGCGGATGTCGCGCTGCGGCGATGTGCCGCATGCGGTCAGTCGTCGAGCACGAAGCTCACTTCGAGCACGACCGACCAAGCGGTGATCTTGCCGTCGGTGGCTTCGACCTTCTGCTCCTTCACCCAGGCGCCGCTCACGTTGCGCAGCGTCTCCGAGGCTCGGGCGACGCCGGCCGCGACCGCGTCTTCGAAGCTGGTCTCAGACCGGACCGAGATGGTGGTGACTCGTGCGACGGAAGCCATGGAATTCCTCCTTGAACGATGGGTGTTGCGTACTCGCCCATCATCCGCCTCGGGGCGGAGGAAAGCGAGGGCTTGACGGATGCGGCGGCCGAGCCGCCCCGCTCCGTCCGGCGACCACGCGGCGAACAACGTCCGACGACTCGATGAATCCTCGGTGTTCGGGCGCGATTCCGGCGAGCGGGCGGTGCCGCCGGCCGCACGCTGGAGGCGTGAAGGTCGTCCTCCTCGCAGAATCGTTCCTCCCGCACATGAACGGCGTGACGCACTCGCTGCTGCAAGCGCTGCGCCACCTCGAGCGCCGGGGGCACGAGGCCCTCGTGATCGCCCCGCGCTCGGGGCCGATCGACCACACCCTGTACGGCGCCCGTGCGGTGCTGCTGCCGTCGGTGCCGTTGCCGAGCTACCCCGACGTGCGCGTCACGCTCGCTGGTGCGCACCGGCTCGCCGAGGTGATGCGCGCGCACGATGCCGACGTCGTGCACCTCGCCTCGCCGTTCGTGCTCGGCTGGCGCGGAGTGCTCGCCGCCGAGTCGCTCGGCATCCCGAGCGTCGCGGTCTACCAGACCGACATCCCGTCGTACGCGGAACGCTACGGCGTGCCGGGCGCCGCACCGGCGCTCACCCGCCACCTCGCACGGCTGCACCGGCGCGCCACCCTGACCCTCGCGCCGTCGTCGTCGGCGGTCGAGCGCCTCGAGTCGCTCGGCGTCGACCGCCTGCGGCTCTGGCGTCGCGGGGTCGACGCCGAACGCTTCTCGCCGTCGAGGCGCGACGAGGCCTGGCGCCGAGAGATGGCTCCGGGTGGTGAAGTGCTCGTCGGCTACGTCGGACGCCTTGCTCCCGAGAAGCAGGTCGAGGACCTTCGGGCGATCACCGCGCTGCCGGGCGTGCGGCTCGTCGTCATCGGCGAGGGACCCTCGCGCGCACAGCTCGAACGCGCGCTGCCCGACGCCCGGTTCACCGGGTTCCTGGGCGGCGACGACCTCGCACGGGCGATGGCGAGCCTCGACGTGTTCGTGCACCCTGGCGAGAGCGAGACGTTCTGCCAGACCGTGCAGGAGGCGATGGCGAGCGGCGTGCCGGTCGTCGCGACCGGCCGCGGCGGACCGGTCGACCTCGTGCAGAACAGTGCGAACGGATGGCTCTACCGCCCGGGCGACCTCGACGACCTGCGCGATCGCGTGCGCGACCTCGCTGGCGACGATGCGAAGCGACGGGCGTTCGGCGAACGCGCGCGCGACTCCGTCACCGGCCGCGGATGGGATCGCCTCGGCGACGAGCTCATCGGCCACTACGAGACGGCGATGGGGCGGGCGCCGGTCGCGACCCGGTCGTCGGTCGCGAGGCGGTCGTCGGCCGGGGCGACGGATGTCGCGACGCCGGCGCCACTCGACCGGAACACGAGCGCCGCGGCATCCGCCCCGCCCTCGGCCGGGCTCTCACCTGCAGCGGTGCCGCGAAGCTGGCGCCGCTACGTCGCCGTCGGGGACTCGCTGACCGAAGGTCTCTGCGACACCTCGCGCGTGCCAGCGGGGGAGTACCGCGGCTGGGCCGACCGCCTCGCGATGCTCATCGCCGTCACGAGTTCGGAGGGCGAGCCGGTCGCGTATGCGAACCTCGCGGTGCGGAGCCGCAAGGTGCGCGACGCGATCGACGTGCAGCTGCCGCAGGCGGCCGCCCTCGGCGCCGACCTCGTCTCGGTGCTCATCGGCGCCAACGACCTCGTGGGCCGCCGAGCGGACCCCGAAGCGCTCGCGCGCGACCTGGGCGCCGCCGTCTCGAAGCTGCGGTCGGCGGGGTGCGATGTGCTGCTCGTGACGCCGTTCCTCCCGCACCGGCCCGCGACGCGGTTCTTCATGCGTCGCTTCCGCGTCTACAACGCGAGGCTGCGCGAGCTCGCCGAGGCGACGGGCTCGATGCTCCTCGATGTCGACGACCGCCCCGAACTCGTCGACGACGAGCGGTGGGCCGAGGATCGCGTGCATCTGAACGCCGCCGGGCACCGCGGCATCGCCTACGCCGCGGCGCGGGTGCTCGGAGTGCAGGATGCGAGCGTGCTCGGCGAACTCGAGCGCGCCGTGCACGAGCAGGAGGACGAACCCGGCCGCACCGCGGTCGGCGATGCCGAGTGGCTGCTGCGGCATGCGGTGCCGTGGCTGCGCCGTCGTCTCGCCGGCCGGGCGGCGGGCGACGGGCGGGCGCCGAAGCGAGCGCGCCTGCTGCCCGTCATCGTGCCGGCCATCGATCACCGGCCGGAGCCGTCGCCGATCGCCGCCGCTCCGAGGGCGACGCTGGAGGAGTGAGGCCCGATCAGCCGCTCTTGCGGCGGAACTCGCGCTTGTGGTCGGCCGGGCCCTGCGTGTGCTGGGCGGCGCCGCCGCCATCGAGGTGGGCTTCGCCCGAGCGCTTCTTGGCGGCGTTGTTCTTGCGATCGAGGGCCTCGCGGAACTTTCGCTTCGCCTCGTCGGACGGGCCCTGGTTGGTCTGCTCGTCGGAACTCATGCCTTCGAGTCTGTCACGGATGCCTCGCGCTCGCGCACGCCCGAGCGGCGCCGGAGGAGCGCTCGCCACGCGACATCCGCTGTTCACCGGCCGAAAACCTTCGCTCTGCTAGCATTGGGGGAGGTTGCCCGTGCGTTTCGTGCGGGCGATCGCTGGAGCAGGCCGGCAGGAAGCTGGTCCCCTGTGGTGGATTACCAAGCGAGGGCTTGGTGGACTTCTACTGGTGGCCAGCGTGAACGCGTCGACCGACGCGATTCGTATTGCCTGTTCCTGCTCCTCTGGATGAGTCGCGCCCACACGGGGTGCGACGGTAAACAAAGGAGACGACCTCTTGGAAGGTCCTGAAATCACGTTCGCCGAAGCCGTCATCGACAATGGCAAGTTCGGCACCCGCACCATCCGCTTCGAGACCGGACGACTCGCGCAGCAGGCGCAGGGTTCCGCCGTCGCCTACATCGACGAAGAGACCATGCTGCTCTCGGCGACCTCGGTCTCCAAGCAGCCGAAGGAGCACTTCGACTTCTTCCCGCTCACGATCGACGTCGAAGAGCGCATGTACGCCGCCGGCCGCATCCCGGGCTCGTTCTTCCGTCGCGAGGGCCGTCCCTCGACCGAGGCGATCCTCACCTGCCGCCTGATCGACCGCCCCCTGCGTCCCTCGTTCGTCGAGGGCCTCCGCAACGAGGTGCAGGTCGTCGTCACCGTGCTCGCTATCGAGCCCGACGAGTACTACGACGTGCTCGCGATCAACGCGGCGTCGCTCTCGACGCAGCTCTCGGGCCTGCCGTTCTCGGGCCCGGTCGGCGGCGTGCGCGTCGCGCTCATCGACGGCCAGTGGGTCGCGTTCCCGAAGTACTCGCAGATCGAAGACGCCGTGTTCAGCATGGTCGTCGCCGGTCGCGTGGTCACCGAGGCCGACGGCTCGCAGGACGTCGCGATCATGATGATCGAGGCCGAGGCCACCGACAACGCGTGGAACCTCATCCAGGCCGGCGGGGTCAAGCCCGACGAGGCCGTCATCGCGCAGGGCATCGAAGCATCGAAGCCCTTCATCAAGCAGCTCGTCGAGGCGCAGCAGTCGGTCGCGAAGACCGCCGCGAAGCCGACCGCCGACTACCCGACGTTCCCGCCCTACCAGGCTGAGACGAAGGCCGTCGTCGAGACGCTCGCGCTCGAGGAGCTCAAGGGCATCTACCAGATCGCCGGCAAGGTCGAGCGCCAGGACGCCGACGACGCGCTGAAGTCGCGCGTCAAGGAGCAGGTCGCGGCCAAGGTCGAGGCCGGGGAGCTTCCCGCCTCCGCCAACGCCGAGGTCTCCGCCGCGTACAAGTCGGTCACGAAGCACGTCGTGCGTTCGCGAGTGCTCGAGGAGGGCGTCCGTATCGACGGCCGCGGCCTCGCCGACATCCGCCCGCTCGACGCCGAGGTGCAGGTCGTGCCCCGCGTGCACGGTTCGGCGATCTTCCAGCGCGGTGAGACCCAGATCATGGGCATCACCACGCTGAACATGCTGAAGCTCGAGCAGTCGATCGACTCGCTGAGCCCGGTCACCAAGAAGCGCTACATGCACAACTACAACTTCCCGCCCTACTCGACCGGTGAGACCGGTCGCGTCGGGTCGCCGAAGCGTCGCGAGATCGGGCACGGCGCACTCGCCGAGCGCGCGCTCGTGCCGGTGCTGCCCACGCGCGAGGAGTTCCCCTACGCGATCCGCCAGGTCTCCGAGGCGCTCGGCTCCAACGGCTCGACGTCGATGGGCTCGGTCTGCGCCTCGACGCTCGCCCTGCTGAACGCCGGTGTGCCCCTGAAGGCACCCGTCGCCGGCATCGCGATGGGCCTCATCTCCGACACCGTGAACGGCGAGACGCGCTACGCGGCCCTCACCGACATCCTCGGTGCCGAAGACGCCCTCGGCGACATGGACTTCAAGGTCGCCGGCACGTCGGAGTTCGTCACGGCGATCCAGCTCGACACGAAGCTCGACGGCATCCCCGCCTCGGTGCTCGCCGGCGCGCTGACGCAGGCGAAGGACGCCCGCACGACGATCCTCGCCGTGCTGAACGCCGCCATCGACGGCCCCGACGAGATGGCTCCGACCGCGCCCCGCGTGATCTCGGTGCAGATCCCCGTCGACAAGATCGGCGAGCTGATCGGCCCGAAGGGCAAGACGATCAACGCGATCCAGGACGAGACCGGCGCCGACATCTCCATCGAGGAGGACGGCACCGTCTACATCGGCGCGACCGACGGCCCCTCGGCCGAGGCCGCCCGCGCCCAGGTCAACGCGATCGCGAACCCGACGAACCCCGAGGTCGGCGAGCAGTTCCTCGGAACCGTCGTCAAGATCGCGGCGTTCGGTGCGTTCGTCTCGCTGCTCCCGGGCAAGGATGGCCTGCTGCACATCAGCGAGGTGCGCAAGCTCGCCGGTGGCAAGCGCGTCGAGAACGTCGAAGACGTGCTCGGCGTCGGCCAGAAGATCCTCGTCGAGATCACGAAGATCGACGACCGCGGCAAGCTGTCGCTCGCCCCGGTGCTGGCCGAAGACGCCGACACCGAGGGTCGCGAGACCGCAGGCACGCACGCCGAGGAGCCCGCAGAGGGCGCCGACGCGTAGGTCGCAGGAAGTACAGCGGATGCCCCGCCCGATTCGTTCGGGCGGGGCATCCGTCGTTCTCGGCCGGTGCCGTTCACATGGGCAGGAAGCCTGCGCTGCGGTGCAGCGCGTCGCGCTCGGCGAGTGCCGCCTCGGCGGTGGCACGAGCATCGATGCGGCGCTGCAGCCGGTCGCGATCGTTGCGCCGTGCCTCGCGCTGCAGGCCCCAGCTCGCGAGGCCGAGTCCGCCGCGCACCGCCCAGCCGGAGAGGAGCCTGGAATCGGGGGAGAGGAGAGTGGTCATCGTTCCTCCTTCGGAGAGGTGTCGTTCTTCGGTGAGGTGTCGTTCTTCGAGGTGTCGCCGGTCGGCTCCCCGCGCACGAGCGGGAACGCATTGATGTGGAGCTGCACGGGCCGGGAACCGACCGATGGGGTGCCCTTGTACGCGGCGACGTACTTCGCGATCGCCGTGTCGATGTCGGCGACGAGGCCGCTCAATTGCTCGGGCGTCAGGCGCAGGTTGATGGTGTCGCTCGTCGCGACGTCGAGCCAGGCCTCGTCGAACACATGCTCGCCCTCGGTGAGGAACTCGCGGAAGTTCTGCTCTCTGGTGCGGAACCACTCGTCTTCGACGAGCTTGACGGCGAGGCGGTCGGCGCTGCCCGGCGGCAGTGACCTGGCGTCGGGAATCGAGATCGATCCCGGCGTGCGCTCCCACCAGCGCTCGCGACCCTTGCCCCTCGTGGTGTCTTCACGCACGAGGCCGGCGCCTTCGAGCTGACGCAGGTGGTAACTCGTCGAGCCGCTCGACTCGCCGAGTCGCTCGCCGAGCCCGCTCGCGGTGAGGGGGCCGTACGCCGAGAGCTCGTCGTAGATGCGCACTCGCAGGGGATGCGCCAGCGACTTGAGGCTCGCCGACGGCAGCACGTGATCGATGCCGGGGTGGCGGGTGCTGCTCGGCTGTGCCGCGATGTCGTCAGGGGTCGTGGATGCCATGTTGCAAAGATACCGCTGCAAAGATTTCTTTGCAAGAGTTTGTTTGCAGAAATTCCTTTGCAACTCGATCAGCGCTGCACGTGTCCCGATGCGAGCCGCGTGAGGGTCGCGTCGACGAACCTCGCCGCGCTGCCCGGCGCGAGCCTGAAGTAGAGCATCGGTTCGACGAGTTCCAGCTCGAGCACGGCGAGCCGGCCGTCGACGCGCACGACGTCGACTCGTGCGTAGTGCAGGTCGAACGGCAGGCGAGCGAGCATCGACCGCACCTGCGCGATATCCGACTCTGCGGCATCGATCGCCTCGACGATGCCGCCGTAGATGCCGTGCGCGCGGAAGTCCCCGGCCGCGGGCCGCTTGCGCAATACATGGCTCAGCGAGTCGCCGATGAAGACGAATGACGACTCGCCCTCGTCGAGGATCGCCGCGGCGAAGGGCTGCACCATGACCTCGGTCTCAGGCAGGAATGCGTCGAGCGCGCGCTCGAGGGTCGCGGCGGTCGCGCGAGCGACCCCCGCGCCACCGACTCCGACCGCGGGCTTCACGACGAGCTCGTCCCATCCGCTCTCGGTGATCTCCGCGATGAGGCGCGCCGCTGCCGCCGGTGTGCCGCGGATGAGCGGAACGATCGGAACCCCCATGCGTCGGAGGTCGTCGAGGTAGTGCTTGTCGGCGTTCCAGTGCACGGTCTCGGCGGGATTCAGCAGTGCGGCGCTCGAGCGCTCGATGGCGTCGATCACCTCCAGGAACTGTGGCAGTCGATCGACGTAGTCCCAGGTGCTGCGGAGGATCACGGCGTCGTACATGTCCCAAGCGACTGCCGCATCGCTCCACGCGATCGGTTCGGCATCGACCCCTCGTTCGGCGAACGCCGTGATGAGCAGTCGGTCGTCGTCGAACAGCGATTCCACGTCGGGGATCTCCCAGTCCACGAAGCTGGGGAGTCGTTCGCAGCGGAGCACCGCGACGCACATGGGCTCAGCTCGTGCGCTCGAGCAGCGGTGCGAGCCGGTAGGGGATGAGCTCGCCCATCGCGAGCGAGGTCTCGGTGCGCTCGACCCCGTCGATCGCGAGGATCTCGCCGTCGATGCGGAAGAGATCGTGCGCGTCGCGGCAGACGACCCGCACGAGCAGATCGATCGAGCCCGAGAGCCCGTGCGCCTGGATCACCTCTGGGATGCGCCCGATCTCGTCGACGACCTCGCCGAGCAGTTTCTGGCGCACGTGCACGGAGACGAACGCCTCGATCGGGTAGCCGAGCGGCGCCGGGTCCATGCTGCGCTCGAACGAGAGGAAGGCTCCGGATGCCTCGAGGCGTGCCATTCGCGCCTGCACGGTGTTGCGCGAGAGGCCGAGGCGATCGGCGAGCGCCACCACAGTCGCCCTCGGATCGGGAGCGAGCGCCGTGAGCAGCGCCTTGTCGACAGCGTCGTAACCGGTCATAACGCCACACGATAGCAGTCACCGGGGTGCTGCGACCGTGCAACATGCTCAGCGCGACTTTGGTTGGTTGAGCTGTGTGCGAGATCGACGTACGCTCAGGGTATCCGGCAGTGCCGCCGGGCGCGGGCAGCCCACGAAGCGAGCCCGCCGACAGCGAGGATCGACGATGACCCCATCCGACCGAGACGCCACCGGGCTCCTCACGCAGCGCGAGCTCACCCGGCCCGACGACGACTTCGTGCAGCTGGTGACGCCCACAGGCGAGCGCCACGCGAACGCCGACTTCGATCCGTGGATCGCCGACATCGACCTCGGCGCCCTGGGCCGCCTCTACCGCGACATGGCGATCGTGCGGCGCATCGATGCAGAGGCCACGGCCCTGCAACGTCAGGGCGAACTCGGGCTGTGGCCGCCGCTCGCCGGCCAGGAGGCCGCGCAGATCGGCTCGGGCCGTGCGCTCCGCGATGACGACTTCATCTTCTCCAGCTACCGCGAGCACGCGCTCGCGTGGGTGCGCGGCGTGGAGCCGGCCGAGCTCCTCTCGGTCTGGCGCGGCACGGCGGCCTCGGGCTGGAACCCGTTCGAGCACGGCATGGCCGTGCCGCAGATCATCATCGGCGCCCAGGCGCTGCACGCCACCGGCTACGCCATGGGCGCGGCCTGGGAGGGCTCGGATGCCGCGGCGATCGCGTTCTTCGGCGACGGCGCCACGAGCGAGGGCGACGTCAACGAGGCGCTCGTCTTCGCCGCGAGCTTCGACGCCCCGGTCGTCTTCTTCTGCCAGAACAACCAGTGGGCGATCTCCGAGCCCGTCGGCCTGCAGTCGAAGCAGCACCTCGCCCGCCGCGCCGACGGCTTCGGCATGCCGGGCGTGCGCGTCGACGGCAACGACGTGCTCGCGGTGCTCGCGGCGACCCGCATCGCGCTCGACCGCGCTCGTCGCGGCGCCGGCCCGACGTTCATCGAGGCGGTCACGTATCGCATGGGCCCGCACACGACGGCCGACGACCCCAAGCGCTACCGCACCGACGACGAGCTCAGCGAGTGGCGCGAGCGCGACCCGCTCGCCCGGGTGCTCGCGCTGCTCGAGGCATCCGGTGTCGACATCGACGGCCTCGAGCGAGAGGTCGGGGCCGACGCCGACCGCGCGGCGGCCGAGCTCCGCGCCGCGATCACTACGCTCGCCGATCCCGCACCGCTGAGCGTCTTCGACCACGTCTACGCCGAGCCCAACAGCCACGTCGAGCGCCAGCGCGACCACTACACGCGCTACCTCTCGATGTTCGACGGGACCTCGGCAGACGGCAGCACGGATGCCGCGGCATCCGACTCGACCGAAGGAGGCACGCGATGACGACCCTCACTCTCGCGAAGGCCCTCAACGCCGGACTCCGCCGTGCGCTCGCCGACGACGACAAGGTCGTGCTCATGGGCGAGGACATCGGCACGCTCGGCGGAGTGTTCCGCGTCACCGACGGACTGAAGGCCGAGTTCGGGGCGAAGCGCGTCGTCGACACGCCGCTCTCCGAGGCCGGCATCGTCGGCACCGCCGTGGGGCTCGCGTACCGCGGGTTCCGGCCCGTCATCGAGATCCAGTTCGACGGGTTCATCTACCCGGGCTTCGACCAGATCGTCGCCCAGGTCGCGAAGCTGCACTACCGCTCGCGCGGCAACGTGCACATGCCGATCACGATCCGCGTGCCGTTCGGCGGCGGCATCGGCGCGGCCGAGCACCACTCCGAATCGCCGGAGGCGTACTTCGCGCACACCGCGGGCCTGCGTGTCGTGGCGTGCTCGAACCCGGCCGATGCGTTCGTGATGCTGCGCCAGGCGATCGCGAGCGACGACCCGGTGCTGTTCTTCGAGCCGAAGCGCCGCTACCACGTCAAGGGCGAGGTCGACGAGACCGCGAGCCTCGCCGACGCCCGGCCGATGGGCGTCGCGACGACAGTGACCACCGGCGACGACGTCACCCTCGTGACCTATGGCGCGCTCGTGCAGACGGCGCGCGACGTCGCGACCGCGGCCGCCGAAGACGGGGTGTCGATCGAGGTCATCGACCTGCGATCGCTCGCGCCCGTCGACTACGCGACCATCGAGGCCTCCGTGCGCCGCACCGGCCGACTCGTCATCACGCACGAGGCCGGTCAGCAGGGCGGAGTGGGCGCCGAGCTCGCCGCCTCGATCACCGAGCGCTGCTTCGAATTCCTCGAGGCGGCGCCCGTGCGCGTCACCGGCCACGACATCCCCTACCCGCCCGCGAAGCTCGAGCGGCACCACCTGCCCGATCTCGACCGCATCCTCGACGGGGTCGACCGGGTGCTCGGCCGGCCGAACTCGCTGAGCGGAGTCGAGGCGTGAGCATGATCCGCGACTTCCCGCTGCCCGACCTCGGCGAGGGCCTCACCGAGTCCGAGATCGTCGCCTGGCGAGTCGCCGTGGGCGACCGGGTCGAGCTCAACCAGATCATCGCCGACGTCGAGACCGCGAAGGCCGTCGTCGAGCTGCCGTCGCCGTATGCCGGCGTCATCACCGCGCTGCACGCGGCCGAGGGCGAGACGGTCGATGTCGGCGCGCCGCTCTTCTCCTGCGACACGGGCGAAGCGGATGCCGGGGCCTCGGCGCCGACCGCGGGTGCCACCTCGTCGGACCCACCCGCCGCGAAGGCCGGGCAGGCTGCGCAGGCGGCAGCGAGCTCCGAGTCGGATGCCGCGGCAGACGCCGCGCCCGGCCCGAACCTCGTTGGCTACGGGGCCGGCGCTGAGAGCGGCCCGAAGCGTCGCGCCCGCCGCACGGCGCTCGCAGCCGACCTCGTGCCGCCGGTTCCCGAGGTGCAAGCCGAGGCGCAACAGGCAGCGCCGACCGGATCCGTGAGCTCCGCTCGACCGGCCGCGCCGGCGACGGATCGCACCGAGCGACCCCGCTCGACACCGCCCGTGCGCAAGCTCGCCCGTGACCTCGGCATCGATCTCGAGACCATCGAGGGCAGCGGCGAGCGCGGCCTGATCACGCGCGACGACGTCGAGCGCGCGGCGTCCGCTCTCGCGATGCCCGTGCCCGACGACGTGTCGTCGCTCACCGCACCCGCACGCGCCGAGACGCCCGCCGAGACGAGGATCCCGATCAAGGGAGTGCGCAAGCACACAGCGGCGGCGATGGTGCGGAGCGCGTTCACGGCACCTCACGTCACCGAGTTCCTGACCGTCGACGTGACGGCCACGATGGAACTGCTCCGTGCGCTCCGCGACGACCGCGAGTTCGCGGGTCGCAAGGTGACGCCGCTCACCGTCGTTGCGAAGGCCCTGTGCCTGGCCGCGCGCCGCACCCCTGAGGTCAACTCGCGCTGGGACGAGGAGGCGCAGGAGATCGTGCGGTTCGGCGGTGTCAACCTCGGCATCGCCGCGGCGACGGAGCGCGGTCTCGTGGTTCCCAATGTGAAGGGAGCCGAGCGCATGTCGCTCGGCGAGCTCGCCGATGCGATCGCCGCGCTCGCGGAGACCGCCCGAGCCGGGCGCACGAGCCCCGCCGACCTTTCGGGCGGCACGATCTCGATCACGAACATCGGCGTGTTCGGCATCGACGCGGGCACGCCGATCCTGAACCCCGGGGAGGCGGCGATCCTCGCGATGGGCGCCGTGCGCCGTCAGCCGTGGGAGCACCGCGGCGAGATCGCCCTCCGCGAGGTCATGACGCTGAGCCTCTCGTTCGACCACCGACTGGTCGACGGGGCGCAGGGGTCTCGCTTCCTCGCCGACGTCGGCGCGATCCTTCGGGAGCCGGGGCGAGCGCTCACCATGATGTGAGGCCGCGCTCGGCTCGGCGCTCGATGCCCACTGGCTGAACACGGTGGCGGCATCGGCGCCCCGACGAGAGGATGGTGGCATGAACGCACGAAGCATCCTCTCGCCCGGGGAGACCGCCGACGAGCTCGCCGGCTCCGCCTTCGTCCATGACGGCGACCGGCTCGTCGCGACGTACGCGACCGCGGACTTCGCGAGCGCCGTGCGCCTGCTCGATGCCGTGGCCCTCGTCGCCGACGAGTTGAACCACCACCCCGACGTGCAGCTCGGGTGGGGCCGCGTCGGGTTCGAGTTGAGTTCGCACGACGTCGGCGGGGTCACTTCGCGCGACCTCGAGCTCGCGTCGCGCATCTCGGGCATCGCGGCCAAGCACGGGGCCCGCGCGGGCGGCTGAGGCATCGCGAGAACTTGAATCCGCGCGCTTCGCGATCATGTCCGCCGCTCGAGTACTCTCGGACTCGTGCACGGGCGGTTGACCCTGAGCACTTCCATCCCAGCGAACAACCCACTCCAGGAGGCGGAGCAGCTTCGCACTTGGACGCGTCGGCTGGGCGTCGAGTGATTCGCGGCGCCAGTTTCGGTTCTGGCTCTCGATAGAGTGCCGGGATGGATTGTGAGACCTACCCCCTGAGCTGCAAGCTTGACGAGATCGCATCCGTGCTCGATTCCGCTCCGTCGACATGGGAGGTCGTCAGTCAGATCCTGATCACAGTCGGGGCAGTCGGGGCGGCCGTGTTCGCCCTCTGGGCGCTCGTCCAGAAGCGTGCCTACCAGGCTCGTCCCATCTGGGTTCCGCTCGATGTGGCGTTTGCGGACCCCAAGCATCCCGTTGCTGGCGAAGACTTGCACAACGTCGCTGTGCGCATTGCCAATCATGGAGACGGTGCCGCCTTGAACGTGCAGGGCTACCTCACTCTGAACGGCGAGCGACGAGCCGTCCGAAAACTTCATTTCGCAGCGATCGAACCGGGTGGCCACGTGGAGTTTCGCCGTGGCCGTCTCAGACTGCTCTCCTCGGCGTCCGACGAACGCGTTCAGAGGTACTGGAGCGGTGAGGCGTCTCAGTTCGACTTCGAAGGCGCAATTGCGCATATCGAGTACTCGATGCTCCCCAACCGTAGGAAACGCCTCGTCGCGGACTTCCCGCTCGATGATGTTCAGAAGCTCACGAACGCCGAGTACGACGAGTCGCTTGCTTGGTAGCTTCTCCGTTGGGGTCGCCAGAGGTTCGAGCTCGCGCCGGACGAGAGGCGCACGCCTCAGTCGAGCGCGTAGATGCGCTCCTCGATCTCGGCCTCGCGCGCGTTCGCGAAGCTCGTGACGGCGTCGACCTGACGGAACCCGAGGCGCTCGAGGATCGCGATCGACGGGGCGTTGTCGCTCGCGACCCGCGCGCGCAGCGGTCGCTGCGGCAGGGTGTCGATGAACAGGTGCAGCGCCCGCGTCGCGATGCCCTCGCCCCAGTGGGCGGGGTCGATCCAGCACGTGATCTCGGCGACGCCGTCGTCGAACCACCGGACGACGCTGCCCGTGATCTCGCCGTCGGCCCGCACCGTGCGGGCATCGACCGTCGGGTCGTCGAGGAGTCGTCGCCAGTGGGCGTCGAACATCGCGCGATCGCTCGGGTCGGGCGGGGTGAACGCCGCCATGCGCACGGCGGCTGGATCCTGCTCGAATCGGAACAGAGCGTCGAGATCGCCCACGCGTGTCGCGCGCAGGGTCACGACATGAGGCTCGCCCATGTCATTTCCTCCAGGATGCCGCGGATGGTGCCGTCGGCGGGTCTGCGCCCAGGGATGCGGGCGCTGTGCGGAGTGGAGTTCAGGAGACCGAAGGCGGCGTGTGCCCGGATCCTGAGCTCCGTCTCGGCCCGATCGGGCCGGAGTCTGGCGAGGGTGTCGACCCAGTGCTCGACGTACTGACGCTGGAGGAGGCGCACCTCGTGCCGGGCGCCGAGGTCGAGCTGCTCGAGTTCCCGGTCTTGCACGAGGATCACGTCGGCGTCGCCGAGGGCGAAGTCGACGTGGAACGCGATGAGTTCGCGGAGCTTCGCGGCCGGGTCGGATGTCTCAGCGAGCACCCGCTCAGCGCCGTCGAGCAGCGTGCGGCTCGCACCCTGGAGGATCGCCGCGAGCACGGCGGCCTTGCCCGGGAAATGCCGGTAGACGGCCGGACCGCTCACGCCGACGGCGGCACCGAGGTCTTCGATCGTGACACCGGCGTAGCCCCGCTGCGCGAAGAGGGTCGCGGCCGCGGTGAGGATCGCCTGACGGCGATCGGCCTTCTGCCGGCTGCGCTCGGTCGAGATCGACGTCCCGCCCGCGGTCGTCGCGTCGTCGCGTGCATCGGCGCGTGCATCGCGCGCGCCGCCGATGATCTCGGCCGTGCTCGGTGTGGTTGCCATCTCGGTTAATGCTCGCTAACATCGGGAATCGAGTTAGTGCACACTAACCGAAATCCTGCGCCGGCCACAAGTGGGCGCGCCGTCGACGAAGACTGGTGGCACGAATGCCGATCCTGCAGACGAGCATCGACCCGAGCGGCGATGCCGCGCGATCCAACCTCGCGGCGCACGCCGCGCTCGTCGGCGAGCTGCGCGAACGACTCGCCGCGGCGGCGCTCGGCGGCCCCGCGGCATCCCGCGACCGTCATGTCGCCCGTGGCAAGCTGCTGCCGCGCGACCGGGTCGACCGCCTGCTCGACGAGGGCAGCCCGTTCCTCGAGCTCTCGCCGCTCGCGGCCGAGGGACTCTACGGCGGCGACTCGCCTGGCGCCGGCATCATCACGGGCATCGGCCTCGTGCACGGGCGCCCCGTGCTCGTCGTCTGCAACGACGCGACCGTCAAGGGCGGCACCTACTATCCGATGACGGTGAAGAAGCACCTGCGCGCGCAGGAGGTCGCGAAGGAGCACCGCCTGCCCTGCATCTACCTCGTCGACTCGGGCGGCGCGTTCCTGCCGCTGCAAGACGAGGTGTTCCCCGACCGCGAGCACTTCGGTCGCATCTTCTTCAACCAGGCCCAGCTCTCGTCGATGCGCATCCCGCAGCTCGCGGCCGTGCTCGGCTCCTGCACGGCCGGCGGCGCCTACGTGCCCGCGATGAGCGATGAGACCGTCATCGTGCGCGACCAGGGCACGATCTTCCTCGGCGGCCCGCCGCTCGTGAAGGCCGCGATCGGCGAGGTCGTCACCCCCGAAGAGCTCGGCGGCGGTGACCTGCACTCCCGGGTCTCGGGCGTCACCGACCACCTCGCCGAAGACGACGAGCACGCCCTCGAACTCGTGCGCGACATGGTCGCGACGCTGCCCGAGCCGGCACCTCGGGCATGGGCGGTGCGCGAGCCGCGCCCGCCGGCCGTCGACCCGTCGACGCTCGCCGCCGCCGTTCCAGTCGACGTGCAGCAGCCCTACGACGTGCGCGAGGTCATCGCCAGGCTCGTCGACGGCAGCGAGTTCTCGGAGTTCAAGCGCGAGTACGGCGACACCCTGGTGACGGGCTTCGCGCACATCGACGGCCACCCCGTCGGCATCGTCGCGAACAACGGCGTGCTCTTCTCCGAATCGGCGATGAAGGGCGCGCATTTCATCGAGCTCTGCGACCAGCGCGGCATCCCGCTGCTGTTCCTGCAGAACATCTCGGGCTTCATGGTCGGCCGCGACGCCGAGGCGGGCGGCATCGCCAAGCACGGCGCGAAGATGGTCACCGCCGTCGCGACGACCCGGGTGCCGAAGTTCACGGTCGTGATCGGCGGCTCGTTCGGGGCCGGCAACTACTCGATGTGCGGCCGGGCGTACTCGCCCCGGTTCCTCTGGATGTGGCCGAACGCCCGCATCTCGGTGATGGGCGGCGAGCAGGCGGCATCCGTGCTCTCGACCGTCAAGCGCGACCAGCTCGCGGTCAAGGGCGAGACCTGGTCGGATGCCGCGGAGCAGGCGTTCAAGGATCCGATCCGTGCGCAGTACGACGACCAGGGCAGCCCGTACCACTCGACCGCGCGGCTGTGGGACGACGGCATCATCGCTCCGGAGGACACGCGCACGGTGCTCGCTCTCGCGCTCGAGCTCGCGAGCCGCACCCCGCTGCCCGAGCCGGCCTTCGGGCTGTTCCGCATGTAGCTCGCGCCTCCCGGTTCTGCGATTCCGAGGAGATCGGCGATTCCGAGGATGATCGGGCCGTGGTCGACCCCTCGGAAGTACGAGCGGCGAGGTCAGGACTGCTGCGTGGCTGCAGCCTCGACCTGCCGTATCGCCTCGTCGACGCCGCGGTTCCACGGCGCGCCATGGCCGGGTAGCACCCACGTCGCACCGAGCCCCTCGAGGCGCCGCAGCGACGCGAGCGCCTCGGCGGGATCGTCGGTGAAGGGGGCGGGCTGCGGGCCGGTCGCGCCGGTCAGCACGTGGCGGGTGGTGAGCGCGTCGCCCACGAAGACGGCGTCGACCGACGGCACGTGGATCGCGATGCTGCCGGGGGAGTGTCCGGGCATGCTGATCACGTGCGGCGCACCGGGCAGGTCGAGCACGTCGCCGTCGCTGACGGACACGACTTCGGTCACCGGGGTCGTGTGGAGGCCGTTTCGGGTGAGTGCATACCAGAGGAACTTCGTCGTCGCCCCGAGCTTCATGCCGCCCCACTCGGGCTTCGTCGACTCCTCGCCGCGGGCTCGGGCAGCGTCGGCGGCGTGCACGAAGACCGGCACGCCGTGCTCGCGGCGCAGACGCTCGGCGAAGCCGATGTGATCGGAGTCTCCGTGCGTGAGCACGACGCCGCGGATGTCGCCGAGCGAGCGGCCCATTGCGGCGAGCTCGGCGGTCAGCTCCTTCCATTGCCCCGCGAGCCCCGCGTCGATGACGGTGACGCCCTCGGGGGAGTCGACGAGATAGACGGCGACGATGTCGGAGCCGATGCGGTGGAGGGAGGGGCCGAGCTTCATCAGATGCCTCGCTTGTTCGTGAGCAGATCGTTGATGGCTATGCTACATAGCTATCATGGCTAAGTGCAATAGCCTAGAGTCGAATGGTCGAAAGGACTCCGCCGATGCCGACACCCGAACGCACCTCGCTCGACGCGATCGTCGAGGCCGGGCGAGCCCTCCTCGAGGCCGAGGGGCTCAGTGGACTCACGATGCAGGCGGTCGCCGACCGCGTCGGAGTGCGCGCCCCGTCGCTCTACAAGCGGGTGCGGAACCGTGGCGACCTCGTGCGCCTGATCGCCGCGTCGTCGCTCGCCGAGCTCGGGCGGCGTCTCGACGTCGAGAGCGATCCGGCCTCTGGCGGTACGGCAGGTCGCGATGCGACGCATGCGCCGGGCGAGACGGATGCCGCGGCCGCGACGGATGCTCGGGGTGCCGAGATCGCCGAGATCGCCCGCCTCGCCAGCGTGGTGCGCAGGTTCGCGCACGAGCAGCCGGCAGCGTATCGACTCGTCTTCGCATCGGGAGACGAGTCGGGCCTCGACGTCGAGACGCTGCGCGAGGCCAGTGCGCCGTTGCTCGCCGTCGCCGCCCGCATCGCCGGCCCCGAACATGCACTCGACGCCGCCCGCACGCTCACGGCCTGGGTCACGGGCTTCGTGAGCATGGAACTCTCGGGGGCGTTCCGCCTCGGCGGCGATGTCGACCGGGCGTTCGAGTTCGGCGTCGAACGCCTCGCGGCCGCGCTCATGCCGCGAGCCGGTTGAGTGGCGCGCACGGGTGGGTGGCGCCTTCACACCCGGTTCGCCCTTGTGATTTCAGTTAATGCCCGCTAACATCGACTCCAGTTAGTGCGCGTTAACTGAGTTCGCGCACCTCGAGCGCAGGGAGGCGCGGATGGGCACGGTCGACGTCGTCGATGAGGCACGGTCGACACGTCCCTTCGACCGGGTGCTCGTCGCCAACCGCGGCGAGATCGCGGTGCGGGTGATCCGCACGCTGCGCCGCCTCGGTATCCGCTCGATCGCCGTCTTCTCCGATGCCGATGCCGACGCGCCGCATGTTCGTCTCGCCGACGAGTCGGTGCGCATCGGTCCGGCGCCCGCCGCCGAGAGCTACCTCGACCCCGCGCGCATCATCGCCGCGGCTCGTGCCACGGGCGCCGAGGCGATCCATCCCGGCTACGGCTTCCTCTCCGAGCACGCGGGCTTCGCCGAGGCGTGCCGCGACGCGGGCATCGTCTTCGTCGGCCCCGGCATCGAGGCCCTCGACGTCATGGGCGACAAGATCCGCGCGAAGCGCCACGTCGAGGCGTCCGGTGTGCCGACCGTGCCCGGTGTCTCCGATCCCTCGCTCGACGACGCCGCGCTCGCCGCAGCAGGCGAAGCGGTCGGCTTTCCGCTCCTCGTGAAGCCGAGCGCCGGCGGCGGCGGCAAGGGCATGCAGATCGCCCGCGACGCCCGGGAGCTCGCTGCCGCGATCCCCGCGGCCAGACGCGTCGCGCTTGCCGCGTTCGGCGACGGAACATTGCTGCTCGAGCGGCTCATCGAGCGCCCCCGCCACATCGAGGTGCAGGTGCTCGCCGACGACTTCGGCGCGGTCATCCACCTCGGTGAGCGCGAGTGCTCGCTGCAGCGGCGTCACCAGAAGGTCATCGAGGAGGCGCCCTCGCCCCTCCTCGACGCCGAGACCCGCGCGCGCATCGGGCAGGCCGCGTGCGACGCCGCCCGCAGTGTCGACTACCGCGGCGCCGGCACCGTCGAGTTCCTGGTGTCGGATGCCGCGCCCGACGAGTTCTTCTTCATCGAGATGAACACCCGGCTCCAGGTTGAGCACCCCGTCACCGAGCTCGTGACGGGGGTCGACCTCGTCGAGCAGCAGCTTCGCGTCGCAGCCGGTCAGCCGCTCTCGCTGCGGCAGGCCGACATCCACCTCACCGGCCACGCCATCGAGGCGCGCCTCTACGCCGAGAGCCCCGAGCGCGGCTTCCTGCCGTCAATCGGCGAACTGCTCGTGTGGCGGGAGCCGAGTGGTGCCGGGGTACGCGTCGACGGCGGCATCCGCTCGGGGCAGGAGATCACCGCCGACTACGACCCGATGCTCGCGAAGGTCATCGCGTACGGCTCCGACCGCGCCGACGCGATCGCACGCCTCGACGCGGCGCTCGCCGACACCGTCGTGCTCGGCGTCGAGACGAATCTCGGATTCCTCAGACGGCTCCTCGCCGAACCCGCCGTGCAGCGCGGCGACCTCGACACCGGTCTCATCGATCGCATGCCCGACCCCGAGTCGGATGCCGCGCCGCCCGAGGTGCTGGCAGCGGCGGCGCGGTTCCGCACCACCGAGGCGATCGATGCAGCACGAGCCGCCGGCGCCCATGCCTGGCAGACGGCACGGGGCTGGCGCTTCGGCGGTTCGAGCGCGCATGCCGGTGGCATCGAATCCGGTGCCATCGCGACCGACGCCGACGGCGCCGTCTGGCTGCACGCCCGCTCGGGCATCTGGCGGGTGCCGGCCCCGGGTCGCCGCGCCGCGCTCGATGCCCGGCTCGCCATGATCGAACGGGGCGGCCTCGCCGACCCCGAGCTTCGTGCTCCGATGCCCGGCACCGTCACGGCCGTGCTGGTCGCCGACGGCGACGTGGTCGAGCCGGGCGACGCGGTCGTCGCGATCGAGGCCATGAAGATGGAGCACCGAGTCACGGCATCGGTCGCCGGCGTCGTGCGCCTCGCCGTCGCAGTGGGGGAGCAGGTCTCCCGCGACCAGCCCGTCGCGCGCGTGGAACCGCAGCACGCGGCATCCGACACCGTCATCGCGACGGACGGCGCGAAGCACGCGGCATCCGACACCCCCGTCACCGAACCGTCGAACGCGCCCCACGAAGGGGCGTACCCGACTCCGTCCCACCAGGAATGAGGAGCACCACCGTGAGCACCGAGCTGAGCGCCGAGGAACAGCAGCTGTACGACATGGTCTGCGAGTTCGCCGACACCGTCGTCGCACCGCAGTCGTACGAGGCCGACCGCACCCACACGCTCTCGATGGACGTCGTCGCGCAGATGGGCGACCTCGGGCTCTTCGGCCTGCCCTTCCCCGAAGAGGTCGGCGGCCAGGGCGGCGACTACATGGCGCTCTGCCTCGCGATCGAGGCGCTCGCCCGAGTCGACCAGTCGATCGCCATCACCCTCGAGGCGGCCGTCGGCCTCGGCGCCATGCCGGTGTTCCGCCACGGCACCGACGAGCAGAAGGCCGAGCTGCTGCCCGACCTCGTCGCGGGCCGCGCGCTCGCCGGGTTCGGCCTCACCGAGTCCGAGGCCGGCTCCGACGCGGGTGCCACGCGCACGACCGCGGTGCTGGGCGCCGACGAGTGGGTCGTCAACGGCTCGAAGCAGTTCATCACGAACTCGGGCACGCCCATCACGAGATTCGTCACCGTCACCGCGGTGACCGGCGAGCGCACGCGCCCCGACGGCTCGGTCTCCAAGGAGCTCTCGACGATCATCGTGCCGAACGGTACGCCCGGCTTCACCGTCGACCCGGGGTACGACAAGTCGGGGTGGCGCGCGTCCGACACGCATCCGCTGACCTTCGAGGACGTGCGCGTGCCTGCTGCGAACCTGCTCGGCGAGCGCGGGCGCGGCTTCGCGAACTTCCTCCGCACCCTCGACGAGGGGCGCATCGCGATCGCCGCCCTCGCGACGGGCGTCGCGCAGGGCTGCCTCGACGAGGCACTCGCCTACGCCAAGACCCGCAACGTCTTCGGCGTGCCGATCGCGTCGCACCAGTACATCGCCTTCACGATCGCCCAGATGCAGGCCCGCGTCTACACCTCGCGGCTCGCGTGGCACGACGCCGCCCGGCGGGTCGACGCGGGCATGCCGTTCAAGAAGGAGGCGGCGATGGCCAAGCTCGTCTCGAGTGACGCAGCCATGCTGAACTCGCGCGACGCCACGCAGATCTTCGGCGGCATGGGATTCATGAACGAGTCCCTCGTGGCGAGGCACTACCGTGACTCGAAGATCCTCGAGATCGGCGAGGGCACGAACGAGGTGCAGCTCATGGTCATCGCACGCGAGCTGGGCATCGGCTAGGAGGAACGACGATGACGGATGCTTCGGCAGAACGGGCGCCGCTCCGCGACGTCATGCAGCGCGGGCTCTGGTTCGAGGAGTTCGAGGAGGGCGTGCGCTACCTGCACCGACCGGGCCGCACGGTCACCGAGGCCGACAACGTGCTGTTCACGACGCTCACGATGAATCCGCAGCCGTTGCACCTCGACGCGGCGTGGTCGGCAGAGCAGCCGTTCGGCCAGCGACTCGTGAACTCCCTCTTCACCCTCTCGACGCTCGTCGGCCAGTCGGTCGGCCAGCTCACGCAGGGCACGCTCGTCGCGAACCTCGGGTTCGGCGCCGTCGCCTTCCCGCATCCCGTGTTCGTCGGCGACACCCTCTACGGCGAGAGCGTCGTCGAGTCCAAGCGCGAGTCGGCCTCGCGCCCGGGACAGGGTGTCGTGGTGCTCGCGCACACCGCTCGCAACCAGCACGGAGACGTCGTCGCGACCGCGTCGCGCACCATGCTCGTCTGGCTCCGCGAGGCGGGGGAGCGGTTGCCGGCCGCCGGCGCCAACCAGCCGACCGGCGCCAGCGATGCAGGGGCGAGCGGATGACGCATCCGACCTTCCGCTTCGGCCCGGCGCTGCTCTTCTGCCCGGCCGACCGGCCCGACCGCTTCGCGAAGGCGCTCGATCGTGCTGATGCCGTGATCCTCGACCTCGAAGACGCCGTCGCCGCCGACGCCAAGGCAGCTGCGCGCCGTGCGCTGGTCGGAACGCGGCTCGATCCCGAGCGGGTCATCGTGCGCGTGAACCCGGCCTCGACACCTGAGTTCGCGGACGACCTCGGGGCCCTCGCCGAGACGGCGTATCGCACGGTCATGCTCGCCAAGTGCGAGGGCACGGCCGATCTCGTCGACCTCGCCGAGTTCGAGGTCATCGCGCTCTGCGAGACCGCCCGCGGGGTGCTCGCGGCGGGCGACGTCGCCGCGCTGCCGAATGTGTCGGCGCTCATGTGGGGTGCCGAAGACCTCGTCGCGTCGCTCGGCGGCTCGTCGAGCCGGTTCCCCGACGGCCGATACCGCGACGTCGCGAGGCACGCCAGGTCCCAGGTGTGCCTCGCGGCGGCGGCGCACGATGTCGTCGCAATCGACGCCGTGCACCTCGAGATCGGCGATCTCGACGGGCTCCGGGCCGAGGCCGAAGACGCGGCGGCCGTCGGGTTCGCGGCGACGGCGTGCATCCACCCGGGTCAGATCGAGGTCGTGCGCGAGGCGTATCGACCCGATGCCGAGCAGCTGGAGTGGGCGCGCGCCGTGCTCGAAGCCGCCGAGCAGCAGGGCGGCGTGTTCGCCTTCCGGGGCGGCATGGTCGATGAACCGGTGCTCAGACAGGCCCGCTCCCTCCTCCGCCGGGCCCGAGCCTGAGCGAAACGATTCGATAACGGTTCACCTGCCGTTCCGCGGATCACACCCTCCGAACGTCGATCGAGACGTATTCTCAGAGTCAATCCTGGGGAGGAGGGGAACGTGGCACGACGACACGCCTATCGGGCGAACGAGGCGAGCGGTGCGGGGGCAGCGCTCACGATCGACGAGTCGAGCTCGCTCGATGAGCTGACGCAGCCCGGCGGGTCGGCCTCGGACTCGGCCTCCGACCTCTTCGCGGCGCTCAACGTCGACGTCATCGCGTCGAACCCGCTCTCGGGCCCGATCATCGTGCCGCAGCGGGTGCCGATCGGCGACTCCGGCATCGAGGTGCATCCGCTCGCGCTCGGCGCCAGCACCTTCGGCTGGACCCTCAGCACCGAGCAGGCGTTCGACGTGCTCGACCGCTTCGCCGGACTCGGCGGCTCGCTCGTCGACACCGCCGACAGCTACGCCGCGGGGCGCAGCGAGTCGATCATCGGCAAGTGGATGGACTCTCGCGGCACTCGCGACCGCATGGCCATCGCGACGAAGATCGGCCACCACCCCGACCACCGGGGGCTGTCGCCCGTCGAGATCTCGTCGGCCGTCGACGACTCGCTGCTGCGCCTCGGTGTCGAGCGCATCGACCTGCTCTACTTCCACGGCGACGACACCGAGGTGCCGCTCGAAGAGAGCCTCGGCGCCGTCGACGCGCTCATCACCGCCGGTAAGGTCGGCGCGATCGGCGCCGCGGACTTCACGCCCGATCGGCTGATCGAGGCGCGCGTGCTCGCCGCCAACGGGCTGCCGCGCTTCCAGGCGCTGACGACGAAGTACAACCTGATGGAACGTCGCCCGTTCGAGGGCGCGCCCGAGCTCGTCGCCCACGCGCAGGGCCTCGCCGTGCTGCCCTATTTCGGTCTCGCGAGCGGGTTCCTCGGCGGGCAGGTGCGGCGACGCGCCGACGTGCGTCACGATGCCAGGGGCGAGCGGCAGGCGCGCTACCTCGGTCGTCGCGGCCACCGCGTGTTGGCGGCGGTCGACGAGATCGCCTTCGCGCACGGCGTGCAGCCGGCGACGATCGCGCTCTCGTGGCTGCTGGCCAAGCCCACCGTGGTCGCGCCGGTCGTGAGTGCGAGCCGGCCCGACCACGTCGATGCGCTCATGGCCGCGGCATCCGTCGAACTGCAGCGTTCGGAGATCGTCGAACTCGACCGCGCTTCCGCCTGACGCGCTGAAGCTGCGTCGTGCCCCGGCGCGCCCGGGCGCGAGCCGCCCGAGCGCGCCCGACGCGCGTGGCATAGGCTGATCGGGATGAACGGCGCTGTCGACCTCCCACTCGGCCAGGCCGAGCTCTCCTTCACCGCCGCAGGCGACGCGCGAGTTCGGCGCAGCGTGCTCCCATCGGGGGTGCGAGTGCTCAGCGAACAGGTGCCCGGCAGTCGCAGTGCGACCATCGGCTTCTGGGTCGCGGTCGGCTCCCGAGACGAGCAGCGAGCGGATGCCGCGCACCCCGCGACGTACGGATCGACGCACTTCCTCGAGCATCTGCTGTTCAAGGGCACGGCCACGCGCAGCGCCCTCGACATCGCGATCTCCTTCGACGCCGTCGGCGGCGAGCACAACGCGCTCACGGCGAAGGAGTACACCTGCTATTACGCCAAGGTGCAAGATCGAGACCTGCCGATGGCGGTCGGTGTGCTCGCCGACATGTTCACCTCGTCGCTGCTCGACCCGACCGAGTTCGAGAGCGAGCGCGGGGTCATCCTCGAAGAGCTCTCGATGGCCGGCGATGACCCGGGTGACGTCGCGAACGAGCGCTTCTTCGAGGCGGTGCTCGGCGCCCACCCCCTCGGCCGGCCGATCGGCGGCAGCCCCGAGACCATCCGCAGCGCCACGCGCGACGCCGTGTGGGAGCACTACCGGGCGAACTATCGCCCGCAAGACCTGGTCGTCACGGTCGCAGGGGCCGTCGACCACGACCTGCTGCTGGCCGAGCTCGAGCGGGCACTCGCCGAGGCCGGCTGGGACCCGACGGCCTCGGGCCGCCCGGTCGAACGTCGCTCGGTCGCACCGGCCACCCTCGTGACCGGTCCCGAGGTCACGGTCGTCGCCCGTCCGAACGAGCAGGTCAACCTGTTGCTCGGCGTGCCCGGCCTCGTCGCAACCGACGAGCGGCGCCCGACCATGAGCATGCTGAACGCGATCTTCGGCTCGGGCATGTCGTCACGGCTCTTCCAGCAGGTGCGCGAGCGCCGCGGCCTCGCCTACTCGGTCTACTCCTTCGCGCCGGGGTATTCCGACGCCGGTCTCTTCGGCATGTACGCGGGGTGCGCCCCGGCGAAGGCCGGCACGGTCGCCGCGCTCATGCGCGACGAGCTCGAGCGGCTCGCGGAGCACGGCGTGACCGCCGAAGAGCTCCGCCGCGCCTCCGGACAGCTCGCGGGCGCATCGGCCCTCGCGCTCGAGGACTCCGACACCCGGATGTCTCGGCTCGGCCGAGCCGAACTGACCCTCGGCGAATTCGTCGACCTCGACGAGGCCCTCCGTCGCATCGCCCTCGTCACCGCAGACGACGTGCAGCGACTGGCGGGCGACCTCGTCGCGCGCGCCTTCTCGCTCGTCGCCGTCGGCGCGATCGACGAGGCGGCGTTCACCGGGGCGCCCGCAGCGGTCGCACCGCACTCAGACGTCGCCTGATCGCGACTCCAGCCCCGCATCAGAGGAACCGATACACCGTGGCCCATCACCTCTACCTCGTCCGTCACGGCGAGCAGCTCGACGCCGAGCACGGCTTGCCCGACGGCCCGCTCTCGCCGCGGGGGCGGCGTCAGGCCGAGCTCCTCGCGGAGCGCCTCGGCGGAGTGCCGTTCGACAACGCCTGGCACTCGCCGCTGCAGCGGGCGGCCGAGACGGCGCAGATCATCGCAGCGAAGATGCCGGCGCTGAGCGTCGAGCCCTCGCCGCTGCTGTTCGACTGCGTTCCGACCGGGCCGGCACCTGAGACGCCGAAGGCGTACGACGCCTTCTTCGGTTCCGTCACCGAGGCCGAGATCGAGGCCGGCAGTGCGCAGATGGAGGACGCGGCCTCCGAGTTCCTCCGCTCGCACCGCGAAGACCGGCATGAGCTCCTCATCACCCACAACTTCGTGATCGGATGGTTCGTGCGCGAGGTGCTCGGCGCGCCCGCCTGGCGTTGGGTCTCGATCAACCAGGCGAACTGCGCCCTGACGGTGCTCACCCAGCGGCCCGGCCGGCCGTGGAGCCTCGTCGCCCACAACGACATCTCGCACCTGCCGCCCGAGCTTCGCACGGGCCTCGCGGAGCCCTACGCGATCTGAGCGAGCGGGCGTGCGGTGCGCGTCAGCCGACGCGCTTGCCGTACCAGTTCGTCGCGTTGGGGTTGGCGTTGTAGGGCTCGATGTCGACGTAGCCGCTCGAGCGGTACAGGCCGCCGGCGGCCTCGAGGCTCGCGTTCGTGTCGAGCACGAGCTCCTGCGCGCCGTACTCGACCGCGCGCCGTTCGAGCTCGGCGAGCAGTCGCCGGCCCTCGCCGCCGCCGCGGGCCGCGGGCGCGAGCCAGAGGTGCTTGACCTCGAAGCGCACCTCGAGGGTCTCGGGACGGCGCTGGATGCGTCGCACCCCGCCGCATCCGACCGCCGTGCCCGACTCGTCGACGACGACCAGGAAGACGCCGGCCGGCGGCGTGAACTGCTCGGCCGTCGGCCAGGTCGGGCTGTACTCGCCCTGCGAGGCCGGGAACCCCTGCGCCCGCTCGGCGAAGTAGTCGGCGAGCAGCGCGTGCGCGTCGGCGTCGGTCACTGAGGCGTCTCGGTAGCGCAGCATGACTCAACACTATTTGCGAACGGCAGCGGATGCCGCGTGCTCGGCAATCCCGTCACGGCGGTCGCCCGGCTCCCGCTTGCTAGGGTGAATCCGTGACGATACGGGTCGCCGTGGCGGGAGCCACCGGCAAGATGGGGCAGCTGGCGCTTCGACTGATCGAGGAGGCCGACGACCTCGAGCTGCACGCCGCTCTCGACTCGAAGTCGAGTCTCGACCTCATGCTCGGCGCCGATGTCGCGTTCGACGTCACGCATCCCGGTGCGAGCGCCGAGATCGTCGAGTTCGCCGCCGGAGCTGGCATCCCGATCGTCGTCGGCACCTCCGGTTGGTCGAGCGAGCGCATCTCCGAGATCTCCGCGTTCGTGCGCGGCCACGCCGACGCCGGCGCCGTGCTCTTCGTACCGAACTTCTCGATCGGCAGTGTGCTCGGCACTGCCTTCGCGAAGCTCGCGGCGCCGTTCTTCGACTCGATCGAGATCGTCGAGGCGCACCACGCCGGCAAGGTCGACTCGCCCTCGGGCACGGCCGTGCGCACCGCCGAACTCATCGGCGAAGCCCGCTCGGCGAAGGGCCCCGTCGCAGCGCCGCACGCCGACCAGCGCGCGCGGGGGCAGCTCGTGAGCGGGGTTCCCGTGCACAGCCTGCGCCTCGCCGGTGTCGCGGCCGAGCAGCGTGTCGTCTTCGGCGGCGACGGCGAGACCCTGACGATCACGCACTCCACGCTCTCGCCGAGCTCGTACGAGGCCGGCATCCTGCTCGCGCTCCGCGGCGCCCCCGCGGCATCCGGTGTCACCGTCGGCCTCGACGCCCTGCTCGACCTCGGGCTCCCCGGCACCGCCCGATGACCACGAAGCTCGGCGCGCTCATCATGGCCGCGCTGCTCGTGCTCTACCTCGCGCTTGTCGGATGGCGCGCCGTGCAGTTCATGGCCACAGGGGAGCCGATCGCGATCGCGATGGGCGTCGCGCTCGTCGTGCTGCCGATCGTCGGCCTCTGGGCGCTGTGGCGCGAACTCGAGTTCGGCATCCGCTCGCACGAACTCGTGAAACGGCTGGGCGAAGAGGGCGGGCTCGACCTCGAGCTGCCGCTCATGCCGAGCGGTCGCCCCGAGCGGGCTGCTGCCGGAGCGGCGCTCGACGGCTTCCGCGCGGCCGCTGATGCGACCCCCGAGTCCTGGCAGGCCGCGATGCGGCTCGGCCTCGCGTACGACGCGGCAGGCGATCGCCGCCATGCGCGGCAGGCGGTGCGCCGGGCGATCGAGCTGTCGCGCGAGTCGACCAGCTAACCCGCCGCCGAGCGCGGCACGGCGAGCATCGCGTCGATCGCCGACTCGACCGTGGCGTGCCGGAAACGGTAGCCGTCGTCGATGAGGCGCTGCGGCCGCACCTTCTGGCTCGAGAGCAGCAGTTCATCGGCGGCCAGCCCCAGGGCGAGCTCGAGTAGACGCTCGGGCACTCCGAGGGCATGCGGACGATGCATCCGCTCGGCCATCGCGCCCATCACGCGATCGGCCGTCGCCGGTGTCGGACCGGCGATGTTCACCGGCCCCGACAGCGAGGACCCCAGCAGGTGCACGATGGCACCCACCTCGTCGTCGAGCGCGACCCACGGCCAGTGCTGGCCCCCGGTGCCGAGCCGGGCCGAGACGCCGAGGCGGGTGAGGGTGCCGACGCGCTTCATGGCGCCGCCGTGCCCCACGACCATGCCGCTGCGGAGGACGACGGTGCGCGTCTCTTCAGGGGCGAGCCCGGCCGCGGCCTCCCAGCGGCCGACGACCTCGGCGAGGAAGCCCGTGCCCTGGCTCGAGTACTCGGTCAGCAGCTCGCCCGGACGATCGCCGTAGTACCCGACCGCCGAGGCGTTGAGGAACACCGCCGGCGGCTGCCGGGCCTTCCGCATCGCATCCGCGAGGGTGCGGGTCGCCGTGATGCGGGACTCGAGGATCTCACCGCGGTAGGTCTTCGACCAGGGCAGCTTCGCGAGCGATGCGCCCGAGAGGTTCACGACCGCGTCGACGCGATCCATGACGGTGAAGTCGATGATGCCCGCCGCCGGCGACCAGGACGCCTCGTCGGTGCTCTGTGCGCGTCGGCGCACGAGGCGTACGACATCGTGCCCGTCGCCGGTCAGTGCGGTGACCAGCGCGGTGCCGATGAATCCGGATGCGCCGGCGACGAGTACCCGCATGGATCAGGCGAGTTCGGCTTCGATCGTGATCGGGATGCCGGCGAGCGCCTGCGAGATCGGGCAGTTCTTCTTCGCATCTTCGGCGAGGGTCTCGAACTGCTCTTCGGTGAGGCCGGGCACGCGGGCACTCACGAGCAGGTGACTGCCGAGCACGCCCTTGCCCGCCTCGAACGTGACGGCCGCCGTGGTCTGGATGCTCTCCGCCGGGGTGCCCGCCTGGGCGAGACCGAGCGAGAGCGCCATCGAGAAGCACGAGGAGTGCGCCGCGGCGAGCAGTTCTTCGGGGTTGGTCGTGCCCTCGGCGCCTTCGGAGCGGGCCTTCCAATTGACGGGGAAGGAGGCGAGGCCCGAGGAGTCGAGGGCGACATCGCCCGATCCCTCGAACAGCGTGCCCTTCCAGACGGTGGTCGCTTCACTCGTGACTGCCATGGTTCCTCCTCGTCGAGCCGGGCCCCCAGCCTATCGGCGCGAGGCGGCGCAGGTCAGGTCCCAGGAACGATCCGGGCCCGCGCGAGCAGCAGGTAGATCTGGCAGCCGAGGCAGAAGTCGAAGGCGGCGTTCAGGAACGCCGCGAAGAACGCGATCGCCGCGGCGATGGGTACCGCGTACTCGAGGCCGAGGAGGGAGAGCAGCACCCCGGCGAGGCCGACGGCGAAGCCGATGCCCTGTGCGAAGGTCGGCGGGCGCGGGTCCTCGAGTTCGGCGGGCGGCGCGAGCCGCGGGCGCACGAGCCGCGCGAAGAGCAGACCGTACGGGTGCCGCCGGATACCTGCGAACGCGCCCCAGGCGAAGAGCAGCGTGATCGCGACGAGCAGCCAGAAGGCTGCGGCATCCGCGCCCGCGATCGCGAGCACGACCGTGATGAGCAGCAGGGTCGCCGTGATGGCTGCGCCGAAGCGCGGGCCGCGCGGGTCGATGCCGGGCTGGGCGCGGCCTGCCTCAGATGCCGATTCAGGGGGAGATGACATGGGGGCTCCTCAAGAGGTCGTCGAGTCGTTCGCGCACGGCGGCGGCGCGGGGGCGACCTGCGATGCGGGCGCGCACTGCCCCGTGGGCGTCGAGCAGGAGCGTCGTCGGTGTCTCGGTGACGCGGAAGCGGCCCGCCAGGTCTGGGCGATGGGTGAGATCGACCTCGACGTGCGCCGCGCCATCGTGCTCGCCGGCGAGCTGCGTGAGCAGGCGACCCGTCGCCGGGCAGCGGGCGCAGAACTCGGTCGAGAACTGCACGAGCGTCGCCCGCTCGCCGAACGCCTCGACCCCGAGCTCGGCCGGCCGCACCACGTCGCCGGAACCTGCGCGCGCGACGCCCTGCCGTGCACGCCAGACGAGGCCGAGCGCGGTCGCCGCGGCGACGAGCGCTGCGCCGGTCGCGAGTGCGGGGAGCCAGTCCATGTCGACGAGCGTACGCAGGCCGCGGCGCCCCGAACTGAGTGTGACCGACGATGACGCGGATGCCGCGGCATCCGCTCGCCTTCGCCGAAGTGTCGCCGGTGCGGGTTAGCCTTGTGGGGATGGCCGAGACGATCTCAACTCCGTACGAAGACCTGCTGCGCGACGTGCTCGAACACGGCACCGTCAAGACCGATCGCACGGGCACCGGCACGCGCAGCGTGTTCGGTCGCCAGCTGCGGTTCGACCTCTCCGAGGGCTTCCCGCTCGTCACCACGAAGCGCGTGCACTTCAAGTCGATCGCCTACGAGCTGCTGTGGTTCCTGCAGGGCTCGTCGAACGTCGGCTGGCTGCGCGAGCACGGCGTCACCATCTGGGACGAATGGGCCGATGCCGAAGGCGAGCTCGGCCCCGTCTACGGCGTGCAGTGGCGTTCATGGCCGACGCCCTCGGGCGAGCAGATCGACCAGATCTCCGACGTCATCGAGCAGATCCGCACGAACCCCGACTCGCGCCGGCTCATCGTGTCGGCATGGAACCCCGCTGACATCCCGGCGATGGCACTGGCGCCGTGCCACGCGCTCTTCCAGTTCTACGTGGCCGACGGCAAGCTCTCGTGCCAGCTCTACCAGCGCAGTGCCGACCTCTTCCTCGGCGTGCCGTTCAACATCGCGTCGTACGCGCTGCTGACCCACATGATCGCGGCGCAGACCGGGCTCGAGGTCGGCGACTTCGTCTGGACCGGCGGCGACTGCCACATCTACGACAACCACGTCGAGCAGGTGCGCACGCAGCTCGAGCGCGAGCCGTTCGCGCCGCCGACCCTGCGGCTCGCGCGCACGCCTGACTCGGTCTTCGACTACGAGTACGACGACTTCATCGTCGAGGGCTACCAGCACCACCCGCCGATCCGCGCGGCCGTCGCGGTATGAGCGAAGCGGATACCTCGAGGGTCCCGGATGCCGCTGGGGCCTCTGATGCCTCGGCGGCTTCGGGCCCGGCGGCGCAGGCCTCGCCGAAGCTCGGCCTGATCTGGGCTGAGGCCTACCGCGGCGTGATCGGGGCCGGCGGCGTGATGCCGTGGCACGTGCCCGAAGACCTCGCCCACTTCAAAGAGATCACGCTCGGCAGCCCCGTCGTCATGGGACGCAAGACCTGGGATTCGCTGCCCGAGCGATTCCGCCCGCTGCCGGGCCGCGCGAACATCGTCGTCACCCGTAATGAGGAGTGGGTGGCCGAGGGCGCGACGCGGGCAGGCTCGATCGACGACGGGCTGGCGCTGGCCGCGGCATCCGACCCCGAGTGGATCTGGGCGATCGGCGGCGGCGAGCTCTTCGAGCGGCTCATCGACCGGGCCGACCGCCTCGAGGTCACCGAGCTCGACCTCGACATCCCGGGCGATGCGTATGCCCCCTCGGTCGACATGAGCTGGCGGCTCGTCGAGACCGACGACATGGCATCGCACGTCTCCCGCACGGGCATCGGCTACCGCTTCCGCCGCTACGCCCGCCCCTGACCCTCGGCGCCGCCCGCCCACCGCTGGCCGGCCGCGTCGCTGAGTCGCAGGAAGATTCGGCCGACACGCCGATGACTCGTCGGCGTGTCGCGCAGCTGATCCTGCGACTCGGCGCAGTCCTCGGCAGCGCACTCCGCCTCCCCAGCTCGCTGAGGTGGCCGATCCTCACGAATTCATGCGGTGCGCCCGCCGTCCTCGCAGATACCAGCAGCCTTGGCCCATGCGAGTTCAGCCGTTCGACGTGCGCCGGTGGTGCGAAGAGCTCGGCGGCATCGCGCGCACGGCCGAACTCGCGAGCCTGGGGGTCGACGAGCACTCGCTGAAGGCCGCGGTGCTGAGTGCCGAGGTCATCCGCGTTCGCGAAGGCGTGTACGCGTCCCGTGATACGCCGGCCGAGGTGATCACTGCGGTCGCTCACGGTGGCCGACTCGGATGCCTCAGTCGCCTCAGAGATGCGGAGCTCTGGGTGCTCGATCAGGAGGACCGGCGCGTGCACGTCTCGATGCCGCGCACGGGCCGCTCCAGGCGGCACGACCGCTGTGATTGCATCGTCCACTGGACCGCCGGTCAGGCCACTGGCGGACTCGCCTCGATCGTCGATGCCCTCGCGCAATCGCTCGGTTGTCTCGGCATCGAGGACTTCTTCGTCGCTCTCGAGTCGGCGATGCGCAAACGCCTCATCTCGGTGTCGGGTGTCGCGCGCCTCCGCCAGCTGGTTCCGCAGAAGCGCCGATGGCTCGTCGACTTCGCGCGCTGGGACGCGGACAGCGGGCTCGAATCCCTGTTGCGTCTGCGGTTGCGAGCCCTCGGCATCACCCTCATCTCGCAGGTTGCGATACCGGGCGTCGGCCATGTGGACTTCGTAATCGAGGGCCGGATCGTGCTGGAGGTCGACGGCGTCGCGGGTCACGCGGACGGCGCATCGTCACGGCACAAAGACCTCGTGCGCGATGCCGTCGCGTCGACCTACGGCCTCGAGGCTCTGCGCTTCGACTACGCCATGGTGGTGCACGATTGGCCGCTCGTCGAGGCGGCGATCCTCGCGGCGCTCGAACGCAGTCGTCGCCGCATTCACTGAGTCGCAGGATGAAACGCGCGGCGCGCCGAAGCGCTTCGGCGTGTCGGACGGTTGTTCCTGCGACTCGGTGAACGGGGCCGACCCGATACGCTGGAGGGCGTGACTTCAGAGAATCCCTTCGGACAAGTGCTCGTCGCGCTCGTCACGCCGATGACGGCGGACGGCGAAGTCGATTGGCCCGGGGTCGAGAAGCACATCGACGATGTGATCTCCTCCGGGGCCGACGGCATCGTGGTCACCGGCACCACCGGTGAGACGTCGACCCTCACCGACCCCGAGAAGATCAAGCTCGTCGAGGTCGGCAAAGACGTCGCCGCGGGCCGCGCGAAGATCATCACGGGCGGCGGCTCGAACGAGACCGCGCACGCGATCGAGCTCTACAAGCACAGCGAGCAGGCCGGCGCCGACGGCATCATGATCGTCACGCCGTACTACAACAAGCCGACTCAGGCCGGCATCCTCACGCACTTCCGCATGGTCGCCGACGCCACCGACCTTCCGGTGATCCTCTACGACATCCCGGGTCGCACGGGCGTGCCGATCAAGTACGAGACGATCATCCGGCTCGCCAAGCACCCGAACATCCTCGCCGTGAAAGACGCGAAGGGCGACTTCTCCGAGGTCAGCCGGGTGCTGAACCAGACCGATCTGCTCTACTTCTCGGGCGACGACGCGAACGTGCTGCCGCACCTCTCGATCGGTGCGACCGGGCTCATCGGCATCACCGCGAACATCGCGCCGGCGCCGTACCGCCAGATGATCGACGCGGTGAACGCGGGCGACCTCGCGACGGCGACCGCCGCGCACCAGCAGCTCGAGCCGCTCGTGCGCGCCGTCATGACCCACGTGCCGGGCACCGTCGCCGCGAAGTACATCCTGCACGGCCTCGGCCGCATCGGCAGCCCGCGTGTGCGTCTGCCGCTCGTCGGCCCCGAAGAGTGGGAGGCCGCCCTCATCGAGGACGAGATCGACCACGTGCAGGGCATCCCGGGCGCCGACTTCCACAACTTCCGTCCCGACCGCAACGCCGCCGCCGGCGGCGCGCTGCCGAAGGTCGCGGGAACCACCCGCTGAACGAGCGGATGCCGCGGCGTGCACCTGCCCGCTCCGTCCTCCGCCCCGAGACATCCGCCGATCACAGGGTCGGCACCGAACTGAACACCGCAACAGAAGGAGGGCACATGCCCGACGTCGTCATCGATCCCGCCCCGCTCGAGGCCGGAACGCTCCGCATCATCCCCATCGGCGGCCTGGGGGAGGTCGGCCGCAACATGACCAGTTACGAGATCGACGGCAAGATCCTCATCGTCGACTGCGGCGTGCTCTTCCCCGAAGAGCACCAGCCGGGCGTCGACCTGATCCTGCCCGACTTCGGCTTCCTGAAGTCCCGCATCGACGACGTCGTCGGCGTCGTGCTCACGCACGGCCACGAAGACCACATCGGCGCCGTGCCGTACCTGTTGAAGCTCCGGGGAGACATTCCCCTGATCGGCTCGCAGCTCACGCTCGCGCTCATCGAGGCGAAGCTCAAAGAGCACCGCATCAAGCCCTACACGCTCACGGTGAAAGAGGGCGGGCACGAGCAGATCGGCCCGTTCAGGCTCGAGTTCATCGCCGTCAACCACTCGATCCCCGACGCGCTCGCCGTGGCGATCAAGACCGACGCGGGCACCGTGCTCGCGACCGGCGACTTCAAGATGGACCAGCTGCCGCTCGACGGCCGCCTCACCGACCTGCGCGAGTTCGCGCGCCTCGGTGAAGAGGGCGTCGACGTCTTCATGGTGGACTCCACGAACGCGGATGTCCCGGGCTTCACGCCGCTCGAGCGCTCGATCGGTCCCGTGCTCGACGAGGTCATCAACCGCGCCCCGCGCCGGGTCATCGTCGCGAGCTTCTCGAGCCACGTGCACCGCGTGCAGCAGGTGCTCGACGCCGCGTGGGCGAACCACCGTCGCGTGGCGCTCCTCGGCCGCAGCATGGTGCGCAACATGACGATCGCCGCCGACCTCGGCTACCTGAAGGTGCCCGAGGGCGTGCTGATCGACTACAAGAAGGCCGGCAACGTGCCCGACGACGAGATCGTCTACATGTCGACGGGGTCGCAGGGCGAGCCGATGGCCGTGCTCTCGCGCATGGCCAACCGCGACCACCAGATCGAGATCGGCGAGGGCGACACGGTGATCCTCGCGTCGAGCCTCATCCCGGGCAACGAGAACGCGGTCTACCGCGTGATCGACGGCCTCACGAAGCTCGGCGCGAACGTCGTGCACAAGGCGAACGCGAAGGTGCACGTCTCGGGCCACGCGGCCGCCGGCGAGCTGCTCTACTGCTACAACATCCTGAAGCCGAAGAACGTGCTGCCGATCCACGGCGAGTACCGGCACCTGTTCGCGAACGCGAAACTCGCGCAAGACACCGGCATCCCCGAGAAGAACACCTTCATCGGCGAGAACGGGTCGGTCTACGACCTGCGCGGCGGCGTGCTCAGCCAGGTCGGCCAGCTCGACCTCGGGTTCGTCTACGTCGACGGTTCGACCGTCGGCGAGATCACCGACGCCGACCTGAAGGACCGTCGCATCCTCGCGGAAGAGGGCTTCATCTCGGTCATCGTCGTCGTCGACGCCTCGACGGGCCGGGTCATCACGGGGCCCGAGATCCACGCCCGCGGATTCGCCGAGGACGACTCGGTCTTCGACGACGTCAAGCCGAAGATCATCGACGCCCTCGCCGAGGCCGCC
This sequence comes from Agromyces sp. CCNWLW203, assembly GCF_036576125.1. Classification (NCBI taxonomy): domain Bacteria; kingdom Bacillati; phylum Actinomycetota; class Actinomycetes; order Micrococcales; family Microbacteriaceae; genus Agromyces; species Agromyces sp. CCNWLW203. Next base: position 56,009 of record NZ_JAZHYX010000004.1, on the reverse strand, counting down.
CGCAACGGGGTACGCGACTCGCACGCGCTGTCGCAGATCGTGCGCCGCGTACTCGGCGGCTGGGTCAACCGTCGCCTGCGTCGTCGCCCGATGCTCGTGCCGCTCGTCATCGAGGCGTAGTCCGGCGCTCAGCACGCACGCACCACGCAGCGCGTATCAAGCACGAACGGCCCGTCCTCGGACGGGCCGTTCGGCGTTCCGGGCGGGCGCCGGAGAGCGGGTCTCGGGGATGACCCGGATTCCTCCCCGAGAAGGATTCCGCCGTCGCCGCCGACTCTCTAGGGTGGGGGAGATGCCCGGCGGCCCCTACGCCCGGGCGACCCGACGAAGGAGTGGCGTGGGCGTCTGGCGCAAGTGGATCTTCCCGACGATGCGAGTCGTGCTGGTGGCGGTGATCGCGGTCGCACTCGCGAAGCTCGCGTTCTTCCCCGATCGGGCCGAGGCCGACGCCGAGACGCTCTCGCCGACCGGCAGTGTCGTCGAGCCGCAGGTCGCGGTTGTGCGCGGATCGATCGCGAACGACGTGGTGCTGACGGGCACGGTCAACGCGGATGCCTCGGCTCCCGTCAAGGCCACCGGCACGGGTGCCGTCGACGAGGTGTTCGTCGCCGCGGGCCAGCAGGTCGTCGCCGGACAGAAGCTCTACGACATCAAGGTGGCCGACGAGGTGGAACCCACCGAGACGGTCGGGCCCGACGGCATGCCGACGATGACGACCCCGAAGCCCTCGTTCCACTTCGAGAAGGTGCTCGCCCCCACGGCCGGCGTGCTCTCGTCGCTCGATGTCATCACGGGCCAGCCCGTCGCGACCGGCGATGTCACGGGCCAGGTGGCCCCGCCGAGCTACAACGTGACCGCGACCCTCAGCCCCGAACAGCAGTACCGGCTGACGAGTGCGCCGACCGAGGCGCTCGTGACGATCGCGGGCGGGCCGGCACCCTTCACGTGCGGCGGCCTCGTGATCTCGACGCCGCTGTCGGGCGCGGGCGCCGGCACGGCTGGATCCGGCGCGGGAGCCCCCGGCGGTGCCGCGGGCGCAGGCGCGGGCGCAGAGGCATCCGGTGGCACGACGGTTCGTTGCGCGGTGCCGGGTGACGTCCGCGTGTTCCCGGGGCTCTCCGCCCAGGTGAAGATCTCCGCGGGCAGCGCCGCCGACGTGCTCGTGGTGCCGATCACCGCGGTCGAGGGCGGGGCCGAGACAGGGGTCGTCTGGCTCGTGACGCCCGATGGCGAACGCGTCGAGAAGCCCGTGCGGCTCGGGCTCAGCGACGGCACGCAGGTCGAGGTCGTCGAGGGCGTCGCCGAGGGCGACCAGGTGCTCGAGTTCGTCCCCGGTGCTCCGGGCGAGGTCGCGCAGGAGGGCTGCGTGCAGTCGCCCGACGGCATGATGATGTGCGGGACCCTGACGAAATGACGCTCGTCGAGGCACGCGGCGTCGGCCGCACCGTCGAGCTGCCCGACGGGCGGCCGCTCACGATCCTGTCGGGCGTCGATCTCACGGTTTCCGAGGGCGATCGGGTGTCGATCGTCGGCCGCTCGGGTTCGGGCAAGTCGACGCTCCTGAACCTGCTCGGCCTGCTCGACGCCCCGACCGAGGGCGAGCTCGCCTTCCTCGGCCACGATGTGCGCCGCATCGGCAGTGGTGCTCGCGACCGCTTGCGCGGCAGCGAGGTGGGCTTCGTCTTCCAGCAGTTCAACCTGCTGCCGGGTCGCACCGCGCTCGAGAACGTGCAGACGCCGCTCCTGTACTCGGGTGGCCGCGAGTTCTGGCGGCGCGAGCGCATCGCGCGCGACATGCTCGAGCGCGTCGGGCTGGGGGAGCGGCTCACGACGAAGCCCGAGCGACTGTCGGGCGGCGAGCAGCAACGCGTGGCGATCGCACGAGCGCTCGTACGCAAGCCCCGGCTCATCCTCGCCGACGAGCCGACTGGCGCCCTCGACCTCGAGACGGGCGCCGAGGTCATGTCGCTCATCGAGGCGGTCGCGGCCGAGACGGGCGCCGCCCTCGTCACGATCACGCACGACCCGACGATCGCGGCGCGATCGAATCGTCACTTCCTGCTGCGAGGCGGCAGGCTCGAGTCAGCGGATGCCGCGGGCGACGAGCCGATCGACGGAGACGCTTCCACCGTGACGGAGGCCGCTGAGCCCGTCGAGGCCGTCGCATGACCGGGTGGCTGACCCGCACGGCGACGGGCATCGTGAGCACCGTCGTCGAGGCGCTCGAAGAGCTCCGCATCCACCGCGGGCGGGTGCTGCTCTCGCTCATCGGGGTCGCGGTCGCCGTCTGCGCACTCACGACCGTCGTCGGCGCCGGGGCCATCGCCGAGCAGGCCGGTCGTGAGATGTCCGAGCGATACGGCGGTCGACCGGCGACCGTGTCGATGAACGTCGGAACCGGCGGTGCCGCCCCCGACCATGAGGCGATCGCGGCCGCATGGCAGACCACGCTCGACCGGCACGGCATCGAGTACGCGAGCCGTTCGGGCTACGGCAGCCTCACGGTGCAGTTCGCCGATGGTGCGGTGCCCGTGTCGATGCAGGTCGTCGACCCCGACTACGGGCCGATGCACCGGGTGCGCCTCGTCGAGGGCGTCTGGTTCACCGAGCGCGACGGCGATCGCCTGGCTCCGGCCGTCATCGTGAACGAGGCCTTCTGGAAGCGGCTCGGAAGCCCGCCCCTCGCGACGCACCCGACGGTCGAGCTGGTCGGCAACGGGCGGGTCACGGGTGTCGTCACGGGCGTGACGCCGGCGCAAAGCGAGTGGGACGTCGAGCCGACCGCGTTCATACTCACGGACTCGTTCCTCCCGCTGCAGTCGGCAACGGCGGATCCGATGATGGGCGCCTACATGCCGTCGTACGAGATGTGGATCCCCGACGGTTCGGCCGATGAGCTCACCGAGTCGGTGCAGCGCGCGTTCGAGTCGGAACTCGGCGGTGGCGCAACGGTCGACGGATGGCGCAGCGACTACGCCGCGCAGGAGGAAGACCCATTCCTGCCGATCAAGCTCATGGTCGTCGGCGTCGCGGTCGTCATCCTGCTGCTCGGCGCGCTCGGCCTGCTCACCATCGCGCTCGTCACCGTGCGCGGGCGCATCCGCGAGATCGGCATCCGTCGCTCGTTCGGCGCCACCGCAGGGCGGGTGTTCTTCTCGGTGCTCATGGAGACGGTCGTCGGCACGTTCGTCGCGGGCGTCGTCGGCGTCGGCGTCGCGATCGCGCTCGTGCGCAGCCCGCTCATGGGCATGGCCCTCGGCGGGGCCGAGGTGCAGGACATGCCCGGATTCCCGATCGAGGCGGCGCTGATCGGCATCGGCGCCGCGGTCGCGGTCGGCGCGCTCGCCGGGCTCCTACCGGCACTCGGCGCGGTACGGGTGAAGGTGATCGACGCGATCCGGTTCTGAGGCGAGCGACTCGGCGCCGGTCGCGGCAGCCGTTCGGATGCTCGACTCCTCGAACGGTCCCTGCGAGGATGAGGGGGTGGGGTTCGGGTATCCGATCCCCGGAAGGAGCACCCGAATGCAACCCGAACGGCATTCGACACGTTCGCGCGCTCGCGCCGTCGCGGCCCTGCTGGTCGCCGGAGCCCTCGCGCTCGGCGCAGGCGCCGCCGCGACGCCCGCGGCGGCAGTCATCCCAGACGAGTTCAATCCGTTCGTCGCGGCCGGCGGCTACAGCGTCTACGGGCGTGAAGACGTCACCCTCAACGGCTCGGAGACCGAAGGGTCCGTTGCGGCGGGCGACACCTTCCGTGCGCGCGGCGGATCCGAGTACGCGATCGCCCACGTCGTCACCGGCACCGGCGACTACTCGGTTCCCGTCGTCGACGGTGATCCGACACGACTGCTCATCGGCGCGTACGACGAGTCGAGCGACGGCCGTGTGGCGATCACCAACGCCGGCACGAGCGATCCCGAAGACCTCGGAGTGCTGAAGGTCACGCAACCGGACGATGCCTTCACCTTCGCCGGGCGCGGCGACTTCACGCGGTACCGGCTCGCGGCAGCGGGGGAGGACACGCCGCCCCTGATCGACATCCGCGCGATGCCGTTCACGACCGTCGAGGCCGCGGAGGATGCGACCTACACCGAACTCCCGAATGTCGCCGACTACGTCGAGGCCGAGATGACCTGGACGTACGACGAGGCGGCGCAATGCCTGGCCGAGGTCGCCGACCCCGCAACCGGCATCGCCGCTTTCCCGACGATCCAGGAACTCTCCGGCGGTCGCCTCGTGCTCACCGGCCTCTCCGCGGATCAGCCGAACGTCGTCGAGTACCAGGATCTCGGGGTGCAACAGGTGGAGTTCGCGGCAGACGGCCCCCAGCCGGGAGCGCAGAACCCGATCGTCGTCCGCGTGCCGGCCGGCACCACGGTGGTGAACGCCCCGTTCGTCGACAGCGGCTTCGAACGGTACATCATGTACGACCTGTCGGAGTTCACCGGTCCGATCACGATCCAGGCGGCGAACGGCCGCATCGACGGCTCGCTCTACGGACCCGAGGCGGACCTCAGCGTGTTCGGTTCGCCCGCCCAGGGCCAGATCCTCGGCCGCAACGTGACGACGGAGACCGGGAGCGGCGAGACCCATGCCTACCTGTTCCAAGGGGTTCTGCCCTGCATCGCGCAGGATGTGACCCGCTTCGAGGTGACGAAGTCGATCACGGGCGATGCGGCATCCGCTGTTCCCGCTGATGCGGCGTTCACGGTCGCCGTCACGGTCGACGGCATCGCGCAGGGCCCGCTCGTCGTCAGTCCGGGGGTGCCGGCCGGAATGGACGTTCCGACGGGCGCCACGGTAGTGCTCGCCGAGCCGGTGCTGCCGGAGATCGACGGCGTCGTCTGGGGGTCGCCGGTATGGTCGGTCGACGGCGAGGTGCTGACCCCCGCCGCTGACGGCTCCGTCAGCTTCGTCGCCGACGGCTCGGCCACGATCGAGGTCGGGCTCGCGAACGCGGCGCAGCTCGTGCCGCCGGCGCCGACACCCAGCCCGACTCCCTCGCCGACACCCAGCGGGCTTGCGGAATCCGGTGCCGATCCGGGCTGGGCGCTGGCCATCGCCGCACTCCTGATCGCCGCCGGCGTGGGGTTCAGGCTGCGTCGCGGCGTCCGGGCCTGATCCCGACTCCAGGTCGGAGCGCGCACGGACGACGCCCAATGTCGACGGCGAAACACCGGCGTAACACGCCGGGCATAGCATCCGGCCATGGCGGCATTCAGCGTGCGGCCGGCCACTCCCGATGACGGCTCGTTCCTCGCCGACATGGTGGTCGAGGCCGCGAACTGGCGGGCGGGCGGTACCCGACCGCGACCGACGGTGCTCGCCGACCCCGCCTCTCGCGGCTACATCGCCGGCTGGCAGCGCCCCGCCGACCGCGGCGTCGTCGCGCTCGACGGCGATGGCAGGCCGGTCGGGGCCGCTTGGTACCGGCTCTTCGCCGCCGATGCCGCGGCCCACGGCTTCGTCGCGGTCGGCGTGCCCGAGCTCATCATCGGCGTGCGGCCGCTCTGGCGTGCCCAGGGGGTCGGCCGCGCACTGATGCGCTCGCTCGCCGAGACGGCACGAGACGCCGGATTCGCCCGCCTCGCCCTGAGCGTCGAGCACGGCAACTTCGCCGTCTCGCTGTACCGGTCGGAGGGGTACACGGTCGTCGCCTCGGCGGCCGGACGAGACACGATGGTGCGTTCGCTGGCCTGAGCTCGGTCGCTCGTGCCCGCTGATCGCGCCGATCCCGGCATCTGCGAGGGTGGCGCGGATCGCGAACACTCGCGCCGGGCTGTCGCCCAGTGACGGCGCGCGGCCGTAGCCTTGTCAGCATGGCTACGAGCACCAGGTCGAACGGGCGTGCCTCGGGCGCGTCCTCGCGTGCTTCGAGTTCCCGCACCGCGCCCACGAAGAAGCTGCCGGCCGCGAGCACTCGCGCAACCGCGACGAAGAAGGCGCCCGCAGCACCGGAGCGCCCGAATCTCTTCGTGCGCGCGTGGATGGGTCTCGCGCACCTGACCGGCGGGGCCGCCCGCGCGCTCGGGCCCGAGACGCTCTCGAAGGAGGAGCGCCGCGACGGACTGCCCTTCTTCATCGTGGTGCTCGCGATCATCGGCGCCGTCGTCGAGTGGTTCCTCATCAACGAGCCCATCGCCCAGACCCTCGATTCGTGGACCTTCGGCCTCCTCTTCGGCCGCGTGGCCTTCGCCCTGCCCGTCGTCATGCTGATCTTCGCGGTCTGGCTGTTCCGGCACCCGAGTTCCGTGCACGACAACACGCGCATCGGCATCGGGCTGGCTCTCCTGCTCCTGACCGTCTCGGCGCTCTGCAACATCTTCGGCGGCCAGCCCGAGCCGCGCGAGGGCATGGCCGTGCTCGCCCGCGCCGGCGGCATCCTCGGCTGGATGGTCGCGGCGCCGCTCACTGTCCTCATCACCGAGGCGGGCGCGACGGCCGTGGTCATCGTGATCCTGCTGCTCTCGCTGCTCATCATCACGAAGACCCCGCCGAACCGCATCCCTGCACGCTTCCGCGAGCTCTACGAATGGCTCTTCGGCGCGACCCACGACGAACCCGTCACCGAGGTCGGCCCGAAGCCCACGAAGCGCGAGCGCAAGAAGTCGGTGCAGACCGAACTCGATGGCATCGACGCCCTCGGCGCCGGCGACGACGAGGAGCCGAAGGGTGGAATGCTGCCCTGGTGGCGCCGCAACGACTCCAACCGTGAAGAGGACCCGGCGTTCGAGGCGCCGGGTGTCGAAGGCCTCACCGAGGTGTTCGGGGCGGGGTCGGCCGCCGGCAGCTTCGAGACGCCGCTCGAGGGTGTCGGCCAGCCGAGCTACAACACCGAGGTGATCGGCGACCTCGAGCGCGCCGAGTCGGCGCTGCAGCAGTTCACGGGCGACGTGCCGCGCGGTGGCACCGGGCTCCGCGGCGACGACGCCGGGGCCACGAACGTGCTCGCGGCGTTCGACCTCGCGGGCGATGCGGCGGGTCTGCCGGGAGCCGGCGCCGCAGAGGCGTCTGAGTTCGATGCGGAGGCGGCATCCGAACCCGATCGCCCCTACAGCCTCCCCGCGGCGTCCACGCTCGCGGCCGGCGCCCCTGCGAAGAAGCGCTCGCAGGCCAACGACGACGTCGTGCGCCAGATCACTGGAGTGCTCGAGCAGTTCGGCGTCGATGCGAAGGTCACCGGCTTCTCTCGCGGCCCGACCGTGACCCAGTACGAGATCGAGCTCGGCCCGGGCGTGAAGGTCGAGCGTGTCACGGCGCTGTCGAAGAACCTCGCGTACGCCGTCGCCTCGAACGAGGTGCGCATCCTCTCGCCGATCCCGGGCAAGAGCGCGATCGGCATCGAGATCCCGAACGCCGACCGTGAGATCGTGACCCTCGGCGACGTGCTGCGCTCGGGCAACGCCGCGAACGCGACGCACTCCATGACGATCGGCGTCGGCAAAGACGTCGGCGGCGGCTACGTCGTCGCGAACCTCGCGAAGATGCCGCACCTGCTCGTCGCCGGCTCCACGGGCTCCGGCAAGTCGAGCTTCGTGAACTCAATGATCACGAGCCTTCTCATGCGGGCGAAGCCCTCCGACGTGCGCATGGTGCTCATCGACCCGAAGCGCGTCGAGCTCGCCCCGTACGCGGGCGTGCCCCACCTCATCACGCCCATCATCACGAACCCGAAGAAGGCCGCCGAGGCGCTCTCGTGGGTCGTGAAGGAGATGGACATGCGGTACGACGACCTCGCGTCGTTCGGCTTCCGCCACATCGACGACTTCAACAAGGCTGTCGTGGGCGGCGAGATCGTGCTGCCGGCCGGCTCCGAGCGCAAGCTCAAGCCCTACCCGTACCTGCTCGTCGTCGTCGACGAGCTCGCCGACCTCATGATGGTCGCTCCGCGCGACGTCGAGGACTCGATCGTTCGCATCACGCAGCTCGCCCGCGCCTCCGGCATCCACCTCGTGCTCGCCACGCAACGCCCGTCGGTCGACGTCGTCACGGGCCTCATCAAGGCCAACGTGCCGTCGCGACTCGCCTTCGCGGTCACGAGCGTCACCGACTCCCGCGTCATCCTCGACCAGCCCGGCGCCGACAAGCTCATCGGCCAGGGCGACGCGCTCTTCCTGCCGATGGGCGCATCCAAGCCGATCCGCGTGCAGGGCGCCTGGGTGAGCGAAGACGAGATCGAGCGGGTCGTGAAGCACGTCACCCGTCAGGCTCGTCCCGAGTACCGGCAGGATGTCGCGGAATCCGCACCCCGCAAGGAGATCGACTCCGACATCGGCGACGACCTCGAGCTGCTCCTCGCCGCCGCCGAGCTCGTCGTGTCGACCCAGTTCGGCTCGACATCGATGCTGCAGCGCAAGCTCCGCGTGGGCTTCGCGAAGGCCGGGCGTCTCATGGACCTGCTCGAGTCGCGCGAGATCGTCGGCCCGTCTGAGGGCTCGAAGGCGCGCGACGTGCTCGTGACCGCCGAGCAGCTGCCGGGCGTGCTCGCGCGCCTCCGCGGCGAGGAGCCGGCCGCTGCTCCGGCAGCGCGACCGACGCCGGCCGCCGCTGCGGCACAGGCGCCTGCTCCGGCGCAGACCGGCCCGCTCGGCGGCGGCATCGCACCGACCGAGGCGTACGACGCCCCCGACGCGCGCTACGACGACCCCGTCGCCCGCATGAGCGAGGGCCTTCCCGAGGTCGAGGGCGACACCGATGAAGACGCCTGGGGCCTCACCGGCCGCGACTGAGTTGCGACCGGGCCGCCGCCCCGGCAGCCCTGCCGACATGATCGCCGGCCGCTCCGCACGGCCTCGCGGCCGGTAGTCTGGCGGCATGACCTCTTCCGCCGGCACCCCCGCGCGATCGGCGAACTGGAACCTTCCGAACGCGATCACCGTCGTCCGCATCCTCGCTGCGCCCGTCTTCTTCTGGATGCTGCTCGCCGACGCGGGAGCCGACGGCTGGCTGCGCTGGGCAGCGGCCGTCCTCTTCATCCTCGCGATCGCGACCGACGGCATCGACGGCCACATCGCGCGCTCGCGCGGGCTCGTCACCGACCTCGGCAAGATCCTCGATCCGATCGCCGACAAGCTCCTCACGAGCGGCGCGCTCATCTGCCTCTCGATCCTCGGCGAGCTGCCGTGGTGGGTCACCGCGATCATCGTCGTCCGCGAGGTCGGCATCACGGTCTGGCGCCTCGTCGAGCTCCGTCGCGGCAACGTCGTGCCCGCGTCATCCGGTGGCAAGCTCAAGACCCTCGTGCAGTCGGTCGCCATCTCGTTCGCGCTCGTGCCGCTCTGGACCGTCGTCGGCGACTGGATCTTCTGGGTCAACGGCGTGCTCATGACCGCGGCCGTGGTGCTCACCCTCTGGTCGGGTCTGCTCTACGTGCGCGACGCTGTACGCCTCGCCCGCGCGCCTCGCGACGCGAGCTGAGACGGGCGAGAGGATGCCTCGTGCCACCGAAGACCCGGCAGCCCGGCTCATCTCCGAGCTCACCGTGCGCGGGCTGCGGGTCGCCGTGGCCGAGTCGCTGACGGGCGGGCTCGTGGTCGCCGAGCTCACGAGCGTGCCCGGCGCATCCGTCGTGGTGAGCGGCGGGGTCGTCGCCTACGACACCTCGGTGAAGCGGTCGGTGCTCGGAGTCGACGCCGAGCTGCTGGAGGCCGAGGGCGCCGTGCACCCCGAGGTCGCCCGCCAGATGGCCGATCGCGTGCGAACCGTGCTCGTGGTCGATGGCCGACCGGCCGAGCTCGGCATCGCGACCACCGGGGTCGCGGGGCCGACCGATCAAGACGGCAAGCCGCCGGGCACCGTCTTCGTCGGCATCGCGTTCGACGGTGCGGTCGAGGCGATCGAGCTTTCCGTGACCGGCAGCCGTGCCGAGATCCGCGCCGCGACCGTGCAGGTCGCGATCGAGGCGGCATTCGCGCGCGTCGAGGGATCTTCTCCGAATCAGCCGGAATAGTCTTCGTGAACACCCTGTTACATGTGGCAGGTTCACACGAAAGCCCCAGTGTGCAACGCTAGATTGGAAGCACGGAGAGTCGGCTAGACTGACGCTCCCGTTTCCGACTCCTAGCGGAGTCGCAGGCAGAGAGAAGGAGGTTCCCGATGGTCCTGGTTCGACAGGAGATCGGCGATGTGCTGAGGGACTTCCGCCTGCAGAAGGGCCGTACCCTTCGCCAGGTCGCGTCCAAGGCGAGCGTCGCGCTCGGCTACCTGAGCGAGGTGGAGCGCGGCCAGAAAGAGGCCTCCTCCGAGATCCTCGCCTCCGTCGCCGACGCACTCGATACGCCCATCTCCGTGATCATGCACGAGGTCGGCGACCGCATCGCAGTGCTCGAGGGCCTCTCCGTGGTGCCCGACAGCCTGCCCGACGAGCTCGTGGCGGAGTTCGACGCCGACCTGATGGTCCGCTGACGACCCCGCACATGCGACACAGATCGGCCGGTCCTCGGACCGGCCGATCGTCTGTCCAGAGGTGATCCGGTGAAGCAGAGCGAGTTCCAGGCCGCGGTCGCGGAGGAGTTCGGCGTCGGCTACGGCGGCGCGATCGTCGGCGACCTCGTGCTCACCGCACTCGGCGGCCGCACGGCCCGCGAGGCGCTGGCCGCCGGGGTGCGCCCGCGCGAGGTGTGGCTCGCCCTCTGCGAGGCGACGGATGTCCCGGAGGAGCGTCGACATGGCGCCGGCCGCCCGGTGCCCGGGGAGACACGCACGCCGCGACACCCGTAGGCGCGTCCGAAGGCGTGTTCGACACGCGGGCGTTTCTTCGAACATGCGTTCGGTGGCTGGGGTAGGCTCCTCAACAGCAGGAGTTCCAGTGCAGCTGTCCACATTCGCGTCGAGATCGGCGACGGATGTCGGTGGCCGACCATACGGTCGATGCAACGGAACACACCGCAAACGCCTTGTCGCAAGACACCGCAGGTCAGAACCCAACGGTCAGTGCCCGCAACGTGGAACGACAGCCTAGAGGCAGCCGCAATCGAGCAAGAAGGAGCCCCACCCATGGCATCAGCAGCAGACCGCGAGAAGTCACTCGAGACCGCCCTCGCGCAGATCGACCGCCAGTTCGGCAAGGGCTCGGTCATGCGCCTCGGCAGCGAAGAGCGCGCCCCCGTCGAGGTCATCCCCACTGGCTCGATCGCCCTCGACATCGCGCTCGGCATCGGCGGTCTCCCGCGCGGCCGCATCATCGAGATCTACGGCCCCGAGTCGTCGGGTAAGACGACGCTGACCCTCCACGCCATCGCCAACGCGCAGCGCAACGGCGGCATCGCCGCGTTCATCGACGCCGAGCACGCGCTCGACCCCGAGTACGCGAAGAAGCTCGGCGTCGACATCGACGCGCTGCTCGTCTCCCAACCCGACACGGGCGAGCAGGCGCTCGAGATCGCCGACATGCTCGTGCGTTCCGGCTCCATCGACCTCATCGTCATCGACTCGGTCGCGGCGCTCGTGCCCCGAGCCGAGATCGAGGGCGAGATGGGCGACTCCCACGTCGGCCTCCAGGCCCGACTCATGTCGCAGGCACTCCGCAAGCTCACGGGTGGGCTCAGCCAGACGAACACCACCATGATCTTCATCAACCAGCTGCGCGAGAAGATCGGCGTGTTCTTCGGCAGCCCCGAGACGACCGCCGGTGGCAAGGCGCTGAAGTTCTACGCCTCGGTGCGGCTCGACATCCGTCGCATCGAGACGATGAAAGACGGCACCGAGGCGGTGGGCAACCGCACCCGGGTCAAGGTCGTGAAGAACAAGATGGCGCCGCCCTTCAAGCAGGCCGAGTTCGACATCCTGTACGGCACCGGCATCTCGCGTGAGGGCAGCCTCATCGACTTCGGCGTCGACCAGGCGATCGTGAAGAAGTCGGGTGCGTGGTACACGTACGACGGCGACCAGCTGGGGCAGGGCAAAGAGAACGCCCGCAACTTCCTGCTGCAGAACCCTGACATCGCGGCCGACATCGAGCAGAAGATCCTCGTGAAGCTGGGCGTCGGTCAGCCGGCCGCTGCTGCCGCTCCGGCGAACGTCGAGCCCATCGCACCGAAGCTCGGGCGCAAGGGCGCCTGAGTTCCGAACTACGACACGACCGGGGTGAGCCAGACATGAGCGACGCATCATCAGAACGGCTCGCCCCGGTCACCTACCTGCCATGGGCGAAGCCCGAGGCTTCGCCTGCTGCGGCACGGCGGAGTCGTCCACCGGTCGAGCAGATCGATCCCGGGGCGCAGCCCGTTGCGGCGGCGCGAAGCCGTCCGGCGGCCCAGTCCGACGTGCCGGAGGCGCCGCCCGCTCCGGCATCGCGGAGCCGTCCTTCGTCCGACCCCGTCGAGCCGATCGAGCCCGTCGAACCCGAGGCTCCGTCTACTGCGGCCTCGCGGAGTGGCGGGAAGGCCGACGGGGGCCGTGGTCGCCTTCGCTCGGTCTCGCGCAGCGACCGCTGGGCGGAGTCGTCTGACGATTCCGAACCCGAGGAGACCGGGGCCGAGCGCGATGAGCGCATCGACCGGCTCGTGATCTCCCGGCTGCGGCGCTCGGCGCTCTCCGTCTCCGAGGTGCGTGCGGTGCTCGTCGAGCACGGGCTCGACGACGTCGAGGTCGAGGAGTGGATCGAGCGCTACGAGCGGCTCGGCTACCTCGACGACGCGAAGCTCGCCGAGCAGGTCGTGCACAGCCACGGCGTGCGCCGCGGCCGGGGCAGCGGGGCGATCCTGCAAGAGCTCGGTCGTCGCGGCGTCGACAACGCGCTCGCTCGCGCGGCAGTCGAAGACCTCGACCCCGAGACCGAACTCGAGAACGCACGCACCGTCGCCGAGCGGCGGGCCCGCCAGCTGCGCGGCCTCGACCGGCAGACGGCAGAGCGCCGCCTGTCGGCGTTCCTCCAGCGGCGTGGCTACCCGGGTGACGTTGTGCGCGAGGCGGTGACGGCGGCACTCGCTGCCGAAGGCTCGTAAACTGGTGCGATCATGAGCACCATTCACGACGTCTCCACTGATGAGATGGGCGGCGACCAGCTCGCCGAAGCGGCAACGACGCCGCGCACGTACGAGGTCCGCACCGTCGGGTGCCAGATGAACGTCCACGACTCAGAGCGGCTCTCGGGCTCGCTCGAAGCCGCCGGCTACGTGCCCGCCGATGGCGCAGAGCCCGACGTCGTGGTCATCAACACGTGCGCCGTCCGCGAGAACGCCGACAACAAGCTCTACGGCAACCTCGGCCACCTCGCGTCGGTCAAGCGCCGTCACGAGGGCATGCAGATCGCCGTCGGCGGTTGCCTCGCCCAGAAGGACAAGAACGTCATCCTCGAGAAGGCGCCGTGGGTCGACGTCGTCTTCGGCACGCACAACATGGGCGCCCTCCCGAGCTTGCTCGAGCGCGCGCGCCACAACGACGAGGCGCAGCTCGAGATCCTCGACTCCCTCGAGGTCTTCCCGTCGACGTTGCCCACGAAACGCGACTCCAGCTACAGCGGGTGGGTGTCGATCTCGGTCGGCTGCAACAACACCTGCACCTTCTGCATCGTGCCGGCACTTCGCGGCAAGGAGAAGGACCGCAGGCCCGGCGACATCCTCGCCGAGATCCAGGCGCTCGTCGACGACGGGGTCATGGAGATCACGCTTCTCGGCCAGAACGTGAACTCCTACGGCGTCGAGTTCGGCGACCGGCAGGCCTTCGGCAAGCTGCTGCGCGCCGCGGGGCAGATCGACGGCCTCGAACGCATCCGCTTCACGAGCCCGCACCCGGCCGCGTTCACCGACGACGTCATCGACGCGATGGCCGAGACACCGAGCGTCATGCCGCAACTGCACATGCCGCTGCAGTCCGGGTCCGATCGGGTGCTGAAGGCGATGCGCCGCTCCTACCGTTCCGAGAAGTTCCTCGGCATCCTCGACCGGGTCCGCGCGCGCATCCCGAACGCGGCGATCTCGACCGACATCATCGTGGGCTTCCCGGGCGAGACCGAAGAGGACTTCCAAGAGACGCTCCGCGTCGTCGAAGCGGCCCGGTTCGCCTCGGCCTTCACCTTCCAGTACTCCATCCGCCCGGGCACGCCCGCGGCGACGATGGAGGACCAGGTGCCCAAGGAGGTCGTGCAGGAGCGCTACGAACGACTCCTGGCCCTGCAGGACCGTATCTCGTGGGAGGAGAACCAGCGCCTCATCGGCCACCCCGTCGAAGTGCTCGTCTCGACCGGCGACGGCAAGAAGAACGCAGAGACCCACCGCCTGAGCGGGCGCGCCGAAGACAGCCGCCTCGTGCACTTCGAGGTGCCGGCCGGCTCCGACCTGCCGCGCCCGGGCGACGTCATCTCCGTGACCATCACCCAGGCGGCGCCCTTCCACCTGATCGCCGACTCGCTCGACGACTCGCCGCTCCGCGTGCGCCGCACGCGTGCCGGCGACGCGTGGGATCGCATGCAAGCCGAGAGTTGCGGCGTGCCCGCGGCGCCCGGTGCCGCCGCCGCATCCGCTGCCGGTCGGGTCTCGCTCGGACTGCCGACGCTTCGCGCGCGCGGCACCGAGCCGCTCGTTGCGCCGGGCGTCGGCACCATGCCCATCTACGACCCCGCCGACGGCCAGCGCTGACGTGACGCTCATCGCGGTCGTCGGTGCGACGGGCACCGGCAAGTCGGCGTTCGCGCTCGACCTCGCCGAAGCCCACGGCAGGGTCGGCCGCGAAGCCGAGGTCGTGAATGCCGACGCGATGCAGCTCTACCGCGGCATGGACATCGGCACGGCGAAGCTCCCGACCGCCGAACGCCGCGGCGTGCCGCATCACCTGCTCGACGTGCTCGACGTGGCCGACGAGGCATCCGTCGCCGCGTACCAGACGGCGGCGCGCGCCGCCGTCGACGAGGTGATCTCGCGCGACGGCGTGGCGCTGCTCGTCGGCGGCTCGGGCCTCTACGTCTCGTCGGTCATCCACGACTTCCGCTTTCCGGGCACGGATGCCGCGGTGCGGGCGCGGCTCGAAGCCGAACTCGCCGCAGAGGGCCCGGGCCTGCTCCACGCGCGTCTGCGCGGGATCGACCCCGAGACGGCCGCGAGCGTCGACGCGCAGAACGGGCGCCGGCTCGTGCGCGCCCTCGAGGTCATCGAGGTGACCGGCGAGCCGAAGGCCGCGCGGCTGCCCGACGAGCCCGTTCCGTGGCGCCCTCACGGCATCGTGCACCTCCGGAGCGAACGGGCGACCCTCGTCGAACGCCTCGACGAGCGCGTCGAGGGCATGTGGCGAGACGGCCTCGTCGACGAGGTGCGGGGTCTGATCCCGGCGGGCATCGAGCGAGGCGTGACCGCGAGCAGGGCGATCGGGTACGCGCAGGCGCTCGGCGAGATCACGGGCCGCCTCTCGCGGGCCGAGGCGATCGCCGAGACGCAGCAGCTCACCCGCACCTATGCTCGGCGACAGGTGAGCTGGTTCAAGCGCTACCGCGACGCCGTCACGGTCGATGCCGACGACGCGGTCGCACGCGGCACCGAACTCGCCCGGATCGCAGCCATAGACTGATCGGATGGCATTCGATCTGCGGTTCACCAAGGGCCAGGGCACCGGTAACGACTTCGTGCTCTTCAGCGACCCCGAGGGGGAGTCGGAGCTCACTCCGACCCAGATCGCCGCGGTGTGCGACCGCCGGTTCGGGGTCGGCGCCGACGGCGTCATCCGCGCTGTGCGCTCGGCGAACCTCGACGCGGGCTCGGCGTCGCTCGCTGAAGACCCGCATGCTGTGTGGTTCATGGACTACTGGAACGCCGACGGCACCGTCTCCGAGATGTGCGGCAACGGCATCCGCGTCTTCGCGAGCTACCTGATCGACCAGGGGCTCGTCGACCTCGCCGTGAACGACCAGATCGCGATCGGAACCCGCGCCGGTGTTCGCACGGTGCGCCGCACGGCGACGGGGTTCGAGGCCGACCTCGGCGTCTGGCGTCTCGACGGCGGCGAGCCGCTCGTGCGCGGCAAGAGCCTGCCGGTCGCCCGGCCCGGTCTCGGCATCGACGTCGGCAACCCGCATGTCGTCGTCGCCCTGGCCGATGACGACGAGCTCGACGGGCTCGACCTCGCCTACCAGCCGATCATCGAGCCCGAGCCCGAGGCGGGCGCCAATATCGAGTTCGTCGTGCCGGCCGAGCCGCTCGTCGAAGACGGCGTGGGCCGCATACGCATGCGCGTGCACGAGCGCGGCTCGGGCGAGACGCTCTCGTGCGGCACCGGTGCCGTGGCCTCCGCCCTCGCGGTGCGCCACTGGGCGGGGGAGGCCGCACCCGACCGCTGGCGGGTGCAGGTGCCGGGCGGCGTGCTCGGCGTGCGCATGTTCCAGGCCGCCGACGGCGAGCACGCGGCGCTCTCGGGTCCGGCCGAGCTCGTCTTCGACGGCGTCCTCAGCCTCGCCTGAGGCCGCTGCGCGCGGCTGCGATCAGCGAGCGGATGCCGCGGCGCTCACCTCGAGCACCCGGAAGCCCTTGTCCTGCGCCGCTCGGTCGATGTCGAGGCCGAGGTCATCGGCGATCCACTTCTGCAGCGACTCCGCGCCCAAGTGCTTCGCGACGACGAGCCACGCGCTCGCGTCGTCTTCGAGGCGGGGGAGCCAGTGCTCGAGCATGGCGTGCAGCTCGGCCTTGCCCACCCTGATGGGCGGGTTCGACCAGATGCCGGCGAAGCGCACGTCGGCGGGAACATCGCCCGGCAGCACCGCGTTGACATTGGTGATGCCGAGGCGTGCGGTGTTGCGTCGCACGAGGTCGAGGGCGCGTTCGTTCACGTCGACGGCCCACACCGTGGCATCCGGTGCCCGAAGCGCGAGTGAGATCGCGATCGGTCCCCAACCGCAGCCGAGGTCGAGCAGGTCACCGGTCGCCGGCGGTGCAGGGGCGCGATCGAGCAGGATGCGGGTGCCGGTGTCGAGGTGCTCGGGGCTGAAGACGCCGCCCGAGGTCGAGAGCGTCAGTTCGCGACCGGCGAGGGTTGCGGTGATGGTGCGGAGAGTGGCCTCGCCGCCCGGACGAGAGGAGAAGTAATGCTCGGAGGCCATACAGGGGAACCTATCGCAGCGATGGGAACTAGGGTTAACGCGATGAATGACGCTGAACAGAACTCCGCAGACGACGCCGTCGAGCGGGTGCTCAAGGGCGCCGAGACGAAGGCCGGGGTGACCCGCTTCGGATCGGATTCCGCCGAGGCGCTCATGTCGCCCGACTCGGTCGACCTGTTCGGCTCCGACACCGACGGCGAGCAGTACGACCGCGAGGCTCGCGCCGGTCTCCGCCGGGTCGCCGGTCTCTCCACCGAGCTCGAAGACGTCACCGAGGTCGAGTACCGGCAGTTGCGGCTCGAGAACGTCGTGCTCATCGGCGTCTACTCGCAGGGCTCGCAAGACGAGGCCGAGAACTCCATGCGAGAACTCGCCGCCCTCGCCGAGACGGCTGGCGCGCGCGTTCTCGACGGCGTGCTGCAGCGCCGGCCGCACCCCGACCCCAGCACCTACCTCGGCCGCGGCAAGGTCGAGGAGCTCCGGCACATCGTCGCCTCGCTCGGCGCCGACACGGTCGTCGCCGACACCGAGCTCGCGCCGAGCCAACGGCGTGCGCTCGAAGACGCGATCAAGGTCAAGGTCATCGACCGCACCGCCGTGATCCTCGACATCTTCAGCCAGCACGCCAAGAGCCGCGAGGGCAAGGCGCAGGTCGAACTCGCCCAGCTCGAGTACCTCCTGCCGCGACTGCGCGGCTGGGGCGAGTCGATGTCGCGACAGGCCGGTGGCCAGGTCGGCGGTGCCGGGGCGGGCATGGGCTCCCGTGGCCCCGGTGAGACGAAGATCGAGCTCGATCGCCGTCGTATCCACTCGCGCATGGCGAAGCTCCGCAAGCAGATCGCGGGCAT
The DNA here is from genome assembly GCF_036576125.1 of Agromyces sp. CCNWLW203. Classification (NCBI taxonomy): domain Bacteria; kingdom Bacillati; phylum Actinomycetota; class Actinomycetes; order Micrococcales; family Microbacteriaceae; genus Agromyces; species Agromyces sp. CCNWLW203. The sequence continues at coordinate 38,141 of NZ_JAZHYX010000004.1, read as the reverse complement.
GAAGCCGGCCCGCGAGGCCAAGCGAGCCAATCGCAAGCGCAACGCTGTGCCGTCGGTCGCGATCGCGGGCTACACGAACGCCGGCAAGTCGAGCATCCTGAACCGCATCACGGGTGCCGGGGTGCTCGTCGAGAACGCCCTGTTCGCCACGCTCGACGCGACCGTGCGACGTAACACCACGGCGGACGGCCGCGTCTACACGATCGCCGACACCGTCGGCTTCGTGCGCAATCTGCCGCACCAGCTCGTCGAGGCGTTCCGCTCGACGCTCGAGGAGGTCGGCGACTCCGACCTCATCGTGCACGTCGTCGACGCGGCCCACCCCGACCCGGCCGGCCAGATCGCCACGGTGCGCGATGTGATCGGCGAGGTCGGTGCCCGCGACATCCCCGAGCTCATCGTCTTCAACAAGGCCGACCTCGTGACGCCCGAAGACCGGCTCGTGCTGCGCGGTCTCGAACCCGGCGCGATCTTCGCCTCCGCCCGCACTGGGGAGGGCATCCCCGAGGTGCTCGAGGCGATCGCGCGCATGATGCCCGACCCCGCCATCGAGATCGACCTGCTCGTGCCCTACGACCGGGGCGACGTCGTATCGACGCTGCACGAGACCGGTCGAGTGCTCTCGATCGAGTACGACGAAGACGGCACTCGCGTTCGTGCGCTCGCCTCGCCCGAACTGGCCGGCCAGCTCGAGGAGTTCTCGGCGACTGCCGCCGGTCGCTGACGCTTCTCGCAACCCTGCGTCACCCTGCGTCACAGTCGTGGCGTCACTCTGCACCGGCGCGTATCGTCGCACCTGATCGATCAGTGACCGGCCGAAGCGGGTCACTTGGAGCGACCGCCGAGCCCGGCACCCGCCCGCGACATCCACCCGCCGTTCCGGCCGGGGGAACGCGGCCTGCCGTGTTCTTCCCGTTGCCGCTCGCCCTGCAGGAGCACCATGGCATCGACCGCAACCGACGCATCGGGCGCCGACTGTACGCCCCGACTGCCGCTCTCCTTCGAGCTCTACCCGCCGCGAACCGACGCGGCGGCGCTGGCCCTCGGGCGCACGATCGATCGGTTGGCCGAGGTCGACCCGGCGTTCATCTCGGTGACCTTCGGGGCGGGCGGCAGCTCGCGCGCCCGCTCGCTCACGGTGCTCCGTTACATGCTCGAGCACACGCACGTCGAACCGATGGCGCACCTGACGTGCGTCGGCTCCTCACATCTCGAGGCGAACCGGCTCGTGCGGGAGTTCCTCGATGCGGGCATCACGAGCTTCCTCGCCCTGCGCGGTGACCCGCCGGTCGACGCCGACCCCGACGCGGGCATCGGCGACCTCGGCAGCGCGGCCGAGCTCGTGCAGCTCATCCACCGGGTGCAGGAGGAGCGTGAGCCCTTCGCGCAGGTCGGCGTCCCCGGCAACCCGGGCGCCTCGCGCATCAGGGAACGGCCCCGCCCCGAGCGCGTCGCGGTCGCCGCGTTCCCCACCGGCCACCCGCGGTCGCGGAACCTCGACCACGACGTCGACACGCTCCTCGCCAAGGAGATCGCCGGGGCGAACCTCGCGATCACCCAGCTCTTCTGGCGGGCCGACGACTACCTCGGCTTCGTCGAGCGCGCCCGCGCGGGCGGCGTCACGATCCCGATCCTTCCCGGCATCATGCCGGTCACCACTCCGGCACGCCTTGCGCGGCTTACGGAGCTGACGGGGGTCGAACCGCCCGCGGCCCTCGCCATCAACCTCGAGATCGAACCGGATGCCGCCGCGCAGACCGAGCTCGGCATCGCCTTCGCCACCCGGCTCGCCGCCGAGGTGATCGCGGGTGGCGCTCCCGGCCTGCATCTCTACACGTTCAACCGCCATGAAGCCGTGCTCGACGTCGTCGACCGGCTCGGACTGCGAACCGACCGGTTCGCCGACGAGAGGAACACCGCACGATGACCACCCCTGCACCCGGCTTCCCGAACGCCACGATCCTCGGCTATCCGCGCATCGGCCGCCGGCGCGAACTCAAGCGGGCCGTCGAGGCGTTCTGGGCCGGCTCGATCACGGCCGACGACCTCGAAGGCGAGGCGGCGGCGCTGCGCGCTGCGACCCGCGAGCGCCTCGCGTCGCTCGGTCTCGCCCGCACCGGCTCGGCGATCCCCGAGACCTTCTCGTTCTACGACCAGGTGCTCGACACCGCGGTCGCCGTCGGTGCGGTGCCCGAGCGGTTCGCCGTCCTCGCCGATGGCGAGGGCCGCTTCGACCTCGCCGCGTACTTCACGATCGCCCGTGGAGTCGGTGACGACGCCCCGCTCGAGATGACGAAGTGGTTCGACTCGAACTACCACTACCTCGTGCCCGAGATCGGCCCCGACACCGTGTTCTCGCTGCACGCCGAGCGCATCCTCGCCGAGTTCGCCGAGTCGACGGCGGCCGGCTTCACGACGCGGCCCGTGATCGTCGGACCGGTGACCTTCCTCCTCCTCGCGAAGGCCGCCGACGGCGCCCCGGCCGGCTTCGCGCCGATCGATCGGCTCGCCGACCTCGTGCCCGTCTACGAGGCGCTGCTCGAGCAGCTCGCCGCGGCGGGCGCGGAATGGGTGCAGCTCGACGAGCCCGCGCTCGTGAGCGAGAGCATCGACGTCGACCGCGCCCGCGTGATCGAGTCGGTCGGCATCGCCTACGACGCCCTCGGCGCGCGCGACGCCCGTCCGGCGATCTTCGTCGCCGCGCCCTACGGCTCGCTCGACGACGCGCTGCCGGCCCTCGCCGCGACACCGGTGGAGGCGATCGGCCTCGATCTCGTGCGCGGCTCGCTTCCCGACGGCCTCGACCCCGTCACGGCCGAGTCGCTCGCCGCGAAAACCCTCGTGGCCGGCGTCATCGACGGCCACAACATCTGGCGCGGCGACCTCGCCGCCGCGTTCGACCGTGTCGTCGCCGTGCAGCACCTCTCGCCGGCCGTCTCGGTGTCGACCTCCACGTCGCTGCTGCACGTGCCGCACGACATCGCCGATGAAGACGAGCTCGACGCCCGCCTCATCTCCTGGCTCGCGTTCGCCGACCAGAAGGTGGGCCAGGTGGCCGTGCTCGGTCGCGGGCTCTCCGAAGGGCGCGACGCGATCGAGGGCGAGCTCGCCGCGGCATCCGCTGCCCTCGCCGACCGCGACGCCGCGCCCGGCGTGCGCGTGCCCTCGGTGCGCGACCGCCTCGCGGGGCTCGCCGAGGCGGACTTCGCCCGCGTGAACTACGACGAGCGCGTCGCAGCGCAGGAGTCGCTCGGACTGCCCGAGCTGCCGACCACCACGATCGGTTCGTTCCCGCAGACGGCCGAGATCCGCCGCGCCCGCGCCCGTCTCGTCAAGGGCGAGCTGCCCGCCGACGACTACGCGGCCCTCATGCGCGCCGAGATCGAGCGCGTCGTGCGCTTGCAGGAAGAGCTCGGCCTCGACGTGCTCGTGCACGGCGAGCCCGAGCGTAACGACATGGTGCAGTACTTCGCCGAGCTGCTCGACGGCTTCGCGGTGACGAAACACGGCTGGGTGCAGTCGTACGGCTCGCGCTGCACGCGGCCGTCGATCCTCTGGGGCGACGTCTCGCGGCCCGCGCCGATGACGGTCGAGTGGTCGAGCTACGCGCAGTCGCTCACCGAGCAACCGATGAAGGGCATGCTGACCGGTCCGGTCACGATCCTCGCGTGGTCGTTCGTGCGCGACGACCAGCCGCTCGGCGACACCGCACGGCAGGTCGCACTCGCGCTCCGCGACGAGATCACCGACCTCGAGACGGCGGGCATCCGCATCATCCAGGTCGACGAGCCCGCGCTGCGGGAGCTGCTGCCGCTGAAGCTCGCCGACCAGCCCGCGTACCTCGACTGGTCGGTCGGCTCCTTCCGCCTCGCGACGGGCGGGGCCGAGCCCGGCACGCAGGTTCACACGCACCTCTGCTACTCGGAGTTCGGCGTCGTCATCGACGCGATCAAGAACCTCGACGCCGACGTCACCTCGATCGAGGCGGCCCGCAGCCGCATGGAGGTCGTCGACGACCTCGAGACGAGCGGCTTCGACCACGGCATCGGCCCGGGCGTCTACGACATCCACTCGCCCCGAGTGCCCGGTGTCGCCGAGGTGCAGGCGCTGCTCGAGCGGGCCGCGGGCGCGATCCCGGCGAACCGACTCTGGGTCAACCCCGACTGCGGCCTGAAGACCCGCGGGTACGACGAGACCGTCGAGTCGCTGCGGCACATCGTCGAGGCGACCGTCGCGGTGCGGGCCGAGCGCGCCGCCCCGGTGCTCGCGGGCTAGCAGCAACCGAGCGGATGCCGCGGCTCGCGGCATCCGCTCGGCTCATGCCGGGGTGATGTACAGGCGCGGCGCGTACGGTCGACGCATGCAACTCGCGGTCCACGAATCCGGCGGGGGTGCGCGCACCGCGATCCTCATCCACGGCATCATGTCGGACTCGCGCGCCTGGCATCGCGTCACCGCCGAGCTCGAGGCCCAGGGATTCCGCGTGCTCGCCGTCGACCTCGCCGGCCACGGCCGCAGCCCGCGAGCGCTGCGCTATTCGCCGGCGGCCTGGGCGAGTGACGTCGTCGAGACGCTCGAGCCCCTGCTCGACGGGCCGCCCGACGTCGTCATGGGGCATTCGCTCGGCGGCCTCGTCGCGAGTCTCGTGGCCGACCGGCTCGCTCCGCGGGCCGCGATCTACATCGACCCCGCGTTCTCGTTCCCGAAGGGCGTGAAGGGCTGGGCGTTCAAGGCGTTCTTCGCCATCGCGCCGCGGCCCAGGCGATCGGCACTCGTGCGCATGAACCCGAAGTGGAGCGCCGCCGACGTCGATATCGAACTCGCGACGCTGCGCGACTGGGACAAACGCACGATCCTCGGCTTCACCGACACCCGGCCGCTCGTGCCGCCCGCCCGGCTCGTAGCGCCGACGCTCGTCGTGCTCGCCGAGAAGAGCCTGCTCATCACGGCGAAGGTCGCGCGTCAGCTGCGGCACCAGGGCATGACCGTCGAAACGGTGCAGGGCACCGGGCACACGGTCTTCCGCGACGACCACGCCGGATTCATGGATGCGGTGCTCGGGTGGCTCCGCGACCTCTCGCCGGCGACGCCGGAACCCGTGCCGGTCGGGGCGCGTTCCGCCGCGTAGCGGGAGGCATCCGCTCGCCGCGCTGGGGCGTGGGAGTCAGACCGCGCGCAGCACCGCGACGATCTTGCCGAGCACCTCGGCGTGGTCGCCCACGATCGGCTCGAACGCGCTGTTGCGGGGAAGCAGCCAGGTGTGGCCGTCGCGCTGGCGGAAGACCTTGACGGTGGCCTCGCCGTCGAGCATCGCCGCGACGATCTCGCCGTTCTCGGCGGTGCGCTGCGATCGCACGACGACCCAGTCGCCGTCGCAGATCGCGGCGTCGATCATGGAGTCGCCGGAGACCTTCAGCATGAACAGCTCGCCCTTGCCGACCAGCTGGCGGGGGAGCGGGAAGACCTCGTCGATCTGCTGCTCGGCCGTGATCGGCACACCTGCCGCGATGCGCCCGACGAGGGGAACCATCGCCGCGTCGCCGACCGGCGTGGGATCGGATTGGGTTGTCGGTCGGTCGGTCACGCCCGGCAGTTCGATGAGCACTTCGAGCGCACGCGGGCGGTTGGGATCGCGCCGCAGGTAACCGGCCAGCTCGAGTTGATTGAGCTGGTGGGTCACGCTCGAGAGCGAGGAGAGCCCGACGGCGTCGCCGATCTCGCGCATGCTCGGCGGGTAGCCGCGGCTCGAGACCGAGCGCTGGATCATCTCGAGGATGGCGATCTGCTTCGCGCTCAGACTCTTGCGGCGGCGGGGCCTGCCTGCTGCCTGCACGTCGTCGATGTCGGTGCTCAACGTCTCCGCCCCTCGTAGCGGCCGTGAGGCCGGATGTCGGTGGTGTCTGGTCGACTGTCTTCCAGACATTCGAAACTGTATCCGTCTCGCGTGCGTGCGGCAAACATCTGTTCGAGTGTGTCGGAGATCCGCTTCCGCGGGTTTCCGGAGTTCGATGCTTGCAATGTTCGAAATTCGAATGTATGTTCGGAACAGAGTTTCGCATCCGGTCCTCCCGGCCGAGGGCCGGATGCGACTCCTACAGGAGGTGTGACATGAGCGCAGTGATCGCAACGACCGGCTTCCAGCCCTCGCGGGCTCTTCCGCGCGGCTTCGACCAGACGCAGCAGGCGCAGGCCCCGGCACAGACCACAGTGGTGCGCACCCGTCTTCGCCTGACGCGGCGCGGTCGCGTCGTCTTCACCGGCCTCGCGGCGCTTCCGCTCGTGATCTGGGCGTTCGTGCTCGTGCTCGGCTCAGGTGCCGCCGCGGCCGACGTCGACTCCGCAGGCGCAACCTTCGAATACGTCACCGTCGGCGAGGGTGACTCGCTGTGGGGCATAGCCGAGACGCTCGACCCGAGCGGCGATGTGCGCGAGGTCATCGCCGAGATCGTTCGACTGAACGGCCTCGACGACGCGGTCGTCGAGCCCGGGCAGCGACTCGCACTGCCGCTCGCTCCGTGACTCACCGCTGAAACACGCCCGCGGGCCTCGTTAGGCTTGACGGGTGACGAGTCTCGAAGACCTCCCCATCCGCGACGATCTCCGCGGTCGCACTCCGTACGGAGCGCCGCAGCAGGCCGTGCCGGTCGCGCTCAACGTCAACGAGAACACGCATCCCATTCCCGAGGCCGTGGCGCACGACATCGTCGCCCGCGTGGCCGCGGCCATCATGACGCTCAATCGCTACCCCGACCGCGAGTTCACCGCGCTGCGTCGCTCCCTCGCCGACTACCTCGGCCACGGCCTCGACCCCGATCAGATCTGGGCCGCGAACGGCTCCAACGAGGTGCTGCAGCACATCATGCAGGCCTACGGCGGGCCGGGACGATCGGTGCTGGGTTTCGCGCCGACCTACTCCATGTACGGACTGCTCGCCTCGGGCACCGGCACCGAGTGGATCACGGCCGGCCGTGACGACGATTTCGAACTCAGCCCCGAGACCGCTGTCGCCGCGGTGCGCGAGCACGACCCCGACATCGTGCTGCTCTGCGCCCCGAACAACCCGACCGGCACGCCGCTCTCGATCGAGACGATCGAGGCGGTGTCCGACGCCGCTCGCGGCATCGTCGTCGTCGACGAGGCGTACTTCGAATTCGCCGACCCGGGCACCCCGAGCGCGCTCACGCTGCTCGAGGGTCGGCCGCGACTCCTCGTCTCGCGCACGATGAGCAAGGCCTTCGCGTTCGCCGGCGCCCGCGTCGGCTATCTCGCGGCCGACCCCGCTGCGATCGACGCGCTCCGACTCGTGCGTTTGCCGTACCACCTGTCGGCGCTGACGCAGGCGGCGGCGCTCGGTGCGCTCGCCCACTCCGGCGAGATGCTCGCGATGGTCGACGAGATCCGCGGGCAGCGCGAGCGCATTTCGGACGAGCTGGCCCGGCTCGGTTTCACTCCCTATTGCAGCGGCTCGAACTTCGTGCTCTTCGGCGGCGTCGACGACCCGCACGCCGTGTTCGAACAACTGCTCGCACGCGGCATCCTGATCAGGGAGATCGGCATTCCCGGTCACCTGCGCGTCACGGCGGGCACCGAGGCCGAGACCACCGCCTTCCTCGAAGCGATCGCCGTGTCAGCCCCGAATAGGATTGCCTCATGACCGCATCGAGCCCTTCGCGCACTGCCCGGGTGCAGCGCGAGACGAGCGAATCCAGCATCGACCTCTCGATCGACCTCGACGGCACGGGTTCGAGCGACATCGAGACCGGTGTTCCGTTCTACGACCACCTGCTCACGGCGTTCGCGAAGCACTCGCTCACCGACCTGACCGTGCGCGCGAGCGGCGACCTCGAGATCGACGTGCACCACACGGTCGAAGACGTCGGCATCGTGCTCGGGCAGGCCATCAAGCAGGCGCTCGGCGACAAGCGCGGCATCTCCCGCTACGGCGACGCGCTCGTACCGCTCGACGAGGCGCTCGCGCAGGCGGTCGTCGACATCTCGGGCCGGCCGTTCCTCGTGCACTCGGGCGAGCCCGTCGGCTTCGAATACCACCTCATCGGCGGTCACTTCACGGGTTCGATGGTGCGGCACGTGTTCGAGGCGATCGCCTACAACGCGGCGCTCACCGTGCACGTGACCGTGCTCGGCGGCCGTGACCCGCACCACATCGCCGAAGCGGAGTTCAAGGCGTTCGCGCGCGCGTTCCGCCAGGCCAAGGCGTTCGACCCGCTCGTGTCGGGCGTGCCCTCGACCAAGGGCGCGCTGTGACGCGCAGCCCTCGTGTCGTCGTGCTCGACTACGGTTCGGGCAACGTGCACTCGGCCGCGAAGGCGCTCGAGCACGCGGGCGCCGAAGTCACGGTGACGGCCGACCGCACCGCCGCCCTCGAGGCCGACGGGCTGCTCGTGCCCGGCGTCGGCGCCTTCAAGGCCGTCATGGACCAGCTGCACGCGGTGCGCGGCGGCGAGATCATCGATCGCCGTCTGGCGGGCGGGCGCCCGGTGCTCGGCATCTGCGTGGGCATGCAGGTGCTCTTCGAGCGCGGCGTGGAGCGCGGCGTCGACACCGAGGGCCTCGGCGAATGGCCCGGCACGGTCACCGAGCTGCCGGCCCCGGTGCTGCCGCACATGGGCTGGAACACCGCCGAGGCCGGTGAGGGCTCTGCGCTCTTCGCCGGCATCGAAGAGGAGCGCTTCTACTTCGTGCACTCGTTCGCCGCGCAGCAGTGGCTGCTCGACGTCGAGCCGCCGTTCCCGGCGCCGAAGCTGACGTGGGCCGAGCACGGCGGCCGATTCCTCGCCGCCGTCGAGAACGGCCCGTTGACGGCGACCCAGTTCCACCCCGAGAAGTCGGCCGAGGCGGGCATCCGGCTGCTCGCGAACTGGCTCGGCACCCTCGGCTGAGCCGCTCGAACGTCACGTGCACGCCGCTCCGACGAGGTCGGACTAGGATGCTGTGACTGTGCCGACTCGCAAGGCGCGACCGCGATGACTAGGACAGTGAATGAGTGAATTCAACAAGACCCCCCGCCTCGTGCTGCTTCCGGCGGTGGACGTCGCCGGTGGCAAGGCAGTGCGCCTGACCAAGGGCGAGGCCGGTACCGAGACGAGCTACGGCGACCCCGTCGACGCCGCCGTCGAGTGGGCGGATCAGGGCGCCGAGTGGATCCACCTCGTCGACCTCGACGCCGCGTTCGGACGAGGCTCGAACACGAGCGTGCTGAAGAAGACCATCCGTCAGGTGCGCGGCGTGAACGTCGAGCTCTCGGGCGGCATCCGCGACGACGAGTCGCTCGAGCACGCGCTCGAGATCGGTGCGAAGCGCATCAACCTCGGCACCGCTGCGCTCGAGAACCCCGAGTGGGCCGCCTCCGTCATCGCCCAGTACGGCGAGGCGATCGCCGTCGGGCTCGACGTGCGCGGCACGACGCTCGCCGCTCGCGGCTGGACGAAGGACGGCGGCGACCTGTGGCAGGTCATGGACCGCCTCGAGGAGGCCGGCGCCGCCCGCTACGTCGTCACCGATGTCACGAAGGACGGCACGCTCCAGGGCCCGAACCTCGAACTGCTCCGCCAGGTGATGGAGCGCACGCACCGACCGGTGGTCGCATCGGGTGGCATCTCGAGCCTCGACGACATCGTCGCGCTGCGCGAGCTCGTGCCGCTCGGCCTCGAGGGCACGATCGTCGGCAAGGCGCTGTACGCGGGCGCGTTCACCCTGGTCGAGGCATTGGACGTCGCTTCGCAGTGAGCGCCGATGCGGGTGGGAGCCACGCCGACTCCGCGGGTGTGCCGTGGGCCGGGCGTTCGTTCCAGCCCAACACGCACGCCTCCGACGACGGCCGGGCACCTGAGGCGCTCGTCGCCGCACTCGACGCGTTCCGTTCCGGTGCCGCAGGCCAAGCGCCCGTGGTCGCGGAGTTCGCGCGTTCGCGCCTGCTGATCCCGCTGCTCGCCGATCTCGGCGACGGTGGATCCGAGGTCGGTGCGCACGCCCTCGCGGTCGACAAGAGCCAGGAGCTCTCGATCGTGACGGTCGAGGGCCCCGACGGTCGGAAGGTCCTCCCCGTCTTCTCGTCGGTCGAGGCGGTGTCGCGGTGGAATCCGGTGGCGAGGCCCGTGCCCGCCGACGGTATTCGCGTCGCGCTCGCGGCCGCCGACGACGGCACCGAACTCGTCGTGCTCGACCCGGGTTCGCCGACCGAGTTCGTGCTCCGACGGCCGGCGGTCTGGTCCGTCGCGCAGGGCGCCGAGTGGCAGCCGCCGTTCGAGTCGCCCGCCGTCGGCGAGGCCTTCCGCAATTCGATCGGGCGGGAGCTCGCCGTGCTCGGCGTCACGCTGTTCACGGGCGACCCGACCGCGCGCCTCCTCGGCCCTGAGCTCATCGTGCGCCTCGAACTCGTCGCGGGCCTGAGCCGGGAAGAGCTCGACGCCATCACGGCGAGGCTCGCGCGCCGCTGGGCAGCCGACGACGTCATCGCGACCTCGGTGGATTCGCTGACGGTCAAGCTGGTGGGCGCGCCCGCGAGCTGAGCCGTTGACCGCGTCGGCGAACCGGCGCACAATCGGTGGTGTGCGCGCGGCGCACGGAATCCAGGTGCGCCATGACTGATGCGAACACGACGAGCGGCAGCGTCGTCGACGACGACCGGGCAGCGGATGCCTCGTACGACGCGATCATCGAGGCATCCGCTCGCCATGCGCGCGCGTGGCTGTCGGGCGTCGGCGAACGGCCGATCCCACCGCAGGCGAGCGCTGACGAGATCAAGGACCGTCTCGGGCGCGAACTGCCGGCGGAGGGAGAGCCCGACCTCGAGGTCATCGCCCGTCTCGCCGAAGGGGCGGAGCCCGGGCTCATCGCGATCGGCTCGCCGCGCTTCTACGGCTGGGTCATCGGCGGCACGCAGCCGGTCGCCCTCGGCGCCGACTGGCTCGTTTCGGCGTGGGACCAGAACACCGGGCTCCGCGCGATCACGCCGGGCGCCGTCGCCGTCGAGGAACTCGCCGCCGAATGGCTCCTCGACCTCCTCGGCCTGCCGCCGCAGAGCGACGTCGGCTTCACGACAGGCGCCACGATGGCGCAGTTCTCGTGCATGGCCGCGGCGCGCAACGAGGTGCTGCGCCGGGCCGGATGGGACGTCGAGGCCAGAGGGCTCGCCGGCGGGCCGGCGATCCGGTTCATCGCGGGCGAGGAGCGCCACGGCACCATGGATCTCGCAGCCAGGTACCTGGGACTCGGCGCGCCGATCACGGTGCCCTCCGATGGGCAGGGCCGCATCCGCGTCGATGAGTTGGCCAGGGTGCTCGCCGATGGCGAGGGGCCGGCGATCGTCGCGCTGCAGGCCGGCAACATCCACTCCGGTGGGTTCGACGACTTCGCGGGAGCGATCGAGGCCGCGCACGCGGCGGGCGCGTGGGTGCACGTCGACGGCGCGTTCGGGCTCTGGGCGGCCGCGTCGCCGTCGCTCCGCCATCTCACCACGGGGTACGAGGCCGCGGACTCGTGGTCGACCGATGCCCACAAGACGCTCAACGTGCCCTACGACTGCGGCATCGCGATCGTGCGCGACCCGGCCGCGATGCGGCGTGCGCTCGGCATGCACGCGAGTTACCTGCAGGCGACCGAGGTCGGCGCCGACCCGCACGAGAAGGCGCCCGAGCTCTCGCGCCGGGCCCGCGGCGTGCCGACCTGGGCAGTGCTCCGTTCGCTCGGACGCGAGGGCGTCGCGCAACTCGTCGACGGCCTCGCCGAGGCGGCGCGCGGCATCGCCGACGGCGTGGGCGCGCTTCCGGGCGTCGAAGTGCTGAACGACATCGTCTTCACCCAGGTCTGCATCGCGCTCGACACCGACGAGGCGACCGAGGCGCTGAGCGAACGCCTCTGGAACGAGGGCGAGGTGCTCGCCATGACGTCGCGCTGGCAGGGCCGGGCCGTCGTGCGCTTCTCGGTGAGCAATTGGCGAACGGATGCCGCGGAGGTGCGCCGCACGGTCGACGCCGTCGCCCGTGCGCTGTCAGCGGCATCCGCTTGAATGGAGACATGACTCCGGCGCTCGACGCGTTCTCGCCCGCGACCAGGGCGTGGTTCACCGAGTCCTTCAGCGCCCCCACCACCGTGCAGAACGGCGCGTGGCAGGCCATCTCGCGCGGCGAGCACTCGCTCGTCGTCGCCCCGACCGGTTCGGGCAAGACCCTCGCGGCGTTCCTCTGGGCGATCGACCGGTTGCATCACGAGGGCGCCGATGCCGAGTCGACGGGCACGCGCGTCATCTACCTCTCACCGCTGAAGGCCCTCGGCGTCGACGTCGAGCGCAACCTCCGGGCGCCCCTCGTCGGCATCGCCCGCACCGCTGCGGCGCACGGCATCGAGGTGCCCGAGGTCTCGGTCGGGGTGCGCTCGGGTGACACTCCTCCCGGCGAACGGCGACGGCTCGTCACGCATCCGCCCGAGATCCTCATCACGACACCCGAGTCGCTCTTTCTCATGCTCACTTCGGCGGCGCGCGAGACGCTCCGCGGAGTGCAGACGGTGATCGTCGACGAGATCCACGCGCTCGCCGGCACGAAGCGAGGCTCGCACCTCGCGCTCTCGCTCGAGCGGCTCGACGAGCTGACGGCCGCGCCCGTGCAGCGCATCGGGCTCTCGGCGACCGTGCGGCCCCATGAAGAGGTGGCGCGGTTCCTCGGCGGCACCAGGGCGGTGACGATCGTGGCGCCGGCCTCGGGCAAGAAGTTCGACCTGCGGGTGACGGTACCCGTCGACGACCTCTCCGACCTCGCCGGCGAGACGAGCGCTGGCTCGGTGTGGCCGCATGTCGAAGAGGCCATCCTCGACGAGGTGCTCGCGCACCGCTCGACGATCGTCTTCGCGAACTCCCGGCGCCTCGCCGAGCGGCTCACGGCACGGCTCAACGAACTCTGGGCCGAACGCACGGCGGTGCTGGACGATGCATCCCTCGACTCCGCGGTGGTGCCGGCGACAGCGGCCGTGGGAGCGCCGGCAGCGAGACGAGCGCCGGCAGAGGCCGTCGGCGCCTCGGGCGTCACCGGCGGGGCGCCTCCCGTGATCGCGCGGTCGCACCACGGTTCGGTGAGCAAAGAGGAGCGCGCCCTCGTCGAAGACGACCTCAAGTCGGGCCGCCTTCGCTGCGTCGTGGCGACGTCGAGCCTCGAACTCGGCATCGACATGGGCGCCGTCGACCTCGTCATGCAGGTCGAGTCGCCGCCCTCGGTCGCGAGCGGCCTGCAGCGGCTCGGCCGCGCCGGGCACCAGGTGGGCGAGGTCTCGAAGGGCCTCATCTTCCCGAAGCACCGCGCCGACGTGCTGCACTCCGCCGTCGTCGCCGAGCGCATGATCGGCGGGGCGATCGAAGAGCTCCGAATCCCCGCGAACCCGCTCGACGTGCTCGCCCAGCAGACGATCGCGGCGACCGCGCTCGACGAGTGGGACGTCGAGGCGTGGTTCGAGCTCGTACGCCGCGCCGCGCCCTATGCCGCGTTGCCCCGCTCGGCGTTCGACGCCACACTCGACCTGCTTGCGGGGCGCTACCCCTCCGACCGGTTCGGCGAGCTGCGCGCCCGCATCGTCTGGGACCGCGACGCCGGCACGATCGTCGGACGGCGGGGCGCCCAGCGCTTGGCGGTCACGAGCGGTGGCACGATCCCCGACCGGGGCCTGTTCGGCGTGTTCATGATCGGCGAGGCCGGGCCTGGCCGCCGTGTCGGCGAGCTCGACGAAGAGATGGTCTACGAGTCGCGGGTCGGCGACGTCTTCGCCCTCGGAGCCACGAGCTGGCGCATTCAAGAGATCACGCATGACCGGGTGCTCGTCGCGCCGGCGTTCGGCGAGCCCGGGCGCCTGCCCTTCTGGAAGGGCGACGGCATCGGGCGCCCGGCCGAACTCGGGGCGGCGATCGGCGGATTCATCGCCGAACTGTCGGGCGCACCGGCATCCGATGCCCTCGCTCGCAGCCGTGCCGCAGGGCTCGACGAGCGCGCCGCCGCGAACCTCGTGAAGTTCATCGACGACCAGCGTGCGGCGACCCGGGTCGTGCCCGATGCGACGAACCTCGTCGTCGAGCGGTTCCGCGACGAGCTCGGCGACTGGCGCATCGTGCTGCACTCGCCCTATGGCATGCGCGTGCACGCGCCATGGGCGCTCGCCATCGGCGCGCGCGTGCGGGAGCAGAGCGGGGTCGACTCCAATGCCGTGGCGAGCGACGACGGCATCGTGCTGCGCATGCCTGACACGGGCGACGACCCGCCCGGCGCCGAGCTCTTCGCGTTCGAACCCGCCGAGCTCGCCGAGCTCGTCACGGCGAACGTCGGCGGCTCGGCACTGTTCGCGGCCAGGTTCCGCGAGTGCGCGGCGCGAGCCCTCATCCTGCCGCGATCGAACCCGGGCAAGCGCTCGCCGCTCTGGCAGCAACGTCAGCGCGCCTCGCAGCTGCTCGAGGTCGCCCGCGACTTCCCCGAGTTCCCCATCGTGCTCGAGGCGGTGCGCGAGTGCCTGCAAGACGTCTACGACCTGCCGGCGCTGACCCGGCTCGCCGAGCGCATCGAGCGGCGCGAGCTGCGGTTCGTCGACGTCACGACCGAGTCGCCGAGCCCGTTCGCGTCGAGCCTGCTCTTCGGCTACGTCGGCGCCTTCATGTACGAGGGCGACGCCCCGCTCGCCGAGCGGCGGGCAGCGGCGCTCTCGCTCGACCCGGCGCTGCTCGCCGAGCTGCTCGGCACGGTCGAGCTGCGGGAACTCCTCGACCCCGAGGTGGTCGACGAGGTCGAGCAGATGCTCCAGCGACTCCATCCCGATCGCCGCGCACGCGGCGAAGAGGGCGTGGCCGACCTGCTCGGCGACCTCGGTCCGCTCACCGCCGACGAGGTCGCGGCGAGGGTCGACGACGAGACGGATGCTGCGGCGGCTCTTGCCGCCCTCGTCGCTGCGCGTCGTGCGGCACCCGTGAGCTTCGCGGGCGAGTCGTGGTTCGTCGCCGTCGAAGACGTCAGCAGGCTGCGCGACGCACTCGGCGTGCCGATCCCGCCCGGTCTCCCCGAAGCGTTCGGCGAGGGGGTGCGCGACCCGCTCGGCGATCTCGTCGCCCGGTATGCGCGCACCCACGGCCCGTTCACGGCCACGGCGGTGGCGGCGCGGTTCGGCATCGGCCAGGCTGTGGCATCCGCTGCGCTCGCGAGGCTCGGCGGGGAGCGCCGAGTCGTCGAGGGCGAGTTCCTGCCGCACGGGTCGGGCCTGGAATGGTGCGACAGCGGAGTGCTCCGCCGCATCCGGCGTCGCTCGCTCGCGGTGCTGCGCAACGAGGTCGAACCGGTCGAGCCGCGTGAGTTCGCCCGGTTCCTGCCGGCCTGGCAGCACGTGGGCGGCAAGTTGAGCGGGGTCGACGGCGTTGCCGCGGTGATCGAGCAGCTCGAGGGCGCGCGCATCCCCGCCTCGGCGTGGGAGGCGTACGTGCTTCCCGCCAGGGTCACCGACTACCGGCCGGGCATGCTCGACGAGCTGACAGCGTCGGGCGAGGTGCTGTGGGCCGGCACCGGATCGCTCGGCGGCGACGACGGGTGGATCAGCCTGCACCTCGCCGAGACGGCCGAGCTCACGTTGCCCCCGCCTGCCGCCGCAGCCCTCGATCCGCTCGAATCCGAACTCATCGCGGTGCTCGGCGGTGGCGGCGGCTTCTTCTTCCGGCAGTTGGCCGAGGCTGTCGGCTCCGAAGACGACCGCGCGCTCGCCGATGCACTCTGGCGTCTCGTCTGGGCGGGCCTCGTGACCAACGACACCTTCGCGCCTGTGCGCGGCCTGCTCGCGGGCGGGGGAGCCCACAAGACCACGGCGCCGACGCCTCGGGCCCGGCTGCGAGCCGGTTCGCTCTCCCGACGCTCGCTCGCCGCGACCGTGCAGGCCGGTCGCACGGCCGCGGCCAGGGCGAACCCGCCGCGGGCCGCGGGGCGCTGGTCGGTGCTGCCGCTCGCGAGCGCCGCCGCCACGCCACGGGCGCACGCACTCGGCGAGGCGTTGCTCGAGCGCTACGGCATCGTGACCCGGGGTTCCGTCATGGCCGAGGCGCACGTCGGCGGGTTCGCGCTCGCGTATCGCACGCTGTCGGGCTTCGAGGACTCGGGCCGGGTTCGTCGCGGCTACTTCATCGACGGCCAGGGCGGGGCCCAGTTCGCGACCGGGGCGGCCGTCGACCGTCTTCGCGCGGCGCCGAAGGGCGACGCGGTCGCGCTCGCGGCCACCGACCCGGCCAATCCGTTCGGGGCCGCGCTCGACTGGCCCGAGCTCCCGGGCGACGGTGCGCATCGCCCCGGTCGCAAGGCCGGCGCCTTCGTCGCGATCGTCGACGGCGAGGCGGTGCTCTACCTCGAACGCGGCGGGCGCACGACCCTCGTCTTCAGCGACGACGAGACGGCGCTCGCCGCCGCGACGTCGGCCCTCGCCACCGCGCTCATCCGCGGGCGCACCGAACGACTCCGCGTCGAGACCGTCAACGGCGATGCGGTGTTCGGCTCGGTGCTCGACCGCGCGCTTCGCGCAGCCGGGTTCCGCGAGACGCCGAGGGGGCTCCGCTTCGATGCCCGCGGGTGACGCCAGGGGGCTCGATGCCAGAGGGTGACACCGTCTACCGGGCCGCTCTCCGGCTCGACGCCGCGCTCGCTGGTCGAGCGGTGACGCGCTCCGACTTCCGGGTGCCCGCGCTCGCCGAGCTCGATCTGGCGGGCGAGCCGGTGCACTCCGTCGCGAGCCGCGGCAAGCACCTCCTGATGCGCATCGGCGACGTCGTCGTGCACTCGCACCTGAAGATGGAGGGGGAGTGGCGCGTGTTCCGCCCCGGCGAACCATGGCGACGGCCTGCCTGGCAGGCGCGCGCGATCATCGAGGTTCCGGATGCCACGGCGGTCGGCTTCGACCTCGGCACCCTCGAGCTGTTCGGTGCCGGTGAAGAGGCCGAGCGGCTCGCCTACCTCGGCCCCGACCTGCTCGGGCCCGACTGGGACGCGGGCGAGGCGGTGCGCCGGCTCGCGAGCGCGCCCGAGACGCCCGTGGCGGTGGCACTCGCCGAGCAGCGCAATCTCGCGGGGCTCGGCAACGTCTACGTGAACGAGCTGTGCTTCCTCCGGGGCGTCGTGCCGGCCCGCCCGGTCGGCGAGGTCGAACTCGTTCCCTTGGTGGCGCTCGCGAGTCGCGTCATCCGCGCCAATCGCGATCGTGCGGTGCGCACGACGACCGGCGACACGCATCGGGGCCGGCAGCTCTGGGTCTACGGCCGCGGCGGCGAGCCCTGCCGGCGCTGTGGCACGCTCATCGAGCATGGTCGCCTCGGGCGCACCGAACTCGAGCTGCGCGAGACCTGGTGGTGCCCGAACTGCCAGCGTTAGCGAGCAGTCGGCTCAGGTCGCCAGTCCATCCACGTCGTGCTCAGGCCGCTCAGGGCGCCTGCGCCACTCAGCGGGTGCGGTGCCGGTCAGCTGACCGGGCCGGTCCACTTCTCGCCCGGGCCCTTGCCGATGGGGTCGGGAATGACGGATGCTTCGCGGAACGCGAGCTGCAGTGAACGCAGTCCGTCGCGCAGCGAACGCGCGTGCATGTCGCTGATCTCGGGTGCACCGGCCGTGATGAGTCCCGCGAGGGCGTTGATGAGCTTGCGCGCCTCGTCGAGGTCGATCTGCTCATCGGGGTCTTCGGCCAGCCCGACCTTCACGGCGGCGGCGCTCATGAGGTGCACGGCGGCGGTCGTGATGATCTCGACTGCGGGGACCTCGGCGATGTCGCGGGTGGCGCCCTCGACCGTGGTCTCGTCTGAACTACTGTTCACGGATTTCCTCTGCTAGACTACTTCGGGCTCCGGGGCTTCACCCCGGTACGAAAGTGGAGATTCTCCCACCCGCGCATACCGCTTCATCAAGGTTACCGGGTCATTGCACTCCGCTCCCACGTCGCAAGACGGGGGAGTAGGTAGGGTGCCGCATGAAAAGTACGGTGGGATTCCGTGCACGCATGCGCGAATTTCTCCTTTCGTCGTCGGGCGGCAACCGCCTCCCGACCGAGCGAAACAGCTTGAGTAGAGGAGAACACGCATCAGCGATCCCCGTACAAACGACCGTATCCGCGTCCCCGAGGTTCGACTCGTGGGGCCTGCCGGAGAGCAGGTCGGCGTCGTGAAGATCGAAGTGGCCCTGCGGCTCGCGCAGGAGGCCGACCTCGATCTCGTCGAGGTCGCTCCGAACTCGAAGCCGCCGGTCGCGAAGATCATGGACTACGGCAAGTTCAAGTACGAGGCTGCGCAGAAGGCGAAAGAGGCCCGGCGCAACCAGGCGAACACCATCCTCAAAGAGGTTCGGTTCCGTCTCAAGATCGACAAGCACGACTACGAGACCAAGATGAAGCGCGCCATCGGCTTCCTCAAGGCCGGCGACAAGGTCAAGGCGATGATCCTCTTCCGCGGTCGCGAGCAGTCGCGCCCCGAGATGGGTGTTCGCCTGCTCCAGCGCTTCGCAGAAGACGTGGCCGAGTTCGGCACCGTCGAGCACAACCCGACGATCGATGGCCGCAACATGGTCATGGTGATCGGTCCCCTCAAGAACAAGGCCGAGGCCAAGGCCGAAGCCAATGCACAGCGTGCTGCAGCGAAGGCGCGACCGGCGGTTGACGCCCCGGCCGACGGCGACGCGCAGACGGCCGAGCCCATCGAGGGCTGAGCCAAACATCCCCGTCCGTCACTCGCGTGACGGCAGAACCAAGGAGAAATACGAGATGCCGAAGCAGAAGACCCACTCCGGGTCCAAGAAGCGCTTCAAGATCACCGGCAGCGGCAAGATCAAGAAGCAGCAGGCCGGTATGCGCCACAACCTCGAGGTCAAGTCCTCGAAGCGCAAGGCCCGTCTGAACCAGGACAAGGTCGTGTCGGCCCCCGACGCCAAGGTCATCAAGAAGCTTCTCGGCCACTGAGCCGCGAGACCCTTAAGGAAGAAACAGAGTCATGGCAAGAGTGAAGCGGGCGGTCAACGCCCACAAGAAGCGCCGGGTCATTCTCGAGCGCGCCAGCGGTTACCGCGGCCAGCGTTCGCGTCTCTACCGCAAGGCCAAGGAGCAGGTCACCCACTCCCTCGTCTACGCGTACCGCGACCGCCGCCAGAAGAAGGGTGACTTCCGTCGCCTCTGGATCCAGCGCATCAACGCCGCGTCGCGTGCGAACGGCCTCACTTACAACCGCCTGATCCAGGGCCTCGGCCTTGCCGGCATCCAGGTCGACCGTCGTATCCTCGCCGACCTCGCGGTCAACGAGCCCGCGACGTTCGCCGCGCTGGTCGAGTCGGCCCGTCAGGCGCTCCCGGCCGACACCTCGGCCCCGAAGACCGCCGCGTAAGCAGCGACTTCAGCCTCGAACGGCCCGGCACCCCCTGCTGCACAGCAGGGCGTGCCGGGCCGTTCCGCATTCCGCCAATAGAATTGGAGGCATGCTCGAGAATCCCCGATCGCCGCGCGTGCGCGCAGTAGCGAAGCTCGCCCGCAAGGCAGCACGTGTCGAGAGCGGCATGTTCCTGCTCGAGGGCCCCCAGGCGGTCGCCGAGGCGCTCACCTTCCGGTCCGAACTCGTCGATGAGCTCTTCGCCACGCCGAGCGCGCTCGAGCGGCACCCCGAGATCGCGGAGGCTGCGGCGTCGTCAGACGTCGAGATCGAGTTCGTCACCGAAGAGGTGCTCGACTCGATGGCCGACACCGTGACCCCGCAGGGCTTCGTGGCGATCTGCCGCCAGTTCCCGACCGCCGTGAAGGACGTGTTCGCGGCGAAGCCGAAGCTCGTCGCCATCCTCGAAGAGGTGCGCGATCCCGGCAACGCCGGCACGATCGTGCGCGCAGCCGACGCCGCAGGCGCCGACGCCGTCATCTTCACGGGTCGCACCGTCGATCTCTACAACCCGAAGGTCGTCCGCTCCTCGACGGGCTCGATCTTCCACCTCCCCGTCGCCATCGGCGCCGAGCTCGCCGACGTGCTCGTGCGGGCACGGGCCGCGGGACTCACCGTGCTCGCCGCCGACGTCAAGGGCGACGACCTGCTCTCCGCCCGCAACGACGGCGTGCTCGCCGGACCTACCGCCTGGGTGTTCGGCAACGAGGCTCGAGGCCTGCCCGACGAGCAGCTCGAGCTCGCCGATCGCGTGGTCACCGTGCCGATCTACGGGCACGCCGAGTCGATGAACCTGGCGACCGCGGCATCCGTCTGCCTGTATGAGAGCGCCTTCGCTCAGCGCAGCGCTGATCACGGTTAGATAACCAACGCCCGGCGGCTTGTCGCGGCACCGCCGCTGGCCGTAGCTTTGGGGACATGGAGCCCACGCAGCCTGCCCCGCCGACCTCCAACATCTCGGTGCGTCGCGGTGAGCCGCTCGTCGTCGTCGACCATGTCGACAAGCACTTCGGCGAACTGCACGTGCTCAACGACATCAACACGGTCGTGAACCGCGGCGAGGTCGTCGTCGTGATCGGTCCGAGCGGTTCGGGCAAGTCGACGCTCTGCCGTGCGATCAACCGTCTCGAGACCATCGACTCGGGTTCGATCGCGATCGACGGCGTGAAGCTGCCCGAAGAGGGTGCGGCGCTCGCGAAGCTGCGCGCCGACGTCGGCATGGTCTTCCAGTCGTTCAACCTCTTCGCGCACAAGACGGTGCTCGAGAACGTCACCCTCGCGCCGATCAAGGTCAAGCGGATGTCGCGGAAGGACGCCGAGGCCGAGGCGATGAAGCTCCTTGAGCGCGTGGGCGTTGCGAACCAGGCGAAGAAGCTCCCGGCCCAGCTCTCGGGCGGTCAGCAGCAGCGCGTCGCGATCGCCCGTTCGCTCGCGATGAACCCGAAGCTCATCCTCATGGACGAGCCGACGAGCGCGCTCGACCCCGAGATGATCAACGAGGTGCTCGACGTCATGATCGGCCTGGCCAAAGACGGCATGACCATGATCGTCGTCACGCACGAGATGGGCTTCGCCCGGAAGGCCGCCGATCGGGTGCTCTTCATGGCCGACGGCAAGATCGTCGAGGAGGCGACGCCCGCGGAGTTCTTCGACAACCCCCAGTCCGAGCGTGCGAAGGACTTCCTCTCGAAGATCCTCGAGCACTAGACCTGCGTCGTCACAAGCGACGAGGAACCATCACACAGGAGAAGAGGCAGAGACATGAAACGCATGAGAATCGCACTCGTCGCAGCAGCTGCGGTGTCGGCGCTCGCGCTTGCCGGCTGCGCCGGCGGCGGCGGAGAAGCCACCGAGGAGCCGACGGCCGAGCCTGCGCCGACGTTCGCGGCCGGCAGCACCATGGAGAAGCTGTCCGAGGCCGGCGCGATCACCATCGGAACGAAGTTCGACCAGCCCCTCTTCGGCCTCAAGGGCCCGTCGGGTGACCCCGAGGGCTTCGACGTCGAGATCGGCAAGATCATCGCGAGCGAGCTCGGCATCGATGAAGACGGCATCACGTGGACCGAGACCGTTTCGGCCAACCGCGAGCCGTTCATCGAGAACGGCCAGGTCGACATCGTCGTGGCGACGTACACGATCAACGACAAGCGCAAGGAGGTCGTCTCCTTCGCCGGGCCGTACTACATGGCCGGTCAGTCGATCCTCGTGCTCGCCGACAACGACGACATCGAGTCCGAAGAAGACCTCGTCGGCCAGCCCGTCTGCTCCGTCACGGGCTCGACGCCCGCGGCGAACCTGAAGGAGCTCGGCGCCGA
The DNA here is from genome assembly GCF_036576125.1 of Agromyces sp. CCNWLW203. NCBI lineage: Bacteria > Bacillati > Actinomycetota > Actinomycetes > Micrococcales > Microbacteriaceae > Agromyces > Agromyces sp. CCNWLW203. The sequence goes on along the minus strand of NZ_JAZHYX010000004.1, from coordinate 16,412 downwards.
GGTCATCGAGACCGACACGTACAGCAACTGCCTCGAGCCGCTTCGCAGCGGTCAGGTCGTCGCCGTCTCGACCGACAACGTGATCCTCGCGGGTCTCGCTGCGCAGAACGAGGGCGAGTTCAAGGTCGTCGGCAAGCCCTTCACCGAGGAGCCGTACGGCATCGGCCTCGCGCTCGAGGACACCGAGTTCCGCGACTGGATCAACGACGTGCTCGAAGAGGCCTTCGAAGACGGCCGCTACGAGGAGGCGTGGAACTCCACCGCCGGAGCCGTGCTGCCGTTCGTCGAGCCGCCGGCAGTCGACCGCTACTGATCGGCACGCGTCCCGGGCGGAAACGCCCGGGACGCGTTCCCACCCCCACTGACCGGAACGGAGACGCGTGGACGCCGTCATCGAGAACCTGCCGACGTACCTCGAGGGCTTCAGGATGACCCTGCTGCTCCTCGTCGTGAGCGGCGTCGCGGCGCTCATCCTCGGCACGATCATCGCGGCGATGCGCATCTCGCCCGTCGCATCGCTGCGCGGTTTCGCGACGGTCTACACCGAGCTCGTGCGCAACACGCCGCTCACACTGGTGCTGTTCTTCTGCGCGATCATCCTGCCGTACCTCGGCTCGAGGCTCGACTACGTCACGGCAGCGATGATCGGCCTCTCCGTCTACACCTCGCCGTTCGTGGCGGAGGCGCTGCGATCGGGCATCAACGGCGTGCCGCTCGGCCAGGCCGAGGCGGCTCGCAGCGTCGGCCTGGGGTTCGGCCAGACCGTCAGCCTCGTGGTCATGCCGCAGGCGTTCCGCATGACGATCCCGCCGCTCATCAACGTCTTCATCGCGCTGACGAAGAACACCTCGGTGGCCGGCGGGTTCTTCGTCTTCGAGCTCTTCGCCGCGACCCGCGAGCTGGCGAATGCGAACGGCAACGCGGTGATCGCCATCCTGCTCGGGGCGGCGACGCTCTATCTCGTCGTCACGATCCCGCTCGGCGTGCTCGCGGCTCAACTCGAACGAAAGTGGGTGGTGCAGCGATGAGCCACTCGTCAGTGCTCTTCGATGCCCCCGGGCCCAAGGCTCGTCGGGTCTCGCTGATCTCCTCGATCATCGCCGGCCTCGCCATCGCCGCGGGGCTCGCCTGGATGGTGTGGACCCTCGCGCAACCGCGCGAGAGCGGCGGCATCACCCTGCCCGGCTTCTTCGCACCAACCCGGTGGGACATCTTCGCCGACCCCGAGGTCTGGCAGTTCATCATCATGGATGGTGTGCTCGGCACGCTCCGGGCTGCACTGGTGGCCGCCGTCTTCGCCGTCGCCCTCGGCATCCTGTTCTCGCTGCTGCGGAGCTCGCAGACGTCATGGATTCGCGTGCCGACCATGGTCGTGCTCGAGTTCCTCCGCGGCATGCCGGTGCTGCTCATGATGCTGTTCATCCTGCTGGTGCTGAACACCGGCTCGTATTGGGCCGTCGTGGCCGCGCTCAGCCTCTACAACGGCGCGCTCATCGGCGAGGCGCTGCGGGCGGGGCTCGCATCATTGCCTCGTGGGCAACGCGAGGCCGGCCTGAGCCTCGGCATGCGGCCGCTGCAGTCGAAGATGCTCGTGGAGTTCCCGCAGGCCTTCCGGCAGATGCTCCCGATCATCGTCGCCCAGCTCGTCGTGCTCCTGAAAGACACCTCGCTCGGCTACATCGTCGGCTACACCGAGCTGCTCCGCACGAACATGAACACCCTCGGCAGCTTCTACGGCAACCGGTACCTGTTCTCGCTCTTCGTCGTGACCCTCGTGCTCTACCTGATCATGAACCTCTCGCTGTCGTGGTTCGCGCGCTGGCTCTCGAAGCGCACTGCGTCGAAGTCGAGCGGCACCCAGCTCGATCCCGAAGACCCGAACCAGGCGATCCTCGTCGCAAAGGCGTCGGCGGCAGCACGGCAATCAGGGTCGCAGGCGGGCAGCCTCTGACCCCGGAGATCGTCCGACGAGGCACGGAGCTCGAGACCGGAGAAGGCTAGACTCGTTTCTCGTGTCCGAGCCCCGTGAAATCACCGAGAGCGCTGTCCAGACGGCGGTCGATCGAGCCCTCGCGGCCATCGCATCGGCCGGCGACTCCGCCGCGCTGAAGCAGGTCCGCACCGAGCACACGGGCGAGAAATCCGCCCTCGCGCTCCTGAACGCCGAACTCCGCAACGTTCCGAACGACCAGAAGGCCGCTCTCGGCAAGCTCGTCGGCGGCGCCCGCGGCCGAGTGAACCAGGCGTTCGCCGCCCGCGAGGCCGAGATCGTCGAGGCCGAGGCCGCCGCACAGCTCGCCGCCGAGTCGGTGGATGTCACGGCGCTCGCGTCGCGATACCGGCCGGGGGCGCGGCATCCGCTCTCTCTCTTGCAAGACCGCGTCTGCGACGTCTTCACCGGCATGGGCTGGGAGGTCGCCGAGGGGCCGGAGGTCGAGAGCGAGTGGTTCAACTTCGATGCGCTGAACTTCGACGCCGACCACCCCGCGCGCGCCATGCAGGACACCTTCTTCGTCGACCCGCCCGAGGCGCACCTGGTGCTCCGCACGCACACGAGCCCGGTGCAGATCCGCTCGATGCTCGAGCGCGAGCTGCCGCTCTACGTGCTCGCCCCGGGCCGCGTGTACCGCACCGACGAGTTCGACGCCACGCACCTGCCCGTCTTCATGCAGTTCGAGGGCCTCGCCGTCGACAAGGGCCTCACGATGGCGCACCTGAAGGGCACCCTCGATCACTTCGTGAAGTCGATCTTCGGCGACGAGGCGAAGATCCGCCTGCGCCCGAGCTACTTCCCCTTCACCGAGCCGTCGGCCGAGCTCGACTTCTGGCACCCGACCTTCAAGGGCGGCGCGCGCTGGATCGAGTGGGGCGGCTGCGGCATGGTGCACCCGAATGTGCTGCGGGCGGCCGGTATCGACCCCGAGGTCTACACCGGGTTCGCGTTCGGCATGGGCATCGAACGCGGGCTCATGCTTCGCAACGACGTGCAGGACATGCGCGAAATGGTCGAGGGAGACATCCGCTTCTCCCAGCAGTTCGGAATGGTGGTCTGAGACATGGCCGCGTGCGCAGCCCACTGGGGCTCGAATCCTTCCCTGATTTTCGGAATGGTGGTCTGAGACATGCGAGTTCCACTGAGCTGGCTCGCCGAGTACGTCGAGCTCGTGCCGGGCACGACGCCTGAAGACGTGCACGCAGCACTCGTCAAGGTCGGCCTCGAAGAGGAGGACGTGCATACGTTCGACCTCGAGGGTCCGATCGTCGTGGGCGAGGTGCTCGAGTTCGTCGAGGAGCCGCAGTCCAATGGCAAGACGATCCGCTGGTGCCAGGTGCGCGTCGCCCCCGACGGCGAGACCGCGGCCGACGGCGGCGACGCCGTGCATGGCATCGTCTGCGGCGCCCGCAACTTCTTCGTCGGCGACAAGGTCGTCGTGACGCTGCCGGGCGCCGTGCTGCCCGGCCCGTTCCCGATCGCGGCCCGCAAGACCTACGGGCACGTCTCCGACGGCATGATCGCCTCGGCTCGCGAGCTCGGCCTCGGCGAAGACCACGACGGCATCCTGCGTCTCTCGACGCTCGGCATCGACGCGCCCGTCGGCACCGACGCGATCACGCTGCTCGGCCTCGACGACGCCGCCATCGAGATCAACGTCACGCCCGACCGCGGCTACGCGTTCTCGATCCGCGGTGTCGCTCGCGAGTACGCGCACGCCACCGGGGCTCGCTTCCGCGATCCCGTCGAGCAGGCGGCGCCGGCGCCTGTGCCAACTGGAGCCGGCTCGGGCGACGCGTTCTCCGTCGTGATCGACGACGCGGCCCCGATCCGCGGCAGGATCGGCTCCTCGGTCTTTGCCACGCGCATCGTGCGCGACGTCGACGCCTCGCGGCCGACGCCGGCGTGGATGATCGCACGACTGAAGCTCGCCGGCATCCGCTCGATCTCGCTGCTCGTCGACATCACGAACTACGTCATGCTCGAGCTCGGCCAGCCGATCCACGGCTACGACCTCGACCAGCTCCGCGGCGGCATCGTCGTGCGGCGCGCCACGGCGGGGGAGAAGTTCACCACGCTCGACGGCAAGGAGCGCACGCTCGACGCCGAAGACCTCGTCGTCACCGACGACCGCGGGCCGATCGGCCTCGGCGGCGTCATGGGCGGCGCGGAGACCGAGATGGGGGAGACGACGCGCAACGTGCTCGTCGAGGCCGCCAACTGGGACCCGGTGTCGATCGCGCGCACCGCGCGTCGCCACAAGCTTCCGAGCGAGGCCGCCAAGCGCTACGAGCGCGGTGTCGACCCCGAGATCGCGGCCGCCGCCGTCTCCCGCGTCGCGCAGCTCATGGTCGACCTCGCCGGCGGCTCCGCCGATGCGGGCGGCTCCCTGATCTCGACCGTGCCGGCACGCGCGGCGATCCTCCTCCCGGCGGGCTTCGTCTCGAGGATCATCGGTGTCGAATACACCGAAGACGAGGTGCACGACGCCCTCGCCGAGATCGGCGGCGTCATCACCTCCGTCGATGGCGGCTTCTCGGTCGTGCCGCCGGCCTGGCGCCCCGACCTGACCGGCCGCGAAGAGCTCGCCGAAGAGGTCGCCCGCCTGATCGGCTACGACCGCATCCCGTCCGTGCTGCCCGTCGCGCCTCCGGGCCGCGGTCTCACGCGTTCGCAGCGTCTGCGCCGTCGCACGGCCGACGCGCTCGCGGCGGCCGGATCGGTCGAGGTGCTCTCGTTCCCGTTCGTCCCCGAATCCGACAACGCGGTGTTCGGCAGTGCAGACGGCGAGCCTGTGGCATCCGTGCGCATCGCGAACGCCCTCGACCAGACCGCGCCGTTCCTGCGTCGTTCGCTCGTACCGGGCCTGATCGGTGCTGCGCGGCGCAACCTCTCGCGCGGATTCACCGATCTCGACCTGTTCGAGATCGGCACGGTCTTCCTGCCGGAACCGGGGTACAGCTACGGCTCGCTCGAGCTGCCCCCGGGCGGCGCGAAGCCGAGCGACGAGATGCTCGCGTCGCTCGACGCCGGCATTCCGCCGCAGCCGCGCCACCTCGGAGCGCTCATCGTGGGCGACATGGTGGCGAAGCAGCCTGGTCAACCTGCCGTTGCCGCCGGCATCGCCGACGCGCTCGACGTCGTGCACCAGGTCGAACTGGCGACGGGCGCTCGCATCGACGTCTCGCAGGGCTCGCACCGGGCGATGCACCCGGGCCGCACGGCCGAGTTGCGCGTCGCCGGCACTCTCGTGGGCTACGCCGGCGAACTGCTGCCGGCACTCGCGACCGAGGCCGACCTGCCGCGGGTCGTTGCCGTCGTCGAGCTCGACCTCGACGCCGTCATCGCGCTGACCGATGCCGCGCTCGAGGCGCGCACGATCGACACGATGCCCGCCGCGACGCAGGATCTCTCGCTCATCGTGCCCGTCGGCGTCGCAGCGGCCGACGTCGCCGCTGCGATTCGCGAGGGCGCAGGCGCACTGCTCGAGCACCTCTCGATCGTCGACGACTACCGAGGCCAGGGCGTGCCCGCCGAGGCGAAGAGCCTGACGTTCGCGCTCAGGTTCCGTGCCGACGACCGCACGCTCACCGCGGCCGAGGCCAGCGAGGCGAAGCTCGCGGGTGCGGCGCTCGCGAACGAGCGGTTCGGAGCGACCATCCGCGAGTGATCGCTGTCGCGTGCGGCTGAAGGCCTGCGATTCCGAGGAGATCCGCGATTCCGAGGGTGATCGAACGTCGATCCGTCCTCGGAATTGCGGATCTCCTCGTTTCTGCGGTGACCATGGCGACAACGGGCGGGGGCGGCGGGGCCGCGCGTTCGCGCGCGTTTGCGCCGCGTTTGCGCCGCACGACCCGCCCCGGATAGGGTCGCTGTATGTCCGCCGCTCGGTTCGCAGCCCCCGCACGCTTCTCGCGTGTCGTCGTGGTGCGCAGCCGACGTCGTGGCGAGCGCCGACTCTAGGCGACCCCGCATGCGGCAACGGAGCCGAAGCAGGTGTCGCCGGAGCCATCCCTCGACATACCGACCGTCCAGGTCGCACGCGTCGCCGGGAGTCACTCGACCACTTCCGACCTTTGAGGTCGTATGCGTCGTCGTGAACCAACCTCGACCACTTCCGACCTTTAAGGTGGAACCATGACGTTCACCGTCGCCGTTTCCGGCGCGTCCGGCTATGCCGGAGGCGAGATCCTTCGCCTCCTCGCCGATCATCCCGATTTCGACGTGCGCACCGTGACCGCGCACTCCAATGCCGGCCAGCCGCTCATCGCGGTGCAGCCGCACCTGCGCAGCTACACGCATCTCACGTTGCAGGACACGACGGCCGAGAATCTCGCCGGTCACGACATCGTGTTCCTCGCGTTGCCGCACGGCGCGTCGGGGGCGATCGCCGCGCAGTTGCCGGCCGAGACCCTCGTCATCGACTGCGGCGCCGACCACCGTCTCGAGAGCAAGGCCGACTGGGCGGCGTTCTACGGCGGCGACTTCCACGGCGCGTGGACCTACGGGGTTCCCGAGCTGCCGCGCCTGACGGGCACGCAGCGCGACCGGCTCGCGAAGACGAAGCGCATCGCGGCGCCCGGCTGCAACGCCTCGACCGTCGCGCTGTCGCTCGCTCCGGGCATCCGGGCGGGGGTCATCGAGGCTTCCGACATCGTCTCGGTGCTCGCGGTCGGTCCGTCGGGTGCCGGCAAGAGCCTGAAGGCGCACCTGCTCGGCTCCGAGCTCCTCGGTTCGGCGAATCCCTACTCGGTCGGCGGCGTGCACCGCCACATCCCCGAGATCCAGCAGGCGCTGCGCTGGGCGGGCGGCGGCAACCCCACCATCTCGTTCACTCCCGTGATCGTGCCGATGTCGCGGGGCATCCTCGCGACCTCGACGGCGCGCATCGTTCCCGGCACGGATGCCGCGGCGGTCCGGGCCGCGTGGGAAGACGCCTATGCGGGCGAACGCTTCGTGCAGTTGCTGCCCGAGGGCCAATTCCCGCGCACGGCCGACGTGCTCGGTGCGAACACTGCGCTCCTCGGCCTCCAGATCGACGAGAACTCGGGCCGCGTCGTCGTGGTGGCCGCCGTCGACAACCTCGTGAAGGGCACCGCGGGTGCCGCCATCCAGTCCGCGAACATCGCACTCGGGCTCACCGAGTCGACCGGACTCCCCGTGAACGGAGTCGCCCCGTGACCGTCACCCGCCCGCAGGGATTCGAGGCGGCGGGCATCGCCGCGGGCATCAAGCGATCGGGTGCGCTCGACCTCGCGCTCGTCGTGAACCGCGGACCATCGCAGCAGGCCGCGGTCGTGTTCACCTCGAACCGGGCGCAGGCGAACCCGATCATCTGGTCGAAGCAGGTCGCTGCCGACGGCATCGTCTCGGCGATCGTGCTGAACTCCGGCGGAGCCAACTGCTTCACGGGCCCAGAGGGCTTCCAGGTCACGCACCGCACGGCCGAGGCCGTCGCGTCGGGCCTCGGCATCGCGGCCGGCGACGTGCTCGTCTGCTCGACGGGGCTCATCGGCGACCAGCTCGACGGCGAGGTGCTCGAAGAGGGTGTCGTCTCGGCGATCGCCCGCCTCTCGGGCGACGGCGGCGATGATGCGGCGCGGGCGATCATGACGACCGACACGACGCCGAAGCAGGTCGTCGTCGAGGGCGACGGCTGGTCGATCGGCGGCATCGCGAAGGGAGCCGGCATGCTGGCACCCGGTCTCGCGACGATGCTGGTGGTCGTGACGACGGATGCCGCGTTGCCGGCGCCTGATCTCGACGCCGCGCTCCGCGAGGCCACCCGAGTGACGTTCGACCGGCTCGACTCCGACGGCTGCATGTCGACGAACGACCAGGTGTCGCTGCTGGCCTCTGGGGCGTCGGGCGTGACGCCCGACCTCGCCGAGTTCACCGCTGCCCTGACGGAGGCGTGCCAGAACCTGGCGCTGCAGCTGCAGGCCGACGCCGAGGGCGCGAGCCACGACATCGCGATCGAGGTCGTCGGTGCGGTGACCGAAGACGACGCGGTCGAGGTCGGGCGCTCGGTGGCCCGCAACAACCTGTTCAAGGCGGCCATCTTCGGCAACGACCCCAACTGGGGCCGGGTACTCGCCGCGATCGGTACGACGAGCGCGCCGTTCGACCCGTATCTCGTCGACGTCTCGATGAACGGGGTGCGCGTCTGCCATGCCGGGCGCCCCGACGCCCCGCGCGACCAGGTCGATCTCACGCCGCGGGCGACGCACGTGCTCATCGAGCTGCACGCGGGCGAGGCATCCGCCACCATCTTCACGAACGATCTCACGCACGACTACGTGCATGAGAACAGCGCCTACGCGAGTTGAGCATGAGCGACGAGACAGAACCCGAAGACACGAACGACGCCGCGGCGAAGGCCCAGGTGCTCATCGATTCGCTGCCGTGGCTGAAGCGATTCCACGGCGAGACGATCGTCGTCAAGTTCGGCGGCAACGCGATGGTGAGCCCTGAACTGCAGCGCGCGTTCGCCGAGGACATGGTCTACCTGCGCTACGCGGGCATCAAGCCCGTCATCGTGCACGGCGGCGGCCCGCAGATCTCGGCGATGCTCGAGCGGCTCGGCATTCCGAGCGAGTTCCGCGGCGGATATCGCGTGACGACACCAGAGACCATGGACGTCGTGCGCATGGTGCTCTCGGGTCAGGTGAATCGCGAGCTCGTCTCGCTCATCAACGAGCACGGCCCGCTCGCGTCGGGCCTCTCGGGCGAAGACGCCGGACTCTTCACCGGGCGCAGGCGCGGCGCCGTCGTCGACGGCGAAGAGGTCGACCTCGGACTCGTCGGCGACGTCATCGCCGTCGACCCGGCCGCGGTGCTGGCCGAACTCGCCGCCGAGCGCATCCCCGTGGTCTCCTCGATCGCGCCCGACGGAGACGTGACCGGCCAGTCGCTGAACGTCAACGCCGACTCGGCCGCGGCATCGCTCGCGGTCGCGCTCGGCGCGGCGAAGCTCGTGATCCTCACCGACGTCGCGGGCCTCTATCGCGACTGGCCGAACCGCGACTCGCTCGTCTCGGTCATCGACGTGCCCTCGCTCATCGAGCTGCTCCCGAGCCTCGAGTCGGGCATGATCCCGAAGATGTCGGCGTGCCTCGAAGCCGTCGAGGGCGGCGTCGCGAAGGCGGCGATCATCGACGGTCGCGTGCCGCACTCGATCCTGCTCGAGGTCTTCACGCAGTCGGGCATCGGCACCGAGGTGGTGGCGGCATGAACGACTGGCAGCTGCGATTCGACCAGCGCATCATGCGCTCCATCGGCATGCCGCTCGCGAAGCTCGAGCACGGCTCCGGCGCCTGGGTGACGGATGCCGCGGGCACGACCTACCTCGACTTCCTCGCCGGCATCGCGGTGAACTCCCTCGGGCACGCCCACCCCGTGTTCGTCGAGGCGGTCACCGCGCAGGCGTCGAAGCTCGCGCACGTGTCGAACTACTTCACGACCGAGCCCGCGCTCGAACTCGCCGAGCGGCTCGTGCGCCTCGCTGGCGCCGGGCCCGACGGGCGCGCCTGGTTCGGCAACTCGGGCGCCGAGGCCAACGAGGCTGCGTTCAAGCTCGCCCGGCTGAACAACTCGGGCGGTGCGCGCACCCGCGTGATCGCGCTCGTCGACGCCTTCCACGGGCGCACGATGGGCTCGCTGGCCCTGACCGGCAAGCCGCACATGCGGGCGCCGTTCGAGCCGATGGCCGGGGGAGTGGAGCACATCCCCGCGACGATCGAGGCGCTCGAGGCAGCCATCGACGACGCGGTCGCCGCCGTCTTCGTGGAGCCGATCCAGGGCGAGGCGGGTGTCGTCGAACTGCCCGAGGGGTTCCTCGAGCGGGCCCGCGAGCTGACGCTCCGGCACGGCGCGCTGCTCATCGTCGACGAGATCCAGACCGGAGCCGGCCGCACCGGTGAGTGGTTCGGCTTCCAGCACGACGGCATCACGCCCGACGCGATCACGGTCGCGAAGGGCATCGGCGGCGGCATCCCGATCGGCGGTCTCGTCACCTTCGGCCGTGCATCCGGGCTGTACCAGAAGGGCCATCACGGCTCGACGTTCGGCGGCAATCCGCTCGCGACCGCGGTCGCCAACGCCGTGCTCGGCGAGATCGAGCGCGCCGGACTGGTCGAGAACGCCGCCCTGCGCGGCGTGCAGCTGCGCCGGCGCATCGAGGCGATCGGTTCGCCGCTCGTTGCGGGCACGCGCGGTCGCGGGCTCCTCGTCGGCGTCGCGCTGACCGCGCCGGTCGCCGGCGACGTCGTCGCGCACGCCATGCGCCACGGGCTCATCGTGAACGCCGCGAACGACACCACCATCCGCATCGCGCCGCCGCTCATCATCGGCGACGCCGAGATCGACGAGTTCGAGGTGCGCTTCTCGCGCGCCCTCTCCGACGCTCACCCGTACTGACCCGACCGACCTCCCCACGAACGGACGCTCCACATGACCCGCCACTTCCTCCGGGACGACGACCTCACCCAGGCCGAGCAGATCGAGATCCTCGATCTCGCCGAGCAGCTCAAGGCCGACCGCTGGTCGCAGACCCCGCTCGCCGGCCCGCAGACCGTCGCCGTGATCTTCGACAAGTCCTCGACGCGCACGCGCGTGTCGTTCGCTGTCGGCATCGCCGACCTCGGCGGCTCACCGCTCATCATCTCGACCGCGAACAGCCAGCTCGGCGGCAAGGAGACCCCCTCCGACACCGCCCGCGTGCTCGAGCGAATGGTCTCCGCGATCGTCTGGCGCACCTACGCGCAGTCGGGGCTCGAAGAGATGGCCGCAGGCACCACCGTCCCCGTCGTCAACGCCCTCTCCGACGACTTCCACCCATGTCAGCTCCTCGCCGACCTGCTCACGATCCGCGAGCACAAGGGCCGGCTCGCCGGGCTCACGGTCACCTTCCTCGGCGACGGCCGCAGCAACATGGCGCAGTCGTACCTGCTCGCCGGCGCCACCGCCGGCATGCACGTGCGCATCGCCGCTCCCGCGGAGTTCGCCCCCGAGGCATCCGTCGTCGCCGACGCCGAGCGCATCGCGGCGACGACGGGCGGCTCCGTCGCCGTCGTCACCGACGGACGCGAATCCGTGACGGGCGCCGACGTCGTGGTCACCGACACCTGGGTGTCGATGGGCAAAGAGGAGGAGAAGGCGCATCGCGTCGCCACCTTCGGCGGGTACCAGGTCGATGACGAACTCATGTCGCACGCGGCATCCGACGCCGTGTTCATGCACTGCCTGCCCGCCGATCGCGGCTACGAGGTGAGCGCCGACGTCATCGACGGTCCGAAGTCGATCATCTGGGATGAAGCGGAGAACCGCCTGCACGCGCAGAAGGCGCTGCTCGTGTGGCTGCTCGCGAGGAAGGACGCCTGATGAGCGACGAGAACGGCATCGACGGCACGGCCGAGGCCCACGGCACCAACGAAGGTTCGCTCTGGGGTGCGCGCTTCGCCTCCGGCCCCTCGCCCGAGCTGGCGCGCCTCTCGAAGTCGACGCACTTCGACTGGCAGCTCGCGGGCTACGACCTCGCGGGGTCGCGCGCGCACGCCCGCGCACTCGCTGCGGCGGGCTACCTCGAAGCCGATGAACTCGAGTCGATGCTCGCCGGGCTCGACACCCTCGAGGCGCGCGTCGTCTCGGGCGAGATCGTCGCCGAGGAGGGCGACGAAGACGTGCACGGCGCCCTCGAGGCCGCCCTGATCACGATCGTCGGCCCCGAGCTCGGCGGCAAGCTCCGCGCGGGCCGCAGCCGCAACGACCAGATCGCCACGCTCGTGCGCCTCTATCTGAAAGACCACGCCGCGACCATCGGTCGCGACCTCGTGCACCTCATCGACGCGCTCGCCGCGCAGGCCGACGTGCACCGCACGGCGATCATGCCCGGGCGCACGCACCTGCAGCACGCGCAGCCGGTGCTCCTCGCCCACCATCTGCTGGCACACGGGTGGGCGCTGTCACGCGACCTCGAACGGCTCGTCGACTGGACCAAGCGAGCGGATGTCTCGCCTTACGGCGGCGGCGCCCTCGCCGGCTCGACCCTGGGCCTCGACGCGGCATCCGTCGCCCGCGACCTCGGGCTTGCGAGCCCGGCCGAGAACTCGATCGACGCCACCGCGAGCCGCGACGTGGTCGCCGAGTTCGCCTTCGTCACGGCCATGATCGGCATCGACCTCTCGCGCTTCGCGGAGGAGATCATCCTCTGGAACACCCGCGAGTTCGGGTTCGTCACGCTGCACGACGGCTATTCGACCGGTTCGTCGATCATGCCGCAGAAGAAGAACCCCGACATCGCCGAGCTTGCTCGCGGCAAGTCTGGCCGGCTGATCGGCAATCTCACCGGTCTGCTCTCGACGCTGAAGGCGCTGCCGCTCGCCTACAACCGTGACCTGCAGGAAGACAAGGAGCCCGTCTTCGACTCCGTCGAGACGCTCGAGGTGCTGCTGCCGGCCTTCACCGGGATGGTCGCGACCCTGACCTTCCACACCGAGCGCATGGCCGAGCTCGCACCGGCCGGCTTCTCCCTGGCGACGGATGTCGCGGAGTGGCTCGTGAAGCGCTGGGTGCCGTTCCGCGACGCCCACGAGATCACCGGCAGCCTCGTTCGATACGCCGAAGACCACGGTCTCGAACTCGACGCCGTCGACGACGCCGCCCTCGCGGCGATCTCGACGCACCTCACGCCCGAGGTGCGCGAGGTGCTCACGGTCGAGGGGTCGGTCGCGAGCCGCGACGGCATCGGCGGCACGGCCCCCGTGCGCGTCGACGAGCAGTTCTCCCGTCTCGCCGACCGGGTGCGACACCTCGTGGCGAGCCTGCCCGTGGAGAACAGCCCGGAGGCGAGCAGCTGAACGACCTCGTCACTCCCGACCGGGCGTTCTTCGAACAGGATCCCGTCGCGCTGGCACCGCTCCTCCTCGGGGCGGTGCTGGCCTTCGACGCGCCTGACGGCTGCGTGGCGATTCGTCTCTCAGAGCTCGAGGCGTATCGGGGCGTGGGCGAGGATCCCGGCTCGCATGCCTTCCGAGGCCGGACCCCGCGCAACGAGGTGATGTTCGGCGCACCAGGGCACCTGTACGCGTATTTCAGCTACGGCATGCACGTGTGCCTGAACATCGTCGCGAGGCCGGCGGGCACCTCATCGGGCGTGCTGATGCGCGGAGCCACCGTCGTCGACGGCATCGAGCTGGCGCGGCGTCGCCGACCTGGCGTCCCCGACCGCGATCTCGCGCGCGGCCCGGGTCGACTCGCAAAGACGCTCGGGGTGCCGCTCGAGGCGCGCGGCAGCGACCTGCTCGCGCCGCCGTTCACCCTGCAGGTGCTGGCGGCTCCGTTGCACGCGGCGAGCGGACCGCGCACGGGTGTCGGCGGCGAGGGCGGCGGCTCGCGGTATCCGTGGCGGTTCTGGCTGCCCGGCGACGAGGGTGTGTCCCCGTATCGGCGGCACAAGCTCGCGGCGGAGTGACGGCAGCGGCCACGCGGCATCCGCTGATCTGAATGAGCCGAGCGCCCCAGGTCGGCCGCGACGTCGCGTGAAGCGCGTGAAGCGCGTGCTCAGCGCAGCGCGAGATGCACGACGAGCGCGCCGGCGCACGCCCAGATGAGGCTCGCGAAGGTGCCGATGATGAATCGCTCGCGGGCCTCGGGCGCCTCGAGCTCTGTGAACCGGCCGACGCCCTTGACGGCCACGACGATCGCGAGTGCCTCAGGGAAGCCGGCGATGATGGCGCCCGCCGAGGCGATGCGTTCGAGCACGCCGATCGTCAGGCCGCCGCGCAGCACCTCGCGTCGAGTGGTCGCCTGCACGCCGCGGCGCTCCTCGTCGGCCGAGCGCTTCTCGGCGACGATGATGCCGCCGTGGAGGCCTGGTGCGACGGTGCCGCCCATCGCGAGGTCGAGTGCCGTCGACGCGGCCGGACTGCCGCCGAAGACGGCGACGGTGAGGCCGAGCACGGTGATCAGCGGTGCGAGACCGAACTGGGCAGGACTGTTCGCCGACGCCGCTGCGAGCAGCGCCACGCCCAGTGCGCCGGCGGCGAACCAGATGTAGGCGCGGCGCGGGCGCAGGTAGGAGAGCACCGAGAGCCCGGCCGCGGCGACCATGGAGATCACGAGGGCCGACCACGTGATGGCGTCGGCGATGAAGACGAAGTGGTTCATGCGCTGGCTCCAGTCGATTCGTCGAGGTTCTCGAGCAGCCTAGCGAGCGCGGGCACGGCATCGAGCTCGGCGCGGATGTTCGCGGACTTCATGCGCGAGCTGATGGCCGGGGCGCTCACCCCGAGCTCGTCGGCGATCTCCGACTGCATGGCGCCGGCGACGATGCGGTCGTAGACCTCCCAGCCCTGGTCGGACCTGCGTTCGCGGAGGAGGAGCGCGAGCCGGAACAGCGCCTCCACATGCTCGGCGTCGCCGTGCGCCGCTTCGATCGCGAGGCGCGGCGAGCTCTTCTTGGCCCGCTCGACGGCGTCGCGTGCTGCGAAGAACGCCTCGCCGCTGGCTTCCCGGATGTCGCTGGGCAGGGGAGTGCGCACGTCGCCGCAGCCGATTCCGACGCTCCAGTCGCCGGTGCGCGTGAGGTCGAGGACGACGTCGACGACCGTGCGCGCATCGCGGGTGAGCAGTTGGATCTCGTCTCCGGCGTTGCGGGCGACGGGGAGCAGCAGGTGCTCGCCGTGCTCGCGCTGGAGGCGATCACGGGCAGCGCCGGCGAGATCGGCGGTGGTGCGGCTCGCAACCTGATCTGCGGTGACGACGATCATGATGCCTCCTTCAGCTTGCAGCGTTCATTGGCATGGGAATAAGCATACAGCATTAATCAAGAAGTGGTTAGAGATGGAACCTAATCCGCGCGCTGATAACCTGACGGAGTGTCAGACCCCGTGATCCTCAGTACCCAGCACAACGACGACTCGTTCGCAGACGTCTGGGAGGAGCTCGTCTGGCGCGGCCTCGTGCATGTGTCGACCGACCAGGCTGCGCTGAAAGAGCTTCTCGCGGGCGAGCCGATCACGTATTACTGCGGGTTCGACCCCACGGCGCCGAGCCTGCACCTCGGCAACCTCGTGCAGCTGCTGACGATGCGCCGCATCCAGCTCGCCGGGCACAAGCCGCTCGGGCTCGTCGGCGGTTCGACCGGTCTGATCGGCGATCCCCGACCCACTGCCGAGCGCACGTTGAACACCAAGGAGACCGTCGCCGAGTGGGTCGGATACCTGCAGGGCCAGGTCTCCCGATTCCTCTCAGGCGAGGGTGAGAACGCGGTTCGACTCGTCAACAACCTCGATTGGACGGGCGGGCTCTCGGCCATCGACTTCCTGCGCGAGATCGGCAAGCACTACCGCGTCGGCACGATGCTGAAGAAGGACGCGGTGGCCTCGCGCCTGAACTCCGACGCCGGCATCAGCTACACCGAGTTCAGCTACCAGATCCTGCAGGGCTTCGACTACCTCGAGCTCTACCGGCAGTACGGCTGCATGCTGCAGACAGGCGGCAGCGACCAGTGGGGCAACCTCACGAGCGGCACGGATCTCATCCACCGTGTGGAGGGGGCCAGCGTGCACGCGATCGGAACCCCGCTCGTCACGAACTCCGACGGCACGAAGTTCGGCAAGAGCGAAGGAAACGCCATCTGGCTGGATGCCTCGATGTGCAGCCCGTACGCGTTCTACCAGTTCTGGCTCAACACCGACGACGCGGACGTGATCTCGCGGCTGAAGATCTTCACGTTCCTGACTCGTGAGCGCATCGAGGAGCTCGAGGCGCTCGTCGCGACCGAGCCGTTCAAGCGCGAGGCGCAGAAGGTGCTCGCGACCGAGGTCACCACGCTGGTGCACGGAGCCGATGCGACGCAGGCCGTGATCGACGCATCTCGCGCGCTGTTCGGGCAGGGCGATCTCGCGGCCCTCGATCGAACGACGCTCGAGGCGGCACTTCGCGAACTGCCCAACACCACGGCCACGACGGATGCCTCGGTCGTCCAGCTGCTCGTCGACACCGGTCTCGTCTCGAGCCAGAGCGAAGGCCGGCGAGCCATCGCCCAGGGCGGAGTCTCCCTCGACAACGTGCGCATCGACGATGACACGGCGACGCTCGACGGTCGCGTGGCGGCAGGCGGCATGGCGGTGCTTCGCCGCGGCAAGAAGACGCTCGCCGGAATCTTCGTCGAATAGCGGCTTCTCGTCGCGTTCCGAGCCCCGGTCGTTCACTTCGGTGAGCGGCCGGGCTCCGTGCGTTTCCGGGGCTCTCAGGGCGACACGCCCGGGATGCATGGGGGATTTGCGGATGATTGCGGGGCCCGCGTAAAGTAATCCTTCGTTGCCCCACAGGAGCGCAGAGCGGGATTGCTGTGAAGCGTCTGGTTCTGATCCTCAAGTTGGCACGATGATCCCGAGCTCGTGAAGGTTTGTTCTTC
>NZ_JAZHYX010000003.1:138143-459149 GCF_036576125.1 Agromyces sp. CCNWLW203 | reverse complement strand
AGCGATCTCCCGTCGATCGGCGAGCATCAACTGTCGGTCGTCGGCGACGAGCCCGTCATCCTCGACACGAAGCAGAATGCCGTCATCATCGACGGAACGGCCAGAGACCTCGACGAGACGGCGCTCGAGATCCAACAGGTCGGCGCTGAGAACGATTCAGTGCTGCTCGCTACGGGAGACTCGTTGCTGCAGGTGCCGCTCGGAGGCGGGGACGCCGTGGTGATCGACGCCGACATCGACGTCCCGACCTCCGAGGCGGATGTCTCGAGACCCGTCTGGCTCGACGGCTGCGCCCACGGCGCATGGGCCGGTGTCGGTCGGTACCTCAACGCGTGCGACGGGCAGGAGCCCGAGGTGCAGTCGATCGACCAGGTCACGACGGGCTCGCGCCTCGAGTTCCGGGTCAACCGCAGCGTCATCGCGCTCAACAACCTGACGAACGGCAACGTCTGGCTGGTCGACGCCAACATGCGGCTGGTCGACAACTGGGACGAGGTCACGCCGCCCGAGGAGAGCGACGCCGAGGAAGGCGAGGAGAAGGCCTCGCAGCAGACGTTCGAAGACACGCTCGCCGAGCGCAGCGAGACGAACCGGCCGCCCACCGCGCGCGACGACACCTTCGGGGTGCGGCCGGGTCGCACCACGGTGCTCGAGATCCTCGAGAACGACACCGACCCCGACGGCGACGTGCTCACGGCCACGAACGTGAGCGAGATCGCCGAGCAGTCGGGCCGGCTCGAGGTCATCGACGGCGGCCGCGCGCTGCAATTCACCCCGTCGCCGGATGCCGCGGGCACGGTCTCGTTCCAGTACACCGCCGACGACGGTCGTCTCGGCGTCGCCCAGGCCCACGTCGACCTGACGATCCGCCCGACGGCCGAGAACACCGCCCCCGTGGCGATTCGCTCGGGCGCCATCAGCGTCGAGCAGGGCAAGTCGATGGGCTACAACGTGCTCGCCGACTGGCTCGACCCCGACGGCGACGACGTCTTCCTCGTCAGCGCGTCGCCGACGAGCGGCGACTCTGTGCGGTTCGCACCCGACGGTTTCGTCACCTTCGAGCACAAGACCGGCGAGCTCGGCGTGAAGGAGGTGCAGTACGTCGTCTCCGACGGCACGCTGACGTCGGCCGGTGTGCTCACCGTCGACGTCAAGGAGCCCGGAGCACTGAACCCGGTCGGCACGCCCGACTTCGCAGAGGTCTTCGCCGGAGAGACCACCCTCATCGAGCCGCTCGTGAACGACCTGAGCCCGTCGGGCGAGCCGCTGGCGCTGCTCGGCGTCGAGAACGCCTCCACCTCGGCGACCATCACGCCGAACCTCGACCGCGGGGTGATCGGATTCGCCTCCGACCAGGTCGGCACCCACATCTTCATCTACAACCTCGGCGCGGGCGCCGCGACGAGCGTCGGCCTCATCAGGGTCGACGTGAAAGACCCTCCGGGGGAATCGCCGCCGCCGATCGCGGTGAAGGACACGGCCTACTTGCGTCCGGGCGAACCGACGACGCTCGCGCTGCTCACCAATGACGTGTCGCCGAGCGGGCGGGTGCTCGCCGTGCAGACGGTCGACACCGAGGCATCCGGCGACCTGCTCTCGGTCGAGGTACTGAACAACACGGTCGCCCGCATCACCGCGTCCGAGGCGATCACCCAGCAGTTGCAGTTCGAATACACCGTCTCCGACGGCATCGCGAGTTCGACGAGCACCGTGACCGTGGTGCCCGTGCCGCCGCTCGTCAAGCACCAGCCCCCAGTGGCGGCGGACGACGCGGTGACCGTGCGTGCCGGCGACATCGTCACCGTGCCGGTGCTCGAGAACGACTACCACCCCGATGCCGCGCCGCTCACGCTCGATGCCGAGCTCGTGGACGTCAGCGGGGCCGGCGGGCTCGTCTTCACCGCCGACGACACCGTGCGCTACCAGGCGCCGCAGGAGCCCGGCGTGTACACCGCCACCTACCGGGTCTTCGACGACTACGAGCAGTCCGCATCCGCGGTCGTGCGTTTCAACGTCGTCGGCCCCGATGCGAAGTCGAACCGGCCACCGCTGCCGCTGCCGCTGACCTCCCGCACCTTCGAGGGCACCGCGGTCAAGATCGACGTGCCGCTCGACGGCATCGATCCCGACGGCGACTCCGTCACGCTCGTCGGCATCACGACCCCTCCCTCCCTCGGCAAGATCGTCGACATCGGCAGTACGCACATCAGTTACGAGGCCTATGCGGGGTCGGCGGGCACCGAGTCCTTCACGTACGAGGTGGCCGATACCGCCGGCAAATCGGCGACCGGCACGATCCGCATCGGCGTGATCCCACGGCCGGTCGAGGCGCTTCCGCCGAACGCGGTCGACGACGTCGTCGAGTTGCGGCCCGGCCGACGTGCGGCGATCGACGTGCTCGCGAACGACTCGGATCCCAGCGGCTACCCGATCAAGGTGCAGAAGAAGCTGCCCGAGGTCGGCGAGGGCCTCACCGCGAGCGTGAAGAACAACCGAGTGCTCGTCGAAGCGCCCGACGCCGAGGGCGGCAATTCGGTGCGCTACGAGATCACGAACGGGCACGGCGGGGCCGACGGCGCCTTCATCCAGGTGCTCGTGACCGAAGACGCGAAGATCGAACCGCCGACCGCGCACGACCAGGTCGTCGAACCCAAGCACGTGGCTGACAAGAGCACCGTGACGGTCGACCCGCTGAAGGACGCCCAGAACCCCGGGGGGCTCGTTGAAGACCTCGTGGTGACGGTCGAGGGCCCGAACTCCGAGAACGCCGAGGTCATGACCGACGGCACGGTCAAGGTCAAGCCGACCTCGAAGCGCCAGGCGATCGCCTATCGACTCACGAACGAGGTCGACGAGCTCACGGCGATGGCATTCGTCATCGTACCGCCGAGCAGCGATGCCGATGAGGAGAAGAAGGAGGAGGAAGAGACCTTCCCGCCGCCGTATCTCGCCGAGCTCGGTCCGCAGATCGTGCGCATGAACGGCACCATCTCGTGGAGCGTGGGTGACATCGTGATCGTGCCGTCGGGCAAGCCCGCGCGCATCCTCTCAGCCACGTCGACGAACGGTGACGGGTCGTCGCCGATGACCGACGCCTCCACCTTGACCTACACGCCGGCCAAGGACTTCCGCGGCCAGTCGGCGGTGACGTTCGAGGTCACCGACGGCGAGAGCGCGAGCGACCCGAAGGGTCGTAAGGCGTTCCTGACGATCCCGATCACGGTCGGCGACCCGAACTTCGAAGACGTGCCACCGACCTTCACCCCGCGCACGATGAAGATCGAAGCGGGCGAGGCGCCGCAGGAGATCGACCTGCGGCAGTCGAGCGGTCACCCGAGCGACAAGGTGCTGCAGGAGCTCTCGTACAACGGCCTCAGCGGCCAGAACGCCGACTTCTCGGCCGGCATCAGCGGTTCGATGCTCACGGTGAGCTCCCCGCTCGGCGTGCAGCCCGGCACGAAGACCACGTTGACCTTCACCGTCGACTACAAGGAGTTCTCGGTGCCCGGCTCGATCGACGTCGAGGTCGTGAGCTCCTCGCGACCCAAGGCCGTGCCGCGCGACGACGGACCCGAGGAGATGCTGCGCAGCCAGTCGAAGACGATCGACGTGCTCGCCAACGACCTCAACCCGTTCGAGGCCGAGGGAACCCCACTCCGAGTCATCGACGCGCAGATCGACCAGCTCTCGGTCGGCAGCGCGGCAAGCGTGACCTTCACCTCGACGGGCATCACCGCCAAGACCGGCCCGACGTTCACCGGCGAACTCAGCATCGTCTATCGCGTGCAGGACGGCACCAAGGATCCGGCCCGCGAGGTGCAGGGCCGCGTCACGGTGATCGTGCGCGCTGCGCCCGACGCGCCGGCCCAGCCGCAGGCCACCGCCGGCGACGCCGCAGCCACGGTGCGGTGGCAGGCACCGGCGACCAACAACTCGCCGATTCTCGACTACACCGTGAACTGGTCCGGGGGGAGCAAGACGTTCCCTGCCAGTGCCGCCGGCACCGCTCAGCCGATCACCGGGCTGACGAACGGACAGGGCTACGCCTTCACGGTCACGGCGAGGAACAAGATCGGCAGCACATCATCCAGCCCAAGCGCGACGGTGACGCCCTATGGCACGCCGACAGCTCCGCGGAACGTGACGATCTCGAAGAGCGGCGACGCGCCCGCGACACTGACCATGCGGTGGGCTGCGCCGTCCGACACCGGCGGAGGCGGGGTCGACTACCGGTGGCGCCTGAACGGTGGCAACTGGCACAACACGAGTTCTACGTCGGCGTCCACCGGCGGTGCCGATGCCCGCACATGGACCGTCGAAGTTCAGGCGATCAACAGGGGCAGCGGCAAGGCCGGCCCCGGCGCGAGCGACTCCGTCGTCGTCAACAACCCGCCGCCTCCGCAGCCGTCGGGCTCGATCGGCAAGGGTCCGAGCATGGCGTGCGACAGCGGCGGCAGCGGTTGCGCTGAGGTGCGCATCACGTGGAACAACATGGATGCAGGTCGATATCAGATCTACGTGACGGTCAACGGTTCCTGGAGCAACTGGAAGGGAACCTACGACATCGGCGCGAGCGGGAACCTCCAACTTCAGAACCACCTCGGCCAGCGGGCGGCGGGCGAGACGATCGCCGTGCGATTCGAGAACGTCAGCGGCGGCACGTCGCGAACGCTGGGCGGAATCAGCGGAAGCCAGTGGAACAACATCGGGTACGGCACATGGTGACCTCGTGCCAACAACTCAGCCCGAACATCTCAGAGGAGCAAACATGTCAGTGACACAAGAACAGGCGGACTGGTTCTCCGACGCCTTCGCGAAGCTCGTCGACAACGTCGACCAGGCGATCCTCGGCAAGCGCGATACCATCCGGCTCGTCGTGACGGCGCTGCTCAGCGACGGCCACGTGCTGCTCGAAGACGTTCCGGGCACGGGCAAGACGGTGCTCGCCAAGGCGCTCGCCAACACGCTCGACGGCTCGAACTCGCGCATCCAGTTCACCCCCGACCTGCTGCCCTCGGATGTCACGGGCGTGACGATCTACGACCAGGGCAAGGGCGTCTTCGAGTTCCACAAGGGCCCGATCTTCGCCTCGATCGTGCTCGCCGACGAGATCAACCGAGCGAGCCCGAAGACGCAGTCCGCACTCCTCGAGGTCATGGAGGAGGGGCGCGTGACCGTCGACGGCGTGAGCCACGACGTCGGCCGCCCGTTCATGGTCATCGCGACCCAGAACCCCGTCGAGCAGGCGGGCACCTACACGCTGCCCGAAGCCCAGCTCGACCGCTTCCTGATCAAGACCTCGCTCGGCTACCCCGATCACAACACCGCGGTCGCGCTGCTCCTCGACTCCTCGAACCGCGCCCGTGCCTCGAAGGTCTCGCCGATCATCGCCCCCGGCTCGGTGGCGGCGATGGCCCAGCTCGCCTCCGAGGTGTTCGTCGATGCATCCGTGCTCGCCTACCTCAACCACATCGTGACCGCGACGCGCAGCCACAAGGACTCGACGCTCGGTGTCAGCATGCGCGGTGCGCTCGCGCTCGCGCGCGCCGTCAAGACGTGGGCGCTGTCGCAGGGCCGTACCTACGTGACGCCCGACGACGTGCGGGAGCTCGCCGTGCCCGTGCTCGCGCACCGCATCATCGTCGACCCCGAGTCGGACTTCGCCGGCGTCACCGCCGAAGACATCGTGAGCCGAGTGCTGGTCGACATCGAACCTCCCGCCTACCGCGCGGCATGACGACGTCTACTGCGCCCGAACGCCCGGCAGCCCCATCGGTCGACGGCGTGGCGGGCATCGCCACGCCTGAACGGCCGGGCACCGCCCCGCGCGTGCCCTCGCAGACCGTCATCGCCCTGCGGGGCCTGTGGCGTGCCGTCGCGGGCGGCGTCCGCAATGCGCTGCGGCTGTCGGGGCAGGCCCTCGGCCGAGTGTTCGGGTTCGCCGCGCCGGTCACGAGAGTGATCTCGCCCCTCGGGTGGATCGTGCTCGCCGGCGCGGTCGTGGCGTTCGCGCTCAGCCGCATCTTCGGCTGGATCGAGTTCGGATTCGTGGGTGCGACGCTCGCCGCGGCACTGCTGGTGGCCATCGCGTTCGTCTTCGGGCGAGCGAACTTCAGCGTGCACATCGAGTTGAACCCGCACCGCGTCGTCGCGGGCGAGCGTGCCCTCGGCCGCATGCTCGTGACGAACATCGCCGCGAAGCCCTCGATCCCGTCTCGCATGGAACTGCCGGTCGGCGGCGCCGTCGCGGAGTTCGTCGTTCCGGTGCTCGCACCGGGCGCCGAGCACGACGAGCTCTTCGCCGTGCCGACGCACCGTCGTGCGGTGATCGTCGCTGGCCCTGCGATCACGGTGCGCGGCGATCAGCTCGGGCTGCTGCGCCGCACCGTGAAGTGGACCGACGAGGTCGAGCTGTTCGTGCACCCCGTGACGGCCCGGCTGGCGCCGAGCGCCTCGGGCCTCGTGCGCGACCTCGAGGGCGAGGTCACGAAGACGATCACGAACGACGACATCTCGTTCCACGCCTTGCGCTCGTACGAACCGGGCGACGCGCTGCGCAACGTGCACTGGCGCACCTCGGCGCGCACCGGCCAGCTCATGGTGCGTCAGTTCGAGGAGACCCGTCGTTCGCAACTCACGATCGTGCACACGACCGACCGCGACGCCTACGCGTCCGAAGACGAATTCGAGCTCGCCATCTCCATCACCGCTTCCATCGGCGTGCAGGTCGTGCGCGACGGCACCAGAATGAGCATCGTGAGCGAGCGGATGCCGCTCTCCACCGCCACCCCGACGTCGCTGCTCGATGACAGCTCCCGCCTGGTCGAGACCTCCGGCGACCACGCGAACCTGCGCGATTTCGCGAGGGACGCGACGAAGCGCCTGCCTCCGCCGAGCGTCGTGATGATGGTCGGCGGTTCGCGGATCCCGCTCGCCGACTTCCGCGCGGCTGAGACCGTCTTCGGTCTCGACACGCAGACCATCGGCTTCCGTGCCGAGTTCGGCGCGCCCTCACGGATCGCGAAGGTCTCGGGACTCACGGTCGTGACGATCGGCGCGATCGGCGACCTCGCCCGCGTGATGCGGCGGGTGCGACCATGACCGATTCCTCGAGCCCCGTGCACCCCGTTCCCGCAACTCCCGCAGCTCCTGCGCAGGCAGCCCAGCCGGCGCTGCGACCCTTCCCGACCCGGGCCTGGCCCGATGTCGCGATCATCTCCGTGCTCTCGCTCCTCGGCGTGATCGGCTACGAGACGTCGTTCGGCGACTACAACTTCCTCATCGCCGGTGTCGGCGGCCTCGTGGTCGGCACGGCGTTCGGCGTGCTCGGCTACGTGCTGCGGCTCGGGGTCGTCACCAACGTGCTCGCGGCCCTGCTCGGCTACTTCCTCTTCGGCAGCGCGCTGACGATGCCCGCCCAGTCGTTGTTCGGCGTCGTGCCGAGCCTCGAGTCGCTCGCGGGGCTCGCGCTCGGCGCCGTCTGGGGCTGGACCGACATCGTCACGCTGCAGACCCCGGTCGAGGCGCCGTACTACATCCCCGTCGTGCCGTACTTCGCGACCTGGCTGGTCGCGCTCGTCGGCACGATGCTCGCGAGCCGCTGGCTCGTGGTGCGCCGTTCGCCGCTCCGCTCGAGCGTGCTGCTGATCGGCCCGGCACTGCTCTTCCTCTCCGGCATCCTGCTCGGCACCGACGAGACCTACTTCGCCGGCGTCCGCGGCGTCGCGTTCGCCGCGATCGCGCTCATCTGGCTCGGCTGGCGGCGCAGCGCGGCTCCGGCGGCGAGCGACTCCGGTGTGCGCCGGCTCCAGCGCCGGAAGCTCGCGGGAACGGGCATGCTCGTCACCGGCGCGGTGCTCGTGGGTGCGCTCGCCGGCACGGCGCTCGCGCCGACGCAGCCCGATCGATTCGTGCTCCGTGAGGAGATCACGCCGCCGTTCGACCCGCTCGCGTTCCCGAGTCCGCTCGCGGGCTTCCGTTCCTACACGAAGGACCTCGCCGACACGCCGCTCTTCACGGTGAGCGGACTGGAACCCGGCGACGTGATCCGGCTCGCGAGCATGGACTCGTACGACGGCCGGCTCTGGAACGTCGCCGGACCCGACGACATGGCCGCGTCCGACGGCGGGTTCGAGCTCGTCGGCGAGACGCTGCCGCTGCCCGAACTCATGCGGGCCGGGGGCGAGCGCACGGCGTCGGTCGAGATCGCAGGCTACGACGACGTCTGGCTGCCGGGCGTCGGCTACCCGACTCGACTCCGCTTCGACGACGACGGGAGCGTCGCCAGTGCGGGCGACCTGCGCTACAACTCGTCGACCGGCACCGCGGTGCTGACCAGCGGGGTCGAGGAGGAGTACCGCTACACGATCGACTCCACGCTGCAGAAGGGGGTCGACGACGACGACCTCATCGACACCCCCGCGGCGCAGATCGACCTCGCTCCGATCGAGAACACCCCGGATGTCGTCGTCGCCAAGGCGCAGGAGTTCGCCGGCGCCGCCGAGAGTCCCATCGAGCAGTTACGGGCGATCGAGACGGCGCTGAAGACCCAGGGGTTCCTGAGCCACGGCCTCGCCTCCGACTCGGTGCCCTCGCGAGCCGGCCACGGTGCCGACCGCATGATCGAGTTGTTCACGCGCAGCCAGATGATCGGCGACGAGGAGCAGTACGCCTCGGCGATGGCCCTCATGGCGAGGTATCTCGGGTACCCGGCGAGAGTCGTCATGGGCTTCGCGCCGCAGATCGGCGAGGACGCCGACTCCGTCGAGGTCGTCGGCGACGACGTCACCGCCTGGGTCGAGGTCGCCTTCGAGGGCGTCGGCTGGGTGGCGTTCCATCCCACGCCCGACGAGACCGACATTCCTCAAGACCAGACCCCGAAGCCGAAGTCGGAACCGCAGCCGCAGGTGCGCCAGCCCCCGCGCAGCGACAACGAAGACGAGGACCTGCTCACTGCCGTCGAGATCGACGACAGCGACGACGAGAAGAAGGACCAGCCCTTCGTCATCCCCCTGTGGGCGTGGATCACGGCGGGAGCCGTGGGCATTCCATTGCTGCTCGTCTTCGGCACGATGCTCGTGATCGCCGCGATCAAGGCGCGTCGTCGCAGTCGCCGGCGGAACCGGGGAACCGGCGACCGCCGCGTCGCCGGAGCCTGGGACGAGATGACCGACGAGTTCGCCGAGCTCGGGTTCGAGGTGCCTCGCGTCGGCAGTCGCCGGCAGGTGGCTGCGGCGATCGAGCTCCAGTTGCACGAGCAGGGCCTCGGAGACGCGCGCAGCGTGCACACCGACACGGGTCCCGTGCGTGTCGTCCGTGCCGACGGCCCGGCGAGCGGCATCCGGGTGATGCCGTTGGCCGATGCCACCGACCGGGCTGTCTTCGGTGGCCAGGAGGTCGAGCAGACGGTCGTCGACGAGAGCTGGAGCGCCGCGCTCGAGTCGGTCGGACTCGCGCGCGCGGCATCCGGTCGTCTCAGGCGTCTCTTCAGCCGATTCCGCATCCGTTCGAAGCGGGACTGGGCGAAGGTGGACATCTCGGGCGCCAAGCCGGTGAAGGCGGTGAAGGCCGCCAAGCCGCCGAAGCGCGCGAAGCCCGGCGGCGGCGAGGCCGTGGCACCCGCAACAGGATGACGTGGGTGCTGCGACTCGGCCGTGTGCTCGCTTAGAGTGGAGCCGTGGAGCACGAGGGGTTCATCGTTCCGCCTCCCGGGTTGATTCCCGACACGGTCGAGGCGCCGCCGCGGCCTGCGCCCGCCGTGGCGCCGGCCGCCTTCCCGGCGTTCACGCCGGTGACGGCGCCGGCACCCGCGCCGCAGCCCGTCGTGCCCGAGCAGCAGGCGGTGCCGCACGGCCCGTGGATGCTCTCGCTCGACGACGGCCAGCGGTTCCAGGTCGGTGGTTCGCTCGTGCTCGGCCGCGACCCCGCGCCGGTGCCGGTGCGCCCGCACGCGGTGCTCGTACCGGTCGTCGACGCCGCCAAGTCGGTGTCGAAGACCCACGCGATCATCGACCTCGAGGGCGCCGAACTCTCGATCACCGACCTGCACTCGACGAACGGCGTGCTCGTGACCGACGCTCACGGCGTCGAGCACGACCTCGCGCCTGGCGAGCGTGTCGTGCTCTCGCCGGGCGATCGGGTCGAGCTCGGCACCTTCGCGGTGCGCATCGAGCGGGCCTGAACGCCCGGTGTCATCTGGCGGGGTCGGCGTTTCCGAGGTGTTAGCCTGAAGTTGTGCGCGCACGACGACGTCTTCTCCTTCGTTGCCGCGGCGGGGCTTCGTTCTGAGGCCTTCCCCGTCGCGGAGTCTGTCGTCGGCTGACCCCTGGACCTGAGGAAGACGAACGCATGAACGCAGCACCCACGAACACCGCGCCCGCCGAAGTCGACGCCGCGAGTGAACGCCCGCGCACGCTGGCCGAGAAGGTGTGGGGCGCCCACCTGGTCAAGCGGGGCGAAGACGGCACTCCTGACCTGATCTACATCGACCTGCACCTCGTGCACGAGGTGACGAGCCCGCAGGCCTTCGACGGCCTGCGCATGGCTGGCCGTCCGGTGCGCCGGCCCGACCTGACGATCGCGACCGAAGACCACAACACGCCGACGCTCGACATCGACAAGCCGATCGCCGACCTCACGAGCCGCACGCAGATCGAGACGCTTCGCCGCAACGCCGCCGAGTTCGGCATCCGCCTGCACTCGCTCGGCGACAAGGAACAGGGCATCGTGCACGTCGTCGGCCCGCAGCTCGGCCTCACGCAGCCCGGCATCACCGTGGTGTGCGGCGACAGCCACACGAGCACGCACGGCGCGTTCGGCGCCATGGCGTTCGGCATCGGCACGAGCGAGGTCGAGCACGTGCTCGCCACGCAGACCCTGCCGTTGAAGCCCTTCAAGACGATGGCGATCAACGTCGAGGGGACGCTCCGCCCCGGTGTCACCGCGAAGGAC
This sequence comes from Agromyces sp. CCNWLW203, assembly GCF_036576125.1. NCBI lineage: Bacteria > Bacillati > Actinomycetota > Actinomycetes > Micrococcales > Microbacteriaceae > Agromyces > Agromyces sp. CCNWLW203. The sequence goes on along the minus strand of NZ_JAZHYX010000003.1, from coordinate 448,199 downwards.
ATCATCCTCGCAGTCATCGCGAAGATCGGCACCGGCGGCGGCCAGGGCTACGTGCTCGAGTACCGCGGCAGTGCGATCCGCGCCCTCTCGATGGACGGCCGCATGACGATCTGCAACATGTCGATCGAGGCCGGCGCGCGAGCCGGCATGGTCGCACCGGATGCCACGACGTACGCGTACCTCGAGGGCCGCGACCATGCGCCATCCGGAGCCGACTGGGACGACGCCGTCGCGTACTGGGAGACGCTCGCGACCGACGAGGGTGCGAAGTTCGACGCCGAGGTGTTCATCGACGCCGACACGCTCGAACCCTTCGTCACGTGGGGCACGAACCCCGGGCAGGGCGTCTCGCTCTCCGAGACGGTGCCCGATCCCGCATCGATCGACGACCAGCACGAGCGCGCCGCCGCAGAGCGCGCACTCGAGTACATGGCGCTCGAACCCGGCACGCCGTTGAAGGAGATCGCGGTCGACGCCGTCTTCATGGGCTCGTGCACGAACAGCCGCATCGAAGACCTGCGCGCGTTCGCCTCGATCATCAAGGGCAAGCGGAAGGCCGAGGGCGTGCGCGTCATGGTCGTGCCAGGGTCGGCTCGTGTGCGGCTCGAGGCCGAGGCCGAGGGCCTCGACAAGGTCATCACCGACTTCGGCGCCGAATGGCGCTTCGCCGGCTGTTCGATGTGCCTCGGCATGAACCCCGACCAGCTCGCCCCGGGCGAGCGCTGCGCCTCGACCTCGAACCGCAACTTCGAAGGACGCCAGGGCAAGGGCGGCCGCACGCACCTCGTGTCGCCGCTCGTCGCCGCCGCCACCGCCATCCGCGGCACGCTCTCGAGCCCGTGGGATCTGCAGACCGAAGGGGAGGGGAACTGACATGGAGAAGGTCACCACCGTCACCGGCACGGCGGCACCGCTGCGCCGATCGAACGTCGACACCGACCAGATCATCCCCGCCGTCTTCCTGAAGCGCGTCACGAAGACCGGATTCGACGACGCCCTCTTCTACGCCTGGCGCCAAGACCCCGACTTCGTACTGAATCGCCCCGAATACCAGGGCGTCAAGGTGCTGATCGCAGGTCCCGACTTCGGCACCGGTTCGAGCCGCGAGCACGCCGTCTGGGCGCTACGCGACTTCGGCTTCGACGTCGTGATCAGCTCGCGCTTCGGCGACATCTTCCGTGGCAACTCGGGCAAGCAGGGCCTCCTCGCAGCGCAGGTCGCCTATGAAGACGTCGAGCGGCTCTGGGAGGTCGTCGAGGCCGACCCGGGAATAGCGGTGACGGTCGATCTGGTTGAGCGAACAGTGACCGTAGGGTCGCTGAAGGTGCCGTTCGAGATCGATGACTACACTCGGTGGAGGCTTCTGGAGGGACTCGATGACATCGGGCTCACCCTCAGAGACGAAGCAGCAATTGCCGAGTTCGAGTCTCATCGAGAGTCGTGGCGGCCGAAGACGCTCCCCATCAGGGAGCCGGCGGAATCAGGGAGTCTGTGAACACACTCGGGCAAGATGCCAAGAACCATGGAACGGCAGTCGGGTTGAACGTCGACAAGATCACGATCAACGGTGGCAAGCCGCTCCGCGGTCGCATCGAGTTGAAGGGCGCGAAGAACCTCGTCACGAAGGCGATGGTCGCGGCCATCCTCGGTGACACTCCGAGCGTGCTGAAAGACGTGCCGAACATCAGCGATGTCCGCATCGTCCGCGGCCTCCTCGAGGTGCACGGCGTGAGCGTCACGCAGGGCGTCGAGGGCGAACTCATCCTCGACCCGTCGGCGGTCGAGACCGCGCACATGGCCGACATCGACGCGCACGCGGGTTCCAGCCGCATCCCGATCCTCTTCTGCGGCCCGCTGCTGCACCGCCTCGGCGAGGCATTCATCCCCGACCTCGGCGGCTGCCGCATCGGCGACCGCCCGATCGACTACCACCTCGAGGTGCTGCGCAACTTCGGCGCCATCGTCGAGAAGCTGCCGAGCGGCATCCGCATGTCGGCGCCCGGCGGCCTGCACGGCGCCAAGGTGTCGCTGCCCTACCCGAGCGTCGGCGCGACCGAGCAGGTGCTGCTGACGGCCGTGCTCGCCGACGGCATCACCGAGCTCTCGGGCGCGGCGATCGAGCCCGAGATCATGGATCTCATCAACATCCTGCAGAAGATGGGCGCCATCATCACGGTCGACACCGACCGGGTGATTCGCATCGAGGGTGTGCAGAAGCTCGACGGCTACACGCACCGTGCGCTCTTCGACCGCAACGAGGCCGCGAGCTGGGCCGCTGCAGCCCTCGCGACCGACGGCGACATCTTCGTCGGCGGCGCGCGCCAGGCCGAGATGCTCACCTTCCTCAACGTCTTCCGCAAGGTCGGCGGCGACTTCGAGATCCAGGAAGACGGCATCCGGTTCTTCCACCCGGGCGGCGAGCTCTCACCCGTCATCATCGAGACCGACGTGCACCCCGGGTTCATGACCGACTGGCAGCAGCCGCTCGTGATCGCGCTCACGAAGGCGAAGGGCGTCTCGATCGTGCACGAGACGGTCTACGAGCAGCGCTTCGGCTTCGTCGACGCGCTCGTCGAGATGGGTGCGTCGATCGAGGTGCACAAAGAATGCCTCGGCGGTCGTGCGTGCCGATTCGGCCAGCGCAACTTCAAGCACTCAGCGGTGATCTCGGGCCCCACGAAGCTCACGGGCGCCGACATCGAGGTGCCCGACCTGCGCGGCGGCTTCAGCCACCTCATCGCGGCGCTCTCGGCCGACGGCCGTTCGACCGTCTCGAACGTCGGCATCATCGCTCGCGGCTACGAGAACTTCATCACGAAGCTGGAGCTCCTCGGGGCGGACTTCGAACTCGAAGGATAATGGGGGAGTGCCACACGACGACACGCCCTCGACGAGCTCCATGAAGCCGCGTTCGGAGACCCGCCGACCCTCGTTCTTCTGGTTGCTCGCCGCCATCGCCCTTCCGCCGCTGGCCCTCGCGGTCCGCTACCGGTTCCACCATCGCGAGCGCATGCCCCAGTCGGGTGCGTTCGTGCTCGCGCCGAATCACTACAGCGAGATCGATCCACTGGTCATCGGTGCGGGCGTCTGGAAGCTCGGCCGCGCGCCGCGATTCCTCGCGAAGGCCTCGCTCTTCAAGAATCCGGTCCTGGGCTGGCTCCTGCGCACCTCGGGGCAGATCCCGGTCGAGCGCGCGGGCAGCAAGAGCCACCGGGCCCTTCGCGCGGCCGAGGAGCTCGTCGAGAAGGGGCGCATGGTCGTCGTGTACCCCGAGGGCTCGCTGACCCGCGACCCCGACCTCTGGCCGATGCGGGGCAAGACGGGGGCCGTGCGCATCGCGCTCGAGCGAGACATCCCGATCATTCCCGCAGCGCACTGGGGCACTCAAGAGCTCATGCCGCGCTACGGCAAGAAGATCCACCCGTTCCCGCGCAAGACCATCGACGTCATCATCGGCGATCCGCTCGACCTGAGTGCCTACCGGGGCAAGCCGCTCACCCAGAGCACCCTGCTCGAGGCGACGGGCGAGCTCATGGACGCGATCGCCGAGCTCCTCGCCGAGCTCCGCGGTGAACCGGCACCGGCCGAGCGTTGGGATCCGACGCAGCACGGCCAGAAGGAGACGGGGCGCCTTGAAGACTAGAACCGCCGCCAAGAAGGTCGCAGGCAAGCGCGTCGCCGTACTCGGCGCCGGCAGCTGGGGCACTACATTCGCGAAGATCCTCGCCGACGGCGGTGCTGATGTCGTGCTCTGGGCCCGCCGCCCAGAGCTCGCACGCGAGATCCAGGAGGCCAAGCGCAACAGCGACTACCTCCCGGGCGTGAACCTGCCGCTCGGCCTGCGGGCCACGAGCCGCCTCGATCTCGCGCTCGCGGGCGCCGAGCAGGTCTACATCTCGGTACCGAGCCAGTCCCTCCGCGAGAACCTCGCGATCATCGCGCCGCACCTGCACGCACAGGCATCCGTCGTCTCGCTCATGAAGGGCGTCGAGAAGTCGACGGGCAATCGCATGAGCGAGGTCATCGCCGAGGTGCTGCGCATCGACCCGGCGCAGATCGCGGTGATCTCGGGGCCGAACCTCGCGCTCGAGATCGCGAAGGAGCAGCCGACCGCCGCCGTCGTGTCGTCGACGAGCCTCGAGACGGCCCAGGCCGTGGCATCCGTCGCCCGCAACCGCTACTTCCGCTCGTTCGTGAACACCGACGTGATCGGCACCGAGTTCGGCGGCGTGCTGAAGAACCTCATCGCCGTCGCGATCGGCATCGTCGACGGCGTCGGCTACGGCGAGAACACGAAGGCGTCGATCATCACGCGCGGCCTCGTCGAGATGACCGACTTCGCGGTCGCCTACGGCGCGCACCCCGAGACCCTCGCGGGACTCGCGGGCCTCGGCGACCTCATCGCGACGAGCCAGTCACCGCTCTCGCGAAACAACACTGCGGGCCGGCTGCTCGGCCAGGGCTATCACCTGAACGACGTCGTCAATCAGATGCAGCAGACCACAGAGGGGCTCGCATCGGTCGGGCCGATCCTCGAACTGGCGCGTGCGATGGGCGTCGACATGCCCATCGTCGAACAGGTTCGGCAGGTGCTCGCGGGCACCCTCGATCCGAAGGACATCGCGCCGCACCTCACGACAGACGACGAGCCGCAGGGCGAAAGGACGATCGATGGACAAGCTCAGAGTGGTTCTGCTGTTCGGAGGGCGTTCCAGCGAGCATTCGATCAGCTGCGCTACGGCGGGCGGGGTGCTCCGGGCGATCGACCGTAGCCGCTACGAGGTGATCCCCGTCGGGATCACCCGCGACGGCGCGTTCGTGCTCGAGTCCGACGACCCCGACCGCTTCGCCCTCGATCCGGCGCACCTGCCCGAGGTCGTCGACAACGGCAGCCGGGTGCGCTGGCCCGAGAGCGCGTCGTCGCGCGAGCTTCGGGTATCGGATGCCTCTGGCGAACGCTCGCTCGGCGACGTCGACGTGGTCTTCCCCATCCTGCACGGCCGCTTCGGCGAAGACGGCACGATCCAGGGGCTGCTGGAGCTCATCGGCCTGCCCTACGTCGGCAACGGCGTGCTCGCCTCGTCGATCGGCATGGACAAGCACTTCACGAAGACCGTGCTCGAGGGCGCGGGCATCGCGGTGGCGCCGTGGGTGACGCTGACGCGCGCCTCGCTCGACGAGAACCGCGAGCTGTGGGAGCGCCGAACGAAGGCGCTCGGCCTGCCGGTGTTCGTCAAGCCGGCACGCGCCGGCTCGTCCGTCGGTGTCACGAGAGTCGCCGACTGGTCGGAGCTCGATGCCGCTCTCGAGACCGCGTTCGCCGAAGACGGCTCCGTGCTCGTCGAGGCGGCCGTCGTCGGCCGCGAGATCGAGTGCGGCGTGCTCGGCGGCGCCGGGGCATCCGTTCGCGTGAGCGTCGCCGGCGAGGTCGTCGTGACGGGCCGCGACTTCTACGACTTCGAGGCGAAGTACCTCGATGCCCCCGGCGTCGAGCTGATCTGCCCCGCCGAGCTCGGCGACGGCGAGCTGTTCGAGCTGCAGCGCGTCGCGCGGCACGCGTTCGAGGCGATCGGCGGCGAGGGGCTCGCGCGCGTCGACGTGTTCCTGACCGACGAGGGCTTCGTCGTGAACGAGATCAACACGATGCCGGGCTTCACGCCCATCTCGATGTTCCCGACGTGCTGGCAGCAGTCGGGCCTCGCCTATCCCGACCTGATCGCCGAGCTCATCGACGGCGGGTTCGCGCGCGGCAGCCGCTGACCGACCCTGGGCGGGCTCAGCCCGTCGTGTCGTCGAACGTCTCGTCGAGCGTCGTGCACCCGCTGCCGGCCGGAATGACCGACACCGCGGCCGCGAGCTCGTTGATGACGGTCGTGCCGGAGACCACGTCGTTGTCGACGAACACCTCGACGGCCGGCGTGCGCCCGTAGGTGGTGAACAGGTAGTTCGGGGCATCCGATTCGTCGATGACCCAGTCGACGCCGTTGACGCTGACGCAGCGATCGGTCGTGGGGCCGGGCGCCTCGGCGCCGCAGCGCAGAATGACGGATGCCGGTTCGCCCCAAGCACCGCTGCCCTGCGCGTTGGTCTCGCGCTGCGGCTGTTCGGCCTCGGTGTCCTTCGCGAGGGCGTCGGGCAGGCGAACGACCACGGCGGCGCAGCCGGGGTCGCTCGCAAGGGGCGCGGTTTCGACCGGAACGGCCTGACTGCAGCCGGTGAACACGAGCACCGTGGCGGTCGCCGCGATGGCGGCCGCGAACGGGAGGCGTCTCGAGCGGGACCGGGGGGCGGCGGGTGAATCTGGCATCCCGTTCAGGCTATCGCGCGCGGAGGCATGGGGGCTGGACGACGCCGGTGCGCACGCTAGCGTGAAGGGCATGCACGAGCCCGAGCGCGCCGACCACGCCGCACAGCCCCGTACCGTCGGCGAACTCGGTGAGGATGCCGCGCTCGCGCGCATCCTGCCACGACTTCGCCCGGCCGACGCCGCCCTCCTCGGCCCCGGCGACGACGCCGCGGTGGTCGCCGCGGCCGACGGACGTTTCGTCGTGACCACCGACCTCATGGTGCACGGCCCCGACTTCCGGCTCGCGTGGTCGACGCCGTTCGAGCTCGGCTGGAAGGCGGCGGCGACGAACCTGACGGATGTCGCGGCGATGGGCGCCCGACCGACGGCGCTCGTCGTGGCGATCGCCGCACCGCCATCGATCGACGGCTCGGTGCTCGAGGGCATCGCCGACGGGCTCCGTGAGGCGTTGGCTGCTCTCGCGCCGGGAGCGGGCGTCGTCGGCGGAGACCTCTCGGCCTCGTCGGTGCTGACGATCGCCGTCACCGCGTTCGGCGACCTCGAGGGGCGCGCCCCGGTGACCCGTGACGGCGCGCGTCCGGGCGACGTGGTCGCGCACGCCGGCGCTCGGGGCGACGCGGCCCGCGGTCTCGCCCTGCTCTTCGACGAGGCGACGGATGCCTCGGGCGAACCGGACTCCGCGGCGGCCGAGTCGCTGCGCCGCCGCCATCCCGAGCTCATCGCCGCCCAGCTGGCGCCGTCACCGCCCGTCGCCGCCGGGGTCGTGGCCGCGTCCGCCGGGGCGACGGCGATGCTCGATGTCTCCGACGGGCTCGCTCGTGACGCGCGCCGCATCGCGCAGGCGAGCGGCGTCGGCATCGATTTCTCGAGCGAAGCGCTCGGGCCCGACGTGCGGCTCGCCCTCGCGGGCGGGGAGGACCACGGCATGCTCGCGACCTTCCCGGCCGGGGTTCCGCTGCCCGTGCCGTTCGAGCGCATCGGGCTCGTGACGGATGCCGCGGGCGAGCTCTTCGTCGACGGCGTCGCGATCGACTCGGCCGGGTGGGATCCCTACTCGGGCTGGGACGGCCGCTCGGGCTGAGCCGCGGTGGCCCACCAGAGCGTCGTCTCGCCGTAGTCGCGGCGGCGCTCGGGCTCGATGCCCGCGGGCCATTCGGGCTCGGGGGAGCGGGAGCTGCGTTCGACCATCACGACGGCATCGGGTGCCAGGAGGGGTGCCAGCAGTTCGAGATCGCGTGCGAGCGCTGACTCGTCGAGGTCGTACGGCGGGTCGATGAACGCGAGGTCGACGCCGGCTGCTGCCGTCTCGAGGTACGCCGCCACGGGTCGTACCGCCACCCGGACGTGCGGGCGAGGCCCACCCTTCGCCGCCTTCAGGAGGGCGTCGGCGTTCGCACGGCACACCTCGGCGGCGGGTTTGGCCCGCTCGACGAGCACGACGTCGGTCGCGCCGCGACTGGCCGCCTCGAGGCCGAGCGCACCGGAACCCGCGTAGAGGTCGAGCACGCGGGCACCGTCGAGGGCGTCGCGGGCCTCGAGGGCGGAGAAGATCGCCTCGCGCACACGGTCGCTCGTGGGACGGGTGCCGGAACGCGGCACCCGGAGGGTGAGTGAGCCGGCGAATCCGGCGATGATGCGGGTCATGCTCAGGCGAGCATAACGGGCGACGTCCGAGCGCTGCCATGATGGGAGGGTGGAAGACGACTCGACCGACCAGGTGCCCGCCGAACCGTCCCGACACCGCGGCGCCGAACAGCAGATGATCGACCGACTCTGGGATTTCGGGAACCCGGCGGCCAGCGAGGAGCGATTCCGGGAGGCCGCGGACGACGACGAGAACTCGGCGCACCTGCGTGCCGTGATGACGACGCAGCTCGCCAGGGCCGTCGGCATCCAGGGCCGCGTCGACGAGGCGCTCGCCGCGCTCGAGGGCGTCGCGGCAGGCATTTCCGCCGGCGATGGCGACAAGGATGCCGCGGAGCTCCGGGCGCGCGTGGCGATCGAGCGGGGGCGGCTCGCGGCATCCGCTGCCCGCCCTGCCGACGCGGTGCCCGAACTGACCCGGGGCGTGCGGGAAGCCGCGCTCGCCGGATCGACGTTCCTCGTGCTCGACGCCCTGCACATGCTGGCGCTGAACGACGCCGGTCATGAGGAGGAGTGGGCGGCCGAGGGCTTCGACGTGCTCGACGGGGTGCGCGACGCGCGCCTGCGCCGCTGGGGCGTCGCGCTGCACAACAACCTCGGCTGGACCATGCACGACGCCGGCAGGGCAGAGGCGGCGCTCACGCACTTCGAGCAGGCCGTCGAGGCCGCCGACCGCTACGGCACGGCCGAGCAGCGCCACGTCGCCCGCTGGTCGGTTGCGCGGTGCCTGCGCAGCCTCGGCCGCACGGACGAAGCGCTCGCCTTGCAGCAGGAGCTCGCCGCGGCCCGTCCCGACGACCCGTACGTGCAGGCGGAGCTCGCCGCACTGACGGAGGCGGCGCCTACGATCGAGCCATGACCGATCGGCGCGACACCGAGGAGCGCGAGCCCGACGGCCGCACGACGAGGGGCGCGACGTGACGACGGCCGGCGAGATCGCGCCGGGCTCGTTTACGCTCGATTCCCGGCTGTCGGGCGCGCTCGGCGGCCGCACCGCGCAGGCGTTCGAGCGCGGCTTCGGGCATCGCACCGTCGGCGACCTGCTCGCGCACTATCCGCGGCGCTACGCCATGCGCGGCGAGCTCACCGCCCTCGCGACCCTGCCGCTCGACGAGAACATCACGATCATCGCCGAGGTGATCGAGGTCGGCGAGCGGTCGATGCGGGCTCGCCGCGGCTCGATCGTCGAAGCGAAGATCACCGACGGCACGGGCGTGCTCACCCTCACGTTCTTCAACCAGCGCTGGCGGGCGGCAGACCTGCGACCCGGCCGACGCGGCATCTTCGCCGGCAAGGTGAGCGACTACAAGGGGCAGCGCCAGCTCGCGCACCCCGACTACGAGCTCTTCGACGACGCGACGCCGCTCGAGGCCGGAGGTGCGGCGGCCAAGCGCTGGGCCGAGGCGCCGATCCCGATCTACCCGGCGACGGCGACGCTCGCGAGCTGGCAGATCGCCAAGGCGGTCGAGCTCGTGCTCGACGGCCTCGCCCCGCTCGACGATCCGCTGCCCGCATCCGTGCGCGCCGCGAAGTCGCTGCTCGGCCACCGCGACGCGCTCGAGCTCGTGCACCGGCCCGAGCGCGACGGTGACTGGAAGCGCGCTCGCGGCACGCTGCGCTTCACCGAGGCGTTCGTGCTGCAGACGGCGCTGCTCGAACGTCGCGCCGAGCTGCGCACGCACACGACCGTCGCACGCCAGCCGGTGCCCGGCGGACTCCTCGAACGCTTCGACGCCGCCCTGCCGTTCACCCTCACCGGCGACCAGCTCGAGGTCGGCGGCGAGATCGCGCACGACCTCGGCGAGGCCGTGCCGATGAACCGTCTCGTGCAGGGCGAGGTCGGCTCGGGCAAGACCATCGTGGCGCTGCGTGCGATGCTCGCCGTCGCCGACTCGGGCGGCCAGTCGGCCCTCCTCGCCCCGACCGAGGTGCTCGCCGGCCAGCACCTGCGTTCGATCGCGAAGATGCTCGGTCCCGATCTCGCGGCCGAACTCATGCCGACCCTGCTCACGGGCCAGTTGCCCCTCGCCGAGCGCAAGAAGGCGCTCCTGCGGGCCGCAGCCGGTCAGTCTCGCATCGTCGTCGGCACGCACGCCCTGCTCGGCGACAACGTCTCGTTCGCCGACCTCGGACTCGTCGTCGTCGACGAGCAGCACCGCTTCGGCGTCGAGCAGCGCGAGGCGCTGCGACTGAAGGGCCAGAGCCCGCCGCACGTGCTCGTGCTGACGGCCACGCCGATTCCGCGCACGGTGGCGATGACGGTGTTCGGCGACCTCGACGTGTCGACGATCCGCGAGCTGCCGGCCGGCCGGGCCGGCATCACCTCGCAGGTCGTGCCGCTCGCGATCCGGCCGACCTGGCGCCCGCGCATCTGGGAGCGCCTCGCAGAGGAGCTCGCGCTCGGCCGGCAGGCGTTCGTCGTCTGCCCCGCCATCGAGGCGAAGGTCGTCGAAGACGAGGGCCCCGGGGGCACCGCCGGCCTCGAACCGACCGACGGCGACGGCCGAGCGGATGCCGCGGCGCCCGTGGCATCCGTCGTCGCCGTGCTGGCGGAGTTGCGCGCGCATCCGCGCTTCGCCGAGACGCGCGTCGCGCCCCTGCACGGTCGCATGTCGGCCGACGAGAAGGACGCGGCGATGCGGGCGTTCGCGGCCGGCGAGATCGACGTGCTCGTCGCGACCACGGTCATCGAGGTCGGCGTCGACGTTCCGAACGCGAGCGCGATGGTCGTGGTCGACGCCGACCGCTTCGGCGTCTCGCAGCTGCACCAGCTGCGCGGCCGGGTCGGCCGTGGCTCGGTGCCCGGGCTCTGCCTGCTCGTGACCTCGGCGGTGCCAGGGTCGCTCGCCCTGCAGCGCGTCGAGGCCGTCGCGGCGACACTCGACGGCTTCGAGCTCGCCCAGGCCGATCTCGAACTGCGGCAGGAGGGCGACGTGCTCGGCGCCGTGCAGTCGGGCGGGCGCTCGTCGCTGAAGCTGCTGAAGGTGGTGCGCGACGGCGACCTCATCGCCGAGGCGCGCGAGCTGGCCCGCGAGGTGCTCGAGGGCGGTGACGGGCTCGCCGCCCACCCCGCGCTCGCTGCTGCGGTGCGCCGTCGCCTCGACGAGGAGACGAGCGGATACCTGAGCAAGGGCTGAGACTCTCCACAGCCCCTCGCGCGAGGCGGTGCGGGCAGTACGCTGGTGCGTATGCAGCGGATCGCCGTCGTCCCAGGATCGTTCGACCCCGTCACGCTCGGCCATCTCGACGTCATCGAGCGGGCGGCGGGGCTCTACGACGAGCTGCACGTCGTCGTCGTGCACAACCCCGACAAGTCGGCGCTGCTGCCGATCGCGCAGCGGGTCTCGCTCATCGAGCGATCGATCGCCGATGCCGGCATCCGGGGTCGCATCGTCGTGGCGTCGTGGAGCATGGGTCTCCTCGTCGACTACTGCACCGATGTCGGCGCCTCGGTGCTCGTGAAGGGCGTTCGCTCGCAGCTCGACGTCGCCTACGAGACCCCCATGGCGATCGTCAACCGCCACCTCGCCGGCGTCGAGACGATCTTCCTGCTGCCCGACCCGGCGAACGCCCACGTGTCGAGTTCGCTCGTGCGCCAGGTGTCGGCGCTCGGCGGCGACGTGGCACCGTACGTGCCGAGCGCGGTCTCCGAATACCTCCAGGTGGCGATGACGCCATGACCGAGACCACCGCCGTCGCGGCGCAGATGGGCATCGACGAGGTCGGTGCACGCGCGGCCGCCATCGTGGCGAACGTCGAGGCGGTCATTGCCGGCAAGCGCGAGGCGGTCACGAGCGCGCTCACCGTGCTGCTCGCCGAAGGCCACCTCCTCATCGAAGACGTGCCGGGCGTCGGCAAGACGATGCTCGCCAAGACCCTCGCCCGCTCGGTCGACGCGACCGTCAGCCGCATCCAGTTCACGCCCGACCTGCTTCCGAGCGACGTCACCGGGGTCTCGGTCTTCGACCAGGCGAGCCGGCGCTTCGAGTTCAAGCACGGGCCGGTGTTCGCCAACATCGTGATCGGCGACGAGATCAACCGCGCGAGCCCGAAGACCCAGTCGGCGCTGCTCGAGTGCATGGAGGAGCGCCAGGTCACGGCCGACGGCACGACCTACCGCCTCGAGCCGCCGTTCACCGTCGTCGCGACCCAGAACCCGGTCGAGATGGAGGGCACCTATCCGCTGCCCGAGGCGCAGCGCGACCGCTTCATGGCCCGCATCTCCATGGGGTACCCGGCGTCGGCCGACGAGCTCGCGATGCTCTCGACGCGAGAGACCTCGAGCCCGCTCGACGCGCTCGAGCCCGTCGTCAGCCTCGCCGAGCTGCGCGGCATGATCGAGGCGGTGCAGCACGTGTTCACGTCGCAGCCCGTCAAGGAGTACGCGGTCGATCTCGCCCGCGCGACCCGTGAAGACCGCCAGCTCCGCCTCGGGGCGAGCCCGCGCGCGACGCTGCAGCTCATCCGCGCGGCGAAGGCGCACGCGGCCATGCACGGCCGCGACTTCGTGCTACCCGACGACGTCGACGCGCTTGCGGTGCCCGTGCTGGCGCACCGTCTCGTGCCCACGAGTCGTGCCGTCGGGGCGCACGACCGAGACAGTGGGCCGCTCATCGACGCCATCGTGCGCCGCATCGTGGGGGAGACGCCGGTTCCGGTCGGCAGCGCGCGAAGGAACTGACATGTGGCGCCCCCGCTCCCTTCGAGTCGCGACCTGGCCGCGGCTCACCCGCCGGGGTGCGACGCTCGTCATCGTCGGGGTGCTCCTGCTCGCCGTGTCGCTCTGGTTCGACTCGCGCGACGTGCTCGTGCTCGCCTTCGTCGGCATCGCCATGCCGGCCGTGGCCGCACTCTTCGTGGCTCTTCGCAAACCGAGTCTCGCCGTCACCCGCAGGTTCTCGCCGCCGGTCGTCGCAGCGGGCGGCTCGACCCTGGTCGCGATCGTCATCAAGAACCGATCACGGCGCACCTTCGACGGGGCGCACTGGCGCGACGGGGTGCCGACGACGCTCACGGCCGCGCCCGAGGCGGTGCTGCCGGCGATGGGTCCGTACGAATCGATGCTGCCCTCCGGCGACGACACCGTGCACGTCGAATACCGGCTCCGCACGCCCCGACGCGGCGTCTACCCGATCGGCCCGTTGCGCGTCAGCATCGCGGACCCGTTCGGGCTCGCCCGGGTCGATCGCGACGTCGGCACCGCGCACGAGGTCGTGGTCACCCCGCGCGTGACCCCGCTCGACGCGGCACTCGGTTCGGCGGCGAGCGTCGACGGCGTGCTGAACGGACTGCAGCTGCGCACCCATCCGAACTCCGACGAGCTCATCGCCCGCGAGTACCGCTACGGCGATCCGCTGCGACGGGTCAACTGGGCGGCGACCGCCCGTCGCGGCGAACTCATGGTGCGAGAAGAGGAGCAGCGCGGCGACCCCGAGGCGCGCATCATCCTCGACACCACGCTGGCTGGCCGGGCTCGGCAGGCAGGCCACCGTCGGGAGGCCGACGACGGGCCGCACTTCGGTTTCGAACTCGGTGTCGAGGTCGCCGCGTCGATCGGCATGCACCTGCTCGAACGCGGCTACCGGGTTCGCTGCGATCGCCTCGACGATTCCGAACGCGGTCTCGCCGTCGGCGAGTCGGGCGCGGGCTATCGCATGCCCGGCGGAGACCGGCTCCTGCTCGAAGACCTGGCACGACTCGACGGCCCGAGCGGCGCCGCCGGTGCTCGCTCCCGGTCGTCAGCCGGCGCGCACACCGCGGGCTCTCGCGGCCGGGATGCCCGCATGCCGGGCTTCGCCGTGCTCGTCGACCCCGACGAACACGACGCCCGTTCGCTCGTCGCGTTGCGATCGAGCATCGAACCCGCCGTGGCATTCGCGACCGAGGGCGTGGCCGGCAGCATCGTCGAGCTGCTCGAGAAGGCGGATTGGCGTGTGGTGCGCGTGCGCCGCGCGGCCGAGTTCGCGTCGGCCTGGTCGGGCACGGCCCGCCCCCAGCCTGCTGCGCCGCGTAGCACCGCCGCGCGCCGTGCGCCCGCCGTACCGGGAGCGTCCGATGCGCCCTGACCCGGTTCCACTGTCTCGCGCCCAGCGGCTCGCGCTGACCGCGGCATCCTTCCTGCTGCTGGCGACCGCGGCGATGGCGCTCGGCCCGCTCATCGCCGGCAGCGGATGGTGGTGGCTGTGCGCCTTCATCGCGGGCGGCGTGCTGTTCGCGGGCACGGGCCTGCGCGCGCTGCGAACGCCGGCCTCCCTCGTGCCGGTGCTCGAACTCGTCGTGCTCCTGCTGCTCCTGACCCTCGTGTTCGGCGGAGCCACGAGCATCGCGCTCGTCATCCCGACCCAGGGCACCTTCGAGGCCTTCGGCGCCCTCATGTCCGGGGCGCAGCGCACGATCGAGCAGCAGTCGGTGCCCGCCATCCCCGTGCCCCCGCTCCTGTTCGCCCTCGCCCTCGGCATGGGGCTCCTCGCCTTCGTCGTCGACCTGCTCGTGCAGACGCTCAGGGTGCCGGCGCTCGCCGCGGTGCCGGCACTCGTGCCCGTCGTCGTGCCGGGCTTCATCATCGAGGCCGGTGCCGACGCGCCGGCGCTCGTGCTCACCGCGGCGGCGTACCTGTTGCTGCTCCGGGTGGATGTGCGGGTGCGGCGACGAGCGCTGCTCGCCGCGGGCGCCGACGGCGACGACGCGGCGACGATCGTGCCGCCGAACCGGGTGCCCATCGTCTCGACGCTCGGGGCGTCGCTCGGCCTCGCCGCGGTCGGCCTCCTCACCGCGTCGATCCTGGCCGCTTCGACGCCGAGCATCTCGTCGAGCCTGTTGCTCGGCTCACCGAGCCAGGGCACGCTGTTCGGGCGCGGGGTGAGCCCGTTCATCGACCTGGGGCGCGACCTCCGGCGCCCCGAGGCGAGCCCGGCGTTCCACTACTTCGCGCCCGACGCCGACCGCCCGTACTTCACCCTGCTCACGCTCGACGAGTTCGAGGGCGAGGTGTGGGGCGCCGGCAACGCGGCGGTCGACGGCGACAACACGGTCGATGCGATGCCGAAGCCCGAGGGCCTCTCCGACGCGGTGGCGACCGCGGAGCATCCGATCGAGGTGGTCGTCGACGAGGTGCGCACGACCTGGCTCCCCGTGCCCTATCCGACGACGCGCATCGAGGGGCTCAGCGGTTCGTGGTTCTGGGACGAGGGCTCGCTCTCGGTGCGCAGCGTCGACACGAACACCTCGGGGCAGCGCTACCGGGCCACGCGCCTCGAGGTGGAGCCGACGGTCGCGCAACTGCGCGAAGCGAGCACCGATGTGCCCGCCGACCTCGAGGGCCACCTCGCGTTGCCTGAAGAGATGCCGCCGATCATCGCCGAGACGGCGGCGACCGTGACGGCGGGCGCTGCCTCCCGCTACGACGCGGCGGTGGCGATCCAGTCCTTCCTCCGCTCGGCGCAGTTCGACTACTCGACCGAGGCGCCCGTCGCCGAGGGCTACGACGGCGGCGGCTTCGACGTCATCGCGACGTTCCTCGAGACCAAGGCGGGCTACTGCGTGCACTTCGCATCGACGATGGCGGTGCTCGCACGCGAGATCGGGATCCCCTCGCGGATCTCGCTCGGCTACACGCAGGGGTCGCCGACGCAGGAGCGCGTCGACGGCGTGCAACGGGTCGAGGTCGACTCGCACGACCTGCACGCATGGCCCGAGCTCTACTTCGAGGGTGTCGGGTGGGTGCCGTTCGAGCCCACTCCGGGCCGCGGCACGGTGCCCGGCTACTCCCGACCGGGCGCGGGCGACGGCACCGGTGCTGCGCCGCCGAGCACGGCACCCGTCACCCCCGACGCGAGCGGCCGCCCAGAGCTCGACCCCGACCGCGGGCTCGCCGGGCAGGCCGGCGGCTCTGCCACGGCCGCCGGGTGGCAGCGCGGCGTACCCGTGGCACTCGTCGTGGTGTTCGTGCTGCTCCTGCCGGCACTGCTGCGCATCGGGCAGCGCTGGTCGCGTCGCCGCCGCATCGCGAGGGGCGAGAGGCCAGCGGATGCCGCGTGGGACGAGGTGATCGCGACGGCACGAGATCTCGGCGCCGGCGGTGACGCCGCCGAGACGGCCCGCGCCTTCGCGAACGCCGTCGCCGAGCGGGCCGCCTTCGCTGACGCGGCGGCGAGGTCCGCCTTGTTCGAGCTCCGCGACGCCGTCGAGCGAGAGCGGTACGGGCCTGACATCGCGACGACAGCCGCGGCACCCGCGCTGCTCGTCGATCTCGCGAACGTGCGTGCGGCCCTCGTCGCGGATGCTCCGCCGGCGGTGCGCGCGCGAGCGCTGCTCGCACCGCGTTCGCTCTTCGACGCCGCACGTCGCCGGGCGTTCGGCGAACGCCCATCCCTCGGCGCGTAGACTCGTCGTTCGTGGCCATCAAGTACTCCCCGTTCCGTGTGAACGTCCGCGACCTCGTCAACCGTCCCGGTGAGATGCGCGAGCACCCCTTCTCCGTCGCTGCCGGCGACCAGATGGGCGAGGGGCTCGTCGCCGTCCGCGCCGGATCCGAGCTCGATATCGACGTCCGACTCGAGTCGGTGCACGAGGGCATCCTCGTCACCGCAGAGGTCGACGCAGTGGCCGAGGGGGAGTGCGGCCGGTGCCTCATCGACATCGCGCTGCCCGTCGAAGTCGAGTTCCAAGAACTCTTCGGGTATCATTCTGGGGAAGCCATCGAGTATGAGGTTCAAGACGACCACGTGGATCTTGAACCACTCATCCGAGATGCGGTAGTGCTGGCACTGCCGTTCCAGCCGGTGTGCCGACCGGATTGCCCGGGACTCGACCTCGAGACCGGGCTCCGACTGGCCGATCATCCGGAACTCGTCACCCCTGAGCACAGCGATCCACGATGGTCCGCGCTCGCAGGGTACCAGGCTTCCGAAGACAACGGCCCGGATGACGCATCCGGCGCCGACCAGCAGAGAGAAGAGAGATAGACATGGCTGTTCCGAAGCGGAAGAAGTCACGCGCCCGAACCCACATGCGCCGTGCGCAGTGGAAGGCCGAGGTCCCCACCCTGGTCAAGACGGTCGAGAACGGCAAGGTCACCTACAGCCTTCCTCACCGCGCCAAGGTCGTCGAGGACTCGGCGGGCACCCCGCTCTTCCTCGAGTACAAGGGTCGCAAGGTCGCCGACGTCTAGTCGGCCCCAGACACCCGAACGACCGGTCGTGACGCGAACGGAGCTCAACGGGGCAGTGGATCACGCGCTCGAGGAGCTGCAGCAACGCCTGCAGATCTCGATCGATCCCGCCCTGCTCCAGCTCGCGCTCACGCACCGGTCTTTCGCGTACGAGAACGGCGGCATCCCGACCAACGAGCGCCTGGAGTTCCTCGGCGATTCGATCCTCGGGCAGGCCGTCACGGTCAAGCTCTTCAGCGACCACCCCGATCTCGACGAGGGGGAGCTCGCGAAGCGGCGGGCGAGCCTCGTCTCGAGCGTGGCGTTGGCAGAGGTCGGCCGCGCGATCGGCGTCGGACGATACATCCGTCTCGGCCGGGGCGAGACCATGACCGGCGGTGCTGACAAGCCGTCGATCCTCGCCGATACGGTCGAGGCGATCATCGGCGCCGTCTACCTCGATGCCGGTGGCGACACCGCCACGGCGCTCGTGCTGCGACTCGTCGCGCCGCTCATGAGAGACCCTGCGCGCTTCGGCGCTGCGATGGACCCGAAGACGAGCCTGCAGGAGATCGCGGCTCGTCGCGGTGCCACCGCACCGGCGTACACGGTCGCCGAGAGCGGGCCCGACCACAACAAGCACTTCGTCGCCACGGTGACCGTCGGCGACCTCGTCGAGGCTTCGGGCGAGGGATCGAGCAAGAAGCAGGCCGAGATGGCCGCCGCGCTCGAGGCCTGGACTCTGCTGAACCCGGCCTGACGTGCCCGAGCTGCCCGAGGTCGAGGTGGTGCGGGCCGGGCTCGCGCCCGCGGTCACGGGTGCCGTCGTGTCGGCTGTCGAGGTGCTCGAGCCTCGTTCGCTGAAACGGCACGATGCGGCATCCGGTGACTTCGAGGCCCTGTTGACGGGCGCTCGCATCGATGCGGCGGTTCGGCGCGGCAAGTTTCTCTGGCTGCCCCTGTCGGCTGACGAACGGCGCGCCGGCCGGGCCGTCGTCGGCCACCTCGGCATGAGCGGGCAGATGCTGCTGCGCACGCCCGACCATCCCGGCGACGATGCGCATGCTCGCGTGCGACTGCACCTCGAGCATCCCGAGCACGGTGAGCTTCGCGTCGACTTCGTCGACCAGCGCATCTTCGGTTCGCTGGCGATCGACCGCCTCGTGCCGACCGCCGACGGCGAGATCGCGGGCTTCTCCGACGGCGTCACGGGGGAGTGGGCGCGTCAGGTGCCCGCCCAGGTCGCCCACATCGCGCGCGACCCCCTCGACCCCGCGTTCTCGGATCGGGACTTCGTGGCGGCGCTCGCCAAGCGCGGCACGGCGATCAAGCGCGTGCTGCTCGACCAGGGCGTCGTCAGCGGCATCGGCAACATCTACGCCGACGAGTCGCTGTGGGCGGTGCGCCTGCACGGCGAGCAGCCGGCGTCGTCGCTGTCGACCCGGCGCGCCCGCGAGCTCCTCGGCGCCGTGCGCGAGGTGCTCGGCAAGGCCCTCGCCGAGGGCGGCACGAGCTTCGACGCCCAGTACGTGAACGTCAACGGCGCATCGGGCTACTTCGAGCACTCCCTGAACGCGTACGGGCGTGCCGGCAAGCCGTGCCCGCGCTGCGGCACGGCGATGGTGCGAGAGTCGTTCATGAACCGTGGCTCGCACTTCTGCCCGAGGTGCCAGCGCGTCAGGACCCTGCGTCGGCCGGCGTCCGGCTGAATGATCAGGCGACGTCGCGCTGCCAGATCGCCTCGAGTCCGCAACGGCGAAAGCCGAGGGCGAGGTTGATCGCGAGCATGTGCTCGTTCTCGTCGGCGTTCCAGGTGTAGACGACGCTGCGTTCGGGCGAGGTCTCGGCGAGGCGCACGAGGTTCGCGAGCTTCACGAGCATGCCGAGACCGTTGCCGCGGTGGGCGCCGACGACGAGGGTGTCGGACTGGTACGCGAACTCGCGTTCGGACGGCAGTTCGAGTTCGGTGTAGCCCGCGATCCCGCCGTCAGCGGTCACCGCCGCCGCGACGAGCAGGGTCGTGCCGCCGTCGAACGCCGCGGATTCGTGTTCGCGCACCCGCGAGGCGTCCCAGGGCTCCTCGTCGATGGTGACGCCGCCGGCGGGAACGTCGAGCGCCATTCGTTCGCGAGCGGCCGCGTAGGCGTCGACGAGCTCGCTCGGCGAGCGATCGGTCCAGGATTCGACCCGATAGCCGCGTGCGTGCACTCGTGCCGTCTGCTCGTCGAGTTCGCGGCGGAACCCGGCGAGACGGCCCGGCACCGTGAGGCGACTCACGCGTTCGAGTTGCGCGAGCGCATAGCCGTGCGCCGAGGCGAATCCGGCAGTGGCCACGGATGCCGCGAGCCCGCCGTCGCCGTCGGGAGCGTGCAGCATCGGCCCGTCGCCCTCGCCGCCCTCGGAGTCGGGGTGGTCGGAGTAGCCGACGACGGCCTCGCGGCCGAGGTCGCGAGCCGTCTGCTCGGCAGCTGCGAGCAACTGCGAGCCGATGCCCCGGCGGCGATGCGAGGGGAGCACGCCGAGCGTGAGTTCGACGGTGGCGGCCGCGGCGTCCCGCTCCCAGCCGAGCCCCGCCCTGTCGACGAGGACGTCGCCGTCCCAGGCACCGAGGAGCGCATGAGCGCGATGGGTGTCGTTGCGGTGACGCCCGAGCAGCTCCGCAGCGCTCTCCGCGAAGTGGTCGTGACCCCAGTTGGCGCGCTCGAGCCGAAAGCCGAGCGCCGCGCAGGCCTCGAACTGCCGAGCCTCCGGCGTGCCGAGCGCCGCCGGCACGGGCACCTCGTGGATCTCCACGGTCATCGTCGCCCCCTCCGGGTCGGCCCTCAGCCCTTCTGCCACGACGAGTCGACCGCCACCGGCTCGAATCCGAGGGCGATGTTGATCGCGAGCATGTGCTCGTTCTCGTCGGCGTTCCAGGTGATCACGCGCTCTCGATCGGGTGCGGCGTGCTCGAGCTCGACGAGGTTCGCGAGCTTCATGCGCATGCCGAGGCCGTGACCGCGGTGGTCGGCGAGCACGAAGGTGTCGTCCTGGTAGGCGACTCGCTTGCGCGGCGCCAGGAGGAGCTGGGTGTAGCCGGCCACGACGTCGTCGTCGCCGACCGCGACCGTCATGATCGTGCGGCGGCCGGCGTCGAGCGCCTGCTGCTCCTCCGCGCGAATGCGCTCGGCATCCCACGTCTCCTGTTCGTAGTCGATCTCGCCGCTCGGCGCATCGACCGACATCCGCTCGCGTGCATGGGCCAGCGCCTCGATCAGGTCCGCGGGCGCCCGATCGTGCCAGGTCACGAGCCGGTAGCCCGGTGAGGTCGCCTCGTACCCCACGAGGCGCTCGCCGAATTCCTCGGCACGGCCGGTCACCTGCATGGCGCTCATCCGATTGAGCTGGCCGAGCGAGTAGCCGTGTGCGAGCGCGAAGCGGGCCGCTGGTTCGTCTGCGGCGATGCTCGCGTCGCCCTGAGGCGCCCGCAACCGCTCCGTGCCCGGATCGGGCTGGTCGATGCGGTGGTCGGCCCGCAGCACGAGCGTCGTCTTGCCGGCGTCGCGCGCGGTGCGCTCGATCACTGCGAGCAGTTCGCCGGCGATGCCCCGGCGTCGCATTCCGGGGGAGACGCCGAGGATCGTCGAGAACGCCGTCGTCGCGCCGGAATCGCGGTCCCAGACGACGTTCGCGGTGCCGACCAGGCGGTCGCCATCCCAAGCGCCGAACGCGCACCGCATCATGTACCGCTCATCGCCGTAGGAGACGAGCATCTCGTCGGCCCCGTAGCTGAGCTCGTCGTTGCCGTGCACCTCGACCTCGAGCGCCTCGGCGAACGCCGCGAATGCCTCGAACTCGGCCGAGTCGGGGGTTCCGAGCGACGCGGGCACGCGAACAGGGCGAATGTCGATCACCATCTGAAGTACCGCTTTCCGGCCCGCATCGGAGCGGGCAGCCGATCAGACTATCGCTGCCGCACGATTGCGGACAAGGGCGGATCGGACGCGCTTCGGCGCGCATGCGCGCCGCGGGCCCGAACCTCGGATACCGTAGAGCCCAGCGTTCTCGCGACCAGGAGAGGGTGGGACGTGTACCTGAAGAGCCTGACGCTCAAGGGCTTCAAGTCCTTCGCACAGCCGACGACGTTCGCATTCGAACCGGGCGTCACCTGCATCGTCGGTCCCAACGGCTCCGGCAAGTCCAACGTCGTCGACGCCCTCGCCTGGGTGATGGGCGAGCAGGGCGCCAAGACCCTCCGCGGCGGCAAGATGGAGGACGTCATCTTCGCGGGCACCTCGACCCGTGGTCCACTCGGCCGTGCCGAGGTGAGCCTCACGATCGACAACAGCGACGGTGCGCTGCCGATCGAGTACACCGAGGTGACGATCTCGCGCACCCTCTTCCGCAACGGCGCGAGCGAGTACGCGATCAACGGCGACAACTGCCGCCTGCTCGACGTGCAGGAGCTGCTGAGCGACTCCGGCCTCGGCCGGGAGATGCACGTCATCGTGGGGCAGGGCCAGCTCGACCAGGTGCTGCGCGCGACGCCCGAAGATCGTCGCGGCTTCATCGAGGAGGCGGCCGGAATTCTGAAGCACCGTCGGCGCAAAGAGAAGACGCTCCGCAAGCTCGACGCCATGCAGGCGAACCTCACCCGCCTCTCCGACCTCGCGGGCGAGATCCGGCGGCAGCTGAAGCCGCTCGGCCGCCAGGCCGAGGTCGCCCGTGAGGCGGCGACGATCGCCGCTGTCATGCGCGACGCCAAGGCGCGACTGCTCGCCGACGAGGTCGTCGGCCTTCGCCGTGCCCTCGACGAGCACGGCAAGAGCGAGCACGAGCGGCACGCCGAGCGCCTCGTGCTGCAGGATCAGCTGGAGCAGCATCAGGCGAAGGTGACCCGCCTCGAGCAGGCGCAGGTCGGCGATGCCGTCGACCGGGCGCGATCGACGACCTTCGCACTCGAGCAGGCGCAGGGGAGCCTGCGCTCGCTCGACTCGCTCGCCCGGCAGCGCATCGCCCTGCTCGGCAGTGCGGCCGAGCAGACCGAGGTCTCGCCGAGCGTGACCCGCGCGATGATCGACGAGGCCGTGACGGAGCTCACCGGCATCCGCGACAGCGTCGGCACCGCGGCATCCGCGCTCGACGACGCGCACGAGGCGACCATGCGCCGGCGTGCCGAGCTCGACACGGTCGACGAGGGCATCGCGCGCCAGAGCGCGCTCGTCTCGGCCTACGACCTCGAACTCTCGAAGCTCACAGGGCAGGCCGACTCCGCGGCATCGAAGCTCGCCGCCGTACGGGGCGAGGTGCTGCGCCACGAGAACGCCCTCGAGGCCTCGGCCGAGCGCCGCGCCTCGGCGGCCACCGCGCTCGCCGCAGCCGAGGCCGAGGCCGACAACGGCGAGACCGCCGAGACCGACCTCGACGAGGCGTACGAGCTCGCTCAGGGGGCGGTCTTCGAAGCCGAGGCCGAGATCGAGCGCATCCGTGAAGAACTGCACGGCCGCGAACGCGAGCACGGCGCCCTCGGCGCCCGCACCCAGGCCCTCTCCCTCGCCCTCGATCAGAAAGACGGTTCCGCGGCGCTCGCCAAGGCCGGCGTCACCGGGGTACGCGGCCTTCTCGCCGAGGCGCTGCAGGTCGAACCCGGCTACGAGCCGGCGATCGCCGCCGCCCTCGGCTCGCTGAGCGATGCCGTGCTCGTCGACGACCGGGCCGCCGCCTACCGCGCGCTCGAGCACGCCGAACGGGGCGAGCTCGGCCGAGTCGCGCTGGCGCTCGCCGACGCGGGCGCGGCATCGGCACCTGCGGCTCCGGTCGCGGGGCTGACCGCGGCATCCGACGTCGTCACCGCCCCTGCGGGCGTGCTCGGCCTCCTCGCCGAAGTGCTCATCGCCGACGACCTCGCCGCCGCTCGCGCCGCTGAGGCGGAACTCGCGAAGCGCGAGGCTCCCGCCACCGTCATCACGAAGGACGGCACGGTCGTCGGCCGCTACGTGCTGCGCGGCGGCTC
This sequence comes from Agromyces sp. CCNWLW203, assembly GCF_036576125.1. Lineage (NCBI taxonomy): Bacteria > Bacillati > Actinomycetota > Actinomycetes > Micrococcales > Microbacteriaceae > Agromyces > Agromyces sp. CCNWLW203. Next base: position 425,108 of record NZ_JAZHYX010000003.1, on the reverse strand, counting down.
GGGTCGCAAGCAGAGCCGCATCGAGCTCATCGCCGAACGCGATCGCGCCGCGGCCCGCCTCGAAGAGGTGCGCGCCGAGATCGAGCGGGCCCGCTTCGAGCTCACCGAGCAGCGCCAGATCGTCGAGCAGTCGAAGGAGCAGTCGAAGCGTGCGCTCGCCGCCCTGCGCGAGTTCGACGCGCAGCTCGCCCAGCGCACCGAGCGGCTGAACCGTGCACGCGTGCAGGCCGAGGCGGCCGACGCCGACTCCGAGCGCCTGCGTCAAGCCGCCGCGCTCGCCGAGGAGCGCGTCGCCGAGGCCGAGCAGCTTGCGACGGCGGCCAGGGCCGCGCTCGAGACGGCACGTGCCGAACCTCGACCCGTGCTCGAGACCGCCGCCCGCGACGGCGCGCTCGCCGCGCTCGAGGCCGCCCGTGAAGCGGAGGTCGAGGCGAAGCTGCGACTCGAGACCGCGAAGGAGCGCGTGCGCGCCGAAGAGGCCCGCATCCGCGCGATGGAGGCGCAGTTCGAGGCCGAGCGACAGGCCGCAGCGGATGCCGCCCGCCGCGCCGTGATCCGACGCGCCCAGCTCGACGCGGCCACGAGGGTCGCCGAGGTGCTGCCCGAGGCGCTCGCGTCGGTCGATGCCTCCGTCGCCGAGGCCCGAGTGGCGCTCGGCCGCGCCGAGGCGGAACGCGCGAGCCGCAATGAGGAGCTGCAAGCGGTGCGCCGCGAAGAGGCTGCCGTGCGCGAGCGACTGCAGTCGGTCACCGAAGACGTGCACGGCCTCGAGCTGCGCATCTACGAGAAGAAGCTGCACGTCGGCGGTCTCGTCGAACGGGCCGAGTCGGAGCTCGGGCTCACCGAAGACGTGCTCGTCGACGAGTACGGGCCCGAGCAGCTCATCCCTGCTGAAGACGAGGAGGGCGAACCCCGGCCCTTCCGCCGCGAGGATCAGCAGCGCCGGCTCGCCCAGGCCGAGCGCAAGTTCGCACAGCTCGGCCGGGTCAACCCGCTCGCGCTCGAGGAGTTCGCGGCGCTCGAGCAGCGCCACCTCTTCCTCACCGAGCAGCTCACCGACCTCGCGAACACGCGCAAGGACCTGCTGACGATCATCGAGGAGATCGACGGCAAGATGGAGTCGATCTTCCGCAGCGCCTTCGACGACACGCAGGCGGCATTCGCCGAGGTCTTCCCCGTGCTCTTCCCGGGCGGCGTCGGCAGCATCGCCCTCACCGACCCCGAGAACATGCTCACGACCGGCATCGAGGTCAGCGTGAAGCCCGCGGGCAAGAAGATCGAGCGGCTCTCGCTGCTCTCGGGCGGTGAGCGCTCGCTCGCCGCGGTCGCCCTGCTCATCGCGATCTTCAAGGCCCGCCCGAGCCCCTTCTACATCATGGACGAGGTCGAGGCAGCGCTCGACGACGCGAACCTCGGTCGCCTGCTGACGACCATGGAGTCCCTGCGCGAGGACTCCCAGCTCATCGTCATCACGCACCAGAAGCGCACCATGGAGATCGCCGACGCCCTCTACGGCGTCTCGATGCGGCAAGACGGGGTCTCGGCGGTCGTCGGGCAGCGCGTGCGCGAGGAGCGCGAGGCGAAGGCCAGCTGAGCCAGCGCCGGGTTTCCGAGCCGAGCGGATGCCGCGGCATCCGCTTCAGGTGAGGCGACGGTCTTCGGAGTCGACGATGCGGAACCAGCGGTAGCCGTACGCTCCGATCTCGATCTCGGTGCGGCCGTCGGCGTCGATCGGCACGACCGGCACGTCGAAGAGGTCGGAGAGCCGAGCCTCGTCGGCGACCTCGCCGAGCGAGAGTCGCACGGTCGCCGGCGTCGGAGCGAAGTTGTGCAGCGCGATGAAGCTGCCGAAGTCGGCCACCATGCGGTGCGCGAGCACCGCCGGCTCGTCGTGCTGCAGCAGCTCGAACGCGCCCCAGCCGATCTCGGGCGAGCTGCGGTAGCGGTGGGCGAAGCTGCGGATCGTGGAGAGCAGGGAATCCGGATCGTGCATCTGCGCCTCGACGTTGACATGCTCGGGCGCGTAGCCGTCGGTCGGGGGCTTGGCGACGAGGCGGCGCTTCGATGCGCGTGAAAAGCCGCCGTTCGCCTCATCCGACCACTGCATCGGCGTGCGCACCGTCATGCGCCCGCCGCGCTCGCGGTTCTCGCCCATGCCGATCTCCTCGCCGTAGAAGAGCACGGGGGTGCCCGGCAGCGAGAACATGAGGCTGTAGACCATGCGCACACGGCGCGGGTCGCCGTCGACCATCGGTGGCAACCGGCGTGCGATGCCGCGCCCGTAGACCCGCATCCACTCCTCGGGCGCGAGGGCGTCGAAGACCTCCTGGCGCTCCTCCTCGCTCAGCTGGTCGAGGGTGAGCTCGTCGTGGTTGCGCACGAAGTTCGCCCATTGCGCCTCGATGCGCAGCTCGGGCCGCGAGGCGAGCATCTCGGCGAGCGGGCTGGCGTCCTCCCGCACGAGCGAGAGGTACATGCGCTGCATCGCGGCGAAGTCGAACTGCATGGTGAGCTCGGAGGGCCGGTCGGGGTGGCCGAAGAACTCCAGCTGCTGCTCGTACGGGAGGTTCACCTCGCCGAGCAGGATCGCCTCGCTCGAGCGGCGCTGCAGGAACCGTCGCAGGTCGCGGAGGAACTCGTGCGGGTCGCCGACGTCGACGCCGTCGGGCGGCGTGATGAGGAACGGCACCGCGTCGACCCTGAACCCCGAGACGCCGAGCTCGAGCCAGAATCCGAGGGTCTTCGCGATCTCGTCGCGAACCTCGGGGTTCGCGACGTTCAGGTCGGGCTGATGCCGGTAGAACGAGTGCAGGTAGTACTGCCCGGATCGTTCGTCGAGCTCCCACGCGCTCGTCTCCTCGCCCGGGAAGACCAGCTGCTGCTGCTTCCTCGGCGGCCGGTCGCGCCAGACGTAGAAGTCGCGGAACTCGGAGTCGCGGCTGCGCCGGGCCGACCGGAACCACGGGTGCCGATCGGAGGTGTGGTTCATGACGAAGTCGATGATCACCCGCATGCCGCGATCGCGGGCCATGCGGATGAACTCGACGAAGTCGCCGAGTGTGCCGAGCCGCGGATCGATCGCCTGGAAGTCGGTGATGTCGTAGCCGTCGTCGAGGTTGGGAGTGGGCTGGAAGGGCATGAGCCACAGGCAGCTGACGCCGAGTTCGGCGAGGTGGTCGAGGCGGTGGGCGAGACCCTCGAAGTCACCGGAGCCGTCGTCGTTCCAGTCCATGTAGGTCTCGACGTCGAGGCAGTAGACGACCGCGGTCTTCCACCAGAGGTCGCCGCGCGCGGTGATCTTCATGCGGCGCTCCGCAGCTCGGGCAGCACGTGCTCGCCGAAGGCGTCGATGAACGCGTCCTGTTCCCGGCCGACGTGGTGCAGGAAGATCCGGTCGAATCCCAGGTCGACCAGGTCGCGGAGACGCTCGAGGTGTCGCCCGGTGTCGGCCGAGATCTGCACCGAGCGAGCCACGTCGTCGGCCGTGGCATCCGCGGTCCGTTCGTCGAATGACTCGGGGGAGTCGAGGTCCCAGGCGAGCGGTGGTGGCACCGTGCCGCTGCGCCACTGGTCGAGGGCGATCGCCCGCGCCTCGTCGTCGTCGGCCGCCCAGCTGAGGTGCACCTGCACGGCGAGCGGCCCGCGCCCGCCGGCATCCCGATACGCGTCGATGACGGCGCGCAGGGTCGCGCGCGGCTGATCGACCGTGATGAGTCCGTCGGCCCAAGCTGCACCCGAAGTCGCGGTCTCGGCGCTCACGGCTGCGGCGATCAGCGGGGGCGGCACCGCGGGCAGGCTCCAGATCCGTGCCCGATCGACGACGATGTCGCCGCGGATGCTGACCTCCTCGCCGGCGAGCAGCCGGCGCATGGCGTCGACCGATTCGAGCAGGCGCCCATCGCGAGCCTCCTTCGGCGGCCACGGGTCGCCCGTGATGTGCTCGTTGACGGCCTCGCCGCTGCCGAGGGCCGCCCAGAACCGGCCGGGGTACATCGACTCGAGCGTGGCGATCGCCTGCGCGCTCACGGCCGGGTGGTAACGCTGGACCGGAGCCGTGACGACGCCGAACGGCAGCCGGGTGGCCTGCAGGGCCGCACCGAGCCAGCTCCAGGCGAAGCCCGACTCGCCCTGCCGAACGCTCCACGGCGCGAAGTGGTCGCTGCACATCGCGGCGTCGAAGCCGGCCTCCTCGGCGCGCTGCACGTCGCGCAGCAGCACCTGCGGGGGGATCTGCTCGTGCGAGGCGTGGAATCCCACGGTCGTCATCCGCACTCCTTCCGTCTTCTCCGAGCTGTCGTTTCCGAGACTCGGCGCTCGGCAGCGCGCCGGCAACCCCTTGCGGGCCCCGACTGGATCGGTGTAGTCGACTCGCGCTCTAGGCTGGAGGCATGGCAGAACGCGCATCCTGGTCGCTCGGCGCGGCCCTCCGCGGGGTCTTCGGCGCGAAGACGATCGACGAGGACACGTGGGACGACCTCGAGTCCGCACTCATCAGGGCCGACTTCGGCCCCTCGGTCACCGAGGAGATCGTCGCGCAGATCCGCGCGCAGGTCGAGCGGTTCAAGACCACAGACCCGAAAGACGTGCAGCGGATGCTCCGCGAGATCGTCGAGGAGCGGCTCTCGAAGTACGACCCCACGCTGAAGCTCACCGAACGCCCGGCCGTCGTGCTGGTCGTCGGCGTCAACGGCGTCGGCAAGACGACGACGATCGGCAAGTTCGCACGGTTCCTCCGCACCTTCGACCGTTCGGTCGTGGTCGGTGCCGCCGACACGTTCCGCGCTGCCGCGGTCGACCAGCTCGCGACTTGGGCCGAACGCGCCGGTGTCGGCATCGTCCGCCCCGAGCGCGAGGGTCAAGATCCTGCGTCCGTCGCCTTCCAGACGGTCGAGCAGGCCAAGCGCGACGGCACCGAGATCGTGATCATCGACACCGCGGGCCGCCTGCACACCAAGGGCGGGCTCATGGACGAGCTCGGCAAGATCAAGCGCGTCGTCGAGAAGCAGGCGCCGATCAGCGAGGTGCTGCTCGTGCTCGACGCGACGACGGGGCAGAACGGCCTCGCGCAGGCCGAGGCGTTCATCGAACACGGCGGGGTCACCGGCCTCGTGCTCACGAAGCTCGACGGCAGCGCCAAGGGCGGCTTCGTGCTCGCGGTGCAGGAGAAGACGGGCCTGCCCATCAAGCTCATCGGACAGGGCGAGGGCATCGGCGACCTCACCGGATTCACGCCCCACGTCTTCGCGCAGAAGCTCGTCGGCTGAGAAGGAGAACGACATGGCGATCGAGCACGACTACTTCGGCCTCATCGGCGACTACTGGGCCGAGCGCAAGGAATACGGCGATCAAGACGTCGAGGTCGTGCTCGACGCCGACACCGACGACGTCTCGACCGCGTCGCTCGACGCGGCGGCGACGATGGTCGGCGAGCTCGAGCTCATCGACGACGAGTTGCGCGGCGTCTTCGTCGGCCAGCTCGACTCGGGCGGCAGCCCCGTCTCGCTGTTCCTCCGCTCCGTGCTGAACGGCGAAGAAGCGGATGCCGCGGGCGACGCGATCACGCGCGACTCGGGCGACCGCGACATCGACGCCCTGCGCTCGCTGAGCCTCGTGCGCGTCGACCTGAGGCCCGACGCCGACGGCGACGGCGAGACCTTCGCCGAGTTCGAGTTCGGCCTCGCGCCCGAAGACATCGACTCGCGCCTCGTCGCGTCGATCGACATCAACCGCGACCTGGTCGACCTCCGCTTCGACGCCTGAGCCCGGTCGCCGCCTGCGTTCCGGGCAAGGCGCGGAGGCGGCATCCGCTGTCGCTTAGAATCGAAGGCACCATGGCTACCTTCGGAAACCTGTCTGACCGCCTCGCCGAGACCTTCAAGAATCTCCGCACCAAGGGCAAGCTCTCCGCGTCCGACGTCGACGGCACGGTTCGCGAGATCCGTCGCGCGCTGCTCGACGCCGACGTCTCGCTCGACGTCGTCAAGGAGTTCACGGCGCACGTGCGCGAGCGCGCGCTCGGCGACGAGGTCAACAAGGCGCTGAATCCGGCGCAGCAGGTCGTGCAGATCGTCAACGAGGAGCTCATCCGCATCCTCGGCGGCGAGCAGCGGCGCCTGCAGTTCGCGAAGAACCCGCCGACGGTCATCATGCTCGCGGGCCTCCAGGGCGCCGGTAAGACCACCCTCGCGGGCAAGCTCGCGAAGTGGCTCGCGAAAGAGGGGCACACGCCCCTCCTCGTCGCGGCCGACCTCCAGCGCCCGAACGCCGTGAACCAGCTTCAGGTCGTGGGCGGCCAGGCCGGCGTGCCGGTCTTCGCCCCCGAGCCCGGCAACGGCGCAGGCGACCCCGTGAAGGTCGCGAAGGACGCCGTGAAGCACGCCGAGCGCGCGCTGCACGATGTCGTCATCATCGACACCGCGGGCCGCCTCGGTGTCGACGCCGAGCTCATGAAGCAGGCGTCGAACATCCGCAAGGCCACGAACCCCGACGAGGTGCTCTTCGTCATCGACGCGATGATCGGTCAAGACGCCGTCAACACCGCGAAGGCCTTCCAGGAGGGCGTCGACTTCACCGGTGTCGTGCTCACCAAGCTCGACGGCGACGCGCGCGGCGGCGCCGCGCTCAGCGTGGCATCCGTCACCGGTCGCCCCATCATCTTCGCGTCGACCGGTGAGAACCTCGACGACTTCGAGCCCTTCCACCCCGACCGCATGGCGAGCCGCATCCTCGACCTCGGTGACATCCTCACCCTGATCGAGCAGGCGCAGTCGGCGTTCGACGAAGAAGAGGCGATGAAGGTCGCCGAGAAGTTCGCGACCGACACGTTCACGCTGAACGACTTCCTCGGCCAGATGCAGCAACTGCGCGGTGCCGGCTCGATCAAGAAGATGCTCGGCATGCTGCCGGGCGCGGGTGGCATGAAGCAGCAGCTCGAGAACTTCGACGAGCGCGAGATCGTGCGCACCGAGGCGATCATCCAGTCGATGACCCCCGCCGAGCGCGAGAACACCAAGCTCCTGAACGGCTCGCGGCGCCTGCGCATCGCGAAGGGCTCGGGCATGACCGTCACCGACGTGAACCAGCTCGTCGCGCGGTTCGAGCAGGCCGCGAAGATGATGAAGACCGTCGCGCGCGGCGGCGTGCCGCAGATCCCCGGCATGGGGCCCCTGCCCGGCGGCGGCAGCCACGGCGGCGGCAAGCGCCAGGCAGCGAAGGGCAAGAAGAAGTCGGGCTCGCGCTCGGGCAACCCCGCGAAGCGGGCGACCGAGAACGCGGCGATCGCCTCTGGCGTGACGCCGGGCGCGGAGAGCGCACCGACCGGTTCGGGCTTCGGCCTGGGCGGCGGCGGCGCGAAGGCCGCGCCGAGCGAGGAAGAGCTCGCGGCGCTGCAGAAGATGCTGCGCCGGTAGCTCCGGCTCTTGGTCCAGGAGAAGCGCTACCCCGAGCGCCAGCGCTGCAGGAAGTGCGCGCAGAAGCTCGGCGGCCCCGGAGTTCCGGTCTACCAAGGTCTGTACTGCACGCCTCGGTGCGCGGGCATGGCAGAGCTGGTGCTCGACGCTGCGAGCGCGCCGCGCGAGTGCAAGACCGAGCGGGGCGGTCGATGGGAGTTCAAGCGCAGGTATCGGAGCGAGACCGAGATTCCGGGCAAGCTCCGCGAGGACCCGTCGACGAGCTGGTACACCTGCCAGCACTGCGGCCACCTCCACATCGGCCACAGCCGCATCGACCTCGCGACCGAGACGCATCGCGTCCTCGGTGACCGCGCGGCGCTGGCGGACTTCCTCGTCAAGAGCCGCGGCGCTGCGACGCACAAGCAGATCGCCGAGGTCGCGAAGATCCGTCCGATCCGGCTCAAGGAGCTCGAGGATCCGACCTCCGACAAGGTCGACCTGAACGCGTTCTTCGCAGTGCTCGCGGTCTACCGGATCAAGCTCGCAGCAGTGCTTCGCGAGGACCGGTCGACGCGATCGTCCCGCTGAGCGGCGAAGGCCGGGCCGGCGTGACGTGGATCGTCGAGCCGGTGCGCTCCGGTGCGTCGCGCGTACCTACTGGTGGTCGTGGCGCACAGTTCCGGCGAGCTCCTCGAGGGCCGGTCCGTCGACGACGGTCGCTCCGGTCGCGACCGAAAGCGGGTCGGTCGAGAGCCACTGCGCGATCGATTCCGGGTCGAGCGGATGCCGCGACGCCACGATGATCGTGTTGCCGGGCGCTACTCGCCGGAGCACGGCCTCCGAGCCGATCACGAGCGCACGAGGCAGCAGGTCGAGCACCGCAGCGAGGGTGTCGCTCGTCACCTGGGGTTCGGCGCCGTTCAGGCAGTTGACGATCAGCACGCCGCCTGGCGAGAGGAGCGTGACGAGTTCGGTGAAGAACTCGATGGTCGTGACGTGGCGCGGCACGAGGCCGCCCGAGAAGACGTCGACGAGCACGAGGTCCCACTGGTCGTCACCGTCGCCGGCGAGTCGTTGCACTTCGTCGCGGGCGTCGCCGATCGCGAGCTCGATCGTCGCGTCCGCCGGCAGCGGCACGTACCGCGTGACGTACGCGAGCAGGTCGGGGTGCAGTTCGACGACGCGCTGGCGGCTCGTCGGGTGCACGGCGTGCACATAGCGGGGAAGGGTGAGCGCGCCCGCACCCAGGTGCAGTACCGAGGGCGACTCGCCGGGAAGCGTGGCGAGCACGGCGGCGATGCGGCGCACGTACGGGAGCTGCAGGTCGCGCGGATCGTCGGGGTTGACGTGCGACTGGGTGACGTCGTCGATGACGAGGGAGTAGCCGCCGTTGGTTCCCCGCTCGGGCTGGAGCTCCGCTCGGAATGCGGCGGTCTCGAGGATCGGCGGAGTCTCCATTCCTCGACCCTAGGCGATGACGGAGGGCCGGATCCCGCCCGCGATACAGTGAGAGCGCAGCATCCCACCCGCGAGGACTGGAGCACTGACGATGGCGACCGACACGCCCGACTACCGCGACACGGGGCTCGAATTCGGTGAGGACTTCCTCTTCGGTTCCGCGACGGCGTCGTACCAGATCGAGGGTGCTGTGAACGAAGACGGAAGAGGGCCGTCGATCTGGGACACGTTCAGTCACACGCCCGGCAAGGTCTGGAACGGCGACACGGGCGATACGGCGTGCGATCACTACCACCGGCTCGATGAAGACCTCGACCTCATGCAGCGCCTCGGTCTCGAGGCCTACCGGTTCTCGATCGCGTGGCCGCGCATCCAGCCGACCGGCCGGGGAGAGGCCAACGCGGCGGGCCTCGCGTTCTACGAACGCCTCGTCGACGGGCTCATCGCCCGCGGCATCCGCCCGATCGCGACGCTGTACCACTGGGACCTGCCGCAGGCGCTCGAAGACGAGGGCGGCTGGGTGAGCCGCGACACCGCGTACGCCTTCGCCGATTACGCCCGCCTCGTCGGCGAACGGCTCGGCGACCGCGTCGCCGTGTGGACGACGCTCAACGAGCCGTGGTGCAGCGCGTACCTCGGCTACGGCTCGGGGGCGCACGCTCCGGGGCTCATGGACGGCGCGAAGGCGCTCGCCGCGGTGCACCACCTGAACCTCGCCCACGGCCTCGCGATCGAGGCGCTGCGCGGCGTCGTGACGAACGACCCCGGCTACTCGATCACCCTGAACCTCCACGTGATCCGGCCGTCGGGAGACGGCGGCGCCGAGGCCGCCCGCCGCATCGACGGCCTCGCGAACCGCGTGTTCCTCGGGCCGCTCCTCGGCGACGGCTACCCGGCCGACGTCATCGCCGACACGGCGTCGGTCACCGACTGGTCGTTCGTCGAGTCCGGCGACACCGAGATCATCGCCCAGCCGCTCGACCTGCTCGGCGTGAACTACTACTCCACGGTGACGGTCGACCTGTGGGACGGCGTCTCGCCGCGCGCGAACGCCGACGGACACAAGGACATGGGCGGCACGCCGTGGCCGGGATCTGAGCACGTCGAGTTTCTCGCGCAGCCGGGGCCGTACACCGACATGGGCTGGAACATCGACCCGTCGGGCCTCGAAGACCTGCTCGTCTCGCTCAGCGAACGCTACCCCGAACTACCGCTCATGGTCACCGAGAACGGCGCCGCGTTCGCCGACGTCGTCGTCGACGGCCCCGAGGGGCCAGCCGTTCACGATGTCGATCGCATCGACTACCTTCAGCGGCACTTCACGGCGGCGCATCGCGCCATGGCGCGCGGCGTCGACCTGCGCGGCTACCAGGTCTGGTCGTTCATGGACAACTTCGAGTGGGGCTACGGCTACTCGAAGCGCTTCGGCATCGTGCGCGTCGACTACGACACCTTCGAGCGGCTGCCGAAAGACAGCGCGCTCTGGTACGCCGAGCTGATCCGCACGCGTCGCCTGCCGGGGTGACCTGAGTCAACCGGCGACGGATGCCGCGGGCGGCCCGCTCTCGATGCCGTCGCGCAGCTCGCGGGCGAGGTGGGCGACCACCGCCGTGAGGTCGCCGCCCGCGGCGTCTGCGACGCGCAACTGCCGGGCGTAGCTCGCTCCGGAGTCGAGCATCGCGCGCACCTGCTGCAACTCGACGCCGCAGCCGAGGCGATCGGCGATCGGCGCCAAGGTGGTCAGGAGCTCCCGCAGGTCGTCGGCGACCGGGCGCTCGGTGCCCGCGACATCCGTGATCACCAATGCCTCGAGGCCGTAGCGCGCCGCCCGCCACTTGTTCTCGCGCACGTACCAGGGCTGCAGCACGGCGAGGGTGCCGCCTTCGTCGAGCCGGGTGCTCATCCACTCCACGAGGCACTGCACGAGGGCGCCGATCGCGGCGATCTCGGCGGCGGTGGAGAGCCCGTCGCAGACCCTCACCTCGACCGTGCCCCACTTCGGCGACGGGCGGATGTCCCACCGCACCTCGCTGTGATCCTCGATGACACCCGTGCGCACGAGATCGCCGACGTAGCGTTCGTAGGCCGGCCAGTCGGCGAGCGGATAGGGGAGTCCGGCGGTCGGCAGCTGCTGGAACATGAGCGCGCGGTTCGAGGCGTAGCCCGTGTCGACGCCCGCCCAGAACGGGCTCGAGGCCGAGAGCGCCTGCAGGTGCGGGAGGTAGGCGAGGAGGCCGTCGAGGATCGGCAGCGCCTTGTCGCGGTCCTCGATGCCGACGTGCACGTGCACGCCCCAGATCATCATGTTGCGACCCCACCAGCGGGTGCGCTCGATGAGCTTGTGGTACCTCGGCTTGTCGGTGAGGTGCTGGTCGTACCACTGGCTGAACGGGTGGGATCCGGCGCAGATCAGGTCGTACTCGCCGATCTCGTCGATGACGGCGCGCACCTCGGCGAGCTGGTGCTCGAGGTCGGCGACCGCGCCGCCGACCGTCTCGTGCACGTCGCTGACGAGTTCGACGGTGTTGGTCAGCAGTTCCGAGGTGATGAACGGATGATGCTCGCCCTCGCTGCCCGCATCGAGCGCGTCGAGCACCTGGCCGGCGACGGACGCGAGTTCACCGGTGCCGCGATCGACGATCGCGATCTCCCACTCGAGCCCCACCGTGGAACGCGCAGATCGTGCGAACTCGATCGCCATGCGGCACCCCCGTTCCGCGCCTGCGGGCGCACGGACATCATGACATGAGGGGCCGGATGCAGCGTGGCGCGCGGGTCACGGAGCGCCATCTCACGATGTGCGCGCGACTACGCTGTGGTGCATGACGTACCAGGGAGCCCGCATGAGTGACTCGTCGCCGCTGGCGCAGGTCGTGAGCCTGCGAGAGCAGGTGGAGCGCGCGATGTCCTCGCGCATCGTGGCGGGCGAGTACGAGCCCGGCGCGGTGCTCACGGTTCCCACGATGGCCGCCGAGTTCGGCGTCAGCGCCACACCGGTGCGCGAGGCCATGCTGAACCTCGCCCGGCGCGGATTCCTGGCCCCGATGCGCAATCGCGGGTTCCGGGTGACCGAGGTGTCGCTCGATGAACTCCGGCAGCTGCGCGAGGTGCGACTGCTGCTCGAGGTGCCGCCCATGCGCCAGCTCGCGGGGCAGGTCTCGGCGGAGGCGGCGGGGCGGCTCCGCGAACTCGCCGCCGAGATCGTGCGCGCCGGTGACGAGGGCCGGTTCCAGGACTACCTCGAGGCCGACACGGCCTTCCACCTGACGCTGCTCGGGCTGACCGGCAACCAGTTCCTGGTGTCGCTCGTCGGCGAGCTGCGCCAGCAGACGCGGCTGACCGGCCTCGTCGAGCTCGCCGAGCAGGGCGCCCTGACCGAGTCCGCGCTCGAGCACGCCGAGCTCGTGCAGCTCCTGCTCGACGGCGAGGCCGACGCGGCGACCGCGCTGATGCGTCGCCACATCGGGCACGTGGGCGGCATCTGGAGCGGCGAGCACGAGGACTGATCGGCGTTCGGCGATTCGTGCCGAGCCGACTTGCGCGCAGCGTCGCCGCAAGTAATATGTCACATATCGCCGCTCGGCGATTGAGGCACGGTACTCGAAGGAGAGTCACATGCAGTTCGGATCTCGGCGCCGCAAGCGCCTGCTCCACATCGCCGCCGCAGCCGGCGTGCTCGCACTGACCGCGGGCTGCTCGGGCGGCCTCGCCGGCGGAGGGTCGGAGGCGGCCACCGACGGCCCCATCAAGATCGGCATGCTCGCCCCCTTCTCGGGCAGCGAGTCGGCGTTCGGCGAGTACATGCAGAACGGCGCCCAGCTCGCCGTCAACGAGATCAACGCCGACGGCGGCGTGCTCGGCCGTGACCTCGAACTGCTCGTCGAAGACGACGCGTGCGACGCGACGACCGCGGTCTCGGGCGCCAACAAGCTCGTCACCGACGGCATCGTCGCCTCGGTCGGCGGCTACTGCTCGGGTGCGACGCTCCCGACGCTGCCGATCTTCGACGAGGCCGGCATCCCGATGGTGATCCCGGCGGCGAACTCGAACGAGCTCGTCGACCAGGGCCTGCCCGGCGTCTTCCTCATCAACGGCACCGGCGACCAGCAGGCCGAGGCTGCCGTGACCTACGCGACGCAGATCGGCGCGACGAACGTCGCGGTCGTCGACGACGCGACGAGCTACTCGGCCGACCTCGCCGGTGCGTTCACCGAGCAGGCCACCGCCGCCGGGCTCGACGTCGTCATGAGCGAGACCATCACCCCCGGTGAGAACGACTACTCCGCCGTCGCCACGGCGCTCGCAGCCCAGCAGCCCGCGCTCGTCTACTGGACCGGCTACTACCAGGAGGGCGGACTCATCGCCCGCCAGTCGCAGGACGCCGGATTCGAGGGCGTGTTCCTCGTCGCCGACGGATCGGTCGACGCCAAGTTCGCCGAGATCGCGGGCGAGGGCTACATCGACAACGTCGTGGGCACCTTCACGCAGACGCCCGACATGATCGAGGGCGCCGACCAGTGGATCGCCGACTACGAGGAGCTCGCCGGCGGCGCGCCCGGGCCCTACTCGACCCAGGCGTACGACGCGGTCCGCGTCATGGCGCAGGCCATCGAAGACGCCGGCGACACCGAGTTCGACAACGTGGTGGCCGGCCTCGAGGGGCTCTCGGACTTCGACACCTTCGCAGGACCGCTCACGTTCACCGACACCCGCACCCTGTCGGGCGGCGGCTTCGTGATCGTCTCCATCGACCCAGCGACCGGCGCGTTCGTCCTCGAGGACGACCTGCAGGGTTGACGCAGCGGGGCGGGGCCGAGGCCCCGCCCCGACTCGTCGGAAGGACTCCTCTGCAATGATGCAGCTCATCTGGAACGGTCTCATCGTCGGATCGTTCTACGCCCTCGTCGCGCTCGGCTACAGCATGGTCTACGGGATCATCAAGCTCCTGAACTTCGCGCACGGCGACATCTACATGCTCGGCGCGTTCGTCGGCTTCTTCACGCTCTCGGCGTTCGGCATCTCGAACGAGACCTCGATCCCGCTGCTGCTCGTGGTGCTCCTGCTCTCGATGGTCACCACCGGCCTCATCGGCGTCGGCATCGAGCGCATCGCCTACCGGCCGCTCCGCCGGAGCCCGCGGCTCGCGGTGCTGATCACGGCGATCGGCGTCTCGTTCACCCTGGAATACGGCGTGCGCCAGATCTTCGGCCCGAACCCCGAGGCGTTCCCCATCCGCCTGGAGTCGAGCGGGTTCGACGTGCTCGGCATGCGCGTCACCGCCTCGCAGATCGTGCTCGTCGTCATCGCCGCCGTGCTCATGCTCGTGCTCGCCCACATCGTGGAGCGCACACGGCAGGGCCGGGCGATGCGGGCCATCGCCCTCGACCCGACGGGTGCGCAGCTCATGGGCGTCAATGTCGACCGCGTCATCGCGATGGTGTTCTTCATCGGGTCGGCGCTCGCGGGGGCCGCCGGCGTCATGGCCGGCGCCTACTACGGGTCCATCGACTTCCTCATGGGCTTCATCATCGGCCTGAAGGCCTTCACCGCCGCTGTCATCGGCGGCATCGGCAACCTGTACGGCGCCATGCTCGGCGGGGTGCTGCTCGGCATGCTCGAGTCGTTCGGCTCGGCATGGTTCGGCGGCGAATGGCGGGATGTGTTCGCCTTCGGGTTCCTCATCCTCTTCCTGACGCTGAAACCCACGGGCCTGCTCGGCGCCCGCGTCGTGGAGAGGATGTGACATGGCGCGCGATCTGGATCACGCCCTGAAGCACGTGCCGTTGCGTGCCCCCGCACCGCTCTACGAGCGGCCGCAGCCGCCCAAGGGCGTCTTCACCTCCCAGCGCGGCTTCATGCGTGCGCTCGGCCTGGTGGCGGTGCTGCTGGTCGCGGTGCTGCCGTTCATGGACGCCTCCCGCTACACGATGTCGATCGCGACGAGCGCCCTCATCTACGTGATGCTCTGCATGGGCCTGAACGTCGTCGTCGGCTACGCGGGCCTCCTCGACCTCGGCTACATCGCCTTCTTCGCCGTCGGCGCCTACGTCTCGGGCATCTTCACGACCGTGCTCGGCTGGCCGATGTGGGCCGCGCTCATCGCGACGATCGTCGCGTGCATCACGGCGGGCATCATCATCGGGGCGCCGACGCTGCGCCTGCGCAGCGACTACCTCGCGATCGTGACCCTCGGGTTCGGCGAGATCATCCGCATCACCGCCAACAACCTGAAGATCACGGGCGGCCCGTCGGGCATCCACGGCATCCCGACCTGGAGCTTCGGCCCGTGGAGCTTCGACGACGGGTTCAGCCTGCTCGGCATCGACTTCCCCGAGCGCGTGGTGTTCTACTACTTCGTCGCAGCCGTGGTGATCGTCGTCGGCGTGATCGGTGCGGGGCGCCTTGCGAAGGGGCGGCTCGGGCGTGCGTGGAAGGCCGTGCGCGACGACGAGGACGCCGCCGAGGCGATGGGCATCAACACCTACATCGCCAAGATCTCGGCGTACATCATCGGCGCCGTGTGGGCCGGCATGGCCGGTCAGCTGATGGCCACCCACCTCTCGGCGATCAGCCCGAACAGCTTCCAGTTCCTGTACTCGGCGCTCATCCTCATGGCCGTAGTGCTCGGCGGCATGGGCTCGACGCCGGGCGTCATCATCGGCGCGCTGTTCGTATCGCTCGCCCCCGAGCTGCTGCGCGACTTCGCCGAGTGGCGCTACCTCATCTTCGGCGTGCTGCTCGTCGTCGTCATGCTGTTCCGCCCCTCGGGGCTCTGGCCCGCAACGGCCGTGCTGCCGTGGCTTCGGCGCAACCGCCCGACGCCGCCGGCCTTCACCGAGGCGACCGCCGTGCCGGCGAGCGTCATGGAATCGGTCGACGGCACCCCGACGCCCGACCCGCACGAAGGAGATCGCGCATGAGCGCCCTGCTCGAGGTCAGCGACCTCCGGCTGCAGTTCGGCGGCGTGACCGCCGTCGACGGCCTCAGCTTCGAGGTTCGAGAGGGCGAGATCCTCGCCGTCATCGGCCCGAACGGTGCCGGCAAGACGAGTGCGTTCAACTGCATCTCGGGCTTCTACCTGCCGACCGCGGGGTCGGTAGTCTTCGACGGCAAGGCGATCGTGCGGTCGGTGCCCGCGATCTGGCGCCGGCTCGGGCTCGTGAACCTGCTGCAGAGCTTCGGCTTCTACCGGGTGCTCCCGTCACGGGTGACGAAGTGGGGGATGGCACGCACCTTCCAGAACCTCCGGTTGTTCCGCGAGCTCTCGGTGCTCGAGAACGTCACCACCGCGATGCACGCGAACCTTCGAGAGGGCTTCTGGGCGACGCTGCTGCACACGCCCGGCTACCGCCGAGCCGAGGCGGCGTGCGTCCGCGAGGCGCGGGGCTGGCTCGACTTCGTCGGCTTCGAGGATGACGAGGCGCTCTACGTCACGCAGTTGCCGTACGGCGAGCAGCGCCGGGTCGAGATCGCGAGGGCGCTCGCCACGAGCCCCAAGCTTCTGCTGCTCGACGAACCCGCCGCAGGGCTGAACTTCAACGAGAAGCAGACGCTCATGCGGCTCATCCGCAAGATCAGGGGCCTCGGCGTCGCCGTGGTGCTCATCGAACACGACATGGGGCTCGTCATGGAACTCGCGGAGCGCATCGTGGTGCTGAACTACGGCAAGGAGATCGCCGACGGCTCCCCGGAGGACGTGAAGCGCAACCCGGCCGTGATCGAGGCCTACCTCGGCGTCGACGAGAGCGAGGACGCATCATGACGATGCTCGAGGTGAAGGACGCCGACGTCGTCTACGGCCGGGTGCATGCGCTCCGCGAGCTGAGCTTCACCGTCGGTGACGGCGAGATCGTGTGCCTGCTCGGCAACAACGGGGCGGGCAAGTCGACGACGATGAACATGCTCTCGGGGCTCGTGCGCCCGCGATCGGGCTCGGTGACCTGGCAGGGGATGGACCTCACGACGGCGAAGCCCTGGGACATCGTCGCGGCGGGGCTCATCCACGTGCCCGAGGGTCGGCGGATCTTCTCGACCATGACGGTGCACGAGAACCTGCTGCTCGGCGGCTACACGGTGCGAGACCAGAAGGCGATCGCGTCGCGCCTCGACGAGGTCTACGCCATGATGCCGCGGCTCGCGGAGCGGCGGACGCAGCAGGGTGGCACCCTCTCGGGCGGTGAGCAGCAGATGGTCGCGATCGGCCGGGCCCTCATCGGCGGGCCCAAGCTGCTGCTGCTCGACGAGCCCTCGATGGGGCTCGCGCCGCTCATCGTGAAGCAGGTCATGGAGATCGTCGCCGCGGTGAACGCGGCGGGTACGACGGTGCTGCTCGTCGAGCAGAACGCCCGTGCGGCGCTGAAGATCGCGCACCGCGCGTACGTCGTCGAGACCGGCAGTGCGACGCTCGAGGGGCCGGCGGCGGATCTCGCGAAGGATCCGCGGGTCATCGAGGCGTACCTCGGTGGTTGACTTGCGGCGAGGAGGTGCATCGTGCGCGTCGCGGTGATCGGTTCGGGCATCGTGGGTGCCGCGTGCGCGCTGGCGCTCGTCGAGGGCGGCGCCGAGGTCGTCGTGATCGACCGGGTCGGCGTGGCCGGCGAGACATCCAGTCGCTGCGAAGGCAACCTGCTCGTCAGCGACAAGGCACCCGGTGCGGAGGCCGACCTCGCGGTCGCCTCGAATGCGATGTGGCGGGTGCTCGCCGCACGGCTCGACGCCGAGCGGCCCGCCGGCCAGCCGGCGACGGAGTTCGAGGCCAAGGGCGGCATCGTCGTCGCGTTCGGCGGTGGTGAGGCCGCGCTCGAGCGGTTCGCCGAGGTGCAGCGGGCCACGGGCATCCGCGCCGAGGCGATGGATGTCGCGTCGCTCGCCGCCGCCGAGCCCTACCTGTCGCGCGAGGTCGTGCATGCCGTGCACTATCCGGATGACGCGCAGATCCAGCCCTCGGCGGCCACGCAGGCCCTGCTCGACACGGCGATCCGCTCGGGCGCCCGGCTCGTGATCGGCGACGTGACCGGGCCGCTCGACCGATCGGGCCGAGCTGACCGGTCGGGCCGTCTCGCGGGCGTGATGACGACCGCCGGGCCGATCGAGGCCGACGCGGTCGTGAACTGCGCGGGGCCGTGGGCCGGCGAAGTCGCGGCACGGCTCGGTGCCCGTCTCGACATCCGGCCGCGACGCGGGGTGATCCTCGTCACGACGCCGATGCCGCAGCGCGTCTTCCACAAGGTGTACGACAGCGACTACGTCGGCGCCGTGGGTTCCGGCGACGCTGCCCTGCAGACCTCGACGGTCGTCGAATCGACCCCGGGCGGCACGGTGCTGATCGGTTCGAGTCGTGAGCGGGTCGGTTTCGACGACCGGCCCGGCGTCGCCCCGGCGGCGGCGATCGCGGCGAAGGCGGTGCGCCTGTTCCCGTTCCTCGAGGAGACGTTGCTGCTGCGGAGCTACTTCGGGTTCCGTCCGTACGCGCCCGACCATCTGCCCGTGATCGGCGCCGACCCCGAGATCGCGGGGCTCGTGCACGCGACCGGCCACGAGGGGGCGGGCATCGGACTCGCACCCGCCACCGCCCAGCTTGTCGCGCACGCCGTGCTCGGCGCACCCACCGCCCTCGACCCGGCCCCGTTCCTTCCGGGCCGGGCCGGCCTGCAGGAGACCGCATGATCCGCATCACCGTCGACGACGAGGCCATCGAGGGGCGTGCCGGCCAGACCATCGCCGGCGTACTCATCGGCGCCGGCCGCACCGCGTGGCGCACGGCGCAGACCGGCGAGCGCGGCGTGTTCTGCGGCATCGGCGTCTGCCACGACTGCCTCGTGACCGTCAACGACGTCGAAGGGGTGCGCGCCTGCCAGCGCGAGGCCGTCGACGGCGACCGCGTCGAGCGCGAGGTGCGCGCATGACGGGCGTGACCGTGGCGACGGGCGTCACTGACACGACCCGGGCGCGCGGCGCACGTCGCGTTGCGATCCTCGGCGGCGGCCCCGCCGGGCTCGCCGCGGCGCAGGCCGCGCTCGCCGCCGGAGCCGACGTCACGCTCCTCGACGAGGGCGGCCGGCTCGGCGGCCAGTACTGGCGGCATCACGAGCAGCTCACCGACCGACGACTCCAGCACGGCTGGGGGCGGTTCGAGCGGCTTCGGGGTGTACTCGATCGCGCCGAGGTGCACTCCGGTGCGAGCGTCTGGTCCGCCGAGGCATCCGATGGCCTCGTTCGCCTGAGGGCCGTCGTCGGCGCTGCGGATGCCGCGGGGCGCACCGCCCTCGACATCGAGGCCGATGCCGTGGTCGTCGCGACGGGAGCCCACGACCTCGCCCTGCCCATGCCCGGCTGGACGCTCCCGGGCGTCACGACCGCCGGCGCCGCCCAGGCGCTCGCGAAGCGCGACGGCGTCACGGTCGGCCGGCGCACGGTCGTGAGCGGCGCCGGCCCCTTCCTGCTGCCGGTCGCCCAATCGCTCGCCATCGCGGGCTCCGAGGTCGTCGGCGTGCACGAGGCATCCCGTCTCACCGGTCTCGCGGCGGGCTGGCTGCCGCGGCCCTGGCAGCTCGCGGGCAAGGCGGGCGAACTCGTCGAGTACGTCGGCGCTCTCGCCCGGCACCGCATCCCGTACCGGATCGGCAGCGGAGTGGTTCGCGTGCTCGGGGCCGACCGGGTCGAAGGCGTCGTCATCGCCGCGCTCGACGCGCAGTGGCGGCCGATTCCGGGCACCGAGCGCGAGGTCGCGTGCGACTCGGTAGCGCTCGGGCACGGGTTCACGCCGCGCCTCGAGGTGGCGGTCGCACTGGGAGCGGTGGTCGAGGGGGATCGCCGAGGCCGATTCGTCGCCGTCGACGAGGCGCAGCGCACGAGCGTCGACGGCGTCTTCGCGGCCGGCGAGGTCACGGGCATCGGCGGTGCCGACGCCGCGCTCGCCGAGGGCGCCGTGGCCGGCTTCATGGCCGCGGGCGGCTCACTCGACGACGACCGCATGCGCGGCCCGCTCGCCGTGCGGCGGCGCATGCGCGCCTTCGCGGTGCGACTCGAGCGCGCCCACGGAATCCAGCCGGGATGGACGTCATGGCTCTCCGACGACACGGTCGTGTGTCGATGCGAGAACGTCACGCGCGCGACGATCGCCGATCGGGCCGATGTGCCGATGCGCGCCATGAAGCTGGCCACGCGAGCCGGCCTCGGCGCATGCCAGGGGCGCACGTGCGGCCGCGCAGTAGAGGCGATCGTCGCAGACGCCGGCGGTGCACCCGAGGGGTTCGATCGACGCCCGGTGCTGGCGCCCGTGCGGCTCGGTGAGGTCGCAGCGCTCGCGCCCGACCTCCACGCCCTCCACACTGGATCGACGGTTGCCGCTGCAGGACCAGAGCAGTAATATGTCACATATTACCGATCCGCCAACAGCGGACCAGAGAACGGAAGATCAGATGACCAGCACCATGGACCTCGGCGGCGTCGTCGTCGCCACGACGCTCGCCTTCACCGAAGACGACTCGGCGCCTGCCGGGCTCGCGGTGGACTACGACAAGTTCGCCGAGCACGTCGACTTCCTCATGAGCAACGGATGCCGCGGCGTCGGCCCCAACGGCTCGCTCGGCGAGTACTCGTCGCTGACCGACGAGGAGCGGCGCAAGGTGATCCAGGTCGCCGTCGAGGCCGTCGACGGCCGCGGCATCGTCATCGCCGGTGCGCACGGGGTCGGTAGCCACCAGGCCCGCATGTGGGCCGAGTGGGCCCGTGAAGACGGCGCCGACGGCGTGCTGCTGCTGCCGCCCACGCTCTACCGCGCGAACGAGGGCGAGGTCATCGCGCACTACGAGGAGGTCGCCAAGGTCGGCCTGCCGATCATGGCCTACAACAACCCCTTCGACACGAAGGTCGACCTCGTGCCGTCGCTCGTCGCGAAGCTCGCCGAGATCCCAGAGGTCGTCGCGATCAAGGAATTCACGGGCGACGTGCGCCGGGTCTACGAGATCAAGGAGCTCTGCGACATCGACATCATCGCCGGTGCCGACGACGTGCTCTTCGAGCTCATGGTCAACGGCGCCGTCGGCTGGTTCGCCGGCTACCCGAACGCCTTCCCGAAGGAGGCGGTCGAGCTCTACAACCTCCTCGTCGAGGGCAAGTGGCACGAGGCTCGTGACCTCTACACGCAGCTCGTCGCCGTCTTCCGCTGGGACTCGCGCACCGAGTTCGTGCAGGCGATCAAGCTCTCGATGGACATCTGCGGCAACTCCTACGGCGGACCCACCCGTCCGCCCCGCGGCCCGCTGAGCGACGAGCAGCGCGCCCAGGTCACGGTCGACACCGAGCGGGCGCTCGCCGCGCTGGCGACCCGGTCGGCGGCGGTCGCCTGATGCGTGCGCGCCGGGTGCTGTCCGCCGTCGACTCGCACACCGAGGGCATGCCGACGCGCGTCGTCACCGGCGGCGTCGGCCGGATCCCCGGCGCCACCATGAACGATCGGCGCCGGTACGCCATGGAGCACCTCGACGGGCTGCGCGGCCTCCTCATGAACGAGCCGCGCGGCCACGCCTCGATGTCGGGTGCCCTCCTGCAGCCGCCCGCGCGCGACGACGCCGACTGGGGTGTCGTCTTCATCGAGGCGAGCGGGTTCCTGCCCATGTGCGGCCACGGCACGATCGGCGTCGCGACGGTGCTCGTCGAGACGGGCATGGTCGAGGTCGTCGAACCCGTGACCGAGATCCGCCTCGATGTGCCCGCCGGGCTCGTCATCGCCCGCGTCGCGGTCGAAGGCGGCCGCGCCGTGCACGTCACGATCGAGAACGTGCCGAGCTTCGTCGAGCGACTGGATGCCTCGATCGAGGTGCCCGGCTACGGCACCGTGCCCTACTCGGTCGCCTTCGGCGGCAACTTCTACGCGCTCGTCGAGCTCGACGACGTCGGACTGCCGTTCGATCGCGCCCGGAAAGACGACATCGTCGCCGCCGGGCTCGCGATCATGGAGGCGATCAACAGGGAGGCTCCGCCGCGGCATCCGGAGCTCGACGGTGCGAACCACGTGCATCACGTGGAGTTCATCGCGCCCGGCTCCGACGCCGTGCGCTCGCAGCACGCGATGGCGATCCATCCGGGGTGGTTCGACCGTTCGCCGTGCGGCACGGGCACCTCGGCCCGCATGGCCGAGTTGCACGCCCGCGGCGAGCTCGCGCTCGACACCGACTTCGTCAACGAGTCGTTCATCGGCACCGAGTTCACGGGGCGGCTGCTCCGTGAGACGACCGTCGGCGGTGTGCCCGCCGTCGTGCCCACCATCACGGGGCGCGCGTGGGTGACGGGGCTCGGCCAGTACTTCCTCGACGACGACGACCCGTTCCCCGAGGGCTTCGTCTTCTGACCACCGTGACCGACGCCAGCAGAGAGCGGACCGACCCATGACGACCCCCACCGAAACCCAATCCGGATCCGAACCCGACCTCGACCGCGTCGCGCAACGGGCCGCCGCCGTCGCCCGCGACTTCGCCGCGACCGAACCGCGCGCCCGGGCGACGGCCCTCGTCGCCGTCGCCGACGCCCTCGACCGCAACGCGGCAGAACTCATCGCGATCGCGATGCGCGAGACCGGGCTCGCGGCGCCCCGCCTCATCGGCGAGGTGCGGCGCACCTCGAACCAGCTCCGCCTCTTCGCCGAGGCGATCGTCGACGGCGCCTACCTCGACGCCCGCATCGACGCAGCCGACCCCGAGTACGTCATCGGCCCGCGGCCCGACGTGCGCCGCGTGCTCGAGCCAGTCGGGCCCGTGCTGAACTTCGCGGCGTCGAACTTCCCGTTCGCCTTCTCGGTCGCAGGCGGCGACTCGGCCGCGGCGCTCGCCGCCGGCTGCCCGGTCGTCGTCAAGGCGCATTCGGGGCACCTCGAGCTCTCCCGCCGCACCGCCGAGATCGTCATCGACGCACTCGCCGGCGCCGGCATGCCCGCCGGCGTCTTCCAGCTCATCGCGGGGCAGCAGAATGGCGTCGCCCTCCTGAAGGACGACCGCATCCGCGCCGGAGCGTTCACCGGGTCGACGCACGTCGGCCGCCTGCTCGCCGACATCGCGGCGTCCCGGCCACGGCCGATCCCGTTCTACGGCGAGCTCGGCAGCGTGAACCCCGTCTACGCGACGCCCGGTGCCGTCGCGACCGAGCCCGAGCTGCTCCAAGGATTCCTGGCCTCGGTCGCGGGCTCGGCCGGCCAGCTCTGCACGAAGCCGGGCTTCCTCTTCGTGCCCGAGGGTGCCGAACTCGGCGCGATCACCGAGGGTGCGGCAACGGTCGGCGAGCACCGGCTGCTGAACCCCGGCATCGGCCGGGCGTTCGAGGAGCGCCGCAGCGCCGTCCTCGGCGCCGAAGGCGTCACGGTGCTCGCCGAGGGCGAGGTGCGCGTCGACGACGACGGCCAGCGGTTCGCGACGCCGACGGTCGTCGAGGTGTCGGTCGAGCAGCTGCGGGCACAGCCCGATGCGCTCCTCGAAGAGTCCTTCGGCCCGCTGTCGGTCATCGTGCGGTACTCGGATGCCGCCGCACTTCCCGAGCTCCATCGCGAGCTGTTCCCCGGCAACCTGACCTCCACGGTGCACGCCACCGATGCCGAGGCGGTGCAGCTCGGCGAACTCGTCGAGGCACTTGCCGAGACGAGCGGCCGCGTGCTCTTCGGGGGCTGGCCCACGGGCGTCTCGGTGACCGCCGCGATGCAGCACGGCGGCCCCTTCCCGGCCACGACCACCGATGCCACGAGCGTCGGCACGGCGGCGATCTCGCGGTTCCTCCGCGGCGTCGCCTACCAGAACGCACCTGAGGCCCTGCTGCCGCCTGCGCTGCGCGACGACAACCCCTGGGGTGTCCCGCAGCGTCGCAGCGCGGCAGGCCGGTCGAAGGGCTGGGGGAGCCTCACGGGCGAGTTCTGAGCGAGCGGATGTCGCGTGGCCGGTGACGCGCCGGCCACGCGGCATCCGTCAGCGCCCGCGTCGCGCGTGCAGAAGTTCGGAACGGAGAGCGGAAACGCCGCCCTGCGCCATCAGCGCGGCGCGGCGCCCTTTCGTTCCGAACTTGTGTGCGCGAGCAGCGCGGCCTGGATCTCGCTGATGACCGATCCGAGCGTTCCTGACGCGAGGAGCCCTGGGCCGAGGGGGCCGGCGGCGTCCTCGCCGACCGGCGGCAACTTCCGAAGCGCCGTCCGCGTTCGTTCGTCCATCTGCGCGAGCTGCCAGGCGACTTCGTCGTGGACGGCGCCGGGGCGCTCAGGAGCGGCGAGGCCGGCGGCCTTCGCGGCGTAGGCGGCGGCGCCGAGCGCGTGCGCACCCATGTGGGCGACGCCGGCAGCCTGTGCGGCGGCCTTGGCGGCGGCCACGGCCGCGGGGGATTCCACTGCCTTCGCAGCACGCCCGGCGACGAATCGTCGACGGATCTCTCCTGCGGCGTCGAGTTCACCGCGAGCGAAGGCACGGGTTCGCGCGATTGCGTCCCGTGGCCGGTCATCCGTCGGGGCCTCGGACTCGAAGACGGCCAGCACTCGCTCGGCGCAGTCCGCCGCCCACATTGCGACGAGACGGCGGTCGGTTTCACTCAGCGACTGCGGAGAAGGCACACCATCAGCCTCGCACGCAGGTCTGGAACTCTCCAGGCGCCTCGCATCGCGTGCACAACTTCGGATCTCTGGGCCGACACGCCGGCGAGAGGCCTCGTCGGCACGGCGTGGCGCACGTCCGGTCCGGAGTTGTGCACGCGATGGTCGACCCTCAGCGCAGGCTGAAGCCCTCGGCGAGCGGGTCGGAGGGGTCGAGCTCGAACTCGCAGGCGCCCACGCGGTACGCCTGGCCCGTGACCTCGGGCACGACGCCGCCCTCGACGCGCTCGGCGATCCGCGCGAGGAAGCGCGTGCCGATGATCGAGTCGTGCGTGAGCACCTCACCGTCGGCGAGTTCGCCGGTATGGGCGAGCAGGGCGACGCGGGCGGCCGTGCCGGAGCCGCACGGGCTGCGGTCGACCTCGCCGTCGGCGAAGACGGTGACGTTGCGCTGCCACGGGCCGTCGTCGTTGCGGCCGAGGTCGTCGACGAGGATCGTGCCGTATACCCCCGAGAGACGCTCGTCAGCGAGCTGCGCGGCCGGGTGGTCGTTCAGCGCCCACTTGATCTCGCGGCCGAGCCGGATGAGCTCGGTCGTGTCGGCCGGATCCACCGTGAGGCCGAGCGAGGCGGCGGGCAAGGTCGCGTAGGCGGCACCGCCGAACACGAGGTCGACGACGACGTCGCCGCGGCTCGTCGTGAGCGGGATGCCGGTCGCGAGCACCTGCGACGGGACGTTGCGGAACACGACTCCGGTCGTCCGCCCGGCGCTCCGCTGCACGCGGGCCTGCACGCGGCCGCTCGGCACGTCGATCGTGACGAGGGCCTCGCCGTCGTCGGGTGCTGCGACCCGGCCCGTGTGCACCGCCCAGGCGCCGAGCGCCATGGTGCCGTGCCCGCAGGCGGTCGAGAAGCCGTCCTTGTGCCAGAACAGCACGCCGAAGTCGGCGCGGTCGTCGTCGGGCGGGGTGATGAATCCGCCGTACATGTCGTCGTGTCCGCGCGGTTCGAGGCAGAGGAACCGGCGCACGGCATCGGCCTCACCGGTCATCGCCGCGACCCGGCGGGCGGCGACGGTGTCGCCCTCGGTCGGCACGTCGAGCACGATGCGGAAGGGCTCGCCCGCGGTGTGCCAGTCTTCGGTCGTCCAGTGCATCATGCGTTCCGTTCGTTCGTCAGAGGGAGTCGTCCGCGAGGGCGAGTTGGGCGACGGCGAGATCCTGCCAGCCCATGCCGCAGGTCTTGATCACGACGGGCCGAGCGGATGCCTCGAGCCCGCCGCCCTCGAACAGCCGCGCCATGGGGATGAGGGCTTCGGGGGAGAGGTGCCCCTCGGCGACGGCGAGGATGACGTCGCCGGCCTCGGCGAGGGCCACTCGCCGCGACTCGACGAGCACCCGTGCGCGGCCGAGGAGCTCGCCCGGCAGCTCGCGGGCATCGGGTTCGTGCGAGCCGACGGCGACGACCGCTGCGCGATCGCGCACGAGCGCGGCGTCGAAGAGCGGTTCGCGAGCGGTCGTGGCGCAGACGACGAGGTCGGCGTCCGCGACATCCGCTGCACTGCCGACGGCCACGTCGAGGCCGCTGCCGGCGACCGAGGCGACCGCCTGCTCGGCCCTCGCGCGGTCGCGGCCGACGAACCGCACGCGTTCGATGGGGCGGATGGCGCGCATCGCCTCGACGTGCCGTACGCCCTGCGGGCCGGTGCCGAAGACGACGAGCGATACCGCGTCGGGCGCGGCGACGACGTCGGCGGCGGCGGCCGACACGGCCGGCGTGCGCAGGCTCGTCAGCTCCGTGCCGTCGAGGAGGGCGACCGGCGAGAGGGTCTCGGCATCGAGCACGACGTAGATCGCCTGGATGCGTTCGAGACCGCGTGCGGGGTTCGCCGGCGCCACGGTCGCGAGCTTCTGGCCGGCGCAGGCGCCGAGGTCCGACGGCATGAGCAGGAGCTGGCCGTGCCGTACGTCGACGATCGCGCGTGCCGGGTCGTCGTCGGGGTCGAAGCCGCCGCGGAGGGCCTGCTGCAGGGCGTCGATGGCCTGGCGCATGGTGATGCGCCGGGCGATGGCGGGGCCGTCGAGCAGCTGGAGCGAATCGAAGATACCGGGCATGGACACATCGTACGGGTGATGCGTAATATGTCACACATTGCATAATGTCCTCGATCTTGGACTTCATGCGGACCCGCCGCCACGAGCGACGGAATCCGCTGCAGCGTTCGAGCACGGCAATGCGCGCGTCGTCCGACGTGCGGACACAGCGAATGACTCAAAGGTGACTCATGGCTCGATCCACTTCTCGCGTCGCGGCGGTGCTCGCCGTCTCGACGGCACTCATGCTGACCGCGTGCACGACCTCACCCGGTACCGAATCGAACGACGGCGAACCGCAATCCGGCGGCACGCTCAAGGTGCTCGCGAACGGCGACGTCGACCACCTCGACCCGCAGCTCGTCGCCTACGTGCCGACCTACAGCGTCATGCGCTCGGTCTCGCGGTCGCTGCTCAGCTACGCGGCGAGCGACGACGCGGCCGAGCGCATCGTGCTCCAGCCCGACCTCGTCGAGGAGGTGCCGACGCCGAGCGCCGACGGCCTCACGTACACCGTGACGCTCCGCGACGGTGTCACCTGGGGTGCACCCGACGGCGCGCGACCGATCGTCGCGGGCGATGTCTCCCGCGGCATCGAGCGCCTCTGCAACCCGCACATCTCGGGCGCACTCGCCGGCTACTTCCAGGGCCTCATCGTCGGCATGGAGGAGTTCTGCACCGGCTTCGCGGCCGTCGCGCCCGAGGTCGGCCCGATGAAGGACTACATCGAGGGCAACGACATCGCGGGCATCGCCACGCCCGACGACACGACGATCGAGTTCACGCTCGTCGAGCCGGCGAGCGACTTCCCGTTCATGCTCTCGCTCGACGCGGCCGACCCCGCACCGATCGAGGCGCTCGACGCGCTGCCCGACTCGCCCGAGTACCGTCGCGGCTTCGTGTCGTCCGGCCCCTACCAGGTGGCCGAGTACACGCCCGACGCGAAGCTCGTGCTCGAGCGCAACCCCGCGTGGGATCCCGAGAGCGACCCGCTCCGCAAGGCCTACGTCGACGGTATCGAGATGACGATGGGCGTCGAGGGCGACGCCGCCATGCAGCAGTTGCAGGCCGGATCGGCCGACATGCTCTTCGACCTCACGCCGAGCCCGGCGAACATCCAGCAGCTCAAGGCGACCGGCGACGAGAAGTTCTCGACCATGGAGAACGGCGGCGTCGACCAGTTCATGTGGATGAACACGGCCTCGACGAACAACGGCGGTGCGCTCGCGAAGCTCGAGGTCCGCCAGGCCCTCCAGTACGCGGTCGACAAGGCGGCCGTCGTGCAGACGATGGGCGGATCCGAGCTGGCCGGCGTCACGAACGGCATCTTCGGTCCCGGCATCCTCGGTTACGAGGAGTCCGACGAGTACGCGACCGACGGCGGCAAGGGCGACCCTGAGAAGGCGAAGCAACTCCTCGCCGCGGCAGGCTACCCCGACGGCCTCACCCTGAAGCTGCCGTACCGCAACGTCGGCACCCAGCCCGACATCGCCCAGACCGTGCAGGCGAGCCTCGAGCGCGCCGGCATCACCGTCGAGCTCACGCCCGTGCCGCCGACCGACTACTACGCGAACTTCATGACGAACCCCGACAACGCGACCTCCGGCGCCTGGGACATCGCGCTCGTCGGCTGGTCGCCCGACTGGCAGGGCGGCGCGGCGCGCAGCGTCTTCCAGCCGCAGTTCGTCTTCGACGGCACGCACCAGACGTACAACTACGTGGACTTCAACAGCGATGCCGCGAACGAGCTCGCCGCCGAGGCGCTCGCCGCCGCGACGCCCGAGGAGGCCGCGGATCTCTGGCACCAGGTCGACGAGGCCGTCATGGCCGACGCGCCGATCGTCAGCATCGCGTACCGCCTGAAGCCGAACTACCACTCGGCCCGCGTGGGCGGCTTCGAGCCGTACGCCCAGAGCCAGAACGGCGACTGGACGAACGTCTGGCTCACGAAGTAGCCCTTCGCCCCGTTCGCACACCCGCAACCGACATACCCGGTGGCCGGCCTCGGCCGGCCACCGGGTCAGATCGAGGGACCCCTATGACGATCCTCCTCGACGTGCGCGACCTCGCCGTCGACATTCCAACGGAAGACGGCACCGTGCACGCGGTGCAGCACGTCTCCTTCTCCGTCCACGAGGGCGAGTTCTTCGGCGTCGTCGGCGAATCCGGCTCCGGCAAGTCCGTGATGGTGCAGTCGATCATGGGCCTCGTGCCCGGTGCGCGCACGAGCGGCTCCGTGCTGTTCCGAGACCGCGACCTGCTCTCGCTCGCGCCCGAGCAGCTCCGTTCGGTGCGCGGGCGCGAGATCAGCATGATCTTCCAGGACCCGCTGTCGAGCCTGCATCCCCAGTACACGGTGGGCTGGCAGATCGTCGAGCAGATCCAGGCGCACGAGAAGGTCAGCGCGAAGGCCGCGAAGGCGCGCGCGATCGACCTGCTCGATCGAGTGCGCATTCCGGATGCCGCGGCGCGCTTCGATGCCTACCCGCACCAGTTCTCGGGGGGCATGCGACAGCGCGTGATGATCGCGATGGGCCTCTCGCTCGGCCCGGCGCTCATCATCGCCGATGAGCCGACCACGGCGCTCGACTCGACCGTGCAGGCGCAGATCCTCGACCTCCTCGGCGAGATGCGCAGCGAGTTCGGCACGACCGTGCTCATGATCAGCCACGACCTCGGCGTGCTCTCGCGCGTCGCCGACCGGGTCATGGTCATGTACGGCGGCCGGCGCATGGAACTCGGGGCTGCCGATGCGGTGCTGTGCGGCCCTGCGCACCCCTACACCGCCGGGCTCTTGCGGTCGTCGTCGTTCAACCGGGAGCCGGGCACGCCGCTCGTGCCCATCGGCGGGCGCCCGCCGAGCCTGCTCGCACCGCCCGCGGGCTGCGCGTTCCGCGACCGCTGCCCCGACGCGATGGCGATCTGCGGCACGACGCCGCCGGTCCGTCGCTACGACGACGGCACCGAGGCCGCCTGCTGGCTCGAGTCGACCCCGGTCGAGCCGGATCCACCGGTGCTCCCGCCGCCGAGTCTCCTCGCGAGCCCCGACGACCCCATCGTGACGATCGACGCCCTGCGGCTGGCCTTCCCGCAGCGCCGCGGCGAACCGCGTGTCGTGCTCGACGACATCTCACTCGAGGTGCGGCGGGGCGAGACGCTCGGTCTCGTCGGCGAGAGCGGGTGCGGCAAGACCACGCTCGCGCGAGCGATCGCCGGCCTCGTGGCGCCGACCGCGGGCAGCGTCGAGTTCGATGGTGCGCCGACGGCGAACCTCGACCGCGCGCAGTGGCGCGACCTCCGGCGGCGCGTGCAGCTCGTCTTCCAAGACCCGTTCGGCTCGCTGAACCCGCGGCGCCGCGTCGGCTCGATCATCGGCGACCCGTTCCGCATCCACCGGCTCGCGCGCGGCACCGAGCGACAGGCGAAGGTGCAGGAGCTCATGGAGCTCGTCGGGCTGAACCCCGAGCACTACAACCGCTTCCCCTCGCAGTTCTCGGGCGGGCAGCGCCAGCGCATCGGCATCGCCCGGGCGCTCGCCCTGAATCCCGAGCTCGTGATCCTCGACGAGCCGGTCTCGGCGCTCGACGTGTCGATCCAGGCGCAGGTGCTGAACCTCCTCGACGAGCTGCAGCGCCGGCTCGGCCTCACCTACCTGTTCATCTCGCACGACCTCGCGGTCGTGCGCCACGTCTGCGACCGCATCGCCGTCATGGAGGGCGGGCGCATCGTCGAGCTCGGCACCGCCGATCAGGTCTGGAACGATCCGCAGCAGCCGTTCACCCGGCGCCTCCTGGCCGCAGCCGCCCCCGAGATCCCGCGGGAGCCGCGCGATCGGGTGCTGCTGTCCCAGACGATCGCCCCCGGTGCCGACGATCAGCGCAGCACCGACCGCCTCGCCGTGGAGGTCGCCTCGTGAGCATCCTGCCGAAGACTCCGGCCGCGGCGGCGCGCGCCTCGACCGAGGTGCAGGCGCGCGGCTCCGGCCGGCTCACGCTCACCCGGCTCTTGCGCGATCCGGCGAGCATCGCCTCCCTGATCGCGATCCTCCTGATCATCGCGTTCGCGCTCTGCGCCCCGCTCATCGCCGCCTGGACCGGCCACGGCCCGACCGAGCAGTTCCGCGAGACCGGGCTCACGCCCGAGGGCATCCCGGTGGGCCCGAACTCCGAGTTCCTGCTCGGCACCGATCAGCTCGGCCGCGACGTGCTCGTGCGCCTCGCCTACGGCGCGCAGGTCTCGCTCCTCGTGGGCGTGTTCGCCTCGATCGTGGCCTCGGTGATCGGCATCGCGATCGGCACCGTCGCCGGGTTCTCGGGCGGGGTCGTCGACACGGTGCTCAGCCGCACCATGGACCTCGTGATGAGCGTGCCGTTTCTGCTCTGCGCGATCGCCCTCGTCTCGGTGCTCGGTCCGAGCCTCAGCCTGTCGATCGCCGTGATCGTGTTCTTCAGCTGGACGGGACTCGCCCGCGTCATCCGCGGTCAGGTGCTCGCGCTCCGCCACCGGGAGTTCGTCGAAGCGGCCCGTTCGCTCGGCGCGTCGCGCACCTCGATCATGTTCCGCGACATCCTGCCCAACCTGGTGGTGCCGATCATCGTCTACACGACCCTCATGATCCCGGCGGCGATCGTGTTCGAGGCGACGCTCTCGTTCCTCGGGCTCGGCATCGTGCCGCCGACGCCGAGCTGGGGCAACATGCTCGCGGATGCCGCGAACGGCTCGCTCTACCTCGTGGCGTGGTGGATGGTCGTCGTGCCGGGCGGCGCGCTGCTCGCGCTGACCCTCGCGTTCAACCTGCTGGGCGACGGACTCCGCGACGCCCTCGATCCCGCCGCCGTCTCGAAGGGCAAGCGCGCATGACCCGGTTCATCCTCTCCCGCATCGCGTTCAGCGTGCTCGTGCTCTTCCTCCTCAGCGTCTTCGTGTTCATGCTCTTCTACGTCTCGCCGTCGGACCCGGCCCGCATCATCGCGGGCGACAAGGCGACCGAGGAGCTCATGGCGCAGATCCGCTCGAACCTGGGGCTCGACCGGCCGATCACCGAGCAGTACGTGGCCTTCATCGGCAACCTGCTGCAGGGCGACCTCGGCTATTCGTACCGCTCGAGCATGCCGGTCTCCGAGCTTGTCGTCTCCCGCATCCCGGTGACGATGTCGCTCGTCTTCGGCGGCATGGTGTTCTGGCTCGCGATCGGCATCCCGATCGGCATCGTCTCGGCGAAGCATCCGGGCTCGGTGCGCGACCGGCTCGGACAGGGGTTCGCGATCGTCGGCATCAGCTTCCCGACCTTCGTGCTCGGCATGCTCGCGCTCTATCTGCTGTACTTCGTGCCGACGAAGCTCGGGTTCATGCTGTTCCCGCCGAGCGGCTACGTGCCGTTCGGCGAGAGCCCGCTGCAGTGGGCCTGGCATCTCCTCCTGCCGTGGCTCACGCTCGCCCTCGTCGTCGCGGCCGTCTACGCGCGGCTCACCCGCGGGCAGATGCTCGAGGTGCTCGGGCAGGACTACATCCGCACGGCACGCGCCAAGGGGGTCGACGAGCGGCGGGTCACCTACGTGCACGCGTTCCGCAGCGCGATGCCGCCGCTCGTCACGCAGCTCGGCATCGACATCGGGCTCATGCTCGGCGGCGTGATCGTCATCGAGCAGGTCTTCGGCCTGCTCGGCGTCGGCAGCCTCGCGGTGACCGCGGTCGCCATGCAGGATAGACCGGTGGTGATCGCGATCGTACTGCTCGGCGGCGTCTTCGTCGTCGTCTCGAACCTCATCGTCGACACGACGTACGCGCTGCTCGACTCGCGGGTGCGGACGGCGGCCCGATGAGCGCGCGCTGGTATCCGATCGGCCCGGATGTCGCGGCACGCGAGCTGTGGCTCGACGTGCCGCTCGACTGGGCCGATCCCGACGGCTCGACGATCCGCGTGTTCGCCCGCGAGCTCGTCGACGCCGCCCGTCGTGACGAAGACCTGCCGGTGCTCGTCTACCTGCAGGGCGGACCTGGCGGCAAGGCGCCGAGGCCGCTCGGCCGCGACGGCTTCCTCGACGAGGCGCTCGCGCGGTTCCGGGTGGTGCTGCCCGACCAGCGCGGCACCGGCCGCTCCACCCCGGTCGAGGGGCGGCAGCTCGAGGGGCTCGGCGCCGACGAGTCGGCGAGAATCCTCGAGCTGCACCGCGCCGATTCGATCGTGCGCGACCTCGAGGCACTGCGGCACGCGCACTACGACGGCCGGCCGTGGTGGACCCTCGGTCAGAGTTACGGCGGGTTCCTCACGCTGCACTACCTCTCGGTGGCGCCCGAGGCGATCACGGCCTCGGCGATCACCGGCGGACTGCCGAGCCTCGATCCGTCGGCCGACGAGGTGTACGCCCGCACGTTCCCGCGCGTGCGGGCGAAGAACCTCCGGTTCGCCGAGCGGCTGCCGCATCTCGGGGAGCGCATCGCACGCGTCGCCGACCTGCTCGACGCGGCCGACGTGCGCCTGCCCGACGGCGACCGGCTGACCGTGCGGCGCCTGCAGACCCTCGGCTTCGATTTCGGCATGGCACCGGGGTTCGACCGGGTGCACTGGCTGTTCGACGAGGCCTTCGCCGACGTCGACGAGACCGTGCTCGGCGAGACCTTCCTCTCGAGCGTCGGCGCCCTCACGGCCTTCGATCGCAACCCGCTCTTCATCGCGCTGCAGGAGAGCATCTACGGCTCCGGCCCCACGGCCTGGGCGGCCGAGTGGGCCCGAGGTGCGAACCCCGACTTCGCCCCAGACGCCCGCCCGTTGCGCTTCACGGGCGAGATGGTCTTTCCATGGATGTTCGAGGAGCTGCGGGCCCTCCGCGGATTCCGGGCGGGCGTCGAGCGGCTCGCCGAGACGGAGCGGCCGATCGAGCTCTACGACCACGCACGGCTCGCGGCGAACGCCGTGCCGATCGAGGCCGCCGTCTACCTCGACGACATGTACGTCGATGCCGCCCTCTCGCTCGAGACCGTCGACCGCGTCGCCGGTCTCGAAGCCTGGACCACCAACGAGTTCGAGCACGACGGGCTGCACA
Source organism: Agromyces sp. CCNWLW203 (assembly GCF_036576125.1). Classification (NCBI taxonomy): domain Bacteria; kingdom Bacillati; phylum Actinomycetota; class Actinomycetes; order Micrococcales; family Microbacteriaceae; genus Agromyces; species Agromyces sp. CCNWLW203. The sequence goes on along the minus strand of NZ_JAZHYX010000003.1, from coordinate 391,564 downwards.
CCGGAAAGGTCGCCGGACGCCTGTTCGACGCACTCGACCGGCGCGTCGCCGGCTCGGAACATGCACCGCGCGCTCGGACGCGCGCCCGAAAGGACCCCGAATGACCGAACAGACCCATGCACACACGCACACGCACCAGAGTGCGCCCGGCGGGAGGGCGGCCGCCTCGATGCCCGCTCCCGACGAGCGAGACCCGCGGATGCCGCGGCTCGCGCTGTCGCCGGGCTTCAACGAGTCCATGCGCTCCGGCTGGGGCACGCCCATTCGCACGCCCGTGATCCCGTCGGGCGCCGCGCTCGCCGCACACCACCACCGCGCGCGGCTCGCCGAGGCGCTGCCCGGCCGCACGATCGCCGTCTCGGCCGGCCGTGCCCCGGTGCGTGCGAACGACACGAGCTTCGAGTTCCGCGCCGACAGCGACTTCCTCTGGCTTCTCGGCTGCGGCATCGAAGACGCGGTGCTCGTGATCGAGGCGGTGCCTGGCGGCCACGACGCCACGCTGTACCTGCCTGCACCGTTCCGGCCGGGCGACGACGGCTTCCACGCCGACCCGCTCCGCGGCGAACTCTGGGTCGGGCCGATGCCCGGCCTCGCCGAGTACGCCGAGGCGCTCGATGTGCGCACGCGCCGCATCGAGGAGCTGGCACTCGGTGACGACGCCCTCGTCGCGGGTGCGCCGACACCCGCCGGACCGGCCGCAGCCGCGCTCGCGGCGGTTCCGCACTCGGCCGAACTGCGCCGCGTGCTCGCCGAGCTCCGCATGATCAAGGACGAGTGGGAGCTCGCCGAGCTCTCGGCCGCGGTCGCCTCGACCGAGCACGGGTTCGCCGCGATGGCGCGCGAGCTCTCGTCGGCCATCGAGTGGGGCGGCGAGCGGTGGCTGCAGGGCACCTTCGATCGCTACGCGCGCACCGTCGGCAACGGCCCGGGCTACGCGTCGATCGTGGGCTCGGGCGCCCATGCGCCGATCCTGCATTGGGTGCGCGCCGACGGCGGCATCAGCCCCGACGAACTGCTGCTGCTCGACGTCGGCGTCGAACGCCGGTCGGGGTTCACGGCCGACGTGACCCGTACGATCCCGGCCGGCGGCACGTTCACCTCGGCGCAGCGGGCCGTGCACGATCTCGTCGAGGCGTCGCACCGGGCCGGCCTCGCCGCGGTCGCCCCCGGCCGACCGTGGTCGGACTTCCACACGGCGAGCATGGAGGTCATCGCACGAGGTCTCCACGACTGGGGGCTGCTGCCCGTCTCGGTGGACGAGGCGCTCGCTCCCGACGGACAGCAGCACCGCCGCTACCTCGTGTGCGGCGTCGGCCACCACCTCGGCCTCGACGTGCACGACTGCGCCGGGTCGAGCTACGCCGCCTACCAGGGCGCCGTGATGCAGCCCGGCATGGCGCTCACGGTCGAGCCCGGCCTCTACTTCCACGCCTTCGACGAGACGGTGCCGCCCGAGCTCCGCGGCCTCGGAGTGCGCATCGAAGACGACCTCGTCGTGACGGCGACCGGCCACGAGGTGCTCTCGAGCGGGCTTCCGATCGATGCGGCGGGCCTCGAGGCCTGGCTGGCAGCGGTCCGCTCGGAGCGTCCCGCGCCGACCGCGGCGGAGGCGGCACCGGCCCGCTGACCGCACGGAGACCCCGTCGCGCACCGACTCCGGGACGCCCGGCACGGTTCGATTCTCGTTTCGGCGCGGAATCTGCAAGAATGATCAGTCGAGTTCTGTATCGCCCGACCCTCTATCAGGCGCGCAGAACCCCTTTGAGCTTCCGCCGAGTGTGCACCCCACGCTCACGGCTGTCAGTTCGCCAACTCACAACATTTCAGGAGAATTGTGGCTGTCAAGATTCGTCTCAAGCGTCTCGGCAAGATCCGTGCGCCGTACTACCGCATCGTCGTCGCCGACTCGCGCACCAAGCGCGACGGTCGCGTGATCGAGGAGATCGGCAAGTACCACCCCACCCAGAACCCCTCGTTCATCGAGGTCGACTCCGACCGTGCGCAGTACTGGCTCTCCGTCGGCGCGCAGCCGACCGAGCAGGTCGCGGCGATCCTCAAGCTCACGGGCGACTGGGGCAAGTTCAAGGGTGACAAGAACGCCGTCTCGACCGTCAAGGTCGCAGAGCCGAAGGCCGCCTTCGTCGCCGACGAGAAGAAGAAGCCGGTGCTGAAGCCCAAGGCCGAGAAGCCCGCGGCCAAGGTCGAAGAGGCTCCCGCCGAGACCGCGACGGACGAGGCGTAAGCCTTGCTCCAGTCCGCGCTCGAACACCTCGTCAAGGGGATCGTCGATCACCCTGACGAAGTGAAGGTCGTCTCCGCGTCGAGCGCACGTGGCGAGGTCCTCGAGGTTCACGTGAACCCCGAGGACCTCGGTCGCGTGATCGGCCGTGCCGGCCGCACCGCGAAGGCGCTCCGCACGCTCGTCACCGCCCTCGCCGACGGTCGCCGCGTTCGCGTCGACGTCGTCGACACCGACGACTGACGTGGCCGACACTTCCGGTACACAGCTCCGGGTCGGGCGCCTGCTGAAGGCGCACGGCCTGAAGGGCGCCATCAAGATCGAGCTCTACACCGACGACCCCGACCGGCGCTTCGTGCCCGGAGCCGAGTTCTCGCTGCAGGTGCCGGGCGATTCGCCGTGGCACGGCAAGAGCCTCACGCTCCGTGAGCTCCGCTGGTACAACGGGCACGCCGTCGGCTTCTTCGAGGGCGTCGACGACCGCACCGAGGCCGAGGGCCTCGCGAAGGCGATCCTCTGGGTCTCGCACGTCGAGGAAGAGGCGCCTGAAGACGACGCCTGGTACGACCACCAGCTCATCGGCCTCGCGGTCGTGCGCAACGGCGAGCGGGTCGGAGAGGTCTCGCACGTCGAGCACTTCCCCGCGCAAGACCTGCTGATCGTCAAGACCGGCAGCGGCGAGGTCATGGTGCCGTTCGTGTCGGCAATCGTGCCCGAGGTCGACCTCGCGGCGGGCACGGTCACCGTGACCCCGCCTCCGGGACTCTTCGAAGAGCTTCCCGAGGTCGAGGCGACGCCGGCAGCAGCGTCCGACGCCGCGCCGTCCGAGGCCGCGGCCGAGACGGCCGAGACCACTCCGGTCGAGACCGCCGAGACGGATGCCGCGGCGCCCGCCGAGGCCGACCGCGACGAGTAATCCGCCGATGCGCGTCGACATCGTCACGATCTTCCCCGAGTTCTTCTCGGTGCTCGACTTGTCACTGCTCGGCAAGGCGCGCCAGTCGGGCCTCATCGAGGTGACCGCGCACGACCTGCGCGACTCCACGCACGACCGTCACCGCACCGTCGACGACACGCCGTACGGCGGCGGCGCGGGCATGGTCATGAAGCCCGAGCCGTGGGGCGAGGCGATCGACGGCATCGTGGGCGACGGGGCATCCGATGCCCTGCTCATCGTGCCGTCGCCCGCCGGCGAGCCCTTCACGCAGCAGATCGCCCGGGAACTGGCCCTGGAGCAGCACCTCGTGTTCGCCTGCGGCCGCTACGAGGGCATCGACCAGCGCGTCGTCGACCACTACGCGACGCGCATGCGCGTGCGGCTCATCAGCCTCGGCGACTACGTGCTGAACGGCGGCGAGGTCGCCGTCATGGCGATGATCGAGGCCGCCGGGAGGCTCGTGCCCGGCGTCGTCGGCAATCCCGAGAGCCTCGTCGAGGAGTCCCACGAGGACGGCCTCCTCGAGTACCCGAGCTACACCAAGCCGGCATCCTGGCGCGGGCTCGAGGTGCCGCCCGTGCTGCTCTCGGGCAACCACGGGGCGATCGCCACATGGCGGCGCGAGCAGCAGATCGAGCGCACCCGGCGCGTGCGCCCCGAGCTGCTCGGCGAGTAGCCGGTCCGTACCCCCGGCTGCGCGGCGTGAGCCGTTCTTCACCTGCCCGAAACACGTGGGTGCGGTCCGCGAAACACGCCCTCCCTAGCGTCGAATCGGCGGGTGAGACCGGTTCCCGCCGGAGAGCGCGGGTCAGCAGATGGTCGGGTCGAGAGTCACCGGTGCGGCGACCGAACACGTCGAGGCCCCGCTCCGGCTCGTCGCCGTCACGCACGGTGCGCCGTCGAGCGCGAATCGCGAGGCCGTGATCCGGCTCGTCGACGGCGTCGCCTCCGCGCGCCCCGACCTCGACGTCTCCATCAGCTTCGTCGACGCCAGCCGGTCGGATGTCGCAGCAGCGCTCGGCCCCGACGACGGCACCGGGGCGGTCATCGTGCCGCTCGTGCTCTCGGCGGGGTTCCATGTGCGCACCGGACTCTCGCTCGGGCTCGATCGGCGCGGCTCCGCCTCCGGCTCAGGCGCCGGTTGGGCCACCGGAACGCGCCTCGCGGCCGAACTCGGCCCCGACGATCGCATCGTCGAGGTGCTGGCCGAGCGGCTGGGACGGCTCCGGCTCGCCGACACCGACGCCGTGGTGCTCGCGGCGGCCGGTTCCAACGATCCACGCGCAGTTCGAGAGTGCTTCGAGACGGCACGCCGACTCGGACATCACCTCGGCCGGTCGGTGACCGTCGGGTTCATCGCCGCGGCGATCCCGCGGCTGCCCGACGCCATCGAGATGATCCGCGAGGTGCACCCCGGGGTGCGGGTCATCGTCGGCAGCTATCTGCTTGCGCCCGGCACCTTCTACGACACCGCGGCGTCCGCGGGCGCCGACGCGGTTGCAGCGCCACTGCTCCTTCCCGACGAGGCGGCGCCCTACCAGCTCGTCGAGCTCGTGCTCGACCGCTACGCCGACGTCGGTGCGGCTCGACTGGAACGGGCATGACCGCGGCGGCAGCGGTGCCCGGCATCGGCGCGTACGACGACGCGGCGGCCACGGCACCCGATCGTGGTGCGTACGATGCGATCGTCCTGGCCGGGGGCCGCAGCTCACGGCTGGGCGGCATCGACAAGACGGCGCTCACGATCGACGGCACGAGCCTTGCCGCGCGCGCCGTCACCGCCGTGGGCGGCGCTCGCGCGGTCGCCTACGTCTCGAGTGCGCAGGCGCCCCGGTGGGTGCTCGCCGAGCGGCGCATCCGCGTCGCCGCTGAAGATCCACCGTGGAGCGGCCCGGTCACGGCGATCGCGGCGGGACTCGAAGGGCTCGCCGACCGTCCGCAGCGCTTCACGGTGGTGCTCGCGGGCGATCTGGTGGGGGCGGGGCCTGCTGTGGACCACCTGCTCGCCCGTGCCGTCCACACGATCGACGGCGTGGTCGGGGTCGACCCCGACGGCTTCTCTCAGCCACTGCTCGCGGTCTACCGCACGGCGGCGCTTCGCGGCGCCGTCGCCGAGGTGCTCGCGGCGACGGGCACCCCGTCGACGGCCGGTGGCAAGGGCGGTGCGTCGATGGGCGCGGTGCTCGCGCGCCTGCGATTGCGCGGGGTCGCGCTCCGCAGGAGCTGGTGCGCGGACGTCGACACTCCGGCCGACGCCGCCCGGCATGGCATCGTGCTGCCGATGGGGGAGGTGCGCCGTGTCCGCGTCGCCTGACGTCGAGCGTCGGGCGAGCGAGCTCGCCACCGCCCTCAGGCGGTGACGCTCGGCGTCTCGTCGGTCTCGGCCGCACGGGCGAGGATCTCGGCGATGCGCCCCTTGCACCCGCCGCACCCGGTGCCGGCGCGGGTCTCGCGACCCACGCCCTCGACCGTCGTGGCGCCGCACACGGCGGCCTCCTCGATGCGGCCCACCGTGACGCCGTTGCACCAGCAGACGGTCGAACCCGGGGCGAACGCGTCGGCGTCGGTGCTCGGGTCGTAGTCGGGGCCGTCGAAGCGCAGCAGCACCGATCGATCGGCCGGCAGCTCGCCCCTTCGCTCGAACAGCAGGGTGAGCTCGGCGGCGGTGCGCGGCATCCCGACGCTCACGAAGCCCGTGAGCGCGCCGTCCTCGGTGACCATCTTCACGTAGCGGAGGTGCTCGGGGTCGGCCCACTGCGAGACCCGCCGCCTCGGGTGCAGGGAGTCGTCGTCCCACGGATCCGCCGAGACGTCGCCCACGGCGACGACGTCGATGTGCTCGGCCTTCAGCATCACGATCGCGTCGCGTTCGGCGGGCGCCGCGGCATCCGCCGGGCCGCCGCTCGTCGTCGACGCCAGGAACTGCGCCGCGAGCCATTCCGCCTGTCGCCAGCCCGGCCCGATCAGCCCGGAGGGAGCACCCGGGAGCACGCGCTGCCCGGCGAGCTCCTCGGTGCGCTCGACGACCTGGGCGCAATCGCCGATCGCGTACACGTCGGGATCGCTCCAGCTCGCGAGCCCGGTTCCGACGACGACGCCGACGGCCGTGCGGAGGCCCGCGAGCGTCGCGAGCTCGTTCCGGGGGCTCACCCCGCACGAGAGCACGAGCAGGTCGCCGCGCAACTGCTTGCCGTCGGCGGTGACGACCATGTCGAAGCGGCGGCTGCCGTCCACGTCGGTGCGGAACGCCACGGCCTCTGCGCGGCTGTGGGCGACCACCGTGACGCCCGACCGGCGCAGGGCCGCGCGCAGCACGAGGCCTCCGCCACGGTCGAGGTTGCGCGGCATCGGGTGCGGGCCGTGGTGCACGACGCAGACCTGCGCGCCGGCGTGGGCGGCGGCGAGCGCGAGTTCGAGGCCGAGCACGCCGGCGCCGAGCACGATGATGCGCTTGCGCGCCCGCACCGCGGCGAGCACGCGTTCGGCATCCGCGAGGTCGCGGAGGGCGGTGATGCCCGCGGGCAGTTCGTCGTCGCGCGCGACGAGCTGCGCGGCGTACTTCCGGAGCGAGTCGGCGTCGCGGCGGTGCCGTTCGACCCCGTCGAGGGTCGGCACGTTCGCTCGTGACCCGGTCGCGAGCACGAGGCGGTCGTAGACCAGCTCCTCGCCCGAGTCGAGGTGCACGACATGAGCCGCTCGGTCGATCGAGGTCGCGGCGACGCCGAGCAGCACACGCGCGCCGGCCGCCTCCGCGGTCGCGCGATCGCCCACGAGCATGGCATCGAGCTCGGTGTTGCCGACGGCGTACTCGGCGACGAGCACCCGGTTGTACGCCTCGACGCCCTCACCCGCGACGACGGTGAGCGCGATGGAGCCGTTCTCGACACCCGGCAGCAATTGGTCGACGAACCGTGCGCCGACGGGGCCGTAGCCGATGAGCACGATCCTGAGCTGGCTCATGCCGGCACCTCGATCTCGATGAGGCGTGCGAGTCGCACGAGGTTGGTCTTGAACTCGGGCATCGCCGAGACGGGGTCGACGGCATCGGCGGTCAACAGGTTCGCCGCCTGCTCCTCGCCGTAGTGGAACGGCAGGAAGACGGCGTCGGGACGGATGTCGGTCGTCAGCCGTGCACGGCAGCGTACGGTTCCCCGGGAATTCGAGAGCTCGACGAGCTCGCCGTCGGAGACCCCGAGGCGCTCGGCGGTCGACGGATGCATCGCAGCCCGTGCCTCGGGCTGGGCGCCCGCGAGCTCGGGCACCCGACGGGTCTGCGCGCCGCTCTGGTAGTGCTCGAGCAACCGGCCCGTCACGAGCGTGAGTTCACCGGGCTGCGGTGCCGGATGGGCTGCCGACCGCACCGAGACCGAGACGAGTCGTGCGAGCCCGTCGGGGTGGGCGAAGCGATCGGCGAAGAGACGCGGGGTGCCGGCACCGCCGCGCGGGTAGGGCCAGTACGCGGCCTCGCCCCGGTCGAGCATGGCGTAGTCGATGCCCGAGTAGTCGGCGATGCCGCCCTCGGAGGCGCGGCGCAGTTCCTCGAAGACGAGTTCGGGCTCGGTGTCGAACGTCGCGGTGCACTCGAGGCGCCGGGCGAGCTCCGCGAGGATCCAGAGTTCGTCGCGCACGCCGTCGGGCGCGGTGATCGCACGGCGGCGACGGATGACTCGGCCTTCGAGCGAGGTCATCGTGCCCTCCTCCTCGGCCCACTGCGTGACCGGCAGCACGACGTCGGCGAGCGCGGCCGTCTCGGAGAGGAAGAAATCGCAGACGACGAGGAGGTCGAGGGCGGCGATGCGCTCGCGCACGTTCGCGACGTTCGGAGATGAGACGACGAGGTTCGACCCGTGCACGAGGAGCGCACGGACGCCGCCCGGCCGGCCCAGAGACTGCAGGAGCTCGACCGCCGGAACGCCGGGTCCGGGGATGTCGCTCGGCGACACGCCCCACACGCGCGCGACGTGGGCCCGGGCCTCGGGGTCGGTGATCTTGCGATATCCCGGCAGCTGGTCGCATTTCTGCCCGTGCTCGCGGCCGCCCTGCCCGTTGCCCTGCCCGGTGAGCGTGCCGTAGCCGCTGCCGACGCGACCGGGCAGGCCGAGGAGGAGCGCCAGGTTGATCGCCGCGGTCGCCGTGTCGGTGCCGTCGACGTGCTGTTCGACGCCGCGGCCGGTCAGGATGTACACGTTGCCGCCCGAGGCGAGTCGCCGCGCGAGACGGCGCAGCGTCAGGGCGGGCACCCCCGTCGTCGACTGCACGCGTTCGGGCCACCACGCTGCCACGCTGCGGCGGATCGCGTCGTACCCGACGGTGCGCGCCGTGACGTAGTCGAGGTCGACGAGCCGCTCGGCGATGACGATGTGGATGAGCCCGAGCAGCAGAGCGAGGTCGGTGCCGGGCATCGGCTGCAGGTGCAGGCCCTTGCCGTCGTCGGTGAGCCGGGCCGTCGCCGTGCGGCGCGGGTCGACGACGACGAGGCCGCCCGCGGACTGGGCGCCGGCCAGGTGTCCGATGAAGGGGGGCATGGTCTCGGCGACGTTCGTGCCGAGCAGCAGCACGGTGTCGGCGCCGTCGAGGTCGTCGAGCGGGAACGGCAGGCCGCGATCGACGCCGAAGGCGCGGTTGGACGCGGCCGCCGCCGACGACATGCAATATCGGCCGTTGTAGTCGATGCGGCTCGTGCCGAGCGCGAGCCGGGCGAACTTGCCGAGGAGGTACGCCTTCTCGTTCGTGAGGCCGCCGCCGCCGAAGACTCCTACGGCGTCGGCGCCGTGCACCGAGCGGATGCCGCGGAGCGACGCCGCGACGTGGTCGAGCGCGTCATCCCAGCTCGTCTCGTGGAACGCGCCGTCGGCGCCCCGCACGAGCGGGGCGCCGAGGCGGGATGGTGCCCGGAGGAGTTCCGCCGACGTCCAGCCCTTCTTGCAGAGCCCTCCCCGGTTGGTCGGGAAGTCGCGGCCCGCGACGGTCACCGGCGCGGTCGCGGCATCCGCTGCGATTGCGCTGTCTGCGCCCGCCCCTTCGACGGGCTCGGGGAGTGCCGTCGGGGTGAGGGTCATCGCGCACTGCAGTGCGCAGTACGGGCAGTGGGTGTCGGCGGAACGGCTCAAGCTGGTCTCGATTCAGATCTTGTGGGCGCTGAGCTTGCCCGACCGCACGTACACGGCCCAGGTCAGCACGAGCAGCAGCACGTATGCCGCGATGAAGCCGGCGAACGCGGCGCCGTAGCCGCCGGTCGACTGGTACGAGAGGTTCAGCGCCTGCGGGATGAGGAAGCCGCCGTAGGCGCCGATGGCCGAGATGAGGCCGAGCGCGGCCGCGGCCTTGCGCTGGGTCGAGACGTCGCCCGTTCCGCCGCCGCGCACCGCGAACACCACGGGCACCATGCGGTACGTCGAACCGTTGCCGATGCCCGCCGAGGTGAACAGCAGCAGGAAGAGGCCGAGGAAGAGCCAGAAGTTGCCGAGCGGCAGGGTGACGAGCACGGCGACCGTGATGAGGGCCATCGACGCGAAGGCGAGCATCGTGATGCGCGCCCCGCCGAACCGGTCGGAGAGTCGACCGCCGTAGGGGCGGGCGAGCGAGCCGACGAGGGCACCCAGGAACGCGAGGGAGACCGAGGCTCCGCCGACGGCGATTCCCGAGAACTCCGGGAACTGGTCGGCGATGAGCTTCGGGAAGACGCTGGCGAAGCCGATGAACGAGCCGAAGGTGCCGATGTAGAGCAGGGAGAGCAGCCAGAGGTGCGGTTCCTTGAGGGCGGCCGCCGAGCCGCTGAAGTCCGCCTTCGCGTTGGAGAGGTTGTCCATGTACCGCGCGGCGCCGAACATCGCGACGAGGATGAACGGGATCCAGATCCAGCCGGCGACCGGCAGGTTGAGCGTCGCAGCGGCGCCGATCGTGACCGCGATCGGCACGACGAACTGGGCGACGGCAGCGCCGAGGTTGCCGCCCGCTGCGTTCAGTCCGAGGGCCCAGCCCTTCTCGCGCTGCGGGTAGAAGAAGGTGATGTTCGACATGGAGCTGGCGAAGTTGCCGCCGCCGAAGCCTGCGAGCGCTGCCGCGCCGAGGAGCACCGGGAACGGCGTCTCGGGGTTGCCGACGCAGACGACCATCGCGATGACCGGTGCGAGCAGCAGCCCGGCCGAGATGATGGTCCAGTTGCGTCCGCCGAACTTCGGCACGAGGAACGAGTAGGGAATCCGCAGGGTCGCGCCGACGAGGCTCGGAATCGAGATGAGCCAGAAGATCTCGCTCGTGGTCAGTTCGAAGCCCGCCTTCGGGAGCATGACGGCGACGATCGACCAGAGCTGCCAGACGACGAACCCGAGGAACTCGGCGAAGATCGACCAGTTCAGGTTCCGCCGCGCGATCGCCTTGCCCTGCGACTCCCACTGCTCGGTGTTCTCGGCGTCCCAACCATCGATCCAGCGCCCGGGGCGCATGCTCAGTTCGGGTGCTGCGGCCGTCGTCTCAGGTGCTGCGGATGTCGCGGGGGGAGCGGTGCTCACGGTCTGGCTCATCGGTGCCTCCGGGGTTCGATCACGAGTGGATCCTTCGACTTCGAAGCTATTGACGTCGTGTTTCTGCGGATCGGTCGGGTCGTAAACCTTGCGTCTCCACCTGCTCACCGGGGACGGTGGCCGATGTGAGGCGGTGCTCACACGTCGATGCGGTACCCCCGCTTCACGACGGTCGCGATGAGGCCGCGCACTCCGAGCGTCTGGCGGAGGCGACTGAGGGCGACTTCGAGGGCGTGCTCGTCGTCGGTGCCGGGCAATGCCGCGGTGAGCCGGTCGCGTGCGACGACGGAGCCTCGCGCGAGCACGAGCGCTCGCAGGATCATGAGCGCGACGGGGGCGAGCGCCACGCGGCGCTCGTCGACGTCGACGACGGAGCCGCGGAGCTCGAGCGGGCCGTGGCGGGTGTCGAGTCGCAGCACACGCTCTGACTCGAGGTGCTCGCAGACGAGCCTGATGAGCGCGCCCATGCGGAACCGCTCGGGCTGGATCGGCTCGATGCCCGCGGCGATGAGCGGCGCCGCCGTGACCGGGCCGACCGCCGCGGCGACGACCGGGCCGCACATTGCGTCGATCAGGTCCTCGAGCCTGCCGCGCACCTCTGCGGCGGCGAAGAGGGCGTGCACGGCGGGTGCGCTCGTGAAGGTGATGCAGTCGAGCCCGCCGGTGCAGGCGGACTCGATGAGGCGATCGACCCGTTCGTCGCTCTCGTCGGGTTCGATCCATCGGTACGGCTCGACGGTCAGCACACGGTCGTGGGCGTCGCGCAGTCGGTCGAGCTGCGACGGGTTCAGGAACCCGTGCAGCTGCACGGCGACCGTGAGCCCCGCCGGCCGCGTCGCGAGCACCTCGTCGATGAGTGACTCGGTCGTTTCCTCCGCACTCATGCCGACGTCGTTCAGTCCGGCGGCACGGATGCCTCCGCGCGCCTTCGGCCCGCGCACGAGAATTGCCGTCTCGGAGAGCGCTTCGACGAGCGCATCGCCGAGCCCCGCGGCATCCGCGACCTCGAACCAGCGGCGCACCCCGTAGGCGGTCGTGGCGAGCAGCACGTCGGGCCGCGCCTCGATCACCGTGCGCGTGTCGGCGATGACGGGGTCGTCGCTGAGGGCGTTCGCCATGCGGAGCGTCGGAGCATGCTGCACCTGCGCACCGCGGCGAACGAGCGCGTCGATGAGGTCGCCCGAGCGTCGATCACTCGTGACGCCGATGCGGAAGCCCTCGAGCTGGTCAGGCCGGAAGCCGGGGGCGAGCTCGATGACGTCGGTCATGCCGGGACCGCCGCGAATCCGGCGGCCCGTTGCATGAGCTCGGCGGCGCTCGCGTCGCCGTCGTGAGCCAGACGCACGACCTCGCCGACGACGACGACCGCGGGGGAGGCGACGCGGGCTCGCCCGGCGGAGACGACGATGTCGGCCAGGTCGCCGATCGTCGTGCGCTGGTCGGCCCGGAAGCCGCGCTCGATGATCGCGACGGGCATCTGCGCCGGCATGCCGTACCGGGCGAGGCCCGCCGTCAGCGAGGGCAGCGAGTTCACGCCCATGAGCACCACGATCGTGCCACCGAGGCCTGCCAGGTGTTCCAGTTCGGTCTCGGTGAGCGGCGCGTGGCCGGAGACCACCGTGAACAGGTGGCTGATGCCCCGGTGCGTGAGCGGGATGCCCGCGGCGCCGGGAACGGCGACGGCGCTCGTGACGCCGGGGATCACCTCGACGGGCACGCCGGCTGCGTGGCAGGCGAGCACTTCCTCGCTGCCTCGGCCCAGCACGTAGGGGTCGCCGCCCTTCAGGCGCACGACATGCCGCCCCGCGAGCGCGTGTTCGACCAGGAGCGCCTCGATCTCGTGCTGCGGCACGGCGTGGTGGCCCGGCCGCTTGCCGACATCGACGAGCTCGGCACCGGGCGCGAGCTCGTGCAACCGCTCGTGCGGGGCGAGCCGGTCGAAGAGCACGACGTCGGCGACGGCGAGCGCGCGGGCACCGGCGAGCGTCAGCAGGTCCTCCCGGCCCGGTCCGCCGCCGACGAGGGTCACACGGCCCGTTGCGCGGCCGTTCTCGCGGCCGGTCATGCGTCCGCTCCGCGCACCGGGATGCTCGGTCCCGAGACGAGCACGGCCTCGCCGCGCTCCTGCTCCTCGGCGGTCGCCGGCCGGAACTGATCGCGTTCCGGCACGCGCGCGATCGGGAGTGCCGGCTCGTTCGGGGCGTTCACGAACGAGCGGAAGCGCCGGAGTCGCTCGGGATCGGCGAGGGTGGCCGCCCACTCGTCCTCGTAGGTGTCGACGTGCGCGGCCATCGCCTGCTCGAGTTCGTCGGCGAGACCGAGGGAGTCGTTCACGACGACGTCGCGCACGTGATCGAGTCCGCCCTCGACGTCCTCGATCCAGCGGGCCGTTCGCTGCAGCCGGTCGGCTGTGCGGATGTAGTACATGATGTAGCGATCGATGTAGCGAAGCAGCGTCTCGTCGTCGAGGTCGCTGGCCAGCAGCTGCGCGTGGGCGGGCTGGAAGCCGCCGTTGCCGCCGACGTACATGTTCCAGCCCTGGTCGGTCGCGATCACGCCGACATCCTTCGCCCTCGCCTCGGCGCACTCGCGCGCGCACCCCGAGACGCCGAACTTCAGCTTGTGCGGCGAGCGGAGTCCGCGGTACCGCAGCTCCAGCCGCACCGCCATCGACACGGAGTCCTGTACGCCGAAACGGCACCAGGTGGAGCCGACGCAGCTCTTCACGTTGCGCAGGGCCTTGCCGTACGCCTGCCCGGATTCGAATCCCGCGTCGACGAGCTGCTTCCAGATCTCGGGCAGCTGATCGAGCCTGGCGCCGAAGAGGTCGATGCGCTGGCCGCCCGTGATCTTCGTGTAGAGGCCGAAGTCGGTCGCCACCTGCGCGATCACGGCGAGCTTCTGCGGGGTGATCTCGCCGGCCGGGATGCGGGGGACCACCGAGTAGGTGCCGTCCTTCTGCATGTTCGCCATCGCCCGGTCGTTCGTGTCCTGCAGGCCACCGCGGCCGCCGTCGAGGATGTACGAGCCGTGCTGCGTGGCGAGGATCGAGCCGACGACCGGCTTGCAGACGTCGCAGCCGCGACCGGTGCCGAGCCGTGCGATGATCTCGTCGAACGAGGTCAGCTCGAGCACGCGGATCGACTCGAAGAGCTCCTGACGCGAGAGTTCGAAGTGCTCGCACAGGGCCCGCGAGGGCGTGATGCCCGATTTCGTGAGCTCCGACTCGAGCAGCTTCTTCACGAGCGGCACGCACGAGCCGCACTGCGTGCCGGCACGGGTGCAGGTCTTCAGGGCGCCGAGCTCGGTGCATCCTTCTGCATGATCGGCGTGTGCGCCCGAGACCGCGTCGCGGATGGTGCCCGCGCTCACGTTGTTGCATGCGCAGACGAGGGCGGCGGCCGGCAGCTCGTCGCCCGCCGGCGCCTCCATGCCCGACGCCGAGAGGTACGCGGCGGGCTCGCTCGAGAGCTGCGTGCCGAGCAGGGGCCGGAGCGACGCGTAGGGCGAGGCGTCGCCGACGAAGATGCCGCCGAGCAGCGTCTTCGCGTCGTCGGTCATGACGAGCTTCTGGTAGAGCCCTTGAGCCGGATCGGCGTAGACGATCTCGAGCGCCTGCTCGGTGCGCGCGAGCGCGTCGCCGAAGCTCGCGACATCGACGCCCGAGAGCTTCAGCTTCGTCGCGTCGTCGACGCTCGTGAACTCCGCCGCGCCGCCGAGCAGCCGGTCGGCGACGACCTCCGCCATCGCGTTGGCAGGGGCGACGAGCCCGGTGCAGCGCCCCTCGAAGCTCGCGACCTCGCCGATCGCCCAGATCCCGGCAGCGGATGCCGCGCACGCGGTGCTGATCGCGATGCCGCCGCGCGGGCCGAGCTCGAGTCCGAGGTCGCGCGCGAGCTCGTCGCGAGGGGCGATGCCGATCGCGAACACCACGAGGTCGGCGTCGATGCGGCGCCCGTTGGTCAGCTCGACCCCCACGACGACGTCGCCCTCGGTCAGCACGGCGGCGGGGCGGGTGCCGAGGTGGAGGCCGATGCCCTGGCCCGAGATGATGCGGCCGAGTGCGCGCCCGGCGCCCTCGTCGAGCTGCGCCGACATGAGCCAGCCGCCCGAGTGCACGACGGCGGCGTGCGCGCCGAGCTTCGCGAGGCCGCCAGCCGCCTCGAGGCCGAGGAGGCCGCCGCCGGCGACCACGACCTGCGCGGGGCGGCCGTGACGCTCCGCGAGCTCACGAGTCTCGGCCACGAGGGCGTCGACGTCGTCGATCGTTCGGTAGACGCGGGCGTGGTCGCGACCCGGCAGCTCGGGCACCGGTGCGCTCGACCCGGTGGCGAAGACGAGTTCGTCGAAGTGCAGGGCACGCCCGCTCGACGTCGTGGCCGTCTGCGCCTCGCGGTCGATCGCGACGACGCGTTCGCCGGTGACGAGCCTGATGTGGTCGTCGTCCCACATCGACGACGGCTGCAGGGTCAGGTCGGCCGCGCCATCCGCGAGCCTGGTGCTGAGTGCGACGCGGTCGTACGGGTCGTGCAGCTCTTCGCCGACGACCGTGACGCGCAGAGTGCGTTCGGTGTCGCGTGCGTGCAGACTGTCGGCGAGTCGGTGCGCCGCGGGCCCGCCGCCGATGACGACGACGTCTCGCACGCCGTCATGCTCTGGGGTGCTCTCGGTCATGGCTGCCTCCCGGGCTCGAATGGGGCGAGCACATGGGCCGCCTCCGGACTTCGAATGGGGCGAGCGTACGACCGGCCGGTTTCCGCCCTGTTTCGGGGCGGTAACCGAAGCGGTCCTCCGGCGCACGTGCGGCGACGAACCGTGTGAGCACGGTTTCACGTCGGCGAAACATGCGGATGCCGCGGAGGAAACACCCGGAACCTAGCGTCGGGAGCACACGAGAGGAGCCGGCATGTCGCTGACGATGGAGACCACCACGACCTGGGTGCCGACGTGCGAGGTCGCCGAGCTCGAGCCCGGCTGGGGCGAGGTCGCGCTGCTCGGGCGTGCGCAGGTCGCCCTGCTCCGCCTCGACGAGGAAGAGGTGTACGCCGTGGACCACCACGACCCGCACACGGGCGCGCCCGTGATGGCCAGGGGCATCGTCGGCTCGCGAGGCGATCGGCCGACGATCGCATCACCCCTGCACAAGGAGGTCTACGACCTCGGCACGGGCGAGTGCTTCACTGACAGCGCGCTGGCGCTGCGCACCTATCGAACGCGCATCGTGGGCGGCATGATCGAGGTCGAGCTCGAGCGCTGAGCTCGCCTACCGGCGCTCAGCGCTCAGGAGCGCTGCGTGAGCACGATCGGGTCGCCGTCGGTGATCGCGATCGTGTGCTCGGAGTGCGAACCGCGGGAGCCGTCGGCGCTGCGCAGGGTCCAGCCATCGGGGTCGGTGAAGATGCGATCGGTCGTCTCGAGGAACCACGGTTCGATCGCGACGACGAGTCCCGGCTTCAGCGGCAGCCCGCGGCCGGGTCGTCCGTTGTTCGGGATGTGCGGGTCGCCGTGCATCGTGCGCCCGACACCGTGACCGCCGAAATCGGTGTTGATCGAGTAGCCCTCGGCCTTCGCGACATCCGCGATCGCCCGTGAGATGTCGCCGATGCGGTTGCCGACGCGAGCGGCGGCGATGCCGGCGTCGAGCGCGCGCGCGGTCGTGTCGATGAGGCGCAGGTCGTCGCCCCGCGGCGTGCCGACGACGAGGGAGATCGCCGAGTCGGCGACCCAGCCGTTCACCGACGCCGCGAAGTCGAGACTCAGCAGGTCGCCGTCGCGCAGCGTGTAGTCGTGGGGGAGGCCGTGCAGCACTGCGTCGTTGACCGAGGTGCAGATGACCTTGCCGAACGGGCTCGCGCCGAACGAGGGGTGGTAGTCGATGTAGCAGCTCTCCGCGCCCGCCTTGCGGATCATCTCGTGCGCGAGCGCGTCGAGTTCGAGCAGGTTCACGCCCACCGCGGCCGCGGCCGACGTGGCCTCCAGCACGCTCGCCACGAAGCGGCCGGCGGGCCGCATCTCCTCGATCTCTGCAGGGGTCCGAAGTTCAATCACGAGTCCATTCTGTCGGCTCCGCCCTGAGTGAACACCCGGCGCGCGCGCAGCCGTGTCGGATTACGCTAAATCCATGCTTCTCCGGCGCGCCCTGTACAGATGGCAGATGATCGCGGTCGTCGTGCTGCCGATCTGGCTCGCGGTCGGCTGGGCGATCTTCGGCGGGGGCGGCTGGGGCACGCTCGGCCTCGTGCTCGTCGTGCCCATCGCCTTCGTCGTGCTCGGCATCGTCGCCCTGCTGACGAACGTGCGGCCGACCGTGCGTCACGAGCGCGCGCTGTCGTGGATCGACGTCGGCGTGCTCTCCGCCTGGCAGCTCTCGATCATCGGCACCGGGTTCTACGGCGCCACGGCCACGGGCTTCGGGGTGCTCGCGATCCTGCTCGGCATCGCCGCGTTCTGGGTCGCCGTGTGGCAGCTCGTGACCGACGGCGCCAACCGCATGAAGGCCTCGATGGCGGAGTTCGAGCGGCTCGCGGGTGAACAGCCGGGTGCTTCGACGGGCGGGGCGCCGGGCGCCGCGACACCGGGCGTGCGTCGACCGCCGTTCGACGACGGCAGCGACGACGTGATCGTCATCCACGAGTCCCGCGAGGACTGAGCGGCCTTCGAGGAGGCGCGCGGGCGGGGCATCCGCTGCGGCCTTTTGGTCAGTTGCCCTCTGGCATGGCAGAATAGAGGATTGTGCCGCCGCAGGTCTCTGCCTCCGGGGAGCACGCACGCACGATTCGTCGCGCGAGGCGGCACCAGAACTTCCATCCAATGATCCGCGTTCGACCGGTTGCGGGCGCAGAGAGCGAACCAACATGCATATCCTCGACCACGTCGATGCCGCGAGCCTGAGGTCGGATGTCCCCGACTTCCGCCCCGGCGACACCGTCAAGGTGCACGTCAACATCATCGAAGGCACACGCGCGCGCATCCAGGTCTTCCAGGGCGTCGTCATCGGCCGCCAGGGCGAAGGCGTGCGCGAGACCTTCACGGTCCGCAAGGTCAGCTTCCAGGTCGGCGTCGAGCGCAAGTTCCCGGTGCACTCGCCCGTGATCGACCACATCGAGGTCGTCACCCGCGGTGACGTGCGTCGCGCGAAGCTGTACTACCTGCGCAAGCTCCGCGGCAAGAAGGCGAAGATCAAGGAGAAGCGCGACGCCTGATCCGCTCCGCGGATCGCGTTCCACGCGAACTCTTCCCCGAGCTCCCCACCCCTAGACTGGGTGGGGAGCTCGGGCGGTTAAATGACAGAAGAAGACACAGGCACGCGAACGGATCGCGCGGATTCGGCGACGCCGAACAGACGACGCGGCGTTCTGCTGTTCCTCCGAGACCTGCTCGTCATCTTCGTGGTGGCCGTGCTGGTCTCGTTCCTCATCAAGACGTTCCTCATCAGGTCGTTCTTCATCCCATCGCAGTCGATGGAGGAGACGCTCGTGAAAGACGATCGCATCATCGTGAATCAGCTGGTTCCCGATGTCACGCCGCTCGAGCGCGGCGACGTCGTCGTGTTCCGCGACCCCGGCGGATGGCTGCCTGCTCGCGTCGAGGTCGATCAGCCGCCGCTCGTGGCCGCCGTCGACTGGTTCCTCGCCTTCGTGGGCCTCGCGGCCCCCGATTCCAACGACCATCTCGTCAAGCGCCTCATCGGCCTTCCCGGCGACCACGTGGTGTGCTGCAACGCACTCGGCCAGATGAGCGTCAACGACGTGCCGCTCGACGAGCCATACATCGCTCTGCCGCCGGGTGAGACGAAGGCCTCGAGAGACGACTTCGACGTGGTCGTGCCCGACGACTCGCTCTGGGTCATGGGCGACAACCGCAACAATTCGAAGGACTCGCGCTACAACGGCGAGACGCCGCTCGAGGGCTTCGTGCCGATCGAGAACGTCGTGGGCCGGGCATTCGTCGTGAGCTGGCCCGTCGACCACTGGGCGTGGCTCGGCAACTACCCCGAGGTCTTCGACGGGGTCGACGAGGCGGGCGAAGAGGCGGGCGACTGACATGACGCCCGCTGCCGTGCCGACCCTCCGGGTCGAACGAGAGTTCTTCGCAGAGTCGCCCATGATGCTCGCGTGCGACGAGGTGGGCCGCGGCGCGCTCGCGGGCCCCGTCACGATCGGACTCGTGCTCATCGACTCCGGCGTGCGACGCATGCCGGCGGGCCTCCGCGACTCGAAGCTCCTCAGCGAACCGCGCCGCGAGGCGATGGCTCCTCGTGCCGCTGCCTGGGTACGGGCCTCCGCCGTCGGCGAGGCGAGCGCAGCCGAGATCGACGAGCTCGGCATCATGGCCTGCCTCGGCCTCGCCGGCGCCCGGGCGTTCGCCGAGCTCTCGGCGGCCAACGAGCTCATCGCCGACGTGCCGCTCCTCCTCGACGGCAACCACGACTGGTTGAGCGCGTCGATCGAGCGGCGAGCGCGTGTCGTCACGCGCATCAAGGCCGACCGCGACTGCGCGTCCGTGGCCGCGGCATCCGTCATCGCGAAGGTGCACCGCGACCGCTTCATGCGCCGCGCGCACGACGAGCGCCCGCTGTACTCCTGGGATGAGAACAAGGGCTATTCGAGTCGGGCGCATTTCGCCGCGATCGCCGAACACGGCCCGAGCGAGCTCCACCGCGCGACGTGGCTGCACGAGCAGTCGCAACCCGCGCCGACGCTCTTCGACCTCAGCGTAGGATGAGTGCGATGGATGAGGACGAGTTCGAAGACTACGACCGCGAGGTCGAGCTGGCCCTGTATCGGGAGTACCGCGACATCGTGTCGCAGTTCAAGTACGTGGTCGAGACCGAGCGACGGTTCTACCTCGCGAACGAGGTCGAACTCGTGCGCCGAGACACCGAGCACGATTTCTACTTCGAGCTGACGATGAAAGACGTCTGGGTGTGGGACGTCTATCGTGCCGACCGGTTCGTGAAGTCGGTGCGCGTGCTCACCTTCAAAGACGTCAACGTCGAAGAGCTCGCCACGCGCGAGTTCGAGTTGCCGAAAGAGCTCGCGCTCGACGAGTAGTCGACTGCCCTGATCGAGGCTCGGCCGAGGCTGGCTCAGCTGAGGCGGCGTTCGAGGTGCACCGTCACGGTGTCGCCGAGGTCCTTGCCGAGCTGCCCGCGCAGCTTCGCGTTCAGCGAGAGCATGTGACCACCGGTGCCGGTGGCCATCAGGCCGACATTGCGCAGCGGCACGCCGTCGACGGTGGCGTCGACCCTGACGGCTTTGCCGGTACCGAAGAACTCGGCCGAGCCGGGCATCTCGACGCAGGCCCAGAGCTCGCCCTTGACGTCGACGCCGATCAGCGCGGTGAATTCGTGGTCGAGCGGTACTGGTTCGAACGGCATCTCGATCTCCTTCGACGGACACGTCGGGCTCTGGCCATCATCTCCCGGACCACCCCCACTCGGTCTCCCCACCTGCGATCATCCGGAGTTCTCCACGTCGGCGCAGTCGCCGCCCCGACGACGGGGCCCCGCCCGCGACGCTGGACGCGGAGGTGGTGCGGATGTCGCACAATGCAGAGCTCGGCCGTCGCGGCGAACAACTCGCGGTCGAGCATCTCGAGGCGCGGGGCATGCAGGTGCTCGAGCGTAACTGGCGGTGCCGCATCGGCGAGATCGACATCGTCGCCCGTGACGGCCGCGACACGGTGTTCGTCGAGGTCAAGACGCGCACCTCCGGCGACTACGGGCACCCGTTCGAGGCCATCACGCCGCTAAAGTTGGCACGCATGCGGCGCCTCGCGATCGCCTGGTGCGAGGCGACGGATGCCGCGGTGTCCCGCATCCGCATCGACGCCGTCGCGGTGCTCGCGCCCACCGAGGCGCCTGCGCTCATCGAGCACCTCGAGGGCCTCGACTGATGCCCGTCGCGCGCACGCGGTCCGTCGCCCTCCTCGGCCTGACCGGTTCGGTCGTCGAGGTCGAGGCCGACCTGTCCTCGCAGCTGCCGGCGTTCGTCATCATCGGCCTGCCCGACGCCGCCCTTGGCGAGGCGCGCGATCGCGTTCGCGCCGCTGCGGTGAATGCCGGTTGCCCGCTTCCGCAACGGCGGCTGACCGTGAACCTCTCGCCGGCGGCCCTGCCGAAGCACGGTTCGGGCTTCGACTTGGCGATCGCCGTCGCCTGCCTCGCGGCGGCGGGCGAGATCTCGGCGGAATCGGTCGAGCGGGTCGTGCATCTCGGCGAACTCGGGCTCGACGGCAGGCTCCGGCCGATCGACGGAATCCTCCCGGCCGTGCTCGCCGCCGTGCGTGCCGGCTACGACACCGTCATGGTGCCCGCCGCCAACGGTGACGAGGCCGGCCTCGTGCCCGGCGTGAACGTGATTCGCGTGGCCTCGCTGCTCGACGCCGCGACGCATCACGGGGGCGTGTACGACGAACGGGTCTTCGAGGCGGTGCCGGCGCCCGAACGGGCCGATCCCACCGGAGCGATGGAGGAGCCGCATGGAGATCTGGCCGACGTCTCGGGCAACGACGACGCCGTCGAGGCGCTGCTCGCGGCCGCGGCGGGTGGCCACCACGTCTTCCTGCTCGGTCCGCCCGGCGCCGGCAAGACGATGCTCGCATCCCGTCTGCCGGGCATCCTTCCCGATCTTGAGCCCGATGAGGCCCTCGAGGTCGCGTCGCTCCGTTCGCTGTCAGGTCGACCTCCGGTCGCGGGTCTCTCGCTCCGCCCGCCGTTCGAGGCGCCGCACCATACGGCCACGGCGGCGGCGATGGTCGGCGGCGGCAGTCGGCTCATCCGACCCGGTGCCGCGGCGCGCGCCTCGCACGGCGTGCTGTTCCTCGACGAGGCGCCCGAGTTCCCGTCGGCGGTGCTCGACGTGCTGCGTCAGCCGCTCGAATCCGGGTCGATCGCGATCCACCGGGCGAACGCCGTCGCCTCCTTCCCGGCGCGATTCCAACTCGTGCTGGCTGCGAACCCCTGCCCGTGCGGCAATCACGGGTCGAAGGCCGCGGAGTGCACCTGTCCGCCGAACGCCCGGCGACGCTACCTGGCGCGCATCTCGGGGCCCCTCCTCGACCGCATCGACGTGCAGCTCAAGGTGCCGCGCATCACCGCGGCGGGCCTTCGGGTCGCGGCCGAACGCCCCGGCATCTCCACCGCGATCGCGCGCGACCGGGTCGTCGAGGCCCGGGGTCGCGCGGCTCACCGGCTGCGCGAGACCCCGTGGCGTACCAATGCCCAGATGCCGGGCCCGTGGCTGCGCGGTGCGGGCGGGCTCCACCCCGGAGGACGCGCGACCGCCGACCTCGACCGTGCGCTCGAACTCGGCGGCGTGACGATGCGCGGCTACGACCGGATCCTGAAGGTCGCGTGGACCCTCGCCGACCTCGACGGCGCAGCGGTTCCCCGCCTCGACCACGTCGGCCGTGCACTCTTCCTCAGAAAGGGACTCCCACTGTGAACACCCTCCATCGTGAAGCGGCCGGATTTCGCGCCGCGCTCTCCGCAGTGCGATCCGCACCGATCGCCGACGACCCGGCTCTCGACGAGATCTTCGCCCGCGCGCTGCTCGGCTCGGTCGCCGAACCGGGCGACGGCCTCCTCGGCCGCGCGATCGACGCGATCGGTGCGGTCGGAGCGGCCTCGCTCATCCTCGAGTCCGTGACTCCGTTCGCCTTCGTCGACGCGCTCTCGCGCGCGGGCGGCTCGGTCGACGAACGGGAGGCGAGGTCGGGCCTCGAACGCTGGTCACCGAGGCTCGAACTCGGCGCCTTCGCCAGGTCGCTCGAGCAGGCGGCTCGGGTCAGGGCCCGCCTCATCGTCCCGACCGACGCATCCTGGCCTCTCGGGGTCGACGAGCTCGGCATCCACGCGCCGCTCGGGTTGTGGGTTCGGGGGCGCGAGCACGCGCTCGACGGTTCGTCCGCCTCGATCTCTCTCGTCGGCGCCCGCGCCGCGACCGGCTACGGCGAGCACGTCACGATGGAGGCATCCGCCGGGCTCGTCGATCGCGGATTCACGATCGTGAGCGGTGGGGCCTACGGCATCGACGGCATGGCGCACCGCTCAGCACTCGCGAGCCACGGCACCACGGTCGCCTTCCTCGCCGGGGGAGTCGACCGCTTCTACCCGATGGGCCACGAGACGCTGCTCTCGCGGATCGTCGACACCGGGGCGGTCATCTCCGAACTGCCCTGCGGCGCCGCGCCCACGAAATGGAGGTTCCTGCAGCAGATTCGTCGATCTATGTGACAGGTGAGTCGCCGAACGGGTCGAGGACGGAGTCGACGCCGTGCACCGGGCACGCGTACGCGACGACGACCCGGATGGCGGAGGCTATCGGCTCAGGCTCGAGCACGGCGCCGCACGTCGAGCACGTTGGTGCGGGAGGGAAGCCATCGACGTCGACCTCGTTGCTCATGCCTCGAGGCTACGGCGTGCGTGGGTCGCGCTCGAGCGCGATGGCGCGTTGGACGCCGACGACGATGGCCTCCCGTGCTGGGGAGGAGATGTCGGCGAGGTCGCCCGAGCGGACATCTACGCGGAAGTTGGTCGGGTCGACCGTGAGGACGAGCGAGCGGCCCGCCTCGGTGGTGAACCGGACGGCTACCTCGACGAGCGGCGAGGGTGTGGTCTGCATGAGGGCATCCTCGCGTGACCCACCGACTCGAGCCGCGTGAGTCGACTCGCGAACGTCGACTCTCGTAGTGCAACCATCGAGTTGCACTATGCTCCCGACTGCCCCTAGTGTCGCTCCCAGGGCGCCACGGTGGCGCCGGGATGGAGAGACAACGTGGCCGAGTTCTACAAGCTGTGCGAGGAAGTCGGGCGGTTCTGCGGTGAGCACGTCAGCGACATCGAGTTCTACGACCTCGTGTCGTGGATCGCGAGGGAGCGCGGCATCCCGACGCCATGAGGCCAGCCCGGGAGTGGACCTAACACCCCCGGGCTGACAAGCCCCACGATAGTGCGACGAGGGTCCGGCGCGCGGGTGGAAGCGGCGCTCAAGACCGTGGGCGCCGCTACGGTTGGCGCATGATGATGGGCTGGTGGGATTTGGCAGGATGGCCGACGGCTGAACAGTGGTCCGCGCTCTGGGCTCTCGGGGCGATGCTGGCGACGTTCGGCACGGTGCTCGTGGGGCTCGGCACGCTGATCGTTGCCGGGGTCGCGGCGTGGGCCGCGCTACGCCAGTTGCGCGCATACATTGCCGAGCAAGAGGAACAGGCGCGACCCTATCTCGTAGTCGACTTTTGGTTCAAGTCGAACACGATGATCTTCGTCAGCGTCGAGAACATCTCGAGCACACCGGCCACCGACGTGACACTCAGGGCCGACCCAATGGTGCGGAGCACGAGGACAACAGATGGTCGGAACGAGGCACTCGCGGAGGTGTTCGGCGGCCGGTTTGTCATCCCACAGATAGCACCCGGGCGGGTGATGCGATGGTACGTCGACTCCAACTTGAACATGTTCAACATCACGTCGGTCCCGCACCGGTTCGAGGTCACAGCCTCGTACAACGACCCGAGAGGCCGCGTGACGCGCTCCGGTGAGCTGAGGCGCTACTCGGATGTGTTCGTGTTGGACCTTGATGCGTTCGGGGAAGCCTCGGCCGAGGAGAACTACGAGCACAAGATGTGGCAGCTCGCCGACGCGAACGAACGCCGACTCGAGGTCATGGCTGGCTCCCTCGCGTCCGTTGCATCGACACTCGACACGCTCTTAGGCATCGACGAGGCAGCAAAGGCCGCGCGACGCCGGGAGCCGATGCTTGCCCGGCGCCGCCGTCGGCAGGAGGGGCGCGCGTAGCACGGCCAGCCAAGGGCGGGAACGCCGAAAGGCCCCCGACTCGAGTGATGAACTCGGGCCGGGGGCCTTGTTGTTGGAAGCTACGCGGGAGGCGGGAGGTAGAGCGCGACGATGCTCGCGACGGTGCCAAGCGCCAAGCCCGCTGCCACCAGCCAAGCGCTGCGAGAGTTACCATCCGACACCAACTGAAATGCGCGCGCCACGATGTCGTCGGAGGTCTCCTTGCCGACGTTCTCGTAGTTCGGAGTGACGAGGCCCTCGGACTTGAACTTCGCGTCGTACTCGGCATTTACGCGGTTGGTCGCGTCGCTCAGCTCGGCGCCGTGGATGCCTGTAGTGCGAAGTTCAGCGGTGGCGGCGTGCCAGTCATCGCGCAACCGGTTGAAGATTGCCGACTTGCGCACTTGCGTCGCGATAGTCGCCTTGGCGTGTCGAAAGACCAACCACGCGCCGGAAAGCGGCAGCACGAGGCCGAGGGCGTAGAGCACGATGACGATGAGGCGGGGCCAGTCCATGGGGACATCGTGGCAGAACCCGTCGCCGCAACCACGAAAAGGCCCCCGACTCGAGCGTGAACTCGGGCAGGTTTAGTTGTGCGGTGCGATGTGCTCCAACACGTACCTGATGCCCTTGCCCGCGTCTTCCTCGGCGAATGGGATGACGGCGTTGATCGAGGCAGACACGAAACTCGTATCTCCGACCGTGAGCCCGTTTGCCTCCTCGGTGGCTGTGTCGGTCATGCTGCCTTTGTAGGTGTCGCCTGTGGCGAGGTCCACAAGTTCAAAGCGTTGAGTGCGCAAGACGAGGCCGGTGAGGATGCCGCGAGTGACGCTCACCGGGTGCTCCTCGGGTAGGACGGCCTCGATGGCGTCGACGGCCCCGCGGACGTGATCGGCGCTGGCTGACGCGCGAGTGGTCGAGCCCCGGAACGCCAAAGCGGTGGTGATCGTGAGACCGCTGTCGACCGCGGCGAGCGGCTTGAGCATGTCGAGGAAACGAGCGCGCGCCCTGCGGTCGTGCTTACGCATCGCGGCGAGGAACGTGGCCTCGTCGCCGCTGGCGACAGCCTCGACCATGTCGAGGAGCCGTTCGAACAGGACGTCGGTGACGTCAACAGGCTCTTGGATCCACGAATGGGTCTCGACGGCGAACACCATGACGAACGATGCCGCCTGCAAGTCGAGGACGGAGGCGAATAGTTCCTTGGCGACTGATCCGCTGGCGACCTCGCGCGCGAGCGCCTCGAACTCGCCAGCGAGCGCTACTTGGAACTGGCCGGATGTCTTGGCAGGGAGCGACGTGATGTTGGAGCGCGACGACGCGACCTCGACGGCGAACACAGTTCGGTCCTGAGCCGCCGACAGGTCGACAAGGTTCCGGTCGCTGTAAGGCGTGACAGTCTCGGTGGGCAGGTTGAGGCGGGCTTCGCGGGCGGGGAGCCAGTACGCCGGAATCTCACGCGCGTCGAGCACGGCGATATTGGTCAAGGTGGCGACGGCGGCGGGGCCGCTGTCCTCTGCCTCACCGATCCCTTCGTCGTAGGACCAATCAATCCGCAAGAGACTGCCCAACGGTGCGCCGGTGAAGGCATCGCGGAAGGAGATGGTGCCCGACCGGACCGCAAGGAACCGCTGCTCGGTCATGGCAACCGCGAGCGTGATGGTCTCACCGGTGTACTCATCCTCTTCGACGGTGTTGATGAGGTAGACGAGCGGATAGATGGACGAGCGTAGGGCGAGAGCCTTGGGCCCGTCGTAGTAGATGTACGTCTCGACGTGCTCAAGCGGGGCGCCGAACAGTTGGAGAGAGGTGAAATCGATCATTCGGGCTCCCTCCCTGGCTTGACGACTCTGGCTTGTGGGATGAGGTCATGGGGAGTAGTCCACCAGTCATGGTGAGTCTCGCCATGGGTTGTGACATTCGGGAGAGGCCTGTGGGCTAGCGTGCCATCGTTGAGCGTGATGACCACCTCGGCGATTGGCTTGGTACCGAGGCTCGGGACAAAGATGCGGGCGCGCTCGATGTCGTCCTCTGAGGCATAGATGGAGAGCCCGTGCGCATCGCACTCCTCCTGCCGCTTGTAGTAGCCGTTCCCGTGCGTGGCGTAGGGGCGCAGCCACGAGTCCTCCTCGGTGATGTCGCCGACGGCGTGGCGACGGGCGGCGAGCCGGTAGAACGTCCCTTCCATCGGGACGGCATCGGGCGGCGGGCAACCCTCTGGGACTGGTGCGGTCATCACGCGTAGTCAATCAGCGCCGCGACATGGGGCGCTACCCCCGCGCCGAGACGAGTCGCCGAGGACGCCGCTGACGTCGGCGCCGAGGGAGGCCGAACCGACTTGGGCGAGCGTCGAGAAGGCGACGTCGGTGGACATGGGGCCTCCTCGAGGCGCACGGAAGAAACCCCACGGCGCGTGCCGTGGGGTTCTGGGTAGGTAGGTGCCGCTACGGTTGCGGCATGTCGATGGGTGTGGATGTCGTGGGGGAGGCCGTCCCCAGTTGGATCGCCGCGGTAGCGACAGTGGGCGCGCTAATCGCCGCGGTCTACGCCGGGGTGTGGGCGAAGAGGGCAGCGACATGGACGGAGTCTCAAGCCCGCTCGGCGGCGCGTCAGGTGGCCGTCCAGAAGCAAGAACTTGCTCACGCGCAGGCTGAGGCAGTCTCCGCACGACAGGACGCCGAGCGCGAGCGAGCAGAGCGCACTCAGTCGATGGAAATCGAGCAGGCGGAGCGCGCTCGCGATGCCCGCCAACGAGAGGAGCGGCGACTCGACGCACTTGCGCCGAGCGTTTTCATGGATGCGCGACCCGCCGTCGGTGACGTATCCCATGGCTTCCCGCTCGAAATACGGGGCGACAACGACAGATGGGGGATTCTCGGCGCACCACGGGAGTTCAAGCGCGGGGATCACGCCGTGTTCCGCGAGTCGCTGAACATCATCGTGGAAAACGTGTCCGCCGTGCCCGCGCGAATAGACATGATCGACCCGGATGGGGGCGTTCTGGATGAACTCCCGGAGGGTCACGCGGGCCCTCTGTGGGTGATGCCGGGTGGGCGCCTAGTCATGACGTGGCGTCGCAAGTTCGTGTTGGCCGACGTACTGGACCAGGAAGGCATCCAGCGACCCGAGGTGTTGGTCTTTCGAGTCAAGTTGATGGTGCGCGATGTCGGCATGAACGTTGGTGACGTCTATGCGTTCAGCGGTGCCGTCGCTTACGCGGAGGTCGACGGTTCGCGAATCATCATGCAAGGAGTACCGCCAGAGGGATGGACGGACCGCGTCGCCGTGCCCATCGCGCCGCGACGCTACGAACGCCTCGAGGTCGCTGATGCAACCAGCGCGGCGGGTTCGTCCAACTAGAACGGCGGACGCTCGACGATGACGGTCTGACGCGACCGTCCGAGCCGGGCCGCGACGCGGTCCCCTGCGGCCTCCGCGGCGGGCGCATGACCGGAGACCGTGCCGTCCATCCGTGCGCGGAACCTCCCGTTGCCGCCGCGAGAGCCCTGAGCGGGTCGAGGTGGGGCCAGCTTGCCGAGTAGCGCGCCCGCAGCAGTGCGGTGGAGGCGCGCCTCCACGATGAGAGGCGATGCGATGAGTTGGCCCTTTGAACCAGTCGCGGTCATGCTCGTCGACCGCGCCTCACGCATGAGGTCGTCAGCGGCGGTGATGAGTTCCGCGACCTCGACGAGCATGGAGGACTCGGCGCCAGCGAGGTCGGGTCGTGCTTTGAGGACCGTGTCGACGGCGTCGCGTGCGGATTGCGTCCAGTGCTCCTCGTGGTTGATGCGCGGAGAGGCGGGAGTGTCGGTCATGTGAGTCCAATCGGGTCGAGGGGCGCGAAGGATGGTCGGCGAAAAACTGGGAGGCGCCACGGTACGGACAGAGAGGCGCTATGCCTCTTCGGGGGAGAAGCGACGGGGGTACTTGGGGCCCCTCCCCACCCCCTCGGCGGAAGATGGGCCTGCCGTCGGACGTACCGCACGTCATACGCGGGCCGTACAGTTGGCATCGTGCTCGAGGACCTCATGACATGGGAGTGGCAGAACATCGCGTCGGGTGTGGCGTTTGTCGTTTCGCTCGCCGCTCTACTCGTGAGTTGGCTCGCGTACAGGCAGCGCGTGCGCTACCACCCGCAACCCAAGCTCGTGCTCGAGTGGGGCAAGGAGATGAGGCCGCGCGACGGCCTGTTCACTCGAGACCTCGCGATCGTGAACCACGGCGACGCGGCAGCGCGGGACGTTCGCGTGGACTTCGAGGACACTGAGAGTGACGACAAGCCATGGGACGGCAAAGACGTCCTCGAGCCGGGGGCGAGGATGCTCATTGACGCACCACTCGTGGACCGGATGAGTTGGGGTGAGGGTGGCATGGGCATCACCTGGACACGTTCGGGCGACCCGAGCGACTACAAGTACGTCACGCCGAGAGCGACGGTGAAATGGCGACAGGCGCCGTTCGGCGGGCGACAACATCGCCTCGTTGAGCGCGGCCCCACGACGCCGGACCTGCGGGCCGGGACGACCAAGGGAGCACGCTGAGCGTCGATGCCTAGAAGCGAGCGGAGCCCGTTGAGCGGAATACTCCCGCGAATCCGTCCCGCTGCCGCCCGCTCAGTGCCCTCTAGAGGTCGCGGTGATGTTGGGTCACGAGGACCGCGAGGAGACACACGCGCCGAGCCGAGGGCGAGAGTGATTGCCACTCGCGAGCGGAGTACCCGGGCCGGAGCCCCTCGGGACACGTCCCGGCGTCCTCCTCGGTGAAGCGCCGCAGACTGGCAGCACGTCGGCGCAGTCGGTCTTTAGCGCGGCGCGGGAGGTTGCCAGCGCCGGGGATGTCGTTGAACGCGTCACGTGCAGACATAGGTGTGGGCCCGGTCATGTCGTTCCTTGGCTTGAAGTTGGTGGGACACGAGAGGCACCCGGCGCGGGGACGGGCGCCTCTCGGCGGTAGATCAGCGGAGGCCGATGTCCCGTAGCGAAAACATCGGGATGGGCTTGGCGTCGGCGCTTGGGCCGCTAACCGGGACATGGGCCGTCCCGTCGCCGTTGCGCTCCTCGATCGTGTACGGGCCCGGGTCTTGCGGGCCGAGGTCGACGGCGTCGAGGCGGTAGGTGACGACCGGCTCAGCCATTGGTCACCCCGTAGGCCGTGTAAACGCGGCCAGTCTCGACGCGGTGGGCGTAGCCCGGGCCCGCCTCAGCGGCAACGCGACCCGCCGTGTCCAGTGCGGTCACCTTGCCACCGAGGGCGAGGACGCGGAGGGAACCCGGTGCGGTGATGAGCGCGTAGGTTGCCGCCATGACGCGGTCGGCCTCCAGGGCGCGGCGCTGTGTGCCAGTGTGGGAGCCGTTCTCGAGGTCGGCGTCGATGGACTCGACGGTGGCCTCCGCGGCAGCGCGGCGAGCCTCCACCGCCTCGCCGTCGAGAGCGGCGCCGTAGAGGAGCCCCTCGAACCGCTCGACCGCGCGGTCGAGGACGCGCTCGGCGGCGCTGCGGTCGTGGTCGTAGGTCTCCCACGCGACGCGGACCGCGTCAAAGTCGGCGCTCGAGACCCGCGGGGCGGGCTTCCACTCGGTCGACGATGTGCGGATGCCGACCTCGTTGAGGGTCTTGCCCTCGGGACGCTTGACGGCGGCGAGCGCGGCGCGTGCGGCGTCGAGGGCGACGCGGGCGGCGCCGAGTCCGGGCGTGACCGCTGCGAGCCACTCAGGGACGGTCGGGGTCTCGATGGCGGTGGGCTTGATGCTGGCGGGGATGGTCATGAGTGTCCTATCGGTGGGTGGGGGCTAGTTGGCAGGGCGACGAACGACGGACGGCGCCGGAATCGTCGGCGACGCCGACGGGGTCGACGTGCGAGTGAGGGCGCCCGCGAGGCGCTCGGCGCTGGCGAGGACCGTTGCCTCGTCATCGCCGACGAGGAGGTCATCGAGGTCATCGAACAACGGGACGAGCACCGGGAACCGGCGAGCCGCGCGGTGGAAGGCGGCGCGGCGAAGGTACGGGATGAGGGCCTCAGCGTGCTCCGCCTCGGCCTTGACGCGCGCCTCCTGTAGTTCGGCGATGCTGGCCTTGGCAGCTTCGATGCTCGACTCGGCGTCGGCGGTCTCCGCCCTCAGCGCGACGATGCGCGCCTTGAGTTCGCGGGACTCGCCGCGGAGGGCGGTGATTTCCGCCCACGCGGCGGCGCCATCGAGGTCCTCAGGAAGGGGCGTCGCGTCGTCGGCGTCGCTCGTCGGCGGCGCGATGAACTCGAGAGGAGCGGCGGGCGGGGTGGGCTTGGGGATCGTCATGAGGTCTCCGTTAGGGGGTGGGGTCAGTGATGGGCGCCGAGGAGTGCCTCGAGTCGACGTGCGGCCTCGGCGACGTCCTCGAGGTCGTCGGGTGTCGGTTGCTGAGCGCGGCGGAGGGAGCCCGATGCATGCCGGAGAGCCGACATGTGGAGCACTCGCCACGCGTCCGCGGGAGGGACCGCGCGAGCATGCGCCCACACGGTGACGTTCGCGCGGGTTGGCTCGTCGACGAGGCGGAACTCGCGGGGGAGCACCTCGCGCGAGCGGAGGCGACAGACGAGCGGCGCGACGATGTCAGGCCCGGACGGGGCGAGGTCAGTCGAGAGCATGTTGGTGCCTTTCGGTTGGGTCAGATGCGGGCGCCGTGGTCCGTCGTCGAGCGAGGAACGCCGCGAGGTAGTCCCGTTGCTCGTCGAACGTCGGGACCTCGCCACGAGAGCGCCGAGAGAGGATGGCGGCGGCAGCGTCCGCGACGCGCTCGGCGATGGTTGCGGCGGCGACCTCAACGGCGTCGGCGATTCGTTCGGTCACGGTGCGGGGCTCCTCGTACGGGTCGCGGTTGGGCTCGGCGGGGATGACGTAGAACCGTGCGCGGGCGGTGCGCTGGCGGGCACCGAGGACGTGGTCGGCAACGGCGTAGAACGCGCGCCGTGATGGGACCCGCCATCCGATGCCGTCCTCGCTGGGGATGAGTTCGTCGGCGCCCCACCTGAGTTCGATGGCGTCGACCGCTTGAGCGTGGAGGCCCTCAGATGCGACGCGTCGACCGACGGCGGTGGAGCCGACCGCCTTGAGGCGCTCGAGGAGCCACGCGCGGGCGGAGGCGACCTCGGCGGCGTGCTCGCGGGCTCGCTGAGCGGCCTTGCGCTCGCTGGCGCTCATCGCGGGGCCTCGGTCGGCTCGAGGGGCGCGAGGGGTGCGGTACGTCGGGAGCGAGGCACGGAGGGCGTCGTGGACGAGCCGAACGTACTCGGCTCGGAACGCCGAGCCGGTCGCCATGAGGGTCCGGATGTCGCGGTAGGGCTCGCGGGCGTCGGCGACATGTGGGAGCGCGTCGAGCATCGCGTGGATGCGGTCGAGGAGTTCCCCGGTCGGCGCGACCGGGTCGCCTGTCTCGGTGAGGATGAGGGCGCCGCGACGGTAGAGAATGCGTCCGGTAGCGACCGCCGCGAGGGCCAGGTCGACGAGGAGGACAGGGGCCGGGCAGGCGACCGCGATGCCGAGGCCGTCGTCGTCCAGCTTGCGCTCGTAGGCGCGGGCGTAGCGGCCCGATGAGCGTGCATCGGCGCGAGGGTTGCGGGCGAGTGCCTCGAGGGGTGATGAGGTCGTCATGAGTGTCCTGGGTGGTGGGGGTGGATGCTGGCGCCTTGGCGGACGCAGCGGGTCGGTGGAACAGGAGTGGCCCCCGGTCTCGTACTCGCGCCGGGGCCAGCCGGTGCGATGGCTTGTGTACGAGCCCGAGGGCCGCGATGTGTCCCACCTATGGACGCCCCGGTCGAGCCGGGGACATCGGAGGAGTCCGCCACTACGGCGGCGGGTGCTCAGGGTCAGGCGCCGACGAGCGTTTCGAGTTCGGCGCCGATGGCGTCGAGTTCCGGGCGCACGGCATCCATGTTGAGCAGAGCCATGCCCTCGCGGATGGTCGCCGAGTGCAGCGCGAGGAGCGTGGCGGCGCGGGTGCGACGTGCGGCGGTCTCAGCCTCGAGGCGGTCGTGGCGGCGCCGCGTGTACCGGCGTTGTCGGCAGCGTCCGCTACAGGTCTCGGCGGGTCTCGTGGCGTCGAACGCATCGCCACACTCGGGGCAGACGTGATGGAGCACGGGCGCCTCCTCTCTGATGTCAGGTGACGCATAGAGCGCACGAAAAGGGCCCACCACGATTGGGCGGGCAAGAGGGTCTTTTCCCTCACAGGAGTAGTGCGCCAGTGTGCCCACGGTGTGGGCGCGCATGCGCGTGCGATGCGGGCCGTGCAGGCTGGTGACAGAACGTGTCACGGTGACGTTCTTGGCTCTATCTCCCTTTCCTGGCTATTACGACAACAACCTCGAGCAAGTAATAGAGATAGACGCGTGAAACACCACCGTGACGCGTTCGGTCATCGGTTGGCACCTCGCCCGGAGTTGGGGCGACGCCCTCACCCGGCGAGGGCGTGTAAACCGACGAGGCCCCCGTCGCTATGGACGAGGGCCTCGTGGAGGTGAGGCTAGGAGGAGGCGCGGAGCGCTCGCGGCACCTTGCGGAGCGCCGCGTCGGGTCGCGGCCCCGAGTTGCCCTCGCCGGGGTCGACGGCATCC
This sequence comes from Agromyces sp. CCNWLW203, assembly GCF_036576125.1. NCBI lineage: Bacteria > Bacillati > Actinomycetota > Actinomycetes > Micrococcales > Microbacteriaceae > Agromyces > Agromyces sp. CCNWLW203. The sequence continues at coordinate 358,480 of NZ_JAZHYX010000003.1, read as the reverse complement.
GGGTTGAGGTGTGTGGCGATCTTGTGCCAGATGTGGATCCGTTGACCACGGTTCGCCTGTCGGCGTCCGTCGGCGTCCGTCGTGTAGAACGGGTCGACCTGCACCTCGAGAAGCGAGCGGACCGTGTCTCTTTGCTGCTCCATGGGGAGCGCCGTGAACCGCTCGATGAGGTCCTCCATCGCCGCGTGGGCATCCGCCATCGGGAGCGCCTCGGCGTCTGTCTCGAGGAGTTCGTTGACCACCGCCACGAGCGGCGTGAGAGCGCCAGAAGCGAGGCGCGCTCGCTCGAGGTCTGCCTCGATGGCGACGCGCTCAACCTTGAGTCGCGCGAGTTCCCCACGGGCCACGGTCGGCGTAATGAGTTGCTCGTTGCGGTCCGCGATGGTTGCCGCCACCGCCTGCTCGTTGCGCGAGTGGGCCTCGACGAGGTGGGCGATGGTGGCCCGTTCAGGCGCCGGGATGAGGTTGCGGCCCATCGTGAGGAAGGCCAGGGCTACTGCCTCGAGTACACGAGGCTCGACGACGTGCTTGGCGATCTGCGCGTGTGCGGTGTCGCGTGTGCAGACGTAGGACCGCATGTAGACCATGCGGGCCTCGCACCCCTCGGACCCGCACGCGGCGATGTTCGAGAGGAGGTGTCGGGGCGCGGTCCCCGGGGACGTGCGCCGGGTCGGGTCGGCGAGGATGGCCCGGACCTCCTCGGCGAGCTCGGAGTCCACGATTGGCTTGATGTGCGCTGACGGGATGACCTCGCCCTTGTAACGCATGGCCCCGGCGTAGTGCGGATTTGCGCCGATTTCTCGGATGCGCGCGGGGCGCCAGTTCTTGGCGGTGCCGGGGGCGACGCCCTCGCGCTCGAGGTCGAGTGCGATGCCCCGCACGGACCCACCCGAGGCGATGTGCTCGAAGATGCGTCGGACGACCGCGGCCTCGGGCTCGCGTGGCGTCATGCCGTCGCGCTCGTAGCCGTAGCGGCGTCGGCCCGGGTTCGGCTCGCCTCGGGCCGCTCGGTCGGCGTTCGCGGCACGCTGGCGGGATGCCTTGCGCCGGGACTCCATGCGGCCCATTGCGGCGCGCATGGTTGAGAAGAACTCTCCCGCCTCGGTCGCCGGGTCGACGAAACCGTCCCGATCGGTCTCCCAAACGACGCCCGCTTCCATGCACGCCGCCTGCAACTCGGCTTTCTCGGGCACGTTGCGGGCGAGTCGTTCCTCCTCGGTGGCGAGGATGATGTCGAACTCGCCGCGGAGCGCGGCATCGAGTAGCGCCTCGAAACGCGGGCGCGTCTTGTCGCCGAGTGCGCCGATACCGTCGTCGGCGAACTCGGCGATGACCATGTAGCCTCGACGGTCGGCGAGGCGGCGGCACTGCTCGAGTTGGTCGGCGACCTTGTCGCGGTGGGCAACGGTCTCGCTGATGCGAGCGTAGATGGCGGCGCGGCGCGAGCTCGTTTCGGTGGTCACGCATAGATCGTAGCTTTCGCCAGCGCAACCGTTTAATTGCGGCGGCGAGCGAGGGCACCGTCGTGCTCGAAGCAGGGTTCCGCTCGGGCTCGCTCAACACGGCAGGGCACGCCGCGGCCCTCGGCCGGCCGCTCGGGGCGGTGCCCGGCCCGGTCACGAGCCCGGCCTCCGCGGGATGCCATCGGCTCCTGCGCGAGTACGACGCCGTGTGCGTGACCGATGCCGAGCATATGGCGGAACTCGTCGGGGGAGCGCGGGGTGGCACGCCCGTCGACGGCAACGGGCCGGGCTCGGCTCCGGGCGCCGATCAGCGCCGACAGCACGGCACGGCGAGATCTCCTGAGGCGGTGCGCGTGCTCGACGCGCTCAGCACGCGCAGCCCTCGTGAGCTCGCCGAAGTGGCTCGGCGGTGCGGAATGACGCCGTCGGCGGTGATGGGTGCGCTCGGCGGGCTCGAGGCGGTCGGCGAGATCACGCGGCATCCGCTCGGCTGGCTGCGGGCCCGGAGGGCCTGACGAACGGCCGGGTCGGTGCCCGCTGCCGAGTGCCGTCTCGTCATGCCGCCATCCGCGTGTTCGGCCGTGCGCTCCCGCCCGTCGTCGGGGGCACGGCCTAGGCTGACGGCGGAAGGAGGGCCCCCGATGCAGCACCCGCAACTCGGCCAGTACCCCGCAGCCCGACACGTAATCGCCCAGGTGAGCGACACGCACCTCCTGCACGGCGGCGAACCGCTCGGCGGCGTCGCCGACACCGTCCAAGCGCTCGCGCAGGTCTCCGCACAGCTCGAACGACTCGGCGGGGGCATCGATGCGATCGTCGTCACCGGAGACGTGGCCGACCTCGGTGAGCCCGACGCCTACCGGCTCGCGCGCTTCGCACTCGAACCGCTCGCCGCGCGCATGGGCTCCCGGCTCGTCTGGGTGATGGGCAACCACGACGAGCGGGCCGCGTTCCGCAGCGGGTTGCTCGATGAGCCCGCGAGTGACGAACCGGTTCACGGCATCGTCGAGGTCGACGGCCTCCGCATCATCGCGCTCGACTCCACGGTGCCCGGATTCCACCACGGCGAACTCGACGACGCCTCGATCGAGTGGCTCGACGCCGCGCTCGAGCAGCCCGCCGTGCACGGCACGGTCATCGCGCTGCATCACGCGCCCATCGCCACGCCGATCGCCTTGATGGACGTGCTCGAGCTCCGCGACCAGGATCGCCTCGCCGAGGTCGTTCGCGGCCGAGATGTGCGGCTCATCCTCGGGGGGCACCTCCACTACGCGACGAACGGCAGCTTCGCCGGCATCCCCGTCTCCGTCGCGGGAGCCACCGCGTACACGATGGATCTCTCGGCGTCGCCGCGAGCGCTCGTCGGCGTCAACGGGGGCCGCAGCTTCTCCCTCGTGCATCTCTATCCCGACGGCATCGTGACGTCGGTCGTGCCGGTGGGCCCGTACCCGGCGGTCACGACGCTCGACGAGGCGTTCCTCGCCGAGGTCGAGTCGCTGTCGCCTGAGGCCCGTCTCGAGCGCTTCTCGCGCAAGCTCGGCACGGCGTGAGAACCGCCCTAGACCTCGTCCCGGGCGCCGGGCGCGCCGCGTGCCGCCTCGGCCTGACGGGGAGCAAGCTGGAGTGGTGAACCTCGACCAGCTGCTCGACGACTACCTGTCGCACGTGGCGATCGAGCGCGGGTACTCGCCGCACACCGTCGCCGCCTATCGGAGCGACCTCGTCGAACTCATCTCGTTCACCGAGGCGCGGGGCCCGGCGGTGGCCGCGGCGATCGACCTGCCGCTCCTGCGCGACTGGCTCTGGGCGGCCACCGAGCGAGGGCTCGCCCGAACGAGCATCGCGCGGCGCGCGGCATCCGCTCGGGGATTCACCGCCTGGCTCACCCGCCGCGGACTGCTCGAAGCCGATCCCGGAGCGAGGCTGAAGGCGCCGCGGGCGCAGCGCACGCTGCCGCGCGTCATCACCGAGCAGGCGGTCACCGACGCCCTCGCGGCGCTCTCGGACCGGGCTGCCGGCGGCTCGCCCGCCGAGGTGCGCGACCTCGCGATCATCGAGCTGCTCTACGCCTCGGCGCTCCGCGTCTCGGAGCTCGTCGGGCTCGACCTCGACGATGTCGATCGACGGCGGCGCATCGTGCGCGTGCTCGGCAAGGGCTCCAAGGAGCGGATGGTTCCCTACGGGGCCCCGGCGGCCCGCGCGATCGACCGGTATCTCGACGAGGCTCGGCCGGCGATCGTCGCGAGTGCGAGTGCGAGTGCGAGTGCGAGTGCGAGCGCTCCGACCACGCCTGTCACGAGAGCCGTGTTCCTCGGCGCACGCGGAGCCCGCCTCGGGGTGCGGAGCGTCTACCGGCTCGTCGCCGCCATCCTCGCCGAGATCCCTGGCACGGGGCCGAGCGGCCCGCACGCCTTCCGCCACACTGCGGCCACGCACCTGCTCGACGGCGGCGCCGACCTGCGTGCCGTGCAGGAGTTCCTCGGGCACGCGAGCCTCGGCACCACCCAGATCTACACGCACGTCTCGTCGGAGCGGCTCAAGCAGAGCTATCGCACGGCCCACCCGCGGGCCTGACTCAGGTCGAGGGCAGCAGCACCGATCGCGGCAGCCCGCCGAGGAACAGATACGGCGAGACGTACTTGCCATCGATCCGCACCCCGAAGTGCACGCACCCCGAGTCGCAGTGGCCGCCCGTCGAGACCGTGCCGATCGCGTCGCCCGCCGCTACCGGCGTGCCGGCCGTGACCGACCCCGAGACCGGCTCGATCGCGCTCACGACGCCGCCACCGTGGTCGATCGCGACGACCGGTCGCCCGGCGACCCTCCCGCTGAAGCTGACGACCCCGCCAGCGGGAGCGGTCACGGCGGCGGTGGACGACGCGGCGATGTCGATGCCGCGATGGCCGGCGGTGTAGGGCGTGGGCGGGGCGCGGAACGGGGCGACGACACGGATCGGTGCCGGCACCGGCCATCGCCACGGCTCCGACGGTTCGTCTTGTGCCGCTGTGCCGGCAGGGGAGACTGGCGCGACCGTCGCTGCCGGGAACGGAGGCGCCGCCGCCAACGCCGCAGACTCTGTCAGCGCCCATGCCAGCACGGCGATCGCCGAGATCGATGATGCGAGGGTCGCGGCCCGTCGGCGGCGTGTTCGAGCGTTCATCCTCCGATGCTCGGCTCGCCCGAGGCATCCGCTCGCGCCGAAGTCGGAGCGGTGGAGGCATCCGTGCCGACCGCGGTTGGGGAGGGGGAGTGCCGATGGTAGAGTATCGGGAGCACCCCGGTCTTCCGGGGTGACTACGCGCGCCATTTCGGCCGACGACTCCACTCAGTCCAGTTCCTGCCTCGCGGCAGATACCGGCGGAGCCGTGCCGGGCGCCAGGGCTCCAGCCGCCGGCCGGAGCGACAACTGAGAACAAAGGAGTACGGCTCATGGCCGTCGTCACCATTCGCCAGCTGCTCGACAGCGGCGTTCACTTCGGGCACCAGACCCGCCGTTGGAACCCGAAGATGAAGCGCTTCATCCTCACGGAGCGTTCGGGCAGCTACATCATCGACCTGCAGCAGTCGCTCGCCTACATCGACAAGACGTACGACTTCGTGCGCGAGACGGTCGCCCACGGCGGCACCATCCTCTTCGTCGGCACGAAGAAGCAGGCGCAGAACGCGATCGCCGAGCAGGCGACCCGCGTCGGCCAGCCCTACGTGAACCAGCGCTGGCTGGGCGGCCTCCTCACCAACTTCCAGACGGTCTCCAAGCGCCTCGCGCGCATGAAGGAGCTCGAGGAGCTCGACTTCGAAGGCACCACGAGTGGCTTCACCAAGAAGGAACTCCTCATCAAGAAGCGCGAGCTCGACAAGCTGCACAAGTCGCTTGGCGGTATCCGCAACCTGACGAAGACGCCGTCGGCGCTCTGGGTTGTCGACACCAAGAAGGAGCACCTCGCGATCGACGAGGCCAAGAAGCTCGGCATCCCCGTCATCGGCATCCTCGACACCAACTGCGACCCCGACGAGGTCCAGTACCCGATCCCGGGCAACGACGACGCCATCCGCTCGGTGAGCCTGCTCACCCGCATCGTCGCCGACGCTGCTGCCGAGGGCCTCATCGAGCGCCACCAGAAGCCCGAGGCCGAGGGCAACGTCTCCGCCGTCGAGCCGCTCGCCGAGTGGGAGCAGGAGCTCCTCCAGGCCGGCACGCCCGAGCAGTCCTCGCCCGAGACCGCCAAGGTCGACGGCGCAACGGCTGAGGCCGAAGAGGTCGCCGAGGTCGTCGAGGCGGTTTCCGCCGACGAGACCGCCGAGGCTGCGACCGAGTCCGCCGCCGACGCCGAGGCAGCAGCCGAGGCCGTCGTCGAGGTCGAGGTCGACGCCGCCGAGTCCAAGTAAGACCACGAGTTCAGGAGACTTCAGAGATATGGCCAACTTCACTCTCGAAGACGTCAAGAACCTGCGCGAGCGCCTCGGCACCGGCATGGTCGACACCAAGAACGCACTCGTCGAAGCCGACGGCGACATGGAGAAGGCGGTCGAGATCCTCCGCCTGAAGGGCGCGAAGGGCAATGCCAAGCGCGCCGACCGCTCCACCGCCGAGGGCCTCGTCGCCGCCGTCGACAACGGCGACGGCACCGCGACCATGATCGAGCTCGCCTGCGAGACGGACTTCGTGGCCAAGGGCGACAAGTTCGTCGGCCTCGCCGACCGCGTGCTCGCTGCTGTCGCAGCGGCCCGCGCCGACAACGTCGAAGCTGCACTCGCCGCTCCGGCCGACGGCAAGACCGTCGCGACCGTGATCGACGAAGAGGCTGCGATTCTCGGCGAGAAGGTCGAGCTCCGCCGCATCCGTCTCGTCAAGGGCGAGCAGTTCTCGATCTACCTGCACAAGACGTCGAAGGACCTCCCGCCGCAGGTCGGCGTCGTGCTCGGCTACGCCGGTACCGACGTTGAGACCGCCCGTTCGGTCGCCCAGCACATCTCGTTCGCCGCGCCCGAGTACCTCACTCGTGACGAAGTCCCCGCCGAGGCGGTCGACAAGGAGCGTGCGATCGTCGAGCAGATCACACGCGAGGAGGGCAAGCCCGAGGCCGCCCTCCCGAAGATCGTCGAGGGTCGCATCGGTGCCTACTTCAAGCAGGTCGCACTGCTCGAGCAGGATTACGCGAAGGACAACAAGCTGTCCGTCGCGAAGGTGCTCTCGGATGCAGGCCTCACGGTGAGCGACTTCGCTCGCTTCAAGGTCGGCGCGTAAGTGCCCCGAAGGAGTCCGGATCGCTCGCGATCCGGACTCCTTTGCTGTGTCCGGAGCGATTCCGGATGCCTGGCGGGTGGTGCCCGCCGAAAACACCCCGGTACCGGCACTGCGCCCGGCCCGGTGAACCAGTAGCTTTGACCCCAGACGGGAAGGATCGGTCGGGATGACGGAACGCAAGCGCAGGGTCCTGCTGAAACTGTCGGGGGAGGCGTTCGGCGCCGGTGCCCTCGGCGTGAACCCCGATGTGATCAGCGCACTCGCACGTGAGATCGCCGATGCCGCGCGCACGGTCGAGGTCGCGATCGTCGTCGGCGGCGGCAACTTCTTCCGTGGCGCCGAGCTCTCCCAGCGCGGCATGGACCGCGGCAGGGCCGACTACATGGGCATGCTCGGCACCGTGATGAACGCCCTCGCCCTCCAGGACTTCCTCGAGCAGGCCGGTGCTGAGACCCGCGTGCAGTCCGCGATCTCCATGACACAGGTCGCCGAGCCCTACATTCCGCGTCGTGCCGAGCGGCACCTCGAGAAGGGCCGGGTCGTCATCTTCGGTGCCGGAGCAGGCCTGCCCTATTTCTCCACCGACACCGTGGCCGCGCAGCGGGCCCTCGAGATCGATGCCGAGGTCGTGCTCGTCGCGAAGAACGGCGTCGACGGCGTCTACTCCGATGACCCGCGCACGAACCCCGACGCGCACAAGATCGATCGCATCAGCTACCAGGAGGCCCTGCAGCGCGGGCTCAAGGTCGTCGACTCGACGGCGTTCAGCCTCTGCATGGACAACGGGATGCCGATGCAGGTGTTCGGCATGGCCCCGCACGGCAACGTCACCGCTGCGATCCTCGGCGCCGAACTCGGCACGATCGTCAGCAACGGCGAGCCCGCCACCAGTCGATAGACTGACCCGAGTAGCGAACCCAGAAGGAGCCCCCGTGATCGCGGACGTACTTTCCGATGCCACCACTCGCATGCAGAAGGCCGTGGAGGTCGCCAAAGACGACTTCTCCAGCGTTCGCACAGGCCGGGCGAACCCCCAGCTCTTCCAGAAGATCATGGTGAGCTACTACGGCACGCCGACCCCGCTCGCGCAGCTCGCGTCGATGCAGAACCCCGAGGCGCGCACGCTCGTGGTCACGCCCTACGACAAGGGCGCCCTCAAAGACATCGAGCAGGCCATTCGCGACACCCCGAACCTCGGGGCGAACCCGTCGAACGACGGCAACATCATCCGCGTGACGCTCCCCGAGCTGACCGAGGAGCGCCGCCGCGAGTTCGTCAAGATCGTGCGCGGCAAGGCCGAAGACGCACGCGTCTCGGTGCGCAACATCCGCCGCAAGGCGAAGGACGACCTCGACGCCCTCAAGGGCGACGTCGGCGATGACGAGGTTTCGCGCGCGGAGAAGGAACTCGAGCAGATCACGAAGTCCAATGTGGACGCGATCGACGACGCCCTGAAGCGCAAGGAAGCCGAACTCCTCGAGGTCTGAGGCAGACGATGTCGGGCGTCCCAGAAGAGGATCAGTCGGACGCCGGGGGAGCAGAACGAACCTCGCGCGAGGAGTTCCGAGCGCAGGTGCACGCCCGAAAGGCCGACCTCGAGCGGCAGTTCGAGGTCGGCAGGGCGCAGTTCGATCAGGCGCAGGAGAAGATCAAGGCCCGCACCGGGCGCAACCTGATCCTCGCGACCCTCATCGGGCTCGGGTTCGGGGCGGTGCTCCTTCTCAGCCTCCTCGTGATCAAAGAGCTCTTCATGCTCTTCGCGGTCTTCATCGCCGCGTTCGCGAGCTATGAACTCGCGCAGGCCCTCCGGAAGGGCGGCCATCACGTGCCGCGCATCCCGACGGTCGTCGTCGCGGTGGCGGCCGTGCCGCTCGCGTATTACGGGGGCGCCGGCGGGCAGCTCATCGCGGTGCTCGGCGGCATCCTGATCGTCACCCTCTGGCGCGTGGGCGAACAGGCGGTGCCGTCGCTGCGACGATCGGGCCGCGACCTCGGCCGCGATGTCGCCGCCGGTGCGTTCGTGCAGGGGTACGTGACCTTCCTCGCGACGTTCGCGGTGGTGCTCACCGCTGCGGAGGGCGGCGAGCTGTGGACGCTCGCGTTCATCGCCGTGGCCGTCGCGGCCGACACGGGTGCTTACGCGTTCGGCCTCATGCTCGGCAAGCACAAGATGGCGCCGGTCATCAGCCCGAAGAAGACCTGGGAGGGCTTCGCAGGCGGCGGCGCGGTGAGCCTCGTCGCGGGTGTGCTGCTCTCGACCCTCATGCTCGGCAACACCTGGTGGTTCGGCCTCATCTTCGGCGCAGCGATCTTCCTGACCGCGACACTCGGCGACCTCGTCGAGTCCCTGATCAAGCGAGACATCGGCATCAAGGACATGAGTTCGTGGCTGCCCGGGCACGGCGGATTCCTCGACCGACTCGACTCGATCCTCCCCTCGGCCGCCGTCGCCTTCGTGGCATTCCGGATCTTCGGGTGAGCGCCTCGGTGCCGACCCTCCGCAATAATGGAGCGGTGGACTCCACCTTCCCTCGCGCTCGCAAGCCCAAGCTCGGTTACAACACGGCTCAGGTCGAGTCGTTCCTGCAGGTGGCGCGTCGCGCCTACGACGGTACGGCCCTTCCGGGCGATGAGCCGCTGACCTCGGATCGCATCCGGCTGACCGCGTTCGCGATGCAGAAGGGCGGCTACTCCACGACGCACGTCGACCAGGCCCTCGAGCGCCTCGAAGACGCCTTCGCCGCACAGGAGCGCCAGGTCGCCGCCCGGCTGCACGGCGGCGAGGCGTGGCTCAGCGAGGCGCGTGCGACGGCCCAGGTGGTCTCGAATCGCCTTGCACGGCCCGAGGGCCATCGGTTCGACCGGGTCGGCCCCCTCGTTCGCGGCTACAGCACGAAAGACGTCGATCGCTTCGCCGACAAGCTGACGAGGTACTTCAGCGACGGATGGCCGATCTCGATCGACGACGTGCGCGGAGTCGTGTTCAAGACCCAGCGCGGCGGCTATCGCGAGGCCCAGGTCGACCTCGTGCTCGACGCCGTCGTCGACGTCATGCTTGCGGTTCGCTGAGGTGCGCGTCGAGATGGAATCCGTCGCCGCTCTTTCGATACACTCGTCGAATCGTGGGTAGACATGCGGGAGGTGACGAGGCCGTGGGGCCTCGTCGTCAGACGACTTCGAATCCGCCCGCGGGCGAATCGACGCCGTTCGCTGCCGGGCCGGTCGCAGGCCGCACGGCAGCCGCCAAGGCCCCGCGCGTCGGCCGCGTCAAGCAGGCCGCGACCGTGGTCTTCGCCTTCGCGGCATCCGTCAGCTTCCTCCTCGTGAACATCGTCGACCCGTTCTCGGGCGCGACCGCATCGTCGAACCTCGCCGGCCAGACCGACCGTTTCGGCGGTGAGCGGGTGCAGGCGATCGACGTCGCCGGCGAGTACTCGATCGCGGTCGGCCAAGAGGCCTATGACGTCGAGAAGAAGCCCGAGGTCAAGCTCGCGCCCGCCTCGACGAGTGCGGGCAGCGGCTGGGCTCCTCCGGCCGTGACACCCGACCCGGGTTCGGCCCAGGCGTACGCCGCCGGTGCCGTCGCGGCTCGCGGATGGTCGTCGGCTGAGTTCGACTGCCTCGTCGCACTCTGGAGCAAGGAGTCCGGCTGGCGTGTCAACGCCTACAACGCCGGCAGCGGTGCGTACGGCATCCCGCAGGCGCTGCCCGGATCGAAGATGGCCACCGCGGGCGCCGACTGGGAGACCAACGCGGCCACGCAGATCGAATGGGGTCTCGGGTACGTCTCGGGTCGCTACGGCACGCCCTGCGGCGCGTGGGCGCACTCGCAAGACGTCGGCTGGTACTGACCCCTCCGCTGGGCTCGGCCGGCGGACCCGCCTCCATGCTCGGCCTAGACTGGATTCCATGGCGCGTTCGAACCGATCCCGGAGCCGGGCGGCTCGTGCCCGCGAGGAGCACCCCGAACTCGACGTCGAGCGTCTCACCTCCGGTTGGCGGCGCACCGAGGTGCGCGGCGGCCGAGAGTGGAACGTGCAGCCCGTCTCCGAGACGCAGGCTGCGAAGGCGTACCTCTGCCCGGGGTGCGGCCAAGACGTCGTGCCGGGCACTGCGCACCTCGTGGCGTGGCGCGCCGACGGCGTTCTCGGCGATGCGGCCGACCTGGCCTCTCGCCGACATTGGCACACCCACTGCTGGAGGATCGGCGCGGTATGAGTGACACGACCATCGAGATCCGCGCGAGCGTCGAGCTGCCGGCCCGCCGCGAAGAGATCGAACTGCACACCGCCGACGGGCTGACGCTCGTCGGCGAGCTCGCCACGCCGCTCGAGCGGCCGCCCGTCGCGACCCTCGTCACGCTGCATCCGCTGCCGACCGCCGGCGGCTTCATGGACTCGCACATCATCAGGAAGGCGGCCGCCCGCCTGCCGGCGCTCGCCGACCTCGCAGTACTGCGATTCAACACTCGCGGCACCGTCTCGCCGCGCGGCACGAGCGAGGGCTCCTTCGGTGAGGGCGTCGCAGAGCGAGCGGATGTCGCTGCGGCGATGTCGTTCGTGACGGAGCGCGGCCTGCCGCACCCGTGGCTCGTCGGCTGGTCGTTCGGCACGGAGCTCGCACTGAAGTACGGGCTCGACCACGGCATCGACGGCGCGATCCTGCTCTCACCTCCGCTGCATCGCACGAGCGCGGCCGAGCTCGCGCGCTGGCAGCACGCCGCTCCCGAACTGGTCGCCCTCATCCCCGAGTTCGACGACTACCTCCGGCCGGCTGAGGCTGCCGAGCGCTTCGCGAGCGTGCCGAAGATCACGCGCATCGACGTGACGGGCGGCAAGCACCTGTGGGTGGGGGAGTCGCAGACCCGGCGGGTGCTCGACGAGATCGTCGGCGTCGTCAATCCCGCTGCGCTGCCGCTGCCGACGATGTGGCCCGCCGACGCAAGCTGAACCATACCGAACGCGCGGGCTCAGCGCTCGTTCTGGTGGGGCACGACGACCTGCTTGATGATGAGCAGGATTGCTGCGGCCACCGGGATCGCGACGAGGGCGCCGAGCACGCCGCCGAGCGAACCGCCCGCGAGCGCGGCGATGACCACGAGTGCTCCGGGCACCTTCACGGCGCGATTCATGATGCGCGGGCTCAGCACGTATGCCTCGACCTGCATGTAGATCACGTAGTAGATGGCTGCGACGAGCGCGGTCAGCGGCGAACCGAGACCGGGGATGAGGCAGACGAGCACGATGATCACCGAGCCGCTCAGCGTGCCGACGAGGGGCACGAGGGAGAACAGGAACGCCAGGAAGGCGAGCACTGCCGGGAACGGCGCCTGGATGATCGACAGGAAGACGAAGCTCGCCACGCCGTTGACCGCCGCGAGCGAGACCTGGCCGAGCACGTAGCGACCGACCGATTGCGTGATCTGCTCGGTCAGGTCTGCGAACCGGTCTCGCTTCGAAGCCGGCACGAGCTGATAGGTCGCGCGCTTCATCGTGCCGAGCGATGACACGAAGTAGAGCGTCAGGATGAAGACGATGAACACGCCGAACACGCCGGCGCCGATTGCGACGGCGACCTGGAGCACGCCGCCGGCGAGTTCGCTGAGCTTGTCGGGATTCGTGAAGAAGTCGGTGAGCCCGGTCGTGACCTGATCGCTGATCTCGTCGACCGGAACCTGCGGGAACTGCTCCTGGAGGTATTCGATCCAGTCCTGTGCACTCGTCTGCTGGACGATCCGGGGGATCTCGTCGACGAGTTGGCTCACCTGCTCGACGATGATCGGCACGACCGCGATCACGAGGGCGGCCACGAGCAGGCCGACCCCGCTCATGACGATCACGATGGCCGCCCAACGCGGAAGCCCCCGGCGCTCGAGCCAGCTGGTTGCCGGGTCGAGGCCGAGGGCCAGGAACAGTGCGATGCCGACGTACGCGATGATCGTCGACAGCGTTGCGATCGAGCTGAGGATGAGGAGGCCGACACCCACGCCGAGGGTGCCGACCAACCCGATGCGGAACGCGTTCTGGATCTTCATCGAACGCCCCGCACCCCTCTTCTCGGCTCGACTACTTGGTCTTCGCCGCGATCTGCTCCGCCTGCGTCAGCACGCCGCGGAGGCTCTCGAAGTAGCCGGCGACGGCGTCGCGCTCGATCTTGATCTGCGAGAGGCGGTCTTCAGCGTCGGCGACGAGGGCGCGGGTGCGCTCCTCGGCGTCGGCGATGAGCTTGCGCGCCTGCTCGTGCGCGGCCGCGATGCGCTCGCGCGCCTCGTCGTCGGCCTTGTCGCGCACGACCGCGATCTCGGACCGCACCTCGGTCTCGAGGCGATCGGCCTCTGCCCGGCTCTCGGCCGTGCGTGCGACGGCCTCGGCGAGTTCGGCGTTGGCGTCCTCGAGGAACTTCTGCGTCTGCGCGACGGCCTCCTGGTGAGCGGCGAGCAGTTCCTGCTCGGCCTCGTCGCGCTTCGTCGACAGCTCGGATTCGAGGTCGAGGTGGGCCTTCTCGATCTCGCGGCGCATGCGGTTGACCTCGTGGGTCGTCTTCTTGCGCATCGCGGTGAGCTGGTTGTCGAGGTCGATGCGGCCCTGCTCGGACTCGGCGTCGAAGTCGGCGCGCGCCTGCTCCTGCTCGAGGGCGAGGTCGGCACGCATCTGCTCGAGGTCGGCGGCGTGCTTGGCGCGGATGCGCTCGAGCTCGTGCTGGAGCTTCAGGCGGGCCGCCTCGGCCTCGCGCTCGAGGTCGACCTTCGACTGCTCGCGCTGCTGGACCAGTTCGGCCCGGCTGCCTTCGAGTTCGCGGTCGAGGTCGCTGCGGGCCTGCTCGAGCTCGTGCACGAGGGCCGCGCGGCGCTCGGCGATCTCGGCGTCGATGGCTGCGCGTGCCTCGGCGGACTCGCGCTCGAGGTCGAGGCGGGACTGTTCGGTCTCAGCGGCGAGGTCGATGCGCGCCTGCTCGCTCTCGCGCGCGAGCTCGGCGCGGGCGCGGTCGAGTTCGATCGCGACCTCGGCGCGGGTCTGCTCGGTCTCCTGCGTGAGCCCGGCGGCGGTGGCCCGTGCCTCGGTGGCCTCGGCGTTCGCGGCCAGAAGGATCTCGGCGGACTTGCGCTCGGCCGCGGCGGTCATCGCGGCGGATTCGCGCTTGGCGCTCGTGCGGATCTCTGCGGTCTCGGTGGCGACTGCGCCGCGGATCGCCGCAGCGTCGCGCGCGGCATCCTGACGGAGCTGCTCGCTCGCCTCGTGGGAGCGCGAGACCATGTCGTCGGCTTCGGAGCGGGCGTTCTCGAGAATGCGGTTGGCCTGAGCTCGAGCCTCGGTGAGCGTGCGCTCCGCGAGTTCGTGCGCATCCGAGCGCATGAGGTGCGCTTCGTCTTCGGCGGCGCGGCGCAGCTTCTCCGCGTCGATGTCGGCCTGGGCGATGAGGCGGGTGGACTGCTCCTCTGCGACGCGCAGGGTGTTCTCGAGCTTCGTGCCGAGACCGGAGAACGTGGGGCTTCCGACCTCTTCGAGTTCGGCCGTCAGCTCCTCGATGCGCGCGAGGAGACGCTTGTTCTCCTTGACGCTGTCGGTGCTCTGGTTGTTCGCAGCGATGATGTCGCGACGCAGACCATTGATCGCCTTGTCGACCTCGTCCTTGTCATATCCGCGGAACACCTGCGTGAACTCGGTCTCTTCGACGGCCATTCTTCCTCCGGGCTCTGTCCCGCGTTCGTGGGGGCGCATGCGGGATGGTTCGTCCGATTGTACGGGGTCTCACGGGGACGGCGGAGACACCGGACTTCCAGCCATCGGTTAGGGATCTCCCAGAAATCGTCGGTAGTCTGGAATGTCTGTGTCAGAGGCCGCCGCTGGCGGCAATGGAGGTTCTGTTCGTGCGCTTCGTCTTCGCAATCGTGGCGTTCATCGCCGCGGCCGTGATGATCGGGCTCGGCATCGCCCAGCGCACGGTCTTCCTGGAGCCCGACCGCGTCTCGATGTCCGTCGAACTCGCAGGCGGTGAGGCCGACTTCATCGTGATCGAGCCCGAGGCGCTCGCGGCCCACCCCGGCAAGCAGACGATCACCGTGTCGGGATCCCCGAAGGTGTTCCTCTCCTACGGCCGCACCTCCGACGTCGAGGCATGGCTCGGCGAGACCCCGTACGTCTCGGTCGGCCACGAGGCCGGCTCCGAAGAGTTCACGAACGAGATCATCATCACGAAGCCGGTCGACGACTCGACTCCCGTCGTTCCCGAGACGACGCCGCCGACGGCCGGGGCAGAGACCGAGGCCGCGGCCGCACCCTCGCCGGCGGGCTCCGACCTCTGGCTCGACGAGATCACCGACGACCTCGTGCTCACCACCACGATCGACGTTCCAGAAGACATCGCGGTACTGGTCAGCGCGAACGGCGGCGACGAGCTGCCCGCCCGGGTGAAGATCGACTGGCCGCTCGACAACGCGACGCCGTGGGCCGGTCCGCTGATCGTCGGCGGCGCGCTCGTCTTCCTCGTCGGCATCGCGCTCGTGATCGCGGGCTTCATGAACCACCGACGCATGCGAGGCCCTCGCCGAAACCTGCCGAAGGGGCCCCGAGGCAAGCTGCCGAGTGCACCGAAGCCCGGTCGCACCCAGATCGGTGGCGGCCGCCGCTCGATCGGCCGTGCGAAGCGCGTCGCCGTCGTCCCGTTCCTCGTCATCCCGGCGCTCGCGCTCTCCGCGTGCTCGGCCGACTACTGGCCGAACTTCGATCAGCAGGCCGCCCCCGCGACCACGGCTCCCGCGACGCCGCTCGCGACGCCCATGCCGACCGAGGAGCCCGACGACGACGCCCCCGTCACCCAGCCCGCGGTGACCGTGCCCCAGATGGAGCGCATCATGCGCCGGGTCGCCGTCTTCGCCACCGACGTCGACGCCTCGCGCGACGCCACGGTCGCCGCCGAGCGGTTCACTGGCCCTGCGCTCGAGGCACGCACCGCCAACTACGCCATCCGCGGCTCCCTCGCCGAGCACCCGCTGCCGACCCCGATCCCCGCGTCGCCGCTCACGCTGACGCTGCCGCAGCAGGCGACGGGCTGGCCGCGCACGGTGCTCACGATCGCCAAGAACTCGGATGACCCGACGATCGCTCCGAGCGCCCTCACGCTGGTGCAGCAGTCGCCGCGCGAGAACTACAAGATCCTCTACGCCATCTCCCTCGCGCCCGACGCCGAGGTTCCCGAGGTCGCACCGGCCTCGATCGGTGCGGCCCCGATCTCGCCCGAGTTCAAGGGCCTCGTGATGCCGACCGGTCAGGTCGCCGCGGCCTACGCCGACGTGCTGCTGAAGGGCGAGGCCTCCGAGTTCTTCCCGATGTTCGACGCCGAGGGCGACACGCTCATGCAGCAGCTCGGCCCGACCGGGCAGCAGGCGATCAACGACGGGCTCCCGGCGACGGTCGACGCGAGCTACTCGAACGTCGTCGGCGACAGCCCCACGATCGCCCTGGCCACGAACGACGCGGGCGCACTCGTGTCCGTCTCGATCGAGCAGACCGAGAACGTCATCCCCAACGACGGCGGTACGATCGGATTCCAGCCGGGTCCTGCCGCAGCCCTCTCCGGCTTCACCGGGAAGAGCGCGAAGGGCGTGCAGCGCGTCATCGGCATCCAATTGCTGTTCTACGTTCCGGGCGTCGGCAACGAATCTGAAGATCAGATCCGTCTGCTCGGCTGGTCGGAGAGTCTCATCGGAGCTTCGGAGGTACCGTGACCAACCCGATTCCCCCTTCCGGCGCAGCGCTTCGCGGTGCGGTCGACCTCTCGGCGCTCGTGCAGCGCGAGTCGCAGGGTCAGTCAGGCGGCCAGGGTGCGCACGCGGCATCCGGCCCGAGCGACCAGATCGTCTTCGAGACGGATGACGCCGGCTTCGGCTCCACGCTCGAACTCTCGCGCACGGTGCCGGTCATCGTGGCGCTCTGGGCGACGTGGAGCGAGCCGTCCAAGGCGCTGCTCGCGACGCTCGAGCGACTCGTGCGTGCTCGTGCAGGCCGCCTCGTGCTCGCGGCCGCCGATGCCGACCGCAGCCCGCAGCTCGTGCAGGCGTTCCAGGCGCAGTCGATCCCCACGGTCGTCGCGGTCGTCGCGGGTCAGCCGGTGCCGCTCTTCGCGGGCGAGCAGCCCGACGAGGTCATCGACCAGGTGTTCGACCAGTTGCTCGAGCTCGCCGGTCAGCATGGCGTGACGGGCAGCATCGAGGCCGGCGAGCCCGGTGCCGCCGACGACAGCGCGCCTGCGGAGCCCGTCGAGCCGCCGTTGCCGCCGTTGCACCAGGAGGCGTACGACGCGATCGAACGGGGCGACTTCGCCGCCGCGTCATCCGCGTACCGCACGGCGATCGCGCAGGACCCTCGAGACTCGCTCGCCGTCGCGGGTCTCGCCCAGGCGAACCTGCTCGGCCGGCTGCACGGTAAGACGCTCGACGAGATCCGCAACACTGCCGCCGCCGCGCCGAAGGACCTCGATGCGCAGCTCGCCGTCGCCGACCTCGATCTCTCGGGCGGGCACGTCGATGACGCGTTCGACCGGCTGCTGACGCTGTTCCCCGAACTCGACGCCGACGGCAAGAAGCTCGTGCGCGAGCGGCTCGTCGAGCTCTTCGAGGTCGTCGGCACCGACGACCCGCGGGTCGCGGTTGCGCGGCGACGCCTCACGACCCTGCTCTACTGACGGGTACGCCGGGCGGGGTCTCGATACGGCGCCGGCGCGTCTGCTCGACCGGCAGCTGCGGCGCTGGCGCGCCTACTCGACAGGCTGAGTCTCGAGCGCGAACCACACGGCGCCGAGCGGGGGCAGCGTGAACGACGCCGACGCAGGCCGCCCTGGCCACGGCGCCTCGATCGCGTCGACCCCGCCGAGGTTGCCGACCCCTGAGCCGCCGAACTCCGCGGCATCCGAGTTCAAGACCTCGCGCCAGCGCCCGGCGCCCGGAAGCCCGAGCCGGAAGCCCTCGTGCGGCACGCCCGCGAAGTTCACGATGCAGAGGAGCGGGCGTCGTTCGCGGTCGTACCTGAGGAACGCGATGACGTTCTCGGCGGCCGCGCCGCCCTCGATCCACTCGAATCCGGCGGCGTCGTCGTCGAGCTGCCAGAGCGCGGGCGTCGCACGATAGCCGCGATTCAGCGCTCCGACGAACTCGGCGAGCTGCCGGTGGCTCGGCTGGTCGAGGATCCACCAGTCGAGGCCCCGCTCCTCGCTCCACTCGGAGAGCTGGCCGAACTCCTGCCCCATGAAGAGCAGCTGCTTGCCCGGGTGCGCCCACATGAAGGCGAGGTAGGCGCGAACGTTCGCGAGCTGCTGCCAGTGGTCGCCCGGCATCTTGCGCACGAGCGAGCCCTTGCCGTGCACGACCTCGTCGTGGCTGATGGGCAGCACGAAGTGCTCGCTGAACGCGTAGAGGAACGAGAACGTGAGGTCGTGATGGTGGTGCGAACGGTACATCGGGTCGTTCTGGATGTACTGCAGCGAGTCGTGCATCCACCCCATGTTCCACTTGTAGCCGAAGCCGAGGCCGCCGCTGCTTGTCGGGGCGGTGACGCCCGGCCAGCTCGTGGACTCCTCGGCGATCATGACGATGCCGGGGTTGCGCTTGTAGGCGGTCGCGGTCGTCTCCTGCAGGAACGAGATCGCCTCGAGGTGCTCGCGACCGCCGTGCACGTTCGGCAGCCATTCGCCCTCTTCGCGCGAGTAGTCGAGGTAGAGCATCGAGGCGACCGCGTCGACTCGCAGCCCGTCGACGTGCATCTCCTCGAACCAGAAGAGAGCGTTGGCGACGAGGAAGTTGCGCACCCGAGGGTTGCCGTAGTCGAAGACGTAGGTGCCCCAATCGAGCTGCTCGCCGCGGCGAGGGTCAGCGTGCTCGTAGAGCGGCTGCCCGTCGAACCGCGCGAGCGCCCACTCGTCTTTCGGGAAGTGCCCGGGCACCCAGTCCATGATCACGCCGATGCCGGCCTGGTGCAGTCGATCGATGAGGTACTTCAGGTCGTCGGGGGAGCCGAACCGCGAGGTGGCGGCATAGTAGCCCGTCACCTGGTAGCCCCATGAGCCGCCGAACGGATGCTCCGCGAGCGGCATGAACTCGACGTGCGTGTAGCCCAGCCACTCGAGGTACTCGATGAGCTCGTCGGCGACGTCGCGGTAGCCCTTGCCGGGTCGCCACGAGCCGAGGTGCAGCTCGTAGATGCTCATGGGGAGCGCGTGCAGGTCGGCGGCGGCGCGCCGCGACATCCATTCGCCGTCGGCCCACTGGTGGGAGCTCAGCGAGACGACCGAGCCCGTTGCGGGTGCGACCTCGGCCTGCCGGGCCATGGGGTCGGACTTCATGACCCAGGCGCCGGCTGCGGTGAGCAGCTCGAACTTGTAGACGGCGCCGGGCTCGACGTCGGGGATGAAGAGCTCCCAGATGCCGGTCGGGCCCATGCTGCGCATCGCGTGTCCGGTGCCGTCCCAGCGGTTGAATGCGCCCACGACGCGTGCCGCGGTCGCGCGCGGTGCCCACACGGTGAAGGCGGTGCCGCTCACGCTGCCGGCGATGCCCCAGTGCTCGCGGTAGTGCGCGCCGAGCACTCGCCAGAGTTCTTCGTGCCGGCCCTCGCCGATGAGGTGCAGGTCGAGTTCGCCGACGGTCGGGGCGAAGCGATACGGGTCGTCGCTCGTCCAGTCCGAGCCGTCGGCATAACGAGCCTTCACCCGGTAGTCCCTCGGTCCGAAAGCGCCCGCGCCCGCCCAGATGCCGTGACCGACGTGCTCGAGCGCGAGCTCCGCTCCGTCGGGGAAGACCGCCGCGACCGATTCGGCGAGCGGGCGTCGGGTGCGGATCGCTGTGAGCGGCCCCGCGAGGTGGGGCGCTTCGAAACCGTGCTGGCCGAGCACCGAGTGCGGGTCGTGGTGGCGTCCTTCTGCGACGGCGGCGAGCACCTCGTCGACGATGACAGGTGCGGCGAGCGGTTCAGGCATCCGTGGCCCTTCTCACGTGCAGGATGTGCGCAGGCCGCGCGAAGGCGTCGAGCCGCACGTAGTTGTCGGCGCCCCACTCCCACCGTTCACCGGTGACGAGTTCGTCGACCTCGAAGCGGGCGCCGGGCTCGAGGCCGAGCGCCTCGAGGTCGAGGTGAATGGTGGTCTCCCGCACCGAATGCGGGTCGACATTGGCCACGACGATGATCGTGTCGTCGGCGCCCGCGCCCGTGAAGCGGCCCTCGAGGTGCTTCGAGTAGACGAGCACCGAGTCGTCGTCGCTCGCATGGAAGCGGATGTTGCGGAGCTGGCCGAGCGCCGGGTGCTCGGCGCGGATGCGGTTGAGGATGCCGAGGTAGAGCGCGAGCGAACGCCCCTCGCGCTCGGCGGCCGCGAAGTCGCGCGGCTTGTACTCGTACTTCTCGTTGTCGATCGCCTCTTCGGCGCCGGGGCGGGCGACCGACTCGAAGTGCTCGAATCCCGCGTACACGCCCCAGAGCGGCGCGGCCGTCGCGGCGATGGTCGCGCGAACGGTGAACGCGGCAGGCCCGCCGAACTGCAGGTACTCGGTGAGGATGTCGGGGGTGTTGACGAAGAGGTTCGGCCGCATGAAGTCGGCGGTCTCCTGCGACACGCTCGTCAGGAACTCCTCGAGTTCAGCCTTGGTGTTCCGCCACGTGAAGTACGAGTACGACTGCTGGAAGCCGACCATGGCGAGGGCCTGCATCATCGCCGGGCGCGTGAAGGCCTCGGCGAGGAACACGACGCCCGGGTCATCCGCGTTCACCGCCGCGATCAGCCGCTCCCAGAACACGAGCGGCTTCGTGTGCGGGTTGTCGACGCGGAAGATGCGCACGCCCTGCTTCATCCAGTGCCGGACGACCCGCAGCACCTCGGCGAAGATGCCCTCGGGGTCGTCGTCGAAGTTCACCGGGTAGATGTCTTGATACTTCTTCGGCGGGTTTTCGGCGTAGCGGATCGTGCCGTCGGGCAGCTGCGTGAACCAGTCGGGATGCTCCGTCACCCACGGGTGATCGGGCGCGGCCTGCAGGGCGAGGTCGAGCGCGACCTCGATGCCGAGCGCGGCGGCACGCCGCACGAACGCGCGGAAGTCGGCGAGCGTGCCGAGGTCGGGGTGCACGGCGTCGTGGCCGCCGGGGGAGCCGTCGGCGAGCGGTCCGCCGATGGCCCAGGGGGAGCCGGGGTCGTGCGGGCCCGGGTCGAGCGTGTTGTTGCGTCCCTTGCGGTTCGTGACCCCGATCGGATGGATCGGCGGCAGGTAGACGACGTCGAAGCCCATTGCCGCAACCCCGTCGAGGCGCTTGGCCGCGGTGCGGAAGGTGCCCGACTTCCATGAGCCGTCCTTCAGCTGCTTCGCGCCTTCGGAGCGCGGGAAGAACTCGTACCAGGCGCCGACTCCGGCATGTCGGCGTTCGACGAGGATCGTGTGCTCGGGGGAGTCCGTCGAGAGCCGCGCGAGCGGTCGCACTTCGAATTCGGCGAGGGCCGGGTCGTCGATGAGCGGGCGGCGAAGGGCGACGGATGCCGCGTCGTCGCGCAGCCCGGAGGCGAGCGTCGTGAGCCGCTTGCGGGCGGCGACGGGCCGGGACTTCTCGGCGACCGCCCGGTCGATGAGCCGCGCGCCGATCTCGAACATGAGCTCGGCGTCGACCCCGGCGTCGACCTTGAGCGCGGCGTCGTGCCGCCAGGTCGCGACCTCGTCGTCGAATCCCGTGACGTGCCAGTGCCACTCGCCGATCTCGTCGAGGAGCACCTGGGCCTCCCAGCGGTCGGTGCCGGCCGCCAGCGGAGACATCCGCTCTCGACGAACCTCGCCCGATGGGTTCGTGATGACGAGCATCGCGCCCACCTGATCGTGGCCCTCGCGGAACACGGTCGCCCGGAACGGCACCACCTCGCCCTCGAATGCCTTGGGGCGCCAGCGCGCATCGGGCACAGCGGGGGTCAGCCGGGTCACTGGGATCCGGCCGGCGAGCACGGGGGCGGTCGTCACGTTTCGACCGTAGCGCGTCTGCGCCGCATGTCGTCGGTTGTCACACGGATGGATCCCAGGCCGCGAGCTGATCGAAGACGCGACGGTCGCCGTCGAAGGTGAGCGAATCCAAGTCTCTGCGGCCGTAGAAGAACAGGACCAGGTCACTGGCCGTGCCCCAGGCGGCGACGTCGGCCGTGTCGGGGTCCTGGCCGGCAGTGGTGGTGAGTCGGGTGACCAGTGCGCCGTCGTGGGACAGCCGGAGGCGCCAGGAGCGGCCTTCGGCGGCGTGGTAATCGACGACGGCGGGTTCGTGCGGCCAGGCGACTGTCGTCGCGCAGAGGGTGAACTGGCAGTCGTCGAAACCGTCGACGGCGATCTTCTCCGGTATCGGCTGCGGGGCACCTGCAGTGAGTTGGAGGTCGTAAGTGTGCACCGCGATCTCGTGGAGCTGGCGCCGCGCCCATGCGCCGGAGGTCTGCGGTGACGGGGAGTCTCCCCACCAGGTCCAGCAGGGGCGATCCGGGCCTGCCCCGCGCAGCACACTCGCCAGGTGCTCGACGGACTCGACCCACCAGGCCAGGAGGGCCTCGCGCTCCCGAGGCGCGCCGGTGCCGCCTCCCCAAGCGGACTCCGACGGCGGAGCGTCCGCGGGCCCCGCCGC
Source organism: Agromyces sp. CCNWLW203 (assembly GCF_036576125.1). Lineage (NCBI taxonomy): Bacteria > Bacillati > Actinomycetota > Actinomycetes > Micrococcales > Microbacteriaceae > Agromyces > Agromyces sp. CCNWLW203. The sequence goes on along the minus strand of NZ_JAZHYX010000003.1, from coordinate 336,149 downwards.
GACGATGGCGGCTGCCTTGCGGCGACCCATGCCGACGTGCTGCACGTGATCGAACAGCGTTCGATCGGGATGGGTCTGCATCTGCACGTCGAGGCTGGGGGCCGCGGCGACTGCAGCGCGGAAGGCGGCCGACCGTTCGTCGATCAGGCGCAGCTGATCAGCGAACGTGAGAATCTGCTGCATCCCGCAGTTCTACCACCATTCGCAGCGGCAGCGGCAGCGGCAGCCGATCGCGGACGGCCACCTCGCGACTCACGTTCACGCAACCGACATCTGCGGCTCCTAGGGTGGAGCCGTGAAGCCGATTCGCAAGTTCACGGTCCGCGCGGTCATCCCTGCCGAGCTCGGTGCGCTCGAAGAGCTCGCCGCGAACCTCCGCTGGGCGTGGCACGAACCGACCCGTCGTCTGTTCCAGCACGTCGATCCCGGGCTCTGGCAGGCCTCCGATCACGACCCGGTCGCCTTCCTCGGCGAGGTCGCCCCGGCGAGGCTGGCCGAACTGGCGAGCGACGGCGGCTACGTCGAGTGGGCAGAGCGCGAGCGAGCCGCGCTGCGGGAATACCTCGCCGAGCCCCGCTGGTTCCAGTCGCTCGGCGCCGAGACGCCGCGCACGATCGCGTACTTCTCGCCCGAGTTCGGCATCACCGCCGCGCTGCCGCAGTACTCCGGCGGACTCGGCATCCTCGCGGGCGATCACCTGAAGGCGGCATCCGACCTCGGCGTGCCGATCGTGGGCGTCGGGCTCTTCTACAAGGCCGGGTACTTCGCGCAGTCGATCTCGCCAGACGGCTGGCAGCAGGAGCGCTACCCGGTGCTCGACCCCGACGGCCTGCCGCTCACGCTGCTGCGCGCACCCGACGGCGCCCCGGTGCAGGTGACCCTGGCGCTGCCCGATGACCGCGCGCTGCATGCGCGCGTGTGGAAGGCCGCGGTCGGGCGCATTCCGCTGCTGCTCCTCGACACCGACATCCCGACCAACTCCGATGAACTGCGCTCGGTGACTGATCGCCTCTACGGTGGCGGCGGCGAGCACCGCCTGCTGCAGGAGCTGCTGCTCGGCATCGGCGGCGCCCGTGCGATTCGCGCGTGGACGGAACTGAGCGGATGCCCCGCGCCCGACGTCTTCCACATGAACGAGGGTCACGCGGGCTTCCTCGGCCTCGAGCGCATCGCGACCTACATCGGCGAGGGCCTCACGTTCGCCGCTGCGCTGCAGCTCGTGCGGGCGGGCACCGTCTTCACGACGCATACACCCGTGCCCGCGGGCATCGACCGCTTCGACCGCGCCCTCGTCGAGCGGTACCTGTCGAGCTCGCTGCTGCCCGGCGTCGACCCGGCCGACGCACTCGCGCTCGGCGTCGAGCCCGGCGCCGACCCCGCGACGAGCGCGTTCAACATGGCCGTCATGGGGCTGCGGCTCGCCCAGCACGCGAACGGCGTCTCGAAGCTGCACGGCGAGGTGAGCCGGCGCATGTTCGGCGACCTCTGGCCGGGCTTCGACGCCGAGGAGGTGCCGATCACCTCGATCACGAACGGCGTGCACGCCCCCACGTGGACCGACCCCGCCCTGCTCGGCCTCGCCGAGACGCGGCTCGGCACCGGCGACACCGAGCATGCCGACTGGCGCAGCCCCGCGCTCGCCGACGGCGAGTTCTGGTCGGTCAAACGCGGCATGCGCCAGCAGCTCGTCGATGACGCACGGCGCCGGCTCGCGGCATCCTGGCGCGAACAGCATTCGGGCGCCGAACCGCCGAAGTGGGTGTCGCAGGTGCTCGACCCCGACACCCTCACCGTCGGGTTCGCGCGTCGAGTGCCGACCTACAAGCGCCTCACGCTCATGCTGCAAGACCCCGAGCGGTTGAAGGCGATCCTCACGAACCCCGAGCGCCCGGTGCAGTTCGTGATCGCGGGCAAGTCGCACCCTGCCGATGACGAGGGCAAGCGACTGATCCAGCAGCTCGTGCAGTTCGCGCAGCAGCCCGAGCTGCGGGGGCGCATCGTGTTCCTGCCCGACTACGACATGAGCATGGCCGAGAAGCTCTACCCCGGCTGCGACGTATGGCTGAACAACCCGCTGCGGCCGCTCGAGGCGTGCGGCACCTCGGGCATGAAGGCGGCGATGAACGGCGCCCTGAACCTCTCGATCCTCGACGGCTGGTGGGCGGAGTTCGCGGGCGACGATTATGGATGGGTCATTCCCTCCGCCGATGCGGCGGGCGACGCTGGGGAGCGCGATGCCCTTGAGGCGGCTGCCCTCTACGACCTGCTCGAGCACCGGGTCGCGCCGCGCTACTACGAGCGCGACGGCGACGGCGTGCCAGTCGAATGGGTGCGCCGCGTGAGAGAGACCCTCGCCGTGCTCGCGCCCGACCTCGGCGCCGATCGCATGGTGCGCGAGTACGTCGAGCGCCTGTACCGCCCGGCGGCCGAGCACTTCGCCAGCGTCGCGGCCGAGAGCGCGCGGGGAGCCCGCGAACTCTCGAGCTGGGGTGCTCGGGTGCGGTCAGCCTGGCCGGGGGTGCAGGTCGCGCACGTCGAGTCGGGCGGCATCGACGCGCCGCACGTCGGCGACGAGCTGCAGCTGCGCGCGGTCGTGCGGCTCGGCGAGCTCTCGCCCGACGACGTGCGGGTCGAAGTCGTCTACGGGAAGAGCCGCGCCGACGAGACGATCGACGCCGCGCAGCGCGCCGAACTCGAGGTCGCGGATGCCGCGGCGCCGCTGTCCCCGAGTGAGCACCTCTACACGGGGTCGCTCGTGCTCGACCGCGCAGGCGCGTTCGGCTACACGGTGCGCGTGGTGCCGCGGCATCCGCTGCTGCTGTCGACCGCGGAGCTGGGGCTCGTGGCCGTCGCCGACTGATCGCTCCGAAAACAGGAATCGGACACGCGAATACGTGTCTGGCGCCTGTATTCGTCGCCAAGGCGGCCGGCCGACCTGTTCTCGTGCAGGTGCAGGTGCAGGTGCAGGTGCAGGTGTCGGTGAGGGTGCGGCTCAGCGGGTGCGGGAGATCGGCGCATAGCGACCCTCGGTGACGGCGAGCAGGTCGTCGGGCGCGAGTTCGAGGTCGAGGCCGCGTCGACCGCCCGAGACGTAGATCGTCTCGTGCAGGATCGCCGACTCGTCGAGCACCGTCGGCAGCGCCGTCTTCTGGCCGATGGGGCTGATGCCGCCGACGACGTAGCCGGTCTTGCGCTCGGCGACGGCGGGGTCGGCCATCTCGGCGCGCTTGCCCCCGAGTGCGGCAGCGAGCGCCTTCAGGTCGAGCTGCAGCGCCACGGGCACGATGCCGACCGCGAGCGCGCCGTCGACGCTCGCGAGCAGGGTCTTGAAGACCCGATCGGGGTCGAGGCCGAGCTTCTCGGCGGCCTCGAGGCCGTAGGCCGCGGCGCGCGGGTCATGGTCGTAGCCGAGGGCGGTGAAGGCGATGCCGGTGCGGGTGAGGGCGACGGTCGCGGGCGTGCCCGCGGAGGCATCCGTTCGCTTGGCCATCAGGCTGCGCCCTCGGCACGGAACAGTCGCATCGACTGGGCGCCGACGGTGATCGTGCTGCCGGGGGCGAAGGCGGCGGCAGACGGCGCCGACGGCGCCTCGTCGGCGGAATCCCACAGCAGGGTGTACCCGCTGACGTCGTCATGCCGCGGGAGCACGACCTCGGCGTCGGACTCGTGGGCATGCACGACGAGGAGGATGCGGTTCGGCGCCTCGGTCTCGGGGGTCGACGCGGCGAGGAACTGCAGGGTGCGCTCGGCAGGGGAGTTCCAGTCGTCGATGCCCATGGTCTCGCCGTCGGCGTTGAACCAGTCCATCTGCGAGGCACTCGGCACGGTCTCGCCCAGGCGCCCGAAGCGGATGGGGCGCAGCGCGGGGTTCTCGGCGCGCAGCCGCATCAGGTGGCGGGCGGTCTCGAGCAGCTCGGGGGCGAACCGGGGGCGGTCGGCCGCATCCCATGCGAGCCAGGTGAGCGGCGAGTCATGGCAGTACGCGTTGTTGTTGCCGCGCTGACTGCGACCGAACTCGTCGCCCGCCGTGATCATCGGCACGCCCGCCGACAGCAGCAGCGTGCCGAGCAGGTTCCGGATGCTGCGCCGCCGCGCCGCCCGCACGACCGGGTCGGCCGCCTCGCCCTCGACGCCGTGGTTGTACGAGTTGTTGGAGTCCGTGCCGTCGCGGTTGCCCTCGCCGTTGCCCTGGTTGTGCTTGACGTCGTAGGCGGTGAGGTCGGCGAGTGTGAAGCCGTCGTGCGCGGTCACGAAGTTGAGGCTCGCGAGCGGCCCGCGCTCGCCGGAGAAGGTGTTCGACGAGCCCGCGAGCCGTGTGGCGAACCGGCCGATGCCGCTGCCGGCCGAGCCGGTCTCGCGCTCGCGGCGCAGGTCGCCGAGCCAGAAGTCGCGCATTCGGTCGCGGTAGCGGTCGTTCCACTCGGTGAATCCCGCCGGGAAGTTGCCGGTCTGCCAGCCGCCGGGCCCGACGTCCCACGGCTCGGCGATGAGCTTCGACGCGCCGATCACCGGGTCGTCGAGCATTGCGCGCAGCAGCGGATGCTCGGGCGTGAACGTCTCGCGCTCGTCGCGGCCGAGCGTGGCGGCGAGGTCGAGGCGGAACCCGTCGACCTGCAGCTCGTCGGCGAAGTAGCGCATCGAGTCGAGCACGAGTCGCTGCGGCGCCTCACCGGCGAAGTCGAGGCTGTTGCCGCAGCCCGTGGTGTCGACGTAGCGTCCGTGCGCGTCGTGCCGGTAGTACGCGGCGTTGTCGATGCCGCGGAACGAGGACGTCGGCCCCTCGCGCCCCTCTTCGGCGGTGTGGTTGTAGACGACGTCGAGCACGACCTCGAGACCGGCCTCGTGCAGGCGCCGCACCATGCCGGCGAACTCGCGTCGTACAGCAGCGGCACCTTCGGCTCGAGCCGTAGCGCTGGCGTACGGCGAGTGGGCGGCGAAGAACGCGAGCGTGTTGTAACCCCAGTAGTTGACCTTGCCCTGGCGCACGAGGCGATCCTCCGACACGAAGGCGTGCACCGGCAGCAGTTCGACGGTCGTGATGCCGAGGTTCACGAGATACTCGAGCGAGGCATCGTGCGCGAGACCGGCGTAGGTGCCGCGCAGGGGTTCGGGCACGGCGGGGTTCAGTTTCGAGACGCCGCGCACGTGCGCCTCGTAGACGACCGTGCGGTCGAGCGGCACACGGGGCTTGGCCGAGTCGCCCCACTCGAAGCCCGTCGCGGTGAGCGGTTCGAGCGCGACGCCCCGCCACGACCCGTCATCGGCGCGTGCGAGTCCGCGGGCGTAGGGGTCGAGCAGGGTGTGCACCGGGTTGAACGCGTGCGGGGCGCCGGTAGGCCCGTCGACCCGCAGGCCGTAGTGGGCGCCGGGGCGGAGCTCGGCCGACTCGCCCTGCCAGACGCCGTGCTCATCGCGCACGAGGGGGGTGCGGGCGATCGCCCAGTCGAGGTCGTCATCATCGAACACGACGAGGTCGACGGATGTCGCGTGCTGCGACCAGACCCGCGCGACCCCGCCGTCGGCGCCCGCACGAACACCGAGGTCGTGCAGGGGATCGTGCTCAGGCATGCGATCTACAGTAGTTCGTGGAGGCGAGACGCCTGCAAGCGCATGCACCCGCGTCGGGTGCTCCCGAACCCGTTCCAGATCGGAGGTCGGCCATGGTCTACCTCGACCACGCCGCGACCACGCCGATGCTGCCCGAGGCCATCGACGCGCTCACCGCCGCGCTCGCCGTGGTGGGCAATCCCTCGTCGATCCACAGCGCGGGCCAGCAGGCGAAGCGCCTGCTCGAGGAGTCCCGCGAGCGCATCGCCGCGACGCTCGGGGCCGACGGCATCGAGGTCGTGTTCACGGGCAACGGCACCGAGGCGGTGAACCTCGCGATCAAGGGCCTCTGGTGGCAGCGGCGCACGGATGCCCCCACCGGAGCGGCGCGTCGCCGCATCCTCATGCCTGCGGGGGAGCACCACGCCACGATCGACACCGTCGAGTGGCTCGTCGCGCACGAGGGCGCCGAGGTGGTCGAGCTGCCGCTCGACGAAGTCGGGCGCCTTCGCCTCGACGTGCTCGCCGACGAGCTCGAGCGGGGCGCTGCATCCGTCGCCCTCGTCACGATGCTCTGGGCCAATAACGAGGTCGGCACGATCGAGCCCGTCGACGCGGTCGCTCGCCTGACCGCGCGGGCCGGCGTGCCGCTGCACGTCGACGCGGTCGCCGCCTACGGGCAGCTGCCGATCGACTTCCACGGCATTCGCAGGGCAACGGATGCCCCGCGCGGCGCGGGTCTCGTCGCCCTCAGCGTCTCGGCGCACAAGATCGGCGGCCCCGCGGGCATCGGAGCGCTCGTGCTCGACCGCTCGGCGGCCGTCGAGCCGCTCATCCACGGCGGCGGGCAGCAGCGCAAGGTGCGGTCGGGCACGCAGGATGTCGCGGCCGCGGCGTCCTTCGCGGCGGCCGCCGAGATCGTGGCCGACCGGCTCGACGCCGACACGGCCCGCATGTCGGCGCTCCGCGATCGGCTCATCGCGGGCGTCGTGGAGGCCGTGCCCGAGGCGCGTCTCTCTGGCGACGCGGGCCCCGGGGCATCCGTTCGCCTGCCCGGCAACGCGCACTTCTCGTTCCCCGGCTGCGAGGGCGACTCGCTCCTCTTCCTGCTCGACGCGGCCGGCGTCGCGGTGTCGACGGGCTCGGCCTGCCAGGCCGGGGTGCCCGAGCCCTCGCACGTGCTGATGGCCATGGGGCGTTCGGAGGCCGACGCCCGCGGGGCGCTCCGCATCACGATCGGCCACGCGTCGACCGACGCCGATGTCGACGCGCTCCTCGCGGCGCTGCCCGCCGCTCACGCGCAGGCCGCCCGGGCCGGGCTCGCCGCCCGCGCCACCTCGTTCGACCGCTGACGCGACGCGCACCGCCCGCGGCAGAACGCGGCGCGGGCCCGGTTGCGGAGGCCCGCCGGAACACAACTCCGGAGATTCGCCGCGACACGCCGATGCCGCGACGGGAATCACGGCGTGTCGTCGAGAAGTTCCGAAGTTGTGCACGGGCGACGTCGGTCGGCGCGCAAGGCCGGGCGCGGGGCATCCGCTCAGGAGGCCTGCCTACACTGGAGGGGTGAAGGTTCTTGCAGCGATGAGCGGCGGCGTCGACAGCGCCGTTGCGGCCGCGCGCGCCGTCGAGGCGGGCCACGAGGTCGTCGGCGTGCACCTGGCGCTCAGCCGCAACGCCGGCACGCTGCGCACCGGCAGCCGCGGCTGCTGCACGATCGAAGACTCGATGGACGCGCAACGGGCGGCCAATATGCTCGGCATCCCGTACTACGTGTGGGACTTCTCCGAGCGGTTCAAGGCCGACGTCGTCGACGACTTCATCGCCGAGTACTCCGCCGGGCGCACGCCGAACCCCTGCATGCGCTGCAACGAGCGCATCAAGTTCGCCGCCCTGCTCGAGAAGGCGATCGCGCTCGGATTCGACGCCGTCGCCACCGGCCACTACGCCAAGATCGTGACGGATGCCGCGGGCAACCGCGAACTCCACCGCGCGAGCGCCGAGGCCAAAGACCAGAGCTACGTGCTCGGCGTGCTGACGGCCGAGCAGCTCGCACACGCGTACTTCCCACTCGGCGACACTCCGTCGAAGACGCTCGTGCGCGCGGAGGCCGCCGAGCGCGGGCTCTCCGTCGCGCAGAAGCCCGACTCCTACGACATCTGCTTCATTCCCGACGGCGACACCAGGGGCTGGCTCGCCGACAAGGTCGGCACCGAGACGGGCGACATCGTCGACCGCACGGGCGCGGTCGTCGGCTCGCACGAGGGAGCGCATTCGTTCACCGTGGGTCAGCGCCGCGGCATGCGGCTCGGCACGCCGGCCGCCGACGGCAAGCCCCGCTTCGTGCTCGAGGTTCGGCCCAAGGAGAACACCGTCGTCGTCGGGCCGAAGGAGGCGCTCGCGATCGGCGTCATCGCCGGGTCGCGCTTCTCGTGGGCAGGGCTCGCTCCCGAGCAGCCCGAGACGGCGTTCGACTGCGAGGTGCAGATCCGTGCGCACGCCGACCCCGTGCCGGCCGTCGCGCAACTCGTCGACGGCGAGCTCGTCGTCACGCCGGAGCATCCGCTCGATGGTGTCGCGCCCGGCCAGACCGCCGTGATCTACGTCGGCACGCGGGTGCTCGGACAGTTCACGATCGACCGCACGGTCAGCGCGGTTCCGGTCGACGCCTAGCCGCGCCGAGGCTCGCCTCGATGACTCGCATCGCGTAGATTCGCGCTGGCGCTACCCCCGGCGCCGCGTGAATGACGAGGAGTCGTTGTGTCCTACCCACAAATTCCCGCCGATCCGAACCGCGACCCGGCCGAGCCGTTCAGAAACCTCGACCCGGCACCCACGACGGGTCGCATCACGATCGTCGCGCCGCCCGCCGACGAGTGGGAACCGATCGTCGAGGTCGCTCCGATCACCGCCGACGAGGTCGTCGAGCGTCAGCGCCAGGCATTCGGCGGCATGAAGATCGGCTCGGCCCTCTTCGGGTGGATCATCGTCGCGGGCCTGACGTCCATCCTCACCGGGGTGCTCGTGGCCGCCGGTGTCGCTCTCGGCGTCGGGCCTGTGCAAGAGTCGGGCACGTCGAACACCGACGCACTGCTCGGTGCCGATGCCGTCGGCTGGATCGGCGTCAGCACGTTGCTCGTCATCGCACTGGTCTCGTTCTACAGCGGCGGCTACGTCGCCGGCCGGATGGCGCGATTCAGCGGCGTGCTGCAGGGTCTCGCGGTCTGGCTCTGGGCGGTCGTCATCGCGATCGCGGTCGCGGTGACCAGCATGCTGCTCGGCCTTCAGGGCGACCTGCTGGGCGCCCTGAACACCTTTCCGCGGATCTCTGTGCCCGAGAGCGCGCTCACGATCGCTGGCATCACCATCGCGGCCGTGGCGGCTCTCGTGACCGTCGGCGGCGCCCTCCTCGGCGGCGTCGTCGGCGTGCGCTACCACCGCCGCATCGATCTCGTCGGGTTCGATCGATAGCCCGAAAGGCGCGTCGGGCGCCGTGTGGGCGTCGGTGCCGCCTCGTACTATGGGCGTGTGAGCGACATCTCCGGTGACAGCGGCGGCCTTCCGACCGATTTCGACGCGGCACGTGCGGAGGCGACCGAGCTCGCCGATCGCATCGAGGGCGCGCGGCTCGCGTACTACGGCGACGGGGATTCGACGCTCTCCGACGCCGAGTACGACGAGGCCTTCCATCGTCTCGAGGCCCTCGAGCGCGCGTTCCCCGAGCTCGCGGGCCAAGACAGCCCGACGCAGCAGGTCGGCGCTGCCATCGTCTCGGCCGGTTTTCCCGAGCACGAGCACGCCGAGCGCATGCTCAGCCTCGACAACGTCTTCTCGATCGACGAGTTCCGCGACTGGGCGACGAAGACCGCCGCAGCCGCGGGGCGGCCGGTGCATTGGCTCTCCGAGTTGAAGATCGATGGCCTCGCGATCAGCCTCGCCTACCGCGACGGCGTGCTCGAGACCGCGACCACGCGCGGCGACGGCCGGGTCGGGGAGAACATCACCGAGAACGTCGACCTGATCCCGGTGATTCCGCAACGACTCGAGGGCGAGGGATATCCGGCCTTCTTCGAGGTGCGCGGCGAGGTGTTCCTGCGCACGAGCGACTTCGAGGCGCTCAATGAGCGCCAGCACGAGCTGCAGGCCGCGTTCGAGGCCGAGCAGCTCGCGAAGGGGCGCGCGCTGGAAGACATCCCGACGAAGTACCCCGAGTTCGCCAACGCCCGCAACACGGCCGCGGGCAGCCTCCGACAGCGCCGCGAGAAGAAGAGCGCGTTCGACCTCACGCTCATGCGCGAGCGGCTGGGTCGCCTCGACCTCTACCTGCACGGCATCGGCGCCTGGCGCAATTCCGCATCCTCCGGGCCTGCAGTTCGCAACCAGTCCGAGATCTACGCGCTGCTGGCGAGCTGGGGCCTTCCGGTCTCCCCGCACTCGCGCGTGTTCGACTCGGTCGACGACGTCGCCGGCTACATCGCCGAACGCGGTGAGCACCGGCACGATGTCGAACACGAGATCGACGGCATCGTCGTCAAGGTCGACGAACTCGAACTGCACGACGAGCTCGGCGCGACGAGCCGCGCTCCGCGCTGGGCCATCGCCTACAAGTACCCGCCCGAAGAAGTGCACACGAAGCTCCTCGACATCGTCGTCGGCGTCGGCCGCACGGGCCGTGCGACTCCCTACGCGGTCATGCAGCCCGTCAAGGTGGCCGGTTCGACCGTGCGCCAGGCGACGCTGCACAACCAGCAGGTCGTGAAGGCCAAGGGCGTGCGGGTCGGCGACACCGTCGTGCTCCGCAAGGCGGGGGATGTCATTCCCGAGATCCTCGGGGCGGTCGAGCAGCTTCGCGACGGCACCGAGGTCGAGTGGCACATGCCCGAGCTCTGCCCCGAGTGCGGCACCCCGCTCCGGGCCATGAAAGAGGGCGACATCGACCTGCGCTGCCCGAACGCGAAGTCGTGCCCGGCGCAGGTGCGCGGCCGCGTCGAGCACATCGGGTCGCGCGGGGGCCTCGACATCGAGGCGCTCGGCGAGGTCACCGCCGCAGCGCTCACCCAGCCCTCGGTGCCCGCCGAACCGCCGCTCGCGACCGAGGCGCGGCTCTTCGACCTCACCCTCGACGAGCTCGTGCCGATCGAGGTCGTGGTGCGCGATTCCGAGACGGGCGAGCCGAGGGTCGACGAAGCTACGGGCGAGCCGATCCGGCGCGCGCCGTTCCAGAAGCTCAGTGCTGCGAGCTACCCGCCCGGCACCGAGACGATGACTCCGGCAGAGCGGCGGGCAGCGGGGGTCAAGAAGGACTACCGGGTCGTCGGGCCGTCCGAGGCCGCGACGAAGCTGCTCTCCGAACTCGAGAAGGCGAAGACGAAGCCGCTGTGGCGACTGCTCGTCTCGCTCAACATCCGCCACGTCGGCCCGGTCGCCGCGCGGGCGCTGGCTGACTGGTTCGGATCCCTCGACGCGATTCGCGCGGCGACCCGCGAACAGCTCGCCGAGGTCGAGGGTGTGGGCGGCATCATCGCCGATTCGCTCATCGAGTGGTTCGGCGTCGACTGGCACCTCGACATCGTCGACCGGTGGACGGCGGCGGGCGTGCAGTTCGCCACTCCGGGGCATCCGGGGCCGGGTGCCGCCGCCGATGCCGGGGGAGTGCTCGCGGGCCTCACCATCGTCGCGACCGGTTCGCTCGACGGCTTCAGTCGCGAGGGCGCGCAAGAGGCGATCATCGCCGCGGGCGGCAAGGCGGCGTCGAGCGTCTCGAAGAAGACCGACTTCGTCGCCGCCGGCCCAGGTGCTGGCTCGAAGCTCGCGAAGGCCGAAGAACTCGGCATTCGGGTGCTCGACGCAGCGCAGTTCGCGCTGCTCGTGACCGAAGGGCCGGACGCGCTCGACTGAACGCAGTCGCGGCAGCGAGGCACTGAGCGATGTTGGAGGGGACATGGCAGGTGACGACACTGCGCACGAGCCCGTCGATCAGGCGGAGGCGAACGGAACCGGCGGCTCGAGCCGTCGCGACTTCCTGAAGCTCGGCGGGGTTGCGGCCGCCGGCGCCGTCGTGGGCGGGGGAGTCGGCGCCGCCGTCGGCGCGTGGGTCGGACACGCCCTCGGCTATGCGGCAGGAGCCGACGACTTCGCGGCTTTCAGCCCTCGCGAGAAGGCCGGATTCGACCACCTCGTCGTCGTCATGGGCGAGAACCGCTCCTTCGACAACCTGCTCGGCTGGCTCTACACACCCGACGACCTGCCCGATCGCCAGCAGTTCGACGGGCTCGCGTTCGGCGACTACTCGAACGCCGCGCCCGATGGCACGACGATCGCCGCTCACGTCTACGAGGGGCCGACCGATGTGATCATGGGGCGGCCGAACCCCGATCCGGGCGAGGAGTACCCGCACGTCAACACCCAGATCTTCAACACGATCGATCCGCCGACGAACGCCCAGCTCTTCGTGGAGCACATGACGGCGCCGTATAACGCGCCTGCAACGAACGTCGAGCCCGCCATGAGCGGCTTCGTGACCGACTACCTCGTCAACTACGAGCGCCTCAAGAAGGGCACTCCGCCCGGTGCGGCGGAGCTCGCCCAGATCATGGGCTCGTTCTCGACCGAGATGCTGCCGGTGCTCTCGACGCTGGCGAAGAACTTCGCGGTCTTCGACGCGTGGCATGCGGGCGTGCCGTCGCAGACCTTCTGCAACCGCTCGTTCTTCCACGCCTCGACCTCGCACGGCTTCGTGACGAACAAGCACGGCGGCGGGTACACGAAGTGGCTCGAGGCCCCTGCGGCGCCCACGATCTTCAATCGCCTCGAAGACGCCGGCATCTCGTGGCGCATCTACTTCGACGAACTCCAGCTCGTCTCGTTCACGGGCGTGCTCCATGCGCCGGTGCTCGAGCAGTACTGGCGCACCGACCATTTCGCGACGATGGAGCAGTTCCACGACGACGTGAAGAACGGCGAACTGCCGGCGTACGCGTTCATCGAGCCGCGCATGACCTACAACCACAACGACTTCCACCCGCCGTTCGGCAAACTTCGTGCGAGCGAGGTCGACGGCACCGAGGTCGTCGACAGCGCGATCTCCGATGTCAGGGCGGGCGAGGCGCTCATCCACGAGATCTACTCGTCCATCAAGGCGAGCGCCTCCGCCGACGGCTCGAACGCGCTGAACACGATGCTCCTGATCACCTTCGACGAGCACGGCGGATGCTACGACCACGTGCCCCCGCCGTCGGCCACGCCGCCGGAGGTCGACGAGCCCGCCGGCGAGATGGGCTTCCGCTTCGATCGACTCGGATGCCGCGTGCCCGCGATCGCCGTGTCGGCGTACACGCGAGCGGGCACCGTGATCAACGACGAGATGCATCATGGCGCCGTCATCGCGACGCTCTCGAAACTGCACGGGCTGAAGCCGTTGACTCGTCGTGACGCCGAGGCGAACGACATGTTCAACGCGGTGAACCTCGACGCCCCGCGGCATCCGCTGACCTGGCCGGCGACGACGCCGCAGTACATCCCGCCGAACCCGCAGTCGAAGTCGCCGCATCCGGGGCACGCGCACAAGGACAAGCCCTTGAGCCCGCCCGCCCGTGGGCTCCTCGGGCTGCTCCTCGCGAAGTACGGGCGCCCCGACGACGAAGAGCCCGAGACCTACGCCGACGCGTACGAGCTGCTGCACCAGTACGGCATCGGGCTGTTCGGCGCGCCCCGATAGAATCGATGCATCCCCATCCCGAGACGACGGAGCAGCATGTCCGAAATCACTGCGGAGCAGGTCGCGCATCTCGCGAACCTCGCCCGCATCGCGCTCACCGATGAAGAGATCGGCCACCTCACGACGGAGCTCGGCCAGATCATGCACGCGGTCGAGAAGGTGAGCGAGGTCGCCACGCCCGACGTGCCGCCGACGAGCCACCCGATCCCGATGCAGAACGTGTTCCGCGACGACGTCGTGGGCACGACGGTGCTGACCGCAGACGAGGCGCTCGCGGGCGCCCCCGAGTCCGACGACTCGCGGTTCAAGGTCTCGGCGATCCTGGGAGAAGAGCAGTGAGCGGCGAACTGATCCGGCTGTCCGCAGCAGAACTCGGCGCGAAGCTCGCCGCCGGCGAGGTCTCCTCGGTCGAGGCGACCCGTGCGCACCTCGACCGCATCGCGGCCGTCGACGGCGCCGTGCACGCCTTCCTGCACGTCGAGGGCGAGCGCGCCATCGAGACGGCCGCCGAGATCGACCGCCAGCGCGCCGCCGGCGCACCGCTCGGGCCGCTCGCGGGTGTGCCGATCGCGATCAAGGACGTGCTGGTCACGAAGGGCATGCCCTCGACCTCGGGTTCGCGCATCCTCGAGGGCTGGATCCCGCCGTACGACGCGACCCCGGTGACGAAGGTGCGCGAGGCGGGCATGATCCCCCTCGGCAAGACCAACATGGACGAGTTCGCCATGGGCTCCTCGACCGAGCACTCGGCCTACGGCCCGACCCACAACCCGTGGGACCTCGACCGCATCCCCGGTGGCTCCGGCGGCGGTTCCGCGGCATCCGTCGCAGCCTTCGAAGCCCCGCTCGCGCTCGGCTCCGACACCGGCGGCTCGATCCGCCAGCCGGCGCACGTCACCGGCACGGTCGGCGTGAAGCCGACCTACGGCGCGGTCAGCCGCTACGGCTCGATCGCCCTGGCCTCCTCGCTCGACCAGATCGGCCCGGTCACACGCAACGTGCTCGACGCCGCACTCCTCCACGACGTGATCGCCGGGCACGACCCGCTCGACTCCACGTCGATCCCCGAGCAGTGGCCGTCGATGGCCGAGGCGGTGCGCCGAGCGGATGTCTCCGGCCTCCGCATCGGCGTCATCAAGGAGCTCGACGGCGAGGGATTCCAGGCCGGCGTGCGTCAGCGCTTCCACGAGTCGCTCGAACTGCTCGAGAAGCAGGGCGCCGAGATCGTCGAGGTCTCCGCTCCCCACTTCGAGTACGCCATCGCCGCGTACTACCTGATCCTCCCGGCAGAGGCGTCGTCGAACCTCGCGAAGTTCGACTCGGTGCGCTTCGGCCTGCGCGTCACGCCCGAGGGCGGCGGCACGGTCGAGCAGGTCATGTCGGCCACGCGCGAGGCGGGTTTCGGCCCCGAGGTGAAGCGTCGCATCATCCTCGGCACCTATGCGCTCTCGGCGGGCTACTACGACGCGTACTACGGCTCGGCGCAGAAGGTGCGCACGCTCGTGCAGCGTGACTTCGACGCCGCGTTCGCGAACGTCGACGTGCTCGCCTCGCCGACCGCGCCGACGACCGCGTTCAAGTTCGGCGAGAAGATGGCCGACCCCGTGTCGATGTACCTGAACGACATCGCGACGATCCCGGCCAACCTCGCGGGCGTGCCCGGCATCTCGCTGCCCTCGGGTCTCGCTCCCGAAGACGGCCTGCCCGTCGGCATCCAGTTCCTGGCACCGGCTCGTGAAGACGCCCGTCTCTACAACGTCGGCGCCGCGCTCGAGCAGCTGCTCGAGGCGCAGTGGGGCGGCCCGCTGCTCGCTCAGGCACCCGACCTCTCCACCCATGAGCTCACCGCGACCGAGGAAGGCGCACTCTGATGGCCCGCGCTGAACTGATGGACTTCGACAAGGCCCTCGAGCTCTTCGAGCCGGTCATCGGCCTCGAGGTGCACGTCGAGCTGAACACCACGACGAAGATGTTCTCGTCGGCTCCGAACCCCGCGAACTCGCAGTTCCACGGTGCAGAGCCGAACACGCTCATCACGCCCGTGTGCCTCGGCCTGCCGGGCTCGCTGCCCGTCGTCAACGGCGACGCCGTGAAGTACTCGATCAGCCTCGGCCTCGCGCTCGGCTGCGAGATCGCGCCGTCGAGCCGCTTCGCGCGCAAGAACTACTTCTACCCCGACCTCGCGAAGAACTACCAGATCTCGCAGTACGACGAGCCGATCGCCTTCGACGGCGAGGTCGAGGTCGAGCTCGAGAACGGTCGCACCTTCACGGTGCCGATCGAGCGCGCGCACATGGAGGAGGACGCCGGCAAGCTCACGCACGTGGGCGGTTCGACGGGCCGCATCCAGGGCGCCGAGTACTCGCTCGTCGACTACAACCGCGCAGGCGTGCCGCTCGTCGAGATCGTCACGCGCCCGATCTTCGGCGGCGAGGCCGACACTCCGGCGCTCGCGAAGGCGTACGTCGCGACGATCCGCGACATCGTGCTCTCGCTCGGCATCTCCGAGGC
This sequence comes from Agromyces sp. CCNWLW203, assembly GCF_036576125.1. Classification (NCBI taxonomy): domain Bacteria; kingdom Bacillati; phylum Actinomycetota; class Actinomycetes; order Micrococcales; family Microbacteriaceae; genus Agromyces; species Agromyces sp. CCNWLW203. The sequence continues at coordinate 320,374 of NZ_JAZHYX010000003.1, read as the reverse complement.
GCGCATGGAGCGCGGCAACCTGCGCTGCGACGCGAACGTGTCGCTGCGCCCCCGTGGCCAGGAGAAGCTCGGCACGCGCACCGAGACGAAGAACGTCAACTCGATGCGCTCGGTCGAGCGGGCCGTGCGGTACGAGATCCAGCGCCAGGCGGCGATCCTCGCCGGCGGCGGCACAATCATTCAAGAGACGCGTCACTGGCACGAAGACACCGGTGCCACGAGCGCCGGTCGTCCGAAGTCCGACGCCGACGACTACCGGTACTTCCCCGAGCCCGACCTGCTGCCCGTCGTGCCCTCGGCCGAGCTGATCGAGGAATTGCGTGCCGCGCTGCCCGAGGCGCCCGCCGCTCGCCGCCGGCGCCTGAAGGCCGAGTGGGGCTTCAGCGACGACGAGTTCCAGATCGTGGCGAACTCCGGCATGCTCAACGAATTGGCCGCGACCGTCGCGGCCGGCGCCACTCCCACCGCCGCCCGCAAGTGGTGGACGGGTGAGATCGCGCGTCTCGCGAACGCCGCCGACCGGGATGCCACTGACCTCGTGTCGCCCGAGCACGTCGCCGAGCTCGCACAGCTCGTCGACTCCGGCACGCTCACCGACCGCCTGGCCCGCCAGGTGCTCGAGGGTGTCATCGCGGGCGAGGGTTCGCCGCAGCAGGTCGTCGAAGCTCGCGGTCTCGCGGTCGTCTCCGACGACGGTGCGCTGATCGCCGCCATCGACGAGGCCCTCGCGTCGCAGCCCGACGTGCTCGCGAAGATCCGCGACGGCAAGGTGCAGGCCGCAGGTGCCGTCATCGGTGCCGTCATGAAGGCGATGCAGGGCAAGGCCGACGCCGCCCGCGTGCGCGAGCTCGTGCTCGAGCGCGCAGCGCAGACCGTGTAGGCAGTTTCATCGGGCTGAGAGCCGGGCGGTGACATCCGCTCGGCTCTCAGCCGGTTCAATGCTCGCGACCGTACAGTGGTCGTCCCCTGAACGATTGACGAGGACAACATGGGATTCCTTGACCGACTCTTCGGAGCAGTTCCCGCCGAGCCGCAGCGCCCTCAGGCTCAGCCCAGTCGCAGGCTGAGCGACGACGAGCTCGCGGTCGAACGCTACCGGTACCTGTTGCGCACGGCCCCGCCCGAGTCCGTCGAGGCGGTGCACGCCGAGGCGTTCGCGAAGCTCACTCCCGAGCAGCGCCAGGCCGTCTTCGCCTCGCTGAGCGCAGATGCGCCCGCCGGTGAGCGGCTCGTCTCCGACGAGCCGAGCGCGCTGGCCCGCGCCGCGACCCGCGCAGAGCTCCGTTCACCCGGCAGTGTCGAGCGCGCCTTCAACCGAGCGGATGCCGCGGGCGGACGGCCTCAGCAGAACGGTCCGTCGTTCGGCGGAATGTTCGCGGGCTCGCTGCTCGGCTCCGTCGCCGGTGTGGTCGTCGGCTCGGCCATCGCGCAGGCGTTCCTGCCCGATCCCGCAGCGTTCGAGGCGGGCGGCGAGGGCGGCGACGGTGGCGATCCAGGTGCAGGAGACTCCGGCGGTGACGCTGCGGCGTCCGACGGCTACGATGCGTCCGGCGGCGACTCCGGTGGCGGCTTCGGCGACTTCGGCGGCGGCGACTTCGGTGGCGGCGGAGACTTCGGGTTCTGATCTCCTCACGCCGGCTCGCCGGCGGTCGCGGTCAGCAACTGCGATGACGGCGGCAGCGGATAGGGTCGCACCATGAGCAAGCAGGACGGCTCGTCGCGCCAAGTGACCACCGGTCCGGTCGACGACTCGGCGACGCCGATCCTGCACGTCGACATGGATGCGTTCTTCGTCTCCGTCGAGCTGCTGAAGCGGCCCGACCTGCGAGGCAAGCCCGTGCTGGTCGGCGGCACGGCGGGGCGCGGCGTGGTGTCGGCGGCCAGTTACGAGGCGCGTCGCTACGGCGTCAACTCGGCGATGCCCATGTCGCTCGCGCTGCAGCGCTGCCCGAACGCCGTCGTGCTGCGCGGCGACTACGCGAGCTACACCGAGTACTCGCGGCGGGTCATGCAGATCTTCGAAGAGGTCACGCCGCTCGTCGAGAAGCTCTCGATCGACGAGGCGTTCCTCGACGTCTCGGGCGCCCGCCGGCTCCACGGCAGCCCTGCCGAAATCGCCTGGGGCCTGCGTCGTCGCGTGCACGACGAGACCGGCCTCACCTGCTCGGTCGGCGTCGCGGCCACGAAGTTCGTCGCGAAGGTCGCGTCGAGCCGGGCGAAACCCGACGGCATGCTCGTCGTTCCGGCCGACCGCACGCTCGAGTTCCTGCATCCGCTGCCGGTCTCCGCGCTCTGGGGCGTCGGCAAGGTCACCGAGGAGTCGCTGACACGCATCGGGCTCCGCACGGTCGGCGATGTGGCGGCGATGCCCGCCGACGCGCTGGCACGAGCGCTCGGACCGGCCCTCGCCGCGAAGCTCGCTCATCTCTCCATGGGCGTCGACGCTCGAGACGTCGTCACGGGGCGCGAAGAGAAGAGCATCGGGCACGAGGTCACCTTCGGATACGACCTCACCGACCTCGAGCAGTTGCGACGCGAGCTGCTGCGCCTCTCCGACGACGTCGCGGTGCGACTCCGCCGCGCGGGTGTGGTCGGGCGCACGGTCGTGCTGAAGCTGAGATACGGCGACTTCCGCACCGTCACGCGGTCGCGCACCCTGGGCGAGCCGACGGATGTCGCGAGGCGCATCTACGACGAGGCGTCCGCTGCGCTCGGTGAACTCGCTGGCGACGGCGCCCGCATCCGCCTCATCGGCGTGCGGGCCGAGCAGCTGCGGCCCTCGGGCAGCGGCGCCATGCTGTGGGACCCCGACGAGGAGTGGCGCGAGGCCGAGCGCACGATCGACGAGGTGACGGCGCGGTTCGGGCGTGGTGCGGTGCGGCCCGCCTCACTCGTCAAGCGCGCAGCAGATCGGGTCGAGTCGACGCGTCGCAAAGATCCAGATGGCGGTGGCCTCCGCTGAATCCGCGTTCGGCGAATCCCGCAAGGGGTGGTTCACGGACGCACGCGCAGGTAGCGTTGGCACATGGCTGAACTCGTTCTGGAACTTGCCGAGACCGTCGCGGGCGTCGGCGTGAAGACCTCGTACGGCGATGCCGTCGACATCGACGGCACGACGGTCGTGCCTGTTGCGCTCGGGTACTACGGCTTCGGCGCGGGAAGTGGCTCGGATGGCGCCGGCGACCAGGCGGGCGGCGGTGGCGGCGGGGGTCTCTCCATTCCGCTCGGCGCATACGTCGGCCGCGCGGGCGATGTGCGCTTCGAACCGAACCTCATCGGGCTGCTGCTCGTCGCCACGCCGCTCGTCTGGGTCACCGGCAAGGCCCTTCGAATGGTGATCCGCGCACTCAAGCGCTGACGCCGTCCTTCGGTCGCGGCAGAGGCCGTCGCCGTCGTGGACCGCGCCATCGGCGTATACTCGTGCTCGAACACGGGAGTCCGGTGAGCCGGGCTGAGAGGAAGGTTCTCAACCTTCGACCGTCGAACCTGATCTGGGTCATGCCAGCGCAGGGAGGCTGAACACATCTCAATTTCCCGTGCCTCTTTCCACGAATCGAAAGGGCACGACAGTGCACACTGCAGCATCAGAAACCAGCAGCCCCTCCACACCCCGCAAGTCCCGCGACCTGCGCTGGCGGGTCGTCGACATCGTCGTCGCCAGCGTCATCGGCGTCGCGACCGGGCTCCTGTTCCTCTTCTGGAACAACGTCGGCTACGCCTGGTTCAGCGCGGCCGACGCGCTCACACCGGGACTCGGCGGCGTCGCCGTCGGCATCTGGCTCATCGGCGGTGTGCTCGGCGGGCTCATCATCCGCAAGCCGGGCGCCGCGCTCTTCGTCGAACTGCTCGCCGCGATCGTCTCGGCCCTCATCGGCAATCAGTGGGGCATCGAGACGATCTACTCGGGGCTCGCGCAGGGACTCGGCGCCGAACTGGTGTTCGCGATCTTCGCCTACCGTCGCTTCGGCCTGATGCCCGCGATGCTCGCTGGTGCCGCCGCAGGCGCCGCGGCGTGGACGCTCGAACTCTTCACCTCGGGCAACCTCGCGAAGTCGGCCGAGTTCCTCGGGCTCTACTTCACGACCGTCGTCATCTCGGGTGCGGTGCTCGCCGGACTCCTCGGCTGGCTCATCGTGCGCGGTCTCGCCGCTACGGGTGCGCTCAGCCGCTTCGCGGCAGGTCAAGACGTGGCACAGCGGGTCTGATCGTGGCAAACGATTCCGGTGCCATCTCACCCGCGCGCGTGGAGGCGCGCGGGTGGGGGTGGCGGCACGCCGGTCGTCTGCGATCGGCGCTCGACGGCATCGACCTCATCGTCTCACCGGGGGAGCGGGTGTTGCTGCTCGGCCCCTCGGGTTCGGGCAAGTCGACGCTCCTGCACGCACTCGCCGGTGTTCACGGTGGTGCCGAAGAGGGTGAAGAGACCGGCACGCTGCTGCTCGACGGCGAGTGGCCCGGCGCCGTGCGCGGTCGAGCGAGCCTCGTGCTGCAGGACCCCGACTCGCAGGTGATCCTCGCGAGGGTCGGCGACGACGTCGCGTTCGGGTGCGAGAACCTCGGCATCCCCCGCGACGAGATCTGGCCGCGCGTGCGCCGCGCGCTCGACGAGGTCGGTCTCGACGTGCCCCTCGACCACTCGACGAGTGCGCTGTCGGGCGGCCAGAAGCAGCGCCTCGCCCTCGCGGGTGCGCTCGCCATGCGCCCCGGGCTCTTGCTGCTCGACGAGCCGACGGCGAACCTCGACCCCGCGGGCGTCCACGAGGTGCGGCAGGCGGTCGCCCGCACGCTCGATCGCACCGGCGCGACGTTCGTCGTCGTCGAGCACCGCGTCGACGTCTGGATCGACCTCGTCACCCGCGTGGTCGTGCTCGGCCGCGACGGGCGACTGATCGCCGACGGCGAGCCGCATGCGGTCATCTCGGCGCAGCGCGACGAACTGCTGGCGGCCGGGGTGTGGGTGCCAGGGGCGCCACCGGCCGTTGCGGCCGCACGGCCCGCGCCCGCGGCATCCGTCGTCGATCTCGAAGCCTTCGATCTCGCGATCGGCCGTCGAAGCGACGCCGTCGTGCGCAGCGGGCTCTCGCTCGCCCTGCCGCGCGCCGCCTCGACGGTGCTCACGGGGCCGAACGGTGCGGGCAAATCGACGCTCGCGCTCACGATGGGCGGGCTCCTCTCGCCGCTCGGCGGCACGGTGCGCGCTTCGGCCGAGCTCGCCGACGGGCTCAGGGCGGAACCGATCCGCTGGCGGTCGCGCGAACTGCTCACCCGCATCGGCACGGTCTTCCAGGAGCCCGAGCACCAGTTCGTCGCGTCGACCGTGCAGCGCGAGCTCGAGGTGGCGCCGCGCGCCCTCGGCCTCGACGCCGTGACCACGGCTCGGCGTACCGGTGAGGTGCTCGAACGACTCGGGCTCGACCGACTCGCCCAGGCGAACCCGTTCACCCTCTCGGGCGGCGAGCAGCGACGACTCACCGTCGGGTGCGCCATTGTCGCGCAACCCGGCGTCGTGATCCTCGACGAACCGACGTTCGGGCAGGATCGACTGACCTGGATCGAGCTCGTGACGCTGTTGCGCGGCCTCGTCGACGGCGGCACGACGCTGCTCTCAGTCAGTCACGATGCCGCCTACCGCGACGCGCTCGGCGACCAGCACCTCGATCTCGGCAGCGACGCGCTGCGCATGGAGGCGGCGGCATGATCACGGTCGCGCATCCTCGACTGCACCTCGTCGATCGGGTGAACCCGGTGAGCAGGCTCGCTGCGGCGATGCTGCTGACGACGCCCCTGCTCCTCACCGTCGACTGGGTGAGCGCCGCCGTCGCCCTCTGCGTGCAGCTCGTGCTCTTCGCAATCGCGGGGGTCACGCCGAAGGTGCTCATCGCGCGCGGGTGGCCGATCCTCATCGCGGCACCCATCGCGGGCCTCAGCATGCTGCTCTACGGTCAACCCGAGGGCACCGAGTACTGGTCGTTCTGGCTCGCGCGCATCACCGACGGGTCGATCGAGCTCGCCGTCGCCGTCACCGTGCGCGTGCTCGCGATCGGCCTGCCGGCGGTGCTGCTCTTCATGAACGTCGACCCGACCGAGCTCGCCGACGGTCTCGCGCAGGTCGCGAAGCTCCCGAGCCGGTTCGTGCTCGGGGCGCTCGCGGGTGCGCGTCTCGTCGGCCTGTTCATGGAAGATTGGCGGGCGATGGCACTCTCGCGACGTGCCCGCGGCATCGGCGACCACGGCGTGATCCGCCGGTTCGCGACCATGGCGTTCGCGCTGCTCGTGCTCGCCATCCGTCGCGGCAGCAAGCTCGCCACGTCGATGGAGGCCCGCGGGTTCGGTTCCGAGCACCCGCGCACCTGGGCGCGTGAGTCACGAGTCGGCTGGCCGGATGCCGCCCTGCTCTGCATCGCCGCGGGCATCGCCGTGCTCGCGCTCGGCTGCGCGGTCTGGGCGGGCACGTACCACCCGGTGTGGGCGTGAGCGCGGGTGCTTCGGCGGATGCGGTCGTGACCGCCCCCGCGGCATCCGCGGTGCGACTCGTGTTCGAACGCTGCCGGGCCGCGGGTGCGCGGGTCGTGGCGATCGACGGCCCGAGCGGCTCCGGTAAGAGCACGCTCGCCGATGCGCTCGTGCGGTCCTGGCCAGGCCCTGCCCCCGAGCTCGTACGCCTCGACGACGCCTACCCGGGCTGGAACGGCCTGGAACCTGCCGGTGCGGCCCTCGCGCACGAGCTCGTCGCCCGCCACGCTCGCGGCGCAGTCGGGCACTGGCGGCGATGGGACTGGGCCGGCGACCGGGTCGGGGCGATCGAACGGATCCGACCCGGCGGGGCGCTCATCGTCGAGGGCTGCGGCGCCTTCGCGGCGACCGCGCCGGTCGATGCCGTCAGCGTGTGGGTCGAGGCGTCTCCGCGTGTGCGCAAGCGCCGGGCGCTCGAGCGCGATGCCGGTGCGTTCGACCCGTACTGGGATCTGTGGGAGCGCCAGTGGCGTCGCTACGTCGCGCGCGCTGCTCCCGCGATCCGCGCCGACGTGCGCGTGCGGGTCGCCGACGCCTGAGTCGCGGCGAGGAGCCGCCGTCATGCCCCGCCGATGCGGGACCTGCCGCATCGGCAGCCCGGGGTCTACGGTAGTGACATGAGCACAGACACCGCAGCCCAGTACGTCGCGGAGTTCCTCGACGGCCCGCTCGAGGGGGAGTTCGAGCATCGCGTCCTCGTGAACGGCAAGGCCGAGCAACGGGTCGGCATGATGGCCGCCGTCGACGGCCTCGAGTCCCTGTTCTGGTACGACGCGGTCGGTGAGCGCGAGGTCAACGGCCAGGTGCGCGTGCAGTTCCGGTTCGACGCCGACGACTCCGACCCGGTCGAGTCCGACGACGAGAACGACTGAAGCGCGGCTCGGCGACCGGTCAGTCCTGCTGGTCGGCGACGAACGCGCCGATCAGCGCGGCCGGGTTCGTGAGGCGCCAGATCGGGCCCGGATCACGGATCGCGCTCGTCAGTTCGAGCGGTGACGCGACGTCTCCACTCGCGGTCGCGTAGGTGATGCGCCCGACATCGCTGCCCGAGGCTGCGGTCGTGAAGTTCTCGACGGTGACGGATGCCTCTGCGCCGCCGCCGCCCCACGAGGCATCCGTTCTGCTGACCGAGGCGATCAGCTCGGCCCGGTCGCCCCACGCCGCCTCGACGCTCGCGTAGGGCGTGCCGGCGGTGATGACCTCGACCGGCACGGCCGATGCGGCGGCCGAGGCGACGGCCGTGCCCACCCCCGCGTCGAGCGTCTCGTAGTCGGGCATCAGCGAAGCGGCGCCGATGAGGCGGTACGGCGGCTGGTCGTCGAGCCCGGGCACTGTCGTCGTGTAGATGAAGCTCACGCCGGCCTGGTCGGTGTAGCTGCGTGCAAGTGCGCGGACGCCGGCGCCGGCCGGGTGGTCGACGACATCGGGGATGTCGCGTTCACCGGCCACTGCCGGTGCGTCGCCGATGCCGAACATGCCCGCAAGGCTCGGGTCTGCGAGCACGAGCGCGGCGAGGCGGGTGAGCTCTTCGGCGGTGCCGACGTTGTCGCCCGAGAGTCCGGTCGCGTCGGCGACCGTGGTCGCGGTGAAGCCGTTCTCGGCGAGCCAGGCGTTGGCCGCCTCGACGTAGGGGTCGACGCCGCCGAACGCCCACCGAGCGAGCGTGTCGGCGTGGTTGTTGCTCGAGGCGAGCAGCGTGGCCCGCACGACGTCGCGTTCGGTCCACTTCTGCCCCGGCAGCACGGGAAGGGTGCGCGTGTCTTCGGCGACGTAGCGGAGGTAGTCGGTGTAGTCGTCGGGCCCGATCGTGATCTCGGGGCCGGCGCCATCGGGCGGCAACGGCAGCGAGTCGAGGGTGGCCAGCACGGTGACGAGCTTCACCGCGCCGCCGATCGGCACGGGCTCCGCATCGCCGGCGACGGCCAGTGTCGTGGCGGCGCCGTCCTCGGCGAGCAGGGCCATCGCGCTGGCACCGTCGGCGGGCAGTGACACCGTCGCCGAGCCGTCGTCGGGCGCCGCGCCGGCGGAATCGGCGACCGTCACGCTGACCGCCGGAAGCGGACCGAGGAGCATCGCAGGACCGTAGACCCCGATGCCGAGGATCGCGATCGCGCCGACGGCGATGCCGACGATGCGGCCGGGGGACAGGCTCATGGAATCAGCGTAACCCGGCGCGGATCATGCCCAGCCCAGCTCGTGGAGCCGGTCGTCGTCGATGCCGTAGAAGTGCGCGATCTCATGCACGAGCGTGACGTGGATCTCTTCGCGGAGCTCGTCTTCGTCGGCGCAGATCGCGAGCAGCGGCTCGCGGTAGAGGATGATGCGATCGGGCATCTCGCCGAACCCGTAGCGATCGCGTTCGGTCAACGCATAGCCGTCATAGAGGCCGAGCAGGTCGAGCGATCCGTCTTCGGGGCGGTCTTCGACGACGAACACGACGTTCTCGAGACCGTCGACCATGTCATCGGGCAGCTGATCGAGCTCGTCGACGACGATCGCCTCGAAGGCTTCGGCGTCGAGTTCCACGAGCGGCTCCGATCGGAGGCGGTGAAGAAGTATTGGGGTGAGTAACGGGGCTTGAACCCGCGACCTCCTGGACCACAACCAGGCGCTCTACCAACTGAGCTATACCCACCATGTGTCGACCGCCGAAGCGATCTGGCAACTCGACGAGCTTACTACACCTTGGAGGCGAACTCGTTCACGACGGTCGCCGAGAGCGACTGAAGTTCTGCCGTCGAGGGGCCGGGCTCGACCACGAAGACCGCGCGGCGGTAGTAGTGCAGCTCGCGAATCGACTCGAGGATGTCGGCGAGGGCACGGTGCCCGCCGTTCTTCTGGGGTGAGTTGAAGTACGCGCGCGGGAACCAGCGCTTGGCGAGCTCCTTGATCGAGGAGACGTCGACGCTGCGGTAGTGCAGGTGCGCGTCGAGGCGCGGCATGTACTTCGCGAGGAACGCGCGGTCGGTGCCGATGGAGTTGCCCGCGAGCGGCGCCTTCTGCTCTTCGGGCACATGCTGCAGCACGTACTCGAGCACCTGGTACTCGGCGTCGGCGACGCTCACGCCGTTGGGGATCTCTTCGATCAGGCCCGATGTCGTGTGCATTCCGCGAACGAAGTCGCCCATGTTCTCGAGCGCGCTGGCGTCGGGCTTGATCACGATGCTGAGACCGGCGTCGACGGGGTTGAGGTCGTAGTCGGTGATGACGACGGCGATCTCGACGAGCTCGTCGACCGCGAGGTCGAGTCCGGTCATCTCGCAGTCGATCCAGACCAGGCGGTCGCTCGAAGAAGGCATGCCGAGAGTCTATCCGGGTGCTCCGACGTCGCTGGTCCGGTGCTAGCGACGGACTCTCGGGGGCGCCACCGAGCCCTCATCGGCGCAGCGACCTGGGCGGTCGAAACCAAGGGTGCCCCCGGCAGGAATTGAACCTGCGACCAAGAGATTAGAAGGCTCCTGCTCTATCCGCTGAGCTACGGGGGCGGCGATGCCAGCATACCGGGACGAGTCGAGTCAGCCCTCGATGGGCACGAAGGGATCGTCCGCTGCGGCGCGAGCCGGGTCATCCGATCGGCCCTTGCGGATCGCGAGGGCGATGACGGGGAACAGCAGCACCGAGAGCATGCCGGCACCGACCAGCGCGGCCGCCGTGCCGCTCGGGAGATCGCCGTTGTCGACGCCGATCGCGGTGACGGCGACGATGATCGGCAGCCCCGTCGCTCCGAACAGCGCCGTCGCCACGAGATCGCGGCGACTCGAGCCCTTGGGTGCCGAGAGAAGCGACGGCAGGCCGCGCACGACGAGGAGCAGCACGAGGAAGACGGGCAGGAGCACCGTCGTGCGCACATCCGAGAAGAGCGACTCGAGGTCGAAGGTGACTCCGGTGTTGATGAAGAAGACCGGCACCAGGAATCCGTAGCCGACCGCTTCGAGCTTCGTCTCGACCACCTCGACGTCGCGTTCCGGGGCGCCGGTGAGCAGCAGTCGGTACAGGACGCCGGCCGTGAACGCCCCGAGCAGCATGTCGAGGTCGAGCACGATGCTGAGCGCGACGAGTGCGAGCAGCACGAAGATCACGAGCCGAACTGCGAACTGCCCGCTCGTGTGCAGCGTCGCCGTGATCACCCGGTGCATGCGCTTGCCGACGCCCTTCGCGGCCATCCAGATGGCGATGCCGGCGATCACGGCGAACGAGAGCAGCACGACGGCGGCGATCAGGGGGCTGCGACCGCTCAGGAAGATGGAGATCGCGAGCAGCGGTCCGAACTCGCCGATGGCGCCGAGTGCGATCACCGCGACGCCGAACGGGGTGGCGAGGTCGCCGGAGTCCCGCAGCACGGGCATGATCGTGCCGAGCGCCGTCGACGTCAGCGCGATGCCGATGAACGCCGCGGCCGGCAGATCGGCCGCCAGCAGCGTCGCGAGTCCGATGCCGGCCGCGAGCGAGATGATCCAGCCGATCGCAGCACGGTTGAGCGGCCGACCGCGGATGGCGCGGAAGTTGATCTCGTTGCCCGCGAGGAAGAAGAGCATCGCCAGTCCGAAGTCGGCGAGCAGGGTCATGAAGTCGTCGGGCACGATCCAGCCGAGCATGGCGGGGCCGAGGGCGAGGCCCAGCACGATCTCGAAGACGACGAGCGGGATGGCCACCCATCTGCCGATCGCGCGCACGAGCAGGGGTGCTGCGACGGCGATCGCAGGCACGAGCACCATGGTGCCGATCGAGATGTCCATGGGCGCTCCGTTTCAGGCCGGCAGGTTCGTCTGTCGTGATGCTAGCGGAGCGAGTGCGCGGGGCCGTGGCGGCGGACCGGCTCATCCGGTCGCCTGCCCGAAACATGTCAGCGGTATCGTCGTGTCATGCGAGAGCTGCAGTCGCGAATCATCGCCGAACTCAACGTCACCCCGATCATCGACCCCGCCGAAGAGGTGCGAGCCCGCATCGACTTCCTGAAGGCCTATGTGCGCGCCACCGGGGCGAAGGGCCTCGTGCTCGGCATCAGCGGCGGTCAGGACTCCACGCTCGCGGGTCGAATGTGCCGGCTCGCGGTCGAGGAACTCGGCGCGGAGGGCGTCGCCGCGCGATTCATCGCCGTGCGCCTGCCCTACGGCGTGCAGCGTGATGAGGACGACGCTCAACTGGCCCTGAACTTCATCGAGCCGCAGGAGACCGTGGTGTTCAACGTCAAGGACGGTGTCGACGGGCTCACCGAGGATTTCGCCGAGGCGACCGGGGTACCGCTCAGCGACTTCGGCAAGGGCAACGTCAAGGCGCGCATGCGGATGGTGGCCCAGTACGCCCTGGCCGGAGAGGGCGGCATGCTCGTCGTCGGCACCGATCACGCCGCCGAGGCGATCACCGGATTCTTCACCAAGTTCGGTGATGGGGGAGCCGACGTGCTTCCCCTCACGGGGCTCACGAAGCGGCAGGGACGTTCACTGCTCGAACACCTCGGGGCGCCCGAGCGCTTGTATCTCAAGGTGCCGACGGCCGATCTGCTCGACACGAACCCCGGTCAGTCCGACGAGGCGAACCTCGGCCTGAGCTACGCCGACCTCGACGCCTATCTCGAGGGGCACGAGATCGACGAGGCCGTCGCCGAACGCATCGAGGCGCGCTTCCTGCAGACCAGGCACAAGCGCACGGTTCCGGTCTCGATGTTCGACGACTGGTGGCGCTGACCGCTCGCAGCCTGACTCAGCGCGCAGGTCGGCTCAGCGCTGCTGCTCGCCCTGCAGCGCGACCGGCGCGGTGGTGGCGGTCGTCGCGGCGTCCGTGCTCTCGTCGGCGATGGTGACGCTGCCCTGGTAGCGCTGCTGGTGCTGGTCGGCGACCCAGGTGTCCTGTTGCTCGACGGCGACCTGCTCGGGATCCTGACGCTGGGTGCGCCAACGCGCGAGGTCGTTCTGGAACTGGCGGCGCGTGCGCCCCGGATGGCGCTGCCACTCGAGCAGGCGATCGCGGAACTCCACCACGGCGGGGTCGAGCTGGTACCCGAACGTCGCCGATGCCCGCTTGAGCTCGTGCAACTGGTGGGCGGCCCAGTTCGCCGCGACATCCGATCCGCGGATCGGCAGGAGTCGCACGACGATGTCGGCTTGGCCGACGGCGCGATCGGCGAGCACCTGCTCTTGGGGCGTCAACGAGTTCCACACGGAGGCCTCGGTGGCGGCATCGACGAGTGCGGCGATCGCAGCGGCCTTCGACTCACGATCGCGCTGCGCGACGAGTCGCTTGATCGCGAGACCCGAGATCCACGCGGCGAGGAGCCCGGCGGCGAGCACCGCGATGAACAGCACCACGGCCGAGAAGACCGTGGGCTGCGAGGCGCTCGAGTCGAGCCATGAGATGAGATCGTTCCACCACTGCATGGCCGCAGATTACCCCCGGCTCGCGTCGCGGTCTTCGAGCGACGGCGGCGTGCCCGAATACACGTCGTGCGACCTCAGCGGAACAGCTCGGCGGCGGCACGCGACGACCAGAATTCGCCGAGCTCGATCGAGCGGATGCCGCCCGCGACGAGTCGTTTCGCTCGGAAGCGCACCTCGTCGCCGAAGCCGTGCTGCTCGATGTGCCCGAGCACGGCCCCCTGCGGGCGGGTGACCCGCCACAGGCCGGGCGCTGCGGGTGAGATCTGCAGGCCGGGCACGACGTCGGGGAAGGGTTCGCGAGTGCGCGTTGCGAACGAGGCGATGGCGGACATGTCGACTCCTCTCGTGTGCAGCCGGCCCTGCGGTGTGTCACGAGAGTACGGCGGGCCACCGACATCCGCTCGGGGTATCGAAGGAGGCCGGGGTGGCTGCGTCGGCCGCCGAGACGGAGAGTGCCCGGCCAACCCCGGCCGGGCACTCCAAAGCGACGCTGCTGAACGACTCAGCCGAGCACGGTGCCGTGCGCGGCGAAGGGCTCGATGCCTTCGATCTCCTCCTGGGTGAGCGGTGCCGCGTCGAGCGCGGCGATGTTCTGCTCGAGCTGAGCGACGCTCGAGGCCCCGATCAGCGCGCTCGCGACGAGCGGCTGGCGCAGCACCCAGGTGAGGGCGAGCTGGGCGAGCGACTGGCCGCGCTCCTTCGCGATGGCGTCGAGAGCACGGGCGCGCTCGAGGTACTCGCCGCTGATGCGGTCGGGGGAGAGGAACCGGCTGGTCGCCGCTCGCGACCCCGCGGGCACGTCGCCGCCGAGATAGCGATCGGTCAGGAGCCCCTGCGCGAGCGGCGAGAAGACGATGCTCGCGGCGCCGACCTCTTCGAGCGCCGGGAACAGGCCGTCTTCGATGTGACGGTCGAACATCGAGTAGCGCGGCTGGTGGATGAGGAGAGGAACGCCCTCGGCCTCGAGCGCGGCGGCCGCGGCTCGCGTCTGGTCGGGGTCGTAGTTCGAGATGCCGACGTAGAGCGCCTTGCCCTGGCGCACGGCGCTCGCGAGGGCGCCCATCGTCTCCTCGATCGGCGTCTCGGGGTCGGGCCGGTGCGAATAGAAGATGTCGACGTAGTCGAGGCCGAGGCGCCCGAGGCTCTGGTCGAGCGAGGAGAGCAGGTACTTGCGCGAGCCGAAGTCGCCGTACGGGCCGGGCCACATGTCGTACCCGGCCTTCGACGAGATGATGAGCTCGTCGCGGTAGGGGCGGAGGTCGTCGGCGAGGATGCGGCCGAAGTTGACCTCGGCGCTGCCGGGAGGCGGCCCGTAGTTGTTGGCGAGGTCGAAGTGCGTGACTCCGAGGTCGAAGGCACGGCGCACGATCGCGCGCTGGGTGTCGTAGGCGCGTTCGTGGCCGAAGTTGTGCCAGAGGCCGAGGGAGAGCGCTGGCAGCTTCAGGCCGCTGCGGCCGACTCGGTTGTAGCGCATGCTGTCGTAGCGTTCGGGAAGGGCGACATAGCTCATGGAGCAACTCTAGGGTCGCCGACTCGTCCTCCACATTCGCGTGACGGCGGGCTTCGTGCACGGCTTTCGCATGCGACATCCGGATGCCTCGGCGCGCCGTGATGCTGACGGAACGCGGCTCCGGGGTTTGATCCGGCACGAGCGCTCTCCGGAGCCGCGTGCCGTCGACTCGCGGCGGCATCCGATTGAGGAGTGCAGCACATGACCGACATCATCACCGTGACCGGCGTCGTGGGAACCGATCCCAAGCACCACGTCACCAGCGGCGGACTCGCCATCACCTCGTTCCGGCTCGCATCGACGCGCCGCGTCTTCGACCGGGAGAAGGGCGCGTGGGAAGACGGTGAGACCAACTGGTACACGGTCTCCACGTTCCGCCAGCTCGCCCTGAACGCGAGCCTCTCGATCCGCAAGGGCGAGCGTCTCATCATCCGCGGCCGACTCCGGCTGCGAGCGTGGGAGACGGGCGAGCGGTCGGGCACGGCCGTCGAGATCGAGGCCGACTCCATCGGGCACGACCTCGCCTGGTGCGTGAGCACCTACTCCAAGGTGCGAACGGCACGCCCAGCGGATGCCGCGGCAGCGGGCTCCTCGCAGGGCGACGGTGTCGAAGGATTCGGGGCATCGGTGGGCGGCTCCGAGTCGACGACCGACGGCGCGTCCCCCTGGCCCGGCACCTCGGCGTTGCCACCGCTCGGATTCGACTCCGAGGCCGGTGACGAGGCCGCCGACGGTGACGAGGCCGCCGACGGTGACGCCGATGCCGACGACCTCGTGCTTCCCGAGCTCGAATCGACGTTCGCTCGCTGACGGGGGGTGTCCGAGGCATCCGCCGGCCCGCCCGAGCCGCCCTCGCGGGCGTACCGCCTAGAATCGGCTCGGGCGGTCGCCACCGCCGGTGAGGGGAACGATGAGACGGCGGTTCGGCACCAGCGTGGCCCTTGCATTCGCGGGGGTCGCGATGCTCATCGGCCTGACGGCCTGCACGTTCGACGACCAGCAGCCGACCGCTCCGGCGACGGCGCGGCCCACGCCGTCGATGCCCGGCACCGCGTCGCCGACCGCGCCGGAGTTCCGGCCCGAACTCTCGGCGAGCGAGAACCTGCCCTACTTCGACTGGGTGAACGGCGGCGTCATCGCCGCGAACGCCTCGGCCGGCGGGCGCGACTTCATCGATGCGCTCGTGGCAGCGGGATTCGACAAAGCGCAGATGCAGGTCACCGCCGACCGCACGACCGTCGACCTCGCGGCCGACTCCGTGCAGTTCTCGGTGCTCTTCCAGGGCGAATGCCTCGTCGGGCAATACGGACCGGCATCGGGCGGATACCACGGCGCGGTCCGCCCGCCGCTGGGCACCGGCACCTGTCTCGTCGGTCAGACTCGCCCCATAGACTGGTAGGCGACATGGCTGATTACATTTACTCGATGGTTCGCGCCCGCAAGGCGGTCGGCGACAAGGTCATCCTCGATGACGTGACGATGGCGTTCCTGCCCGGAGCGAAGATCGGCGTGGTCGGCCCGAACGGTGCCGGCAAGTCGACGATCCTCAAGATCATGGCCGGCCTCGACCAGCCCTCCAATGGCGAGGCGCGCCTCAGCCCCGGGTTCTCCGTGGGCATCCTCATGCAGGAGCCCGTGCTCGACGAGACCAAGACGGTGCTCGAGAACGTGCAAGAGGGGGTCGGCCCCATCAAGGCGAAGCTCGACCGCTTCAACGAGATCTCGCTGGCCATGGCCGAGCCCGACGCCGACTTCGATGCGCTCCTCGCCGAGATGGGCGTGCTGCAGGAGGCCATCGACGCCGCCGACGCGTGGGACCTCGACTCCCAGCTCGAGCAGGCGATGGACGCCCTGCGCTGCCCGCCGGGCGACGAGCAGGTCTCCGTGCTCTCGGGCGGTGAGAAGCGCCGTGTCGCGCTCTGCAAGCTCCTGCTCCAGAAGCCCGACCTGCTGCTCCTCGACGAGCCCACCAACCACCTCGACGCCGAGAGCGTGCTCTGGCTCGAGCAGCACCTCGCCAAGTACCCCGGCGCAGTGCTCGCTGTCACGCACGACCGGTACTTCCTCGACCATGTCGCCGAATGGATCTGCGAGGTCGACCGCGGTCGCCTCTACCCCTACGAGGGCAACTACTCGACCTACCTCGAGAAGAAGCAGGAACGCCTGCAGGTGCAGGGCAAGAAAGACCAGAAGCTCGCGAAGCGCCTCGCCGAAGAGCTCGAGTGGGTGCGGTCCAACGCGAAGGGCCGCCAGGCGAAGTCGAAGGCGCGTCTGGCTCGCTATGAAGAGATGGCGACCGAGGCCGAGCGCACGCGCAAGCTCGACTTCGAAGAGATCGTGATCCCTGTGGGCCCGCGCCTCGGCGCGCAGGTGATCGAGGCCAAGAAGCTCCGCAAGGGCTTCGGCGAACGCATCCTCATCGAAGACCTGAGCTTCAGCCTGCCGCGCAACGGCATCGTCGGCATCATCGGCCCCAACGGCGTCGGCAAGACGACGCTGTTCAAGACCATCGTGGGGCTCGAACCCCTCGACGGCGGCGAGCTGAAGATCGGCGAGACGGTCGACATCTCCTACGTCGACCAGAGCCGCGGCGGCATCGACCCGAACAAGAACCTGTGGGAGGTCGTCTCCGACGGCCTCGACTACATCATCGTGGGCAAGACCGAGATCCCGTCGCGCGCCTACGTCTCGCAGTTCGGCTTCAAGGGGCCCGACCAGCAGAAGAAGGCCGGCGTGCTCTCGGGCGGTGAGCGCAACCGACTGAACCTCGCGCTCACGCTGAAGCAGGGCGGCAACCTGCTGCTGCTCGACGAACCGACCAACGACCTCGACGTCGAGACCCTGTCGAGCCTCGAGAACGCCCTGCTCGAGTTCCCCGGCTGCGCCGTGGTCATCACGCACGACCGGTGGTTCCTCGACCGCATCGCGACGCACATCCTCGCCTACGAGGGCACCGAAGAAGACCCGGCGAACTGGTACTGGTTCGAGGGCAACTTCGAGTCGTACGAGCAGAACAAGATCGAGCGGCTCGGCCCCGACGCGGCGAAGCCGCATCGTTCCGCTTACCGCAAGCTCACCAGGGACTGACATGCGCCTGCACGTGCCCACTCCACTGCGGTGGGGCGACCTCGACGCCTACGGGCACGTGAACAACGCCCGGATGCTGAGCCTCCTCGAAGAGGCTCGCATCCAGGCGTTCTGGGTGAGCGACGACACGTCCGAACATGCCGTGGGGGCATCGACCGCGGTGCTCGACGCGACCCCGGGCGCGACGACGATCACGCTGATCGCACGCCAGGAGGTCGAATACCTCGCGCCGATCCCGTACCAGCGGCAACCTGTTGACATCGAACTCTGGATCGGTCACATGGGCGGGGCCAGCCTCGACGTCTGCTACGAGGTCTATTCGCCGGTCGGCGTCGAGCCGCGAGTGCTCTACACGCGAGCGGTCACGACGATCGTGCTGGTCGATGCGCAGACCGAGCGGCCGAGGCGCATCAGCCAAGCCGAGCGTGCAGCGTGGGAGCCGTACCTCGGCGAACCGCTCGCCTTCCGCCGACGCTGAACCGTCGGCCGGCCGGCCGATCGAAGTCACGGCGGTGCAGCTGCCTGTCGGTTCAGTCCTCGAGCGGCTCGTCGCTGAACGAGCCCTCCCAGACGGCACGGCTGCCCGCCTCCGCAATCTGCACGAGCGTCCACGTCGAGCCTGCGGTGATCGCGAGCGCGGCGACGGTGAGCACGGCGCCGACGGCGAAGCGGATGCCGCGGCTCGGCGCAGGCCCGTTCAAAGCGTCGCCATCGGCCGCACCGTGACGACGACGTGCTGAGCGTTCGACGAGTGCCCACGCGGCGATGACGACGGCCAGCACGAGCAGCGCGACGATCCACGGCACGATGTCTTCACCCTGCGCTGTGTGCTCCTGGATGAGCGGCGCGGGTGGCACGCGCTCCTCGAGCCATTTGCCCGCCTCGATCGTGACGAGTCCGAGGGGGAGCAGCAGGGCTGCGCCGATCAGCGCAGGCAGCCACAGCACGCGGCGTGCGCCGGGCCACGCCGAGATGACGATGAGGACGAGCCCGAGGAGTGGTGTCAGCACGACGACGGCGTGCACGAGCAGCACGTGCAGCGGCAGCCCCGCGACGGTGTAGTCCATCGTCAGGAGGCGGCGACGATGCGGTCGCCCGAGACGGCGACCTGGATGGGCGCCAAGCCCTCGAGCGCAGGGCCCTGGATCACGTCGCCGGTCGCCGCGTCGAACATCGAACCGTGGCAGGGGCAGTGGAACTCGTCACCGGCGGCGGCCACGACGCACTGCTGATGGGTGCAGATCGCGCTGAACGCGACGACCTGGCCTGCGGTGGGCTGCGCGATGAGCGCCGGCTCCCCGTTGATCGTCGCGTCGATGCTGCCGCCGACGGGGACGTCGGCGACGGCGGCGATGTCTTCACCGACAGCCGGTGCGTCGGGGGCGGCCGTCGGCTCGGTCGGCGGATCCTCGACGACGCTCGGCGGAGCCGTCGTCGCCGAGCCGCTCGGGCTCGGGTCATCCGCTGCGCAACCGGCGAGAGCGAGCGCGCCGCCGATGGCGCCTGCGGAACCCAGGGTGAGGATGGTGCGTCGGGTGGGATCGGTCATCGCCAGAACTCCTTCGTCCGCGTCGCCCGCAAACGCGAGCGCCCATGGCACCATTCTGGGTCACCGTCAGCGAGGGGCGACGGATTCCACAGGATCTATTCAGTCGGCTCCGACGAGCGGGCGGCCTCGGGCACCCGGACCATGCCCTCTTGGGCGACGCTCGCGATCAGCAGGCCGTCGCGAGTGTAGATGCGCCCGAGCGAGAGGCCGCGGCCGCCGCTGGCCGACGGGGAATCCTGCGTGTAGAGCAGCCATTCGTCGACGCGGGCGTCGCGGTGCCACCACATCGCGTGGTCGAGGCTCGCGACCTTCAAGCCGGGTGTCGCCCACGCGACGCCGTGCGCACGCAGGATGGGTTCGAGGATCGAGTAGTCGCTCGCGTAGGCGAGCGCGGCCCGGTGCATGTTGAGGTCGTCGGGCAGGCGGCCGAAGGCCTTCATCCACACCGCCTGGCGCGGCACCCGCTCACCGTCGACCCTGAGGTAGACGGGTGAGGGCACGTGCCGCACGTCGAAGGCGCGTTCGTTCGACCAGTACCGGGCGATGTCGTGGTCGAAGGCGCCGAGCACGTCGGCGGTCGACGGCAGCGTCTCGGGATCGGGGAGGTCGGCCGGCATCTCCACCTGGTGCGAGACTCCCTCGTCTTCGGTCTGGAAGGAGGCGATGAGCGAGAGGATCGGCACGCCGTTCTGGTACGCGTGCGTGCGGCGGGTCGAGAACGAGCGGCCGTCGTGCAGTCGATCGACGCTGAACGTGATGGGGTGAGCCACGTCACCGGGTCGCAGGAAGTAGCCGTGCATCGAGTGGATCGTGCGGTCGTCGTCGACGGTACGCATCGCGGCGATGAGCGACTGGGCGAGCACCTGCCCGCCGAAGACACGCCCGAGCGGCATCCACTGCGACGGCCCGGTGAAGATGTCTTCAGTCGTGCGAGCGCCGGTGTCGGTGAGGTGCAGGGTGCTCAGCAGGCCGTCGATCGGACCGTTCATCGTTCCTCCGTGTCGGTGGTCGGTGACCGCTCGTGACCCTCTGAGCGTGTGACCGCCGGGGCGGCGGCGCTCTGTTGGTAGTTTAGACAGGAGATGGCTCAACAACTCACGCTCGCCGACAGCCTGTCGCTCGGAGACCTGCATACCTACCTGCAGCGCGCAGGACGCGTCGAAGACGGTTCCGTGCGCCTCATCGCGGGCTCCGGCATCCTCGCCGTGTACACCGCGATCCTGTACCCACGTGGCATCCTCGACGAGAGCCCCACCGTGCTCGGCCTCCGCACCTTCGCGCTCGCCGACGACGAGGAGTTCGACTCGGTCGTGCCGATGCGCTCGCTCGTCGAGCGCATCGTGCGGGCGCGGGGCGAACTGGGCGAAGACGACGACTCGCGCCCCGTCTCGATGTCGCGGCCACCCGAGGTCAACACCGTCACCTGGGCGGGCATCTCACCGCCTCGGGGCGGCTGGCGACCGCTCGGCACGACGGATGCCGCGACGCTCGAGGCTGCGGCCAGAGCGGGTATCGACGAGGTCGCCGAGGCGATCCCGGCCGGCACGGGGGAGCAGCTCGTACAGCGGGTGCGTTCAGAGGTGTGGGGGCGCGGCGTCGACGGTGCCGAGTACATCCCGACCGGCGCAGCATTCGCCGCCTACAGTCTCGGCTTCCTCGGCGACGACGAGGTGAAGCTCTTCGAGACGGGCCCGTGGACCCGCCTCTCGTCGCGTCGCGGGCACGTGCTCGTGCGCCGCAAGCCCTGGACCCTGAAGGCGTAGGGCTCGCGGCGCCGGGTCGCAGCGGCGTCAGAGCTTCGCGATCGCCCGCCCGGCGGCCCGCCCCGTGAAGAGGCATCCGCCGAGGAACGTGCCCTCGAGCGCGCGGTAGCCGTGTACGCCGCCGCCGCCGAAGCCGGAAGCCTCGCCGACCGCGTAGAGGCCCGGTACCGGCGACCCGTCGGCGCCGAGTGCGCGCGAGTCCAGATCGGTCTGGATGCCCCCGAGACTCTTGCGCGTGAGGATGTGCAGCTTCACCGCGATCAGCGGTCCGGCCTTGGGGTCGAGGATCCGGTGCGGGGTCGCCACGCGGATGAGCTTGTCGCCGAGGTAGTTGCGAGCACCGCGAACGGCCGTGAGCTGCAGGTCCTTCGTGAACTCGTTGTCGACCTCGCGGTCGCGGGCGACGATCTCGCGCTCAATGTTGGAAGTGTCGAGCTCGGCATCCGGTGAGAGCGCGCGCATGCCGTCGAACAGCTCGTCGAGGGTGTCGGCGACCACGAAGTCGACGCCGTTCTGCTTGAACGCCTCGACCGGGCCGGGCGCGCCGGAGCGGATCCGCTGAGCCAGGAGCTTCACGTCTTTGCCGGTGAGGTCGGGGTTCTGCTCGCTGCCCGAGAGCGCGAACTCCTTCTCGATGATCTTCTGCGTGAGCACGAACCACGAGTGGTCGTGACCGGTCGCGGCGATGTGCTCGAGCGTGCCGAGGGTGTCGAAGCCCGGGAAGAGCGGCACGGGCAGCCGCTTGCCGGTCGCATCGAACCACAGCGACGACGGGCCGGGCAGGATCCGGATGCCGTGCATCGGCCAGATCGGGTCCCAGTTGGTGATGCCCTCGGTGTAGTGCCACATGCGGTCGCCGTTGACGAGCCGCGCGCCGGCGCGCTCGGTGATCGGCAGCATCCGGCCGTCGACGTGGGCGGGCACGCCCGAGATCATCGACTTCGGCGGTGTGCCCATACGCTTCGGCCAGAACTGGCGCACGAGCTCGTGGTTGCCGCCGATGCCGCCGGAGGCGACGACGACGGCCGGCGCGCGCAATTCGAACTCCCCGATCTCGTCGCGATTCGAGGGCTCGCCGCGGCCCGCAGTGTCGGGTGCGAGCACGGCGCCGCGGATGCCGACGACGGCGCCGCCCTCGACGACGAGTTCGTCGACGCGGTGGCGGTGGCGGAACTCGACGAGCCCGGCGGCCTCGCCGGCCTTCACCTTCGCGATGAACGGCGCGAGCACCCCGGGCCCGGTGCCCCAGGTGATGTGGAACCGAGGCACGGAGTTGCCGTGGCCGATGGCGTTGTAGCCGCCGCGCTCGGCCCAGCCCACGATCGGGAAGAAGCGCACGCCCTTCTCGTGCAGCCACGCTCGCTTCTCGCCGGCAGCGAACTCGACGTAGGCGTCGGCCCAGCGCCGTCCCCATTCGTCTTCGTCGCGGTCGAATCCGGCGGTGCCGTCCCAGTCCTGCTTCGCGAGCTCGAGCGAGTCCTTCACGCCCATCCGGCGCTGCTCGGGCGAGTCGACGAGGAAGATCCCGCCGAACGACCAGTGCGCCTGGCCGCCGAGGCTCGCCTCGGGCTCCTGATCGACGATCATGACGTGCTTGCCGGCGTCGACGAGCTCGGCGGCGGCGACGAGACCGGAGAGTCCGGCGCCGACGACGATGGCGTCGGCCGGCTTCTGCGTGCGCTCGGTCGCGTCAGGGGTGGGGGAGGCGGCCACAAGGACTCCTTCGTCTCGGGTGGTGAGGGGCGGTGCAGGGGATCGTGCAGGGGTTCGGGCGGGGTCGTGCGGGTGCTGCTACTCGTCGAACGTGTTGACCATCGCGTAGGCGGCTCGCTGGAGATAGTCCCACAGGGTCTCCTCCGCGAGCGGCGGCAGGTCGAGCGAGTCGATCGCGTTCCGCATGTGCAGGAGCCAACGGTCGCGGGCATCGGGGTTCACCTTGAACGGCTGGTGCCGCAGGCGCAGACGTGGGTGGCCGCGCTGTTCGCTGTAGGTGCCCGGTCCGCCCCAGTACTGCTCGAGGAACATCGTGAGGCGTTCGGCGGCCGGGCCGAGATCCTCTTCGGGATACATCGGCTTCAGCACCGGGTCGTCGGCGACGCCGCGGTAGAACTCCGCCACGAGCCGCTCGAAGGTCGGGCGACCGCCGACGGTCTCGTAGAACGAGGGGCCGAGCGCCGAACCGTGCTCGGTGCCGCGCAGCGGCACGTTCGCAGGTTGCGGTGCGCCGGATGCCTCGGTCGGCAGTTGCTCGCTCATGATGCTCCTCCGGCCGGCGGTGCCGGCGGCTTCGGTGCCCGGGGGGCGCGCGGCTTCTTGACGGCCGCGCGGGCAGCGGCAGCTCCCGTGTCGCCCGCGGCGACGACGGCGTTGGGGGTGGTCTTCGGCGGCTTCGCGCCCTTGACCCGGGTCGCGCCCTCGAATCCGGCCAGCACGACGCTGTTCAGGCTCGGGAGCTTCACGCCCATCTCGTCGAGCGCGTGCTTCAGGCGCATGCGCAGCTCGCGCGCCACGTCGTCCTTCGCGGAGGAGCGCACCTTCATGACCACGCGGATGACCAGGGCCTCGGCCGTCACCGACTCCAGGCCCCAGACCTCGGGCTTCTCGAGCACGCGCGAGCGCCACTTGGGGGAGTGCGCCATCTCGGTGGCGGTGCGCAGCAGCGTCGCCTCGACCTCGTCGACATGGACGTCGTACGGAACCGCGAGATCGACGATGACTCGGGCCCAGCCCTGCGACATGTTGCCGACGCGCAGCACCTCGCCGTTGCGCACGAACCAGAGCGTGCCGTTCACGTCGCGGATCTTCGTGACGCGGATGCGCACCTCTTCGACGATGCCGGTCGCCGGGCCGAGGTCGACGACGTCTCCGACGCCGAGCTGGTCCTCCACGACCATGAAGATGCCGTTCAGCGCGTCCTTCACGATGTTCTGCGCCCCGAAGCCGAGTCCCGCCCCGAGGGCCGCGGTGAGCAGCGCGAAGGAACTCAGAATCGTGGGATTGATCGTGTTGACGATGAGCAAGACGACCACGATGAACAGCGTGACGTTGACGATGTTCGTGAGCACGGAGCCGAGCGTCCTCGTGCGCTGCACGAGACGCACGGCGGCGAGCGGCGACGCCTGCAGCGCCTGGGTGTCGGTGACGTCCTGCTTCTTCTTGACGCCCGTGACGACCTGCTTGACGATCCGCTCGATGACGAAGTGCAGTACCCACCGGATCAGCAGGGCGAAGACGACGATGAAGATGATCGAGATGAGGTTCCCGAGCACGACATCCCAGTTGCCGACCCAGTAGTCGACGATGCCCGCCCAGAAGTCGCCGCTGACCGGCGTGGGATCTGGATCTTGGAAACCGAACATGGTGTGAAAGTCTAGTGAGCCGCGCCCGAGAGCTCGCTGGCATCCCGCGCTTGTGCGGCGAGCGCCCGCTCGAGCTCGTCGAGCTGTTCAGAGACGAGCCGATGCAGCGGCGCAGGCGTCGGATTCGCCTCGAGCCACTCGCGGGTCATCACCGCGAGCTCCGGCGAGACGAGCGGTGCCGGGTACAGCCGCTTCACGATGAGGGAGGCCATCGTGAAGCTCCGGCTCGCCCAGACGCCCTGCAGCATGGCGAAGTACTCGGTCGCGGTCGTCGCGAGCAGTTCGGGCTGGGCGGTGCGCTGCCAGCCGTCGGCGATCGCGCGGGCGAGGTCGTTCGACAGCGAGGCGTCCGTCGCGACCCGGCGCCACGCGGCATCCTTGACCGCCTGGTCGGGGCGGGCGGCCTTGGCGGTCTCGGCCAGGAGCCGACCCTTCGCCGTGTCGTCGCGCGCGAGGGCTCCGTCGATCTCCTCGTCGGATGCAGCGCCCAGCGTGGCGCGCGCGACCACGAGCTCCCAGTGCAGGTCGAGGTCGATGTCGAGCCTCGGGAGCTTGATCGATCCGTCGAGGAGGCTCCCGAGCACGTCGGCGTGCGCCGCGGTGGAAGCGATGCGGGTGAACCCCTTGACGAACTGCAGCTGCGTGTCGGAGCCCGGCTCGGCGAGCTCGGCGAGCGCCCAGACGGCGTCACCGGCCTCGGCGGCGACCTGTGCGCGGTGCTCATCGGCGAGGTAGCGGCCGATCGCCAGTTCGAGCCGTGCGAGGGCGAGCCCGCGCGCCGCGGACTGGGTCTCGTGCCCGATGCTGCCGATGACGAGGCGCACGAAGTCGATCGTCGGCACCTCGGCATCGCGCAGCGCGTCCCATGCGGAGCCGAGCACGACGGCTCGCGAGACGGGGTCGGTGAGCTCGGGGAGGTGATCGATCGCGACACTGAACGAGCCGGGATCGAGCCGCACCTTCGCGTAGGTGAGGTCGTCGTCGTTCACGAGCAGCAGGTCGGGCCGCGAGAGCCCCACGAGCTCGGGCACCTCGGTCACGGCGCCGTCGATGTCGAGTTCGATGCGGTTCGTGCGCACCAGACCGCCGTCGCGGAGCTCGTAGCATCCGAGGGCGAGGCGATGCGGGCGCAGCGTCGGATGCCCCGGAGCCGCGCTCTGCTCGACACGCGCTGCGGTGACCGTGCCCGATGCATCAGTCTCGACCACAGCACGCAGCGTGTTGACGCCCGCGGTCTCGAGCCAGAGCGACGACCACCGCGTGAGGTCGCGGCCGCTCGCCGTCTCGAGCTCGTCGAGCAGGTCGCGGAGCGTGGCGTTGCCGCCCGCATGGGCGGTGAGGTAGGCGCCGACGCCCTGCTGGAAGGCGTCGAGGCCGACCCAGGCGACGAGTTGCTTCAGCACCGAGGCGCCCTTGTCGTAGGTGATCGCGTCGAAGTTGACCTCGACGTCGCCCAGATTCTCGATCGGCGCCACGATCGGGTGGGTCGAGGGCAGTTGGTCCTGCTCGGCGGCGTGCGTCTTCTCATCGCTCGCGAAGGTGGCCCAGACGCCCGTGAACTCGGTGACCGCCGCGGTCGCGAGGGTCGAGGCCCACGTCGCGAACGACTCGTTCAGCCAGAGGTCGTTCCACCACTTCATCGTGACGGAGTTGCCGAACCACATGTGCGAGAGCTCGTGCAGCACGACGATCGCGCGCTGCTCGCGCCGCGCGTCGGAGACCCGCGAACGGAACAGGTACGACTCGTTGAACGTGACCGCCCCGACGTTCTCCATGGCGCCCCAGTTGTACTCGGGCACGAAGATCTGGTCGTACTTGCCATAGGGGTAGGGCACGCCGAACGCCGTCTCGTAGAACGCAAGACCCGCCTGCACGAGTTCGAACATGACCTCGGGCTCGGCGTGCTGCGCGAGCGAGGCTCGCGTCAGCACACCCAGCGGGATATCGCGACCGTCGACGCTGCGTGCGCTGCCGTGCCACGCGGCGTAGGGGCCCGCGATGATCGCGACGATGTAGCTCGAGATGACGGGGCCGGGTTCGAACGACCACGTCGAGACGGCGTCGGCTGAGCTCCCGACGACCTGCGTGGCGGGAGCCGGCTCGGGCGTCGCAGCGTTGCTCAGCACCGTCCAGTCCGCGGGAGCGATGATCGTGAACGTGAACGAGGCCTTCAGGTCGGGCTGGTCGAAGACGGCGAAGACGCGGTTCGCCTCGGCGACCGCGAACTCGGTGTACAGGTAGGTCGCGCCGTCGACGGGGTCGACGAAGCGGTGCAGGCCCTCGCCGGTGTTCGTGTACGCCGCCGTCGAGACGACGCGCAGCTCGTTCCCGGCGGCAAGGCCGTCGAGGCTGATGCGCGTGCCGTCGCTGACGGCAGCCGGGTCGAGCGGCTTGCCGTTCAGGGAGATCTCGTGCACTTCGGTCGTGCATGCCTCGATGAAGGTCGAGGCGCCCGGCTCGGCGTCGAACGAGACGAGCGTCTCGCTGCGGAACGTGTCGCCCGCTCCCGACAGGTCGAGGCGGATCTCGTAGCGCGGTGAACGCACGACCTGTGCGCGCTGTTCGGCTTCGATTCGGGTCAGATCGGCAGCGGGCATGCAGGGGCCTCCGTGGGGTTCGTTGCCCCGTCAGCCTACTGACTCAGGGCGAACCGGGCATGGGAAGCAGCCCGTGCTCGTAGGCGTAGATCACGAGCTGCACGCGGTCGCGCGCGTCGAGCTTCTGCAGTACCCGGCCGACGTGGGTCTTCACGGTCGACTCCGAGAGGAAGAACTGCTCGGCGATCTCTGGGTTGCTGCGCCCCTCGGCGATGGCGACGAGGATCTCGTGTTCGCGGGGCGTGAGGGAGTCGAGCCCGGGTGCCTGGCTCGGAGCGGCCGTGCCGGGCAGTTCGCCCGCGAAGAGCTCGATCATGCGGCGGGTGACGCGCGGCGAGAGCGCGGCTTCTCCGGCGTGCACGGTTCGGATCGCGCCGACCAGCTCGGCGGGCCGGGTGTCCTTCAGCAGGAACCCGCTCGCCCCTGCACGGATCGCGGCGAAGGCGTACTCGTCGAGGTCGAAGGTCGTCAGCACGAGGATCCGGGTCGGTTTCCCGCTCGCCACGATCGCCTGGGTCGCGGCGATGCCGTCGACCTCGGGCATGCGAACATCCATCAGCATGACGTCGACTTCGAGCGAGTCGACGAGCGTGAGGGCACCGCGTCCGTCGCCGGCCTCGCCGACGACGACGAGGTCGGGCTCGGCCTCGAGCACCATGCGGAGCCCGATGCGCACGAGCGACTGGTCGTCGGCGATGGCGACGCGAATGGGCCGGTCGTTGCTCATGCGTGGTCCTCCGTGTCGTCGGAATTCAAGGTGGCGGCGTCGGCTGGTGGCGAGTTCTCGTCGGCACGGAGTTCGGCGCGCACGCGCCAGCCCCGCTGCTGGCCCGGCCCGGCCTCGAGGGTGCCGCCGTAGAGGGCGACCCGTTCGCGCATGCCGACGAGGCCCTTGCCGCCGCTCGTGAGCTCGGACGTCGAGGCGACGTCGGCGTCGTCGATCACGTCCACGCGCACCATGTCGTCGGCATGCTCGACGGTCACGTCGACGCGGTGCGCGGTCGCGGCATATCGCAGCGCATTGGTGAGCCCCTCCTGCACGATGCGGTAGACGGTCAGCTGCAGGTTCGAGTCGGCGATCGGCGGCCCCACCGTCGTCAGCTGCACCGGCAGCCCGGCGGCGCGGAATCGATCCACGAGCACGGGTAGTGCCGCCGTGCCCGGTTGCGGGGCGAGCTCTTCGGGGTGCTCCGACGTCGCGTCGGGCTCGGCGAGCACCCCGAGCATGCGTCGCATGTCGACGAGGGCGGCGCGGCCGGTGTCTGCCACGTGCTGCATCGCCTCGGCGGCGCGCTCGGGGTCGCGGCCGGCGGTCGCCGCCGACCCGTCGGCGAGCGTCACCATGACGGTGAGGCTGTGCGAGACGATGTCGTGCATCTCGCGGGCGATGCGCGAGCGCTCGACCGCGGTGGCGAGTTGCGCCTGCTGGTCGCGCTCCCGGGCGAGGTCGTGGGCCCTGGCGATGAGGGCGTTCAGGTAGCGGCGACGGTTGCCGACGGTCACTCCGATGAGGGTCGCGATCAGCAGGAGCACGGTGAACTGCGAAGCGGATGCCGGTGCGTTCGCGCCGAACGGAGCCACCGTGTCATCGGCGTGCGCCCAGACGGAGATGTACGAGGAGGCTGTCGTCACGACGACCGAGCCGGCGAACCCGATCCAGGCCGCGCGCGTCGAGCCGTACACCGCGAGTGCGTAGAGGGCGAGCAGCAACGGGAACACGTCGGTGGATCCGAACGGGTACACGACGAGGCAGACGAGCCAGGCGATGGCCACGAGCAGCCAGGGTTCCCTGCGACGGAAGAGCAAGATCGCAGCGGCCGCCACGACGATGGCGAGGAGTTGCGCGACCGTGACCCAGGGTGGCGGAGGCGTGGAGGCGAAGAGCGTCGCGATGGAGCCGAAGAAGGTCGGCACGAAGTACAGCGCCGTGATCAGCGAGTCGGTGAGCCACGGATGCCGCGCCCAGAATTGACGCACGACGCCGGGCGGCTTCGGCAGACGAAGTTCTCCCCCGACTACCGAAGCCGGGTAGCCGGGGGAGATGGGTGCTTCCGTCATGGACTGGACTCTACGCGTCCCGTCGCTTCAGAAGCACTGCGGCGCCGGCGATGGATGCCCCCACCCATGCCAGCACGATCAGGAGGTTCAGCCAGGCGCCGAACGCGTCGGCGGTGGGCTCCGCCGTCGTCGAGGTGAAGATGCCGAGGCCTGCACTCGGGAGGAGGTACGGGATGAGATCGTGAGCCCACTCGGCGGGGATCATCTGCAGCACCGTCGGAACGAGCAGGATGAGACCGAGGACCGCGGCGATACCACCCGCGCTGCTGCGGAGCATGGTGCCGACACCGAGCGCGAACACCGCGACGAGTGCGAGGTAGAGCGCCCCGCCGAGGATCGGCAGGTACACGGCCGGGTCGGTGAGGCTCGCCGAGACGTCGATGCCCGCGAACACGATCGAGGAGACGATGTACGCCCCGAGGTTGGCGAGGAGACCCACGACGAACGTCGCGACGAAGAGCACGACCGCCTTGGCCGCGAGGGCGGGCAGTCGCTTCGGCACGGCCGTGAGCGTCGAACGGATCATGCCCGTCGAGTACTCGCCGCTGATGACGAGCACGCCGAGCACGCCGGCGACGAGCTGACCGAAGAAGACGCCGAACACCGAGGACTGCACGATGAGGGAGTCCTGCTCGGCGGCGGGCACCCCCGAGGCGCCTGCACCGCCGTTCATGTCGCCCATGCTGAGCGACATGATGAGCGCCATGCCGAGCGAGATCGCGATGACGATGAGGTACGACCACGTGGTCGAGCGGAGGCTGCGGAGCTTGATCCACTCGGAGCGGAGCACACCGCCGAACGACAGCGAGGTGGAGTGTGCGCGCTGCGAGGGGTGCGCCAACTGCGGGGTGGTCGTGGTCATCGGACTGCCTCCGTGCGGTATTCGACGGCGTCGGCGGTCAGTGCCATGTAGGCATCCTCGAGCGACGCGCTGAGCGGGGTGAGTTCGTGGATCGCGAGTCCGTTCCGGGCGGCGAGGTCGCCGATGCCGGATGCCACGACTCCCGTCACCTCGAGCACGCCTGCCTCGGAGCGGATCACCGCGACTTCGGGGGCGGCGAGCAGGTCGGCCAGCTGCGACGCGTGCGGCGAACGCACGAGCACGCGGGGACGCGTGCCGCCGGCGATGATGTCGGCGACGGGTGCGTCGGCGATGATCTCGCCGCGACCGAGCACGATGAGGTGGTCGGCGGTGAGGGCCATCTCGCTCATCAGGTGCGAGGAGAGGAAGATCGTGCGGCCCTCGGACGCGAGGTGGCGCACGAACTGTCGCACCCACAGCACGCCCTCGGGGTCGAGGCCGTTGACCGGCTCGTCGAGGATGAGCGTCGACGGGTCGCCGAGCATCGCAGCGGCGATGCCGAGTCGCTGGCCCATGCCGAGCGAGAAGCCGCCGACACGCTTGCGGGCAACCGACTCGAGGCCGGTGAGCTCGATGACCTCGCGCACGCGGCTCGCGCCGATGCCGTGCGTGGCGGCCATCGCGAGCAGGTGGTTGTAGGCGGTGCGACCCGTGTGCACGGCCTTCGCGTCGAGCAGGGCGCCGACCTCGTGCAGCGGAGCGCGGTGGGCCGCGTACGCCTTGCCGTTGACCGTGACGCGACCGTCGCTCGGGCGGTCGAGCCCGACGATCATGCGCATCGTGGTCGACTTGCCCGCGCCGTTCGGTCCGAGGAACCCCGTGACCTGCCCGGGGCGGACGGTGAAGCTGATGTCGTTGACGGCGGTCTTCGCGCCGTAGCGCTTGACGAGCCCTTCTGCCGTGATCATGCTTCAACGCTACGGATCGGGCGTGCCCGGGACATCCGTCTGAAGAATGGTTCAGGGCGGGCCGACGTGGTACCGGGGTACCACGGCGACCCGCCCTGAGCGGTCGTGCCGGGTGCTACTGCGCGTCGCGCGCCTGCGCGGCGAGTGCGCGCTCGACGCCGGCGACGTTCTCGACGACGAGGCGGCGCAGTGCGGGTGCCGCGTCGGTGTTGGCTGCGAGCCAGGCGTGGCTGGCCTCGACGAGTGCACGGCTCGCGAGCGGCGCCGGGTAGAGCAGGTCGACGAGCTTCTCGGCGATCGCGTAGCTGCGGCTCTTCCAGATGCCGTCGAGCATGCCGAAGTACCGCTCGATGAACGGGGTCAGCAGCGCCTGGTCGTCGGCGCGCACGAAGCCGGTCGCGGTCGTGCGCACGACCGAGTTCGTCGCCGTGTCGACATCGATGACCGATGCCCACGCGCGCTGCTTGCCCTCGGCGGTCGGGGTCGCCGCACGTGCGTGCGCGGCCGACTCCTGGCCCGTGGCGGTCTTGTCCGACTCCAGGCGCGCGTCGATCTCGGCGTCGCCGGCGCGGCCCGCGGCGACGAGCGCGATGAGCAGCTCCCAGCCGAGGTCGGTGTCGACGTCGAGGCCGTCGAGCGTGATCGAGCCCTCGAACAGGCCGGCGAGGTCGTCGACGTGCGAGCCGGCCTCGGCGATCGAGGCGAAGGCCTTCACGAACTGGAACTGGGCGTCGCTGCCGGCCGCGGCCTCGCGCGCGAGCTTCCAGAAGCCGTCGGCGAGGGTGCGGCGGGCCTCGGCCCGGTGCTCGGGGGCGACGTACGAGCTCGCGGCGAGCTGCGCGTTCGCGAGGATGATGCGCAGCGTCGTCGACTCGGTCTCGCTCGCGATGTTGCCGAGCACGAGCTCGAGGTAGTCGCTCGCGCTCGTCTCGGCGTCGCGCACGGCGTCCCAGACGGAGCTCCAGACGAGGGCGCGGGCGAGCGGATCCTCGATCTTCGACAGGTTCGCGATCGCCACCTGCTGCGACGCCTCGTCGAGACGGATCTTCGCGTAGGCGAGGTCGTCGTCGTTCAGCAGCACGAGGTCGGGACGTGCGAGCCCGACGAGCTCCGCGACATCCGTGCGCTCGCCGTCGATGTCGAGCTCGACGCGGTGCTCGCGAACGAGCGCGCCGTCGACGAGGTTGTAGAAGCCGATCGCGGCGCGGTGCGGGCGGATCGTCGGGTAGTCGGGGTGCGCCGACTGCAGCACGGTGAAAGCGGTGATCGTGCCCGCGTCATCCGTGGCGATCTCGGGCCGCAGGGTGTTGACACCCGCGGTCTCGAGCCAGAGCTTCGACCAGGCCGACAGGTCGCGGCCGCTGGCGACCTCGAGTTCGCCGAGCAGGTCGGCGAGGGTCGTGTTGCCCCAGGCGTGCTTCTTGAAGTACGCCGAGACGCCCGTGAAGAACGCCTCGATGCCGACCCAGGCGGCGAGCTGCTTCAGCACCGATCCGCCCTTGGCGTACGTGATGCCGTCGAAGTTGACGAGCACGTCTTCGAGGTCGCGGATCTCGGCGACGATCGGGTGCGTCGAGGGAAGCTGATCTTGACGGTACGCCCAGCTCTTCTCCATCGAGTTGAAGGTCGTCCACGCGTGGTGCCACTCGGTGGCCTCCGCGGTGGCGATCGTCGACGCCCACTCGGCGAACGACTCGTTCAGCCACAGGTCGTTCCACCACTTCATGGTGACGAGGTCGCCGAACCACATGTGCGCGAGCTCGTGCAGGATCGTGACGACCCGGCGCTCCTTGATCGCGTCGGTGACCTTCGAGCGGAACACGTAGACCTCGGTGAAGGTCACCGCGCCCGCGTTCTCCATCGCGCCGGCGTTGTACTCGGGCACGAAGAGCTGGTCGTACTTCGTGAACGGGTAGGGCACGTCGAACTTCGCCTCGAAGTACTCGAAGCCCTGCTTCGTCTTCTCGAAGATGTAGTCGGCGTCGAGGTACTGCGACAGGCTCTTGCGGCTGAACACGCCGAGGGGGATGACCCGGCCGTCGGAGCTCGTGAGCTCGTCGCGCACGACGTCGTAGGGGCCCGCGATGAGTGCGGTGATGTAGCTCGACATGCGCGGGGTCGGCTCGAACGCCCACGTGGCCGTGGAGACGTCGTCGGCGCGGCGGCCCGAGGGGTGCAGCTCGGGCTCGGGCGTCGGCTGGTTCGAGATGACCTGCCAGTGCGACGGCGCGGTGACCGTGAACTTGAACTCGGCCTTCAGGTCGGGCTGCTCGAACACGGCGAACATGCGGCGCGAGTCGGGCACCTCGAACTGCGTGTAGAGGTAGACCTCGCCGTCGGCGGGGTCGACGAAGCGGTGCAGGCCCTCGCCCGTGTTCATGTAGCGGCCGTCGGCGACGACGACGAGCTCGTTCTCGGCAGCGAGGTTCGGCAGCTGGATGCGCACGCCGTCGCTCACCTCTGCGGGGTCGAGCTCGACGCCGTTCAGGGTGACCGAGTGCACGGCCGCCGTGATGGCGTCGATGAACGTCGACGCACCCGCGGTGGCCGTGAACCGCACGGTCGTCTGGCTGCGGAACACCTCCGGACCGGTGGTGACATCGAGCACGACGTCGTAGTCGCGCACCGAGACGAGCGCAGCACGCTCCTCGGCTTCGATTCGGGTGAGGTTCTCTCCGGGCACGTCTGCTCCTTCGGCAGTCATCGACGCGGCTCGTGGCCGCAGGCAACGTGCATCAGCCTAGCTCTCGGGCGGGTCGCGGTCACGGTCGTGCGGCGATGAGCAGGCGAGCGGATGCCGCGGGGCCGGCCGGTCTCACCAGTCGGCGCGCGAGTAGTCCTTCAGGAAGACCCCGGTGACGTCTTCGCCGGCCTCGCCGCGCACGATCGGGTCGTAGACGCGGGCGGCGCCGTCGACGAGGTCGAGCGGGGCGTGGAAGCCCTCCTCGGCGAGCCGGACCTTCGTGGGGTGCGGGCGCTCGTCGGTGATCCAGCCCGTGTCGACGCTCGTCATGAGGATGCCGTCGGAGAGCATCTCCTTCGCGCTCGTGCGCGTGAGCATGTTCATCGCGGCCTTCGCCATGTTGGTGTGCGGATGCCCCGGTCCCTTGTAGCCGCGACCGAACTGGCCCTCCATCGCCGAGACGTTCACGATGTACGTGCGGCGGGCGGTCGATGCGGCGAGCGACGTGCGCAGGCGGCTCACGAGGATGAACGGCGCCGTCGTGTTGCAGAGCTGCACCTCGAGCATCTCGAGCGGGTCGACGTCTTGCACGACGGCGCTCCAGCTGTTCTCGTGGTGCAGGTCGGGCACGAGCCCGCCGGCGTCGATCGCGGTGCGGTCGGCGAGCTTCGCGAGCGAGCTCGAGCCGGGTGCGAGGGCGAGCGCCGTGAGGTCGTCGGCGGTCATCGTGCCGGCGAAGAGGCCCGACGTGAGGACCGGGTGGCTCGACACCGAGTCGGCGAGCGCGAGAGGGTGCGCGTCGTTCGTGTGGCCGAAGCTCACGAGCTCGGGCATCGGGCCGTCGGGCAGCGGCGACGACTCGGCCTCGACGAGCGGCGAGTACGAGCCGGGAGAGCGTCGCACGGTCTGCGCCGCGTTGTTGATGAGGATGTCGAGCGAACCCTGCGCC
This sequence comes from Agromyces sp. CCNWLW203, assembly GCF_036576125.1. NCBI lineage: Bacteria > Bacillati > Actinomycetota > Actinomycetes > Micrococcales > Microbacteriaceae > Agromyces > Agromyces sp. CCNWLW203. The sequence continues at coordinate 286,162 of NZ_JAZHYX010000003.1, read as the reverse complement.
GCGACGTCGTCGGCGAGCGCGATGACCTGGGCGGGGTCGCGCAGGTCGATGCCCACGATCTTCAGGCGGTGCAGCCAGTCGCCGGCGTCGGGCATCGCCGCGAACCGGCGTGCGGCGTCGCGCGGGAAGCGCGTCGTGATCGTGGTGTGCGCGCCATCGCGCAGCAGTCGCAGCGCGATGTACATGCCGATCTTCGCGCGGCCACCGGTGAGCAGGGCGCGCTTGCCGGTGAGGTCGGTGCGCGCATCGCGCTTGGCGTGGCTCATCGCCGCGCAGCTCGGGCAGAGCTGGTGGTAGAACGCGTCGACGAGGGTGTAGCGCTGCTTGCAGATGTAGCAGGGGCGGGCGACCTGCAGTTCACCCGCGGTACGTGCGTCGGTGCCGCTCACGAGGTCGGCGCCCCGGGTCTCGTCGTCGATGCGCGTCGGCGCACCGGTCGCGGTCGCCGCGATGACGGCGCGATCGGCGTCCTGGATGACGCGCCGCTTCGCGAGCCGGCGGGCGACCTTGACGGCCTTGAACATCTTCGCGGTCGCGTGGCGGACGGTCTCGAAGTCGGGGTCGTCCTGGTCGAGCTCGCTGAGCGTGGCGAGCACCCGCAGCGTCGTCTCGAGATCGCGCGCGTCGATCGTGGGCGCGCTGGAGGCGGGTGGGACTTCGGAGGGCATACTGGAACTCTACGGGTCGCCACCCGGTGAACACCTGTGCGGCCGCACGCGGGAGTAGCGTTTGCCATGAGCACCAGCACGGATGCGTCGGCGTCGACCGCCGACCGGTACCGCGCCTTCGCCGAGGTCGAGGCGCGCGGCATGTCCGCCACCTACGAGGCCTGGGCGGCGGGCGTGGCGACGGATGCCGCGGTGCTGGCACTCATCGACGAGCTGCCGCCGCAGAAGCGGCAGCCGAACCTCGTCTTCTCGGCAGCGCGCCTGCTCGGCGCCCCGACCGGTGCCTACCCGGCGTTCGCGGAGTGGCTCGCCGTACACTGGAAGGATGTGCGCGAGATCGCGCTCACCCATGCGACCCAGACCAACGAGGCCGCCCGGTGCGCCCTGCACCTGCCCGTGCTGGGCGGCATCGAGGGGCCGATCGCATTGCTCGAGGTCGGGGCATCCGCTGGGCTCTGCCTCTACCCCGACCGGTACAGCTACCGGTACTCGGGGCGCCTGCAGCTGGACCCGGTCGACGGGCCGAGCGCCGTCGTGCTCGACTGCACCCTCCGGGGTGACGTGCCGGCGCCCGTGCCGGACGTCATGCCCGAGGTGGTGTGGCGGGCGGGTATCGACCTGCACCCGCTCGACGTGCGGTCGCCGGCCGACGTCGACTGGCTCGACGCCCTGGTATGGCCCGAGCACGACGACCGCCGCGCCCGGTTGCGTGCCGCCGCCGAGATCGCCGCCCGCACGCCGCCGCTCCTCGTCAGCGGCGACCTCAACGAGGAGCTCGCCGCGCTCGCCGCATCCGCTCCCGCCGACGCCACCCTCGTCGTCTTCCACACCGCGGTGCTCATGTATCTCGACGGGGCCGGTCGTGATGCGTTCGTGCAGCAGGTGAACGGCCTTCCCGGGCACTGGCTCTCGGTCGAGGGCCGGAACGTGGTGCCCGGCATCCGTGTGCGCGACGACGTGCCGAACGAGAGCAGCGATCTCGTGCTCGCCGTCGACGGCGTGCAACGCGCCTGGGCGCAACCCCACGGGCGTGCGCTCACGTGGGCCCCGAATCCCTAGACTTGGCGCATGCGCATCCACATCGCGACCGACCACGCCGGCCTCGAATTCAGCCGCACGCTCGTCGATCACCTGACGAACGGCGGTCACGAGGTCGTCGACCACGGCCCGACGGAGTACGACGCCCTCGACGACTACCCGGCGTTCTGCATCAACGCGGCGCTCGGCGTCGCCCGCGACCAGGCCGCCGGCGTTCGCGCGCTCGGCGTGGTGTTCGGTGGCTCGGGCAACGGCGAGCAGATCGCGGCCAACAAGGTCCGGGGCATCCGTGCCGCCCTCGTCTGGAGCATGGACACCGCGATCCTGGCCCGCGAGCACAACGATGCCAACGTCATCTCGATCGGTGCGCGTCAGCACACCGTCGAAGAGGCGATCCGCTACATCGACGCCTTCATCGCCGAGCCGTTCTCAGGCGACGAGCGCCACGTGCGCCGCATCGCCCAGCTGGCCGAGTACGAGACGACGGGCGACATCGCGGGCAAGGGCGTCGATACCTCGACGGGCTCAGCACAGCGCGTCGAGGCACCGGCGGAGTAGTCGGGTGCCCGAGGGTCACTCCGTCCACCGCATCACCCGCCAGTTCGAGCGCAACTTCGTCGGGCACGTCGTGCGGGCCTCGAGCCCGCAGGGACGGTTCGCCGCAGGGGCCGCCGAGATCGACGGGCGGCGCATGACCGATGCCCGGGCCGTGGGCAAGCAGATGTTCCTCGGCTTCGAGGGCGACGTCTGGCTGCGCGTGCACCTCGGCATGTACGGCGCGTGGGATTTCGCCGGCGAGATCCTGATGGACGCGACGATCGCCTCGGCGAACGGGCGCATGGGGCATACGAACCAGCGCGGTACCTTCCTCGAAGCCCCGAACCCCGATGCCGTGGTCTTCGACGCGGCCGGTGAGAACTCGCTGCGCTCGATCGGTGCGCCGCGGAAGACCCGCCTGCGCATGTCGGAATCCGAGAAGGAGAAGGACCCCGACGGCCTCGAGACCTTCCCGCCCGAGCCGATCGGACAGGTGCGCGTGCGCCTCCTCACCGAGACGATCTGCGCCGACCTCCGCGGCCCGACCGCCTGCGAGGTACTCGACCCGGCACAGGTCGAAGCCGTCGTCAACCGGCTCGGTCCCGACCCGCTGCTCGACGACGGGCCCGAGGCCGAAGAACGCTTCACCCGGAGGATCCTGAAGACGGCCACCCCGATCGGCCTGCTGCTCATGGACCAGAACGTCGTCGCGGGCATCGGCAACGTGTACCGCGCAGAGCTCCTCTTCCGCGCCAGGCAGAATCCGCACACGCCGGGCAAGCTCGTGCCCGAGGAGCACGTGCGCCACCTGTGGCGCGACTGGGCGAAGCTGCTGCGCATCGGCGTCGAAACCGGCCAGATGATGACCATGGACGACCTCGACCCCGAGGCCTACCGCGCAGCCATGGCCAGCCGTGACGACCGCCACTGGGTGTACAAGCGCGAGGGCCTGCCCTGCCGGGTCTGCGGCACCAACATCGCGCTCGAAGAGATGGGCGCCCGCAAGCTCTATTGGTGCCCCTACTGCCAGGCATGAACCGTCCTTCGCCAGCCGAGTAGCGAAGCGTATCGAGACCGAGGAAGCGCATGCGCCAGAACCCCAGCTTCACCCTTGCGAGCGTGGAGGGCGTGAAGCGCCTCGTGCGCGAGAATCCGTGGGTGACGATCGTCAGCATGACGGATGCCTCTGGCCTCGTCGCCTCGCACTACCCCGTGCTGCTCGACGAGACCGCCGACGGCATCGCATTGCTCACCCATGTCGGTCGCCCCGACGAGATCGTGCACGAGCTCGGCCGTCATGAGGTCATGGTGATCGCGCAGGGACCCCATGGCTACATCTCGCCCGGCTGGTACGACGCGAAGCCGGCCGTGCCGACCTGGAACTTCGTCTCCGCCCACCTGTACGGCACACCCGAGCTGCTCTCCGACGCCGAGAACCTGCCAGTGCTCGAAGCGCTCGTCGACCATTTCGAAGACGCGATGCCCGAGCCCCGGCGCATGCGCGGTACCGCGGAGAACGCCGAGTACGCCGATCGAATCGCCGCGGGCACGGTCGGCCTCCGAATCCCGATCACGCGCTTCGTCGCGAAGAACAAGATGAGCCAGAACAAGCCGGTCGAAACGGTCGAGCGCATCATCGGCGAGCTCGAGGGCGAGGGGCCGTACGCCAGCCCCGCGCTCGCCGCGGAGATGCGCCGTACGCACGACGAGATGCGGGAGGCCGGGGCGTGAGTGGTGAGATCGTTCCCTCCGAGCCCGTTCACCGAGCGGATGCCGCAGAGCCCCTGATCCTCGCGGGTGCGCGACTGCCCGGCGCCGACGGGGTCGTCGACCTGCACCTCGCCGACGGCCGCGTCGTCGCGGTGACCCCGAACGGCGAGACGCCCGGGGCGACGCCGCCGAGCGCCATCCGTCGCCTCGAACTCGACGGCCGCTTCGTCGTGCCGGGGCTGCACGACCGGCATGTGCACTTCTCGCAGTGGGCCATGGTCTCGCGCCGGCTCGATCTCGCCGGTGCGGAGTCGGCGGCGGCCGTGGCGGCGCTCGTCGCGGCATCCGTCGACCGCGGCGACCGCGAGGTGATCGGCTTCGGCTACCGCGACGGCCTGTGGGCCGACGCTCCGACCCGCGCCGTGCTCGACGCCGTGTCGGGTGATGTGCCGGTCGTGCTCGTCGCGGCCGACCTGCATGCCTGCTGGCTGAACTCGGCGGCGCTACGTCGCCACGGCCTGAGCGATCTCGCCGGCTCGAGCGGCGTGCTCCGCGAAGACGACTGCTTCCGGCTCGTGCGCGAGATCGACGACATCGCCGACGAGGTGCTCGACGGCTGGGGCGCCGATGCCGCACGTCACGCGTCGCGCCGGGGCGTGGTGGGAGTCACCGAGTACGAGATGAAGTGGAACCGCGACGACTGGGCGCGCCGGGTCGCCGGGGGAGTCGACGCGCTGCGCGTGTCGTTCGGCATCTACACGCAGCACCTCGACCGTGCCATCGACGAGGGGCTCCGCACGGGTGATGCGGTGCCCGGCACCTCGGGCCTCGTCACCGTCGGCGGCTACAAGGTGATCACCGACGGCTCGCTCAACACGCGCACCGCGTGGTGCTTCGACCCGTACCCCGGGCTCACGGCCGACGAGCACCCGTGCGGGCTCGCGACCGTGCCCTACGACGAGCTCGTGCCGCTCATGCGCCGCGCCCACGAATCGGGCCTCACCCCGGCCGTGCACGCGATCGGCGACCAGGCGAACACCCGCGTGCTCGACGCCTTCGATGCGGTCGGCTGCAGCGGCTCGATCGAGCACGCGCAACTGCTGCGCCGAGACGACGTCGCCCGCTTCGCCCGGCTCGGCATCGTCGCGAGCGTGCAGCCCGAGCACGCCATGGACGACCGCGACGTCGCCGACCGCTATTGGGCAGGCCGCACCGACCGGGCGTTCATGCTCGCCGACCTCGCGGCAGCGGGCGTCGAACTCGCGCTGGGCTCCGACGCGCCCGTGGCGCCGCTCGACCCGTGGGTCGCGATCGCCGCAGCGGTGGGGCGCAGCCGTGATGGGCGTGAGCCGTGGCATCCCGAGCAGGCGATCGAGGTGCGCGCCGCGCTCGCCGCGTCGACCGGCGGGCACGGCGCAGAGGTGCGGGTCGGCGGCCGAGCCGACCTCACGGTGATCGAGTTCGACCCCTACGCGGCATCCGTCGACGAACTGCGTCGGATGCCGGTCGCGGCGACGCTGCTCGGCGGGCGCTTCACTCACCAGGACCTCTGACCCGACGGACCGGGGGAAAACCCCCGCCCCGATTCGGCTGTGCACCGGCTGTGCCCGGTTCGCGCCGATCGCGAGGCTTGAACCATGCCTGGAACACGCCTTCGACCTCCACCACTCCGTCGCCCGCGCGCCGTGCTCGGCACCGCGCTCAGCGCGGTCGCAGCGGGCGGACTCGTGGCGATCGCCTTCGCCGGCTGCGGCGTCGTCGGACCCGGACCGCTCTCGACGGTCGGAAAGGTCGACTTCGACACTCCGCTCGCGATCCCGCCGCTCGCTGAATCCACCGTCGACGCCGACGGCACCCGCGTGTTCTCGCTCGACGCCCAGGCAGGCACGACCGAGTTCACGCCGGGGGAGCCGAGCACCACGTGGGGCTTCAACGGCGCCTACCTCGGCCCCACCCTCGTCGCCGAGCGCGGCCAGCGCGTGCGCGTCGACATCGAGAACTCCCTCGAGGAGCCGACGACCGTGCACTGGCACGGCATGCACCTGCCGGCAGAGATGGACGGCGGCCCGCACCAGATGGTGGCACCGGAAGCCTCCTGGTCGCCCGAGTGGGACATCGACCAGCCGGCCGCGACCCTCTGGTACCACCCGCACCCGCACGGCGAGACCGAGGACCACGTCGCGAAGGGCCTCGCGGGCATGTTCATCCTGCACGACGAGCACGAGCGCTCCTTGGGCCTGCCGTCGGAGTACGGCGTCGACGACGTGCCCGTCATCGTGCAGGACTCGGGCTTCTCCGCCGACGGCGAGCAGGAGTCGAAGCAGCGCGGCTACGCGGGCGGCCTCGGCGACGAGCTCATCGTCAACGGCACCCGCGGCCCCTACCTCGACGTCTCCGACGAGCTCGTGCGACTGCGGCTGCTGAACGCCTCGACCGCGCGCACCTACGCCTTCACGTGGAGCGATGCGCGCCCCATGGAACTGATCGCGACCGACGGCGGGCTGCTCGAGGCATCCGTCTCGCTCGACCACGTGCGCCTGTCGCCCGGCGAACGCGCCGAGGTGCTGCTGCGCGTGACGCCCGGCGAGCGAGTCGTGCTGCAGTCCAAGATGACCGCTGAGATCGCGGGGCTCGTCGGACCGGTCGCCGACACCAACGGCGGCAGCGACGCGTTCGACGTGCTCGAGGTGCGCGCCGCGGCGGCCCTCGACCCGGCGCGGCCGGTACCCGCCGCACTCGGCACGATCGACGACTTCGACCCGGCGGAGGTCGCCACCACCCGGCAGTTCGAACTCGGCGACAGCTTCGAGATCAACGGCGAGGCGATGGACATGGGCCGCATCGACGAGACCGTCACCGTGGACACGCTCGAGCGGTGGATCGTCGAGAATCCGAACGCCGTGCCGCACAGCTTCCACGTGCACGACGTGCAGTTCCGCATCGCGTCGATCGACGGCGCGGCGCCGCCGCCCGAGCTCGCGGGCTGGAAGGACACGATCTTCACCGAGCCCGAGACGAAGTACGAACTGCTCATGCGCTTCGAGGACTACGCCGACACCGACACGCCGTACATGTACCACTGCCACCTGCTGTGGCACGAGGATCAGGGGATGATGGGCCAGTTCGCCGTCGTCGAGCCCGGTCAGCGTGCGACGATGACTGAAGGAACCCACCATGAGCACTGACACCGACATCGCCGCCACGCCGCCGACACCTGCGCCGGCCGCGACGACCACGGATGCCGCGCCGAAACGCCGCAGCTACTGGTCGCTGTGGGCGAAGGTGCCGCGCGAGTTCGCCTTCCTCATCCTCACGATGCCGATCGCGATCACGAGCCTCGTCGTGCTCGCAACGCTGTTCTTCACCGGCCTCGGCCTGATCGCACTGGTCTTCGGCATCTTCATCCTCGTCGCGTCGCTCTTCATCGCCCGCGGCTTCGGCACGCTCGAGCTCGTGCGCCTGCGCTGGGCAGGACGCAGCGAGATCACCCGACCGGTCTGGGACCGTGAGCAGCGTGAGCAGGGCTTCTGGCGCGCGACGTTCGCACCCTTCATCGACGGCCACTACTGGCTCTACCTGCTGCACGGCATGGTGATCAACCCCATCATCAGTGTCATCTCGTGGAGCCTGACCGTCGCGTGGACGTCGGCGGCACTCGGCGGCACCACCGGGTGGATCTGGCAGGGCTACATCCCCGACGGCCGCGGCGACCAGGACTTCTGGCTCTACGACATCGTCATCGACTGGCTGTTCCCGGGCAACACGCTGAATGTCGACCCGCGCGTCGGCGAAGCGGCTTTCGAGTTCGTCATCGGCCTGGTCTTCCTCGCCACGCTGCCGTTCGTGTTCCGCGGCCTCACTCTGCTGCACGACGTCATCGCGCGCGGCGTGCTCGGCTCCTGGCGTTCAGAGGCCCTCGAGCGCGAGGTCGCACAGCTCGACGCGTCACGCGGTGCTGCAGTGCAAGCCGAAGACGCGTCGCTCCGGCGACTCGAGCGCGACATCCACGACGGCCCGCAGCAGCGGCTCGTGCGCCTGCAGATGGATCTCGCCGCGATCGAACGCAAGCTCGAGCGCGACCCCGATTCGGCGCGCGAACTGCTCGGCGAGGCTCGCGAACAAGCGCGTGAAACGCTCGACGAGCTGCGTGCGCTCTCGCGCGGCTTCGCTCCGCCGATCCTGCAGGACCGCGGTCTCGCCGTCGCCCTGCAGTCGCTCGCGGCTCGAAGCCCGATTCCGGTCACGGTCGAGATCGAACTGCCGGCGGATGCCACGCTGCCCGCGTCGATCGAGCGCAACGTCTACTTCGTCGCCGCCGAACTGCTCACCAACGCCGTGAAGCACGCAGAGGCGAGCGGCATCCGCCTCGCGGTCTCGACGCGCGACACGGGCGCGACGGGGCATTGGATCGATCTCTGGGTGACCGACAACGGCAGCGGCGGAGCAGCGCTCACCGCCGGGCACGGCCTGGCCGGCCTCGAGGAGCGCGTGCAGGGCCTCCGCGGCATGTTCGTCGTCGACAGCCCCGTCGGCGGCCCGACGACCATCGGCGCGCACATCCCGTTCGCGCCGCTCGGTACCGCCGTGGGTTGAGGAGCGCCCGCCGATAGTGTGGAGGAATGACCGATCGCGCCCCGCTCCGCATCGTGCTCGCCGAAGATTCGGTGCTGCTCCGCGAGGGGCTCGTTCGGCTCTTCGACGAGGCCGGCTTCGAGACGGTGGCCGCGTACGGCGAGGCCGATTCGCTGCTCGCAGCGCTCGACGAGACGCGCCCCGACCTCGCGATCCTCGACGTGCGCATGCCGCCGACCTTCCGTGACGAGGGCGTGCGCGCGGCGATCGAGCTGCGGCGCCGCATGCCGAAGGTCGGGGTGCTCCTGCTCAGCCAGTACGTCGAGGGCACGTACGCCCACGAGCTGCTCTCGTCGGGCGAGGGCGGCATGGGCTACCTGCTGAAAGACCGCGTCGCCTCGCTCGACGAACTCGAAGACGCCGTCGAGCGGGTGAGCCAGGGCGGCACCGTGCTCGACCCGCAGGTCGTGCGCGAACTGCTCGCCCGCCGCAGCGACCCGCTCGAGACGCTGACACCTCGCGAGCGCGAAGTCATGACGCTCATGGCCGAGGGCCGCACGAACGCCGGCATCGCCAAGGAGCTCTTCATCGGCGTCGGCGCCGTGGAGAAGAACGTCACCTCGATCTTCCAGAAACTCGGCCTCGAGGATTCGGGCACCGACCACCGCCGCGTGCTCGCGGTGCTCACCTGGTTGCAGCGCTGACGTGGTGGGCCGGCCCGGTCAGGTGCCAGGCTTGCGCCGAAGCGGCACGTGGGTGCGCAGCACCTCGAGGTAACTGCGGTAGCCGTGGAACATCCAGAACAGGAACGAGACCACCGCGACGACCGCGCCGGTGGCGACCGACCATCCCACCGACGCGGTGAACGCGTAGACCAGCGCACCGGTGAGGAGGCCGACGAGTGCGGTGTTCACGACGAGCATCACCATCGCCGAACTCGCGAAGACCTGCGTGCGGTCGCGAGCGGCGAACGGGTAGTAGGTCTGGCCGATGCCCGCCTCATCGTCGGTCGTGCCCATGAGGAAGTACCGTTCGATGCCCGGGTCGAGATCGAGGTAGGCGCCGCGCAGCCGATTCATGGCGAGCACGTACGCGAGGTCTTCGGTCGCGGTGTTGAACACGCGGAACTGCGTGATGACCCCGAGCAGCACGAGCAGTACCAGTACGCCGAGCGCGGCGATGCCGAACCATCCGCGGAACTCGGTGGCGTTGCCGAGCACCCCGAGGGTCACGAGCCCCGCCGAGACGAGCGTGAGGAAGATCGCGATGCGGGTGAGCACCTCGCTCTGCGTCGTCGACCGTGAGGCGAGCAGGCTCCAGTGCTCGGTGGCCAGCATCTGCGCGCGCAGCGACTTCTGCGCGTCGGTCAGGGGCGGGTCGGATGTCGCGCTCGAACTCGCGCCCGCGCCCGAACTCGCGCCCGCGGCATCCGCCGAAGACGAAACGGGCCCGGGTGCATCCGCCGTCATACCGGCATTCTGCACCCGGGCCCGTCAGCCCGCCATTGCGCGTTACTTGACGGCGACGTGGGAGAAGAGGAACCAGCGGTCCTTGTCGAGGCCGCGGCGGATCTCGATCACGACGTCTTGGCTCACCGGGTCGAGCTCGTCGAGACCCTCGATCGCCTCGGCGAGCTTCTCGGCCGTGAGGTCGATCTGGGCCACGATGTCGGCGATGGCCTCGTCGTAGGGCTGGAAGCCGAGCTTCGGGTTCGCGGCGCCGGTCTTGTCGGCGACGGACTTCAGGCGACCGTCGACAGGGAGTCCGAGTGCAACGACCCGCTCAGCGGCGAGGTCCGCCCACTCCTGCGCGTGCGCCACGACGACATCGAGCAGCTCGTGCACGGCGATGAAGTTCACGCCGCGCACGTGCCAGTGCGCCTGCTTGCCGTTGACGGCGAGGGCGACGAGCTCCTGCACCACGGGAGTCAGGAACTGGGCGACGCCCGATGCCACGTCGGCGTTCGCGCCGGCCTTGGGGGTCTTGGGAGCAGTCTTCGTGTCGGTCATGTGGTCCACCTTCCCTGAACGTATGTCGAGTTCAACGCTACGCGGGTGCCCACATATTTCAAGGAAGGGAAGGCTCGGCTGATCCGAGCTCGGCGACCGGCTCGTCGTGTCGGTCTCCGCCGATGTCGATGATCGTCGAGTCTGTCGCGTCCTGCTGCCGGATGCAGTCCGGGCCGGCCCGGTGCGGAGCCAGTGTGCGGAGTGCACGGCGGAGGAGCGGTATGGCTCTGTGGAGGGGATGACGGGAATCGAACCCGCGTGATCAGTTTGGAAGATAAGTCTTCTGCCTCACATCGACGCCCGGAATGCCGCAGAACCGCGCGATTTGCGGGAGTCGTTCATCCGGTCGCGTGGGGTGCAGTTAGGGGCACGTGAGGCCCCTAATGGCACGCGCAGGGCACGGCTGGACTGCCGAGGGCAACGGCGAGACTCCCGCTAAGTCCTCGGCGCGGATATGGTCGCACGAGGGGGTGCGCGTGAACGGCAATGCTTGGAGAGACACGGGCTGGTACTTTGCGCCAACGAGCGCGTCCGAACTCATGACCGCAATTGCGCGCGTCGGTACCCACGGCACCAACCACCGCTTCGCATGGCGTGGGCACGCCGATGCCGACTATGTCTGGGCTTCCTCCCTCCATCGCAGGCTCACTTTCGAGGGCGTCACGGTTACGGAAGAGGCCCTGGTTGAGCGGGAAGTGCACATCCTCGATGAGGCACGTCGATGGGGCCTCGGTGTCGAGGGAGGGCAACTCGTTGACGATCTGCAACTGCTCGCAGACCTCCAACACTTCGGAGTTCCGACCCGGCTCGTCGATGTGACGAGCAATCCGATGACCGCGCTGTGGTTCGCGACAGCCTCGGCGTCATTTCAAGTGGGCGGGGGGACCACTATGCGGTCCAAACCTGGCCTGCTTATCGCGATGAACATGCCGTGGTACAACGAGGGCCGCGCGGTGGGAAAACCGCAGACCGTATTCAAGACCGTCGGAAGCCCTCCGAGAACTCTTCGCGACCTCGGGGGTCTCAGCGTCAAGCGCGAGCAGGGCCTCGAACTTAGTACGCCGTTCGTAGTCAGTTCGAGCATGCCGAACGATCGCCTTCGTGCGCAGGAGGGCTACTTCATCGCGAGCGCGCACCCCGAGAATTCGAAGCCGCCCCTAACGAGTCTCAGCATCGCCGTACCTCAGGGCGACGCGGCGGATGTGCGGCGCCTGCTTATGAAGTCACGGACGGTTGGCCTGCCGAAGCACATGCCGTTCGTCGCTATCCTCGTGCCCTCCGGGGTGAAGAAGCAGTTGCGTGACTATCTCCGTTTAACCTACAGCCGCACCGCGAAGGGGCTCTTTCCCGACTACACGGGCTTCCGCGACTTCGGCAAGTGGCGAACCGCGGATGAGTAGAGCGAGCGCGTTGGGCGACGTAGGCGGGGCGACCTTGCCCGCGCCGGGCTGTTGCAGCACGGGGCACCTTGGCCGCTTTCAGGGACTGACCGTCGGTCGTGCTCGATAGCCTTCCCACGTGGATGAGGCAGAGTGGGCGAACGCCATAGCGACTTGGTGGGGCGTGGGCGCGGCGGCGCTGTTCGGCGCGGGCGGTCTAGTCGTCGGGATGGTGGGGCTTGCCCAGGCGGGGAAAGCGCGTCAGGAGGCAAAGGCGGCGAATGACCTCGCAGCAGAGGCGAACCGGATAGCGGAGGACGCCAACCGGATCGCAAAGGGCCAGGTCGAGCGCGCTGCCGAACTCCACCGGATCGACTGGGAGGGCTGGTGGGAACGCCCAGGCTTCTACCGCGTCAAGAACCTTGGCCCTGATCTTGCGGAGGATGTGCGGGCCCAAGTCACCGTCGATGAAGAGACGATGGTCGGTACGGCTACGCAATTGGAGGGCGGAGAGTCGATCCTTCTTGAATTTCCTATCGCGCTCGCGACGTGGGAGCGCGAAGAGCGCGAGAGGGCGGCGGAACGGGCGCGAGCGCGTTCTCAAGGCCCGGGGATTCACATCGCGTTCCTGAGCGCCATGCATGGGCAGGATCACTCGATCAGGGACCTGATCACGTGGCGCACGCCGAAGGGCAATCCCCAGAAATATGAGGAGTCGAGCAACTTTTGCTCGCTCGCGTGACGCCGCGTGGAGCGCGTTGGCCGAGTTGGGTGTGCAGTGGAGTAGCGGGCGGCAGCGCCTCGAAGCAATCATCCGCCTGGAGATGCCCGGCACCTGAGACGCGACGGCTGGCCTACGCCGTGATCTTGAGTGTTCTCCGGACAGCCAGAACGAACGCCTCCTTGGCCTGCGCCGCGGCGTCGGCGTCCTCACCCGCCATAGTGTCGGTGAATCCATTGAGCGCATCGAGCAAGTCGTTCGGCCCGAGGATTTCGAGCGCCGCCACCACGTCAGTGAGTTCGTCCTGGATGGGCCGTACCTGTTCGAGGTTGCTCGCGATGCTCTCGCTGAGGTCATGGCGCTCCTCGGCGACGGACGCATCACCCGCGGCCACCGCCGCCTCAAGCTCCGCCACTCGCGCCATCATCACCACGCCAGCCGCTCGATGGCGAGCGAATCGATCGGCGAGGGCGACTACGCGCGTGAAACCGTCATAGCGACGCTCACGAAGCCAGCGCGCGTGATCGCGCTTCGATTGCCATCCGGCCAGTGCGATCGAAACGATCGCGCTTACGATGACTGCGCCGAAGATGGATACGAGAAACGTGGGGTCGATGGCGGCGGGCTGATCGGCGGCGTTGGCGAGGATCACGAGGCGAGCCTATCGATGGCTGAAGGATGCCACGGGAGGACTCTCAGAGTGCCAATCGAGAGCGATAAGGGCACGGGGAGGGCACGAACGGGCCTCGAAGTGGCCCTGAGGGTCGGAATACCAGGGGAGCGATTCCCCGTCTCATCTGGGGCTAACAGAGGGGATGACGGGAATCGAACCCGCGTGATCAGTTTGGAAGACTGAGGCTCTACCATTGAGCTACATCCCCGCGTACCCGCTCGCGGGCACTGGATCATCGTAGTACACGATGACCCCCGTCTTGTGACGCGAGCCGGGCTCGCCGCCTACCGCAGGGCCGCGATCGAGCGGATGGTGCCGCGCGCGAGCCGCAGCTGGCGCTCGTACGTCGCCGCGAGCACGACGAGCAGCACGCCCGCGATGCCCAGCCACAGCCACCACCACACGGCCTCGTAGAGGTCGGTGATCCACGGCCAGAGCTGCACGAGCGCATGCACGAGCAACACCGCACCGCCGAGCAGCAGAGGCGCCTGCAGGCGGCGCACGGCGCCGATGACGAGCACGACGACCGCGACGACGCCCAGCGTCACGATGCGCCAGAGCTGGGGATCGGTGAAGTCGGCGAAGAGGGGCGGCACGAGGAGCACCGCGAGCCCCGGGCCGAGCGCCGGCCAGCTGCCGACCTCGGGGGAGCGGCGCATGCGGAACCATCCGGCACCGATGAGCGCTACGCCGAGCGATGCAGTGACGAGATCGAACGGGTTGAGCTCACCGGAGAGGAGCACGATCGTGCCTCCGAGGGTCAACGAGCCGAGCATCGTCCAGACGGGCACCGACCCGGCGAGGGGTCTGATGCTCGTCGCGGCCGATGCGATGCAGACGAGCGCGAGCACTGGGAACAGCACGGCCGAACGCACGAGCGCCGAGTCGCCGCCGACGATCTCCAGCACGGTCGGCACTGCTGCCAGGACGACGGATGCTGCGAGCAGCACCTCTGCCAGCCAGAGCGGCCGAGATGCGGTGCGCGCCCACATGACCGCGATGGTGACACCGGCCGCCAGCGCGATGAGCGGCCAGAACTCGGCGATGAGCACGCTGTCGGCGCCATCCGTGGCGACGGTGGCCCCGCGCACGAGACCGGCACCGGTGAAGGCGACCCAGCCCGTGAGCACGCCGAGGAGCCGGACCGGCACGCCGCGTGCGAGCTCGGGGAGGAACATCGCGGCGATCGCCACGACGAGGCCGATCGAGACGAGCAGGAGCGCCCGCAATTCAGCCTCGCCGGCCGTGCCGATGCTCGGCAGCACCGCGATCGCCGCGGCGGTCGCGAACAGTGCCGTGCGCCCCTGCGAGGGGGCGCTGCCGCTGGTGCGTCGCCAGGTGATCAACCCGCCCGCTAGGGCGAGGGCGGCCGCGAGCGGGAGCGTGTAGGCCTCGACACCGATCGGGTCGCGGGCAGGGTCACCCGAGAGCCACGCCCACACCGTCGCGACGCCGAGTGCGAGGCTCAGCCAGCTGAGATGACGGCTCGGCGCTTCACCGCCGATCGGATCGCCCTCGAGCGCGGCGAGCAGGATCGGGACCGGGGTCAGCAGCAGGAGCACGACCCAGAGTTCGCCGACGCCGAACGAGGCGGTGGCGCCCGCCATAAGCGCGAACGCGCCGACGGCGCCGGTCGCGACCGCCCAGACGAGGCGCGTGCGGCCCGTGCGCGGTGGCACGACGTGGGCGAGCCCGGCGGCGAGCACGGCGGAACCCGCGACGCCGACCCCGATGAACTCCGCGCCGAACGTCTCGTCGACGACGACCGCGGAGACGAAGCCGAGTGCGAGCGGGGTTACCGCAGCGAACGCGACCCGCAGCGCCTCGGGTGCCCCGAGGCGCACCCACAGCACTCCGGCGATCACGAGGGCGGCGGCGGGCACCCAGCGCCACGAGGCATCCGTCTCGAATGCCAGGGCCCAGACCGAGATGACGGATGCCGCGAACAGCGGTGTCACCATGCACACGCGATCGATCGTGCTGCCGAAGCGCACGAGCGCCGCGAAGCCGAGGAGCACCGAGGAGACGATGGCGAGCCACATCCACGGCTCGGCCGCCTGCAGGTCGCCGGCCGCCAGCCAGAACGGGATCGAGAACACGGCGAAGACGAAGAGCGTCGAGGCGGTCGCGAGATGCGCCGCGCCGACTACGGGCGCAGCCGTGACGGGCCAGACCCGAGGCGCGAGCACGCGGCCCGTGATGACGAGCACGATCACGAGCGCCGTGACCCAGGGCCAGATCGCGGCACTCGAGTACCCCACCCACCAGGCGAACCCGGCGCTGGCCACGCCGCCGACGGCGAGGGTCGCGAGCAGGGCGGGAACGTCGAGCCGGCGCCGGAATGCAGCGAGCGCGAGCGCACCGCCGGCGAGCACGAGGAGCAGCGCAGCAGCGATCGCGGGGCCGGGAACGACGCAGGCGACGGCGATGCCGCTCGCGAACACCGCCGCGGTCGGGATCGCGGCCAGCTCGCGACCGCGGCGCAGCAGCACGGAGATGACGAGTGCGCCGACGCCGACGACCACGGGCACGAGCACCGTGGTGAGGTCGTGGCCGGGAGTGGCGGGCGGCAGTGGCTCCGCGACCTCGAGATTCCACGGAGGCAGGCTTCCGGCGAGCCGCGTCCAGACGGCGCCGAGCGCGAGGAACACGCCTGGCAGCACGGAGCATGCGGCGACGGCGAGCGCCGTGACGCACGCCGCGAACGAATCCCGGGCGATCGCGCCAGTGAGGCGCGTGCCGGCGGCGAACACGGCGGCGACGAGACCGGCTGCCGCCGGTCCGAGCCAGAGCCCGACCTCGCTCGGCAGCTCGCCGAGGATCGCCAAGGTCGGGGCGAGGGCGAGGCTGAGGCCGAAGGCGGGTGCCCCGACGCGGCCCCAGACCGCCGAGACCCCGGGTCGCAGCCGTACCGCGACGAGTGCGACGAGCCACGCGGCCGCCACCGCGAGGTACCACCACAGACGGCTCCACGGCACCTCGGGCAGCGCCCAGTAGGCGGGAAGCAGGGCGAGCGCCCCGGCGATGAAGCCCGCCGTCATCACGATCGTGCGCTCGATCATGGCAGGCAGCAGCACCGCGAGCGAGCCAAGGAGCGAGACGGCGAGGAACCCGACCCAGAACGGGGTGCTGAGCTGGTCGTCGGGTGCCGCTTCGATGGCGAGGAGGAACACGCCGACCGGAGAGAACGCCGCCGCCGCGAACCCGGCGACGCGGATGCCGCTCGCGGCGCGCACGCCCGCGAGCACTGCGGCGACGACGAGCAGGGCACCGCCGAGGTACGCCGACGTGCCGGTGGTCTCGGTGCCGAACAGCATGTTGGCCCGAACGATCCACACGTCGAGCAGCAGCAGCACGATGGCGACGGATGCCACGCCCTCGGCGGTGCCCGGCAGACGCCGGGCCCGGAGCAGCCAAGCGACGCCGAGCACCGCGACGCTCGCGACGGCGATGATGATCGACCGCACTTCGAGTGACGCGACGAGGTATGCGACGAAGAGGAACACGATCGCCGTGATCGAGATGAGCACGACGCCGAGCGTGAGGAGCAGCACCTGCACGCCTGAGCGGCCGGATCGGGCGGGGGCAGGAGCTAGGGGAGTCGCAGCGGCCGCCGTGGTCGCCGGTGCGGCCGGAGCGGCGGTGATCGGAGCGTTCACGGGCGTCTGCGGGGCGACCGGCGTCGACGCCGGATCGGGCACGGCGACCGAGAGAGCTGACGCCGCAGGGATCGCCGCTGGCGCGACCGCCGCCGGAGCGGCGTGCGCCGCGGCATCCGTCACGCTCGACGCCGCCGCCGCCTGACGGACGCGAGCCGCCTGCGACGCGCGCATCGTCGTGATGAGCTTCTGCCGGTCGACCTCCCGATCGTGCACCGCGCGACCTGCGTTCAGCAGTTCGGCCGCGGCGGGCACCGAGAGGTCGAGCCCGCAGGTGCCGCACACCGCGCCCTGCAGCGTCGTGAAGCACGAGGGGCAGAGCGTGGTGTCGATCAGTTGCAGTGGGCCGGACGGCCAGCGTCGGACGTCGCGGGCATCGGCGGGGTGCTCGGGCATGGCCACACTCTGCCACGGTCGGGGCGGCTCGCGGCGGATCATCCACAACTCCGTTTCGCGTGCCGGAAACGGGCATGCACCACGGGTGCCTCATGCTGTGCAGTAGACTTTCCGGGGTCCATCCGTCTGACGCATGCTTTCGCATGCCCGCGCGGCTGAATCGACGAGTTGAGTCGCGACTCGGGGCGTAGCTCAGCTTGGTAGAGCGCCCGCTTTGGGAGCGGGAGGTCGCAGGTTCGAATCCTGTCGCCCCGACGAGTTCCCCGACTCGACACGAACTTCCACACAACAGGAGAACTTCCACATGCCGACCACTTCGGTTGAGAAGCTGAGCCCCACTCGCGCCAAGCTCACCATCTCGGTGACGCCCGAGGAGCTGAAGCCCAGCATCGCCCACGCGTACGAGCACATCGCCGAGCAGATCAACGTGCCCGGTTTCCGCAAGGGCAAGGTGCCGCCGCCCATCGTCGACCAGCGCGTCGGCAAGGGCGCCGTGCTCGAGCACGCCGTCAACGAGGGCCTCGACGGGTTCTACCGTGCCGCCGTCGCCGAGCACGAGCTGCGCCCCCTCGGCCGGCCCGAGGCCGACATCGTCGAGTGGCCCAGCGACAAGGACTTCACGGGCGATCTGCTGCTCGCGATCGAGGTCGACGTGCGCCCCGAGATCGAGCTGCCCGCCTACGACGGCATCGAGCTCACGGTCGACTCCGTCGAGGTCGCCGATGACGAGGTCGCCGAAGAGCTCGACCGTCTGCGCAGCCGTTTCGGCACGCTCATCACGGTCGACCGCCCCGCCAAGACCGGCGACTTCGTGACCCTCGACCTCGTCGCCAAGATCGAAGAGGCCGAGGTCGACACGGCCAGCGGCATCTCGTACGAGCTCGGCTCCGGCGACCTCATCGAGGGCATCGACGAGGCCCTCGACACGCTCTCCGCCGGCGAGACCACCACCTTCGCGTCGAAGCTCCTGGGCGGCGACCACGAGGGCGAGACCGCGGAGATCACCGTCACCGTCTCCGCCGTGAAGGAGCGCGAGCTCCCCGCAGCCGACGACGACTTCGCGCAGATCGCGAGCGAGTTCGACACGCTCGCCGAGCTGACCGACAGCCTCAAGGAGCAGGTCGCCCGCAACAAGTCGTTCGGTCAGGGCAGCCAGGCCCGCGACCTCCTCGTCGACAAGCTCCTCGAGCTCGTCGAGGTTCCCGTCGCGCAGGCCGTCATCGACGACGAGGTGCACCGTCACCTCGAGAACGAGAACCGCCTCGAAGACGACGAGCACCGCGCAGAGGTCGCCGTGTCGAGCGAGAAGGCGTTCAAGACGCAGATCCTGCTCGACACGATCGCCGAGGCCGAGAAGGTCCAGGTCAGCCAGGACGAGCTGACCCAGTACCTCGTGCAGGGCGCAGCCCAGTACGGCATGGACCCGAACGAGTTCGTGCAGATCCTCAGCCAGAACAACCAGATCCCCGCCATGGTCGGCGAGGTCGCGCGCAACAAGGCGCTCGCGATCGCGCTCGGCAAGGCGAAGGTGTCGGATGCCGCGGGCAAGCCCGTCGACCTCTCCGAGTTCACCGCCGTCGCCGGCGCCGAGGCTGAAGCCGAGGCAGAGATCGTCGACGAGGCAGAAGAGATCGTCGAAGAGGCCGAGGCCGCCGAGAAGCCCGCGCCGAAGAAGCGCGCGCCGAAGAAGGCAGCAGCGACCGACGAGGCCGCAGCCGACGCAGCCGAGAAGCCCGCGCCGAAGAAGCGTGCGGCCAAGAAGGCCGACGCCGAGTAATCGAGCATCGTTTCGACAGGAGGGGCCGGGCGTTTCGCCCGGCCCCTCCTGCATTCACGAGAGATACGCGCATGAGCGACTGGCAGGACCGCGTCGACGCCGTCTGGGCGTCGGCTGACGAACTCGGTGACGCCGAGGTGATCCGCCGCATCGACGCCCTCGCGGTCGAGCGGCCGGCGGGCGATCCGCTCGCGCTGTTCGAGCGAGCGGGCGCCCGAGACTCGGCCGGTCTCGAGGCCGAAGCGGAGCCGCTGTACCGGCAGGCCATCGCGGGCGGGCTCACCGGCTCCGAACGCGTGCAGGCTCACGTGCAGCTCGCCTCGACGATCCGCAACCTCGGGCGGCCGCTCGAGTCCATCGCGCTGCTCGACGCGATCGAGCCAGAGGCCGGTGAGCTGCACGACGCCGTCGTCGCCTTCCGCGCGCTCGCGAGGGTCGATGCGGGCGACGCGCGGCTCGCGGCATCCGAGGCCCTCGCCGCCCTCGCACCGCACCTGCCGCGGTACCGGGTGTCGCTCGCCGCATACGCTGCGGAGCTCGCGGCATCCGCCTAGGGCGAACAGCCCCGTTCACGCGCGTTGCACCGGATAGATTCGAGTGAACGCGACAACGGAAACGGAGCGACACATGGCCGAACCGACACCAGGCACCGGTGTTTTCGATCGACTGCTGAAGGACCGCATCATCTGGCTTGGCTCCGAGGTGCGCGACGACAACGCGAACGAGATCGCAGCGAAGCTGCTGCTGCTCGCCGCTGAAGATGCCAAGAAAGACATCTACCTCTACGTGAACTCGCCCGGCGGGTCGATCACGGCGGGCATGGCGATCTACGACACCATGCAGTTCGTGCCCAACGACATCGTCACCGTCGGCATCGGCATGGCCGCCTCCATGGGCCAGCTGCTCCTGACGGCCGGCACGAAGGGCAAGCGGTACATCACCCCGAACGCCCGCGTGCTGCTGCACCAGCCGCACGGCGGCTTCGGCGGCACCGCGAGCGACATCCAGACGCAGGCGCAGCTCATCCTCGACATGAAGAAGCGACTCGCCGAGATCACCGCGGCGCAGACGGGCAAGACCGTCGAGCAGATCAACGCCGACGGCGACCGCGACCGCTGGTTCAACGCGCAGGAGGCCCTCGAGTACGGCTTCGTCGACCACATCCGCGAATCGGCACTCGACGTCGCCGGCGGCGGCGGAACCCAGGCGTAGGCACTCGAGAGAAGAGAGAACGAGCGAATGAACATCCCCGCTTTCGGTGGCACCGCCTTCAACGGCGTGCAGGCACCGGGCTCGCGCTACATCCTGCCGAGCTTCGAAGAGCGCACGGCCTACGGCTACAAGCGTCAAGACCCCTACGCCAAGCTCTTCGAGGACCGCATCATCTTCCTCGGCGTGCAGGTCGACGACGCGTCGGCCGACGACATCATGGCGCAGCTGCTCGTGCTGGAGTCGATGGACCCCGACCGCGACATCATCCTCTACATCAACTCGCCCGGCGGCTCCTTCACGGCCATGACGGCGATCTACGACACGATGCAGTACATCCGTCCGCAGATCCAGACGGTCGTGCTCGGCCAGGCGGCCTCGGCCGCTGCGGTCATCGCCGCGGCCGGCACGCCCGGCAAGCGCCTCGCGCTGCCGAACGCCCGCGTGCTGATCCACCAGCCCGCCATGGGCGAAGCGGGTCACGGCCAGGCGTCCGACATCGAGATCCAGGCCGCCGAGATCATGCGCATGCGCTCGTGGCTCGAAGAGACGCTCTCGCGTCACTCGAACCGCACGCCCGAACAGGTGCACACCGACATCGACCGCGACAAGATCCTGTCGGCGGCCGAGGCGCTCGAGTACGGTCTCATCGACCAGGTGCTCAGCTCCCGCAAGAGCCTCCCGGCGATCGCGCGATAGCTCGCTGCACCGTGAACGCGGCGGATGACCGGCTGAACGACAGCCGCGCCATCCGCCGCGTTTCGCTGTCTCCGGCTGCCGCGATCGATCGTGTCGCCTGGCCGGCGAGCATTCCGGCGATCGACCAGCTGATCGGCGACGGCGGCCTCGAGTTCGCTCCCGGGCTGACGTTCCTCGTGGGCGAGAACGGCAGCGGCAAGTCGACGCTGCTCGAGGGCATCGCGACGGCCTACGGGCTGCCGCCCGAGGGCGGCAGCAGCAACGGGGGCACGACGACCCGGCCGAGCGAGTCGCCGCTCGCCGAGTGGTTGCGCATCGAGCGCAGCCCATCGGCGCCGCGGTGGGGGTTCTTCCTCCGTTCCGAGACGATGCACGGCTACTACAGCTACCTCGAGGCCCTGCCCGACAGCCCCGATCGGCACCTGCACTCGCTCAGTCACGGCGAATCGTTCAACGACCTCCTCGACAACAAGCTGAACCACCCGCGCTACCGTGCCGGCCTCGTGTGCCTCGACGAGCCCGAGGCCGCGCTCTCGTTCTCGTCGATCCTCGGATGGATCTCCGGCCTCGACCGCATGGTCGCCCGTGGCACGCAGATCATCTGCGCGACGCACTCGCCGGTGCTCGCGTCCGTGCCAGGTGCGACGATCCTCGAACTGGGGGAGTGGGGCATCCGCGAGACCGCCTGGGACGACCTCGAGCTCGTCTCGCACTGGCGCGGGTACCTCGACGATCCGCGGCGCTACCTCCGCCACCTCCTCGACTGAGGTCCCGGTTCGCGGCCCGCGAACGGCCGAGCGTGTCGAATCCCGCGCGCTACCCTCGATCGGCCCGATCTCGGGCTAGGCTCGGAACAGACTCGTCGACAGGGAGGGTTTCGATGGCACGCATCGGAGAGAGCGCCGACCTGCTCAAGTGCTCGTTCTGCGGAAAGAGCCAGAAGCAGGTGCAGCAGCTCATCGCCGGACCCGGCGTCTACATCTGCGACGAGTGCGTGGAGCTCTGCAACGAGATCATCGAGGAGCGTCTCGCCGAGGCCGGCGAGACCGAGGCCGGCGAGTTCGAGCTGCCCAAGCCGAAGGAGATCTTCGGCTACCTCGAGGAGTACGTGATCGGCCAGGAGGCCGCGAAGAAGGCGCTCGCCGTCGCGGTCTACAACCACTACAAGCGCGTGCGCGCCCGCACCGCCCTGACCTCGGCCGACGCCCGCGACGATGTCGAGCTCTCGAAGTCCAACATCCTGCTGATCGGCCCCACCGGCTGCGGCAAGACCTACCTCGCACAGACGCTCGCGAAGCAGCTGAACGTGCCGTTCGCCGTCGCCGACGCCACCGCGTTGACCGAGGCCGGCTACGTCGGCGAAGACGTCGAGAACATCCTGCTGAAGCTCATCCAGGCGGCCGACTTCGACGTGAAGCGCGCCGAGACGGGCATCATCTACATCGACGAGATCGATAAGATCGCGCGCAAGGCCGAGAACCCGTCGATCACGAGGGATGTCTCCGGCGAAGGCGTGCAGCAGGCGCTGCTGAAGATCCTCGAGGGCACGGTCGCGTCGGTGCCGCCGCAGGGCGGCCGCAAGCACCCGCATCAGGAATTCATCCAGATCGACACGACGAACGTGCTGTTCATCGTCGCCGGCGCCTTCGCCGGCCTCGAGGACATCATCTCCTCGCGAGCAGGCAAGCGTGGAATCGGCTTCGGTGCGCCGCTGCACAACAAGGAAGAGGAAGCCGACATCTTCAGCGAGGTCCTCCCTGAAGACCTCCACAAGTTCGGTCTCATCCCCGAGTTCATCGGTCGGCTCCCGGTCGTCGCGACGGTCATGCCGCTCGACCGGGATGCGCTCATGGAGATCCTCACCGTGCCGCGCAACGCGCTCGTCCGTCAGTACCAGCGAATGTTCGAGCTCGACGGGGTGGAGCTCGACTTCGAGGAGGAGGCGCTGCAGGCGATCGCCGACCTCGCGGTGCTGCGCCAGACGGGTGCCCGTGGGCTCCGCGCCATCATGGAGGAGGTGCTCGGACCGATCATGTTCGAGGTGCCCTCCTCGACGGGCGTCGCGCGTGTGGTCGTCACGAAGGCAGCGGTGCTCGACAACGCCGCGCCGACGATCGTGCCGCACACGAAGCAGCGTCGCACCGAGAAGTCGGCGTAACCGGGCCCCGAGAGCGAGCGCCGCCCATCTTCCACACCGTTGTCGCGGGCGTCATCGCGGCCATCACCGGGTTCGCGAGCTCGTTCGCGCTCGTGATCGCGGGCCTCGTCGCCGTCGGCGCGACCGAGACGCAGGCGGCTTCCGGGCTCTTCGCGCTCTGCATCGCCACCGGCCTCCTCTGCATCGTGCTCCCGCTCGCGACGCGCATGCCGGTCTCGTTCGCCTGGTCGACGCCGGGCGCGGCGCTGCTCGTGGCGGCGGCTGCAACGACGCAGCAGTTCGCTGCTGCAATCGGCGCGTTCATCGTGTGCGGCGTGCTCATCGTGCTCGCGGGCCTCTGGCCGGCCCTCGGCCGGGCGATCACGAGCATCCCGAAGCCGATCGCGAGTGCGATGCTCGCCGGCATCCTGTTCCCGATCTGCGTGGCGCCGGTGTTCGCCGCGGTCGAGCAGCCGGCGATCGCCGTGCCCATGGTGCTCGTCTGGCTGCTGCTCGCGCGTCTCGCGCCGCGCTGGGCCGTGCCCGCGGCGATGCTCGTCGCAGTGATCGGCATCGCCGTGCTGGCGGGGCCCGCGGTGCTTGCGAGCGAGGCGGTCCGGCCGCAGCTCCAGTTCGTCGCTCCGGTCTTCGACCCGTTCGTGATCGTGAGCCTCGGCCTCCCGCTCTTCATCGTGACGATGGCGGGGCAGAACGTGCCCGGCTTCGCCGTGATGTCGACGTTCGGCTACCGCCTCGCGCCGCGGCCCGTGCTGGTCGCCTCGGGCGTGGCCTCGGTGGGCGCGGCGTTCGCCGGTGGGCATGCGTTGAACCTCGCGGCGATCACGGCGGCGATCATGGCAAGCCCCGAGTCGAACGCCGATCCGCGACGACGCTGGGTGGCGACCTTCACCTCGGGCATCGTCTACCTCGTGCTGGGCGCCGGCGCAGGTCTCGCGGCCGCCGTCGTGCAGGCGTCGCCGCCGATCATCATCACCGCGGTCGCCGGGCTGGCATTGCTCGGAGCCATGGTCACCTCGCTGACGGGCGCGCTCGAAGACCCTCGTCAGCGCATCACGGCGATCGGCACGTTCCTCGTCACCGCGTCGGGGGTCGCCGTGATCGGCATCGGCTCCGCATTCTGGGGCCTCGTCGTCGGCGGGGTGCTCATGCTCTGGCTCGGCCGAAGCACACCGGCACCTGGCGGGCAGGCGCCCTCCCAAGCGCCCTCTCCCGAGCCCTCAGCACCCCACGTGGGCGACGACGAGCATGATCGCGACCCCGAGCCCGCCTGATCAGTCGTAGACCCGCAGGAGCTGCCAGCGGTCGTCGCGTCGTTGCACGTCGAACACGTGGGTCTCGCCGTCGTCGGCACTCGCCTGGAACCGCCATCCACTGATCTGCAGGGGCGGGCGCCCGGGCGACACGTCGTAGTGCGCGACCGGCGCCCACCAGTCGCACGGGCCGACGAGGGTGGTGGGCGTATCGCTCACACGGAAACGGCGGGCCCGCCACACGAGTCGCTCGGGGCGGCCGTCGTCGCTCGTCCACAGCTCGACGTACTCCTGCACGAGCGACATGGGCACCTCACCGATTCGAATGTATGTTCGAATCGTAGCATCGAGTTCCCGCATGCGAAACGCCGCCGTGCATGGAGCACGGCGGCGTTCGACGGTTGCGTTCGGCTCAGGCCAGATCGTCGTCGGTGCGGGCGCCGAAGACGATCTCGTCCCAGCTCGGCATCGACGCGCGGCCCTTCTTCGAGCTGCCACGGGCATTGGTGGTGCTCGAGACGCCCTTGCCACCCCAGATACTGCGCGCGGCGGTGCCGGGCTTCTCGTCGGGCTGCTCGAGCTCCGGGGTCTCTTGCACGGGCGCCGGAGTGGGAGTCGCCGGCTGGCGCTCGGGCTCGCCGACCGCGGCCTCGCGTTCGCCGCGCCGGCGGCGCAGGGCCTCGAGCAGGTCGGCGGTCTCTCCGAGCGTCTGCTTCGGCTCATCCGCTCGCTTGATCGCCGCGCGTGCCACCGCCGGGCTCGATGCCTGGGGGGTGCGTGCGTACGGAAGCGGCTCCAGGTGAGGCGCCGTGTCGAAGTCGCCGTGCTCGGGCTCTTCGAAGGTGAAGGCACCGCTGTCGAAACGGGACTCCTCGGACTCGGGACCGACGGCGCGGAGGCGGGGGATGAGCCCGCCCTTCATCTCGCCCTGCTGCGAGAGCGTGATCGCCTCGGAGTTCAGCGGCTGCAGCGCCTGCTTGCGGGGCTCGAAGCTCCAGCGGGCATCGTGGTCGATGGTCTCGGCGGTGAACTCGAGCTTGATGATCCAGCCGCGCTCCTCGTCCTTCCAGCTCGCCCAGCGTTCGCCGTGGGCGCTGAGCTGTGCGAGCCGCTCGCGGATGACGCCGCCGAACGAGGGCTGCTCGTCGGCGGCCTCGGACTCGGGTGTCACGTGCACGGGAACGGCGAGGGCTGATGTCACCATGTGTTCGCGCTCGGCGAGCACCGGTCCCTCGAATCGGCGGATGTAGTCGATGGAGGCGCCGGTGACCTGTGCGACCTCTTCGGCCGACATGCCGGCGCGGATGTGGGCCTGCACCTCGCGCGGCGAGGGTTTCGGCCCGGTGTGCTGCTCGGGTTGCGCCTGACGGATGCGAGATTGCAGCACCTCGTCGATCTCGATCCGGAAGCGTGCTCCGTCGTCGGAAGCGGCGAGCAACGCGCCGTTCTCGACTCCGATTACCTTGAGTTCTTGCATCGCGACAAGCCCTTCCGTGCTTTCGTCTCCGCCCAAGGATGCCATGCCGGGGCGGGTGCTCGTGGGAATAGGACGGGCGCGCCGGAAGTTGAGCAGGGAGCAGCTGTGGAAACGCTGCGAAAGTGGTTTGCTAACGCCACCGATTTGATGCAGACTATGGCCGCCGAATCATCGGCGATGAAGAAATGGATGGGAATGGCAACGGATTACGACGCACCGAGGAAGACCGAAGACGACTCCGAGTCGATCGAGGCCCTCAAGGAGCGCGTCCCCGACAAGATGTCGGGCGTAGTGGATGTCGATGACGCCGATAACCCCGGCGGGTTCGACCTCGCTGGTGCCGATCTCTCCGACGTCGAACTCGACGTCGTGGTGCTTCCGCCTCAGGCGGACGAGTTCACCTGCGTGAACTGCTTCCTCGTGAAGCACCGTTCGCAGATGGACCACGAGACGAAGCTCGGACCGATCTGCTTGGAGTGCGCCTCCTAGGCGCCAGGCTCGGTACCTTCAGGCCGTCGCGATCCATTGATCGCGGCGGCCAGTTCTTTCGGATGACGCGTCGAGACGAGCCAGTACGGCGTCGGATCCGACGGGTCGGTGATCGGCACCCGCACGACGGGCGCCACCCAGCCGCGGATCACGAGGAACGCCCGTGCGTCGAGACCCGTGCCGCGTTCGACGCGAGCCGCGGCATCCGTCGCCCCGGTCGCGACGCCCGTGTCGGCCAGGGAGATCGAGGCGCGACCCGCGCGGAGGCGACCGTCCGCCACCTCGACGACCGGCGCGGTGATGCTGAGCGCTGCGACCGTCGCGCCGTAGAGGATCACGCCGGTCGCGATGCCGGCGGGCATCGAGACGGGCGCGAGGACCAGGATGCTGGAGGGGATCAGCAGCAGGCTGACGACGTAGATCCAGGGCGTCGGCCAGAGTTTCTCGCGGTAGTCGGGCATGGCTCTATTCGACCAGACTTCTGCACTACCCTCGAACAGTGACCGATTCCGTCGATGTGCTGATCACTGCTGAACGCGTGCCGAACTACGCCCATCCGGGCGACGCGGGCGCCGATCTCCACGCTTCCGAGTCCGTCGTGCTCGGCCCCGGCGAACGCGCCACGGTCGGCACCGGCGTCGCGATCGCCCTGCCCGACGGCTACGTCGCCTTCGTGGTGCCGCGCTCGGGCCTGGCCTTCAAGCACGGCATCACGATCGTCAATGCGCCCGGCACCGTCGATGCCGGCTACCGCGGCGAGATCAAGGTCGCACTGTTGAATACCGACGCCCGCGAGGCGCACACGATCGAGGTCGGCGACCGCATCGCCCAGATCGTCGTGATGCCGGTGAGCCGCGCTCGATTCGTCGAGGTCGAGCGGCTGCCCGGGAGCCTGCGCGGCGAGGCAGGATTCGGCTCCACCGGTCTCGGGGAGCACAAGTCAGGAGTGAACGCATGAGCGACATCGAAACCGGCGGCGACATCCCCGCCGAACAGCCAAAGTCCGCCCCCGAAGACCGCGCAGAGGCGGGTCCCTTCGACGAGGCCGAGGCGAACCCCGTTCGCCCGTACGTCGACCTCGGCGGGGTCAAGGTGCTGCCGCGCGACGGACTCCACCTCCGCCTCGAGGTCGAGGAGGGCACGAAGCGCGTCGTCGCGATCGGCCTCGACTACGCGAACTCGACGCTGCAGGTGCAGCCCTTCGCCGCGCCGCGGTCGAGTGGCCTGTGGCACGAGATCCGCGCCCAGATCGCCGACCAGATCGCGCGTCAGGGCGGCTCGACCACCGTTCGCGAGGGCACCTTCGGGCCCGAGCTGCTGGCGCAGATCCCCGTCGCAGCAGGCGAGGGGCAGCCGGGGCAGATGCGCCTCGCTCGCTTCATCGGCGTCGACGGGCCCCGCTGGTTCCTCCGCGGCGTCATCGCCGGCGAGGCCGCGGTCGACCCCGCCGCAGCAGTCAAGGTCGAAGACCTCTTCCGTTCGATCGTCGTGGTGCGCGGCAGCACGCCGATGCCGCCGCGCGACCTCATTCCGCTGCGCATGCCCGCGTCCTCCGCGGGCGCGCCCACGGTGTGACCGCGATGACGAACGCCGACGGTTCGCCGCGCCCCGACGAGGGCGAGCGAGCGGATGCCGCGGCGCAGCGTCCGGTCGATGGCGACGCCGAGACCGGCAGCACGGCCGGTGAGTTCGGTCGCCAGTTCGCCGCCGCCGCCGAGAAGAGCGGCCTCGGCGCGCTCGCGCGCGACGAGAAGCTGAGCGGACGCGATCTCCTCGTCGCCGTCGGCGGCGTGCGCGGCATCCTCGAGGCGCTGCTGCCGGGCCTCGTCTTCCTCGTCGTCTACAGCGGGCTCACGAGCTTCGCCGGCCAAGACCCGCAGGCGGCGCTCGTGCCCGCGCTCGTGGCATCCGTCGGCCTCGCCGTGGTCTTCACGATCGTCCGCCTCGTGACGAAGGGACAGCCGACCCAGGCCATTGCCGGCCTCATCGGCGTGCTCGCCTCGGCAGCCCTCGCGCTCTGGTCGGGCGACGCCCGCGACAACTACGTGATCGGCTTCTACACGAACGCCGCGTACGCCCTCGCCCTCACCGTCTCGCTGTTCGTGCGCTGGCCCGCGATCGGCCTGATCGTCGGATTCCTCATGGGCGACGGTGTCGCGTGGAAGCAGGACAAGCGCAAGTACCGCGCCGCCCAGTTCCTCACGCTCGTCTGGATCGGCCTGTTCGTCGCGCGCCTCGCGGTGCAGCTGCCCTTCTACCTCGTCGACAACGTCGAGGCGCTCGGCGCCATGCGCCTGCTCATGGGCGTGCCGCTGTACGCCCTCGTGCTGGTCTTCTCCTGGCTCGTCGTCCGGGCGGTCTATCCGTCGTCCGCTCGCTCCGGCGAGTGATAGAGTTATCTCGACGTCAAGATAAATCCGCACACCGTGCGAGGCCTGTCGGCGGGCGAGTGGCTTAGGTTACCCTTGCTGGAACAGCCCCATGTCTGACGGAGAAGATGGAGTGCCGCCTGCATGTCCGGCGGCATCCGCGAAGGAGAGGACATCGTGTCTGCAGTGAACAGTTTCGGGGCGAAGGACACGCTCCGCGTCGGTGATGAGTCCTACGAGATCTTCCGACTCGACACCGTGCCGGGGCACGAGAAGCTTCCGTTCAGCCTCAAGGTGCTGCTCGAGAATCTCCTGCGCACCGAAGACGGCAAGAACGTCACGAAGGAGCAGATCGAGGCGCTCGGCTCGTGGGTTCCCACCGCCGAGCCCGACACCGAGATCCAGTTCACGCCGGCGCGCGTGGTCATGCAGGACTTCACCGGTGTTCCCTGCATCGTCGACCTCGCCACGATGCGCGAGGCGGTCGTCGCCCTCGGCGGCGACCCCAACAAGATCAACCCGCTCGCACCCGCCGAGATGGTCATCGACCACTCCGTGATCGCCGACCTCTTCGGCACCGAGAACGCGCTCGAGCGCAACGTCGAGATCGAGTACGAGCGCAACGGCGAGCGCTACCAGTTCCTCCGCTGGGGCCAGACCGCCTTCGACGACTTCAAGGTCGTGCCGCCGGGCACCGGCATCGTGCACCAGGTGAACATCGAGCACCTCGCGAAGGTCACCTTCACGCGCACGGTCGACGGCGTGCTCCGCGCCTACCCCGACACCTGCGTCGGCACCGACTCGCACACCACGATGGTCAACGGCCTCGGCGTGCTCGGCTGGGGCGTCGGCGGCATCGAGGCAGAGGCGGCCATGCTCGGCCAGCCCGTGTCGATGCTCATCCCCAAGGTCGTCGGCTTCAAGCTCTCGGGCGCGATCCCCACGGGCGTCACCGCGACCGACGTCGTCCTCACGATCACCGACATGCTGCGCAAGCACGGCGTGGTCGGCAAGTTCGTCGAGTTCTACGGCTCCGGTGTGGCCTCCGTGCCGCTCGCCAACCGCGCCACCATCGGCAACATGAGCCCCGAGTTCGGCTCGACCGCCGCGATGTTCCCCATCGACGACGTGACCCTCGACTACCTGCGCCTCACCGGCCGCAGCGACGAGCAGATCGCCCTGGTCGAGGCGTACTCCAAGGTGCAGAAGCTCTGGCACGACGCCGACAGCGAGCCCGAGTTCAGCGAGTACATCGAGCTCGACCTCTCGACCGTCGTTCCCTCGATCGCCGGCCCGAAGCGTCCCCAAGACCGCATCGAGCTCTCCGAGTCCAAGAGCGCCTTCGAGAAGGACCTCCTGAACTACGCGACCGTCGACCACGACCTGGTCGACCTCGAGGGCGCCGAGTCCTTCCCGGCCTCCGACCCGCCCGGCAACTCGCCCGAAGACGAGTACAGCCAGCACGAGCACCACCACAAGAGCCACGCTCCGGCGACGGCCACGAAGCCGACGGATGTCACGCTCGGCACCGGTGAGCGGTTCGTGCTCGACCACGGCGCCGTCGCGATCGCGGCGATCACCTCGTGCACCAACACCTCGAACCCGTCGGTCATGCTCGCCGCCGGCCTCCTCGCCCGCAACGCGGCGAAGAAGGGCCTGAAGGCCAAGCCGTGGGTCAAGACCACGCTGGCCCCCGGGTCGAAGGTCGTCACCGACTACTACGAGAAGGCCGGCCTTACCGACGACCTCGAAGCCCTCGGCTTCTACACGGTGGGCTACGGGTGCACCACCTGCATCGGCAACTCGGGTCCGCTGCTCGACGAGATCTCGGCCGCGGTCAACGACTCCGACCTCGCCGTCACCGCGGTGCTCTCGGGCAACCGCAACTTCGAGGGTCGCATCAACCCCGACGTGAAGATGAACTACCTCGCGAGCCCGCCGCTCGTGATCGCGTACGCCCTCGCCGGCTCGATGAACTTCGACTTCGAGGTCGACTCGCTCGGCAAGGACACCGACGGCAACGACGTCTTCCTGAAGGACATCTGGCCCGACGCCGCCGAGGTGCAGCACACGATCGACACCTCGATCAACACCGACATGTTCACGCACCAGTACGCGAGCGTGTTCGAGGGCGACGAGCGCTGGCGTTCGCTGCAGACCCCTGAAGGCTCGGTCTTCGAGTGGGACGAGGCGTCGACCTACGTGCGGAAGCCCCCGTACTTCGATGGCATGACCATGGAGACCACCCCGGTCTCCGACATCGCCGGAGCCCGCGTGCTCGCCAAGCTCGGCGACTCGGTCACGACCGACCACATCAGCCCCGCCGGCAACATCAAGGCCGACAGCCCCGCCGGCCGCTACCTGACCGAGCACGGCGTCGACCGCAAGGACTTCAACTCCTACGGGTCGCGTCGCGGCAACCACGAGATCATGATCCGTGGCACGTTCGCGAACATCCGCCTGAAGAACCAGCTCCTCGACGGTGTCGAGGGCGGCTACACGCGCGACTTCACGCAGGCCGATGCGCCGCAGTCGTTCATCTACGACGCGAGCCAGAACTACCAGGCCCAGGGCACCCCGCTCGTCATCTTCGGCGGCAAGGAGTACGGCTCGGGCTCGTCGCGCGACTGGGCGGCCAAGGGCACGAGCCTCCTCGGCGTCAAGGCCGTCATCACCGAGAGCTTCGAGCGCATCCACCGCTCGAACCTCATCGGCATGGGCGTCGTGCCGCTGCAGTTCCCTGCGGGCGAGAGCTGGGCGTCGCTCGGTCTCGACGGCACCGAGGTCGTCTCGATCTCGGGGCTCGAGCAGCTGAACGAGGGCGTCACCCCGAACACGGTTCACGTCGTCGCAGCGCCGAGCGAGCACTCGCCGGCCGGCAAGCAGACGGTCGAGTTCGATGCGGTCGTTCGCATCGACACGCCGGGTGAAGCCGACTACTACCGCAACGGCGGCATTCTGCAGTACGTGCTGCGTTCGCTCGTCTAGTACGCGCACAGAGATTCGGGGCGGTCGGCATCTTGCCGATCGCCCCCTTCTCTGCCCGGCTTCGCAGCAAGCCCGGCGTAGACTCGTCCCGTTCAGCGGCATCGCCCGCAACCCTTCGGAGGCAATTGCATGACCCTGCTCGAGACCATTTCGGGACCTCGTGATCTCGACGCGCTGAGTCCCGAACAGGTCGACCAGTTGGCGCGCGAGATCCGCGAGTACCTCGTCGAGTCCGTCTCGAAGACGGGTGGCCATCTCGGGCCGAACCTCGGCGTCGTCGAACTCACGATCGCGATCCACCGGGTGTTCGAGTCGCCGCGCGATGCCGTCGTCTTCGACACCGGGCACCAGTCGTACGTGCACAAGCTCCTCACCGGGCGACGCGACCTCTCCACGATCCGCAAGACGGGCGGCCTCGCGGGCTACCCGCAGCGGTCCGAGTCCGAGCATGACATCGTCGAGAGCTCCCACGCCTCGAGCTCGCTGTCGTGGGCCGACGGCATCTCCAAGGCCTTCGAGATGACCGGCCAGCACGACCGGCATGTCATCGCCGTCGTCGGCGATGGGGCGCTCACGGGCGGCATGACGTGGGAGGCGCTGAACAACATCTCCGACGACAACACGCGCAAGCTCATCGTCGTCGTCAACGACAACGGTCGCTCGTACGCCCCGACGATCGGTGGCATGGCACGGTTCCTGAACACCGTTCGCACGAAGCAGACCTATCGCAACCTGCACCTCTCGAGCCGTCGCGCGTTCGATCGCATGGGCGCGCCGGCCAGGGCGCTCTATCGCGGTGTCCGCGGCGGTCTGCATGGGTTCCTCGCCCGCTTCACCAACAACGAGGCCCTGTATTCGAACCTCGACATCAAGTACATCGGGCCGATCGACGGGCATGACGAGCACGCCATGGAGGAGGCCCTCCGACAGGCGAGAGACTACGGCGCGCCGGTCATCGTGCACGCGATCACCGACAAGGGGCGAGGGTACGAGCCCGCCCTGCGCGACGCGGCCGACCAGTTCCACGCCGTCGGCCAGATCGACCCCGAGACCGGGGAGTCGCTCGAGACAGCGTCGGCGCCGTCGTGGACGAGCGTCTTCGCCGACGAGCTCGTGCACCTCGCCGAGGGCAACGATCGTCTCGTGGGCATCACCGCGGCGATGCTCCGCCCGACCGGCCTGCACCGAATGGCCGAGCGGTTCCCGAGCCGCGTGTTCGACGTCGGCATCGCCGAACAGCACGCCGCGACATCCGCTGCCGGTCTCGCCTTCGGTGGCCTGCACCCGGTCGTCGCCGTCTACGCGACGTTCATCAATCGGGCCTTCGACCAGGTGCTCATGGATGTCGCGCTGCACAAGGCCGGCGTCACCTTCGTGCTCGACCGCGCCGGGGTCACGGGCCCCGACGGCCCGAGCCACCACGGCGTCTGGGATCTCTCTATCCTGCAGGTCGTGCCCGGCATCCGCATCGCAGCGCCGCGTGACTCGGTGCGTCTCGTCGAAGAGCTCGGCGAGGCCGTCGCCGTCGACGACGCGCCCACCGTCATCCGCTTCCCGAAGGGCACGGTCGGCGTCGACTTCGACGCCGTGCGCCGCACCCACGACGGCGTCGACGTGCTCGCAGAATCCGAGCGCAAGGACGTGCTGATCGTCACGGTCGGCCCGATGGCCGAGACCGGTCTCCAGGTCGCCGAGCGCCTCGAGGCGCAGGGCATCAGCGCCACCGTGGTCGACCCCCGCTGGGTCGTTCCCGTGCCGCGCAGCATCATGGATCTCGCTGCGGAGCACCGCCTCGTCGTCAGCATCGAAGACGGCATCCGCGTCGGCGGCATCGGCACGCGCATCCGGCAAGACCTGCGCGAGGCCGGCGTCGACACGGCGGTGACCGAGCTCGGCCTGCCCGACGAGTTCCTCGACCACGGCTCGCGCGGCGACATCCTCGAGCGCGTCGGCCTCACGCCGCAGCACATCGCACGCGACGTCACCGCCATGGTGCTCGGCTCGAAGCTGCCGCACGCGCGCGGCGCCGGCGCCGATGCGGGCGTCTCGACCGACACGCGCCCGCAGCCGCGCGTCTGACGTCGCGTCGCACGGCGCGCGGCACCCGCCTGACCTCGGGCGAGGTCAGGAAACGCCGTGGACGAAGCGCCGGATGTCGCCAGCGAGCAGTTCCGGCTCCTCCATCGCCGGGAAGTGGCCGCCTTCGGTGAACTCGTTCCAGTGGCCGATCGCATTCCACGGGTCCATGGTGCGGCGAACGAGCGGATGGGCGTCGAACACGGCCCATCCCGACGGCACCGCGCCAGCCATGACGATGTCGAGCCCGGAGTGCTCGGCCTCGTAGTAGAACTGCACGCTCGACGCGCCGCTGCGGGTGAACCAGTACAGGCTGATGCCCGTGAGGAGTTCGTCGCGATCGACGGCCGGCACCCGGTGACCGCTGTCGGTCCTCGTCTTGAACTTCTCGGCGATCCACGCGAGCAGGCCGATCGGGGAGTCGGTGAGCGCCGCGCCGATCGTGTCGGGTCGGTGGTTGTGCATCTCGAGATATCCGCGCTCGGCCGCACTCGCGGCATGCATCGCCTCGAGCTGGTCGATCTCGTCGCCCGAGAGGTCGTCGGGCGCGGGAAACTTCACGCCGACGAGTCCGAGCACCAGGCGGTCGACGCCGAGGTGCATGCCGATGACGCGCTCGGGGTGGACGGCCGCGAGGCGGCCGGCGATCCCCGACCCGATGTCGGTGCCGTGGACGGCGAATCGCTCGTAGCCGAGGCGCGTCATGATCTCGGCATAGGCCTCCGTCGTGCGTGCCAGTTCCCAACCGGTCGCCGACAGCGGGGTTGAGAATCCGAACCCGGGCATCGACGGGATGACCACGTGGAACTCGTCGGTCAGGAGCGGGATGAGTCGCCGGTACTCGGCGAACGAGCCAGGCCAGCCGTGGTGGAGCATCAGCGCGGTGGCTTCCGGGTTATCCGATCGCGCGTGCACGAAGTGGAACGTCTGGCCGTCGACGACCGTCGTGAACTGCTCGAAGCGGCTGAGCCCCGCCTCCTGGGTACGCCAGTCGAACTCGTCGCGCCAGTACTCGGCGAGCTCTTTCAGGTAGGGCAGCGGGATGCCGCGGCTGAAGTCATCGCGATCATCGCGGCCCGGCACGGGCAGCGGCCAGCGTGCGTGCGCCAGCCGGCTCCGCAGGTCGTCGACGTCGGCCTGCGGGATGTCGATGCGGAAGGGGGTGAGTGCGGTGTTCTCGTTCATGACACCCACCCTGGCAAGTAATGCGGCAGGTTCCCTTCCGCGATTACTGAGATGATCGAGAGATGCTGGAGACCTCGGCGCGTCTGCTCGAACTGCTCTCGTTGCTGCAGGTGAAGCGCGACTGGACGAGCTCCGAGCTCTCCGACCGGCTCGACGTGAGCACGAGGACGGTGCGCACCGACATCGGCAAGCTGCGGTCGCTCGGGTACCCCGTCGACGCACGCCCCGGCGTCATGGGCGGGTACAGGCTGGGCGCCGGCACGACGATGCCGCCGCTCCTGCTGGACGGCGATGAGGCAGTGGCCGTCGCGGTCGGATTGGGCGCGGTCGCGACTCGCCGGCTCGGCGTCGAAGAGACGTCACTCACGGCGCTTGCGAAGCTCGAGCAGGTGCTGCCCTCGCACCTGCGACGGCGCGTGGAGGCCGTACGAGAGGCGACGAGCGCCGTTCCCAGTGCCGATCCGCCGCTCGATCTCGCAGCGCTCGGGGCGGTGGCCACCGCGATCCGCGGTCACGAACGGTTCCGTTTCGGATACACGAAGCGTGACGGCGGTGAAGGCGCGCGCCATGTCGAGCCGCAGCGGCTGGTGAGTTGGGGCCCGCTCTGGTACCTGCTCGCGTGGGATCTCGATCGCGACGACTGGAGGGTCTTCCGTGTCGACCGCATGACTCCCCATGCGCCGACGGGTGCGCGGTTCCGGCCACGGATGATCCCCGAGGATCTCGTCGTGGAGCACGTCGTCGAACGGGTCAGCACGGCGGCCTGGAAGTACCGGGCGCGCCTGCTCGTGCATGCCTCAGCAGCCGAGTTCGCCGCGAAGGTCGTCCCCATCCCCGTCGACATCGAGGTGGTCGACGAATCCACCTGCCTTGTCGAGATGGGCTCCGACGATCCGCATCTGCTCGCGCTGTGGCTGACGCAGTTCGATGTCGACATCGAGGTGATCGAGGGAGACGAGCTCGCAGTGGCGTTCGGCCGTCTCGCGACGCGGTTCCGTCGCGCGGCGGGCAACGCGTCCGCGACATGAGGAACGGCCCCCGGCGTTCGCCGGGGGCCGTTCTCGTCGAGCTGGTGGCTACGCGCCCACGCCCGTGATCGTCGGGTGGTGGAACGTGTCGCCGAAGACGCGCTCGGACGCGCCGACCCGGTCGAGGTACGGCGTCAGGCCGCCCATCTGGAACGGGAAGCCGGCGCCGAGCACCATGCAGAGGTCGATGTCCTCTGCAGCTGCGACGACACCGCCGTCGAGCATGAGGCGCACCTCGCGAGCCAGGCCGTCTTGCAGAGCGACGAGGATGTCGCCTGCCGAACGCGGATTCTTGCCGCCGGCGACGAGTTTCAGGGCGCCCTTGTCGAAGCCCTTGACCTTGCCCTTGTCGTCCTTGTCGAGCAACTTGCCGTAGTCGGCGAGCTTGTGCAGGTTCTCGCTGCGGTAGAACCGATCGGGGAACGCCGCGTGGTGCGTGTCGAGCACGTGCGCCCCGACCTTCAGGCCCACGAGGTCGAGCAGCGCCGACGGCGCCATCGGCAGTCCGAGCGGCGCGATCGCCTCGTCGACGGTCTGGAAGGAGGTGCCCTCGTCGACCGCGCGCATCGCCTCGCCGAGCAGCACGGCGAGGAGCCGGTTGACGACGAAGCCGGGGGTGTCGGCCGTGATGACGGCGTTCTTCCGCAGGTTCTTCGCGGTCACCATGGCGGTCGACAGCGTCGCCTCGTCGGTGTGCGGCGTCTTCACGACCTCGATCAGCGGCATGACCGCGACCGGGGTGAAGAAGTGGAAGCCAACCAGGCGCTCGGGGTGCGCGAGCTTCGCGCCGATCTGCTCGACCGACAGCGACGAGGTGTTCGTGGCGAGCACGGCCTCGGGCGAGATGAACTGCTCAACCTCGGCGAAGACGTTCTGCTTGATCTCGAGTTCTTCGAAGACCGCTTCGATGACCCAGTCGCAGTCGGCGAAGTCGGCCTTGTCGGTCGTGCCCGTGACGAGCGCCTTCAGGCGGTTGGCCTCGTCGGGGGAGATGCGCCCCTTCTCGAGGAGCTTGTCGATCTCTTCGGCGATGTAGGCCACGCCCTTGTCGACACGTGCCTGGTCGATGTCGGTGATGACCACCGGCACCCGCAGGCGACGCACGAAGAGCAGGGCGAGCTGGCTCGCCATGTAGCCGGCACCGAGCACGCCGACCTTCGTGACCTTCTTGGCGATCGCCTTGTCGGGTGCGCCCGCCGGGCGCTTGGCCCGCTTCTGCACGAGGTTGAAGGCGTAGATCGAGGCCTGGAGCTGGTCGCCGACGATGAGCTCGGAGAGCACCTCGTCTTCACGCTCGAAGGCCTCGGCCTTCGTGCCGCTCTTGGCGGCCTTCATGAGCTCGAGCGCCGCGTACGGCGACTTCGGAATCGAGCCGATGCGGCTCTTCAGCATCTTCGTGGCGATCGCGATCGCGGCATCCCACTTCACGAGGCGCTCGACCTTGCCGGGCTCGTTCGGGCGCTTCACCTTGATTCGACCCGAGACGACGCCGTCGGCCCACTTGATCGAGTCCTCGAGGAAGGCGACCGAGTCGAACTTCGCGTCGGCGATGCCGAGCTCCATCACGTCGTCGGCCTTCATCGTGCGGTTCTGCTTCAGCGGGTTCTCGATGACGACCTTGAGGGCGTTCTCGATGCCGATGAGGTTCGGCAGCAGGTACGCGCCGCCCCAACCGGGAATGAGCCCGAGGAAGACCTCGGGAAGGGCGACGGCGGGCACCGAGGCATCCACCGTGCGGTAGTCGGCGTTGAGCGCGATCTCGAGGCCGCCGCCGAGGGCGAGGCCGTTGATGAACACGAACGACGGCACGCCGAGCTCAGAGGCCTTGCCGAGCGCGAAGTGGCCGAGCTGGCCCATCTTGCGCGCGGTTTCGCGGTCGGGGATCTCGGCGACCTTCGACAGGTCGGCGCCCGCGGCGAGGATGAACGGCTTGCCCGTGATCGCCACGGCGTGGATCTCGCCGGCTGCGGCGCGCGCCTTCAGCTCGTCGAGGGTCTTCGCGTACTCGAGCAGCGAGACGGGGCCGAGGGTGTTCGGACGCGTGTGGTCGCGGCCGTTGTCGAGCGTGACGAGGGCGAGCGTCTTGCCGCCCGAGATCGGTACGTCGCGCACGAACGAGTGCGTGACGACCTCGTCGTCGGAGAGGGCGGCGAGCGAGTCGAAGTCGATCTTCGTGTAGTCGGTCATCAGGCCTTCTTCGCCTTCTTGTCGTAGTTCGGGTTCTCCCAGACCATCGTGCCGCCCTGGCCGAGGCCGACGCACATGCTCGTGATGCCGTAGCGCACGTCGGGGCGCTCGGTGAACTGGCTCGCGAGCTGGTTCATGAGGCGCACGCCCGAGGAGGCGAGGGGGTGACCGACCGCGATCGCGCCGCCCCATGGGTTGACGCGGGCGTCGTCGTCGGCGATGCCGTAGTGATCCATGAACGAGAGCACCTGCACGGCGAACGCCTCGTTCATCTCGAAGATGCCGATGTCCTCGATCGAGAGGCCCGCCTTGCGGAGTGCCTTCTCGGTCGCGGGGATCGGGCCGATGCCCATGATCTCGGGGTCGACGCCGGCGAAGGCGTAGCTGAGGAGCTTCATCTTCGGCGCGAGGCCGAGCTCCTTCGCCGCAGCGCCCGAGGCGAGGATCGCAGCGGTCGCGCCGTCGTTCAGGCCCGAGGCGTTGCCGGCCGTGATGCGGCCGTGCGGGCGGAACGGCGTCTTCAGGGCCGCGAGGCCCTCGAGCGTCGTCTCGGGGCGCATGACCTCGTCGCGCGTGGCGAGGCCCCAGCCCTCCTCGGTGCGGATCGCGACCGGAACGAGGTCCTGCTGGATCTTGCCCGCGGCGTAGGCCGCCGCCGTCTTCTGCTGGCTCGCGAGGGCGAAGCGGTCGCTGCGCTCCTTCGTGAGCTGCGGGAACCGGTCGTGGATGCGCTCCGCGGTGGCACCCATCACGAGGGCGTCTTCACCGACGAGGCGCTCGCTGAGGAACCGCGGGTTGGGGTCGACGCCCGAGCCCATGGGGTGGTGGCCCATGTGCTCGACGCCGCCGGCGATGGCGATGTCGTACATGCCGAAGCCGATCGATCCCGACATCATCGCAGCGGCTGTCATGGCGCCGGCGCACATGCGATCGATCGAGAAGCCCGGCACCGTCTTCGGGAGGCCTGCGAGGATCGCGGCCGTGCGGCCGAGGGTGAGGCCCTGGTCGCCGGTCTGGGTCGTCGCGGCGATCGCGACGTCGTCGATGCGGTCCTTCGGGACGTTCGGGTTGCGCTCGAGGAGTCCGACGATCGCCTTCACGACGAGGTCATCGGCCCGGGTGTTCCAGTACATGCCCTTGTCGCCGGCCTTGCCGAACGGGGTGCGGACCCCGTCGACGAATACGACTTCAGCTTGATCAGCCACGCTGCAGCTCACTTTCGGTCAGGATGCTTCGATCCTACGAACGCCGCTGAGGGGGCGCTGAATCGCTTGACGGAATCTACGAAGCGTCCGACGTGGCGTCCTCGACGGATTGTGCCGCCTCGACAAACGCAGCGGCGATTCTCTGTGAGGTTGCGGCAACCTGCCACTGGCGGGCGCCGAGCGCGAGCAGGGCGTCGCCGATCGCTTCGTCGGTGGGCGCCTCAGGCGGGGTCCACGCCACCCGGCGCAGGTGATCGGGGGTGAGCAGGTTCTCGACGGGCATGTTCATCTGCTCGGCGACCTCGGTCACTGCGGCCTTCGCGAGTCTGAGGCGCGCGTCGGCGTCAGGATGTCTCGCCGCCCACGCACGCGGCGGGGGAGGAGCGTCGCTCGGCACCCGCACCTGCGGCAGCTCGGCGGTCGTGAGCCCGCGCTCCACCGCAGCCCACCAACGGTCGAGCTCGGTGCGGCTCGCGCGACCGTTGAACTCGCGGAGATCGGCGAGGGCGCGCCGGGTCGACGGCAGCGTTCGGGCGACGGCGAGGAGCGAGGCATCCGGAACCAGGCGGCCCGGCGCGACGTCGAGCTCGGTCGCGAGCGCGTCGCGTGAGAGCCAGAGCTCGCGAGCCACCGCGAGGTTGCGGGGGCTGCGCATGGCGTGGATGCCCGACAGGCGCCGCCACGGCTCTGCAGCTGGCGGCTTCGCGGCGCGGTGCAGCACGGCATCGAACTCCTCGGCCGCGAGTTCGGCCTTGTCGTCTTCGTCGAGGCGCGTGCCCAGCCGCTCGCGCACGTCGACGAGCAGCTCGACGTCGAGCGCCGCGTACTTGAGCCACGACTGGGGAAGGGGGCGCGTCGACCAGTCGGACGCCGAGTGCTCCTTCGCGAGCTTGATGTCGAGCAGCTCCTCGACGACCGACGCCAGGCCGACGCGCGGCATGCCGAGCAGGCGCGCGGCGAGCTCGGTGTCGAAGATGCGCTCGGGGTCGAGGCCGACTTCGCGGAGGCACGCCAGGTCTTGACTGGCGGCGTGCAGCACCCACTCCTCCGAGCGGGTGGCGTTCTGCAGGGCCGAGAAGTCTGGGATCTGCGGCGGGTCGAACAGGAAGGTGCCCGAACCGCGCCGGAACATCTGGATCAGGTATGCCCGCTGCGAATAGCGGAATCCGCTCGCACGCTCGGCGTCGACCGCGATCGGACCCTCGCCGTCGAGGAGCCGCCTCACCGCCTCGTCGTAGGCGGCAGGGGTCTCGATGACCTGGAATTCATCCACGGTTCGTCCTCCGACGGGGCAGGGGCGTCACCCCTTCTGATCGGGGCGGCAGTCCTGCGAGCATGCACAACAACTCAGCCCAGCCTTCCACATGCGGGCCGATGGCCGAGTCGAGGGGAGTCCACGAGGCGCGCAGTTCGATCTGAGCACCGTCGCCCTGACGGGCGAGTTCGCCGAAACCGGTGGAGAGGATTTTCGTCGCCGTACCCGAGGCGGCGATGTAGCGCGCGCCCCTGGCATCGAGGGCGTCGACGAGCCACGACCATGCCACGTCGGCGAGGAACGGGTCGA
This sequence comes from Agromyces sp. CCNWLW203, assembly GCF_036576125.1. Taxonomy (NCBI): domain Bacteria; kingdom Bacillati; phylum Actinomycetota; class Actinomycetes; order Micrococcales; family Microbacteriaceae; genus Agromyces; species Agromyces sp. CCNWLW203. The sequence continues at coordinate 245,139 of NZ_JAZHYX010000003.1, read as the reverse complement.
GGCCGATGTCGGTCTCGAGGGGCGCTTGTGCGAAGCAGACGATGCGGAACCTGCCGCCCCATGCCTCGGGCTCGCTCTCGTCGTGCAGCAGCACGAATCGGCCGGTGCCGAGCTCGGAGTCGTCATGACGGCTCGGGTTGACGTCGGCCGAGAGCGCGACCGCGTTCGGTGCGAGGGAACCCGGCGCGGGGATCTCGGAGATGCGCAGCTCGCTTCTGGGAGAGGCGGCCCTGAGCGACGCGAGGGCGGCCTCGAACTCGGGTGGAAGCGGAGGCGCTGAGTCGGGCACGAGTGCAGACTAGAGTCTCCGATACGGGGGACGTCGGCGGCACGCCGCGCCACCGGCACACGGTGACTGCTTCGGGAGGAAACGAATGCCACGACGGCGCGGTGCAGTGGCAACGATCGGCATCGCGGCTGGCGCCGTCGGCCTCATCGCCGTGACGATCGGGGCGGCGACCGCCGCCACCGCCGTCTTCTTCGCCCGGAAGGTGGTGACCCCGCCCGAGACCAGGGAAGAAGACGTTCGCATCACGCGCGTCGACCTCGCGGCCGGCGAGATCACCCTGCTCGCCTCCGAGGAGACGCGCATGCGCGGCCGATACGGGCTCTGGTTCGACCGCGATGCCGGCCACGCGCGCCTCGGTGATGTCATCGACGACGGCGAGCGCGAGGTGCGTCGACCGATCGAGTCCGTCGACTTCGGCAGGCTCGATCGCGCGACCCGCGGCCGTATGGACGGGTACTTCCACCTCGGCCCATGGGAGCTCGAGCTGCCCTACGAGAACGTCGTCGTCGAGACCGGGCTCGGCCCCGCACCGGCATGGGTCGTCATGGCAGCGGATGCCTCGGCGCGCTGGGTCATCCAGGTGCATGGTCGTGGTGCGAAACGACCCGAGGCCCTGCGCGCGGTGCCGCCTGCGTATGAAGCGGGCTGGAACTCGCTCCTGATCTCGTACCGCAACGACGGGGAGGCGCCAGAGAGCGAAGACCGCAAGTACGGGCTCGGTGGCACCGAGTGGGCAGATGTGGTCGCCGCGACGCGTTTCGCCGTCGACCACGGCGCCGAGCAGATCGTGCTCATGGGCTGGTCGATGGGCGGCGCGATCTCGCTGCAGGGGGTGCTGCGCTCGGCGGAGGTGCGCGAGCGGCTCGTGGGCGTGATCCTCGATTCGCCGGCGATCGACTGGGCCGACATCCTGCGATTCCAGGGCACGCTGAACCGCATGCCGCCGGAGCTCGGCGATCTCGTCGTCCGCGTGCTCGGTGGACCGCTCGGCGCCGGCCTCACCGGCATCGCGGCCCCGATCGATGTCGTAGAGCTCGACCCCGTTGCGCGAGCGGACGAATTCGACGTGCCGATGCTGCTCATGCACAGCGTCGACGACGGGTTCGTCCCGATCGACGGGTCGCGCAGGTTCGCCGCCGCCCGGCCAGACCTGATCGATTTCGAGGTGTTCGAGGGCGCCCGGCACACGAAGCTCTGGAACGCCGAGCCCGAGCGGTGGACGAGGCTCGTGCGCTCGTGGCTCGAACGCCGCGATTTGCGCGCCTCGGCGCAGTTCGGCGACGAAGCGGAGATCGTCGGCTGACGTCGGCGAGACCTCGCGACCGCTACGCAGCGATGCGCTCGCGCACCTGCCGCTTGATGCGACCGAGCATGCCCGTCATACCGCGCACGCGGAGCGGGGAGACCGCCTGGCCGAGGCCGAGCGACTGCGGGTAGTCGGCCGGCACGTCGAGCACCTCGTCGGTTGTCAGCCCGTCGAGTCCCTGCACGAGGATCGACGCGAAGCCGCGCGTCGTCGGCGATTCGGCCGGCGCGGTGGCGAAGAGGTGCACGCGCCCATCGAGTACCTCGACGAAGATGAACACCGGCGACTGGCACTCCTCGACCCGCTCGAACAGGTCGGGGTGGCCGGCGTAGCGCTCGGGCAGCTCTGGCAGCTCGTTCGAGAATTCGAGCAGCAACTGCAGGCGGTCGCGCACGCCGAGCGCCAGGAAGTCGTCACGGGTCTCGGCGAGTCGTGCGGGCAGGGTCGTCGCGTTCATCGCTTCCATTCTCCCATGGCGTGCCGGGAGCCCGGCCGCCCGCGCCTCAGCGAGCGGGCGCCTCCCCGCGGGCCTCGCCGGTGACGATCGGCACGCGTACGGCGCTGCCCCACTCGGTCCACGAGCCGTCGTAGTTGCGCACCTTCTCGAAGCCGAGCAGGTGGTTCAGCACGAACCACGTGTGGCTCGAGCGTTCGCCGATGCGGCAGTAGGCGATGATGTCGTCGCCGTCGGCGAGGCCCACCTCGTCGCGGTAGATCGCGTCGAGTTCGGCTCGCGACTTGAAGGTGCCGTCGGATGCCGCGGCGCGCGCCCAGGGCACGGATGCCGCGGTCGGGATGTGGCCGGCGCGAAGGGCGCCCTCTTCGGGGTAGGCGGGCGCGGTCGTGCGCTCACCGCTGTACTCCTCGGGGGAGCGCACGTCGACGAGCGGGTTGCCGAAGTGTGCGAGCACGTCCTCCTTGTAGGCGCGCACGACGCTGTCGTCGCGTTCGACCACGGGGTATTCGACCGGCGTCACATCGGGAGCGGCCGTCGTGAGCTCGCGGCCCTCGGCGATCCAGAGGTCGCGGCCGCCGTCGAGCAGGCGCACGTCTTCATGGCCGAAGAGCGTGAAGACCCAGAGCGCGTAGGCGGCCCACCAGTTGTTCTTGTCGCCGTAGATCACGACGGTCGTGTCACGGGCGATGCCCTTCGAGCCGGCCAAGGCGGCGAACTGCTCGCCATCGACGTAGTCGCGTACGACCGGGTCGTTGAGGTCGAGGTGCCAGTCGATCTTCACCGCGCCGGGGATGTGCCCGGTCTCGTAGAGCAGCACGTCCTCATCGGATTCGACGACGACCAATCCGGGTTCGCCGAGGTGTTCTGCGAGCCATTCGGTGGTGACGAGACGCTCGGGGTGCGCGTACTCGGCGAGCTTGCCTGCGGCATCGAACTCGGCGGACATGGGGTACCTCCTGGGATCGCCTGGTCGGCGGGGTGTTCGAGGGGAGCGGACTAGGCTGATCACCTGTCCACCACGAATCTACGCGGCGCACGGGGTGAAGTCACAGGCCCTGTCATCCGATGCAACAGATGCACACCGGGAGCTCCTCCAGTATGACCACGGCATCGAGCCAGCCCCTCATCCGTCTCGTCGAGAGGAACCCGTCGATCTCGGGCGCCGAGATCGCCGCCGAGCTCTCGCCGCCGCCGCAGTTCGAGCACGCATCGTTCGAGTCGTACCGGCCCGACCCCGACTTCCCGTCGCAGCAGGCTGCGCTCGACCGGCTGAAGGAGTTCGCCGGTGCGTGGCGCGCCGCGCAGCGACCCGGCGGGTTCTTCTCCCGCAAGCGCCCCGCGCGCATCGAACTGCCGGGCGTCTACCTCGACGGCGGGTTCGGCGTCGGCAAGACCCACCTGCTCGCCGCGCTCTGGCACGTCGCGCACGGCCCGAAGTACTTCGGCACCTTCATCGAGTACACCGCCCTCGTCGGCGCACTCGGATACCAGCCGGCCGTCGATCTGCTGCGCGGGGCGAAGCTCGTCTGCATCGACGAGTTCGAGCTCGACGACCCGGGCGACACGATGCTCATGACCCGGTTCCTCGGTGAGCTCATGGCCGGCGGCACGCGCGTCGCCGCGACATCCAACACACCGCCGAACGCGCTCGGCGAGGGACGGTTCGCGGCCTCCGACTTCCTCCGCGAGATCCACGCCCTCTCCTCGAACTTCGAGACCCTCCGCATCGACGGCCTCGACTACCGGCGCCGCGACACCGAGGGCCACGCCGAGTCGCTCGCGGGCGACGCCGACGTGGCGCGCACGGCGGCGGCCCTCTCGGCGCGCGGGCACCGTATCTCGCTCGACGGCTTCGACGACCTCATCGCCCACCTTGCGACGGTGCACCCCTCGAAGTACGTCAAGCTCGTCACGGGGCTCGAGTTCATCGCCCTCGAAGGCGTGCACGAGCTCACCGACCAGAACGCGGCGCTACGACTCGTGGCCTTCATCGACCGCGTCTACGACGCCGAGGTGCCGATCATCGCGAGCGGGCTGCCGCTCGACGAGGTTTTCGCCGCCGACATGATGTCGGGCGGCTACAGAAAGAAGTACCTCCGCGCGATGTCGCGCATGATCGCGCTCACCACTGGCGAGCTGCCGCCGCACGACTGAAGTCGGCGCATGTTCCCGCTCGCGCGCGATTCACATCGCTTGAGCGGCGCTGCGAAACGTGCTGTTTACCTGCGGGGCCCGCACGTAACAGACGCGAAACAGTAGACGGTCCCGCTCGAAACGTCCTCTCGTGAAACTTGGCGACACAGGTTCCCCCGCCTGTATTCCTGAGAGAGGTTCGAGATGGATCAAGGCAACACCGCGTTCCTGTTGATCATGGCGGCCCTGGTGCTGCTCATGACCCCCGGACTCGCATTCTTCTACGGCGGACTCGTCAAGGCGAAGAGCGTCATCAGCATGATGATGATGAGCTTCGGCGCGATCGGGCTCATCGGCGTCCTGTGGGTGCTCTACGGCTACGCGATCGCCTTCCCGGGCGCTGAGGGTCTCGTCGCCCCCTGGTCCATCGACTGGTCGGCCATCGGCCTGACGAGCCTGCTCGAGACCCCCGAGGGTGCCGCCTACCCGCCGCTCGCCTTCGTGGCCTTCCAGGCGACGTTCGCGATCCTCACCGTCGCACTCATCTCGGGTGCCATCGCCGACCGAGCGAAGTTCGGCGCGTGGATGGTCTTCGCTGCGATCTGGGCGACGATCGTCTACTTCCCGGTCGCGAGCTGGGTGTTCAACTTCGGCCTCGCCGACGACGGCTCGTTCGCCTACGGCGGCTGGACCACGTTCGGCATGCAGGAGGCGTTCGGCGTCGGCGTGATCGACTTCGCCGGCGGCACCGCGGTGCACATCAACGCCGGTGCGGCCGCCCTCGCCCTGGCGCTCGTGCTCGGCAAGCGCGTGGGCTTCTCGAAGGGCGCGCACGTTCCCCACAACCCGCCGTTCGTGCTGCTCGGTGCGGGCCTGCTCTGGTTCGGCTGGTTCGGCTTCAACTCCGGTTCCGAACTCGCCGCCGACGGCACCGCCGCGCTGGCATGGGTGAACACGCTCGCCGCCCCCGCAGCGGCCCTGCTCGCCTGGCTCCTCGTCGAGAAGATCAAGGACGGCAAGCCCACGTCGGTAGGCGCGGCATCCGGTGCCGTGGCTGGTCTCGTGGCGATCACTCCCGCGTGTGCAGCGCTCACGCCGGGCTGGGCGATCGTGCTGGGCCTCGTCGCCGGCGCCGTCTGCGCCCTCGCGATCGACCTGAAGTTCAAGCTGGGCTTCGACGACTCGCTCGATGTCGTGGGCATCCACCTCGTCGGCGGCCTCATCGGAACGCTCTACCTCGGGTTCTTCGCTAACGGCACCGGCCTGTTCATGGGCGGCGACGGAACGCAGCTGCTCGTGCAGGCGATCGCGGCCTTCACCGTGCTCATCTACTCGTTCGTGCTCGCCTTCGTCATCGGCTTCATCGTCGACCGGACGATGGGCTTCCGGGTGACGAACGAAGACGAGATCGCGGGCATCGACACCGTCGTCCACGGCGAGGACGCGTACAAGCTCGAGACCGTCTGAACCTGACGGAACCACCGCGAGGGCGGTGGGGTAGTGTGCCGGTGTGTCAGACACCAGCCGCTTCCTCACCGCCCTCGTCCGCGTCGTCGGCGCGATCTTCGGAAGCGGATCGTCGCGATCGTCGGTCGGTCAGACCCGACCGCAGGCATGGCCGCAGGCGGGCGGCACGACACGAAGAGCGGATGCCGCCGCGCCGATGTCGAGCTCGACCGACACGCTGTCTCCTGGCCAGACCGGGGACTCCGCCACCATCGAAGTGGACCCGCGGCGGTTGCGCAGCGTCGAGCTGAGCTACGCGCCGTCGCGTGACGGCGAGCCCGATCCGGGCGAGGTCGTGTGGACCTGGGTGCCGTACGAGGAGAACGACGGGCGCGGCAAGGATCGGCCGGTCGTGGTCGTCGCGGCATCCGGCGCAGGTGACTATCTGGCGGTGCAGCTGACCAGCAAGGCGCACGATGGCGATCGCGACTTCGTCTCGCTCGGCACCGGTGCGTGGGACGGCGAGGGGCGCCCGAGCTGGGCGCGCATCGACCGGGTCTTCCGCGTGCGCGCCGGCGGTATGCGCCGTGAGGCGGCGTCGCTCGACGCCGAACGCTACGGCCGAGTCGCGGCGGCGCTCGACGCGCGGTACGGCTGGCGCTGACGCACGAGCCGCCGGCCCGCGCGGCGGGTGCGGCGGATCAGGCCCGTGGTGGTCGATGCAGACCGAACGGCGACCCCTGATCGTCGCGGCAGAGCCGGAATTCACCGAACAGCGCGGTCGCTTCTTCGTCGTCGCCGCCCGGGAGCGCCTCGACCGTGCCGCCGAGCCGTTCGACCATTGCCGCGGCGCCTTCGAGGTCGTCGACCCTGAAGAAGACGTACGGTGCTGCGCCCGGGTCGCCCCCATGGACTCCTGCGGGCACGCCCGCGCCGGCCACCGCGTAGCCGTTGCCACCCGGTCCCGACTCGAAGTCCCAGCCGAAGAGCTTGCCGTAGAAGGTGCGTGCCGTCATGGCGTCCGCTGTCCCGAACTCGATGAATGAGATTTCGCCCGACATGATTCCCTCGCTTCCCGCGTGGACACGGCACACGGTAGTCGGCGGCGGCATCGGCCACAACGGGTGGTGATCGGCGGGGGACAGGATTCGCGGATCTGGGATCGACGCTTCCCGGAAATGAAGAAAGCCCCCTGTGGAGAGGGGGCTTTCGTGGGCGATGCCGGGCTCGAACCGACGACCTCTTCCGTGTGAAGGAAGCGCGCTACCAGCTGCGCCAATCGCCCATGTGCGATTCGCGAGTCACGCGAGTGACCGCGGACTCGATACTAGCCGACCGTGCGGGGTGATTGCACATCGAGCGATCGGCGCATGATCGGAGGGTGCTCGAGCGAGTGCCGAACCGCCTCGACACGCCCGGGGTGCGGGGTCGGATTCGGCCTGTGATCAGCGCGAACCCGCCGCCCGACCCCGTCAGTTTGTGAATCGTTCAGGGAATCAGTTAGAGTCTTCCTGCACGCAGAAATGCGAGCAACGCGGATGTGGCGCAGTGGTAGCGCATCACCTTGCCAAGGTGAGGGTCGCGAGTTCGAATCTCGTCATCCGCTCTGATCAGGATGGGGCGAAAGCCCCATTCCTGTTCTTTTGGTGGTGAACCCAGACACGGTGGATTGGCCGAGAGGCGAGGCAGCGGCCTGCAAAGCCGTATACACGGGTTCGAATCCCGTATCCACCTCCAAGCTGAGAACTTCCATTCTCGACTTGGGCGATTGGCGCAGCGGTAGCGCGCTTCCCTGACACGGAAGAGGTCACTGGTTCGATCCCAGTATCGCCCACCACAAGAAAGCCCCGGCAAGCCGGGGCTTTCGTCGTTTCCGGATTCTGTCGTCGTCGACCGTCACCCCATCTGCTCGAAGACGAGCGGGGGATAGCTGACGCGGCTCGTGTACCAGGCCCACGACGCGCCTGCGGTCTGCTCGATGGCGGCCCAGCCGCCGTATGCGGGCAGGTTCTTCAGGGTGATGCTCACGGTCTGCTTGCCGTTCACGCTCTTCGTCCCGGCGCCGACGACGGTCCCGGATGCCGCGTACCCGCTCGCGTTCAGCGTGATCGGCGCTCCGGACTCCACCGAGAAGCTGCAGACGTAGGTGCCGACTCCCGTGATGCCGTAGGCGGCGGGTTCGAAGTGGATGGAGACCGCCGGATTGCGGGTCGGTGACTCGCGGCGGTCGAAGCCGGCGTAGGGCGTCACGGCATCGGTCTGCATGATCGTCGGGCGGATGAGGGTGAGGTTCGTGCGTCCCTTGCCGATGGTGTGCACGGGGGAGAGGAAGTCGATCGGCGCCCAGAAGATCGGGCCGAGCACGAGCTCGCCGATCCGGTACTTCTCGGCCCATTCCTCAAGACGGATGTCCGGCTCGAAGTCGGCGAATTCGACGACGCGCTCGTCGAACTCGCTGCGGGAGCCCAGTTCTTTCGATGTGTCATACATGAGGGAAACTCTAAAACCGTGATGCGCGCACCGGGTCAGGGGCAGCACCGAGGTGCCGGGCGGCCACCCCCATGGCGACTACAGTTGAAGGGTTCTGTAGACCGATTTCAAGGAGTGGATCCAGGTGGCCGACGGCTTCGAGCTCTTCACCGACCGTTCCGTTGTCGCAATGCGCGTCAACGGCGAGCTCAAGGACCTCGCCGCGTTGGTCACGGACTCCGACGTGGTCGAACCCGTCACGATCGACTCGCCCGAGGGACTGAACATCCTCCGCCACTCGGCCGCGCACGTGCTCGCGCAGGCGGTGCAGTCGATCAACCCCGAGGCGAAGCTCGGCATCGGCCCGCCCGTCACCGACGGCTTCTACTACGACTTCGACGTCGCCGAGCCGTTCACCCCCGAAGACCTCAAGGCGCTCGACAAGGAGATGTCTCGAATCATCCGTGCCGGCCAGCGCTTCATGCGCCGCGTCGTCACCGACGACGAGGCGCGCGCAGAACTCGCGAACGAGCCGTACAAGCTCGAGTTGATCGACCTCAAGGGTTCGGCCTCGACGGGCGGCGACAACGAGAACGTCGAGGTGGGAGCCGGCGAACTCACGATCTACGACAACGTCGACCCGAAGACCGGCGAGACCGTCTGGAAGGACCTCTGCCGCGGTCCGCACCTGCCGAACACCCGCATGATCGGCAACGGCTGGGCGCTCACCCGCATCGCCGCGGCGTATTGGCGCGGTTCCGAGAAGAACCCCCAGCTCCAGCGCATCTACGGCACCGCGTGGCCCACGAAGGATGAGCTGCGCGCCCACCAGCACCGGCTCGAAGAGGCCGCTCGCCGCGACCACCGCAAGCTCGGGCGCGACCTCGACCTCTTCAGCTTCCCCGAGGAGATCGGCTCGGGGCTCTCGGTCTGGCACCCGCGCGGCGGAGTGGTGCGCATGGAGATGGAGCAGCACGCGCGTCGCCGGCACATCGAGGGCGGCTACACCTACGTGTACACGCCGCACATCTCGAAGGAGGATCTCTTCCTCACCTCGAACCACCTCGTCACCTACAAAGACGGCATGTTCCCGCCGATCGTCATGGACGAGGAGCGCGACGCCGAGGGCAACATCACCAAGCAGGGCCAGGACTACTACCTGAAGCCCATGAACTGCCCGATGCACATCCTCATCTACAAGGAGCGCGGGCGCAGCTACCGCGACCTGCCGATGCGGCTCGCCGAGAACGGCACCGTCTACCGCAACGAGCTCTCGGGCGCGCTGCACGGCCTGACCCGCGTGCGCGGCTTCACGCAAGACGACTCGCACCTCTTCGTCACCCCCGACCAGCTCGAAGAGGAGGCGACCAAGGTCATCGAGTTCGTCATCTCGATGCTGCGCGACTTCGGCCTCGACGACTTCGAGCTCGAGCTGTCGATGCGTGACGACGAGAAAGAGAAGTGGATCGGCTCCGACGAGTTCTGGGAGTACTCGACGAACGCGCTCCGCAACGTCGCCCGGTCGAGCGGTCTGAAGCTCACCGAGATGCCCGGCGAGGCCGCGTTCTACGGCCCGAAGATCGACCTGAAGACCCGTGACGCGATCGGCCGCACCTGGCAGCTCTCGACCGTGCAGGTCGACCCGAACCTGCCCGAGCGCTTCGGCCTCGAGTTCACCGACAGCGATGGCCAGAAGAAGCGCCCCATCATGATCCACCGGGCGCTGTTCGGTTCGATCGAGCGCTTCTTCGCGATCCTGCTCGAGCACTACGCGGGTGCGTTCCCGGTGTGGCTGGCTCCGGTGCAGGTCGTCGGCATCCCCGTCGCCGAAGACTTCGCGCCCTATCTGGGTGCGATCATCGAGCAGCTGAAGGGGGCCGGCGTCCGCGCCGAGCTCGACGTGAGCGACGACCGCATGCAGAAGAAGATCCGCACGCACACCACTCAGAAGGTGCCGATCCAGCTCATCGCCGGCGACAACGACCGCTCGGGCGAGACGGTCAGCTTCCGCTTCCGCGACGGCACGCAAGAGAACGGCGTCGCGATCGCCGAGGCGGTCGAGCGCATCAAGCAGGTCATCGAGGAACGTCGCCAGGTCGTCACTCGCGACGACCTGTTCTCATGAGCGCGTACCAGCCCGACGAGTTCGAGGGCGTGCCGACGGATGCCGCGGCCGACCTCGCGGGCGTACCCGACGCGTTCCAACGCCTCTGGACGCCGCACCGACTGGTGTACATCCAGCACGGCCAGCAGCCCGACGAGCACACCTGCCCGTTCTGCCGCGCGCCCGAGATGAGCGACGAGCAGTCGCTCATCGTCGCACGTGGCGAGCACGCCTTCGTGCTGCTGAACCTCTACCCCTACAACAGCGGGCACCTGCTCGTCTGCCCGTACCGGCACGTCGCGACCTACGACGAGGCGACGCCCGAGGAGGTCGCCGAGATCGGCGAGCTCACGCAGATCGCGATGCGGGTCGTGAAGCAGGTCTCGCGGTGCGACGGATTCAACATCGGCATGAACCAGGGCCGCATCGCGGGCGCCGGCATCGCCGAGCACCTGCACCAGCACATCGTGCCGCGCTGGGCGCTCGACTCGAACTTCTTCCCGATCATCGCGGGCACGAAGGCCCTGCCGCGCCTGCTCGGCGAGGTGCGCCAGGAGATCGCCGAGGCGTGGCCCGCCTGAGGCTCAGGGCCCCGAGGCGGGCCCGGCTGGGCAGTCGGCCTCAGCGCACCTGGCGCACGGTGAACTGCAGGCCCGGGTTCGCGTAGAACTCCTGCGCCTCGACGAGCTGCAGCTCGCGCTCACCCGAGCTGTGCGTGAGCGAGAGCAGGTCGAAGACGCTCGACGTGGCTCGCGCGAGCGCGTCGGCGGCATCGCCCGTGCGACGGTAGTGCGCGGTGAAGAGCGCAGCGGTGACGTCACCCGATCCGTTCGCCTTCATCGGCAGCAGCGGGGTCTGCACGATCCACGCGCCCGAGTCGTCGACGGCGAGCATCTCGATCGTGCCCGCCTCACGGTCGGGGCGCTCGACGCTCGTCACGAGCACGGTGCGGGGGCCGGTGGCGCGCACGAGGTCGACCGAGGCGAGCGTCGACTCGAGCGTGTCGGGCTCCGTCTCGGTGAGGAAGCCGAGCTCGAACTGGTTGGGCGTGATGATGTCGGCCGCCGGCACCACGCGGTCGCGCAGCAGGATCGGGATGGCAGGGGCCACGAAGCATCCGGATTTCGCATTGCCCATGACCGGGTCGCAGGCGTACACGGCGTCGGGGTTCGCGGCCTTGACCCGCGCGACCGCATCGAGGATGACGTCGGCGATGCCCTCGCCGCCCTGGTAGCCCGAGAGCACGACGTCGATCTGCGGGAACACGCCGCGATCCTCGATGCCCGTGATCACGTCGCGCACGTCGTCGGGGCTGATCATCGGCCCGCGCCACGCGCCGTAGCCCGTGTGGTTCGAGAAGTTGACCGTGTAGACCGGCAGCACCTCGACGCCGATGCGCTGCAGCGGGAAGACGGCGGCCGAATTGCCGACGTGACCGTAGGCGACGGCGGACTGGATCGAGAGAATCTTCACCGCTCGATCATCGCATCTCCGGCGCCGGCGCTCCGTCAGGGCTCCTTCCGCGATCCTCCGTGGTTCGGGCTCAGCGGCGAACGGCTCGCACGGAGGCCGCGAGATCGGCGGCGAGCTTGCGCAGGTCGGCGTCGTCGAGGTCGTGCACCGTGAGGCGCAGGTGATCGGATGCCGCGGCGCCGCCGAGTGCGAACTCGTCGCCGGGCCTCGCGAGCCAGCCGCGCCGCATGAGCTGCTCCGAGACCGCTCTGGCGGGCGCGCCGAGCGGCACCCAGACGTTCAACCCGTCGCCGACGCGGGTCGGAATGCCCTCGTCGGTGAGCATCTCGGCGAACGCGGCGTTGCGAGCGGCGTAGTGCTCGCCGGCCGCGCGGATCGCGGCCGTGATCTCGGGATCGGTCGCGAGTGCGCGAACGAGTCGCTGCAGCAGGTGGCTCACCCAGGTGGTGCCCGGCGTCAGCCGCATCGCGAGCCGGTCGGCGGTCTCGGGGTCGGAGGCCGTGACGGCGAGGCACATGTCGGGGCCGAGGAACTTCGACACCGAGCGCACGAGCGCCCAGCGCCGGTGCTCGGGGCCGATGAGGGAGTGGTACGGCAGCTGGGAGAGCAGCGAATAGTGGTCGTCTTCGATGACGAGCACGTAGGGATGGTCGCGGAGCACCGCCCGCAGCTCGGCGGCGCGGCGTTCGGAGAGGCTCGCACCCGTCGGATTCTGCGCGCGCGGCGTGCAGATGACCGCGCGCACGCCCTGCTCGAGGGCGGCACGGAGACCGTCGACGGTCATGCCCTCGTCGTCGACGGGCACCGGTACGGGGCGGTAGCCCGCGACGCGCACCGTGTGGATGCTCGTGAGGAAGCACGGGTCCTCGAGGGCGACGGCGTCGTCGCGGGTGAGGGCCTGGGCGAGCAACCGCTCGACGGCGTCGCCCGCGCCGCTCGTCACCGTGAGGTGCATCGGGATCTCGGGCGGCAGGTCAGCGCTCATCCACTCCTGCGCCCAGCCGGCGAGGTCGGGGTCGATGACGGGTTCGCCGTAGAGAACAGGGCGCCGGGCGATGCTCGCGAGCGCATGGGACGGGTCGGGGATGCGGGACGGATCGGGGTTGCCGGTGCCGATGTCGCGGAGTGCCGTGTCGGCGGCGAAGCCCTCCTGTGCGACGGCGGCACCACCGGCGACGCGCGTGCCGCCCCGGCCCAGCGTGATGACCACGCCGGCGTTCATCAGCTGCCGGTAGGCCGAGACGGCGGTGTTGCGATTCACGCCCAGTTGCTCGGCCAGGGTGCGCACCGGGGGGAGTGCGTCGCCGGGGCGGAGGGTGCCGCGCTCGATGAGCGTGCGCAGGCTTTCGGCGATCTCGGCCGCTGAGCGACCCTCGATGTCGATGATCTGCATCGCCCCCTTCGTCGTGTCTGCGACCATGATATCTTTTTGGCCTAGGACAATAGTTCTGTTCGTCTGAACGTTGCGTGACGGAGCGTCGCGCACCTCCGAGAGGATCCCCTGTGACCGTATCCGAAACGGGCTCGAGCCGCGTGAAGCGCGGCCTCGCCGAGATGCTGAAGGGCGGCGTCATCATGGACGTCGTCACCCCCGAGCAGGCGCGCATCGCCGAGGATGCCGGCGCGGTCGCCGTCATGGCCCTCGAGCGCGTGCCCGCCGACATCCGCTCGCAGGGCGGCGTCGCCCGCATGAGCGACCCCGACCTCATCGACGCGATCATCGCCGAGGTGTCGATCCCCGTCATGGCGAAGGCCCGCATCGGCCACTTCGTCGAGGCGCAGGTGCTGCAGGCCCTCGACGTCGACTACATCGACGAGTCCGAGGTGCTCTCGCCCGCCGACTACGTGAACCACATCGACAAGTGGGCGTTCAACACGCCGTTCGTCTGCGGTGCCACGAACCTCGGTGAGGCGCTCCGCCGCATCAACGAGGGTGCGGCGATGATCCGCTCGAAGGGCGAGGCCGGCACCGGCGACGTCTCGGAGGCGACGAAGCACATCCGCAAGATATCCTCCGAGATCAACGTGCTCCGCTCGATGACGAAGGACGAGCTCTACGTCGCGGCGAAGGAGCTGCAGGCTCCCTACGAGCTCGTGCTCGAGGTCGCCGAGACCGGCAAGCTCCCGGTCGTGCTCTTCGTCGCCGGCGGCGTCGCCACCCCGGCGGATGCCGCGATGATGATGCAGCTCGGCGCCGACGGCGTGTTCGTGGGCTCGGGCATCTTCAAGTCGGGCAACCCCGAGGCGCGCGCAGCGGCAGTCGTCAAGGCGACCACGTTCTACGACGACCCCTCGGTCGTCGCGCAGGTCTCGCGCGGTCTCGGCGAGGCCATGGTCGGCATCAACGTCGCCGACCTCGCCGCGCCGCACCGCCTCGCCGAGCGCGGCTGGTGACCTCGACCCTCAGGCGCGAGTCGCTCGACGCGGGGCGACCGGCTTCGGCCGGCCCCCGCGTCGGGGTGCTCGCACTCCAGGGGGACTTCCGCGAGCACGCGCACGTGCTCGCGACGCTCGGCGCCGAGGTCTCGCTCGTCCGTCGCCCCGAGGAGCTCGAGGCGATCGACGGTCTCGTGATCCCCGGCGGCGAGTCGAGCGTCATGGACAAGCTCGCGCGCATGTTCGGGCTGCAGGCGCCACTGAAGGCCGCGATCGCCGGCGGCATGCCCGTCTACGGCACCTGCGCCGGGCTCATCATGCTCGCCGACACCGTGCTGGACGCCATCGCGGGCCAGGAGTCGCTCGGCGGCCTCGACGTCGTGGTGCGGCGCAACGCCTTCGGCTCGCAGAACCAGTCGTTCGAGACCGACCTCGACATCCCCGCCCTCGGCGAAGTGCCGGTGCACGCGGTGTTCATCCGCGGGCCGGTCGTCGAGTCGGTCGGGCCGGATGCCACGGTGCTGGCCTCGCTCGCCGACGGTCGGGTCGTGGCCGTGGAGCAGGGGAACCTGCTCGGCACGAGCTTCCACCCCGAGATCACGGGGGAGCACCGCTTCCACGAGTACTTCCTCGCGAAGGTGCGCGCCCGGGCGTAGGCGCGTGTCCGGGAAGGACGCGCTGCAGGCAGTGCGCTCGATCGGTGGCGCTCGCTAGGGTCGCAGCATGGCCGACTTCATCGCACTGCTCCGCGGCGTCAACGTCGGGGGCATCACCGTGAGATCCGCAGAGCTGCGCGAACTGTTCGAGGGTCTCGGCTTCACGGGAGTGCGCACCGTGCTCGCGAGCGGCAACGTCGTGTTCGAGAGCTCCGCGAAGGAGTCGCGTGCTGCGCTCAAGGCCCGCATCGAGCAGGCGCTCCGCGACCGGTTCGACTACGACGCGTGGATCGTGCTCGTCACGCGCGCCGAGCTGCGGCGCGCGATCGACGGCTTTCCCTTCGATGCCGACGACGCGCATCGCCAGCCCTGGGTGATCTTCGCGTCGAACGCAGACGTCCTCGACGAGCTTGCCGCGTTCGCAGGCGACACCGACGCCGAGGTCGATCCGATCGCGCGCGGCGAGGGCGTCGTCTACTGGAACCCTGTCAAGGGCACGACGGTCGACACTCCGTTCGCGAAGCTCCTCGCGAAGACCAGGTTCAAGCCGACGACGACGAACCGCAACCTCCGAACCCTTCGCAAGATGCTCGGCTGAGTCCGTGCCTGATCGCAGCTGAGGTCCTTCGGCGGCTGCTTACCCTGCTTCTGGCCGACGCTGAGGCCGCGCATCTGTTCTCTTCTCGAAGAACGACGCCCCTCATTCCCGAAAACATGCGGAGCAGTCCCGGAAGATCCGTCGGCTGGCCGGCCTCGCTGATTAGGGGGCCTCATCGCATTGCGTTCCGTCGGATAGGCACGGACGCTCACGAGCTCGAATTGCGGGCAGCTGCGGACGTGCTTAGGGCACACCCCGACCGTTCATACGAAAGGTGACGATCTGCCACCGACTCGTTGTTCGTCGAGCTCGCTCATGGGGGCGATCAACGCGCTAGAGTCCTCCCAACCGCTTTATTTAGGTGGTCAACAAACTTCTCGCAACGGAGATGAAGATGAGCAATGACGCCCACCTCAGAGACCGCCACCGGCGCCCGCCCGAGCTTCGTCGTGGCATCGCCGTGCTGATCGCTTTGGCTGCAATCTTGAGCGGGCTGACATTCACCGCTGGTCCTGCTTCTGCAGTGGAAAGTCGGGATGTCGCTCGCGAGGGCACGGCGGCGGCCCGTTCGACGTATGCCTTGAGCGGCGACTTCGAGCCTGCACGCATGAATGACGGCGACTCGACGACGCGCTGGGGTTCGCGTTACACCCGGACTAGCCCCAACGACACCTATGACGTGACGGGGGAGTGGGCTCAGATCCAGCTCGCTGAGCCGACCTACATTTTGAAGGTCGTCCTCGATTGGGAATCTGCATATTCGACCGACTACGACATTCAGGTCTCCAACGACGGTGAGACATGGACGAGTCTCCGCCGGGTGACCACTCCGACCGGACAGGCAGTCGGCGGCCGCCTCGTGCAGGAGGAGGTTGTCGATACCTCGGACGCATGGTCGTTCGTACGCCTCGTATCCCAGTCTGCGGCGACGAGGTACGGTCTCTCGCTGTACTCGTTCCAGGTCTGGAACCAGCCTTCGGACACGCCACCGGGGGAGGCGCGCGACTTGGCGCGCGACGGCACTGCGACGGCGAAGTCGTTCTACGACGAACGCTTCGTCGCCGCGAACGCGATCGATGGCGACCCGGCCACTCGTTGGGGATCGAATTACACGCGCACGGCGCCGATCTATCCCAATAAGGCCGACTGGATCCAAGTAGAACTCGCGGAGGCGTCACGCATCCACACGGTGGTTCTCAACTGGGAGGCCGCCTATGGCAAGGAGTATCTTCTGCAGGTTTCGAACGACGGCGCCTCGTGGACCACGGTGCACGCTGGCGCAACATCAGCGGCGGGCGTGCAGAGCATCATCGTCGACACCTCAGAGGAGTGGAGGTTCGTGCGTATGCAGGGAGTCGAAACGGCGGGCATCTACGGCTACTCGTTGTTTGACTTCGAGGTGTGGGGAGCCGAGAAGCCAGCCCCGGAGCTGCCACCCACCGGTGACATCACCCCGCAGCCCGTGTCAAGAGCAGACGCCGATGGCGTGCCGTACGAGATCACCGAGGGCAGCCGGATCGTGAGCCCGGCCGCCTTCGCTGAGGCGGCGGGGCTCCTCGCCGACACGCTGCGGGCGAGCACCGGCTTCGAGTTGCCGATCGTGGAGGTGGGCGCCGTGGACGGCGATATCGTGCTGATCCAGGGCGACCCCGCGTCCGGCGCGGAGCAGGACTTTCAGAAGGCCGAGGCGTACCGTCTCCTGTCGGCGCCGACGGGCGTGCAGATCACCGCGAGCGAGCTGCGCGGGGCGTGGAACGGAACCCGCACACTGCTGCAACTGCTGCCGGTCTGGGCGCTCGGCGACGACAGTGAAATCGTTCAGTCGTGGAGCGTCCCCGCCACTGAGATCGTGGACTATCCCCGGTTCTCTCAGCGTGGCCTGATGATCGATCCGGCCCGCAATTTCCTCACCGTCGACGCGGTGAAAGCCGTGGTCGACCAGATGTCGCTGGTGAAGATGAACCGCCTGCACATCCATCTGACCGACGACCAGGGCTGGCGCATCCAGATCGACTCCTGGCCGAACCTCACCGAGCACGGCGCGTCGTCATCGATGGCGGGCGGCCAGTCCGGGTTCTATACGAAGGAAGATTTCCGGGACATCGTTGCGTACGCGTCCGCTCGTCAGATTGACATCGTTCCCGAGATTGACGTACCCGGCCACTCCGATGCCGCACTTTCGTCGTATCCCGTGCTCGACTGCCAGGAGCGAATCATCCCGATCCGCACGACCGGCGGCATCTCGACCAACTCGCTCTGCATCGGCAAGCCCGAGGTGACTCAGTTCATCTCCGACGTCATCCGTGAGGTCGCCGAGCTCACGCCCGGTGAGTACATTCACATCGGCGCCGACGAAGTCGAGGGGATCACGACGACTCAGTACGGCGAATTCATCAGAATGGTGGAGCAGCTCGCTGCTGGCCACGGCAAGAAGATCATCGGCTGGACGCCGATGCCCCAGGCCGGTACGTCGAAGGACGCCGTGCATCAGTACTGGGCGGACCGCAAGAACCATCTCGTAGAGGGCTGGTTCGAGGGGCGTCCGGTCGTCCTCTCTCCTGTCAACCACGCGTACATGGACTACAAGTTCCCCGGCGCGCCGCTCGGGTTCCGTGAACCGATCTACTCGACCAAATACCAGTACGCGTGGGACCCGACGGCCGTGATCGATGCAACTACGCGTAAGAACCTGAACACCTCGTTCGGGCTGACCGAGGTCGACGTGCAGGGTGTGGAGGCTGCCGCATGGGGCGAGACGTTCCGTCGAGGCGGTGAGGATCTCGAGTACATGGTGTGGCCCCGCACGCTGGGTGTCGCCGACAAGGGGTGGGCGACACAGTTCGACAGTTCCTCGTTCGAAACGTTCGCGCAGCGGGCCAGTTCGCATGGCGCTCGGCTGCAGTTGCTTGGGGGCAACTTCTGGGCTGATCCCGAGATCCCATGGACGACTGCGGTCGTCGGGCGCGAGGTCCGGCAGGGAGAGAGCGGCGAGGTCGCTGGTGTGGTCGCGCGGATCGCGAGCCCGAGAGTTCCGCTGGCGCAGCTCCACGCGGCGATCACATGGCCCGACGGTGCTGTCACCGACGGTGTGATCAGCGGGGACGATGCGGCAGGCGCAGACGCGGCGACGGTCTTCGACGTGACCGGCACGCACGATCTCAGTGCTGATACGGGTGCCTCGGCAACCGTGACCGTATCCGGTCCCACCGGGTACTCGCGGACTGTGCCGTTCCGCGTCGACGTCTACGAGCCCTCCGTCAGGTTCGAGGTGACCGCAGAGAGCCGCTGCATCGGGTCGAAAGCGTACGTGGCCGTGCGTGCGACCAACGGCGAAGCGGCTCCGATCGCGCTGACGATGCAGTCAGCCTTCGGCGAGAAGTCGTTCTCGGCCGTTGCGGCAGGCAAGAACGCCACGCACTCGTTCGCGGTGCGCTCGGCGAGGGTGCCCGCCGGTGACGTCATCGTCACGGCGACACGCATGGTCGACGGCGCAGCGGTGTCGGCGAGAAAGACGGTCGGGTACGACGCGCGCAACTGCGACTAGACGGTATGCAGTGACCCCTGATGGAGAGGGTTTCGGGCCGGGGCCTCGCTCACGAGTCTTCGTGGGTTGCTGGGTAGGGGTGGATGACGCCGGGCATCCACTCCTCACCGGTTCGAGCGGGCTGTACCTCCTGCCGTAACCCCATCTCGGGCGCCCGCGCCTCGCCGGTGCAGGCCGCGCACGTACGGCAGCGAGCCCGAACCCTGGCCGTCGCCGGCCACGGAGTTCAGGGGAGGCACCGAGCCGAGAGGCGGGTCGGCACCGGGGCGGGACGCCGAGGCATCCGCTTCGCTGTCTTCCCATGACCACTCGACTTCCCAGTTCCGGCGCGTCCGCCATGAGCGGCGCGCCTGCGACCACCTGCCGCAGCGACGAGATCGTGCTGATCCACCGCATGTTCCGCCGCCTCTTCGGCGAGGCGCCCGCACTCGTGCGGGAAGTCGTGCCCGGCGATGCACAGCGGGCCGCCTTCCTCTCGAAGCACCTGCACGGCCTCACGAAGCTCCTCCACGTGCACCACCACGCCGAAGACGACTTCTTCTGGGACCGGATGACCGAGCGCGCGCCGGCGTGCGGACTCCACGTCGCCCTCATGCGGAAGCAGCACGAATCCGTCTCCGAGCAACTCGACGAGATCGACACCCGGATCGACGAATGGACGGCGAGCGGTGCGGATGCAGCGACTGCCGAACACCTCGCGACGGCGCTCGACGAGGTCGACAGCAGCCTCGCCGAGCACCTGGCCGATGAGGAGCGCGAGGCGTTCCCCGTGCTCGACGCAGTGCTCTCCGAGGTCGAATGGGACGAGATCGCCGCGCACGCGCAGCGCGAGAAGCCGCCACTGCCCCTGTTCCTCCTCCTCGGACTCATGATGGAAGCCGTGCCCGAGGCCGAGCGTGACGCGTGGATGGACCGCGAACTGCCCGCGCCGATGCGGCTCGCCTACCGCCTGTTCGGCCGCCGCAGCTACGAGCGCGCCCTGCGCCGGCTGCGTCCCATGCCGGGCAAGAGCGCGGCGGGCGGGCGCCGCTGACCTAGAATGGTGGCGCGCGAGCCGCGACCCGGCCGCGCGAGGATTCGATTCAGGAGACGCATGTCCGGGCATTCCAAGTGGGCGACGACCAAGCACAAGAAGGCGATCATCGATTCGCGCCGTGCGAAGTCGTTCGCCAAGCTCATCAAGAACATCGAGGTCGCCGCGAAGATGGGCGGCGCCGACCTCTCCGGCAACCCGACCCTGGTCGACGCCGTGCAGAAGGCGAAGAAAACCTCCGTCCCGAACGACAACATCGATCGCGCGATCAAGCGCGGCGCCGGCCTGACCGGTGAGTCGATCGAGTACACGACGATCATGTACGAGGGCTACGGCCCCAACGGCGTCGCGCTGCTCATCGAGTGCCTCACCGACAACAAGAACCGCGCGGCCGCAGAGGTGCGCACGCTCATGAGCCGCAACGGCGGCACCATGGCCGACCCGGGCTCGGTCGCCTACAACTTCGCGCGCAAGGGCGTCATCGTGGTCGCCAAGACCGACGGTCTCAGCGAAGACGACGTGCTCGGCGCGGTGCTCGACGCCGGCGCCGAAGAGGTCACCGACGAGGGTGAGACCTTCGAGGTCATCACCGAGGCGTCCGACATGGTCGCCGCGCGCACCGCGCTGCAGGAGGCCGGCATCGACTACGACTCGGCGGATGCCGCGTTCGTTCCGTCGCTCAAGATCGAGATCGATGCCGACACCGCCCGCAAGGTGTTCCGGCTCATCGATGCGCTCGAAGACAGCGACGACGTGCAGAACATCTACAGCAACTTCGACCTCACCCCCGAGGTGCAGGCCGAGCTCGAAGCGGACTAGCAGATCGCCGTGCGAGTGCTCGGCATCGACCCCGGCCTCACGCGATGCGGCGTGGGCGTCGTCGATGTCGAGCCGAACCGCACGGCACGACTCGTCGACGTCGTCGTGCTGCGGTCGCCCGCCGAGCTCGACACGCCGCGCCGACTCGTGCGCATCGCCGAGGGCCTCGAGGCGATCATCGAGGAGCACCGGCCCCAGGCCGTCGCCCTCGAACGCGTGTTCGCGCGCAGCGACGTGTCGACGATCATGGGCACCGCCCAGATCTCGGGCGTCGCCATGCTGATCGCCGCCCGCCGCGCGCTGCCCGTCGCCTTGCACACGCCGAGCGAGGTCAAGGCCGCGATCACCGGGTACGGCCGCGCCGACAAGAAGCAGGTCGGCGCGATGGTGGCCCGCATCCTCGGCCTCGACGACGTGCCGAAGCCGGCGGATGCCGCCGACGCACTCGCCCTCGCGATCTGCCATGCCTGGCGTACCGGGGGAGTCGCCGGCGCCGCCATGCGCGACGGCGACGGCTCGGCCGAGGACTCGGCGCTCACCCCGGCGCAGCGGGCGTGGCTCGCCGCGGAGCGCTCCGCCTCGGTGTCGGGGGCGGCCCGTAGGCTGAAGCGGTGATCTCCTCTCTTCGTGGCCGTGTGCTCGCAGCAGCCGGTGGCTCGGTCGTGATCGAGGTCGGCGGGGTGGGGTTCCACGTCAATACGACGCCGGCGTTCGCCCTCTCGACGCGCGAGGGGCATGAGGCATCCGTGCACACGACGCTCGTCGTGCGCGAAGACTCCCTGACGCTCTTCGGCTTCGCCACGCGTGACGAACTCGACGTGTTCGACCTGCTCATCGGCGTCACCGGCGTGGGGCCGAAATCGGCGCTCGGCGTGCTCTCGGTACTCTCACCCGGCCAGATCGCCGACGCCGTGCAGCGCGACGACGATGCGGTCTTCCGCAAGGTGAGCGGCATCGGCCCGAAGACCGCCAAGCTCATCACGGTCTCGCTCGCCGGCAAGCTCGTCGCACCCCCGACGTCGGCGCCGCAGGCTCCGGTCGTCACGGGCGGTGCTGCCGACAGCGTGCTCGCCGCGCTCACGGGCCTCGGCTGGTCGGAGCGGGTCGCGGCAGAGGCCGTCGACGAGACGATCGCCGCGGCATCCGACATCGAGGCGGCCTCGGTGCCGACGCTGCTGCGCCTCACGCTCGCCAGGCTCGGGCCGGCGCAGCAGACCGGGCGGGCGCGATGAGCGACGACCTCGACCTGACCGATCCCGTGCTGGCCTCAGAGGCCGAGCTCGCGTTCGAGGGCGCCCTGCGGCCGAAGAGCCTCGGCGAGTTCGTCGGCCAGACCCGCGTGAGGGGGCAGCTGCAACTGCTGCTCACCGCCGCCACGCTGCAGCAGCGCACCCCCGACCACATCCTGCTCGCAGGCCCGCCCGGTCTCGGCAAGACGACCCTCGCGATGATCGTCGCCCACGAGGGCGGGCGCCCGCTCCGCATGTCGAGCGGGCCGGCCATCCAGCACGCCGGCGACCTCGCGGCCATCCTGAGCTCGCTCGTGCCCGGTGAGGTGCTCTTCATCGACGAGATTCACCGCATGGCGCGCTCGGCCGAAGAGATGCTCTACCTCGCCATGGAGGACTTCCGCATCGACATCATGGTCGGCAAGGGAGCGGGGGCCACCTCGGTGCCGCTCGACCTGTCGCCGTTCACCCTCGTCGGTGCCACCACGCGCGCCGGGCTCCTGCCGAACCCTCTGCGCGACCGGTTCGGCTTCACCGCGCACCTCGAGTTCTACGATGAGGCCGAGCTCGAGCAGGTGCTCAAGCGAGCCGCCACGATGCTCGGTCTCGATGCCGACAAGGAGGCGCTCGCCGAGATCGCCGGGCGCTGCCGCGGCACCCCGCGCATCGCGAACCGGTTGCTCCGTCGAGTGCGCGACTACGCGCTCGTCCACGGCGAACGCGCCGACCTCGCGGCGGTGCGCGCCGCGCTCGAGCTCTACGACGTCGACCCGCTCGGACTCGACCGGCTCGACCGCGCGGTCATGGAGATGATCCTCACCCGCTTCGGCGGCGGGCCAGTGGGACTGAACACCCTCGCCGTCTCGGTCGGCGAAGAGGCCGAGACCATCGAGGCCGTCGTCGAGCCGTTCCTCGTGCGCATCGGGCTCATCACCCGCACGCCGAGGGGCCGCGTTGCGACTCCAGCGGCCTGGCGTCACTTCGGTCTCGCGGCACATGCACCCGATGCGGCAGCGGCGCTTCCGATCGATGACCTATAATCCTTGAAGCTGACCCCTCAGCACCGACGACTTCGTGCGCGCGTCGCACTCCGGAAGGTACTTCTCCTCTCATGACGTTCGATCCGTTCACCATCATCATGCTCGCCGTCCTGGCGGTGCTCATCTTCTTCATGTTCCGCAACTCGCGCAAGCGTCAGGCCGACGCCCGCGAACTGCAGTCGAAGGTGGCGCCGGGTGCGAAGGTGATGACCAACTTCGGCGTCTTCGGCACCATCCTCTCGATCGACGAAGACGAGAACCAGGTGCTGCTCGAGACCTCGCCCGGCACCATCCTCACCGTGCACCGCCAGACGGTCGCGCGCGTCGTCGAGCCCAAGGCCGAGGTCGTCGAAGAGACCGCGGCCGTCGACGGCGAGCCCGAGTTCGGCGAGCGCCTCGACGCCGAGGCCGACGTGACGCCGACCGACGCGACCGACGAGAAGCCCGACACCAAGAAGTCGGACGACTAAGACTCAATCCCAGGCTGGGCCCGCGCGCTGACGCGCGGGCTCTCTGCAGAGAAAGCGGAACACGTGGCTGCACCAACCAAGCGGTCATCCCGGCCGACCCCCGTGCGCAAGGCATGGAGATCACTCACCTGGCTGGGTGTCATCATCGCGCTGCTGTTCGGCATCAATGCCGCCGGCGTCATCTGGGGCGACGGGTCGTGGACCCCGAAGCTCGCGCTCGACCTCGAGGGCGGCACGCAGATCATCCTCGAGCCGAAGGTCGAGACCGGCGCGAGCGTCTCGCAGGAGCAGCTCGACCAGGCCGTCTCGATCATCCGCCAGCGCGTCGACGCCTCGGGTGTCTCCGAGGCCGAGATCAACACCGAGGGCCAGAACGTCGTCGTCCGCATCCCGGGTGAGCTCGACGACCAGACGCGTGCGCGCATCCAGCAGTCGGCGAAGCTCGAACTCCGCGCCGTGCTGCTCGCCGATGCTGCGACCAACACGGCGATCGATCCGAGTGCGAGCCCCGAGCCGACCGAGGCGCCCGCCGAAGAGCTCGAGTCGACGCCGACCGCCGAGCCGACCGACGGCAGCGACCCGGCCTGGGTCACGCCCGCCCTGCAGAAGGAGTTCGACGACTTCGACTGCTCGACGATCGACGAGAACGCGGCGAACGTCGCACCGGCCGACGAGCCCCTCGTCACCTGCGACGTGACGCGCACCGCGAAGTACCTCCTCGGCCCGGTCGAGGCGAGCGGCGAGAACATCGTCGACGCCACCAACGGCATGGTGCAGACCCAGACCGGTGCCTCGACGGGCCAGTGGGCCGTCAACATCGTCTTCGACGCCGAGGGCACCGAAGACTTCGCCGAGGTCAGCACGCGGCTGTTCGGCCTGCAGGGCCAGACGCCGCGCGACCAGTTCGCGTTCGTGCTCGACGGCCAGGTGCTCACCGCCCCGTCGATGAACGGCGCGATCACCGACGGCAAGCCGCAGATCACCGGCAGCTTCGACCAGGCCTCGTCGAAGGCGCTCGCCGACCAGCTGAAGTTCGGCGCACTGCCGATCAGCTTCACGGTGCAGTCCTCCGACACGATCTCGCCGACGCTCGGCACCTCGCAGCTCCAGTCGGGCCTCATCGCCGGCCTCATCGGCCTGATCCTCGTCGTGATCTACACGATCTTCCAGTACCGAGCGCTCGCGTCGGTCACGATCGCCTCGCTCGTGATCGTGGGCATCATCACCTACCTGATGATCACGATCCTGTCGTGGCGCGAGGGCTACCGACTGTCGCTCGCCGGCATCGCGGGCCTCATCGTCTCGATCGGCTTCACCGCCGACTCGTTCATCATCTACTTCGAACGTGTTCGAGACGAGCTCCGAGACGGCAGGGCGCTCGTCGGCGCCGTCGAAGCCGGATGGAAGCGCGCCTTCCGCACGGTGCTGGCGTCGAAGGCCACGAACCTGCTCGCCGCAATCGTGCTCTTCGTGCTCGCCGTCGGCAGCGTCAAGGGCTTCGCGTACACGCTCGGACTCACGACCATCATCGACGTCCTCGTGGTCATCCTGTTCACGCACCCGATGCTGCAACTGCTCGCGCAGACCCGCTTCTTCTCCAGCGGCAACCCGTGGTCGGGCCTCGACCCCAACGCTCTCGGCGCCGTGTACCGCGGCCGTGCCGAGTTCCGGAAGCCCGTCGGTCAGCCGACGAAGAAGACCGCGGCAAGCGCGAAGGAAGCGCAGCGCCGCCAGACGATCGCCGAACGGAAGGCCGCTGCAGCAGTGGGCGCCTCCGATTCGTCCGACGAAGGGAAGGAGTCCTGATGGCGAACCGTCTCACGACCTTCGGTAACGACCTCTACACCGGCAAGCGCTCCTTCAACTTCGTCGGGGGCCGCAAGAAGTGGTACACAATCGCCGGGATCCTGATCCTGCTGTCGATCGTCGTGCCGCTCCTGACCGGCGTCAACTTCAGCATCGAGTTCCGCGGCGGATCCCAGTTCCAGATCGCCGAGGTCGAGGACGCGACACCCGAACCCGCGATCGAGGCGGTGCACTCCGTCGTTCCCGACGCCGAGGTGCGCGTCGCGATCGTCGGCGGTACCGGCGTGCGCGTGCAGACCGACCAGCTCGAGCAGGCGGACTCCGAAGACGTGACCGGCGCCCTCGCAGAGGCGTACGACGTTCCCGAGTCCGAGGTCACGTCCTCGTTCATCGGCCCGAGCTGGGGTGCCGACGTCACTCGGCAGGCCCTCGTCGGCCTCGTCGCGTTCCTCCTGCTCGCGGGCATCATCATGGCGCTGTACTTCCGCACCTGGAAGATGTCGCTCGCGGCGATCCTCGCGCTCATCGGAGACCTCGTCGTGACCGTGGGCATCTACGCCGCGGTCGGCTTCGAGATCAGCCCGGCGGCGACCATCGGTATCCTCACGATTCTCAGCTACTCGCTGTACGACACCGTCGTGGTGTTCGACAAGATCCGTGAGAACACCGCCGAAGACGGTCAGGAGTCGCGGCGCACCTTCGCCGAATCCGTGAACCTGGCGGTGAACCAGACCCTCGTGCGCTCGATCAACACGAGCGTGGTGGCCGCGCTGCCCGTCGCGGCGATCCTCTTCATCGGCGCCGGCGTGCTCGGAGCCGACACGCTCCGCGACATCTCGCTCGCCCTCCTGATCGGCATCCTCGTCGGCACGTGGTCGACGGTGTTCGTCGCGGCTCCGCTGTACTCGCAGCTGCGCGAGGGGGAGCCGACGATCCACCGCCACGACCAGAAGGTGTTGAAGGAGCGTGAGCGCGCGGCATCCGTTTCGGCGGGAGCCGAGGCGCTGCCCACCGCATGATGTTCGCGGCCGGCATGTGCCGTGTGGCACGTCGGAGCCTCCGGAGCGGCGATAATTGAGTTCCGGAGGTGAGCGATGACGGAGACGGGTGTCAACTCGACGGCATCGCTGCGCCGTCTGGTGCCTCGAATCTTCTCGAAGGCGCAACCCTCCGGCGCGGTCGACACGCTCATGCGCACGGTGCGGATGCACCATCCGAAAGCCGATCTCTCGCTCATCGAGCGGGCGTACACGGTCGCCGAGCGCGCGCACGAGGGGCAGAAGCGCAAGAGCGGTGAGCCGTACATCACCCACCCGATCGCGGTCGCACAGATCCTCGCCGATCTCGGCATCGGGTCGAAGACCGTTGCGGCAGCGCTGCTGCACGACACGGTCGAAGACACGGCGTACACGCTCGACCAGGTGCGCGCCGACTTCGGCGACGAGATCGCGATGCTCGTCGACGGCGTCACCAAGCTCGACAAGGTCAAGTACGGCGACTCGACGCAGGCCGAGACGGTTCGCAAGATGATCGTCGCGATGTCGAAAGACATCCGCGTGCTCATCATCAAGCTCGCCGACCGGCTGCACAACGCGCGTACGTGGGGCTTCGTGCCCGCGGCATCCGCTGCTCGCAAGGCGACCGAGACGCTCGAGATCTATGCGCCGCTGGCGCACCGACTCGGCATCCAGGCGATCAAGTGGGAACTCGAAGACCTCTCGTTCGCCGTGCTCTACCCGAAGCTCTACGCCGAGATCGAGAGTCTCGTCAAGCAGCGCACCCCGCAGCGCGAAGAGTTCGTGCAGAACGTCATCGACCTCATCACCGACGACCTGAAGGCGGCGAAGATCCGCGGCAAGGTCGTCGGCCGCCCGAAGCAGTACTACTCGATCTATCAGAAGATGATCGTGCGGGGTCGCGATTTCGACGAGATCTACGACCTCGTCGGCATCCGCGTGCTCGTGAACTCCGTGCGCGACTGCTACGCGGTGCTCGGCGCGATCCACGCCAGGTGGACCCCGTTGCCCGGGCGGTTCAAGGACTACATCGCGACCCCGAAGTTCAACTTGTACCAGTCGCTGCACACGACCGTCATCGGCCCGAAGGGCCGTGCGGTCGAGATTCAGATCCGCACCCACGACATGCACCAGCGCGCCGAGTACGGCGTCGCCGCGCACTGGAAGTACAAGGAGCGGATGGCGGGCAGCCGCACCGCCGACAAGTCCGGTCAGAACGAGACCGACATGGCCTGGCTCGCCCACATCTCCGACTGGCAGGCCGAGACGGCCGACCCGGGGGAGTTCCTCGACTCGCTGCGATTCGAGATCGGTGCGAAGGAGGTCTACGTCTTCACGCCGAAGGGCCGCGTGATCGGGCTGCCCGCGGGCGCGACGCCGGTCGACTTCGCCTATGCCGTGCACACCGAGGTCGGCCACCGCACCATGGGCGCGAAGGTCAACGGCCGTCTCGTTCCGCTCGAGAGTGAGCTGTCGAGCGGCGACGTCGTCGAGGTGTTCACCTCGAAGAATCCCGACTCGGGGCCCAGCAAGGACTGGCTCGGTTTCGTCAAGAGCCCCCGCGCCCGCAACAAGATCCGCCAGTGGTTCACCAAGGAGCGACGCGACGAGGCGATCGAGCAGGGTCGCGACGCGATCGCCCGCGCGATGCGCAAGCAGAACCTGCCGCTGCAGAAGCTCATGAACCAGGAGTCGTTCGCCGAGGTCGCCGCTCAGCTGCGATACGACGACGTCTCCTCGCTGTACGCCGCAGTCGGCGAAGGCCATGTGTCGACGCAATCGGTGCTCGAGAAAGTTGTCGCGCTCGTGCGCGACGTCGACGAGGGCGACGAGCCCGACCTGCCGATCCCGGTGCGCTCACGACCACTGCCTCGGCACTCCGATTCCGGCGTGCTCGTGCGCGGTGCCCCCGACATCCTGGTCAAGCTCGCGCGCTGCTGCACGCCTGTGCCGGGGGACGAGATCGTCGGGTTCGTCACGCGCGGCGCCGGCGTCTCGGTGCACCAGGCGAGCTGTCACAACGTGCAAAGCCTCATGCAGGAGCCCGAGCGCATGATCGACGTCGAGTGGGCGCCGAGCTCGAAGAGCGTCTTCCTCGTGCAGATCCAGATCGAGGCGCTCGACCGTGCGGGGCTCCTCTCCGACGTCACGCGGGTGCTCTCGGAGCACCACGTGAACATCCTCTCGGCGAACGTCTCGACCTCGACCGACCGCCTCGCCCTCAGCCGCTTCGTGTTCGAGATGGGCGACACGACGCATCTCGACCGCGTGCTCAACGCCGTGCGGCGCATCGACGCCGTCTACGACGTCTACCGCGTCAGCGACGGCTGACGCGGGAGCGATCGGGCCTGCAGCCACTCGCGGGTGAGGCGCCCCTCGACGCGGTCGAGACGGCGAAGCGCGAGCGCACGATGCGGCATGCGTGCGGCCCCGTCGAGCCGCCCACGCACCAATGCGGCAAGCGCAGGGTCATTCGCGCAGAGCGTGGCGACGATGCCTTCGACCTCGAGGTCGTGCTCGGTGTGCTCGCGGAGCAGATCGAAGGCCGTGCGCACCGTCGTCGTGCACCGCGCGAAGGCGAACTCGGTGATCTCGTCGGCCTCGATCGCGACCTCGCGCACGACGAGGCGTGGTCCTGACACCGCCGCCACGCGAGCGGTGCGGGGCACGCAGAACTGGGCGAGCGCCGGGGGAGACGCGAGCCCGCCGTGCACCCAGGCAGCGGATCGTCGTTCGATCACGAGGGCGCGCGGTGCACGGAGCGCGACGGCGGCCGCACGCAGCGACGGCAGGTCGGGTTCGTCGACCGGCGCCCACCCGTCGCCGATGGGCATCAGTTCACCGTCGATGCGAGCTGCGCAGAGCTCGGCGAGCGAGAGGTCGTCGATGCTGAGCACGTTCGGGAGCTTGGCCATACGAACATGCTCCGGCACGCGCGGCGCTCAGCACGCGGCCGAGCATCATCTGTGGAGAACAACGCGCATCGACATGGCGCCGCGGCCGAGACCGCGTGCCCATGACGAGGAATCAGCCGCCGATCAGCCGCCGACGGCCTTCAGCCAGGCGCGGCGAGCGTCGAGCGCTTCGCGAGCGGATGCCGCGGCCTTCGCGTCACCGGATGCCTCTGCAGCCGCGAGTTCGGCCTCGAGCTTGTCGATCGCGTCGTGCAGCTGGCCGAGCATGCCCTCGGAGCGTGCCTTCTTCTCGGGGTCCTCGCGCTGCCAGCGCTCCTCCTCGAGCGACTTCACGTGGTTCTCGATCTTGCGCAGCCGGTCTTCGACCACGCGCACCTGATCGCGGGGGACTTTGCCGATCTCGTCCCACTTGCGCTGGATCTTGTTGAGTCCGGCGCGGGCCTGCTTCGGGTCCTGCTCGGTGAGCAGCGGCTCGGCCTCGGTGAGGAGCGCGAGCTTCTCCTCGAGGTTGGCGCGGTAGCTCTCGTCCTCCTGCGCGTCGATCTCGGCCTTGGCACCGAAGAGCACGTCGCCGGCGGCCTTGAACTTCGCCCAGAGCGCGTCGTCGAGCTTCTTGCCGGCGCGACCCGCGAGCTTCCACTCGTCGAGTAGGTGCCGGTAGTCGCCGACCGCGTCGGCGCCGCGGGGGGCGAGGGCCTCTGCACGCTCGATGAGCGCCTGCTTGCGCGTGCGCACGTCGCGGTGCGCGGCGTCGAGTTCGGCGAAGAACGCCTTGCGATGCGTCTCGATCGTCGAACGGGCGGCGCGGAAGCGCTTCCAGAGTTCGTTGGCCTCGTTCTTGGGCAGGCGGGGACCGTCTTGCTGGTGGCGCTGCCAACGAGCGAAGAGGTCGTCGAGCTCGGCGGTCGCCTGCTTCCACTGCGTCTTCGCGGGGTCGCCGGCTGCGAGTGCCTCGGCGGCCTCGACGATGGCGGTGCGCTCGGCGACGGCCTCGGCGACGGCGGCCTTCGACTCGGCCTGCTGCTGCTCCGTCAGCTCCTTGGTGGTGCCGGAGAGCGCTTCGAGACGGCGTGCGAGCGACTCGAGGTCGCCGACGGCGTTGGCCGTCGAGACGGTGGACTGCAGGGCGGCGACGGCTTTCGCGACATCCGCTGCCGGTGCACCGCGGCGTACGCGCTGCTCGAGGAGGCCCACCTGGCCGGCGAGATCGGCGTACTTGCGCTCGAAGTAGGCGAGCGCCTCTTCAGCCGAGCCGTCGGGGTACTGCCCGACCGCTCGTTCGCCGTCGCTCGTGCGCACGAAGACGGTGCCCGTCTCGTCGACGCGGCCCCACGGTTGCTGATCTGAATCGGTCACGGCCTCACCCTGTCGTATGTCGGATGCCGCCCGGGGGGCGACGTTGACGGCATCAAGCCTATTGCACCGCCGAGGGGCGGCGCGGGCGCTCACTCGATCGTGAACGCCGTGATCGTGGTCGGCACGACGGGCGCCCCGTCTCCGGCACCGTCGCTGGTGCCCGCATCGATCACGCCGGCACGGAGGGCGTCGAGTCCGCTCGTCACCTTTCCGATGACGGTGTACCCGCCGGTGTCGCCCGGCAGTGTCGTGTCTTCGTAGACGATGAAGAACTGGCTGCCGTGGCTGTACTGGTCGGCGCCGCGAGCCATCGCGATCGTGCCTGCCGGGTAGAGGCCGTCGGCCGGGGCGTTCTCGACCGGGCCGTAGCTGTAGCCGGGGCCGCCGGTGCCGTCGCCGCTCGGGTCGCCGCACTGCAGCACGAAGATGCCCTCGGTCGTGAGGCGGTGGCAGCTCGTGCCGGTGTAGAAGCCCGACTGGATGAGGCTGATCTCGCTCGAGACGGCCTGCGGAGCCGCTGCGCCGTCGAGCTCGACGCCGAGGGGGATGTCGTTGAGCGTGAGGGTGCCGGTCCAGGTGCGGTCCTCGGCGAGGTCGGCCGAGGGCACGTCGCCCTGGTTCTCGCCCTCCGCGGGAGTCGGCGTCGGCGTCGCCGTCTCGGTGGCGACGGGCTCGGCGCCCGGTCCGCCGCTGAAGTAGAAGATTTGCGCGGCCGTGGCCAGGGCGAGCACGACTACGAGCGCGAGCACTGCGATGACGTTGTCGCGGGTGCGCCGGCGCTGCTTCCGGGTGTGGACTTCCTGGCGTGCCTGGTAGGTGCGAAGGCGCGCTCGTTCTTCACGCGCCTGTCGGTCGTTCGATGCCACGCATGCTCCTTCTCGGGACTCCTGCGAGCCGACTCTACGCAAGGCGGGGTGCCCAGACCAATCGCCGCACCGAAGTCGGCGCCGAGATCCGGTGTCGGATGCCGCGACTACGCTGGAAGGCATGGTGGATTCCGGCCCGGGGCTGCGTTCCGGCGCGACCCCGCTCGCGGTGCGCATGCGCCCGACGAGCCTCGACGAGGTGGCAGGTCAACGGCATCTGCTGACGCCCGGTTCGCCGCTCGTCGCCCTCGCCGGCGATCGCTCGGGGGAGTCGGGTTCCGTCTCCGTGATCCTCTGGGGGCCACCGGGCACGGGCAAGACGACGCTCGCCCAGGCGATCGCCCGTTCGTCGGGGCGCAAGTTCGTCGAGTTGTCCGCCGTGAGCGCCGGCGTGCGCGACGTGCGCCAGGTCATGGAGGAGGCGCGCGCGAGCCGTGACCTCTACGGGCTCTCGACCGTGCTGTTCCTCGACGAGATCCATCGCTTCACGAAGGCCCAGCAAGACGCCTTGCTTCCGGGCGTCGAGAACGGCTGGGTCATCCTTGTCGCGGCGACCACCGAGAACCCCTCGTTCTCGGTGATCTCGCCGCTGCTCTCGCGTTCGCTCCTGCTCACCCTCGAACTCCTCACCGACGATGATCTCGGCGTGCTCGTCGATCGCGCCGTCGCAGATGCGCGTGGTCTCGCCGGCAAGGTGGCCCTCGACCCCGAGGCGCGGGCGGCCATCATCCGCCTGGCATCGGGCGACGCGCGACGAGCGCTCACGGCGCTCGAGGCCGCAGCGGTGGCCGCCGCGCAGACGGTGCCCGTGGTGGAGCCGGCCGACGCCGATCACGAGGCCGAGAGCGATGGCGAGGCCGCAGGTGGAGCCGACGGCGAGACCGTGGTCGACGGCGAGACGGCGGCGGTCGACGAGACGGATGCCGCGGCATCCGCTCGGCCGGTGATCACGACCGAGATCGTGGCTCGTGCAGTCGACCGGGCACTGCTGCGCTACGACCGCAACGGCGACGAGCACTACGACGTCATCAGCGCGTTCATCAAGTCGGTGCGCGGCAGCGACGTCGACGCGTCGCTGCACTACCTCGCGCGCATGATCGAGGCCGGCGAAGACCCGCGGTTCATCGCCCGGCGCATCATCGTGCTCGCCTCCGAAGACATCGGCCTCGCCGACCCGACCGCGCTCGGGGTGGCCGTGGCCGCAGCCGACGCCGTGCAGTACATCGGCATGCCCGAGGGGCGCATCCCGCTCGCGCAGGCGGTGGTGCACCTGGCCACCGCCCCCAAGTCGAACGCCGCCTACCTCGGCATCAACCAGGCGATCGCCGACGTGCGTGAAGGCAAGGCGGGCCGGGTGCCGAAGCACCTGCGCGATGCGCACTATCCCGGAGCGAAGCGGCTCGGGCACGGCAAGGGCTACAAGTACCCGCACAACGACGAGATCGGCGTGGTCCCGCAGCAGTACCTGCCCGACTCGTTGCGCGGGGCCGTGTATTACGAGCCCACCGAGCACGGCAATGAGCGCGAGGTCTCGGCGCGCCTCGCGAAGCTGCGGCGCATCGTGCGGGGCGAACGGTGACCCTCGAGCTGAACGGCCGCGGCGGGCGGCGCAGCGACGTCGTGATATCATTTCCGTTGGCCTGAAGCCTGATTCTCGAGCGCGGCTGCGAGAGAGTCACCGGCGAACGGGTGCGATCTGTAGCCGATCCACCCTTGGCGAATCCCTCTGACACAGATTCCGGCGCACGTTCGCGCCGTGAATTCACTTGAGATTCTTCCGAAAGGACATTCGTGTCGAACCAGTCACGTAGCAAGACCCGCCTCTCCCGTGCGCTCGGCGTCGCCCTCACCCCGAAGGCCGCCCGCTACATGGAGAAGCGTCCGTACGCTCCCGGCGAGCACGGCCGCACCAAGCGCAAGCAGGACAGCGACTACGCCGTTCGTCTGCGCGAGAAGCAGCGCCTGCGCGCCCAGTACGGCATCCGCGAGAAGCAGCTGAAGATCGCCTACGTCGAGGCCAAGCGCACCGACGGCCTGACCGGTGAGAACCTGGTCGAGCTGCTCGAGATGCGTCTCGACGCCATCGTGCTGCGCGCCGGCTTCGCCCGCACCATCTCGCAGGCGCGCCAGTTCGTGGTGCACCGCCACATCCTCGTCGACGGCCAGCTCGTCGACCGCCCGTCGTTCCGCGTGAAGCCGGGCCAGCTCGTGCACGTCAAGGCGCGCAGCGAGGGCACCGAGCCGTTCCAGGTCGCCGCTGCCGGCGGTCACGTCGACGTGCTGCCCAAGCTCCCCGCGTACCTCGAGGTCGAGCTCGACAAGCTCCAGGTGAAGCTCGTCCGTCGACCGAAGCGCGCCGAGGTCCCCGTGACCTGTGACGTGCAGCTGGTCGTCGAGTACTACGCAGGTCGCTGACGCAGAGCAGTGCAGGCAGGGGTCGCGGGGTTTCCCGCGGCCCCTGTGTCGTACCCGGCGAGTGCCTGCGGCACGGCCACTAGACTGATGCGAGGCGTGCCGAGCGCACTGCCGGGCGACACATCGATCAGGGAGCAGGAGCACCTCGTGAAGAGTATTCTGTGGTTCACCGTCGGCGTCGCGGCCGGATTCGCGGTCGCGCACCAGGTCAACCAGACCAAGCAGGGGCGAGACTTCTTCTCCGCGGTGGACGCGAAGGCCCGTGCCTTCGGCCATGCGATCGCCGAGGGCTACCACGCCCGCGATGCCGAGCTCCGCGCCGAGCAGGGCGAGACGCACACGGCCCTCTGAGTCGACGCGCACGACGCCGACACCAACGGCACCAACGCGAACGACATCGACGCCGCTGCGGGCGACGTCGCCCACGAATGTTTGGCCCGGAAGCCCCGGGCACGACCGAGAACGGAACCATGCAGACTGCCGACATCCGCCAGCGTTGGCTGGACTTCTTCGCCGAACGCGGCCACACCGTCGTGCCTTCGGCGTCACTCGTCTCCGACGACCCCACGCTGCTCTTCACGGTCGCCGGCATGGTGCCCTTCGTGCCGTACCTGACGGGTCTCGTGCCCGCGCCGTACCCGCGCGCGACGAGTGTGCAGAAGTGCATCCGCACGAACGACATCGAGGAGGTCGGCAAGACCCCTCGTCACGGAACGTTCTTCCAGATGAGCGGCAACTTCTCGTTCGGCGATTACTTCAAAGAGGGCGCCATCTCGATGGCGTGGGAGCTGCTGACGACGCCCGAGGCCGACGGCGGCTACGGCTTCGATCGGAACGACCTCTGGGTCACGGTCTACGAAGACGACGACGAGGCGATCGAGCTCTGGAAGAAGGTCGCCGACCTCCCAGACGAGCGCATCCAGCGACTCGGCAAGGACACGAACTACTGGCACACCGGCCAGCCGGGCCCTGCGGGTCCCTGCTCCGAGATCTTCTTCGATCGCGGCCCCGAGTACGGCATCGACGGCGGCCCGGCCACCGACGACGACCGCTACGTCGAGATCTGGAACCTCGTGTTCATGCAGTACCTGATCGATGACGTGACGTCGAAGACGGACTTCCGCATCGTCAAGGAACTGCCGAAGAAGAACATCGACACCGGCATGGGGCTCGAGCGCGTCGCCTTCATCAAGCAGGGCGTCGACAACATGTACGAGATCGACCAGGTGCGCCCGGTGCTCGACCGCGCCGCCGAGCTCTCGGGTCGACGCTACGGCGCGAACCACGATGACGACGTGCGCATGCGCGTCATCGCCGATCACGTGCGCTCGGCCCTCATGCTCATGAGCGACGGCGTGAGCCCGTCCAACGAGGGGCGCGGGTACATCCTGCGCCGGCTCCTGCGCCGCAGCATCCGTGCCATGCGCCTGCTCGGCGTCGAGGGCCCCACCTTCCGCGAGCTCTTCGCCGCGTCGCGCGACGCGATGAAGAGCGCCTACCCCGAGGTCGCGAAGGACTACGCGCACATCGAGCAGCTCGCCCTCGGCGAGGAGGAGACCTTCCTCCGCACGCTCACCGCGGGAACGTCGATCCTCGACCTGGCGGTCGGAAAGACCAAGCAGTCTGGTCGCGGCGAGCTCGCCGGCGACACGGCCTTCCTCCTGCACGACACCTACGGCTTCCCGATCGAGCTCACGCTCGAGATGGCCGACGAGGCGGGCCTCGCCGTCGACCGTGCCGCGTTCGACACGCTCATGACCGAGCAGCGCTCGCGTGCCAAGGCCGACGCCAAGTCGAAGAAGAAGGTACTCGCCGACCTCTCGGTGTACGCCGAGTTCCGCGCCAAGGGCGAGACGATCTTCACCGGCTACTCCGAGCTGTCGACGGCATCGAGCGTGCTCGGCGTGCTCGTCGACGGCCGGCCCGTGCCGTTCGCGACCGCGGGCCAGACCGCCGAGGTCATCCTCGCGGAGACCTCGTTGTACGCCGAGTCCGGCGGCCAGGCCCCCGATCAAGGGCGCATCGTCGGCGACGGCTTCGAACTCGAGGTGCTCGACGTGCAGAAGCCCATCAAGGGCCTCATCAGCCACACCGTCAAGGTGACCAAGGGCGAGGTCGGCGTCGGCGTGCCGGCCACGACTCTCGTCGACGAGCAGTACCGGCGCGGCGCGACGCAGGCCCACTCGGGTACGCACCTCGTGCACGCTGCGCTGCGTCAGGTGCTCGGCCCCAACGCCCACCAGTCGGGCTCGTTCAACAAGGCCGGCTACCTGCGTCTCGACTACGGCTGGAACTCGGCGCTCTCGCCCGAGACCCGCAGCGAGATCGAGGAGATCTCCAACGCCGCGATCCGCGACAACCTCGAGGTCGTCACGCGCGAGATGCCGCTCGACGAGGCGAAGTCGCTCGGTGCGATGGCGCTCTTCGGCGAGAAGTACGGCGACGTCGTTCGCGTCGTCGACATCGGCGGACCCTGGTCGCGCGAACTCTGCGCCGGCACGCACGTGTCGACGAGCGCCGAGGTCGGCATGATCAACATCGTGGGGGAGTCCTCGGTCGGCGCGTCGAACCGCCGCGTGGAGTCGCTCGTCGGCCTCGACGCCTTCCGGCGCTTCGCGTCGGAGCGTGCGCTCGTCTCCGAGCTGACGTCGTCGCTGAAGACCCGGCCCGAGCAGCTCGTCGACCGTGTCGGCGAGCTCGTCTCGAGCCTGAAGGCCGCCGAGAAGCGCATCCAGCAGTTCGAGGCACGCGCGCTGAACGACCGCGTGCCCGCCCTCGCGGCGAAGGCGGGTCGCACGGGCGAGGTACTGCTCGTCGCCGAGACGGTCGGCTCGCTCGGCACGAGTGATGAGCTGCGGGCACTCGCGACGTCCGTACGATCGCAGCTCGGCGACGCGGCATCCGTCGTGGCCTTGACCGCCGAGGTCGGCGGCAAGCCGGTCGCGATCGTCGCCACCTCGCCGGCCGCCCGCGACGCAGGTGCGAACGCCGGCGCCCTCGCGAAGACGATGGCCGGAGTGCTCGGCGGCGGCGGCGGCGGCAAGCCCGACCTCGCGCAGGGCGGCGGCAGCGACCTCGCGGCCATCCCGGCCGCGCTCGACGCGGTGCGCTCGGCGCTCCGCGGGTAGTCGGCGTGCGAACCGGGGCGAGGCTCGGGGTCGATGTCGGGCGCGCCCGCATCGGCGTCGCCCGATGCGATGCCGGCGGTCTGATCGCGACCCCGATCGAGACGGTGGCGCGTGCGACCGACGGCGACGCCGACGTCGCGCGCATCCTCGACCTGGCGAGGGAGCACGAGGTGATCGAGATCGTCGTGGGCAATCCGCTGTCGCTTTCAGGCGCCTCGACGCCGTCGACCGACGATGCGGTGGCGTTCGCCGAGCGACTCGCGAGCAGCGGGATCCCGGTGCGGCTCGTCGACGAACGCCTCTCGACCGTGAGCGCCCAACAGGCGCTCCGCGCGACCGGGAAGTCGACGCGCAAGCAACGTCCCATCGTGGATCAGGTTGCAGCCGTTATCATTTTGCAACACGCCATCGACGCCGAGCGGGATTTCGACCGCCCGCCCGGACGGACGATCGATACCCCCGAAGGGCCATCCCCCCTGTGACCCAGCCTCCCTCCGACCGCGACTCCGATCGCGCGACCGCCGAGTGGCACGCGATGCTCGCGGGCGACGCTCCGGTTCGAGCACCCAGAGCAGCGGATGCCGCGGCTCCCGGCCCGTCGCCCACTGCGGCGCCGTCCGGGGCGTCGACCGGGCCGACCGCGGCGCAGCCGCCGTCGGAGGGCCGACCGATGACTCGGCGAGAGGCCCGGGAGGCGGAGCAGCGCCAGGCGGCGGAGGCCGAAGCGGCAGCCGTGCTCGCGGAGGCCGGCCCGCCCGCCGCGGCGGCTCCCGGCCTGCCGTTGTTCGAGTCGATCGTCGCGGAACCTGCGGCACCTGAACCCGCCCGGCCCTCACGAGCCGAACGACGCGCCGTCAACTCCGACCCGCACGAGCCCGAGAAGCCGAGGCGACGCGGGGCGTGGGGTTGCCTCATCGGCCTCCTCATCGTCGCGGGGCTCGGCGCCGGAGCGTACTTCTTCCTGCAGGGGCCGATCGCCGCAGTCGTCGAGCGGTTCACCCCGGCGGCCGACTTCGAGGGCACCGGCACCGGCGAGGTCGTGTTCATGATCCACGACGGCGAGACCGGCTCCGACATCGCGACGAACCTCGTCGACGAGGGCGTCACGGCCTCGTACGACGCCTTCTACGACCTGCTGCTCGAGCAGAGCCCCGAGCCCGAGTTCCACCCCGGCGCCTATCAGCTCGCCGAGGAGATGAGCGCGCAGGCCGCCCTCGACGCGCTGCAGGATCCCGCGAACAAGCTCGAGAACACCTTTGTGATCCCCGAGGGCACCTCGCTGCCCGACGCGCTCGTCTCCATCTCCGAGGGCACGGACGTGCCGCTCGAGAACCTGCAGGCCGCGGCGGCGGAACCGCCCGCGAGTTACGGCCTGCCCGCTGAGGCGACGACGCTCGAGGGATTCCTCTTCCCGGCGACGTACACGCTCGAGCCCGGTCTCGACGCGCATGCCGTGCTGCAGACCCTCGTGAACCGTCAGTTCGAGGCGCTCGACGCCGCCGGCGTGCCGGCCGACCAGCGGTGGCGCACGATCGTGCTCGCCTCGATCGTGCAGCGCGAGGCCGGGTCGAACCTCGACGACTTCCCGAAGGTCGCGCGGGTCTTCCAGAATCGCCTCGACCAGGGCATCAACCTCGAGTCCGACGCGACCGTCGCGTACGGCACGGGCAACACGCACACCGTGTGGACGACCGACGCGGAGCGCGCCGACGCGTCGAACCTGTACAACACCTACGCGAACCCGGGCCTCCCGATCGGCCCGATCGGCAACCCCGGCGATGTGGCGATCAACGCCGCGATTCACCCCGCCGACGGCACCTGGCTGTTCTTCGTACCGGTGAACCTCGCGACGGGGGAGACGGTCTTCTCCACCACGGTCGAGGAGCACGACGCGGCGGTCGCCCGCCTGCAGGAATGGTGCGCGCTCGACGAGAACGCCGCGTACTGTGAGTGAGCTCCGCCGGCTCGCGGTGCTCGGCTCTCCGATCTCGCACTCCAAGAGCCCGCTGCTGCATCGCGCGGCGTATGAGCGACTCGGGCTCGACTGGCGGTACTCGGCAGTCGAGATGGACGGCGACCGGCTCGGCGAGTTCCTGGGCGGACTGGATGCCTCGTGGCGCGGGCTCTCGCTCACGATGCCCCTGAAGCGCGACGTGCTGCCACTGCTCGACTCGATCGACGAGGTCGCCGCCATCACCGGGGCCGCGAACACCGTGCTGTTCGGCGATGGCGCTCGGCGCGGCTTCAACACCGACGTCGGCGGCATCGTGCGCACGCTGCATGAAGCTGGCGTGTTCGAAGCGAGTCGTTGCGTGCTGCTCGGCGGCGGCGCGACGGCGGCGTCGGCGCTCGTCGCGATGTCCGATCTCGGGGCGCGCGAGGTTCGCGTGCTCGTGCGCCGACCGGGGGCTGCAGCTCCGCTCGTCGAACTCGGTTCGCGTCTCGGCGTGCAGGTCGGCGAGGGCGGACTGGCCGAGTTCGCGACGATCGATCGTGCCGATCTCGTCGTGAGCACCGTGCCCGGTGGCACTGACCTCGGCGTCGCGGCATC
Source organism: Agromyces sp. CCNWLW203 (assembly GCF_036576125.1). Classification (NCBI taxonomy): domain Bacteria; kingdom Bacillati; phylum Actinomycetota; class Actinomycetes; order Micrococcales; family Microbacteriaceae; genus Agromyces; species Agromyces sp. CCNWLW203. Next base: position 205,644 of record NZ_JAZHYX010000003.1, on the reverse strand, counting down.
CGCTGGTCTGACCTCGTCGGCGGCGCTGCTCGACGTCGCTTACGACCCCTGGCCCTCTCCGCTGGCGGCCGGCTGGATCGCCGGCGGCGGCACGGTCGTGCACGGTCTCGGGATGCTGCTGCACCAGGCGCTGCTCCAGGTGCGGATCTTCGTGAACGGCGACCCGAACGCGCCGCTCGACGATGAGGACGCCGTGCTCGGCGTCATGCGCGCGGCGGTCTCCTGAGCCTGTGGAAGGATAGGGGCATGCTCCGTTGGCTCACTGCCGGAGAGTCGCACGGCCCTGAGCTCGTCGCGATCCTCGAGGGTCTTCCCGCCGGTATCCCCGTTTCGCTCGACGATATTCGTGCTGACCTCGCACGCCGCAAGCTCGGCTACGGCCGAGGTGCGCGCATGAAGTTCGAGCAAGACGAGTTGGCGATCTCGGGCGGCGTACGCCACGGCCTGAGCCTCGGCAGCCCCGTCGCGCTGCGTATCGGCAACACCGAGTGGCCGAAGTGGCAGGAGGTGATGAGCCCCGAGCCCATCGACCCCGCCAGGCTCGGCCGCGGTCGCGGCGCCGCGCTCACGCGCCCGCGCCCCGGGCACGCCGACCTCGTCGGCATGCAGAAGTACGGCTTCGACGAGGCCCGCCCGGTGCTCGAGCGCGCGAGCGCCCGTGAGACCGCGGCTCGTGTCGCGCTCGGCGCCGTCGCTCGATCCTTCCTCGCCGAGCTCGGCATCCGGCTCGTCGCGCACACGCTCGCGATCGGCCCGGTGCGGGTGCCCGAGGGCCGCCCACTGCCGACGCCCGACGACGTCGACCTGCTCGACGCCGATCCGCTGCGCTGCTTCGACCCCGAGACCTCCGCGGCGATGGTCGCAGAGGTCGACCTCGCACACAAGGAGGGCGACACCCTCGGCGGCGTCGTCGAGGTGCTCGCCTACGGCGTTCCGCCCGGTCTCGGCTCGCACGTGCACTGGGACCGGCGTCTCGACGCGCAGCTCGCCGCCGCCCTCATGGGCATCCAGGCGATCAAGGGCGTCGAGGTCGGCGACGGCTTCGAGACCACGCGTCGCCGCGGCTCGGCCGCGCACGACGAACTGCACGTCGAGGGCGGCCGCATCGCACGCTCGAGCGATCGTGCCGGCGGCACCGAGGGCGGCATGTCCACCGGCACCGTGCTGCGCGTGCGCGCCGGCATGAAGCCCATCGCGACCGTGCCGCACGCACTGCCGACCGTCGACGTGGCCACCGGCGAGGCCGCGGCGGCCCACCACCAGCGCTCCGACGTCGTCGCCGTGCCGGCAGCCGGCGTCGTGGCGGAGGCGATGGTCGCCCTCACCCTCGCGAACGCCGTGCTCGAGAAGTTCGGCGGCGACTCGGTCGACGAGACCCGGCGCAACCTCGAGTCCTACCTCGCGGCGATCCCCGACACGCTCCGCACGGCCGTCGCTGCTGCGGGCACCGCGGCAGATCGTGTCTGACACGCCGCGTCTCGCACTGCCGATCGTGCTCGTCGGCCCGATGGGCGCCGGCAAGTCCCGGGTCGGGCAGCGGCTCGCGGCATCCGTCGGCGCACCGTTCGTCGACACCGACCTGCGCATCGCCGAGCGCTACGGACCGATCGAGGAGATCTTCGACCGCGAGGGCGAGGAGTACTTCCGCATCGTCGAACGCGAGGTGGTCGACGAGGCGCTCCGCGAAGAGGCCGTGATCTCGCTCGGCGGCGGTGCCGTGCTGCACGACGACACCCGCGACGACCTCGCGGGCCTCCCTGTCGTGTGGCTGCAGGTCTCAGCGTCCGCGGTCGCACCGCGGCTCACCGGTGGCAACCGACCGCTGCTCGCCGATGGCGGCATCGAGCGGTGGAGTGCCATCCTCGAGGCCCGCCGCCCCATCTACGAGTCGGTCGCCGACTTCAGCATCGACACCTCGCGCCGCTCGGTCGCGCGGATCGTCGACGACATCACCGCGCACTTCGGAGGAACACGATGACCGCAGACGAGACCCGCACGAGCATCCGCGTCGGCGGCGAATCGGGCTACGACGTGATCATCGGCCGCGGGGTGCTCGCCGAGCTCGGCGACGCGATCGGCGCAGAGGCCACCAAGGTGCTCATCGTGCACCCCGCGACGCTCGGTGCACGAGCCGCAGAGTTGCGCGAGGCGCTCTCCGATCGGTATCAGGTGCTGCTCGCGGAGGTGCCCGACGCCGAGGCCGGCAAGCGCGTCGAGGTCGCCGCCTTCTGCTGGCAGGTGCTCGGACAGGCCGACTTCACCCGTACCGACGCGGTCGTCGGGTTCGGCGGGGGAGCGATCACCGACCTCGCGGGCTTCGTCGCCGCGACCTGGCTCCGGGGCGTGAAGGTCGTGCAGGTGCCGACCACGGTGCTCGGCATGGTCGACGCCGCCGTCGGCGGCAAGACCGGCATCAACACCAACGAGGGCAAGAACCTCGTGGGCGCCTTCCATGCGCCGGCGGCCGTGATCTGCGACCTCGACACGCTCGACACACTGCCGAAGAACGAGATCCTCGCAGGCTTCGCCGAGATCGCGAAGGCGGGATTCATCCGCTACCCCGAGATCCTCGACATCATCGAGGCCGACCCCGAGGTCGCGACCGACCCGGCGACCCCGCAGTTCCGCCGCGTGATCGAGCTCGCGATCCAGATGAAGGCCGACGTCGTCTCCGAGGACTTCACCGAGCAGGGGCTCCGCGAGATCCTGAACTACGGCCACACGCTCGGTCACGCCGTCGAGCACGCCGAGCGGTACCAGTGGCGCCACGGCGCCGCGGTCGCCGTGGGCATGGCGTTCGCGGCCGAACTCGGCCGTCTCTCGGGCCGGCTCCCCGACGAGGTCGCCGACCGGCACAAGCGCGTGCTCGACCTGCTGAGCCTGCCGACGTCCTACCCGGCCGGCCGCTGGAACACGCTCCTCGCGACGATGCAGCGCGACAAGAAGGCGCGCGCGGGTCAGTTGCGCTTCATCGTGCTCGACGACCTGGCCAAGCCCACGGTCATGCTCGCTCCCGACCCGTCGCTGCTCTTCGCGGCGTACCAGGAGATCGCGTCCTGAGCACAGCGAACAGGGGCGAGCGAATGCCTCGGGCATCCACTCACCCCTGATCGGGATGAGCCCGATCAGCCCGCGATCACGGCGCCGAGGCCGGGGTTGTCGCTGAAGAAGCCGTCGAGTCCCTCGTCGAGGAACACCCGGAGCTCGCCGGCGAAGTCGCCGATGCCTGCGGGGTCTGCGCTCGACCGGAACTCGGCCGGGAGGAACGCGTTCTCGCGGCGGAACGTCCATCCGTGCACCTCGAGGCCGGCCGCATGCGCGTCGGCGATGAGCGTCGTCGGCGCGCCGAGCGTGCCGATCGCCGTTCGGGGGATGACGAGGCTCTTCTCCACGCCGACGCCATCGGCGTACCTCGCGATCTCGGCGAGTCCCACGGGCGTCACGAGGTCGGCGTACGTGCGCGTATCACCGGCGAGCGTGAAGTCGAACGGACGACCGCTCGAGTTGACGAGCTGGGCGAGTGCGACGTCGGTGGCGCCGGCGAGCTCACGGAGGTTGGCCGTCTCGAAGCTCTGCACGACGACCGGCGAATCGGCCTCGTCGAGCCCGTTGCGGGCGAGCTCGGCGACGAGCAGCTCCTCGAGCGAGAGGCCGATCGCGTCGAAGTAGCTCGGGTGCTTCGTCTCGGGGTAGACGCCGACCGGCAGGCCGTCGCAACTCACCGAGTGACGGGCGAGGTCGAGCACCTCGTCGAGGGTGGGCACCTGGTAGAGGCCGTCGAACGCGGTGTTCTCGGGGCGGATCTGCGGGAGCCGCTCGACGGCGCGCAGCGTTTTCAACTCGGCGAGCGTGAAGTCCTCGGTGAACCAGCCTGTGACCGAGACGCCGTCGATGACCTTCGTCGCTTTGCGGTCGGCGAAGGCCGGACGGCTCCCGACGTCCGTCGTGCCGCTGATCTCGTTCTCGTGACGGGCGACGAGCACGCCGTCCTTCGTCGAGACCACGTCGGGTTCGATGAAGTCGGCGCACTCGTTGATCGCCGTCTCGTAGGCGGCGAGGGTGTGCTCAGGGCGGGACCCGCTCGCGCCGCGATGCGCCACGACGGTGACGTCGGAGGGCTGGACTCGCGTGCGATCGAGGTCGATGACGTCGATCTCGGTGTCGTCGGGGACGCCGGCGATGCGCGCGTCGTTGCCGGGGTAGTTGTTGTCGTTGGCGATCAAGAGGTCGCCGTTCTTCAACTGCACGACGGTCTCGAACGACTGCACCGGCAGCGAGAACGGGTCGCCCGTGCCGTAGCCGTCGCCCGCGCCGAGCAGGTCGGGGTTCGCGATGCGCAGCGCATCGAGCACGAGGGTCTTCTCCAGCTTGCCCTCGGCATCGGAGCGGGTGAGGTCGACCTCGTAGATGCGCTTCGTCACCGACTGGTCGCCCTCGAAGTCGTCGCGTTCGACGAGCAGCAGCACGCCGTTGCGCACGGCGAAGGCGTCGCCGATCACGTTGGCGTCCTGATCGGTCTCGTAGTTCCAGGTCCGACCCGTGTACGCGCCCGCTTTGGTGTCGAACTCGAGGATCTCGCGGCGACGGAGGTCCGCGTCGTCCGCGTAGGACCCTTCGACGATCGGGTAGAGATAGCGTCCGTTCACCGACGATGCGAGCGCCTCGAACCCGCGGCTCGCCCGTACGCGCGGCGTCTCGCCGGCCTCGAGGTAAGGATTCTGCGGCGACTTCGCGCCGTCGGGCATCGGGTGCGGCTTCTCGAGCAGGGTGCCGTCGGCAGCGAAGTGGAGGAGGAATGGGCCGAACTCCTCTCCAACCCAGAAGGTGCCGTCCTTCGCACGGACGACGGACTCGACGTCGAAGTCGGCGCCGGTCAGCAGGCGATCGGGTGTCGTCTCATTCACGATCGGGAAGTCGAGCACGTCGTTCGCGTCGTTGTACGAGACGAACCGCTCGACCTGGATCTCGCCGGTGCCGCCCTCCGCCGTCTGCCACACCGGACGGACGAGGTAGTTGCGGAGCAGGAAGTCGGCGGAGTTGCCCTTCGCGCCGAAGCCGTTGTCTGGCTGGGCCCAGAAGGTGCCGTCGCCATTGTCGATCATCGCCGAGAAGCCCGGGATGACCTGGCCGGCGAAGGGTCCGGTGCGGCCGTTCACCGGAGTGGTGAGCGCCGCTCCACTGGCGGGGCCCGCCTCGAGGTGGTCGGCCGAGAGCGTCGCCCGGGCGACGAGGGTGGGCTCCGTCTTCTTGACGGACGGTCCGTTCGGCCCGTCGTTGCCGGCGGCGTTCGCGGGCGAGGAGGTGAGGATGGCGGCCGCGGTGGCGGCCACCGCGGCGAGGGCGAGGAAGCGCGTCTGCGCGCGTGGGATGCGATGTGCCATGCTCGCAACCCAATCGGGCCGAGGGCACGGGCACGTGTCCGGCCGCGATCACGATGCCGACCAACCGGTGAACACGAGGTGCGCTCGCAGCGCGAGGCGCCGCCCGAGTCACCGCGCCGCCCGCCGGTGGATAGGCTTCTGGCATGACGACGATCCTCGTGCTCAACGGCCCGAACCTCGGCCGGCTCGGTACCCGTGAACCCGAGGTCTACGGCAGCGAGAGCCTCGCCGACATCCGGGACTCGATCGCAGCCTCGGTGCCGGGCGATGTCGACATCGACCTGCGCCAGAGCGACGACGAGGCCGAGCTCATCGGCTGGATCCACGAGGCGGTCGACCGGAGGCTGCCGGTCGTGCTGAACCCGGCGGCCTTCACTCACTACAGCTACGCCCTTCGCGACGCCGCCGCACAGCTGAAGCAGGCCGGCGTGCCGCTCGTCGAGGTGCACCTCTCGAACCCGCACACGCGCGAGACGTTCCGCCACACGAGCGTGATCTCCGGTGTCGCCACCGGGGTGATCGCGGGCTTCGGCAGCGATTCGTACCGCATGGCGGTCGAGTGGGTGCTGCGTCAGTCCTGAGTCCGCGCCCGCAGCGCTGCGCCGTCGTCGAGGCGCCGGGGTGCGAGGCGTGCATTGGCGCAGTCCCGACCGAGCGACTAAACTCGACCGACTGAACTTCTGCGGCCGATCTCCCGGCCGAGCCTCTTCGCAACTGAACGGAACACACACGCATGGCAAGCACCGCTGACATCAAGAACGGCGTCGTCCTCTCCATCGACGGTCAGCTCTGGAGCGTCATCGAGTTCCAGCACGTCAAGCCCGGCAAGGGCGGTGCGTTCGTGCGCACCAAGCTGAAGAACGTCGTGTCGGGCAAGGTCGTCGACCGCACGTACAACGCGGGCGCGAAGATCGAGATCGAGAACGTCGACCGCCGCGACTTCACCTACCTGTACGCCGATGGCGACGGGTTCGTCTTCATGGACCAGAGCGACTACGACCAGATCACCGTGCCCGGCACGGTCGTCGGCGACGCCGCGAACTTCATGCTCGAGAACCAGTCGGTGACCGTCGCGCTGAACAACGGCAACCCGCTCTACGTCGAGCTTCCGGCCTCCGTCGTGCTCGAGATCACCTACACGGAGCCGGGCCTGCAGGGCGACCGCTCCACCGGTGGCACGAAGTCCGCGACCGTCGAGACCGGCTACGAGATCCAGGTGCCGCTCTTCCTCGAGACCGGTACCAAGGTCAAGGTCGACACCCGCACGGGCGACTACCTCGGCCGCGTGAACGACTAGTGAGCGCCCGTACCAAGGCGCGCAAGCGCGCGCTCGACCTGCTGTACTCGGCCGACATGCGTCAGGTGCCGGTCGAGCAGATGCTCGTCGTCGAGGCCGAGAAGGCTGCGAGCGAGCCCGAGCGTGCCGCCTCGTGGCTGTATGCGCGCGAGATCGTCGACGGCATCGTCGACAACCGCGCTGAGATCGACGAGCTCATCGAGACGCACTCGCACGGCTGGACCCTCGAGCGCATGCCCGCGGTCGACCGCGCGATCCTGCGCATCGGCGTGTGGGAGATCATCCACAACGACGCCGTGCCCGACCCGGTGGCGATCTCCGAGGCCGTCGAAGCGGCCACGGTGCTGTCGACCGACGACTCGGCCGGCTTCGTCAACGGCCTGCTCGCGGCGATCTCGCACTCGAAGGCCTGAGCCGGGGTCACTCGCTCAACCGGAGCGGGCCTCGAGCAGGTCCAGTGTGTGCTCGACGACCTCGCGTGGTCCATCGTGCGCCGACAGCGACGCCGAGAGGCGAGCGGCATTCGCCCGGTACGAGCCGTCGGCCGCGACTCGCCGCCACGCCCTGAGGATCGCGCGTGCGCTCGGGGTGCCAGTGCGCAGATTCACGCCGGCGCCTGCCCAGGCGACTCGGGCGGCGATCTCCGGCTTGTCGAGGTCGCCGCCGGCGACGATGAGCGGGATGCCGCGCGCCAGTGCCGCCAGCACGCCGCCCCAGCCGCCGTTCGTGACCATGACGTCGACGTGCGGCAGCAGGGCGTCGTATGGGACGAACCTCGCGACGCGCGCGTTCGGCGGCGCGCGGAACGGCAGCCCCGCGGCATCCGCCTGCCCGGTCGCCGCGACGAGCAGCAGTCGCTGCCGGCCCAGCGCGGTGAACGACGGCTCGATGAGGTCGTGCGGGTCGACGTTCAGCGTGCCCTGGGTGACGTGCACGACCGGATCCGCGGATGACTCGACGTCGGGCCACCACGGCGGGAGGCCGGCGTCGTTCGTGTGCGGCCGGGTGAGTTCGCCCACGAACACGACCTGCGTGCCGAGATCCGAGCGCGGGTACTCGAGTTCGGGGACGCCCGACGCGCAGACGAGGTGCGGAGAGATGAAGGCCTGTTCCAATGAGAGCGCGTCGGGTGGCAGGCCGGCTCGGGCTCGATCCTCGGCGTACGCACGCTGGATTCCGCGCGACACCACGCGCGTCAGGCTGCGCAGTGCGCGATCGCGCAGCCGCCCGGCGATCCCCCTCGCCGGCGGGAGCCCGAGGATCGGCGGGGGCAGGTCGCGGCTCGGGATGGTCAGCGGCACGATGCTGACCGTGACCCACGGCGTCGCGGTCAGCTCGGACGCGAAATGCGCGCCGATGCTGAGCCCGTCGGCGACGATGACGTCCCAGGCCTGCTCGGCGAAGGCACGCGTGAGATCGGCGGCCTGATCGGCGCCGGTTCGCACGAACAACTGCTCGACGTTCGTGAGCATCTGCCGAGGGCCCTTCCTGCCTTGCAATTCGGGAAAGGTGGCCGGCAGGTCGTGCTCGTCGAAGTCGGGCGCGGACGACCAAGTCACGACCCGGGCGCCGACGGCGGCGAACCGGTCGGCGTGCGCCGCTCCCGTGTAGACGCGGACCCCGTGTCCGTCCGCCACGAACGCCTCGGCGACCGCCGCCAGGGGTGCGACATGGCCGTGGAACGGCATCACGGCGATCATCACCTCGACCATGCCCGATTCCAGCACGTTCGGGCGGTGCGCCGTGACCCGCGCTCGGGGGGTTCTGCGCACGTGTCCCTGAGATCGCGGTCGGTGGAACCCCCGACCGCGATTCAGCGGCACTCCCGACGACGGGAGACCGCTGCGGCGATGTGATGAGTGTGCCGCCGATTCCGGCCGGCATCTCCCACCTTGCTCTCGGAAGGAGCACCATGTCCAGCACCACCATCGGCACCGGCCGCGTCGCGACCGGTGCCGGTCTCGACTCGATCCTCGATCGCGCGAACGCCGCCCAGGCAGTCGTCCAGCGCTTCCTCGCCCGCGCAGGAGTCCCCGCGCTCCGCGTCTCGCTCGGCCTCGTGTTCCTCGTCTTCGGCGCCCTGAAGTTCTTCCCCGGCATGAGCCCGGTCGAGTCGCTCGTGACCCGAACCTGGAACGCGCTGTCGTTCGGCGTGGTCGACGGCTACGCAGCGCTCGCCCTGACGGGTGCGCTCGAGGTGTTCGTCGGCCTCACCCTCGTGACGGGCATGTTGCTCCGCATCGGCCTGCTCGCTCTCGCGGCGACCTTCGTGGGCGTGTTCTCGCCACTCGTGTTCTTCGGCGGCGAGCTGTTCACCGCGACGGGGCCGACGCTGACCGCGCAGTACATCCTCAAGGACATCGTGCTCGTGGCCGCGGCGATGGTGATCGCGGCGAAGGCATTCACGCGTCCGATCCGGTGATCCCATGCGTTCGGCGCGCCTCGCCCACGGCCCCCTCCGCCTGCGGAAGGGGGCCGTTCGCGGCATCCGATAGGATCGAAGCACGTTGACAACCTTTAAGGCCGTCCTGTGAGGCGGAGAAGGGAGTCGTTTGATGGCACGTGCCGTGCTCAGTCAAGCTGACATCTCGCGGGCGCTGACCCGCATCTCGCACGAGATCCTCGAGTCCAACCGCGGAAGCTCCGATCTCGTCATCCTCGGTATCCCGACCAGGGGCGTGATCCTCGCCCGTCGCATCGCCGAGACCATCGCCCGCATCGAGCCCGACGCCGCGCCGCCGCAGGCTGGGGCGCTCGACGTCACGATGTACCGCGACGACCTCACCCGCACTCGCACGCGCACGCCGCAGCCGACCGAGCTGCCGGCCGGCGGCATCGACGGCAAGACGGTCGTGCTCGTCGACGACGTGCTGTACTCGGGCCGCACGATCCGAGCCGCGTTCGACGCCCTCAGCGACCTCGGCCGCGCCCGCGCGGTGCGGCTCGCGGTGCTCGTCGACCGCGGTCACCGCGAGTTCCCGATCCGCGCCGACTTCGTGGGAAAGAACCTGCCGAGCTCGACCCGCGAGCGCATCAACGTGCGCCTCGCCGAGATCGACGGCGACGACGGCGTCGCGATCGACGACGGCCTCGCGGCCGAGGACGGCCTCGCGGCCGAGGGCGGCGAGGAGTGATGCGGCACCTGCTCAGCACCCGCGAGCTCTCCCGCGAGCAGGCCATCGAGATCCTCGACATCGCCGAGGACATGGCCGCCGTACAGGAGCGCGAGGTCAAGAAGCTGCCGACGCTGCGCGGAAAGACGGTCGTGAACCTCTTCTTCGAGGACTCGACCCGTACCCGAATCTCGTTCGAGGCGGCCGCCAAGCGCCTCTCGGCCGACGTCATCAACTTCAGCGCGAAGGGCTCGAGCGTCTCCAAGGGCGAGAGCCTGAAGGACACGGCGCAGACCCTGCAGGCGATGGGCGCCGACGGCGTGGTGATCCGTCACCACGCCTCGGGGGCGCCGTACACGCTCGCGACGAGCGGATGGATCGACGCCGGCGTCGTCAACGCCGGCGACGGCACGCACGAGCACCCCACGCAGGCGCTGCTCGACGCCTTCACGATGCGCCGGCGCCTGCACGGCGCAGCATCCCGGGGGCGCGACCTCGACGGCGTGCACGTCGTCATCGTCGGTGACGTGCTGCACTCACGGGTCGCCCGATCGAACGTCTGGCTGCTCGCGACCCTCGGCGCCGAGGTCGAGCTCGTCGCCCCGCCGACCCTCGTGCCGGTCGACACGAGCTCCTGGCCGGCCCGCGTCGGCTACGACCTCGACGCCGCCCTCGCCGGCACCCCCGACGTCGTCATGATGCTGCGCATCCAGGCGGAGCGCATGCACGCGGCGTTCTTCCCGAACAGCCGCGAATACGCGCGCACCTGGGGTCTGGACGATGCCAGGTTCGACGCGCTGCCCCCCAGTACGATGGTGATGCACCCCGGCCCGATGAATCGCGGGCTCGAGATCGCCGCCCGCGCAGCCGACTCCCAGCAGTCGACGGTGCGCGAGCAGGTTGCGAACGGAGTTTCAGTGAGAATGGCCGCCCTCTATCTGTTGATGTCCGGCGATCGGGGCGACGCCTGATGAGCGAACGTTTCCTGATCACCGGTGCCACCCTCCCTGGTGGCGAGCGCGCCGACATCCTGCTCGAGGGCGGCGTCATCGCCGGCGTCGGCAGCATTGCGGATGCCGCGGGCGCGACGGTCGTCGACGCCGACGGGCTCATCGCCCTGCCCGGCCTCGTCGACCTGCACACGCACCTCCGCGAGCCCGGATACGAGCAGAGCGAGACCGTGCTGACCGGCACGCAGGCAGCAGCCGCCGGCGGCTTCACCGCGGTGTTCGCGATGGCCAACACCTTCCCCGTGGCCGACACGGCGGGCGTTGTCGAGCAGGAGGCGAGCCTCGGCCGCGCCGCCGGCTACGCGACCGTGCAGCCGATCGGCGCCGTGACCGTCGGGCTCAAGGGCGAGCAGCTCGCCGAGCTCGGCGCGATGGCGCGGTCACGTGCGAACGTGCGGGTCTTCTCCGACGACGGCTTCTGCGTCTCCGACCCGTTGCTCATGCGCCGGGCCCTCGAATACGTCAAGGCCTTCGACGGGGTGATCGCGCAGCACGCCCAGGAGCCCCGACTCACCGAGGGTGCGCAGATGAACGAGGGTGCGCTGTCGGGCGAGCTCGGCCTGACCGGCTGGCCGGCAGTGGCTGAAGAGTCGATCATCGCCCGCGACGTGCTCCTCGCCGAGCACGTGGGCTCCCGCCTGCACGTGTGCCACGTCTCCACCGCCGGATCCATCGAGGTGATCCGCTGGGCGAAGGCCCGCGGCATCGACGTGACCGCCGAGGTGACGCCCCACCACCTGCTGCTCACCGAAGACCTCATCGCGGGCTACGACCCCCGGTTCAAGGTCAACCCGCCGCTGCGCCGCGCCGAAGACGTCGAGGCGCTGCGCGCCGCCCTCGCCGACGGCACGATCGACATCGTCGCGACCGACCACGCGCCGCACCCGGTCGAGGCGAAGGAGAGCGAGTGGCAGGCCGCCGCCAACGGCATGGTCGGCCTCGAGTCGGCCCTCTCCGTCGTGCACGCCGCCGTCGTCGAGACGGGCCTCATGAACTGGGCGGATGTCGCGCGCGTGCTGTCGTCGGCCCCGGCCCGCATCGGCCGTCTGCACGGCCACGGCGAGTCGATCGCCGTGGGTGCTGCTCCCGAGCTGACGCTCTACGACCCCTCCGCGGCAGCAGAGTTCGACCTCGACCGGCTCGCCGGCCGCAGCACGAACTCGCCCTACCTCGGACGTCGCCTGCCGGGGCGCGTCGTCGCCACGTTCCACGGCGGCTACCCGACCTTCCTCGACGGCGCGGTGCGTCCGATCGACGAGGTCGCCCGCAACGCGGCATCCGCTCAGGGGGTCGCACATGGATAAGGTGATCGGCGCCGTCGTCGCGATCGCCGTCGTGGCACTCGTCGGCTGGCTCATGTACCGCTCGTGGAAGCGGCGCACCAAGCGCGACGAGTCGCTCGGCTCGTACCCCGTGCCCGCCGAGCACGGCGCCCCGACGGTCGACGCCGAGGTGCTCTACGTCGCGACGACCCCGCTCGGCGAACCGCTCGAACGGCTCGCGGTGCACGGACTCGCGTTCCGCGGCTCCGGTCACGTCGAGGTGCTCCCCGAAGGCGTGATCCTCCGCATCGCGGGGGAGTCGCTGACCTTCATCCCGGCCGACCGCCTCGTCGGAGCGCAGCTCGCGAGCTACGCCATCGACCGCGGCGTCGAGCCCGAGGGCCTCGTCGCCCTCACCTGGATCGCCCAGGAGCGGGGAACGACCGAACCGGTCGAACCCCGAGTCGACAGCTATGTACGCGCCCGGTACCCGGGCGACCCCGCCAGGATCGTCCAGGCGGTCAACGACATCGCCGCCGCGCCAGCAGCGCCGCGGTCGGAACACGACATCGCCGCAGCGCCCACCGCGCTTCGGCCAGAGCAGGAGAGTGAGGCCTCGCATGACTGAGACCCCCGCCGGCACGAGCGAATCCGCCGTGCTCGTCCTCGAAGACGGACGCCGCTACGAGGGACGCGCCTACGGCGCCCGCGGCCGCACCCTCGGCGAAGCCGTCTTCGCCACCGGCATGACCGGCTACCAGGAGACCCTGACCGACCCGTCGTACGCCGGGCAGATCGTCATGATGACCGCGCCGCACATCGGCAACACGGGCATGAACGATGAAGACATGGAGTCGGCCCGCATCTGGGTGGCCGGCTTCATCGTGCGCGACCCCTCCCGCGTCGTCTCGAACTTCCGCTCGCAGCGGAGCCTCGACGACGACCTCGACTCGTCGGGCGTCGTCGGCATCAGCGGCATCGACACGCGAGCGCTCACCCGCCACCTGCGTTCGGCCGGCGCCATGCGGGCCGGCATCTTCTCAGGCGATGACGCGCTGCTCACCCCCGGCGAGCAGCTCGACCTCGTGCAGAGCGGCGCGGCGATGACCGGTGCGAACCTGTCGGGCGCCGTCTCGACCAGCGAGCCGTACACGCTCGCGGCCGAAGGCGAGCGCGTCGGATCCGTCGCGGTCCTCGACCTCGGCGTGAAGACGTCGACCCTCAAATACCTCGCCGAGCGCGGCTTCGACGTGCACGTCGTTCCGCAGTCGATCACGGCTGAAGAGGTGCTGGCCCTCGCGCCCGACGCACTGTTCTTCTCGAACGGGCCCGGCGACCCCGCGGCATCCGACCGCCATGTCGACCTGCTGCGCACCACGCTCCGCGAGGGGCTGCCGTACTTCGGCATCTGCTTCGGCAACCAGCTGCTCGGCCGCGCACTCGGCTTCGGCACCTACAAGCTGCCCTTCGGCCACCGTGGCATCAACCAGCCGGTGCTCGACAAGGCCACCGGCCGCGTCGAGATCACCGCGCACAACCACGGCTTCGCCGTCGACGCCCCCATCGACCGCGTGAGCGAGTCGAGCGAGGGCTTCGGCCGCGTCGAGGTCAGCCACTACGGGCTCAACGACAACGTGGTCGAGGGGCTCAACTGCCTCGACATCCCCGCGTTCAGCGTGCAGTACCACCCAGAGTCGGCGGCCGGCCCGCACGATGCGAACTATCTCTTCGACCGATTCCGCGACATGGTGATCGCGAACACGACGACGAGCACCGCGACCGAAGGAAGCAACGAGTAATGCCCAAGCGCGACGACATCAACAGCGTCCTCGTCATCGGATCCGGTCCGATCGTCATCGGACAGGCCGCCGAGTTCGACTACTCGGGCACCCAGGCGTGCCGCGTGCTCCGCGAGGAGGGCGTGCGGGTCATCCTCGTGAACCCGAACCCCGCGACGATCATGACCGACCCCGACTTCGCCGACGCGACGTACATCGAGCCGATCACGCCCGAGATCATCGAGTCGATCATCATCAAGGAGAAGCCCGACGCGGTGCTGCCGACCCTCGGCGGCCAGACGGCGCTGAACGCGGCCATCGCGCTGCACGACGCCGGCATCCTCGAGAAGCACGGCGTCGAGCTGATCGGCGCGAAGGTCGACGCCATCCGCAAGGGTGAAGACCGCCAGCTCTTCAAGGACCTCGTGATCGAGGCCGGCGCCGGTGTCGCCCGGTCGCACGTCGCGAAGACGCTCGAGCAGGCGAAGGAGTTCGCCCTCGACCTCGGCTACCCGCTCGTGGTGCGCCCGTCGTTCACGATGGGCGGCCTCGGCTCGGGCTTCGCCTACACCGAGCAAGACCTCGTTCGCATCGTCACCCAGGGCCTGCACGACTCGCCCACGACCGAGGTGCTCCTCGAGGAGTCGATCCTCGGCTGGAAGGAGTACGAGCTCGAGCTCATGCGCGATACGGCCGACAACACGGTCGTCGTCTGCTCGATCGAGAACGTCGACCCGGTCGGCGTGCACACCGGCGATTCGATCACCGTGGCACCCGCCCTCACGCTGACCGATCGCGAGTTCCAGCACCTGCGCGACATCGGCATCGACATCATCCGCGCCGTCGGCGTCGACACCGGCGGCTGCAACATCCAGTTCGCGATCGACCCGGCCGACGGCCGCGTCATCGTGATCGAGATGAACCCGCGCGTCTCCCGCTCGAGCGCGCTCGCCTCGAAGGCCACCGGCTTCCCGATCGCGAAGATCGCCGCGAAGCTCGCCATCGGCTACCGCCTCGACGAGATCCCGAACGACATCACGCGGGTGACCCCGGCGTCGTTCGAGCCGACGCTCGACTACGTCGTCGTCAAGGTACCCCGCTTCGCGTTCGAGAAGTTCCCGGCCGCCGACCCCACCCTGACGACGACCATGAAGTCCGTCGGCGAGGCCATGGCGATCGGCCGCAACTACGCGACCGCGCTGCAGAAGGCGCTCCGCTCGCTCGAGAAGCGCGGCTCCTCCTTCCACTGGGGCGAAGAGGAGCGCGGGATCGAGGAGCTCCTCGAGGTGGCCTCGGTGCCGACCGACGGCCGCATCGTGGTCGTGCAGCAGGCGCTCCGCAAGGGCGCCACGATCGAGCAGCTCTTCGAGGCGACGAAGATCGACCCGTGGTTCCTCGACCAGATCGTGCTCATCAACGAGGTCGCCGAGACCATCGCCGCAGCCGACAACCTCGACACCGAACTCCTCCTGCTCGCGAAGGACCACGGCTTCTCCGACGCCCAGATCGGCCAGCTCCGCGGCTTCGGCGAGGCCGACGCCCGCGAAGTGCGCCACATCCTCGGCATCCGCCCGGTCTACAAGACGGTCGACACGTGCGCGGGGGAGTTCCCTGCGCTCACGCCGTACCACTACTCGAGCTACGACCAGGAGACCGAGGTGGAGCCGAGCGACCGCCGCAAGGTCGTCATCCTCGGCTCGGGGCCGAACCGCATCGGCCAGGGCGTCGAGTTCGACTACTCGTGCGTGCACGCCTCGTTCGCCCTCTCGGCCGCGGGCTTCGAGACGATCATGATCAACTGCAACCCCGAGACGGTCTCGACCGACTACGACACGAGCGACCGGCTGTACTTCGAGCCGCTCACGCTCGAAGACGTGCTCGAGGTCATCCACGCCGAGTCGCAGTCGGGCGAGCTCGTCGGAGTCGTCGTGCAGCTCGGCGGCCAGACGGCGCTCGGGCTCGCCAAGGGCCTCGAGGCCGCAGGCATCCCGATCCTCGGCACGACCCCCGATGCGATCGACCTCGCCGAAGAGCGCGGGCTCTTCTCCGGCATCCTCGACGCGGCGGGCCTCCTCGCCCCGAAGAACGGCACCGCGACCGACCTCGCGGGAGCCGTGCACGTCGCCGAGGGCATCGGCTACCCGGTGCTCGTGCGCCCGAGCTACGTGCTCGGCGGTCGCGGCATGGAGATCGTGTACGACTCGGCGTCGCTCGCCGATTACTTCGCACGCATCGAGGGTCAGGGCATCGTCGGACCGACGCATCCGCTGCTCGTCGACCGGTTCCTCGACGACGCGATCGAGATCGACGTCGACGCACTCTACGACGGCACCGACCTCTACATCGGCGGCGTCATGGAGCACATCGAGGAGGCCGGCATCCACTCCGGCGACTCGAGCTGCACCCTGCCGCCCGTGACCCTCGGCCGCGCCGAGGTCGATCGGGTCCGCGAGGCGACCCGCGCGATCGCCGAGGGCATCGGCGTTCGCGGCCTGCTCAACGTGCAGTTCGCGATCGGCGCCGGGGTGCTCTACGTGCTCGAGGCGAACCCGCGTGCCAGCCGCACGGTGCCCTTCGTCTCGAAGGCGCTCGGCATCCCGCTCGCGAAGGCCGCATCGCGCATCATGGTCGGCGCGACCGTCGCCGAGCTCATCGCCGAGGGCATGCTCCCGGCGAACGACGGCTCGCGAGTGCCGCTCGACGCGCCGGTCGCCGTGAAGGAGGCGGTGCTGCCGTTCAGCCGTTTCCGCACCCGCGAGGGCCTCATCGTCGACTCCGTGCTGGGCCCCGAGATGCGCTCGACCGGCGAGGTCATGGGCATCGACAAGGACTTCCCGACGGCGTTCGCGAAGAGCCAGCTCGCGGCCTACGGCGGCATGCCCACATCGGGCACCGTGTTCGTCTCGGTCTCCGACCGCGACAAGCGCTCGATCATCCTGCCGGTGCTGCGCCTGCAGCAGCTCGGCTACGACGTCGCGGCGACCGAGGGCACCGCCGAGGTGCTGCGTCGCAACGGCATCCGTGCGAAGGAAGTGCTGAAGTTCAGCGAGAAGACGAGCGAAGACTCGGCCTCCGTGGTCGAGCTCATCCACCGCGGTGAGGTCGACGTCGTCGTGAACACGCCGAGCGGGCGTTCGTCGCGCGCCGACGGCTACGAGATCCGTGCCGCGGCCGTCGCGTCCGACATCCCGCTCTTCACGACCATCGCGGAGCTCTCGGCGGCGGTCGCATCGCTCGACGTGCAGCGCGACGGCTTCGAGGTCACGAGCCTGCAGGAGTACGGCCTTCGTCGGGAGGCGAACGCATGACCGACGTGACCCCGTTCGGCGACCGGCTCGCGGCCGCCTTCGCGGCCTCAGGCAAGCTGTGCGTCGGCATCGACCCACACGCGTCGCTCCTCGACGGGTGGGGGCTTCCCGACTCGGCAGAGGGCGTGCGCGAGTTCGGGCTGCGCACGGTCGATGCCGTCGCGGGTCGCGCCGGCATCGTGAAGCCGCAGGTGGCCTTCTTCGAGCGCCACGGCGCCGCCGGCTATGCAGCCCTCGAGCGGGTGCTGGCCGAGGCCCGCGACGCCGGCCTGCTCGTGATCGCCGATGTGAAGCGCGGCGACATCGGCTCGAGCGTCGAGGCGTACGGGCAGGCCTGGCTCACGCCGGGCTCGAGCCTCGAGGCCGACGCCATGACGATCAGCGCCTACCAGGGACTCGGCTCGATCACGGGCGTGCTCGAGGCGGCCGAGGCGGTCGGCAAGGGCGCCTTCGTGCTGGCTGCGACGTCCAATCCCGAGGCGGCGGCCATCCAGCGCGCCGTGCTGCAGCAGTCGAGCCGTGCCGGCTCGACGGTGGCGGAGGCCGTCACGGCGGGCGTCATCGGCTGGAACGAGGGGCGAGCGGATGCCGCGAAGCGGGCGCTCGGCTCGGTCGGCGTCGTGCTCGGCGCGACGGCCGACCTGCGCAGTTCGGGCATCGACCTCGACGTCGATCCGCCGCGACCAGGGCTGCCGGTGCTGGCGCCGGGGTTCGGCCACCAGGGCGCCGAGCTCCGCGATCTGCGGGCGATCTTCGGGTCGCTCGCCGGCGGCGTCATCGTGAGCGAGTCGCGATCGCTCCTCGGCGCGGGGCCCGACGGCCTCGCCGAGGCGATCAGGCGACGCGTCGACGAGGTCGGAGCCGCGAGTGTCTGAGCCGACGACCGTCACCGGGGCCACGCGTCCCTCGCCGCCCGACGTCGACCGCGTCGCGGCCTCTCGCGCCGCCGTCGCCGCACGTCGCGCCCGCGCGACCGTCAAGTCCGCGATCGCGGCGGGCTCACGGAGCCCCCTCGACGTGCTGCGCGAGGCGTTCGAGTCGCCCGAGGGCGTCGAGGGGCGCCTCCGGGTCACCGAGTTCCTCACCTCGATCCCCGCGATCGGGCAGACGAAGTCGGCACGCATCATGGAGGACCTCGAGATCTCGCCGTCCAAGCGACTCGGCGGCCTCGGCCGGCTGCAGCGCCGGCGTCTTCGCGAGTTCCTTGCCGACTGGGTCTCGTCGCACGGCGGCACCGGCGACCGCCTCGTCGTGCTCGCCGGCCCGACCGCGGTCGGCAAGGGCACCGTCGCCGAGTACATCCGGCGCCATCACCCCGACGTGCGTCTCTCGGTGTCGGCGACGACGCGTCGGCCGCGACCCGGCGAGGTCGAGGGCGAGAGCTACTTCTTCGTCGACGACGCCGAGTTCGATCGCATGGTCGAGGCCGGCGAACTGCTCGAGTGGGCGACCGTGCACAACGCGTCGCGCTACGGCACGCCCCGCAAGGCCGTCGAAGAGGCGATCGCCGCCGGCAACAGCGTGCTGCTCGAGATCGACATCCAGGGCGCCCGCTCGGTTCGCCGCGCCGCGCCCGAGGCGACGCTCGTCTTCCTGCTGCCGCCGAGCTGGGACGAACTCGTGCGCCGGCTCGTCGGCCGCGGCACCGAGAGCCCGGCTGAACAGCAGCGCCGGCTCGAGACCGCGAAGGTCGAATTGGCGGCCGTCGAGGAGTTCGACCACCAGGTCGTGAACCACGACGTCGCCGAAGCGGCGCAGGAGGTCGTAGACTTGATGAGATCTCGCAAGGGTCGGCGTTGAGCTGCCCTCGTCACGACTTTCCGCGCACCGAGGGTGCGCACCCCACGATCTAAGGAGTCATTCCATGGCTGAGAAGCTGTCCGGCATCATCGATCCGCCCATCGACGACCTGCTCTCGAAGGTCGACTCGAAGTACCAACTGGTCATCTTCGCGTCCAAGCGCGCGCGCCAGATCAACGACTACTACGCCGACCTGCACGAAGGCAGCCTCTTCGACAACGTCGGCCCGCTCGTGGACTCCTCGATCGACGACAAGCCGCTGTCGGTCGCGATGCACGAGATCAACGAAGACAAGCTCCGGCTCCGCCCGATCGCCGAGTGATCCGGAGGGCCGGATGACTCGGCTCAACATCGTCGTCGGCATCACCGGCGGCATCGCCGCGTACAAGGCCGTCGGCGTCGTGCGCGCGCTCGTGCTCGCCGGCCATGACGTGCACGTCGTGCCGACCGAGGGCGCGCTGCGCTTCGTCGGTCGGCCGACGCTCGAGGCGATCTCCCGCAACCCGGTGCACACCGAGTTGTACGAGGGCGTCGCCGAGGTGCGGCACGTCGCGATCGGGCAGGCGGCCGACCTCATCGTCATCGCCCCAGCGACGGCGAACTCCATCGCGAAGCTCGCGACGGGTCTCGCCGACGACCTGCTCGGCAACACGCTACTGGCGAGCGAGGCGCCCGTCGTCATCGCACCGGCCATGCATACCGAGATGTGGCGGCACCCCGCCACGCAGGCGAACGTCGAGACGCTCCGTTCGCGCGGCGTCACGATCGTGGGCCCCGCGGTCGGCCAGCTCACGGGCGCCGACAGCGGCCCCGGCCGCATGGAGGAGCCCGACGAGATCGTTCGCGCCGCGCTCGAACGGGTGTTGGGCGACAGCGCGAGCGCCGAGGCATCCGCTCATCGAGCCGATCTCGCAGGCCGCCACGTCGTCGTGAGCGCCGGCGGTACCCGCGAACCCCTCGATCCCGTGCGCTTTCTCGGCAACCGCTCGAGTGGCAAGCAGGGCATCGCGATCGCCGAGGCCGCTCGAGAGCGCGGCGCCCGTGTCACGCTCATCGCCGCGAACCTCGAGGTCGCCGAGCCCGACGGCTGCGATGTCCGCCGTGTCTCGACCGCGCTCGAACTGCAGGCCGCGGTGACCGAGGCGGCTCAGGGGGCCGACGTCGTCGTGATGGCCGCCGCCGTCGCCGACTATCGCCCGTCGAGCGTCAGCGAGGGCAAGATCAAGAAAGACCAGAGCGACGACGGGTTGACGCTCGAGCTCGTGCGCAATCCCGACATCCTCGCGGGACTCGGCCAAGCGCCGCACCCGGGCACACTGCTCGTGGGCTTCGCCGCCGAGACGGAGCCCGATGACGAGCGACTCATCGCGCTCGGCCGCGGAAAGCGCGAGGCGAAGGGTGCCGACCTGCTCGTCGTCAACCGCGTCGGCTGGAACGAGGGCTTCGCGAGCGACGAGAACCGCGTCGTCGTGATCGGTCGTGACGGCGGCGTCGTCACGCGAGCACACGGAACGAAACAGTCGGTGGCGCATGACATCCTCGATGTGGTGGTCACCGAAGTGACCGCTGCGACTGCCGCGACGACCTCGAAGGAACACGAGCCCACTCCATGACCGCACTCCGCCGCTTCACGTCCGAGTCCGTCACCGAGGGTCACCCCGACAAGCTGTGCGACCAGATCTCCGACTCGATCCTCGATGCGCTGCTCCGCGAAGACCCCCACAGCCGAGTCGCCGTCGAGACGCTCGTGACGACCGGGCTCGTGCACGTCGCGGGCGAGGTCACGACGAGCGGGTACGTCGAGATTCCGGCGATCGTGCGCGAGCGGGTCACCTCGATCGGCTACGACTCCTCCGACGCGTGGTTCGACGGGCGCTCATGCGGTGTCTCGGTGTCGATCGGCGGCCAGTCGCCCGACATCGCCCAGGGCGTCGATCACGCGTTCGAATCCCGCGAGGGCTCGAGCGAAGACGCCCTCGACATGCAGGGCGCCGGCGACCAGGGCATCATGTTCGGCTACGCCACGCGCGAGACCCCCGAGCTCATGCCCGTGCCGATCTGGCTCGCGCACCGTCTCGCCGAACGGCTCTCCGCCGTGCGCAAGAGCGGCGAGCTCGACTACCTCCGCCCCGACGGCAAGACCCAGGTCACGATCGGCTACGACGGCCAGGTGCCGAAGACGGTCGAGACGGTCGTGCTCTCGACGCAGCACACGCTCGCCGTGTCGACCGCGCAGCTTCGCGCAGAGGTCGAGGAGCTCGTGATCCGCCCGGTGCTCGACACGGTCGAACTGACCCGGCCCGAGCTCGACGTGCTCATCAATCCCACCGGCCGCTTCGAGATCGGCGGCCCGCAGGGCGACGCCGGCCTCACCGGCCGCAAGATCATCATCGACACCTACGGCGGGGCGAGCCGGCACGGCGGCGGCGCGTTCAGCGGCAAGGACCCGTCGAAGGTCGACCGTTCGGCGGCGTACGCGATGCGCTGGGTCGCCAAGAACGCGGTTGCTGCCGGTCTCGCCGACCGTCTCGAGCTGCAGGTGGCGTACGCCATCGGCAAGGCGGCGCCCGTCGGGCTCTACGTCGAGACCTTCGGCACCGGCGCGCTGCCCGACGAGCAGATCACCGCCGCGATCCGCGAGGTGTTCGACCTGCGACCGGCGGCGATCATCCGCGACCTCGACCTGCTGCGGCCGATCTACGCCCAGACCGCGAGCTACGGCCACTTCGGCCGTGAGCTGCCCGACTTCACGTGGGAGCGTCTCGACCGCGTCGACGATCTCCGCTCCGCTGCCGGACTCTGACGTGGCAGGCGGCTCCGTCGCCCGCGTGCTCGTCGATTCGCCGCTGCCGCAACTCGACCAGCTGTTCGACTACGCGGTACCCGATCGGCTCCGCGAGGCCGCCGTCGCCGGGGTGCGCGTGCGCGTGCCGTTGCGTTCGGGCGGCAGGATCGCCAACGGATGGCTCGTCGAGATCGCCTTGTCGAGCGAGTTCGAGGGCCGTCTCAGCGAGCTCGAAGACGTCGTCTCCGAGGTGCCGTTGCTGACTCCCGAGGTGTGGGCGCTCGCCCGCGCGGCGGCCGATCGGGCGGCCGGCAACGCCGGCGACGTCCTGCGGGTGGCGATTCCGAGCCGCTATGTGCGGGCCGAACGGGCATGGCGTGCCGCCGAGCCCGACGCCGGCGAACTGCCCGGCCCGGCCGTACCGATTCCCGGATACGAGCCGGGCCGCATCGAGACGGGCATCGACGCGGGCGAGCGGATGGCGCTGGCCGCCGACCCCCGTCCGGTGCTGCTCTCGTCGGGCGAGTGGGTCGGCGCCTGGGCGGCGACGCTCGCCGCAGCTGCCGCGCACACCCTCGCGGCCGATCGTTCGAGCCTCATCATCGTGCCCGACTACCGCGACCAGGAGCAGCTGCAGGCCGCTCTCGCCGATCGCGTCGACTCGCGCCGGGTGCTCCGCACCGATGCACGGCAGACGGGCGGCGAACGGTTCCGTTCCTTCCTCGAGGCGACGGGCGACGCCGCCCGCGTCGTCATCGGCAACCGCTCGACCGTCTATGCGCCGGCGTCGCGACTCGGCCTCATCGCGATGTGGGACGACGGCGATTCGCTCCAGAACGAGCAGCTCGCGCCGGGCGTGCACCCCCGCGATGCCGCCCTCATCCGGCAGGAGCAGTCGGGCGCCGCGCTGCTCTTCATGGGGCACAGCCGCAGCGTCGAGGTCGAGCGTCTCGTCGAGATCGGCTGGGTGCACGAGGTGCCGGCCGTGCGGCATGTACGGCCCAAGGTCATCCCGACCGAGCAGCAGGCGTCGCCCGAGCCCGGTTCGGCGCGCATCCCGTCGAGCGCCTGGCGGGCGGCGCAACAGGCGATCGTCGACGGTCCGGTGCTCGTGCAGGTGGCGCGGCCGGGTCACGCGCCGATGCTCGCGTGCGACCGCTGCCGTGAGCCCGCGCGATGCGCAGCGTGCGGCGGTGCACTCGTCGTGCCGCGCACCGGCGGCGACCCGCGATGCGTCCTGTGCGGCACGAGCGCGAGCGCCTGGCGGTGCCCGGTCTGCGAGGCCACCAAGCTCCGTGCGGTCACGGTCGGGGCGAGCCGCACCGCCGAAGAACTCGGTCGGGCGTTCCCGAAGGCCCGCGTGATCCTCTCCGACGGCGAACGGCCGGTGCTGAAGGTCGGCGCCGAGCCGGCGCTCGTCGTCGCGACCCGCGGCGCCGAACCCATCGCCGACGGCGGCTACCGTGCCGTGCTCCTCCTCGACGGCGAGCGGATGCTGCTGCGCGAGTCCCTTCGCGTCGCTGAAGACTGCCTGCGCTGGTGGGCCAACGCCGCGGCGCTCGCGGCTCCGGGCTCGCCGGTCTACCTCGTCGGGGTGGCGGGCGCGCTCGCGCAGTCGCTGACGTCGTGGCGGCTCGCCGAGTGGGCGAGCCGGGAGCTCGAGAGCCGGCGGGCGCTGCGGTTCCCGCCCGCCGTGCGCGTGGCGAGTGTGACGGCGGCACCCGCCCTGGTCGCCAGGGCGCTCGACGCCGCTCGCGACGCCGCTCCGGGCGTCGATTCGCTCGGTCCGGTGGCGGCCGACGAGGGACTCGAGCGCGGCATCGTGCGCTTCGACTACGCCGCCGGCGCGGCGGTCGCGAAGGCGCTCCGCGCCGAGATGATCCGGGTCGCTACCGAGCGGCGACGCCCGGTCGCGGGCCAGCCGCCGAAACGTCCGGCGGTGCTCAGGGTGCGCTTCGACGACCCCGAGGTGCCGTAGCCGCGCCTCCGTCGGCGACAATGGAGTGTGCAGAAGCTCCGCCTCGTCTTCGCCGGCACTCCTGCCGTCGCCGTTCCGTCACTCGACCGTCTCGCGGCGAGCGGCCATGATCTCGTCGGCGTGGTCACCCGGCAGCCGGCGCCGCTCGGACGCAAGCGCGTGCTGACCCCGTCACCCGTCGCGCAGGCGGCGGCTGGGCTCGACGTGCCGATCATCGAAGCGAACCGGCTCGATGCGGAGGCCTCGGCCCGCATCTCAGCGCTCGAGCCCGACCTCGGCGTCATCGTGGCCTACGGCGGCCTCGTGCGAGAGCCCCTGCTGTCGACCCCCGTGCACGGCTGGATCAACCTGCACTTCTCGCTGCTTCCCGCCTGGCGCGGCGCGGCGCCCGTGCAGCACTCGCTCATCGCGGGCGACACGGTTGCCGGGGCCTCCGTGTTCCAGCTCGTGCCCGAGCTCGACGCGGGCGATGTGTTCGCGGAGCTGCGGCATCCGCTGCAGGGCGACGAGACGGCCGGAGCGCTGCTCGACGCCCTCGCAGGCTCCGGAGCCGCGCTGCTCGCCGACGTGGTCGACGCCATCGCCGACGGTTCGGCGCGCTCAGTGCCGCAGGTCGGTGAGCCGAGCCTCGCTCCCAAGCTGTCGATCGACGATGCGCGCCTCGACTGGACGCTGCCCGCGAACGAGGTGCACGCCCGATTCCGCGGCGTCACGCCCGAGCCGGGTGCCTGGACGACGATCGACGAACAGCGGGTGAAGGTGCTCGAGCTCGGCGCACCCGCCCTCGACGAGATCCCTGCACTCGCACCCGGAGAGCTCGTGCTCTCGGCGCGCCGCGTGCTCATCGGCACCGGCACCACGCCGCTCGAACTGCGCCGGATGCAACCGGCGGGCAAGCCCGCGATGGACGCCGGCGACTGGTGGCGCGGCTCCGGCCGCAGCACGGCGGTGGCACGATGAGCGCGGGCAACAGCCGCAACGGCCGCGGTTCGGCGCGCGGCGGCAGCTCCGGAGGCGCCGCCGCCGGCGGCCAGCAACGGCGCAACGGCGGGGGAGCATCCGCTCGCTCGACGCCTGCGCGGATCGCTCCGGCGCGCATCGTCGCCGTCGAGGTGCTCGAGGCGGTGCGCGCCGACGAGGCCTATGCGAATCTTCTCCTGCCGACTCGCATCCGCCGTGCCGGTCTCGACCGGGCCGATGCCGCGTTCGCGACCGAGCTGACGTACGGCACGCTGCGCATGCAGGGCTTCTACGACCGGGTGATCGAACTCGCCGCGAACCGGCCGGCCTCCGCGATCGACCCCGCGGTGCTCGACGTGCTCCGCCTCGGAGCGCACCAGCTCCTGGCCACCAGGGTCGCCACGCACGCGGCCGTCAACGAGCAGGTCGAACTCGCGCGCCGCGTCGCTCCGAAGGCCGCCGGGTTCGCCAACGCCGTGCTTCGCACGATCTCACGCACTTCGCCCGAGGAGTGGCGCGAACTCGTCGCCGAGGGTGCGAGCACCGAGGATGCGCGTCTCGCCGCGGTCACGAGCCACCCCGAGTGGATCGTGCGGGCGCTCCGCACCGCGCTCGACCACGAGGGCCGGGCCGACGAGCTCGAGCAGCTCCTCGACGCCGACAATGCCTCGCCCCGGGTGAACCTCGCCGTGCTGCCGGGGCTCGACGTCGACACCGACGGCATCGAGGGCTTCGAACCCGACCGCTTCTCGCCGATCGGCGCGGTCGCCTCCGACCCGATCGCGGCCGCCGAACGCTCGGGCGGTCGTATCCGCGTGCAGGACGAGGGATCCCAGCTCGCAGCCCTCGCGCTCAGTCGTGCCGAGCCCGTGCGCCCGGGGGAGCGCTGGCTCGACCTGTGCGCGGGCCCTGGCGGCAAGACGGCGGTGCTCGCGGCCGAGGCGCTCGCAAACGGTGTGGTGCTCGCGGCGAACGAGACCGTTCCCGTTCGGGCCGAGCTCGTTCGCAACGCCATCGTCGGGGTTCCGCTCGACGTCGAGGTGCACGTCGGCGACGGTCGGCAGCTCGACCTCGAGGCGCTCGGCGCACCTGGCGGGTTCGACCGCATCCTGCTCGACGCACCGTGCACGGGGCTCGGCGCGCTTCGGCGCCGGCCCGAGGCGCGCTGGCGCAAGGCGCCATCGGATGTCGCCGAGCTCACGAAGCTCCAGGGGCAGCTGTTCGACAGCGCCTTCGCCGCGCTCGCTCCCGGCGGCATCCTCGCCTATGTCACGTGCTCGCCGCACACGGGCGAGACGCACGGCACGCTCGCCGCGGCGCTCCGTCGAGCGGGCGATTCGGCCGAGCAGCTCGACACGCGGTCCGTGATCGAGGGGGTGTCGCGGCATCCGCTCGACCTCGCCGGCGCGCCCGAGACGGTGCAGCTGTGGCCGCACCGGCACGGCACCGACGCGATGTTCATCGCGCTCGTGCGCAAGCGTGCGTGAGCGAACAGTGTCCACCGCAGACGCTCGATAGGGTGGCTGCATGACGACGCGGATCAACCCGAGCATCCTCGCTGCCGACTTCGCGAACCTCGAGCACGAGCTCGGGCGCATCGCGAGCGCCGACCTCGTGCACGTCGACGTCATGGACAACCACTTCGTGCCGAACCTGACGTTCGGCCCGCAGATGGTGGGGCGCCTGCAGCAGGTCAGCCCGATCCCGCTCGACGTGCACCTCATGATCTCCGACGTCGATCGGTGGGCTCCCGGCTACGCCGAACTCGGGGTGGTCTCGGTCACCTTCCACGCCGAAGCCACCGAGGAACCGGTGGCGCTCGCCCGCCGGCTCCGCGAGATCGGAGCCCGCGCCGGCATCGCGCTGAAGCCCGGCACCGACGTCGAGCCGTACCTCGAGCTGCTGCCCGAGTTCGACCAGGTGCTCGTGATGACCGTCGAGCCCGGCTTCGGCGGACAGTCGTTCATGGCCGAGACGATGCCGAAGCTCGAGCGGCTCTCGCGCGTCGTGCGCGAGACCGGCCTCGATGTCTGGCTCCAGGTCGACGGCGGCATCTCGCTCGACACGATCGGCATCGCGGCAGAGGCCGGGGCCGACACCTTCGTCGCCGGCTCGGCGGTCTTCGGTGCCGAGGTGCCCGCCGAGCGCATCGCCGCGCTTCGTGACGCCGCAATCGCGCACCGGCATTGAGCCGCTCCGGGCACCGGTAGGCTTGACGGGTGAAGACCTTCGACGAGCTGTTCATCGAGCTCGCTGACAGAGCCGCCACCCGCCCCGAGGGCTCAGGCACCGTACGCGAGCTCGACGCCGGCGTGCACGCAATCGGCAAGAAGATCGTCGAAGAGGCGGCCGAGGTGTGGATGGCCGCCGAATACCAGAGCGACGACGAGACGGCCGAAGAGATCTCCCAACTGCTGTACCACCTGCAGGTGCTGATGCTCGCGAAGGGGCTCTCGCCCGCCGACGTGTACCGACATCTCTGATCCCGCCCATGGCCGATCAGACCCGTCGACACGAAAGTACTGAAATGCTCCGAATCGCCGTGCCCAACAAGGGCTCGCTCGCTGAGACCGCCGCGCAGATGCTGTGGGAGGCCGGGTACACCGGTCGCCGCGACCCGCGCGACCTGCACACCGCCGACCCGCGCAACGGGGTCGAGTTCTTCTACCTGCGTCCGCGTGACATCGCGACCTACGTCGGCTCGGGCGCGCTCGACGTCGGCATCACGGGTCGCGACCTCCTGCTCGATTCCGGCTCGGATGCCTCTGAGATCGCGCCGCTCGGATTCGGCGACTCGACCTTCCGCTTCGCCGGGCCGGCGGGCGCCTTCACCGACCTCACGGGCCTCGAGGGCGTTCGGGTGGCGACGAGCTACCCGGGCCTCGTCGGTGACTTCCTCGCCGGCCACGGCGTCACCCCGGCGAAGCTCGTGAAGCTCGACGGCGCCGTCGAATCGGCCGTGCGCCTCGGCGTCGCCGACGCGGTCGCCGACGTCGTCTCGACGGGCTCGACCCTCCGTCAGGCGGGCCTCGAGATCTTCGGCCCCGTCATCCTCGACTCGACGGCCGTGCTCATCGGCTCCGGCGTCGACAAGCCGGGCGCCGCGACGCTGCTCCGTCGCCTCCAGGGCGTGCTCGTCGCGCGCCAGTACGTGCTGCTCGACTACGACGTGCCGGTCGAGCACCTCGAACGCGCGACCGCTGCGGCACCTGGATTCGAGTCGCCGACGGTCTCGCCGCTGCACGATCCCGAGTGGGTCGCCGTGCGCGTCATGATCCCGCGGGTCGACATGAACCACGTCATGGACGAACTGTACGAGCTCGGCGCGAGGGCGATCCTCGTCAGCGCGATCCACGCAGCTCGGTTGTGAGGCGCACATGTCTCTCGCCGTCCGTGTGATCCCGTGTCTCGACGTGGCTGCCGGCCGCGTCGTGAAGGGCGTGAACTTCCAGAACCTGCGCGACGCCGGCGACCCCGTCGAGCTCGCGGCCCGTTACGCCGAGCAGGGCGCCGATGAACTGACGTTCCTCGACGTCACCGCCACCGTCGACGACCGCTCCACGACGTACGACATGGTGCAGCGGGTCGCCGAACAGGTCTTCATCCCGCTGACGGTGGGCGGCGGCATCCGCTCGGCCGACGACGTCGCGCGGCTGCAGGGCCACGGCGCCGACAAGATCGGCGTCAACAGCGCCGCGATCGCCCGCCCCGCGCTCATCGGCGAGATCGCCGACCGGTTCGGCGCGCAGGTGCTCGTGCTCTCGCTCGACGTCAAGCGCTCCGACCGCATGCCGTCGGGCTTCGTCGTGACGACTCACGGCGGTCGCACCGAGACCGAGCTCGACGCGCTCGACTGGGCCCGTCGCGGCATCGAACTCGGCGCAGGTGAACTGCTCGTCAACTCGATCGACGCCGACGGCACGAAGGCCGGATTCGACCTCGAGCTCACCGCGCTCATGCACGAGCTCTCGACCGTGCCCGTCATCGCCTCGGGCGGCGCCGGCGCGGTGGCCGACTTCCCGCCGGCGATCGCAGCGGGTGCCGATGCCGTGCTCGCTGCCTCGGTCTTCCACAACGGCGAGCTGACCATCGGCCAGGTGAAGGCCGCGCTGGCGGCTGACGGAAGGATCGTGCGATGACCACCGAATCCACGTCCGCCGAGTCCACGGCCCCCGAGTCGACCGTCGACGCGGCGCTCGAGCGAGCGGTCTTCAACGCCGACGGACTGCTGCCGGCCGTCATCCAGCAGTGGGACACCGGCGAGATGCTGATGCTCGGCTGGATGGACCGCGAGGCGCTGCGGCGCACCCTGACCGAGGGCCGGGTCACGTTCTGGTCGCGATCGCGCCAGGAGTACTGGCGGAAGGGCGACACCTCGGGGCACGCGCAGTACGTGCGGTCGGCGGCGCTCGACTGCGACGCCGACACCCTGCTCGTGCGCGTCGAGCAGATCGGGGCCGCCTGCCACACCGGCACCCGCACCTGCTTCGACGGCGACCCGATCGCCGTGACCCCCGGATTCCCGCCCGCCGACTGACGACGAGGAGCACACGTTGGCCGACGCCACGACCACCTTCGAGGAGTTCTCCGCCCTGCTCGCGGGGCGCCGGGTCGTGCCCGTCGTGCGCGAGCTCTTCGCCGACGGCGAGACGCCGGTGGGCATCTACCGCAAGCTCGCCGGTGGCCGCCCGGGCACCTTCCTGCTGGAATCGGCCGAGCAGGGCGGCATCTGGTCGCGCTACTCGTTCGTCGGCGTCTCGTCGTACGGCGTGCTCACCGAAGCATCCGATCGCGTGGAATGGCAGGACTACGGGCTGAGCGCCGAGCGCGCCCTCGGCGACGCAGCCGGGCTCGCGCCGCTCGCCGCCCTCGAGGCGCTCTTCGAGCGCTGGCGCACGGAAGACGTGCCGGGGGCGCCGCCGCTCACGGGCGGACTCGTCGGGTTCATCGGGTGGGAGGCGATCCGTCAGATCGAGCGCCTGCCGAACCGGCCGCCGTCGGAGTTCCCGATGCCGGGCCAGGCGTTCGCGTTCGTCTCCGAACTCGTCGTGATCGACCATCGCACGGGCACCGTGCAGCTCATCGCCTCGGTCTTGAACGACCGGGGCGAGGCGCCCGAGCAGCTCTGGCAGGGCGCGCAGGCGCGTCTCGACCGCATGCAGCGCGGGCTCGCGCAGCCGACCGAGGCGTGGCTCGCCGAGATCGACCTCGCGCGCGCCGCCGATCCGCGACACCGCACTGAGAAAGCCGACTTCCTCGCGGCGGTCGACCGGTCGAAGGAGTACATCCGCGAGGGCGACATCTTCCAGGTCGTCATCTCGCAGCGTTTCGAGCAGGAGGCGACGGCGCATCCGATCGACGTCTACCGCGTGCTCCGGAGCCTCAACCCGAGCCCGTACATGTACCTCCTGCACCTCGAGGACACGGCGGGGGAGCCGTACTGGATCGTCGGCTCGTCGCCCGAGGCGCTCGTGAAGGTGCAGCACGGCCGTGTGTTCACGCATCCGATCGCCGGCTCGAAGCCGCGCGGCGCGACTCCCGAGGCCGACGCCGATCTCGAGGCCGAGCTCATCGCCGACCCGAAGGAGCAGGCCGAGCACCTCATGCTCGTCGACCTCGCGCGCAACGACCTCGCGAAGGTCTGCACAGCGGGCACCGTCGAGGTGACCGAGTTCATGCGGGTCGAGCGGTTCAGCCACATCATGCACCTCGTCTCGTCGGTCGAGGGCGACCTCGTCGGCGACGCGAACGCGATCGACGTCTTCCGAGCCACCTTCCCGGCGGGCACGCTGTCGGGCGCCCCGAAGCCCCGGGCGCTCGAGATCATCGACGAGCTCGAGCCGGCGCAGCGCGGCCTCTACGGCGGCGTCGTCGGCTACTTCGGGTTCGGCGGCGACGCCGACCTCGCGATCGCGATCCGCACCGCGACGATCTCGGGCGGCGTCGCGCGAGTGCAGGCCGGCGGCGGGCTCGTCGCCGACTCCGACCCCGAGTCCGAGTACCAGGAGTCCCGCAACAAGGCAGCGGCGCCCCTCCGCGCAGTCGCGGTCGCGAACGCGATGCGCCGGGTGGAATCGTGAACCCGGCCCGCATGAAGCTGCCCGCGATCGTCGCCACGGTCGCGGGAGCCGGCCTCGTGCTGCTCTCGTGGAGCCAGACCTGGTTCGACCTCCTGATCGAGGCGAGCACGACCGGCGGCACCGGCGAACCGGTCGCCGTCACCGGCAGCGTCGCGTCGCCGGCGCTCGCAGCGCTCGGCCTCGCGGGCCTCGCGCTCGTGGCCGCGCTCGCGATCGCCGGCCCAGGCATCCGCTTCGTGCTCGGCGTGCTCGAGGTGCTCCTCGGCGGCTGCGTCCTGCTCGCGGCCGGCCTGTCGCTCGCAGATCCGGTGGCCTCGGTCTCGCCCGCCGTGACGGATGCCACGGGCGTCGCCGGCGCCGCACCGACCGCCGACCTCGTGGCATCCGTCACCGCGACGGTCTGGCCCGTGCTCGCGCTCGTCGGCGGTGCGCTCCTCGTGCTCGCCGGCATCGCCGTGCTCGTGACCGGTACTCGCTGGCCCGCCTCCTCGCGGCGATACAGCGATTCCCGCATGGCGGCCGACGGCACGGCGCCTGCTGTCGATGAGCGCCCCGCCTCCGATCGCGCCATCGACGACTGGGACGGCCTCAGCCGCGGCGACGACCCGACCGACCCCGACGACGACCCGCACGACGGCGAGAGCCCCAGTGGCTCGAACCGCTAGACTGGCCCACGAAAACCCCAGCACGAAGGAGCATCATGAGCATTGAGACCGCAGATCCCGGCCACGGACACTCGCCCGCGGCATG
The DNA here is from genome assembly GCF_036576125.1 of Agromyces sp. CCNWLW203. Classification (NCBI taxonomy): domain Bacteria; kingdom Bacillati; phylum Actinomycetota; class Actinomycetes; order Micrococcales; family Microbacteriaceae; genus Agromyces; species Agromyces sp. CCNWLW203. Next base: position 174,142 of record NZ_JAZHYX010000003.1, on the reverse strand, counting down.
GACCGCCGTCACGATCATGCTCATCGCATTCACGATCGGCACGGTCGCCTTCTTCTTCGACGCGCAGTGGCTCGTCTGGGCATCGGCAGGTCTCCTCGTCGTCGGCATCATCGTCGGCTGGGTGCTCGCGCGCGCCGGCTACGGCGTCGGCGGCTCGAAGGTCGCCGAAAAGGCGCACTAGTGCTCGCCGAGCTGACGGCGAACGCGGTCGCCGACGCTCTGGCGCGCCGCGAGGGCGCCCCGTTGGCGGCGGTCGAGGCCGCGGCGCTCGCGCGCCCGGCGGCCCTCGACGCGCTCGAGGCGCTGCGCCCGGCCGCCCACGTCAAGGTCATCGCCGAGATCAAGCGCTCGAGCCCTTCGCGGGGTTCGCTCGCGACGATCAGCGACCCGGCCGCGCTCGCCCGCCAGTACGAACTCGGTGGTGCGAGCGCGATCAGCGTGCTCACCGAGGGCCGGAAGTTCGGCGGCTCGCTCGCCGACCTGGAGACCGTGCGCGCTGCGGTCTCGCTGCCGGTGCTGCGCAAAGACTTCATCGCGACGCCGTACCAGGTGTTCGAAGCCCGTGCAGCGGGCGCCGACCTCGTGCTGCTCATCGTGGCCGCGCTCGACGACCCGACGCTCCGCGAGCTCCACGACCTCATCGTCGAGCTCGGCATGACGCCGCTCATCGAGACGCACTCGGCCGACGAGCTCGAGCGGGCTGCCGCCCTCGGTGCGCGCCTCATCGGCGTGAACGCCCGCGATCTCTCGACCTTCGAGCTCGACCGCGACCTCTTCGGCCGTCTCGCGCCGCGATTCCCCGAGGGCGCGATCCGCGTCGCGGAGTCCGCAGTGCTGTCGGCGGCGGATGTCGCGCACTACCGTTCCTCGGGCGCCGACGTCGTCCTCGTCGGCGAGGCGCTCGTCACGGGCGGCGACCCGATTGCCAACCTCTCAGCTTTCCTGGCGGTGTGACATGGCGCTCAGAGCGCAGACCGGTCCCTACTTCGGCGACTTCGGCGGGCGCTTCGTGCCCGAGTCCCTCGTCGCCGCCCTCGACGAGCTCGGCGAGGCCTACGACCTCGCGAAGCTGGATCCCGCGTTCGGCGACGAGCTCGCCGAGCTCGGCCGCAGCTACACGGGCCGCCCGTCGATCATCACCGAGGTGCCGCGTTTCGCGGCGCACGCCGGCGGCGCCCGCGTCATCCTGAAACGCGAAGACCTGAACCACACGGGCTCGCACAAGATCAACAACGTGCTCGGCCAGGCGCTCCTCACGAAGCGCATCGGCAAGACCCGCGTGATCGCCGAGACGGGCGCGGGTCAGCACGGCGTCGCGACCGCCACGGCAGCGGCGCTGTTCGGCCTCGACTGCGTCATCTACATGGGCGAGGTCGACACCGAACGCCAGGCGTTGAACGTCGCGCGCATGCGGTTGCTCGGCGCCGAGGTCATCGCCGTGACGGCGGGCTCACGCACCCTGAAGGACGCGATCAACGAGGCCATGCGCGACTGGGTCACGAACGTCGAGACCACCAACTACATCTTCGGCACGGTCGCGGGCCCGCACCCGTTCCCCGAGATGGTGCGCGACTTCCAGAAGATCATCGGCGAAGAGGCCCGCCAGCAGGTCATCGACCTCACGGGCTCGCTGCCGACGGCGGTCGCGGCCTGCGTCGGCGGCGGGTCGAACGCGATCGGCCTCTTCCACGCCTTCCTCGACGACGAGGGCGTCGCGCTCTACGGCTTCGAGGCCGGCGGCGAGGGCGCCGAGACCGAACGGCACGCCGCGACGATCACGAAGGGCCGCCCGGGCGTGCTCCATGGGGCTCGCAGCTACCTGCTGCAAGACGAAGACGGTCAGACCATCGAGTCGCATTCGATTTCGGCGGGCCTCGACTATCCGGGCGTCGGGCCCGAGCACTCGTGGCTCTCGGCGATCGGCCGCGCGAACTACCGCCCGGTGACCGACGACGCGGCCATGCAGGCCCTGCGCCTCCTCACGCGCACCGAGGGCATCATTCCCGCGATCGAGTCGGCGCACGCGCTCGCGGGTGCACTCGAACTCGGTCGCGAACTCGGCCCAGAGGCCACGATCCTCGTGAACCTCTCGGGTCGCGGCGATAAAGACATGGACACGGCCGCTCGCTACTTCGAGCTCTACGACCAGGAGAACGGCGAATGAACACGGTCGGTTCCGTCATCCGCCGCCGGAACGACGAGGCGTCGGGCGCCCTCATCGGGTACCTGCCCGTCGGCTTCCCCACCTTCGACGAGAGCGTCGAGGCGGCGGTCGCGATGGTCGAGAACGGCGTCGACATCCTCGAGCTCGGCCTGCCCTACTCCGACCCCGTGATGGACGGCCCCGTCATCCAGGCGGCCACCCAGCAGGCCCTCGCGAACGGCTTCCGCCTCGCCGACGGATTCGAGGCCGTGCGCCGCATCACCGAGCGGGTGGATGCCCCGGTGCTGATCATGACCTACTGGAACCCGGTGGTGCAGTACGGCGTCGACCGTTTCGCCGACGACCTCGTCGCGGCCGGAGGAGCGGGACTCATCACCCCCGACCTCATTCCCGACGAGGGAGCGGCCTGGATCGCGGCATCCGATCGCACCGGTCTCGACCGGGTCTTCCTCGCGGCGCCGACGTCGACCGACGCCCGCATCCGGCAGGTCATCGATGCGAGCCGCGGCTTCGTCTACGCCGTGTCGACGATGGGCATCACGGGTGCCCGCAGTGATGTCGACCGGGCCGCTCGCACGCTCGTCGAGCGGTTGACCGCTGCAGGGGCTCCGGCGAGCTGCGTCGGCGTCGGCATCTCGACGGCCGCTCAGGTCGCCGAGGTGCTCGAGTACGCGCAGGGCGCGATCGTCGGCTCGGCGCTCGTGAACGCACTCGCCACGGGCGGCGTGCCCGCGGTCGGCGAGCTCGCGGCAGAACTCGCGCGCGGCACCCGCGCCTGAGTGAAGTACGCTCATTGAGGCCGTCAGCGGCCGCAGAAACTGAGGAAAGGCAGCAGCCGGCGTGATCGCACCGTTCAGCATTCCGAGCCCCGACCCCGCATGGCGCGCCCTCGAGATCCCGGTCCCGTGGGGCACGCTGACGATCCAGACGTACGCGCTCTGCATCCTCGTCGGCATCGTCCTCGCCGTCATCATCACCTCGCGCCGCCTCACGAAGCGCGGCGCCGAGCCCGGCATCGTGCTCGACATCGCCCTCTGGGCCGTGCCGCTCGGCATCATCGGCGCCCGCATCTACCACGTGCTCACGCACCCCGGCGACTACTTCTACGACGGTGCGAACATCTGGAATCCCTTCCAGCCGGGTTCGGTCTGGGCCATCTGGGAGGGCGGCAACGCGATCTACGGCGCGCTCATCGGCGGCGCCGTCGGCGTGATCATCGGCTGCCGGTTCACGGGCATCCGCTTCTGGTCGTTCGCCGACGCCCTCGCACCCGGCCTCCTCGTCGCCCAGGCCATCGGCCGTCTCGGCAACTGGTTCAACCACGAACTCTTCGGTTCGCCCACGGACCTGCCGTGGGGCCTCGAGATCGCCTCCGACAACGCCGCCTTCCCCGCCGGGCTCGCCGACGGCACCCTGTTCCACCCGACGTTCCTCTACGAGCTCGTCTGGAACCTCCTCGGCGCGGCCGCCATCATCATGCTCGAGCGCCGCTTCAACCTCCGCTGGGGCAAGGCGTTCGGCGTGTACCTCATCTGGTACGGCGCGGGCCGCGCGTTCTTCGAGTCGATCCGCCTCGATCCCAGCGAGATGTTCTTCGGCATCCGCGTCAACGTCTGGGCATCGCTCGCGGCCGTCGTGCTCGGCATCGTGCTCATCCTCGTGCAGCGTCGCCGGCACACCGGCGACGAGGCGAGTCCCTACGTTCCGGGGCGTGAATGGAGTGCGCCCGATGCTGAGGTAGACTCCGAAGACATCGAGTCCGACTCCGACTCTCTCGACGATGGCGTCGAGGGTGAGAGCGAAACGGGCGTGACGGCGGCCACAAGCCCAAGCCGATCCACCTCAGCGTAAAGCGCCCCACGTAGAACGCTTCTCCGAAGCGACGCCGCACCATGCGTCGCGACAACTCCCTTGATGGGCCGACGACGTCCCCCGCTGCACACTTAGTTGATGAGGACGGTTCACGTGTCGCTCACCCCACCCTTCTCGAGGTTCGGTACCGTTCCGGCCGCCCAGGGCATGTACGACCCTGCTGCCGAGAAAGACGCCTGCGGCCTCGCGATGGTCGCCACGCTCCGTGGCACCGCCGGACACGACATCATCACCGCGGCGCTCGACGCGCTCCGCAACCTCGAGCACCGCGGCGCGGTCGGCTCCGACGCCGGCACCGGTGACGGCGCGGGCATCGTCACGCAGGTGCCCGACGCCTTCCTCCGCGCGGTGACCACGTTCGGGCTCCCCGCTGCCGGCGCCTACGCGGTCGGCAATGCGTTCCTGCCCGTCGACCCCACCGCGCGCAGCAGGGTCAAGCAGTCGCTCGTCGGGCTCGCGGCATCCGAAGGCCTCTCGGTCATCGGATGGCGCGAGGTGCCGGTTCGTCCCGAAGAGCTCGGCTCGCTCGCCCGTGCGGCGATGCCGGTCGTGCAGCAGCTCTTCGTGCAGGCCGTCGCCACCTCGTCGACTGATGCGACCGTGTCGGGCATCGACCTCGACCGGTTGACGTTCCGGCTGCGCAAGCGCGCTGAGCGCGAGTTGGAGCTCTACTTCGCGTCGCTCTCGAGCCGCACGCTCGTCTACAAGGGCATGGTCACGACACTGCAACTCGAGCCGTTCTACCCCGACCTCTCCGACGAGCGGTTCGCGTCGAAGCTCGCCCTCGTGCACTCGCGGTACTCGACCAACACGTTCCCGTCGTGGCCGCTCGCCCAGCCGTTCCGCATGATCGCGCACAACGGTGAGATCAACACGATCCAGGGCAACCGCAACTGGATGCGGGCGCGCCAGTCGCAGCTCGAGTCCGAGGTGCTCGGCGATCTCGCGCCGCTCCGGCCGATCGTCACCCCCGGTGCGAGCGACTCCGCCTCGTTCGACGAGGTCGTCGAGCTGCTGACGCTCGCGGGCCGCAGTCTGCCGCACGCCGTCATGATGATGGTGCCCGAGGCGTGGGAGAACCAGACCGAGATCGCACCCGAACGCCGCGCGTTCTACGAGTACCACTCGATGCTCATGGAGCCGTGGGACGGCCCCGCGGCCATCGTCTTCACCGACGGCACGCTCGTCGGCGCCACGCTCGACCGCAACGGGCTCCGCCCCGGCCGGTACGTCGTCACCGACGACGGCCTCGTCGTGCTCGCGAGCGAGATCGGCGTGCTCGACATCGAGCAGAGCCGCATCGTTCGCAAGGGCCGGCTGCAGCCCGGCCGCATGTTCCTCGTCGACACCGAGGCCGGTCGCCTCATCGAGGACGACGAGATCAAGGCCGAGCTCGCCGCGGCCGAGCCGTGGGGCGACTGGCTCGAGCAGGGGCGCATCCAGCTCGCTGACCTGCCCGAGCGCGAGCACATCGTGCACCCGCCGGCATCCGTGAACCGTCGTCAGCGCACCTTCGGCTACACCGAGGAAGAGGTGAAGATCCTGCTCGCGCCGATGGCGCGCACCGGGCAGGAGCCGCTCGGCGCCATGGGCTCCGACACGCCGATCGCGGTGCTGTCGAAGCGCCCGCGCCTGCTCTTCGACTACTTCACGCAGCAGTTCGCGCAGGTGACGAACCCGCCGCTCGACTCGATCCGCGAGGCGGTCGTGACCTCGCTCGGCACCTCGCTCGGCCCCGAGCGAAACCTCCTCGATGCCGGGCCCGAGCACGCGCGCCAGGTCGCGCTCACCTTCCCGGTGATCGACAACGACGAACTCGCGAAGATCGTGCACATCGACCCGGCGCCCGGTGCGCGCACGACGGTCACGATCCGCGGCCTCTACCGCTTCGACGAAGGACCCGAGGCGCTGCGCAATCGACTCACCGCCATCTGCGGAGAGGTCGACGAGGCGATCGCCGCCGGTGCGGCGTTCGTCGTGCTGAGCGACCGCGACTCCAACAAGGACCTGGCGCCGATCCCGTCGCTCCTCATGCTCTCGGCTGTGCACCACCACCTCATCCGCTCCGAGAACCGCATGAAGGTCGGACTCGTGGTCGAGGCCGGCGACGTGCGCGAGGTGCACCAGGTCGCGCTGCTCATCGGCTACGGGGCATCCGCTGTGAACCCCTACCTCGCCATGGAGACGTGCGAGGACCTCGTGCGCTCCGGCGTCATCACGGGCATCACGCCCGAAGACGCGGTGCACAACGTCATCAAGGCGCTCGGCAAGGGCGTGCTGAAGATCATGTCGAAGATGGGCATCTCGACGATCTCGTCGTATGCGGGGGCCCAGGCGTTCGAGGCGATCGGGCTCGACCAGGGCTTCATCGACGAGTTCTTCACCGGCACGACCTCGAAGCTCGGCGGCGTCGGCATCGACACGATCGCGTCCGAGAACCTCGACCGGCACACAGAGGCGTACCCGCAGGATGTCGCGGTGCGCGCCCACGAGCGCCTCTCGACCGGCGGCGAGTACCAGTGGCGCCGCGACGGCTCGCCCCACCTCTTCAACCCCGAGACGGTGTTCCGCCTGCAGCACGCGACGCGCAATCGCCGCTACGACGTGTTCCGCGAGTACACCTCGCTCGTCGACTCCCAGGCCGAAGACCTGATGACCCTGCGCGGCATGTTCGCCCTGCGCACGGGCACGCGGCCCGCGGTGCCGATCGACGAGGTCGAGTCCGTCGAGTCGATCGTCAAGCGCTTCTCGACCGGCGCGATGAGCTACGGCTCCATCTCGAAGGAGGCGCACGAGTCGCTCGCGATCGCGATGAACCGGCTCGGCGGAAAATCCAACACGGGTGAGGGCGGCGAAGACCTCGACCGCCTGCTCGACCCCGAGCGTCGCAGTGCGATCAAGCAGGTCGCTTCCGGGCGTTTCGGCGTCACGAGCATGTACCTGACGCACGCCGAAGACATCCAGATCAAGCTCGCCCAGGGTGCCAAGCCCGGCGAGGGCGGCCAGCTGCCGCCGACGAAGGTGTACCCGTGGGTCGCGCGCACGCGTCACGCCACGGCGGGCGTCGGCCTCATCTCGCCCCCGCCGCACCACGACATCTACTCGATCGAAGACCTCAAGCAGCTGATCTTCGATCTGAAGCGCGCGAACCCCAAGGCGCGCGTGCACGTGAAGCTCGTGAGCCAGTCGGGCATCGGCGCGGTCGCGGCGGGCACCGCCAAGGCCCTCGCGGACGTCATCCTGGTCTCCGGCCACGACGGCGGCACCGGTGCGAGCCCGCTCAACTCGCTGAAACACGCAGGCACGCCCTGGGAGCTCGGTCTCGCTGAGACGCAGCAGACGCTCATGCTGAACGGCATGCGCGACCGCGTCGTCGTGCAGGTCGACGGGCAGCTGAAGACCGGCCGCGACGTCGTCATCGGCGCGCTGCTCGGTGCAGAGGAGTTCGGCTTCGCCACGGCACCGCTCGTCGTGCAGGGCTGCGTCATGATGCGCGTCTGCCACCTCGACACGTGCCCCGTGGGCGTCGCGACGCAGAACCCCGAGCTGCGCAAGCGCTTCACGGGCAAGCCCGAGTTCGTCGTCAACTTCTTCGAGTTCATCGCTCAAGAGGTGAGGGAGTACCTCGCCGCCCTCGGCTACCGCTCGATCGACGAGATCGTCGGCCGGCGCGAACTGCTCGACGTCGACCGCGCAGTCGACCACTGGAAGGCCTCGGGCCTCGACCTCACGCCCATGCTCGTCGGCCCCGACTTCTCGGAGTCCGAGGCACGGCGGAACGTGCGCGGGCAGGACCACGAGCTCGACGAGCACTTCGACAACGAGCTCATCCGGCGCAGCCGTCTCGTGCTCGAACAGGGCGGCAACATCGAGATCGCGCTGCCGATCCGCAACACCGAGCGCGCCGTCGGCACGATGCTCGGCCACGAGGTCACGGTGCGGCGCGGCGAGCACGGGTTGCCGAGCGGCTCGATCGACATCACGCTCACCGGTTCGGCTGGCCAGTCCCTCGGCGCGTTCCTGCCGGCGGGCATCACGCTCCGCCTCGAGGGCGATTCGAACGACTACGTCGGCAAGGGGCTCTCGGGCGGGCAGATCGTGGTCCGTCCGTCGCGCGACAGCGGCTTCGTCGCCGAGCGCAACGTGATCGCCGGCAACGTCATCGGCTACGGCGCGACACAGGGCAGCATGTTCATCCGCGGCATCGTCGGCGAACGCTTCCTGGTGCGCAACTCGGGCGCCACGGCCGTCGTCGAGGGCGTCGGTGACCACGCGCTCGAGTACATGACCGGCGGCCTCGCGCTCATCCTCGGCGAGACCGGCCGCAACCTCGGCGCCGGCATGTCGGGCGGCACCGCCTATGTGCTCGGCCTTCGGGAAGAACGCGTGAACCGCGAATCGCTGACGACCGGCGAGCTCGAGCTGCATCCGCTCGGCAGCGCCGATCGCGAGATCGTCCGCGACCTGCTCGAACAGCACGTCGCGAACACCGACTCCGCGGTCGCCGCGTCGCTCCTCGCCGCCGGCGACGACGCGTTCGACCGCTTCACCAAGGTGCTGCCGCGCGACTACGCCGCAGTGCTGCGAACCCGCCAGAGCGCGGTCGACGAGGGGCTCGACCCCGACGGCGACGTGGTCTGGACCCGAATCCTGGAAGTGACCAATGGCTGACCCGATCCAGACGATGGACCCGGCTGCGCCCATGAACACCTTGGAAGTGACCAATGGCTGACCCGAAGGGCTTTCTGAAGGTCACCGAGCGCGAGCTGCCGAAGCGGCGGCCCGTTCCGGTGCGCATCATGGACTTCAAGGAGGTCTACGAGCAGGGCGACCCCGCGCAGCTCCGCCGTCAGGCCGGCCGCTGCATGGACTGCGGCGTTCCGTTCTGCCACCAGGGCTGCCCGCTCGGCAACCTGATCCCCGAGTGGAACGACCTGATGTACCGGGGCGAGGGCCGTGCTGCCTCCGAGCGCCTCCACGCGACGAACAACTTCCCCGAGTTCACGGGCCGGCTCTGCCCGGCCCCGTGCGAGTCGGCCTGCGTGCTCGGCATCAACCAGCCGGCCGTGACGATCAAGCAGGTCGAGGTCTCGATCATCGACGAGGCGTTCGGCAACGGCTGGGTCCAGCCGCAGCCGCCGGGTCGCCTGACCGGCAAGACGGTCGCGGTCGTCGGCTCGGGCCCTGCCGGGCTCGCCGCTGCGCAGCAACTCACGCGCGCCGGTCACACGGTCGCCGTCTTCGAGCGCGACGACCGCATCGGAGGGCTGCTGCGCTACGGCATCCCCGACTTCAAGATGGAGAAGAAGCACCTCGACCTGCGACTCGCGCAGATGACCGCCGAGGGCACCCGGTTCCGTGCCGGCGTGAACATCGGCGTCGACATCACGTGGGCGCAGCTGCGCGAGCGCTACGACGCCGTCGTCGTCGCCACCGGCGCGATCGTGCCCCGCGACCTGCCCATCCCGGGCCGCGACCTCCCGGGCGTGCACTTCGCCATGGACTACCTCGTGCAGTCGAACCGCCACCTCGCCGGCGACCAGGTCTTCGACCAGATCACGGCCGAGGGCAAGCATGTCGTCGTCCTCGGCGGCGGCGACACCGGTGCCGACTGCATCGGCACCGCGCACCGGCAGGGGGCGCTGTCGGTCACGAACCTGGCGATCGGCAAGGAGCCGAGCGCCAGTCGGCCCGAGCACCAGCCGTGGCCGATGCACCCGACGCTGTTCGAGGTGCAGAGCGCACACGAAGAGGGCGGCAACCGCCAGTTCCTCGCCTCGACGGTTGAGTTCCTCTCGAACGACGCCGGCGAGGTGCGCGCGATCCGCGTCGCCGAGACCGAGTACCTCGACGGACGCCGCGTGCCGAAGGCGGGCACCGAGCGGGAGATCCCGGCCGACCTCGTGCTGCTCGCACTCGGATTCACCGGGCCCGAGACCGCCGCGCTCGACGAGCAGCTGGCGCTGCCGGTCACCGATCGCGGCAACCTCGCCCGTGAAGCCGACTACGCGACCGCCCAGCCGGGCGTCTTCGTGGCCGGCGATGCCGGCCGCGGGCAGTCGCTCATCGTCTGGGCGATCGCCGAGGGTCGAGCTGCGGCATCCGCCGTCGACCGCTACCTTGAAGGCGAGACACTGCTGCCGTCGCCGATCGCCTCGACGGCGCGCGCCTTCTCCATCTGACCACCTGCGCGCCGCACGGCGCGCTTCGACCAACACCCGGCGCTTTTGCGCGGAACATGGGAGCACATAGAAATGAGACGAGCGAAGATCGTCGCCACCCTCGGGCCGGCGACATCGAGCTATGAGCAGATCCGGGCGATTCTCGATGCGGGCGTCGACGTCGCGCGGATGAATCTCAGCCACGGCAGCTACGACGTGCACGAGGGCGTCTACCAGAACGTGCGCAAGGCGGCGAACGACTCGGGTCGTGCCGTCGCAGTGCTCGTCGACCTCCAGGGGCCGAAGATCCGCCTCGGCAAGTTCGCCGACGGGCCGCACGAGCTCGCCGAGGGCGACATCTTCAAGATCACGACCGAAGACGTGGTCGGCACGAAGGAGCTGGTCGGCACGACGTTCAAGGGCCTGCCCCACGACGTCAAGCCCGGCGACTTCCTGCTGATCGACGACGGCAAGGTGCGCGTCGAGGTCGTCGAGACCGACGGCGTCGTCGTCACCACCAAGGTCATCGTGGCCGGCCCGGTGTCGAACAACAAGGGCATCAACCTGCCCGGTGTCGCTGTCAACGTGCCGGCGCTCTCCGACAAGGACGAGGCCGACCTCCGCTGGGGCCTCGAGCTCGGCGCCGACCTCATCGCGCTCTCGTTCGTGCGCAACGCCTCCGACATCACGCGCGTGCACGAGATCATGGACGAGGTGGGCCGGCGCGTCCCCGTCGTCGCGAAGATCGAGAAGCCGCAGGCCGTCGACGCTCTCGAGGAGATCACCGAGGCGTTCGACGCCATCATGGTCGCCCGCGGCGACCTCGGCGTCGAACTGCCCCTCGAGGCGGTTCCGATCGTGCAGAAGCGCGCGGTCGAGATCGCCCGCCGCCTCGCGAAGCCCGTCATCGTGGCGACGCAGATGCTCGAGTCGATGATCCACAGCCCCGTGCCGACGCGCGCCGAGACCTCCGACGTCGCGAACGCGGTGCTCGACGGCGCCGACGCGGTCATGCTCTCGGGCGAGACGAGCGTGGGGGAGTACCCCGTCATCACGGTGCAGACCATGGCCCGCATCGTCGAGTCGACCGAGAAGCACGGGCTCGACCGAATCCTGCCGCTCGGCACGAAGCCGCGCACCCAGTCGGGTGCGATCACGGCCGCCGCGGTCGAGGTGGCCGACTTCGTCGAGGCCAAGTACCTCTGCGTCTTCACCGAGTCGGGCGAGACGGTGCGTCGCATGACGCGCCTGCGCTCGAAGATCCCCATCCTCGCCTTCACGCCCGACCCGGCGATCCGTCGCCGCCTCGCCCTCAACTGGGGCGTCGAGGCGTTCGTCGTCGCCCGTGTGACCCACACCGACCAGATGGTCGGCCAGGTCGACGAGGCACTCGCCAAGACCGGCAAGGCCGTCAATGGCGAGAAGGTCGTCATCATCTCGGGTTCCCCTCCCGGAATCCCCGGCACCACCAACGACGTGCGCGTGCATGTCGTCGGAGAGGTGCTCTAAGCAGCGGCAGTCGAGAGGAGCCGGTCCATGCGGGCCGGCTCCTTTCGCGTGCCGTCGGCGACGAGCAGCGGATGTCGCAGCAGCCCTCGCGCGACCGGCAGGCGTCGTGCTGCTCGAGCTGCCAGACTCGGAGCATGGTCGAGTTCGAGTGCCGCACCCACCTGCCGATGACGGTGCAGCAGGCGTTCGACCTCTCGCGGAACATCGACGTGCACGTCGTATCGATGGCGGATTCGCAGGAACGTGCCGTCGCCGGCGTCACGGCCGGCGTGATCGGGCCGCACGAAGAGGTGACATGGCGGGCGCGGCACTTCGGCGTGCCCATGCGGATGACGGTCCGGATCACCGAGTTCCACCCGCCGTCGTCCTTCGTCGACGAGCAGTCCCGCGGGCCGTTCCGCTCCTTCCGCCACGAGCACGAGTTCACCGCCGACGCGGTGGGCGGCACCACCATGATCGACCGAGTGCGGTTCGTCGCGCCGCTCGGCCTGCTCGGCCGCGCTGCGGAAGGCGTGCTCGGGCCCTACCTGCGGCGTCTCATCGAGCACCGCAACGCGCACCTCGCCGCATCATCCGGTCACTGATCGCACCTGCTCGCCGAGCTGGTGCCGGTGGTGGGGGTCGAACCCACACGCCCTTTCGGGCAAAGCATTTTGAGTGCTCCGCGTCTGCCATTCCGCCACACCGGCCAAAGGCCTCGCTCAGAATACCGTAGGCTTTCCTCCGTGACAGACACCGAACCAACTCAGTCGGCACCGCGCCGCGTGGTCGTGGCGGAAGATGAGTCGCTCATCCGCCTCGATATCGTCGAGATCCTGCGCGACAACGGCTTCGAGGTCGTCGGCGAGGCCGGTGACGGCGAAACGGCAGTGGCGCTCGCCACCGAGCTGCGGCCCGATCTCGTCATCATGGACGTCAAGATGCCCCAGCTCGACGGCATCTCCGCGGCGGAGCGCCTCTCGAAGGGCCACATCGCCCCGGTCGTGCTCCTCACGGCGTTCAGCCAGAAGGAGCTCGTGGAGCGCGCCAGCGAAGCCGGAGCCCTCGCCTACGTCGTGAAGCCGTTCACGCCCAACGACCTGCTTCCCGCGATCGAGATCGCTCTGGCCCGCTACGCGCAGATCATCGCGCTCGAGGCCGAGGTCGGCGACCTCGTCGAGCGATTCGAGACCCGCAAGCTCGTCGATCGGGCCAAGGGCCTGCTCAACGAGAAGATGGGCCTCTCGGAGCCCGAGGCGTTCCGCTGGATCCAGAAGGCCTCGATGGACCGCCGCCTGACGATGAAAGACGTCTCGCAGGCGATCATCGAGCAGCTCGCGGCCAAGAAGTAACCACTCAGCTTTCACGACGGCGGATGCCGCGGCGACACGTGTCGCCGCGGCATCCGCCGTTCTCGTTGCGGTGCGGCCGGCCAGGCCTGCTCGGGCCGTCGGGCGGTGTCGTCGGCCGCTTGTAGTCTTGGGGGGTGTCGGACCCAGATAAGCCCACCCTCCTCGTCGTCGACGGTCATTCGCTGGCCTTCCGGGCCTTCTACGCCCTCCCAGTCGACAGTTTCACGACCCGTGACGGCCAGCACACGAACGCCATCCACGGCTTCCTGTCGATGCTGCTCCTGCTGCTCGCGAACGAGAAGCCGACGCACATCGCCGTCGCCTTCGACATCTCGCGCGCCTCGTTCCGCACGCGCGAATACCCCGAGTACAAGGGCACGCGCGGCGAGACGCCGGTCGAGTTCAAGGGGCAGGTCCCGCTGCTGCAAGACGCCCTGAAGGCGATGGGCGTGCGCACCCTCGAGAAAGAGGACTACGAGGCCGACGACATCCTCGCGACGCTCGCGGCCCGCGGTCGCGACGAGGGGTACCGTGTGCTCCTCGTCTCGGGCGACCGCGACACCATCCAACTCGTCAACGACGACGTCACGCTGCTCTACCCGAACACGCAGGGCGTCTCGCAGCTGAAGCGCTACGACACCGACGCGGTCGTCGAGCGCTACGGCATCCGTCCCGAGCAGTACCCCGACATCGCGGCGCTCGTCGGCGAGACGAGCGACAACCTCATCGGCATCACCAAGGTCGGCGAGAAGACCGCCGTCAAGTGGCTCGGGCTCTACGGCTCGCTCGACGGCATCCTCGAGCACGCCGACGAGATCAAGGGCGTCGTCGGCCAGAACCTGCGCGACGAGAAAGAGAACGCGATCCGCAACCGCCGCCTCAACCGACTCGTCACCGACGTCGATCTCGACGTCACGATCGACGAGCTCGCGGCGAAGCCGATCGACATCGACGCGGTGCAGCCGCTCTTCGAGCGACTCGAGTTCCGCACGCTGTTCGAGCGCATGAAGAAGATCGTGGCAGGCAACGGCAACGGCAACGGCGCGGCCGCGGCATCCGCTGCACCTGCGGCCCCGGCTGCAGATGCGCCCGCGGCTCCCGCTGCGCCGACCCCGCGGCGACTCCTCGACGAAGAGCTCGCCGCCTGGATCGAGCGCGCCGTCGCCGCGGAGCCCGCGGGTCTCGGCCTCAGCATCGAGGTGCTCGACGGCGTCGTCATCGGCGCCGGCATCGCGACGGCGACCGAGTCCGTGCACCTGCCGTGGCAGGCGGGCCGCAGCGACTACGCGCCGTTCGAGGCGTGGCTCGCGAGCGATGCACCGAAGATCATGACCGACGCGAAGCCCCAGCTCAAGGCGCTCATGCGCTCGGGTCTTGCGATCGACGGGCTCGTCGTCGACACGCTCGTCGCCGGATGGCTCGTGCGGCCGATCCTCGCCGAGAAGACGCTCGCCGACCTCGTCGAGCGCTACCTCGGCGAGACCGTGCCGCAGGGCGATCCTGCGCAGCTCGTGCCCGAAGAGGGCAGTGACGCGGGCGCCCCCGAGTACGCGTGGTACTCGCTCCGCGTCGCGCCCGTCGTGCTCCGCGCCCTGCCCGAGAGCTCGCGGCAGCTGCTCGCCGACGTCGAGATGCCGCTCGTGCCGGTGCTCGCGGCCATGGAGGTGCGCGGCGTCACCGTCGACCACGCCGAGCTCGCCGCGCTCTCGACCGAGCTCGGCGCGCGCGCGGCCGGCCTCGCCGAGGCGGCCTTCGCCGAGATCGGCCGCGAGGTGAACCTCGGTTCGCCGAAGCAGCTGCAAGAGGTGCTCTTCGACCAGCTCGGCATGCCGAAGACCAGGGCGACGAAGACCGGGTACACGACCGACGCGAGCGCGCTGGCCGACCTGCAGGAGTCGAACCCGCACCCGTTCCTCGGCTATCTGCTCGAGCACCGCGACGCCACGAAGCTGCGGCAGATCGTCGAGTCGCTCGACAAGTCGATCGCCGCCGACGGCCGCATCCACACGAGCTACGGGCAGATCGGCGCGGCCACGGGCCGCATGTCGTCGAACGACCCGAACCTGCAGAACATCCCGATCCGCACCGAAGACGGCCGGCGCATCCGCAAGGCCTTCCGGCACGGCCCCGAGTACACCGAGCTGCTCACCGCCGACTACTCGCAGATCGAGATGCGCATCATGGCGCACCTGTCGGGCGACCCCGGGCTCATCGAGGCGTTCAACGCCGGTGAAGACCTGCACCGCTTCGTCGGCGCGCGCGTGTTCTCGGTCGATCCCGCCGACGTCACGCCCGTCATGCGCACGAAGGTGAAGGCCATGTCGTACGGCCTCGCCTACGGGCTCAGTGCCTTCGGCCTGTCGAAGCAGCTCCGCATCGATCGCGCCGAGGCGACGCAGCTCATGAAGGAGTACTTCGAGCGCTTCGGTGCGGTGCGCGACTACCTGCGCATGGTCGTCGAGCAGGCGAAGATCGACGGTTACACCGAGACGATCTTCGGCCGACGGCGCCCCTTCCCCGATCTCAACAGCCCGAACCGGGTGCTGCGCGAGAACGCCGAGCGCGCGGCGCTCAACTCGCCGATCCAGGGTTCGGCGGCCGACATCATCAAGATCGCGATGTCGCGCATCGAACACGACCTCGCGGCGCAGGGCCTGGCGAGCCGCATGCTCCTTACCGTGCACGACGAACTCATCTTCGAGGTCGCGGCGGGGGAGTCCGAGACGCTCGAGACGCTCGTGCGCGAGCGCATGGCGAGTGCGGCCGAGCTGCTCGTGCCGCTCGACGTGCAGATCGGTCGCGGCGCCAACTGGGAGGACGCGGCGCACTGACGGCGACCGGTGAGCGAAGTGCGCGACGTCGGCGGGCTGCCATAGGCTCGCTCTCATGGCATCGAGTGAACGCACCCCGACCGACGTCGATCGCATCGCAGAGGGCTGGGTCGACACGCTCGTCGAGTTGAACCCCGGCGTCGGCACCTACATCGGCCGCACGACGTTCGACGATCGGCTCGCCGATTACTCGCCCGAGGGCCACGAGCGCTCGATCGCCGCCACCCGCGAGGCGCTCACGGCGCTCCGTGCCGCGACGCCGGTCGACGACGTCGATCGCATCACC
Source organism: Agromyces sp. CCNWLW203 (assembly GCF_036576125.1). Classification (NCBI taxonomy): domain Bacteria; kingdom Bacillati; phylum Actinomycetota; class Actinomycetes; order Micrococcales; family Microbacteriaceae; genus Agromyces; species Agromyces sp. CCNWLW203. The sequence goes on along the minus strand of NZ_JAZHYX010000003.1, from coordinate 157,988 downwards.
GTCGCCGACCTCGGCAGCGAACTCGAACTCGAGCTCGAGCGGCACGATGCCGGGCTCCACCTGCGCGACCTCAACGTGATCGCGAGCCCTGCTCAAGACATCCGCGAGGTGTTCGACCTCATGCCGACCGACGCCCCTGAGGAGTGGGAGCGCATCGCGACCCGCCTCGAGGCGGTTCCCGCGGCGCTCGACGGGTACATCGCGACCCTGCGGGAGGGCATCGCCCAGGGCACGGTGCCCGCCGCTCGGCAGGTGCGCGAGGTCGCGGCGCAGGCACGACGCATCGCGAAGCCCGACGGGTTCTTCGGCACGTTCGCCGGCTCGGCGAAGGCCACCGGCGGCGCCGACCTCCCCGCCTCGCTCACGAATCACCTCGGCTCCGGCGCAGCGGCTGCGGCAGCCTCGTACGGCCGACTCGCCGAGTTCCTCGAGACCGAGCTGCACCCGGTCGCCGGCGAACGAGACGGCGTCGGGCGCGAGATCTACGCGCTCCAGTCGCGTCACTTCCTCGGTGCGACGATCGACCTCGACGAGACCTACGAGTGGGGCATCGAAGAACTCGCCCGCATGGTCGCCGAGCAGGAGTCGATCGCGAACGAGATCGTGCCCGGGGCATCCGTTCACGACGCGATCGCCTTCCTCGACGGCGATCCGTCGCGCAAGCTCCACGGCACCGACGCGCTGCAGCGCTGGATGCAGGAGACGAGCGACCGCGCCGTCGCCGAGCTCGCCGGCACGCAGTTCGACATCCCCGCCGAGATCCGCACGCTCGAGTGCATGATCGCCCCGACGCAAGAGGGCGGCATCTACTACACGGGGCCGAGCGACGACTTCTCACGCCCCGGTCGCATGTGGTGGTCGGTGCCCGAGGGCGTCACCGAGTTCGACACCTGGCGCGAGCTCACGACCGTGTACCACGAGGGTGTACCCGGCCATCACCTGCAGATCGGCCAGGCCGTCGTGAACCGCGGCCAGCTGAACACCTGGCGGCGCCAACTCGCCGGCACGTCCGGCCATGCAGAGGGCTGGGCGCTCTACGCGGAGCGGCTCATGCAGGGCCTCGGCTACCTCGACGACCCGGCCGACCGGCTCGGCATGCTCGACGGCCAGCGCATGCGCGCCGCCCGCGTCGTGCTCGACATCGGCGTGCACCTCGGCAAGCAGCGACCCGACGGGCAGGGTGCCTGGACCGGCGAGTACGCCTTCGAGTTCCTCGGGCGCAACGTCAACATGAACGAGGGCTTCGTGCGCTTCGAGGTCAACCGCTACCTCGGCTGGCCGGGACAGGCGCCGTCGTACAAGGTCGGCCAGCGCATCTGGGAGCAGTTGCGCGACGAGGTGGCGCGCCGCGAGGGCGCCTCGTTCGACATCCGCGAGTTCCACCGCAACGCACTCTCGCTCGGCGGCGTCGGGCTCGACACCCTGCGCACCGCGCTGCTCGGCTGATCGCGCGGTCCGTGTCGACATCGCAGCTGCCGAGCGAACCCCCGGTTTCGTCGGCGGATGCCGCGACGGCGCCCTCGCCGTACGCGCAGGCGCTCGGCGCGGCTGTCGTCGAGCTCGATCCCGGTCTGCAGCGCTACTTCTCCCAGGTGCCCGACGGTGCGGTCGGTCGCGGCATCGGCATGTTCGAGATCGTCGGTACGCCCCGCCGCTGGCTGTGGCCGATGCTCGCCGTGCTCGGTCGCTGGGGCGTCCTCTTCCCGGTGCACGAGGTCGAGGTGCCGTTCACCATCGAGAATCGCTGCACAGCGACCGGCGCGCTCCATGCCGTTCGCCGCTTCGAGTTCCGATCCGGTTCGCGCGAGATGATCGACGAGGTGAGTACCCGGAACGGTCGTGTGGTCGATTCGCTCGGCACTGGAGGGCGCTTGCGCGTGGCGTTCGAGGCGGACGCGATCGACGGTGCGCTCGTGCTGCGGTCGACGGCGGTCGGCATTCGACTGGGCCGGCTGCGACTGCGGATCCCGCCCGCCGCGGCGCCGCTCGCGCGACTCATCGAACGGTACGACGCGTCATCGGCTCGACAGCACGTGCGATTCACCCTCGATGCGCCGCTCCTCGGCCGCATCTACGAGTACGCGGGTTCGTTCGCCTACGCGATCGAGCCGGAGAATCCCGCATGACGCGCATGGTCATCGCCGGGGCGTCCGGCTTCATCGGCGGGTACCTCGTCGAGCGGTATCGCACAGCGGGCATCGAGGTGCGCACGATCGGGCGCGGCCCGTCGGCGGATGCCGCGTGGGGTGACTCAGCGGCCATCGCCCGGGTCGTCGACGGCAGCGACGTGCTCGTGAACCTCGCCGGCAAGAGTGTCAACTGCAGGTACACGCCGCGCAATCGCGCCGAGATCATCCGCTCGCGGGTCGAGACCACGTCGGCCCTGCGCGCGGCCGTGGCGTCGGTCGAGTCGCCGCCCCCGGTGTGGTTCAACTCCTCGACGGCGACGATCTACCGGCACGCCGAAGATCACCCCATGACCGAGCGCGACGGGGAGATCGGCAGCGGCTTCTCGGTCGAGGTGGCGAAGGCGTGGGAGTCGGAGTTCTTCGCCGGAGACCTGCCGTCGACGAGGCGGATCGCGCTTCGCATCGCGATCGTGCTCGGCGACGGCAGCGTCATGCGCCCGCTGGCGAGGCTCGCACGAATCGGCCTCGGCGGACCGCAACTCGACGGGAGGTGGCCCGCGACGCGCGCTCGGCGGGCTGCGGGAACGCACCACGAATTCCGCGCGCGCGGCGGACGGCAGCGCTTCAGCTGGGTGCACATCGACGACGTCGCCGGCATCATCGACTTCCTCACGGCGCGGCCCGGTCTCGATGGCGTCGTCAACGTCAGCGCCCCGAACCCCAGCGACAACCGCACCCTGATGCGAACGATCCGCCGATTGCTCGGGGTGCCGTTCGGCATTCCGGCGTTTCGCTGGATGCTCGAGCCCGGGTCCGCGGCGATCCGCACCGAGACCGAGCTCGTGCTGAAGAGCCGATGGGTCGTTCCCGAGCGGCTGCTCGACGCCGGCTACGAGTTCGAGCACCCCGACCTCGAGCCGGCGCTCCGCGGCATCCTGAAGCCCGATTCGGTGCACGGCGGGGCCGTCGCAGCTCGCGCGACGGGGGAGTGAAGCGGCCGTTTGCCAATGACCGAGCGGTTCCGTTAGGATTGAGCGTCACTCGTGTGACATCCCTGTCCGCATGCCCATCGCGGAATCAACATATCGCTCTCCCACGCGATGGGCTCGATTTTGTCCTTTACGGAGCATTCACTACATGACAACCGCAACGACCAAGGCGCCCAAGCAGGTCGCGATCAACGACATCGGATCTGCTGACGATTTCCTCGCCGCGGTCGAAAAGACTTTGAAGTTCTTCAACGACGGCGACCTCATCGAGGGCACCGTCGTGAAGATCGACCGCGACGAGGTCCTCCTCGACGTCGGCTACAAGACCGAGGGTGTCATCCCCTCGCGTGAGCTTTCGATCAAGCACGACGTCGACCCCAGCGAGGTCGTCGGCGTCGGCGACACCGTCGAGGCCCTCGTTCTCCAGAAGGAGGACAAGGAAGGCCGCCTCATCCTGTCGAAGAAGCGCGCTCAGTACGAGCGTGCGTGGGGCGACGTCGAGAAGATCAAGGAAGCCGACGGCGTCGTGACCGGTTCGGTCATCGAGGTCGTCAAGGGCGGCCTCATCGTCGACATCGGCCTCCGGGGCTTCCTCCCGGCATCGCTCATCGAGCTTCGCCGTGTTCGCGACCTCACGCCGTACCTCGGCCAGGAGATCGAGGCGAAGATCCTCGAGCTCGACAAGAACCGCAACAACGTCGTGCTCTCGCGCCGCGCGCTCCTCGAGCAGACGCAGTCCGAGTCGCGTTCGACGTTCCTCGCGAACCTCCACCCGGGACAGATCCGCAAGGGTGTCATCTCGTCGATCGTCAACTTCGGTGCGTTCGTCGACCTGGGCGGCGTCGACGGTCTCGTCCACGTCTCCGAGCTCTCGTGGAAGCACATCGAGCACGCCTCCGAGGTCGTCGAGGTCGGTCAGGAAGTCACCGTCGAGGTGCTCTCCGTCGAGCTCGACCGCGAGCGCGTCTCGCTGTCGCTCAAGGCGACGCAGGAGGACCCGTGGCAGGTCTTCGCCCGTACCCACGCGATCGGTCAGGTCGCCCCGGGTAAGGTCACGAAGCTCGTTCCGTTCGGCGCGTTCGTTCGTGTCGCAGACGGCATCGAGGGCCTCGTCCACATCTCCGAGCTGTCGGGCAAGCACGTCGAGCTCGCAGAGCAGGTCGTGTCGGTCGGCGAAGAGGTCTTCGTCAAGGTCATCGACATCGACCTCGAGCGTCGCCGCATCTCGCTCTCGCTGAAGCAGGCGAACGAGGGCGTCGACCCCGAGGGCACCGAGTTCGACCCGGCGCTCTACGGCATGCTCACCGAGTACGACGAGGCGGGCAACTACAAGTACCCCGAGGGCTTCGACCCCGAGACCAACGAGTGGCGCGAGGGCTTCGAGGCCCAGCGCGAGAAGTGGGAGCAGGACTACGCTGCAGCCCAGGCTCGCTGGGAGGCTCACAAGAAGCAGGTCGCCGCGGCGAACGCTGCTGCTGTGGCCGACGACTCGTTCACCTCGAGCGCTGCATCGTTCTCGAGCGACTCGGCCGGCGCGGGCACCCTCGCCGACGACGCGTCGCTCGCGGCGCTGCGCGAGAAGCTCTCGAGCAACAACTAGTCGTTACCCGCGATCCGTCGCGGTTCGACACGGAAGGCCGGTCCCCTCGGGGGCCGGCCTTCCGGCGTTTCATGGGGCGGTCGACGGATGTCGCGCGGCTCGCGTTCGTCGACGACGGCGCACGGCGATGACGACGAGCGCGGCGATCGCCGCGATGCCGAGCACGACCAGCACGGGCGCGAGGATCGCGGCGAAGGCGAGTGCGAACGCGCCGGCGTCCTCGGCGGCACTCGCGACGGGCGCGCCGACTCCCGCGGTGGCGGCGTTGACCATCGGGCGCGTGATCGCCTTGGCGAGGTGCACGAGGAGCGCGAGTCCGACGCCGATCGCGATCGGCACCCACTGCTGAGAGGCGAAGAACGCCTCGGGGTCGGTGACCGCGGTCGTCGTTGCGCTCACCCCCGAGCCGAAGGCGAGGCCGCCGGCAGTGGGCCGCACGATCGTCTGCACGATGTCGTTCATCGAGTCGAGGCCGGGCACCTTGTCGGCGACGAACTCGATGACGAGCAGCACGACGAGGATGAGCAGGACCCACTCGTTCGAGAGCCAGGCCCACTGCGGCGGCAGCTCGATGAGGCCGGTGAACCGGTCGAGGGCGCCGATCACCACGAGGGGGATCCAGGCGTTCAGGCCGGCCGCGAGCGCGAGCCCGGTTCCCGTCAGCAGTTCGAGCATCTTCGCCTCCTGAGCCGTCGCACGAGTGTCGCACGATTAGAGTGGGAGCGTGTATCTGATCGGTCTCACGGGCGGCATCGCCTCAGGCAAGTCCACGGTCGCGCGTCGACTCTACGAACACGGCGCCGTGCACATCGACGCCGACCAGCTCGCGCGCCGGGTCGTCGAACCGGGAAAGCCCGCGCTTGCCGCGATCGTCGAGGAGTTCGGCTCCGACGTGCTGCAGCGCGACGGCTCGCTCGACCGCGCCAAGCTCGGCGAGCGCGTGTTCGGCGACGCTGAGCAGCTGGCGAAGCTCAATGCGATCGTGCACCCCGCGGTGCGCGAGCTGTCGGCCCGCCTGATCGAGAAGGCCGAGCAGGAGGACCCGGATGCCGTCGTGGTCTACGACGTGCCGCTGCTCGTCGAGGCGGCTGTCGATCACCCCTTCGACCTCATCGTCGTGACCAATGCACCCCGGCGCGCCCAGGTCGATCGTCTCGTCGAGAACCGGGGTCTCGACCGCGGTCTCGCCGAGGCGCGCGTCGATGCCCAGGTCGACAACACGGCTCGCCTCGCCATCGCCGACGTCGTCATCGACACCGACGGCACGCTGGCGCACACGATGAGCCAGACCGACGACCTCTGGCAGCGCATCGTCGAAGCGCGTCGCGCGCGGGCCTGAACCGGCGCCTTCGTGCGCTGACAGGCGGCTCACAGGGGGAGTGTCGGCGGGCGCTCCTAGACTGGAGAGCATGCAGGCCACACGTTCAGTTCGGCCGTTCGAGGTCATCAGCGAATACACGCCGAGCGGCGATCAGCCGGCGGCGATCGCCGAGCTCGCGGCACGCATCAACGCCGGTGAGACCGACGTCGTGCTGCTCGGCGCGACCGGCACCGGCAAGTCGGCGACGACCGCCTGGCTCATCGAGCAGGTGCAGCGGCCGACCCTCGTGCTGGCGCACAACAAGACCCTGGCGGCGCAGCTCGCCAACGAGTTCCGCGAACTCCTGCCGAACAACGCCGTCGAGTACTTCGTCTCGTACTACGACTACTACCAGCCCGAGGCGTACGTACCGCAGACCGACACCTTCATCGAGAAAGACAGCTCGATCAACGCCGAGGTCGAGCGGCTCCGGCACTCCACCACCAACTCGCTCCTGAGCCGTCGCGATGTCGTGGTCGTGTCATCCGTCTCGTGCATCTACGGACTCGGCACGCCCGAAGAGTACCTCGGCGCGATGATGCCGCTGCAGGTCGGCCAGAGGGTCGATCGCGACTGGCTCATCCGCAAGTTCGTCTCGATGCAGTACCAGCGCAACGATGTCGACTTCTCACGCGGCAACTTCCGCGTGCGCGGCGACACGATCGAGATCATCCCGATCTACGAAGAGCTCGCGATCCGCATCGAGATGTTCGGCGACGAGATCGAGGCGCTCTACAGCCTGCATCCGCTGACCGGTCAGGTCGTCGCGAAGCTCGATTCGGTGCCCGTCTTCCCGGGTTCCCACTACGTCGCGAGCACCGAGGTCATGCAGCGCGCGATCGGCACCATCCGCATCGAGCTCGAGGAGCGGCTTGCCGAGCTCGAGCGCGAAGGCAAGCTGCTCGAGGCGCAGCGCCTCCGCATGCGCACGACGTTCGACCTCGAGATGATGGAGCAGATCGGGTTCTGCTCCGGCATCGAGAACTACTCGCGGCACATCGACGGCAGGCAGGCCGGCGAGGCTCCGCACTGCCTGCTCGACTACTTCGCCGACGACTTCCTCGTGGTCATCGACGAGTCCCACGTCACGGTGCCGCAGATCGGCGCGATGTACGAGGGCGACTCCTCGCGCAAGCGCACGCTCGTCGAGCACGGGTTCCGTCTGCCGAGCGCGCTCGACAACCGGCCCCTCAAGTGGGACGAGTTCAAGGCGCGCGTCGGCCAGACCGTCTACCTCTCGGCGACGCCCGGGCGCTACGAGATGGGCATCGCCGACGGCGTGGTGCAGCAGATCATCCGCCCGACGGGGCTCGTCGACCCGCAGATCGTGGTGAAGCCCTCGAAGGGCCAGATCGACGACCTGCTCGACGAGATCCGCACTCGTGCCGGCCGCGACGAGCGTGTGCTCGTCACGACCCTCACGAAGAAGATGGCCGAAGAGCTCACCGACTTCCTCACCGAGGCGGGGGTGCGCGTTCGCTACCTGCACTCCGACGTGGATACGCTGCGCCGCGTCGAGCTGCTCACCGAACTGCGCGCCGGCGTCTACGACGTGCTCGTGGGCATCAACCTCCTGCGTGAGGGGCTCGACCTGCCCGAGGTCTCGCTCGTCGCGATCCTCGACGCCGACAAAGAGGGATTCCTGCGTTCCTCGACCTCCCTCATCCAGACCATCGGCCGCGCCGCGCGAAACGTCTCCGGCGAGGTGCACATGTACGCCGACGTACTGACCGACTCGATGAAGTCGGCGATCGACGAGACGACGCGTCGACGTGACATGCAGCTCGAGTACAACCGCGTCAACGGCATCGACCCCCAGCCGCTCCGCAAGCGCATCGCCGACATCACCGACGTGCTCGCTCGAGAAGAGGCCGACACGGCGGCGCTCCTCGCCGGCCGCGACGCGAAGAAGAAGACCTCGGTGCCGAACCTCCGCCGTGAGGGCATCGCGGCCGCCGGCGCGAACGATCTCGAAGACATCATCCGCGACCTCAACGACCAGATGCTGGTCGCGGCCGGCGAGCTGAAGTTCGAGCTGGCAGCGCGTCTCCGCGACGAGGTCTCCGACCTCAAGCGCGAGCTCCGCCAGATGGAAAAGGCCGGCCACCTGGGCTGATCGCGCACCGATTCGAACGTATGTTCGCTCAGAGCGCGTGTGCTCGAGGCATCCGTGTCGGTGGGTCTCTTTAGACTCGTAGGGTGCCAGTTTCACGTCTCGATGCCCATTCGCACCTGAGTGTCCGCGGTGCCCGCGTGCACAACCTGCAGAACGTCGACGTCGAGATCCCGCGCGATGCGATGGTGGTCTTCACGGGGCTCTCGGGCTCCGGCAAGTCGTCGCTCGCGTTCGACACGATCTTCGCCGAGGGGCAGCGCCGCTACGTCGAGTCGCTCTCGGCCTACGCTCGGCAGTTCCTCGGGCAGGTCGACCGGCCCGACGTCGACTTCATCGAGGGGCTCAGCCCTGCCGTGTCGATCGACCAGAAGTCGACGAACCGCAACCCGCGTTCGACCGTCGGCACGATCACCGAGATCTACGACTACATGCGACTGCTGTGGGCGCGCATCGGCGTGCCGCACTGCCCGGTGTGCGGTGAGCGCATCCAGCGCCAGACGGTGCAGCAGATCGCCGATCAGCTCATGGAGCTGCCCGAGGGCACGCGCTACCAGGTCGTCAGCCCGGTCGTCTCGAAGAAGAAGGGCGAGTTCGTCGACCTCTTCCGCGACCTCGCCGCACAGGGGTACTCCCGCGCCGTCGTCGACGGCGACGTGATCCGTCTCGACGACCCGCCGAAACTCAAGAAGCAGATCAAGCACGACATCTCCGTCGTCATCGACCGACTCATGGCCGCCCCCGAGCTGCTCGGCCGACTCACCGACTCGCTCGAGACCGCATTGCGCCTGACCGACGGCCTCGTGCAGATCAACTACGTCGACGAGACCGGCCCCGCAGCGTGGGCCACGTTCTCCGAGAAGCTCTCGTGTCCGAACCAGCACCCCATTCAGCTGACCGAGATCGAGCCGCGAACCTTCTCGTTCAACGCGCCGTTCGGCGCCTGCCCCGAGTGCTCGGGGCTCGGCACCCGCATGTCGGTCGATGATGCGCTGCTCCTCGGCGACCAGAGCCTCAGCATCGCCGACGGCGTCATCCTGCCGTGGACCTCGCAGGGCAAGAGCCTCTACAACTACTACGAGAAGCTGCTCGGCGGTCTCGCCCGAGACCTCGACTTCTCGCTCGACACCCCGTGGGAGGAGCTCGACGAGGTCGCACGTCAGGCGGTGCTGCGCGGCGACAACTTCGAGGTCAAGGTCAAGTGGCGCAACCGCTACGGCCGTGAGATGAGCTACACCTCGGGCTTCGAGGGCGTCGTGCCCTACATCGAGCGCCAGTACCTGCAGGCCGAGACCGACGTGCAGCGTGCGCGGTGGTCCGAGTACCTCCGCGAGGTGCCCTGCCCCGTCTGCGACGGCAAGCGGCTGAAGCCCGAGGTGCTCTCGGTGCTGATCCACGACCACAGCATCGCCGACGTCGGGCTGCTCAGCCTGACCGACGCTCGTTCGTTCATGGACCGTCTCGAACTCACCGATCGCGAGCAGGCGATCGCCGCGCAGGTGCTGCGGGAGATCAAGCTGCGCCTCGACTTCCTCATCCGCGTCGGGCTCAGCTATCTCGACCTCTCGCGTGCCGCGGCCACCCTCTCGGGCGGTGAGGCGCAGCGCATCCGGCTCGCGACCCAGATCGGTTCCGGCCTGACCGGCGTGCTCTACGTGCTCGACGAACCGAGCATCGGGCTGCATCAGCGCGACAACCGTCGCCTCATCGATACGCTCATCGCGCTCCGCGACCTCGGCAACACGCTGATCGTCGTCGAGCACGATGAAGACACGATCCGCACGGCCGACTGGATCGTCGACATCGGGCCGGGCGCCGGTGTCAACGGCGGCACGGTCGTGCACTCGGGCAGCTACGCCGATCTCGTGAAGAACACGCGTTCGTTGACCGGCGACTACCTGTCAGGTCGCCGAGAGATCGCGATCCCCGAGCAGCGTCGTGCGATCGACACCGAGCGCATGATCATGGTGCAGGGCGCCGAGGCCAACAACCTGCGCGGCGTCGACGTCGAGTTCCCGCTCGGCGTGCTGACCGCCGTCACCGGAGTGAGCGGTTCTGGCAAGTCGTCGCTCGTCAACGACATCCTCTACCGGGTGCTCGCCAACCGCCTGAACGGTGCGCGCAAGGTGCCCGGCAAGCACCGGCGGGTCACCGGCCTCGACCAGCTCGACAAGGTCGTGCACGTCGACCAGGCGCCGATCGGCCGCACGCCACGATCGAACCCGGCGACCTACACGGGTGTCTTCGACCGTATCCGCACGCTCTTCTCCGAGACCACCGAGGCGAAGGCGCGCGGCTATCTGCCTGGCCGCTTCAGCTTCAACGTCAAGGGCGGGCGCTGCGAGGCGTGCTCGGGCGACGGCACGATCAAGATCGAGATGAACTTCCTGCCCGACGTCTACGTCGCGTGCGAGGTGTGCGGCGGTCAGCGCTACAACCGTGAGACGCTGCAGGTGCACTACAAGGGCAAGAACATCGCCGAGGTGCTCGAGATGCCGATCAGCGAGGCGGCCGAGTTCTTCGAGCCGATCTCCGCGATCCACCGCTATCTGAAGACCCTCGTCGACGTCGGCCTCGGCTACGTGCAGCTCGGCCAGAGCGCCACGACGCTCTCCGGTGGCGAGGCGCAGCGCGTGAAGCTCGCGACCGAACTGCAGCGACGGTCGAACGGCCGCAGCGTCTACGTGCTCGACGAACCCACCACGGGGCTTCACTTCGAAGACGTGCAGAAGCTCCTCAAGGTGCTCGGCAAGCTCGTTGACAAGGGCAACACGGTCATCGTGATCGAGCACAGCCTCGATGTGATCAAGTCGGCCGACTGGATCATCGACCTCGGCCCCGAGGGCGGGTCGGGCGGCGGGCAGATCGTGGCGACCGGCACTCCCGAGCAGGTCGCCGCCGTGCCCGACAGCCACACCGGGTACTTCCTGCGCGAGATCCTCGACTCGGCCTCGGTGCGAGCCGCGGTCGCCAGCTGAGGCGATGAGCACCGCGCTGTCGAGCAGGGACGACACCGTCCCGTACCGCCCGAAGAAGGGCGAGATCCCGACCAGTCCGGGGGTCTACCGATTCCGCGATGCCGACCGGCGGGTGCTCTACGTCGGCAAGGCCAAGAACCTCCGGGCTCGCCTCTCGAACTACTTCGCGCCGCTCCGCACGCTGCACGAGCGAACGCGTCGCATGGTCACGACGGCCACGTCGGTGGAGTGGACGGTCGTCGCCAACGAGGTCGAGGCGCTGCAGCTCGAGTTCACGTGGATCAACGAGTTCGATCCGCCGTTCAACGTGCAGTTCAAGGACGACAAGTCGTACCCCTACCTCGCGGTCACGCTGGCCGACGAGGCACCGCGCGCGGTCGTCACCCGCAATCGCAACATCCGCGGGGCCAGGTACTTCGGGCCGTACCCCAAGGTGTGGGCGGTCAACGAGACGCTCGAGATCCTGCTCAAGCTCTTCCCGATCCGCACGTGCAAAGACTCCGACTACCGAAGGGCGATGGCCAGCGGCAAGCCGTGCTTCGCCGGGCAGATCGGCCGCTGCTTCGGGCCGTGTTCCGGCCTCGTGACGCTCGAGGAGCATCGCGAGAGCGTCGACCGCTTCGTCTCGTTCATGCAGAACCAAGACCGCCGCATCCTCGGTGAACTCACGCAGCGCATGCGTTCGGCCGCAGCCGTGCAGGACTACGAGTCCGCCGCGCGGCTCCGCGACCGCCTGCAGGCGGCGACCTCGTTCTTCGAGAAGAGCGCCGTGGTGCTCGGCGAGAAGGTCGACATCGACGTGTTCGGCATCGACCACGACGAGCTCGCCGCAGCGGTGCAGCTGTTCATCGTGCGCGGTGGACGCATCCGAGGCGTGCGCTCGTGGACCGTCGACAAGGAGCTCGACGTGCCGCTCGGCGAACTCGTCGACTCGGTCGTGCAGAACGCATACGGCGACGGGGGAGTGCCGGCCGCCGAGGTCGTCATTCCAGAACTCCCCGACGACGCCGAGGCACTCGAGACGTGGCTCGGCACGATCGCTGGCCGCAAGGTGCGCCTCCGCGCCGCGCAGCGCGGCGACAAGGCGGCACTGCTCGCGACCGCGACGCAGAACGCCAAGCAGACCCTGATGCTCTACAAGACGCGCCGCAGCGCCGACTTCACGACGCGCTCGCGCGCCCTCGAAGACATCCAAGAGGCACTCGGCATGGCCGATGCGCCGCTTCGCATCGAGTGCTACGACGTCTCGCACCTCAGCGGCACGAACATCGTCGCCTCGATGGTCGTCTTCGAAGACGGGCTGCCCCGCAAAGACGAGTACCGCCGGTTCACCATCCCGAACTCGACCGACGACACCGACTCGCTGCATCAGGTGCTCACGCGCCGCCTCGCCTATCTGAAGGCGCCAGATTCGATCGGCTCGCCGATCGAACCGATCGAAGCGAACGTCACCGGCGACGGAGCAGATGTGCCCGACGGCGAGACGGATGCCGCGGCATCCGAACGCCGCAAGAAGTTCGCCTACCGACCGAACCTGCTCATCGTCGACGGCGGGCAGCCGCAGGTGGCAGCGGCGGCTCGCGCGCTCGAGGAGTCCGGCGTCGAGGGCATCTACCTCTGCGGCATCGCGAAGCGCCTCGAAGAGATCTGGACTCCCGACGGCGACTATCCCGTGATCCTGCCCCGAAACAGCGATGCACTCTTCCTCTTCCAGCGCGTGCGCGACGAAGCGCACCGCTTCGCAATCACCCATCAGCGACAGCGGCGCAAGCGCGACATGGGGAGCGTGCTCTCCGAGATCCCCGGGCTCGGGCCGTCGCGCGTGAAGCAGTTGCTGCGCCATTTCGGATCGGTCAAGCAGCTGCGCGCGGCATCCGAAACCGACATCGCCGAGGTGAAGGGAATCGGCCCGACGCTCGCGGCGACCGTGCACCGCGCCCTGCACGCCGATGGCGCCCCCGCACCCAGATAGGCTGGGGTGTCGACACGCGGAAGGGGGCCTCGACACGATGACCGCAGATTCCGAGCAGCAGGAGATGCTGATCGTCACCGGCATGTCCGGTGCAGGACGCTCGACCGTCGGCAATGCGCTCGAAGATCTCGGCTGGTACGTCGTCGACAACCTCCCGCCCCAGATGCTGCGCCCCCTCGTCGAACTCGTCGAACGAGCCGGCACCTCGCTGCCGCGCATCGCGGCGATCGTCGACATCCGCGGCCGCGACTTCTTCTCCGAGCTCCGCGAGATCATCCAGGCCCTCCGCACCGGTGTCAGCGTGCGCGTCGTCTTCCTCGACGCGACCGATGCCGTGCTCGTGCGCCGGTTCGAGTCGGTTCGCCGGCCGCACCCGCTGCAGGGCAATGGCACCCTCCTCGACGGCATCGGCGCAGAGCGCGCGCGCCTCGCCGAGCTCCGCGAGGCGAGCGACATCGTCGTCGACACCTCCGACCTGAACATCCACCAGCTCGCGACCCTCATCACCGAGACCTTCGCCGAGGCGGGTCACGCGGGACTCCGCGTCACCATGCAGAGCTTCGGCTTCAAGTACGGCGTGCCCTCCGACGCCGACCTCGTCGCTGACGCGCGCTTCCTGCCGAATCCGTTCTGGATCCCCGAGCTTCGCCATCTCACGGGCGACGACGCCGTCGTCTCGGAGTACGTGCTGAGCCAGCCAGGCGCCATGGAGTTCGTCGAGGCGTACGTGAAGGCGCTCGACCCCGTGCTCGCCGGCTATCAGCGCGAGAACAAGCGGCACGCGACGATCGCGATCGGATGCACCGGCGGCAAGCACCGCTCGGTCGCCCTGGTTCGCGAGCTGGCGAAGCGCATCGCCGCGCTTCCCGGCGTCGCCGTGAGCGTGAAGGATCGGGACCTCGGCCGCGAGTGATCGCCGGCCCTGCAACACATGAGAGATGGGACGACAAGTGGCACTGACCGCTGACGTGAAAGAAGAACTGGCGCGCGTCGAGGTGTCGAAGACCGGGGTCAGGGTCGCCGAACTGGCCTCGATCCTCCGGTTCGCCGGGGGACTGCACATCATCTCCAACCGCATCGCGATCGAGGCGGAGCTCGACTCCCCGACGCTCGTGCGCCGAGTGACGCGCGACCTGGGTGAGATCTACGGGGTGCGCCCCGACGTCTCGGTGATCTCGCCGACCGGCATGCGACGCACGAACCAGTACCTCGTGCGCGTGCTCGAAGGCGGCGAGACGCTCGCCCGTCAGACGGGGTTGCTCGATGCACGGCGTCGTCCGGTTCGCGGCCTGCCGAACAAGCTCACGACGGGGTCGCGCGACGAGGTCGCCGCCATCTGGCGCGGCGCGTTCCTCGCGAAGGGCAGCCTGACCGACCCCGGTCGTTCAGCCGCGCTCGAGGTCACCTGCCCGGGCAATGAGACCGCCATGGCGCTCGTCGGCGCTGCTGGCCGGCTCGGCATCTCGGCGAAGGCGCGCGAGGTGCGCGGCGTGCACCGCGTCGTCATCCGCGACGGCGAGGCGATCAGCGCGATGCTCGCGGTCATGGGCGCCACCGAGACGGTGCGCAACTGGGAGGAGCTGCGGCAGCGCCGCGAGGTGCGTGCAACCGCGAACCGTCTCGTGAACTTCGACGATGCGAATCTCCGTCGTTCCGCGCAGGCGGCCGTCGCGGCCTGCGCTCGCGTCGAGCGCGCGATGGAACTCCTCGGCGAGGGCATCCCCGACCATCTGAAGTACGCTGGCGAGCTGCGCCTGGCCCACCGCGAGGCGAGCCTCGACGAGCTGGGCCATTACGCCGACCCGCCCATGACGAAGGACGCGGTCGCGGGTCGCATCAGGCGTCTCCTCGCGATGGCCGACAAGAAGGCCGCCGATCTCGGCGTGCCGGGCACCGACGCGAACCTTCCCGCCGATCTCGACGAGGTCTGAGCGGATGCTCCGGCGGCGCTGCCGCTCGGAGCGTGCACATTCGGTCATGCAGCTCTCCGCGGCATCCGTCATACGGTGTCAAGCCCGCTGCGCATCACGGGTGCCGAAGCTGCCTCGGGCATAGACTCGAGAGGCAGCCGCGGAATCCCGGGGATACGCCCGGGGACCCGGCGCATCTGACAAGGAGAAGCAATGGCCGACTACACCCTCCCCGATCTTCCCTACGACTACTCGGCGCTCGAGCCGGCGATCAGCGGAACGATCATGGAGCTGCACCATTCGAAGCACCACCAGGCGTACGTGACGGGCGCCAACACCGCGCTCGCGCAGCTCGCCGAGGCTCGTGACTCGGGCAACCTCGCGAACGTCAACAAGCTCGAGAAGGACCTCGCGTTCAACCTCGGTGGCCACGTCAACCACTCCATCTTCTGGACCAACCTCTCGCCCGAGGGCGGCGACAAGCCGACCGGTGATCTCGCCGCGGCGATCGACGACCAGTTCGGTTCGTTCGACAAGTTCCAGGCTCACTTCACGGCGACGGCTCTCGGCGTGCAGGGCTCCGGCTGGGCCGTGCTGGCATGGGATTCGCTCGGAGAACGCCTGATCATCGTTCAGTTCTTCGATCAGCAGGGCAACCTCCCCGCGGGCATCGTGCCGCTCCTGATGCTCGACGTCTGGGAGCACGCCTACTACCTCGACTACAAGAACGTGCGAGCCGATTACGTCAAGGCGTTCTGGAACATCGCGAACTGGGAGAACGTCCAGAAGCGCTTCACGACCGCTGGTGAGAAGACCTCAGGGCTGCTGCTACTGTCGTAAACGGATGGTGTCCCCGGGCCCGTCCGGGGACACCGCCGTCCGACCAGTTCACCCCGTGAAAGTGCGCGTTCGCGCCATCGTCAATCAGGAGACATCTGTGTCTGTAAAGATCGGCATCAACGGCTTCGGCCGTATCGGCCGCAACTACCTCCGTGCCGCCCTCGCTCAGGGCGCCGACCTCGAGATCGTCGCCGTGAACGACCTCACCGACAACAAGACGCTCGCCCACCTCCTGAAGTACGACTCCATCACGGGTCGCCTGGACGCGACGGTCGACTACGACGAGAACAACATCATCGTCGACGGCAAGCCCATCAAGGCCTTCTCGGAGCGCGACCCCTCGAACCTGCCCTGGGGCGAGCTCGGCGTCGACATCGTCATCGAGTCGACGGGCTTCTTCACCAAGGCCGCCGACGCGCGCAAGCACATCGAGGCCGGCGCGAAGAAGGTCCTCATCTCGGCTCCCGCCACCGAAGAGGACGCGACGTTCGTCATGGGTGTCAACGAGCACGAGTACGACCCCGCGTCGCACCACATCATCTCCAACGCGTCGTGCACGACCAACTGCCTGGCCCCCCTCGCGAAGGTCTTCAACGACGCATTCGGCATCGAGCGCGGCCTCATGACCACGGTGCACGCCTACACCGCCGACCAGAACTTGCAGGACGGCCCTCACAAGGACCTGCGCCGCGCCCGCGCCGCCGCCGTCAACATCGTGCCGACCTCGACCGGTGCAGCCAAGGCCATCGGCCTCGTGCTGCCCGAGCTCGTCGGCAAGCTCGACGGCTTCGCGCTGCGCGTGCCCGTGCCCACCGGGTCGATCACCGACCTCACCGTCACCTCGTCGCGCCCCGTGACGGTCGACGAGGTCAAGGCCGCCTACAAGGCTGCCGCAGAGGGCCCCATGAAGGGCATCCTGAAGTACACCGAAGACGAGATCGTCTCGAGCGACATCGTCTCCGACCCGCACTCGTCGATCTTCGACGCCGGCCTGCTCCGAGTCCTCGGCGACCAGGTCAAGCTCTCGAGCTGGTACGACAACGAGTGGGGCTACTCCAACCGTCTCGTCGACCTCACCGAGTACGTCGCCGACCGACTCTGAATCGAGCCCCAGTGACCCTGCGAACGATCGATTCCCTCGGTCCGCTCGCCGGCAAGCGCGTCGTCGTCCGTTGTGACCTGAACGTCCCCCTCCGGGACGGGGTCATCACGGACGACGGCCGCGTGCGGGCATCGGTCCCCACCCTGGCGGCGCTCGTCGCCCAGGGCGCCCGCGTGATCGTGGTCTCCCACCTCGGTCGACCCGACGGTGCACCCGACCCCCAGTACAGCCTCGGGCCCGTCGCCACGCGCCTCGGTGAACTCCTCGACGCGCCGGTCGCCTTCGCGACCGACACGGTCGGTACGGATGCCGCGGAGAAGGTCGCCGCCCTCGGCGACGGCGAGGTGCTCGTGCTCGAGAACCTCCGTTTCAACCCGGGGGAGACCTCGAAGAACGAGGCCGAGCGCACGGCGTTCGCCGGTGAGCTCGCCGAGTTCGCCGACGCGGTCGTCTCCGACGGCTTCGGCGTCGTGCACCGCAAGCAGGCGAGCGTCTACGAGCTCGAGCAGCTCCGTCCGAGCGCAGCGGGCCTGCTCATCGCGGCCGAGCTCGACGTGCTCGACCGGCTCACCGAGAACCCCGAGCGCCCGTACACCGTCGTGCTCGGTGGTTCGAAGGTCTCCGACAAGCTCGGGGTCATCGCACACCTGCTGCCGCGCGTCGACGCACTCCTCATCGGGGGCGGCATGCTGTTCACCTTCCTCGCCGCCCAGGGGCACAAGGTCGGGTCGAGCCTGCTCGAGGCCGACCAGATCGGCACCGTGAAGGGCTACCTCGCCGAGGCGGCCGAGCGCGGCGTCGACATCGTGCTGCCGACGGATGTGGTCGTGGCCGCCTCGTTCTCGGGCGAAGCCGAGCACGTCGTCGCTCCCGCCGAAGCGATCGAGCAGACGCCGTTCGGGGCATCCGGTCTCGGGCTCGACATCGGGCCCGACACGGCCTCGGAGTTCGCGAACCGCATCCGCGGCTCGAAGACGGTGTTCTGGAACGGCCCGATGGGCGTGTTCGAGCTCGCGCCGTTCGCGGCCGGCACGCGCGTGGTCGCGGCGGCCCTGACCCAGGTCGACGGCCTCAGCGTCGTCGGCGGCGGCGACTCTGCTGCCGCAGTTCGTCAACTCGGCTTCGAAGACGCTCAGTTCGGTCACATCTCGACCGGCGGAGGCGCGAGCCTCGAGTTCCTCGAAGGTAAGAAACTTCCCGGACTGGAGGTCCTCGGATGGCAGTGAAGCGCACCCCGTTCATCGCAGGCAACTGGAAGATGAACCTCGATCACCTGCAGTCGATCGCGTTCGTTCAGAAGCTCGCGTGGGCTCTCGCCGACGCGAAGCACGACTTCGCCGACGCTGAGGTCGCGGTCTTCCCGCCGTTCACCGACCTTCGTTCGGTGCAGACGCTCGTGGCCGCCGACTCCCTGCCCATCGGCTACGGGGCGCAGGATGTCTCGGCGCACGACTCCGGTGCCTACACCGGTGAGATCTCCGGGGCGTTCCTCAAGCAGCTCGACTGCCGGTACGTGATCATCGGTCACTCCGAACGACGCACGCTGCACGCGGAGTCCGACGCCGAGGTCAACGCCAAGGTCAAGGCCGCGCATCGTCACGGCCTCGTGCCGGTCGTCTGCGTCGGCGAGACCGCGGAAGACCTCGAGGCCCACGGGCCGAGCGCCGTGCCCATCGCGCAGCTGCGCGCCGCCCTCGACGGCGTCGACGGCTCGAAGGGGCTCGTCGTCGCGTACGAGCCAGTCTGGGCGATCGGATCCGGGCAGGCGGCGACGCCCGCCCAGGCCGAGCAGGTCGCGGCTGCGCTGCGTGCGCTCCTCGTCGAGCTCGTCGGCGAAGAGGTCGCGCAGTCGACCCGCGTGCTGTACGGCGGTTCGGTGAAGGCGGCGAACATCGCCTCGTTCCTGCGCGAACCGAATGTCGACGGGGCCCTCGTCGGCGGCGCAAGCCTCGACATCCCCGAGTTCGCGAGCATCGTGCGGTTCAAGAAGCACGTCGGAGCCTGATTTCCCGTGCCCGGGAGCGCGTGCGCTCCCGGGCACGGCCATGCTTCCGGCTATACTCGAATGTCGGCATCGACCCCATCTGTCGTGCCCGGAAAGGTTCACCCGTGGAGATTCTCCAGGTCGTCCTGCAGGTGCTGCTCGGTCTCACGAGCCTGCTGCTGACGTTGCTCATCCTGCTGCACAAGGGGCGTGGCGGTGGCCTGTCCGACATGTTCGGCGGCGGTGTCACCTCGAGCCTCGGTGCCTCCGGTGTCGCCGAGCGCAACCTGAACCGCATCACGGTCATCCTCGCGCTCGTGTGGATCACCTGCATCGTCGTGCTCGGCCTCATCACCAAGTTCGACTCCGGAATCTGACGGGAAGCACCATGGCATCAGGAAACAGCGCCATCCGCGGCTCGCGCGTCGGCGCGGGCCCCATGGGCGAGCAGGATCGTGGCTTCCACGCCGATCGTGTCGCCATCAGCTACTGGGACGCCCACGGCAACGAGACCGTGCGCTACTTCTCGGCGACCCTCCCCGAAGAGGAGATCCCCGAGACCATCGACAGCCCGTCGACCGGGCTCCCGGCCGGCCGCGACCGCGAGAACCCGCCGTCGGTGTCGAAGCTCGAGCCCTACAAGACGCACCTCGCATACGTGAAGGAGCGCCGCACCGACGAAGAGGCCGCTGCACTGCTCGACGATGCACTCACGCAGCTCCGCACGCGTCGCGGTCAGGCCCCCAAGGCCTGATCAGAGTCGCGAACGCGAGAAGGGGGGGGGGGGGGGGGGGGCGCGGGGGGGGGGGGGGGGGGGGGTGGGGGGGGGGGGGTGGGGGGGGGGCGGGGGGGGGGGGTGGGGTGGTGG
>NZ_JAZHYX010000003.1:0-138133 GCF_036576125.1 Agromyces sp. CCNWLW203 | reverse complement strand
CACGGCGCGACGATGCACTCCCGCTGCTCCGCCCGGGTCGCGGTCCGGCCCCCACGGCCTGATCAGAGTCGCGAACGCGAGAGGGGGGCGGCGGGGGGCCGCCCCCTTCTCGCGTCTGTCGCGGTGTCGCTCGTGTGTCAGTAGTCGCGCGCGATGAGCGATTCGGGCACTTCGGATGCCGCGTCGGCATCGACGAAGAACACCGTTCTCCGCCGACCCTTGATGCCAGCCACCGGCACCTCGTCGCGGCTCGCACCGGCGAGGGCCAGCCCGAGTGCTGAGGCCTTGTCGGCGCCCGCGAGCACCATCCACACGCGCTGCGACGCGTTGATGACCGGTCGCGTGAGGCTGAGTCGCTCGGGCGGCGGCTTCGGCGAGTTGCGCACGGCGATCACCGTGCGATCGGTGACCTGGATGCCGGAGCGGTGCGGGAAGAGTGAGGCGACGTGCCCGTCGGGTCCGACGCCGAGGAACGTGATGTCGAAGATCGGATGCGGGAGCCCGTCGGCGCCGTGCGCCGCGAGTTCGGCCGCGTAGGCCTCTGCCGCCGCATCGAGGTCGAGCCCGGAGTCGACTGCGGGGAACGGGTGCAGGTTCTCGGACGGCAGCTCGAGTGCTCCGAGGAACGCGACGCGAGCCTGCTCGTCGTTTCGCTCGGTGTCACCGGCCGAAAGCCAGCGCTCGTCGCCCCACCAGAAGTGCACGCGCGACCAGTCGATCGAGGTGTGCGCGGGAGATGAACCCACCGACTCGAGCACCGCGGCGCCCATGGAGCCGCCCGTGAGCACGATGTGCGCCACGGCCTGCGTGTCGAGGATGTCGAGGAGCTTCGTGATGAAGCGCGCCGCGACCGACCCGGCGAGTGAGGCCTTGTCGGGGTGCACGAGCACGCGTCGTTCGTTCGTCATGCGGTTCCTCCTTCGCCGCCGGCGTCGAGGAGCTCGAGTCCGCGGGTGATCACCTCACCGTACAACTCATCGGGGTCGAGGCGGCGCAGCTCGTCGGCGAGACAGTCGCGCAGGTTCCGACGAGCGAGGGCGAGGTCGTGCCGCGGCTGACCGGGCTGACGGAGCGTTGCGATGCCCGGCACGTCGCGGATCAGCTCGATCGTGCCGCCGTCGCGTTCGAGGCTGACCCCGTGGATGCCGTGGTACCCGGCTTCGGGCCCGGCGAGCTCGTACTCGGTCGGGGCGTTGAGCTGCAGTCGCAGCCAGGCCGCGAGGAGGGTGGTCGACGGCGAGTCGACCGCACCGCTCACGTGCACCCGGGTCACGGGTTCGTACGGGGGCTGGTCGAGCACCGCGGCGAGCTGGGCGCGCCAGAGGGTGAGCCTCGTCCATGCGAAGTCGGCGTCGCCGGGCGTGTAGTTGCCGGCGAGTGCGCGAAGCGCCGCCTGCGGGTCGGGCTGCGCCGAGGCATCCGTGATTCTGCGATGCGCGATGCGCCCGAGCGGCGAGCGCCCGGGAACCTCGGGCGCTGCGCCCGGCCACCACGTGACGACCGGGGCATCGGGGAGGAGGAGCGCCATGATGAGGCTCTCCTCGTCGCGTGCGGCGTCACCGCAGGCGCGGAGCACGATGACCTCGCTCGCACCGGCGTCGCCGCCGACGCGGATCTCGGCGTCGAGCCGAGGAGCGACCGCCGACGTCTCGGTGCCCGGCTCGGTCGAGACGACGATGACACGCATCGGGTGCTCGCGCGATGCGTCGTTCGCCGCTTCGATCGCCTCCTCCTCGACACCGGGCGAGGTGGCGATGACGAGGGTGAGCACGCGGCCGAGGGCGACGACGCCGCCCTCTTCGCGGATCTTCACGAGGGTCTTCGAGACCTGGCTGGTCGTCGTGTCGGGCAGATCGACGATCATGGGCGTCTCCAGCTTCGTCCGTCGCGTTCGAGGAGTTCATCGGCGGAGGCCGGGCCCCAGGTGCCGGGGCGGTACTGCTCGGGCTGTCCCTGCGTCGCCCAGAACTCCTCGATCGGGTCGAGGATCTTCCAGGAGAGTTCGACCTCCTCCTGGCGGGGGAAGAGGGGCGGGTCGCCGAGCAGCACGTCGAGGATCAGGCGTTCGTAGGCCTCGGGGCTCGCCTCGGTGAAGGCGTGGCCGTAGCCGAAGTCCATGGTCACGTCGCGCACCTGCATGCCGGCACCCGGCACCTTCGATCCGAAACGGATCGTGACGCCCTCGTCGGGCTGCACGCGGATGACGAGCGCGTTCTGGCCGAGCTGCGAGGTCTGGCTGTCGGCGAACACCTGCTGCGGCGCGCGCTTGAACACGACCGCGATCTCGGTGACGCGTCGGCCGAGGCGCTTGCCCGCACGCAGGTAGAACGGCACGCCCGCCCAGCGGCGCGTGCCGATGGTCAGCTTCATGGCGGCGTAGGTCTCGGTCGTCGACTCGGGGTTCATGCCGTCTTCGTCGAGGAATCCGATGACCTTCTCGCCGCCCTGCCAGCCGCCGGCGTACTGGCCGCGAGCGGTGCCGGTCGCGAGATCCTCCGGCAGGCGCACGGCCGCGAGGATCTTCTCCTTCTCGGCGCGCAGGTCGCCGGCCTCGAATGAGATCGGCTCCTCCATAGCGGTGAGTGCGAGGAGCTGCAGCAGGTGGTTCTGGATCACGTCGCGTGCAGCGCCGATGCCGTCGTAGTACCCGGCGCGTCCGCCGACGCCGATGTCCTCCGCCATCGTGATCTGCACGTGGTCGACGTGGTTCGCGTTCCAGATGGGCTCGTAGAGCTGGTTCGCGAAGCGGAGCGCCAGGATGTTCTGGACGGTCTCCTTGCCGAGGTAGTGATCGATGCGGAACACCGAGTCGGGCGGGAAGACCGACGCCACGACGTCGTTCAGCTCGCGCGCCGTCTTCAGGTCGCTGCCGAACGGCTTCTCGATGACGACGCGGCGCCACTGGTCGCCGCGCTGCTCGGTGAGGCCGGAGCGCTTCAGCTGCTCGGTGACGAGCGGGAACGACTTCGGCGGGATCGATAGGTAGAACGCGTGGTTGCCCATCGTGCCGCGCTCGCGATCGAGGTCTTGGACGACCTCGCGGAGGCGGTCGAAGGCCGCGTCGTCGTCGAAGTCGCCGGGTACGAAGCGGATGCCGCGAGCCAACTGCTTCCAGACGTCTTCACGGAACTCGGTGCGGGCGTACTCCTTGACGGAGTCGTGCACGACCTTCTCGAAGTCCTGGTCGGCCCATTCCCGCCTGGCGAAGCCGACGAGTGCGAAGCCCGGAGGCAGGAGCCCCCGGTTCGCGAGGTCGTAGACCGCCGGCATCAGCTTCTTGCGCGACAGGTCGCCCGTGACGCCGAAGATGATGAGACTCGACGGACCCGCGATGCGGTTGAGCCGGTAGTCCTTGGGGGAGCGGAGCGGGTTGTGCGTCGCGGTGATCTCAGCCGGTTGCATCGTTCCTCCGGGTTCTCAGGCGACGACGTCGAACAGCGTCGCCGCGCCGGCCGAGGGGTCGGTGAGGGTGAGGGTGAGCACCGGGCGACCGAGTTCGGCGAGCACGCTCGCGTCGCCCGAGGCTTGGGCGGCGATCAACTGGCCGAAGGTGAACGGACGATCGGGGATCTCGAGGTCTTCCGCGGGCTGCTGCGTGATCTGCAGGAAGGCTCCGACCGCGGGGCCGCCCTTGTGGAACTGGCCGGTCGAGTGGAGGAAGCGCGGGCCCCAGCCGAACGTGACCGGTCGGCCGGCACGCGCCGCGAGCAGGCCGCGAAGCCGCTCGAGCTCGGGGTGGGCGACCCGGTCGACGTAGGCCTGGATCGAGAGGTAGCCGTCGGCCGGCAGCTCTTCGAGTAGCACGTCGATCGCCGAGGCGAGGTCGCTCGATGCGCCGATGACCTCTGGGGTGCCGCGCACCTCGATGCCCTGCTCGACGAACGCGGCCGGCGTGGGCTCGGGGCGTGCGTCGAGGAGGCCCCGTGCTGCGATCTTCGCCGACTCGACGTCGGGTTGGTCGAACGGGTTGATGCCGAGGATGCGGCCGGCGACCACGGTCGCGTACTCCCAGACGAGGAGCTGCGCGCCGAGGGTGCCCGACACGCGGATCTCGCCGGAGTCGTCGCGACCGAAGATGTCGTCGCCGGCATCGTCGACGATGCGCACGATCTGCAGATCCGCGAGGCCTTCGCCGAGCTCGGGTGCGTCGACGTCCAACACGACGGGGAGGAGCCCCGTGCCGTTCTTGCCCGTCGACTCCGCGATGAGCTGTTCGGCCCAGTCGGGGAGCCCGACGATGTGGGTGCCGTCGGCGATGATGCCGAGCTTGTCGCGAAGGGGAGCCGTCGCCGCGATCGCGGCGCCGAGCACGAGCCCGGGGTTCTCGGGGCTGTCGATGGCGAGCGAGAGCTCGATCGTCTCGGCCTCGTCGAGCACCTCGGCGATGTCGACCCCCGCGAGCCCGGAGGGCACGAGGCCGAAGGCGGTGAGCGCCGAGTAGCGGCCGCCCACATCGGGGTCGGCGTTGAACACGCGGTAGCCCGCCGCGCGGGCCGACTCGTCGAGCGGTGAACCCGGGTCGGTCACGACGACGATGCGGGTCGTGGGGTCGATGCCGGCGTCGCGGAAGGCCTGCTCGTACACGCGGCGCTGACTGTCGGTCTCGACGGTCGAACCCGACTTCGACGAGACGACGAGTGCCGACGTCTCGAGTCGGTGGGCGAGCGCCGCGCGAACCTGACCCGGCTCGGTGGAGTCGAGCACGGTGAGGTCGACGCCCGTCGTGCGCGTGATGACCTCGGGCGCGAGCGACGAGCCGCCCATGCCGGCGAGCACGATGTGGTCGACACCGGCGGCTGCGAGCTCCTCGCGGAGGGCCTCGATCTGCGGCACGAGCGGTCGTGAGATCGCCACGGCCTCGGTCCAGCCGAGTCGCTTCGCAGCCTCGGATTCGGCCTCGGGTCCCCAGAGGGAGGCATCCTGGGCGGTGATGCCACTCGCGACCAGGTCTGCCACGAGCCCCGGCACCGTGGCGCGCACGGCGTCGGCCGCAGCTCCGCTCACGGAGATGCGGAAGCTCATCGTGCGGCCTCCAGCGCACCGCGAACGGTGTCGAGCAGTTCGTTCCACGAGACGATGAACTTGTCGACGCCCTCGTTCTCGAGCACGAGGGTCACGTCGTCGTAGTCGACGCCGATCGCTGCGAGCGCTTCGAGCACCGCACCGGCCTGCGTGTATGCGCCGGTGACGGTGTCGCCCGTGATGACGCCGTGGTCGAACGTCGCCTCGAGGGTCTTCTCGGGCATGGTGTTCACGACGCCGGGTGCGACGAGCTCGGTCACGTAGAGGGTGTCGGGCAGCGCAGGGTCCTTCACGCCGGTCGATGCCCAGAGGGGGCGCTGGCGGTTCGCACCCGCTGCGAGGAGCGCTGCGGCACGCTCGCCGCCGAACTCCTGCTCGAAGAGCTCGTAGGCGAGGCGCGCGTTCGCGATGCCGGCCTTGCTCTTCAGTGCGAGGGCTGCGTCGGTGCCGATGGCCTCGAGCCGCTTGTCGATCTCGGTGTCGACGCGCGAGACGAAGAACGAGGCGACGGAGTGGATCGTCGAGAGATCGTGGCCCGCGGCCTTCGCCTGCTCGAGGCCGGCGAGGTAGGCGGCGATGACCTGGCGGTAGCGCTCGAGGCTGAAGATCAGCGTGACGTTGACGCTGATGCCCGAGCCGATGGCCTCGGTGATCGCGTCGAGGCCTTCGACGGTGGCGGGGATCTTGATCATCGCGTTCGGACGGTCGACCTTCGCCCAGAGCGACTTCGCCTCGGCGATCGTGCCGGCGGTGTCGCGGGCGAGCGCGGGGGAGACCTCGATCGAGACGCGGCCGTCGAAGCCGCCCGACCGGTCGTACACGGGGCGGAAGACGTCGGCGGCGTCGCGCACGTCGTCGGTCGTGATCTCGAAGACCGCGGTGTCGACGTCGGCGCCGGCCGCGGCGAGTTCGTGCACCTGCGCCACGTAGCGCTCGCCCTTGGCGAGGGCGCCGGCGAAGATCGTCGGGTTGGTGGTCACGCCGACGACGTCGCGCTCGGCGATGAGCCGGGCGAGGTCGCCCGAGGCGATGCGCTCACGCGAGAGGTCGTCGAGCCAGATGCTGACGCCGGCCTCCGACAGTGCTGCAGTGGGGGAGCTGGTCATGGGAGTTTCTCCTCTTCTGGCGCGCGTCAGGCCGACGCGAGCGATTCCTTCGCGGCGGCGACGACGGCCTCGGCCGTGATGCCGAACTCGCGGAACAGGGTCTTGTAATCGGCGGAGGCGCCGAAGTGCTCGATCGACACTGCGCGTCCGCGCGAGCCGAGGTAGCGGTGCCACGAGAGCGCGAGGCCGGCTTCGACCGAGACCCGGGCCGTGACGCCCGAGGGCAGCACCTGCTCGCGGTACTCGGCCGGCTGCTCCTCGAACCACTCGAGCGACGGCGCGGAGACGACGCGTGCGCCGATGCCCTCGGCCGCGAGCGTCTCGCGGGCCGCGAGCGCGAGCTGCACCTCGGAACCGGTGGCGATGAGGATCACGTCGGGCGTGCCCGACGCGGCCTCGGCGAGCACGTAGGCGCCCTTCGCCACGTTCGACGCGGCCGCGAGGGTGTCGCCGGATGCCTCGGCCGCGCCCCGCTCGAACACGGGGATGTTCTGGCGGGTGAGCGCGATGCCCGCAGGGGCATCCGTGCGCTTCAGGATCTCGAGCCAGGCGTGCGCGACCTCGTTGGCGTCGGCGGGCCGCACGACCGTGAGGCCCGGGATCGCCCGGAGCGTCGCGAGCTGCTCGATCGGCTGGTGCGTCGGGCCGTCTTCGCCGAGGGCGACGGAGTCGTGGGTCCACACGAAGATCGAGGGCACCTGCATGAGCGCGGCGAGACGCACGGCGGGCCGCATGTAGTCGCTGAAGATCAGGAAGGTGCCGCCGAAGGCGCGGGTCTTGCCGTGCAGCACGATGCCGTTGACGATGGCGCCCATGGCGTGCTCGCGGATGCCGAAGTGCAGCACGCGGCCGTAGGGGTTTCCCGAGAACTCGTGGGTCGACCATTCGGTCGGAATGAACGACGCCGCCCCGTTGATCGTGGTCAGGTTCGACTCGGCGAGGTCGGCGGAGCCGCCCCAGAGCTCGGGCAGCACGCCGGCGAGGGCGTTGATGACCTTGCCCGACGCTGCACGCGTGGAGACCTCGGTGCCGCCTTCGAAGACGGGGAGCACGGACTCGACGTCGGCGGGGAGTTCGCCGGCCTCGAGACGGTCGAGCAGCGCCTTGCGGTCGGGGTTCGCCGCGGCCCATGCGTCGAAGGCGAGCTGCCATTCGGCGTGCTCGGCTGCGCCGCGCTCGATGGCGCCGCGCGTGTGGGCGAGCACGTCTTCGGCGACGGCGAAGGTCTGCTCGGGGTCGAAGCCGAGCACCTCCTTCGTCGCGGCGAGTTCGGCTGCGCCGAGTGCCGAGCCGTGGATCTTGCCGGAGTTCTGCTTGCCGGGCGACGGCCAACCGATGATCGTCTTCAGGATGATGATCGAGGGCTTGTCGGACTCGCCCTTGGCGGCCTCGATCGCGGCGTGCAGTTCGGCCACGTCTTCGACGTATTTGCCCGTCTTCTTCCAGTCGACGGTCTGCACGTGCCATCCGTAGGACTCGTAACGCTTGGCGACGTCTTCGGTGAAGGCGATGTTGGTGTCGTCTTCGATCGAGATCTGGTTGGAGTCGTAGATCACCACGAGGTTGCCGAGTTGCTGGTGGCCGGCGAGCGAGGAGGCCTCGCTCGTGATGCCCTCCTGCAGGTCGCCGTCACCGGCGACGACGTAGACGAAGTGGTCGAACGGGCTCGTGCCCGCCGCGGCATCCGGGTCGAAGAGGCCGCGCTCGAAGCGCGAGGCGTACGCGAAGCCGACCGCGGAGGCGAGGCCCTGGCCGAGCGGGCCCGTCGTGATCTCGACGCCCGCGGTGTGGCCGTACTCGGGGTGACCGGGGGTCTTGGACCCCCAGGTGCGCAGCGACTCGAGGTCGGAGAGCTCGAGGCCGTCGCCCGCGAGGAAGAGCTGCACGTACTGGGTCAGCGAGGAGTGACCCGCCGAGAGGATGAAGCGGTCGCGGCCGAGCCAGGCGTGGTCGGACGGGTCGCGGCGCATGACCTTCTGGAAGAGGAGGTAGGCGGCGGGCGCGAGGCTCATCGCGGTGCCGGGATGCCCGTTGCCGACCTTCTCGACGGCGTCGGCCGCGAGGACGCGGGCCGTGTCGACCGCCTGGTCGTCCAGAGATTCCCACTGCAGAGTTGCCACGATTGTGCTGTTCCTTCCGGTCGCTGGACGGTGACGGGAAACCGATGGTCCCGAGCACCCCTGGAATCGCTTCGGCGCGAGTTTGCCCGGCGGATGACACCTGGTCGCCTGCACCGGACGGCAATTCGAAACCGCGCCGTCGGGCGCGCTGATGCCAAGTATATGGACTCCTCAGGTTTCATGACGGTGACGCGAAGCTCACCCGGCCTGCGCTCGGCAGTGAGGCCGACAGCGGCGCGGAAGGGCGCCGACCGACGGGCGACACATGATGTCATAGAATCGATTGCGGGCGTGGCCGTGCTTTGCGTGCTCGCGTGCCGGAAGAGGAACGATGCAGGCAGCCGTAGAGACCCGTGACCCCCGACCGGCGATGACCGTACGGCGAAAGCTCGCCGCCTACCTCGCGCTCACCAAGCCGCGAGTGATCGAGTTGCTGCTCGTCGTGACCGCCCCGACGATGATCCTCGCCCAGCAGGGGCTGCCGAGCCTTTGGCTGCTCATCGCGACCCTCGTCGGCGGCGCCATGAGCGCCGGCTCCGCCGGGGCGTTCAACTGCTACATCGACCGCGACATCGACCGGGTCATGAAGCGCACACAGGGCCGTCCGCTGGTCACCGGCGAACTGAGCGACCGCGAGGCGCTCGTCTTCGCCTACGGCCTCGGCATCGCCTCGATCGTCTGGCTCGGTCTCTTCACGAACTGGCTCGCCGCTGCGCTCTCGCTCGGCGCGATCCTGCTCTACGTCGTCTTCTACAGCCTGATCCTGAAGCGCCGCACGGCCCAGAACATCGTCTGGGGCGGCGTCGCGGGCTGCATGCCCGTGCTCATCGGCTGGGCCGCGGTCACGGGCGACCTCAGCTGGCCGCCCGTCATCCTGTTCCTCATCATCTTCCTCTGGACGCCGCCGCACTACTGGCCGCTCTCGATGAAGTACAAAGACGATTACGCGGCTGCCGGCGTGCCGATGCTCGCCGTCGTCCGCGGCCGTGCGCAGGTGGGACTCCAGGTCATCCTCTACGCGTGGGCGACGGTGGCGTGCTCGCTGCTGCTCATCCCCATCGCCGACATGGGCCTCGTCTACTCGACGGTCGCGCTCGTCACGGGCGTCTGGTTCATCTATGAGACGCACCGCCTCTACAACCTCGCGATCCGCCACCAGCAGGTCTCGCCGATGCGGGTCTTCCACGGCTCGATCGCGTATCTGTCGCTGCTCTTCCTCGCGGTCGGCATCGATCCGCTGCTCCCGTTCTAGCGGGGCAGCGGCGAGGCTCCGCGAGCCGCAGGCGCCGGTGGGTTCTCGCCGCCGAACCCGTCAGTCGAGGATCTCGTCGGCGTCGTGCGCTGCGTAGAACGCCGACTGCCGCTGCATGATCTCCGCCATCCCGGTCGAGCGGTCGACGCCGTAGACGGTGCCGGGGAAGTCGAGCGCCTGCTGGACGGCCCAGATCTCGTCGTGCCGATCGGGGCTGAACAGCTGCGCGGGCGTGCCGACCGCGATCCATCCGATCGGGACGACCGTCCCCGGTTCCAGCGTCGTGTTCACCTGGACGACCGCGTTGATGCGCACCTCGGCGCCTTCGCCGACGACGGCGCCGGGGAACACGGATGCGCCGGTGGCGACGAACGCGCCGTCGCCGATCTTCGCTCCGTTGACGTGCGCGTGCGGGCCGATCATGACGCCATCGCCGATGAGCGCCGGATGCCCCGCGCGTCCGCGCACCAGCGCGTGCTCGAGGATCACGGAGTTCGTGCCGACACGGACCTCGCCGTCTTCGGCCGTGAGCACGGCTCCGTGCAGGATGCGGGCGCCGGCCTCGACGCGCACGTCGCCGGAGATCACGGCGCCCGGGGCGACCGTTGCTTCGGGCGAGATGCGCGGCTCGCTGCCGCGGTGCCTGACGAGCATCAGTGAGCGGATGCCTCGACGGGCGACGTCTCGCGCGCGGCATCCGCGGCCACCGGGCGCTTGAGTCGCATGATGACGACCGTCATCGCGGCGGCCGTGAGCGCGGCGAGCACCATGTGCACGCCGACGGCCAGCACCGGAAGGCCGTTGCGCGACTGGTAGAGGCCGACGCCGACCTGCACGAGCTCGATCGCGAGCAGCGCGATCGACCAGCGGAGCGTCGGCAGCTTCAGGCGCCATGCCGCCGCGACGAGCGCGAGGGTCAGCACGAGCAGTGCGTAACCGGGCCAGGAGTGCACGTGCGCGAGCACGCTCGCATCGACCCCCGTGCGGATGACGTCCTCATCGCCCGAGTGCGGACCCGACGCGGTGGTGACGACGCCGACCACGACCGTCAGCGCCAGCACCGCGCTCGTGACGTGGGTGAGGATCGCGTAGGGCTTCGGCACGGCGATCTCCCGTGATCCGCCGGGCTCGTACATGCGGACGAGGAAGGCCGCCGCGATGCAGACGATGACGACCGAGACGGTGTAGTGGAAGCCGACGAGCGCCGCGGCGAGCTCCTGCCAGACCACGAACGCGCCGACGAGCGCCTGCACGATGACGAGCACGAAGACGAGGACCGCGAGCACGAAGAGGTCGCGCCGTTCGCTGCGGCGGCGCCAGACCAAGATCAGCACACCGATCGCCGCGATCAGGAGCGGACCGCTGATCGTGCGGTTCGCGAACTCGATGACCCCGTGGATGCCGAGCTCGGGCGTCGGAACGAGGGACCCGGGCACGCAGACCGGCCAGTCGCTGCAGCCGAGCCCCGATCCCGTGAGGCGCACTGCGCCGCCCGTCGCGATGATCAGCACGTTGAGCACGAACGAGGCCCAGGCGAAGAAGCGGAGAGAGCGGGTCACGCGGGTCGTTCCTGATCCGGATCGCGCTGTGACGGCACTGGGAGTCCTGCCCGGCACCCACCGCGACCCTATAGACTTGAGGGGTTGGGAGGCCCGCCGACCGCGCGAGATCGCGCGCCACGGGCCGCATACCATCTTAGGTTGGCACTAGCGCCACCGGGCACATCATCACCCACTCAACGAGCACCTCGACTCACGAGGGGAATGAGCCGGCCTGATAGCCGGTTGCACGGGAGGAGAAGAGGGAGAGCATGACGGACGTACTGATCGACCGACCGGAACTCGAAGGACTCGGTACCTACGAGTTCGGCTGGGCCGACTCCGACGCCGCGGGGGCTTCCGCCCGACGCGGCATCTCGCCGGAGGTGGTCGCCGACATCTCAGGGCTGAAGAGCGAACCCGAATGGATGCTCCAGCGCCGCCAGCGCGCGCTGCAGCTCTTCGAGCGCAAGCCCATGCCCACCTGGGGCGCCGACCTGTCGGAGATCGACTTCGACAACATCAAGTACTTCGTGCGCTCGACCGAGAAGCAGGCCCAGACCTGGGAGGACCTGCCCGACGACATCAAGAACACGTACGAGAAGCTCGGCATCCCCGAGGCCGAGCGCCAGCGCCTCGTCGCGGGCGTCGCGGCCCAGTACGAGTCCGAAGTGGTCTACCACCAGATCAACGAAGAGCTCGAGCGCCAGGGCGTCATCTTCATGGACACCGACACCGCGCTGAAGGAGCACCCCGAGTTCTTCGAGGAGTACTTCGGCACCGTCATCCCCGCGGGCGACAACAAGTTCGCGGCGCTCAACACGGCCGTCTGGTCGGGCGGTTCGTTCGTCTACGTGCCGAAGGGCGTGCACGTCGAGATCCCGCTGCAGGCCTACTTCCGCATCAACACCGAGAACATGGGCCAGTTCGAGCGCACGCTGATCATCGCCGATGAGGGCAGCTACGTGCACTACATCGAGGGCTGCACGGCACCGATCTACAAGAGCGACTCGCTGCACTCGGCCGTCGTCGAGATCATCGTGAAGAAAGACGCACGCGTGCGCTACACGACGATCCAGAACTGGTCGAACAACGTCTACAACCTCGTGACCAAGCGCGCGACCGCCGCCGAAGGCGCCACCATGGAGTGGGTCGACGGCAACATCGGCTCGAAGGTCACGATGAAGTACCCGTCGATCTTCCTCATGGGCGAGCACGCCAAGGGCGAGACGCTCTCGGTCGCCTTCGCGGGCCCGGGCCAGCACCAGGACGCCGGCGCGAAGATGATCCACATGGCGCCGTACACGCAGTCGTCGATCGTCTCGAAGTCGATCGCGCGCGGCGGCGGCCGGGCCGGCTATCGCGGCGAGGTGCGCATCGACGCCAACGCCCACCACTCGGCGAACAGCGTCGTCTGCGACGCGCTGCTCGTCGACACGATCTCCCGCTCCGACACCTATCCGGCGATCGACATCCGCGTCGACGACGTGAAGCTCGGCCACGAGGCGACGGTGTCGAAGGTCAGCGAGGAGCAGCTCTTCTACCTGATGAGCCGCGGCATCGACGAGACCGAGGCCATGTCGATGATCGTGCGCGGCTTCATCGAGCCGATCGCGCGCGAGCTCCCCATGGAATACGCGATGGAACTCAACAAGCTCATCGAGATGGGCATGGAAGGCAGCGTCGGCTAGGAATGACCGATCAGATGACCAGCACAGCCATGCCCACTGCGGCCCAGCACGGCCTCGTCGCGCACTCCGACGGCGCCTTCGTGCCGGTGCAGACCCGCTCCGAGCGGTTCCGCTCGGTGAACGTCGACGAGTTCGCGCCCGTCACCGGTCGCGAGCACGAGTGGAAGTTCTCGCCGATCGCGGCCTTCGCCGACCTGATCAGCGGCGAGCTCGACGGCTCGCGCCTCGCGATCGAGACGACGGATGCCGCGGGCATCGCGTTCTCGTACATTCCGCGGGGCGACTCCCGCATCGGCACGGCGGGCACGCCCGAGGAGCGCGCGAGCGCCAACGCGTGGTCGACGTTCGACGAGGCACTCCTCGTCTCCGTCACCGGTGAAGACGAGAAGATCGCGTTCGTGACCCGCACGGGCCTCGGCGACACCCCGCGCGCTGCGCACACCGTGATCGAGGCGGCGCCGAACAGTCGCGGCTTCGTCGTGCTCGCCGGCACGGGGGCGGCTCGCCTCAGCGAGAACGTCGAGATCCTGGTCGGCGACGGGGCATCCCTCACGGTCGTCTCGCTGCAGGAGTGGGACGACGAGGCCGTGCACCTTTCGAGCCAGTTCGCCCGCCTCGGCCGCGACGCATTCCTGAAGCACATCGTCGTCTCGCTCGGCGGCAAGGTCGTGCGGGTGAACCCGTCGACCCACCTGGCCGAGCAGGGCGCCGACATCGAAGCCCTGGGCCTCTACTTCGCCGACGCAGGCCAGCACCTCGAGCAGCAGGTCTACGTGCACCACGACGCACCGCACACCAAGAGCCGCGTGACCTACAAGGGCGCGCTGCAGGGCTCCGGTGCTCGCACCGTCTGGATCGGCGACGTGCTCATCGGCAACGCGGCGGTCGGCACCGACAGTTACGAGCAGAACCGCAACCTCGTGCTCACCGAGGGCACCCGCGCCGACTCCGTGCCGAACCTCGAGATCGAGACAGGCGACATCGAGGGGGCCGGTCACGCGAGTGCCACGGGCCGTTTCGACGACGAGCAGCTGTTCTACCTCATGGCACGCGGCATCCGCGAAGACGAGGCACGTCGCCTCGTCGTGCGCGGCTTCCTCACCGACATCGTGCAGAAGATCGGCTCGGCCGACCTCGAAGCCCGCCTCACGGCGGCGATCGAGGCTGAACTGGAAGGTCGCTGACGTGACATCCGTGCGTGTGTGCGCCATCGACGACCTCGCCGTCAACCAGGCTTCGCGCTTCGTGCTCGAGGGCGTTCCCATCGCGGTCGTGAAGGACGCCGCGGGTGACGTCTTCGCCATCGGCGACACCTGCACGCACGGCGACATCTCGCTGGCCGAGGGCTTCGTGGAAGACGACACCCTCGAGTGCTGGGCGCACGGCTCCATGTTCTCCCTCAAGACGGGCAAGCCGCTCACGCTGCCCGCGTACGAGCCCGTCCCGGTGTACCAGGTCGAGCTCAAGGACGGCGACGTCCACATCGATCCCGCGGTCACCCTGGCCGTCTGACCCAACCTTCTCCGGCCCGGAACGGCCGGCAACCGAAAGAGACCACTACGAACATGTCCGTTCTCGAGATCAAGAACCTCCACGTCAACGTCGAGACCGACCAGGGCACGCGCGAGATCCTCCGCGGCGTCGACCTCGTCATCAACGAGGGCGAGATCCACGCGATCATGGGCCCCAACGGCTCGGGCAAGTCGACGCTCGCCTACACGATCGCCGGTCACCCCAAGTACCAGGTCGTCGAGGGCGAGATCCTCCTCGACGGCGAGAACGTGCTCGACATGTCGGTCGACGAGCGTGCACGCGCGGGCCTCTTCCTCGCGATGCAGTACCCCGTCGAGATCCCCGGCGTGACCGTCACCAACTTCCTCCGCACCGCCAAGACGGCGATCGACGGCGAGGCGCCCTCGATCCGCGGCTGGATCAAGGACGTGCGCGAGTCGATGGGCAACCTCAAGATGGACTCGGCGTTCGCCGAGCGCAACGTCAACGAGGGCTTCTCGGGCGGCGAGAAGAAGCGCAACGAGATCCTCCAGCTCGAACTGCTGAAGCCGAAGTTCGCCGTGCTCGACGAGACCGACTCGGGCCTCGACGTCGACGCGCTGAAGATCGTCTCCGAGGGTGTCAACCGGGCGCACTCGAACACCGGGCTCGGCGTGCTGCTCATCACGCACTACACGCGCATCCTCCGCTACATCAAGCCCGACTTCGTGCACGTCTTCGTCGCGGGCAAGATCGCCGAGCAGGGCGGCGCAGAGCTCGCCGACCGTCTCGAAGAAGAGGGCTACGACCGTTACCAGGTCGCGGAGTCCGCGGCCGCGGCCTCGGCCGAATAGGCAGAGGGTAGAATCCGACCATGGTCTCCTCCCTCGCACCAGAGCGCTACGACGAGGTCGAAGAAGCGCTGAAAGACGTCATGGACCCCGAGCTCGGGGTCAACATCGTCGACCTCGGCCTCATCTACGACCTCGGCTGGGACGACGAGAACGACGCACTGGTGATCCACATGACGCTCACGAGCGCCGGATGCCCGCTCACCGACGTCATCGAGGAGCAGACGGCCGAGGCGCTCGACGGCACCGTCGACGCCTTCCGCATCAACTGGGTGTGGATGCCGCCGTGGGGCCCCGAGCGCATCACCGACGACGGCCGCGACATGATGCGGGCGCTCGGCTTCGCGATCTGAGTCTCGCGATCCGAGCCACCAGCTCGACACCTTCGGATGCCCCGTGCAGCGGGCTGCACGGGGCATCCGCCGTCTCAGGCGAGCCCGCGGCGCTCGAGGAGTGCGCCGATCTCGGGTTCGCGCCCGAGGAGGCGCCGGATCGACTCTCGCGGGTCGCGGGACCCGCCGACGGCGAGGATCTCGGTGCGGTACCGCGCACCGTTCTCGCGCGTGGCACCGCCGTTCGCCTCGAACCACGCCATGATGTCGGCGCCGGGTACCTCGCTCCAGATGTACGAGTAGTACCCTGCGTCGTATCCGCCCGCGAAGACGTGTGCGAAGTAGGTGCTCGAGTAGCGCGGCGGCACGAGGGGGTCGTCGAGCCCGGCCGCAGCGAGTGCTCGGTGCTCGAACTCGGCGACGTCGGTGACGGCCTCGGCCTCGGCGGGGGAGAGTCGGTGCCACGCCTGGTCGAGCACGGCCGCTGCGAGGTACTCGGTGGTCGAGAACCCCTCGTTGAACGTGCGCGACGCCAGTAGCCGATCGACGAGCTGCTGCGGCATCCGATCGCCGGTCTCGTGATGCACCGCGTACTCGCCGAGCACCTCGGGCCGCAGCACCCACAGCTCGTTGACCTGGCTCGGCAGCTCGACGAAGTCGCGGTACACGTTCGTGCCCGACATCGAGGCGTGCACGACGTTCGAGAGCAGTCCGTGCAGCGCGTGGCCGAACTCGTGGAAGAGGGTCTCGGTCTCGTCGAGCGTGAGCAGGGTCGGTTCGCCGGCGGCCGGCCGGGCGACGTTCATGTTGTTGACGACGACCGGCAGCGTGCCCTCGAGCTTCGACTGCTCGACGAGCGCGCTCATCCACGCACCGCCCCGCTTCGAGTCGCGTGTGTAGAGGTCGAGCAGGTAGAGGCCGACGGGTGTTCCGTCCTCTTCGAACACCTCGAACACGCGGGTCTCGGGATGGTAGCCGACGAGATCGGTGCGCTCTTCGAACGTGAGCCCGTAGAGCAGGTGCGCAGCGTGGAACACGCCCCGCGTCAGCACCCGATCGAACTCCAGGTACGGGCGCATCTCCTCGAGGTCGGCCGCGTACCGCTCGCGTCGCACCGCTTCGCTCAGCAGGGCCCAGTCGGATGCCGCGACCGCACGGCGGCCGTCGACTGCCGCCTGCTCGGCGAGGGCGAGCCCTTCGCGCCGGGCGTTCGCCGTCGCGGCGGGCACGAGTCGTTCGAGCAACTCGGCGACCGCCTCGGGCGTGCCGGCCGTCTCATCGACGGTGACCGCTGCGGCATGGTCGTCGAAGCCGAGCAGGGCCGCGCGCTCGGCGCGGAGTCGCGCGATCTCGAGAAGGGTGTCGCGGGTGTCGTGGGCGCCGCCGCGGCATCCGCGCGACCGCGACGCGATGAACAGGCGGTCGCGCACCGCATCGCGCTCGAGGGACGCGAGCGTCGGCTGGCCGGTCGGCAGCACGAGCGTGATGAGCCAGCCGTCGAGACCGCGCGCGAGTGCGGCCTCGCGCGCGGCGGAGCGCCGGCCCTCGTCGAGTCCGGCGAGGTCGTCGGGGTCGGTCAGATGCAGCGCGAGGTCGTTCGCGTCGGCGAGCAGATGCTGCTGGAACGCCGTTGTCAGCTCGGAGAGGCGGGTGCCCCGTGCCGTGAGCTCGTCGCGATCGGCCTCGCCGAGAGCGGCGCCGGCGAGGGTCGCGGTGCGGTGGAACCGGTCGAGCAGCTCCGCCGACTCCGCATCGAGCTCGAGCGAGCCGCGGGCGGCGTGCAGCTCGGCGAGTCGGGCGTAGAGCCGCGGATCGAGGCGGATCGCGTCGTGGTGGGCCGACAGCAGCGGCGCGAACTCGACCTCGATGGCGTCGATCGCGGCGTCGCTGTCGGCCGAGCTCGCATTCTCGAACACCGGGAGCACGCGTCGCAGCAGCGCTCCCGAGCGCTCGAGGGCGACGACGGTGTTCTCGAACGTGGGCGGCGCGGCATCCGTTGCGATCGCCTCGACCGCCTGGCGCTGCTCGCGCATGCCCGCCTCGATCGCCTCCCGATAATGCTCGGGGCGGATGAGTGCGAAGAGCGGGAGCCGGTAGGGCAGCGGACTCGGCTCGAGGAACGGATTGGAGTGCTCGGTCATCCGTCCACCGTAGTTCGCTGTCACACGAGCGGGCAGGAGCCTAGGCTCGGAACATGAGCACCGAACGCCCCGCACCCGGTCTCCGAGACGCGTACACGCATGGCCACCATGCGAGCGTGCTGCGCACGCACTCCTGGCGCACGGTCGACAATTCGGCGGCCTACCTCCTGCCCCATCTGCACGAGGGAATGCGCGTGCTCGACGTCGGCAGCGGCCCCGGCACGATCACGATCGACCTCGCGCGTCGCGTGCGCCCCGGGACGGTCGTCGGTATCGACGCCTCGGCCGACGTGGTCGCTGCCGCTGCCGGTCTCGCCGAGAGCGAGGGAGTGGCGAACGTGGAGTTCGCGGTCGGCGACGCCTACGCGCTCGACTTCGACGACGACACCTTCGACGTCGTGCACGCCCACCAGGTGCTGCAGCACCTCGCACGACCGGTCGACGCGCTGCGCGAGCTCCGACGGGTCACGAAGCCCGGCGGGCTCGTCGCCGCTCGCGACGTCGACTACGGCGGCGTGATCTGGAACCCGGTCTCGCCCGGTCTCACCCGGTGGCTCGAGCTCTATCACGCGGTGCACCAGTGGAACGGCGGCGAGCCCGACGCCGGGCGGCACCTGAAGACCTGGGCACGCGAGGCGGGGTTCATCGACATCGAGACGACCGGTACCGTGTGGGTGTTCTCCACGGCGCTCGAACGCGAGTGGTGGGGCGGTGCCTGGGCCGAGCGCGCGACGGAGTCGCAGTTCGCCGCCCACGCGATCGAGTCGGGCCACGCCGACGTACAGGAGCTCCGTGCCATCGCCGGCGCATGGCGCGCCTGGGCGGCCGACGACGACGGCTGGCTGCTCATGCCGCACAGCGAGATCATCGCCCGGGCGTAGAGCGAGCGCCTCGGCGCAACTCCTGGAGCTGAGCGCCCGCTACCAGTCCTCGTCGGCGTCGTGCGCGTCGACGATCGTGTCGCGCACGACCGTGCCGTCGTCGAGTTCGGCGATCGGCCGGCCCTCGAGCCAGGTGAGGGTCCAGTGGCGGTTCGCGCCGTCGCCCGTGAAGGCCGTCTCGGCGGCCGCGATGCGCTCACGCAGTTCGTTCGGCACGGATGCCGGCGGCACCGCCCCGAACGCCCAGCGCGTGCCGAGACGCATCAGGCGTCCATCTCGTAGGTGACCCAGCTGGTGCGTCTGGCGAGCTGGTCGTAGACCTGCTGCGCCGGCGTGTTGTCGTCGGCTGTGATCCAGCTGACGCCGCCCTGGCCTATCTCGGCCGCACGCGCGTGCACGAACTCGATGAGCGCCCGCCCGATGCCTGAGCCGCGCGCGCCCTCGTCGACGTAGAGGTCGTCGAGGAACATGCCCCGGGTGGCCGTCAGCGAGTGCGGCACCGCGCGGTAGTGGGCGAGCCCGACGGGCCGGCCCTCGTCGTCGACGGCGAGTGCGGCCTGCAGCGGCTCCGCCTCATCGCGGATCCAGTTCCAGACGATGAGCGCCTTCGCGTCGTCGAGCTCGGTCTCGTAGAAGCGGCAGTACGCCTCGAACAGCGGCAGCCATCCGAAGAAGTCGTCGTCACCGGCCGGTCTGATCTCGTAATTCATGGTTCCCCCTATTCCGACGGCGCCTCGAAGACGACGTCGCGGACTTCGAATGACTCGGCCTCGATGAAGCCGAGCTCGGCGATGCGCCCCACCGCACGCAGATCTGATGCGACCGACTCGAGCAGTGCGAGCGTCACGGCGGGTGCTGCGATCACGGCGCTCGTCACGGGCGTCTTCTGCGACGCCTTCGCGTCGGTCTTCGCCCGGCGGATGCCGGTGAGCGCGAGGCCCGCGAGCTCGAGCAGCTCGACGCCCGCTTCGCCGCGGGCGGCGAGCTCGTCGATGGTCGGCCACGATGCCACGTGCACCGAGCCGTCGTGCGACCAGCGCCACGCCTCTTCGGTCGCGAACGGGATGACGGGGGCGAAGAGCCGGAGGAGCACGCCGAGCGCGGTCTTCAGCGCCGCGACGGCCGAGGCCTGCTCAGGGCTCGGCTCGCCATAGGCGCGCTCCTTCACGAGCTCGAGATAGTCGTCGCAGAACGTCCAGAAGAACGTCTCGGCGAGTTCGAGGGCTCGGGCGTGGTCGTAGGCCTCGAGCGAGCGGGTGGCGCGCTCGACGACGCCCGCGAGCTCGGCGAGCATGCTGCGGTCGACGGGCACGGTCACAGCGGCATCCGCAGCGCCCTCGAAGCCGAGGATGAACTTCGCCGCGTTCAGCACCTTGATGGCGAGGCGGCGGCCGATCTTGACCTGCGTCGGGTTCTGCGGGTCGAAGGCCGCGTCGGTGCCGAGGCGCGAGGACGCAGCCCAGTAGCGCACCGCGTCGGAGCCGTGCTGGTCGAGGAGCCCGGCGGGCGTCACGACGTTGCCCTTCGACTTCGACATCTTCTTGCGGTCGGGGTCGACGATGAAGCCCGAGATGGAGGCGTTCGCCCAGGGCGCCACGCCGTGCTCGAGCTCGGCGCGGAGCGTCGTCGAGAACAGCCACGTGCGGATGATGTCCTGACCCTGCGGGCGCAGCGAGTAGGGGAAGACGAGGTCGAAGAGCTCGGGGTCGCGCTCCCAGCCGCCCGCGAGCTGCGGGGTCAGCGACGACGTTGCCCAGGTGTCCATGACGTCGTGCTCGCCGATGAAGCCGCCGGCCTGTCCGCGCTGCGACTCGTCGAAGCCCGGTGCGGCCGCCGATGATGGGTCGACCGGCAGCATCTCGCGGGTCGCGACGATCGGCTCGTCGAACTTCGGGTCGCCGGCTGCGTCGAGCGGGTACCAGACCGGGATCGGCACGCCGAAGAAGCGCTGGCGGGAGACGAGCCAGTCGCCCGACAGGCCGCCGACCCAGTTCTCGTAGCGCACGCGCATGAAGTCGGGGTGCCAGTCGATCTCGCGCCCGTGCGCGAGGAGTCGCTCGCGCAGCGCCTCGTCGCGCGCGCCGTTGCGGATGTACCACTGGCGCGTCGAGACGATCTCGAGTGGCTTGTCGCCCTTCTCGAAGAACTTGACGGGGTGGGTGATCGACTTCGGGTCGGCGAGCAGGTCGCCCGAGTCGCGGAGCTGCTGCACGACGGCCTGCTTCGCCGAGAACGTGGTCTTGCCGGCGAGCTCGGCGAACGCCGCCTTGCCCGCCTCGGAGGTGATGACCTCGGGAGCCTCCGCGATGACGCGGCCGTCGAAGCCGATGATCGCGCGGTTCGGCAGGTCGAGCTCGCGCCACCACACGACGTCGGTGATGTCGCCGAACGTGCAGATCATGGCGATGCCGGTGCCCTTGTCCTTCTGGGCGAGGTGGTGGGCGAGGACGGGCACCTCGACGCCGAAGACGGGCGACGTGACGGTCGTGCCGAAGAGCGGCTGGTAGCGCTCGTCGTCGGGGTGGGCGACGAGGGCCACGCACGCGGGGATGAGCTCTGGACGGCTGGTCTCGATCTCGATGATTCCGCCGTCGGGGCGGTGGAACGAGACGCGGTGGTAGTGGCCCGGCTGTTCACGGTCCTCGAGCTCGGCCTGGGCGACGGCGGTGCGGAACGTGACGTCCCAGAGGGTCGGCGCGAGCGCCTGGTAGGCCTCGCCGCGCTCGACGTTGCGCACGAAGGCGAGCTGCGAGGCGAAGAGCGACTCGTCGCCGATCGTGCGGTAGGTCTGGGTCCAGTCGACCGAGAGGCCGAGCTGACGCCACAGCGCCTCGAACTGCTGCTCGTCTTCGACGGTCAGGCGCTCGCACAGCTCGATGAAGTTGCGGCGGCTGATCGGCACCTGGTCGGCGGCCTTCGTCGACTTGCCGTCGCCGCCCTCGAACGGCGGCACGAAGCCGTCGACGTAGGCGAGCGTGGGGTCGCAACGCACGCCGTAGTAGTTCTGCACGCGGCGCTCGGTCGGCAGGCCATTGTCGTCCCAGCCCATCGGGTAGAAGACGCTCTTGCCGCGCATGCGCTGGAAGCGGGCGACGACGTCGGTGTGGGTGTACGAGAACACGTGGCCGATGTGCAGCGAACCCGAGGCCGTCGGCGGGGGAGTGTCGATCGAGTAGATGCACTCGCGAGTCGCGGACGCGCGGTCGAACCGATACGTCCCCTCGCGCTCCCAGGCGCCTCCCCAGACCGATTCGAGGCCTTCGAGGGCGGGCTTGTCAGGAATGCGCGCGGTGTCGGTCATGATGCTCCGGTTCGATGTATGCGGCACCGTGTCGGTGGTGAGGTGCCTGAATGTGCGACGATCCAGCCTATCGGAGTGCGCGCTGCCGGCCGCGTGAACGACCCGGCGGCATCGGCGGGGGCGGTTCAGAGACGGGGTGCGTCGGCCACCAGCTGGGCGGTGTACGGATGCTCCGGCCGCACGAAGACCCGTTCGGCGTCGCCGGTCTCGACGACACGACCCGCGCGCATCACAGCGACATGGTCGGCCATGTGGCGCACCACGCCGAGGTCGTGGGAGATGAAGAGCAGGGCGAGCCCGCGCTCGCGCTGCAGCTCGTC
This sequence comes from Agromyces sp. CCNWLW203, assembly GCF_036576125.1. Taxonomy (NCBI): domain Bacteria; kingdom Bacillati; phylum Actinomycetota; class Actinomycetes; order Micrococcales; family Microbacteriaceae; genus Agromyces; species Agromyces sp. CCNWLW203. The sequence continues at coordinate 116,087 of NZ_JAZHYX010000003.1, read as the reverse complement.
GAGGAGGTCGAGGATCTGCGCCTGGATGGTGACATCGAGCGCGGAGACGGGTTCGTCGCAGATGAGCACGTCGGGCGAAGCCGCGAGGGCGCGAGCGATCGAGACCCGCTGACGCTGCCCGCCAGAGAGGTTCAGCGGCCGACGGTCGGCGACGGATGCCGCGAGCCCGACCTGATCGAGCAGTTCGCCGGTCGACGGCGTGCGAGCATCGGGGCGCCCGCCGGCGGCGGCATCGGCGAGGATGCGCCGCACGTTCCAGCGCGGATCGAACGAGCTGAGCGGGTCCTGGTAGATCGCACCGATGCGGTGGCGTGCCGGTCGCCTGCGGCGCTCGTCGAGCGCCGACCACTCCTGGCCGTCGAGGAGCACAGTGCCGTGGTCGGGTCGAGTGAGCGCCAGGGCGAGGCGGGCGACCGTCGTCTTGCCCGACCCCGACTCGCCGACGAGTCCGAGGGTCTCGCCTCGCCGAAGCGAGAGCGAGACGTCGTCGACCGCCGTGAACCGGCCTCCGGGCACGGGGAAGGTCTTCGTCACATGATCGATCGTGAGAAGAGGAGCGCCGGTGCCGGCCGGCGAGGAGGGTGTGCGCACCGACATCGCGACCGGCGCGGCGCTTGGCGCCGCGATGATGCCCGACTCCGGCGAGGACAGCCTCGCACCGCGCGGTGAATCCGCCGGAACCGCCGCGATGAGCGCCTTCGTGTACCGCTCGCGCGGGTCCTCCAAGACCTCCTGCGCGCTGCCCTGCTCGATGATCTCGCCGTCGCGCATGACGAGCACCCGGTCGGCGAGCCGGGCGACGACGGCGAGGTCGTGGCTGATGAGCAGCGCCCCCGTGCCGCGTTCACGGATGCCCGCGATCAGCGCGAGGATGCGCGCCTGCACCGTGACGTCGAGCGCGGTCGTGGGCTCGTCGGCGATGAGGAGCGGCGGATCGAGGGCGATCGCGCTCGCGATGAGGGCGCGCTGGCGGAGCCCGCCCGAGAGCTCGCCCGATCGGCGGCCCGCCGCGAGCACCGGGTCGGGCATGCCGACCTCGGCGAGCAACTCGAGCACTCGGGTGCGGCGTTCGGCCGGCGACATCCGTCGATGGATGCGCAGGGGGTCGTCGATCTCGCGCCCGACGGGTCGCAGCGGGTCGAGCGAGACGAGTGCGTCCTGCAGGATCAGGCCCGCGCGCGCTCCGCGGACCCCGCGCCACGTTCGCTCGTTCGCCGCGCCGAGTTCCTGGCCGGCGACGACCAAGCGCTCCGAGCTCGTGCGCGAATCGGCTCCGGCCATGCCGAGGAGCGCTCGTGCCGTGACCGACTTGCCGGAGCCGGATTCGCCGACGATCGCAACGCACTCGCCCGGCAGGATCGTGAGGTCGACGCCGCGCACGACCTCCGTCGCGCCGAAGGCGACGCGCAGCGCCGCCACGTCGAGCACCGGCGTGAGCGAAGGACCCAGCGCCGGTTCTGCGGCATCCGTCATCGTCCGCTCCGTCCGCGTCTCGTCATCGCCCGGCCGAGCACGGTGGTGGCGATCGTCGTGCCGACGATCATGAGCCCGGGGAAGACCGTCATCCACCACGCGGTCGCCAGATACGTGCGCCCGGCGGCGAGCATCGCGCCCCACTCCGCGGCCGGGGGCTGCGCGCCGAGGCCGAGGTAGCTGAGGGCGGACGCCCAGACGATGGCCTGGCCGATGCCGAGCGTCGCGAGCACGAACAGCGGGATCAGCGCGTTCGGCAGCACGTGCCGGCCCAGGATGCGCCCTGGCGTGCGACCGAGTACTCGCGCAGCCTCGACGTACTGCGAGGAGCGGATCGACACGAGCTGTCCGCGGATGATGCGGGCATACCCGGGCGCGGTCGAGAGCCCGACGGCGATCGTGGCGGTCACGGGGCCGGGCCCGTAGACGACGATCACGAGCAGGGCAAGGAGCAGGCCCGGGAACGCGAAGAGCACCTCGACGAGTCGGCTGACGCCGAAGTCCGCGATGCGGCCGCCGAAGCTCGCGAGCACGCCGAGCACGAGTCCGAGCGCGAGGCCGATGGCCGTCGCCGTGACGCCGATCAGCAGGGAGGTGCCGGTGCCGGCGACGACGCGGCTGTAGATGTCTCGCCCCGACTCGTCGGTGCCGAACCAGTGCGCGGTCGACGGTGCCGAGAACGCGTCGCCGGGGGCGATCTGATTGGGATCCTGGGTCGCGATGAGCGCCGGGGCGACGGTCGCGGCGACGAGGAAGAGCACGAACGCCCCCGAGACCAGCGTGCCGGCCCGCGGCATCCGGCCTCGCCGCCGGATCACGGCATGGCTTGCGGATGCCTCGACCGTCGTCTGGCGCAGTTCGAGTTCGCTCATCGTGCGCCCTCCTGGCGGAGTCGCGGGTCGGCGACGCGCGACACGACGTCGGTGAGCACCGTCATCAGCACGTAGACGAGCGCCACCAGCAGCACGACCCCGGTGACGACCGGGATGTCGCGGAGCGTGACGGCCTGCAACAGGGTGCGTCCGAGCCCGGGCATCGCGAAGATCGTCTCGACCACGACCGCGCCCGAGAGCAGCCAGCCGAGGGCCCAACCCGAGAGGCTGATCGCAGGCAGCGCCGCGTGACGGATGGTGTGCCGAAGTCGCACGCCGAGTGCGCTCTCGCCCCGGGCGCGGGCGGAGACGACGAACGGCTGCTGCATCGTGTCGAGGAGGCTCTCGCGCATGACCTGCGCGAGGAAGCCTGCGAGCGGAACGGCGAGGGTCACGACCGGCAGCACGAGGCCGCTCGGGGTGCCGGTCGCCACCGGTGGCAGCCAGCCGAGCGCCGTGCTGAACACCGCGATCAGCACGGCCGCGAGCCAGAAGTGGGGCAGCGCCGCCGCCGTGATCTCGATGCCCTCGCCGAGTGCCGAGGCGACGCGCCCCCGGCCGGTCGACCAGATCGCGAGGCCGAGCGCGAGCAGCCAGGCGAGCGCGAGTGCGAGCGTCGCGAGCAGCAGGGTGGCGCCGAGCTGTGCCCCGAGCAGCTCGGCCACCGGCACCTTCAGCGCATACGAGGTGCCGAGGTCGCCGGTGATGAGGCGACCGAGCATCGCGAGGTACTGCACGAGGAGCGGCTGATCGAGCCCGTAATCGCGGCGAACCTGGTCGAGGGCCTCCTGCGAGGCCTGCGAACCCGGCCCGCCGAGGATCGCCTGCGCCGGGTCACCGGGGATCAGGCGGATCGCGAAGAAGGTGAGGCTCGCCACCGCCCACAGTACGAACACCGCACCGGCCACGAGGAGGCCGGTGCGGCGAAGGATCGCGCCGTCGACGCGGCTCGGCGGATCAGCCGGCGAGCCAGGAGTCATAGAAGGTCGGCGTCGACACGGTCGGCAGCGCTCGCGCGCCCTGCACCGACGTGCTCATCAGGAAGCTGTTCTGCTGGTCGTAGAGGGGCAGCAGGTAGTACCCGCCGAGGATGAGTCGCTGCGCCTCGTTGTAGCTCGCTGCACGAGCCTCGGGGTCGCTGGTGGATGCCGCCTCGGCCAGCAGTGCGTCGACCCCGGGGTCGTTCAGCTGCGAGAGGTTCGCGAAGTAGCCGCTCGGAGCCGGCGTGATGCTGTCGGAGTGGTACAGGATGCGGAGCACGTCGGGGCCGACCTTCGTGTACGGGGCGCTGACGATCTCGTACTCGTGGGCCGCGAGTGCGCCGTACCAGCCCGACAGGTCGAGCAGTTCGATGACGACCTCGAACCCGGCCGCCTTCGCGGTCGCCTGCACCTGCTCGAAGAGCGACTGCTCGGCCGGGATCGACTGATTGGTGCTGACCGGGAAGCGCAGCGTCAGCCGGGCGCCGTCGCGCACGCGGTAGCCGTCGGCGTCTCGTTCGCTCCAGCCGGCCTCGTCGAGGAGCTCGTTCGCGCGGTCGAGGTCGGGCGCGAAGAGCTTCTCGTCGGAGTAGGCGACCGACTCGACCGAGGAGAGGGGCGAGTACGAGCGTTCGGCCGTGCCGAAGAACAACGTGTCGATGCCCTCGTCGACCTCCACCGCGCGGATGAACGCCTCGCGCACCCGTTCGTCGTCGAACGGCGCCTGGCCCGAGTTGAGTTCGATGCGGTTGGCCGCACCCGGGCGCGGGGCGTCGAGCCAGACGAGCGCGTCGTTCGACTTCGCCGCCGAGATCGTGTCGGGCTGGGGATTGTCGATGACGTCGACCTGTCCGGCCTGCAGGGCCGCGTAGCGCGACGCCGAGTCGGGAACGAAGCGCCAGTCGATCGCCTCGAGGTACGCGGGGCCCTCGTGCGCGGCATCCGCCGGCGGCGAGGTGTAGTCGTCGTTGCGCACGAGCGAGACATGGTCTTGCTTGACCCACTCGTCGACGATGAACGGACCGGTGCCGATCGGTGCCTGGCAGTTCTCGTCCATGCCGCGGGCGATTCCGGCCGGCGACTGGATGGCGTTCCAGGGCTGCGTGAGCGACTCGAGCAGGGCGCTGTCGGGCGCGCTCATCACGAAACGCGCGACCAGATCGTCGACGACCTCGACGTGGTCGACCTTGCCGAGCGCGAGGTAGCCCGTCGACGACTGGGTTGCCGGATCCTTCAGGTGCTCGACGTTGACCTTGACCGCTTCGGCGTCGAGGGGCGTGCCGTCGGTGAAGGCGACGTCGTCGCGGAGCGTGAACTCCCACGAGAGGCCGTCGTCGGATGCCGTCCACGACTCCGCGAGCCACGGGATGATCTCGCCCGTCTCGTCACGCGAGACCAGGGACTCGAGGAACTGCCCGGCGAGCAGGGCCTGCGGGTAGTTGCCCCCGACGTGCGGGTCGAGGCACGTGGGCTCCGCGTCACCGCTCGCGTAGACGAGGGTGCCGCCCGAGACCGGTTCGCCGGATGCCTCGGGTGCGGGTGCCTGGCATGCGGCGAGCGCGATCGTCGAGACGACGGCCACGGCGGCGATGCCGAGCCGTCGCAGGTTCGGGGAGCTGGTCACGGGTGCAGCAGGCATCGGGGTCCTTGCGGTGGGGGATCTGGGCGGGCTCGCGTCGGCGTGGGCCCGAACTCATCCTGACAGTGAGAAACGGCGACGACAAGCATGTTGTTCTATTTCAGATAGAACAATAGGATTTAGCCATGCTGATCCGGCTCGATCCGACCCTCGACGCACCGCTCTTCGAGCAGCTCGCGTCCGGCCTGCGCGCCTCGATCATCGACGGCAGGCTCACGGGCGGCGAGCGCCTGCCCGCCGCGCGCGAACTGGCCGCCTCGCTCGACCTCAACGTGCACACCGTGCTGCGCGCCTACCACCGCCTGCGCGACGAGCACCTGATCGAGCTGCACCGGGGGCGGGGCGCCATCGTCGCCGTCCGCATCGGCGGGCACGGCGCTCTCGCCGGTGCCGTGTACGACCTCGTCGACGAGGCGAAGAACCACGAGCTGCCCGAGGCCGCCCTCCTCGCCCTCGTGCGCGAGGCCTATCGCTCGGCGCCGCAGGCCTCGGGCGTGCTCCGCCCCATGCCGACGCGGTAGTCTTGACGGCAACGATGTTGATCCGGCTATCACCGGGGAGTCTTCGGAAGAACCCAGGCGGGGCCACGCGGCATCCGCTCGGCAGTAGAACCGAACGGTTCGGCCCGTCACAGCCGGCAATGAGGGGCGAGTCGGTCGCAAGGCGCGGCTCGCAAGCGAGGTGGTACCGCGGCGGCGCTCGATCGAGCACCGGCGTCCTCGTGAGAGCATCCGTCCCCGCAAGGAGCGAGCGTGTACCCCCGTACCCCAGACGACCACGGTGTCGCCCCCTCACCCGAGTTCCCCGCCGTCGAGCGCGACGTGCTGGCCTTCTGGAAGGCCGATGGCACGTTCCAGGCCTCCATCGACCAGCGCGAGGGCGCTCCCGAGTGGGTCTTCTACGACGGCCCGCCGTTCGCCAACGGCCTGCCCCACTACGGGCACCTCCTGACCGGCTACGCGAAAGACCTCTTCCCGAGGTTCCAGACCATGCGCGGCAAGCAGGTGCACCGCCGCTTCGGCTGGGACACCCACGGCCTGCCCGCCGAGCTCGAGGCCGAGCGGCAGCTCGGCATCACCGACAAGAGCGAGATCGAGGAGATGGGCATCGCGGCCTTCAACCAGGCCGCTCGCGACGCCGTGCTCCGCTACACGAAGGAGTGGCAGGAGTACGTCACGCGCCAGGCGCGCTGGGTCGACTTCGAGCACGACTACAAGACGCTCGACGTGACGTTCATGGAGAGCGTCATCTGGGCGTTCAAGACGCTGCACGAGAAGGGCCTCGCCTACGAGGGCTACCGCGTGCTGCCGTACTGCTGGCGCGACCAGACGCCACTCTCGAACCACGAGCTGCGCATGGACGACGACGTCTACAAGATGCGCCAGGACCAGACGGTCACGGTCACGTTCCCGCTCGTCGGGGCGAAGGCCGAGTCGCTCGGCCTCACGGCCGTGCGCGCGCTTGCGTGGACGACGACGCCGTGGACGCTGCCGACGAACTTCGCCCTCGCGGTCGGGCCCGACATCGAGTACGCGGTCGTTCCCGCGGGGCCGAACGGCACGCCCGACGCGACCGTGCGGCGCGAAGAGGTCGGCACGGCCGAGACGGGCGCCGCGGCATCCGACACCGAGGTGCTCGGCGGCGAATACCTGCTCGCGATCGACCTCGTCGGCAACTACGCGAAGGAGCTCGGCTACGAGTCGGTCGACGACGCACGCGCCGCGGTCTCCCGCACCGTTCGCGGCCGCGAGCTCGAGGGCGTGGCCTACGACCGGCTCTTCGACTACTACGCCGACGTCGAGGAGTACGGCCTGCAGAACGCCTGGCGCATCCTCGTCGCCGACTACGTCACAACTGAAGACGGCACGGGCATCGTGCACCAGGCCCCCGCCTACGGCGAAGAGGACCAGAAGATCGGCGAGGCCGCGGGCATCCCGGTCATCATCTCGCTCGACGAGGGCGGCCGGTTCCTGCCGGCGGTGACGGATGTCGCGGGGCTGCTCTGGAGCGATGCGAACAAGCCGCTCACCCAGCTGCTGAAGGCCGAGGGGCGACTGCTCCGACAGGCGAGCTACGAGCACTCGTATCCGCACTGCTGGCGTTGCCGGAATCCTCTGATCTACAAGGCCGTCTCGAGCTGGTTCATTCGCGTGCCCGAGTTCAAGGGCCGCATGGGCGAACTCAACGACGACATCAACTGGGTGCCCGACAATGTGAAGGACGGGCAGTTCGGCAAGTGGGTCGCGGGCGCCCGCGACTGGTCGATCAGCCGCAACCGCTACTGGGGCTCGCCGATCCCGGTGTGGAAGAGCGACGACCCCGAGTACCCGCGCGTCGACGTGTACGGCTCGCTCGAGGAACTGCAGCGCGATTTCGGCCGCCTGCCGGTGAACCCCGACGGCGAGCCCGACCTGCACCGTCCCTACATCGACGACCTCGTGCGCCCGAACCCCGACGACCCCACCGGCCGTTCGACGATGCGCCGCATCCCCGACATCTTCGACGTGTGGTTCGACTCGGGCTCGATGCCGTTCGCGCAGGTGCACTACCCGTTCGAGAACCAGGAGTGGTTCGACAGCCACAACCCCGCCGACTTCATCGTCGAGTACATCGGGCAGACCCGCGGCTGGTTCTACGTCATGCACGTGCTCTCGACCGCGCTGTTCGACCGGCGCGCGTTCTCGAACGTCGTGAGCCACGGCATCGTGCTCGGCAGCGACGGGCAGAAGATGTCGAAGTCGCTGCGCAACTACCCCGACGTCTCCGAGGTCTTCGAGCGCGACGGCTCCGACGCGATGCGGTGGTTCCTCATGTCGAGCTCGGTGCTCCGCGGCGGCAACCTGATCGTTACCGAGGAGGGCATCCGCGAGGGCGTGCGGCAGTTCATGCTGCCGCTCTGGAGCACGTGGTACTTCTTCTCGCTCTACGCCAACTCGGCTCGAGAGGGCGGCTACGAGGCATCCGCTCGGACTTCCTCGACCGACGTGCTCGACCGGTACCTGCTCGCGAAGCTCGGCGCCCTCGTCACTGACGTGACCGCAGACTTCGAAGCCTTCGACTCGCCGCTCGCCGCGGCGAAGCTGCGCGACTTCGGCGATGTGCTGACGAACTGGTACGTGCGTCGCTCGCGCGACCGGTTCTGGGCGGGCGTCGGTGAAGACGGTTCGGGCAGCGAGGCGTTCGACACCCTCTACACCGTGCTCGAGACCCTCACGCGCCTCTCGGCGCCGCTGCTGCCGCTCGTCTCCGAGCAGATCTGGCGCGGCCTCACGGGCGGGCGCAGCGTGCACCTGGCCGACTGGCCCGACGCCGCGGCCTTCCCCGCCGACGACGCGCTCGTCGCCGCGATGGACTCGGTGCGCGAGATCAGCTCGGCCGCGCTCTCGCTGCGCAAGCAGTCAGGTCGCCGGGTCCGGCTTCCGCTCGCGCGCCTCACGGTCGTGGCGACGGATGCCGCAGCGCTCGCGCCCTTCGAGGCGATCCTGCGCGATGAGCTGAATGTCAAGGCCGTCGACCTCGTGACCCTCGATGCCTCGAGCGCCGAGCGCTTCGGGGTGACGAAGCGGCTCACCGTCAACGCGCGTGCGGCCGGGCCTCGGCTCGGCAAGACCGTGCAGCAGGCGATCCAAGCGGCCCGTTCGGGCGACTGGAGCGTCGAGGGCGACGCGGTCGTCGCGGGCGGCATCGCGCTCGAGACCGGAGAGTACGACCTCGTGCTCGAGGCAGGCGGCAGCGGCGACGGTTCGAGCGCCCTCGCGCTGCTCGCCGACGGCGGGTTCGTGATCCTCGACACCGCGACGACGCCCGAGCTCGAGGCCGAGGGCCTTGCTCGCGACGTCGTGCGCGCCGTGCAGGAGGCGCGGAAGGCTGCCGGCCTCGAGGTCGGCGACCGGATCCGCCTGATGCTCACGCTCGACGAGACCGGCGCAGCCGCGGCCGAGCGGCACCGCGAGCTCATCTCGGGGGAGACGCTCGCGACCGAACTGTCCGTGCTCGTCGGCGCCCCCGGCGACGACGCGAAGACGGTCGGCGAGTCGTCGCGACTGACCGTGGAGGTGGCGAAGGCATGACCGACGAACTCGAGTTCAGCGACGCGGCCGACGCCGTGTACCGGAGCCTCCTCGAACGGGTCGGCGAAGCCGCTCCCGAGCGACGACTCGACGCAACGCGACGGGCGGTGGAGATCCTCGGCGACCCGCACCGCGCCGCGCCCGTGATCCACATCACCGGCACGAACGGCAAGACCTCGACGAGCCGCATGATCGAGTCGATCCTGCGCGCCGGGGGCCTTCGCACCGGCCTCATGACGAGCCCGCATCTCGAGCGATTCACCGAGCGCATCCTGATCGACGGCCTCCCCGTCGCCGACGAGGCGGTCGCCCGCAACTGGGAGGAGATCGAGCCGTTCATCGCGATCGTCGACGCCGAGCTCGAGGCGGCCGGCACGCCCCGGCTGACGTTCTTCGAGGCGCTCACGGCGCTCGCGTTCGCGTGCTTCGCCGACGCCCCCGTCGACGTCGTGGTGCTCGAGGTCGGCATGGGCGGCGAGTGGGACTCGACGAACGTGGCCGACGGCCAGGTCGCGGTGTTCACGCCGATCGACCTCGATCACGAGTCGGCGCTCGGCACGACGATCGACGAGATCGCGCGCACGAAGGCCGGCATCATCAAGCCCGAGGCTGCCGTCGTCACGGCGTTCCAGTCGCCCGAGGCGCTGACGGTGCTGCGCGACCGGGCTGCCGAGCAGGGCGGCACCTTCGCCGTCGAAGGCGGTGCCTTCGCGGTGCTCGACTCCAGGGTCGCCGTCGGCGGCCAGCTCATCTCGGTGAAGGGACTCGCGGGGGAGTACCGCGACCTCGCGCTGCCCCTCTTCGGCCGCCACCAGGCCGAGAACGCCGCCGTCGCGATCGCCGCGGTCGAGTCATTCCTCGGCGCGGGCACGATGCGCATGGCCGACGAGGTGCTGCAGCAGGGTCTCGGCGGCGTGACCTCGCCCGGGCGACTGCAGATGGTCGGCACCGAGCCGCCCGTGCTCGTCGACGCCGCGCACAACCCGCACGGCGCCGCTTCGCTCGCCGCCGCACTCGAGGAGTACTTCGACTTCGACGAGGTGGCGTTCGTGCTCGGCGTGCTCGCCGGCAAGGATGTCGCCGGCATCGCGGGTGCGCTCGCACCGGTCGCGACCCGGTTCATCGTCACCGCCCCCGATTCCGATCGCGCCATCGGGGCCGAGGAGCTCGCGGCATCCGTCGCCCGAGCCGTCGGACCCGAGCAGGCGGCGGCCGTCGAAGCCGTCGAACGCCTCGACGACGCCCTCGACGAGGCCCGGAGATGGGCCGAGGCCGCGCCGAAGCGCGCGGTCGTCGTCGCCGGTTCGATCGTGCTCGTCGGCGGGGCCATCGCCATCGCCGCAGACCGTGAATGGGGGCGCTCGTGAGCGACTCGACGTCCGTGCCCGAACCCGACGACGCACCCGTGCGGCCGCTGCGCTCCATCCGCCAGAGCCTCGCCGCCATCGTGCTCGGCTTCGAGGTCATCGTGGTGTTCCTCGCCGCGCTCGTCATCTGGGGGCTCTCTCAGGGCGGCGTCGAGGGCTCCCTGCCGTCCTGGGTCGCCCTCGCGGCCGGCGGCGTCATCATCCTCGCCCTGATCGCGACCATCGGGCTCCTGCGGTTCAGCTGGGCGTACCCGCTCGGCTGGGCCATTCAGGTGCTCATCCTCGCGTCGGGCTTCCTGAACCCCGCGATGTTCGTCGTGGGCGCGCTCTTCGGCGGCATGTGGTGGTACTGCATGGTGACCGGCGCACGTATCGACCGAGACCGAGCGGCCGCGGCCGCGCAATGGAAGGAACAGCAATGACCAGCCCCATCGAAGAGACCCTCGTGCTCGTCAAGCCCGACGGCGTCGCACGCAACCTCACCGGCGAGATCCTCCGCCGCATCGAGGCGAAGGGGTACTCGCTCGTCGACATCCGCCTCGTGCAGCCCGACCGCGAACTGCTCGCCCGTCACTACGCCGAGCACGAGGGCAAGCCCTTCTACGAGCCGCTCATCGAGTTCATGGAGTCGGGTGCGATCGTCGCCATGCGCGTCGCCGGCAACCGCGTCATCGAGGGCTTCCGCGTGCTCGCGGGAACGACCGACCCCACGACGGCGGCACCCGGCACGATTCGCGGCGACTTCGGCCGCGACTGGGGCCTCAAGGTGCAGCAGAACCTCGTGCACGGTTCGGACTCGGTCGAGTCCGCCGAGCGCGAGCTCGCCCTCTGGTTCTGAGGCTTCGCTCGAGGCTGCTCGCCGCCCAGCTGCGGCCGCTCGCCATGAGACGGCGATCCGCCTCGCACAGCTGAACGCAGGTCGCGGCGCCCGGTCACCCGGGTGCCGCGACCTCGGCGTTTCAGCCGAAGGCGTTCTGCAGGTCGATGAGCACTCGCGGGATCGCGTTCATCTGCGCCTGCGCGAGCAGCACGACGACGGCGTAGCAGACGACCGTGATGAGGGGCACCCATGACAGCCAGCCGCCCGCGAGGCGACGAACGCGTGCCGATGCCGGAATATGCCCCTCGCGGAGGTTGTAGAGCGTCAGCGCCCAGAACACCGGGATCGTGACCGCCCACGTGAGCATGCACCACGGGCACAGCACGTCGAGCACGTAGATGCTCTGGTAGATGAGCCATCCGACGAACGCGAGCGCGCCGGCCACGCCGACGTTGAAGGCCAGCCAGAACCAGCGCGCGAATGTCGCCCCGGCGAGGATCGCCACGGCGATCGTGATGACCACGGGCCACGCCATGAGGCCGAGGAACGGGTTCGGGAAGCCGAAGACCCCGCCCTGCCACGAGGCCAGGTTGGTGCTGCACCCGACGAGCACCCCCACATTGCAGGAGGGGACGTGCGACGCGTCGCTGAGCGAGAGCACCTTCTCGATCGAGAGCTCGAACGCCGCGAGGAGGCCGAGCGCCCCGGCGATCAGCAGGAAGACGGCGAGGCCGACGGGGCGGGAACGGGCGGGGGAGTCCGGCATGCTCGGATTATGGCATGCCGATTCCGCCCTCAGCTGCGAGAGCATGCGATAATCGGATGAGTCGTCCGGGCCGCGCCCGGCACGACGCCAATGAGGGCTTTGAGGATGCAGCGCATCCAGTGGGCGGTGAACGCACCGCAAGACGTGGCGACACAGGCAACCTGCCGGTCGCAGTAATGAAGGATTCAGCGGCTCGGCGCACGCGCGGAGCCGCTCCAGACGAGTACGGGACGACGGCGCGGCCGTCGGAACCGGCGTAGGAGTGCACCAGAGATGGTGGAAGGCAACGAGAAGAACACGAACGAACCCGAGGCCGGCAACGGCACGACCAAGCGGCGCGGAGGTCTCTTCGGCGCACGGCGTGCGAGTCGCGCCAAGGCGGTCGAGACGCGGGTGACGCCCGAGGTCGAGACGCCGGCGGTGCCGGCGGTCGAGATCGCAGCTCCGGATGCCGCGGCGCCGGTCGCCCCAGCGTCGGTCGCCCCTGTGGCCACCGACGTCGCGAACGTCGACGCAGGCGCACCGACCGCCCCGGCGACGTCCGAGGCCGAGCAGCCGGCAGAGGTGGGTGCCGAGGCATCCGCTCCGACCGCCGAGGTCGAGGTCTCGCCGATCCCCGCGACCCTCACGACGACGTCGCTGATCTTCCATGCGCCGCCCGTGCTCGTGGGCTTCGATCGCGACGAACGCGATGAGCGCGACGCGCGCGGCGGTCGTGACGACCGCGGCGCGGAGCGTGGCGGCCGTGACTCCGCCCGCGACGACCGTGCGGGCCGAGAGCGCGACGACGACGAGTCGTCGACCGTTCGCCGGCGCACACGCCGTCGCAGCGGCGAAGAGGGCCGTGCCAACGCCGACGAGCCCGCTAACACGGTCGTCAAGGTTCGCCGGCCCCGCGAGGTCGAGCTCATCACCGAGCCGCAGAAGGTCAAGGGCTCGACCCGTCTCGAGGCGAAGAAGCAGCGTCGCCGCGACGGGCGCGATGCCGGGCGTCGCCGCGCGGTGATCACCGAGGCCGAGTTCCTCGCCCGCCGCGAGTCGGTCGACCGATCGATGGTCGTGCGAGAGAAGGGCGGCCGCATCCAGATCGGCGTGCTCGAAGACGGCGTGCTCGTCGAGCACTACGTCGCGCGCAACCAGGACGCGTCGCTCATCGGCAACGTCTACCTCGGCCGCGTGCAGAACGTGCTGCCGAGCATGGAGGCCGCGTTCGTCGACATCGGTCGCGGCCGCAACGCCGTGCTGTACTCGGGCGAGGTCGACTGGGAGGCTGCCGCCGAGAACGGCGAGAAGAACCAGCCCCGCCGCATCGAGCTCGCGCTGAAGCCGGGCGACCGCGTGCTCGTGCAGGTCACGAAGGACCCGGTCGGCCACAAGGGCGCCCGCCTCACGAGCCAGGTCTCGCTGCCCGGCCGCTACCTCGTGTACGTGCCGAACGGCTCGATGAACGGCATCAGCCGGAAGCTCCCCGACACCGAACGCGCGCGGCTGAAGAAGATCCTCAAAGAGGTGCTGCCCGACAACCAGGGCGTCATCGTGCGCACCGCCGCCGAAGGCGCGACCGAAGAGCAGCTCACGCTCGACGTGAACCGCCTCATCGCCCAGTGGGCCGACATCTCGACCCAGCTCGAGAAGGTGCAGGCGCCCGCGCTCCTGCACTCCGAGCCCGATCTGCTCATCAAGATCGTCCGCGACGTCTTCAATGAGGATTTCCAGAAGATGGTCATCGAGGGCGACGAGGCGCGCCAGACGATCGAGCGGTACCTCCGCGCGGTCGCACCCGACCTGCTCGAGCGGGTCGAGGCGTACGCCGGTGAGCGCGACTCCTTCGACGAGTTCCGTATCAGCGAGCAGATCGAGAAGGCGCTCGACCGCAAGGTCTGGCTGCCCTCGGGCGGCTCGCTCGTCATCGACCGCACCGAGGCGATGACCGTCGTCGACGTCAACACGGGCAAGTTCGTCGGCTCCGGCGGCAACCTCGAGGAGACCGTCACGAAGAACAACCTCGAAGCGGCCGAAGAGATCGTGCGGCAGCTCCGCCTCCGCGACATCGGCGGCATCATCGTCGTGGACTTCATCGACATGGTGCTCGAGTCCAACCGCGACCTCGTGCTGCGCCGACTCGTCGAGTGCCTCTCGCGTGACCGCACGAAGCACCAGGTCGCCGAGGTCACCTCGCTCGGCCTCGTGCAGATGACGCGAAAGAAGCTCGGCCTCGGCCTGCTCGAGTCGTTCAGCGAGCCCTGCGAGATCTGCGCGGGCCGCGGCATCATCGTGCACCACGAGCCCGTGGTGAAGCACCGCAGCGCTCAGCAGTCGCAGCCCGAGCGTCGTGGTCGTGGCCGCGGCGGCAACGGCCAGCAGCAGCCCGCGCAGGCCCCCGCCGAGCCCAAGGCCCACACCGGCACCCACGCGATCACCGACGACGTGAAGAACGCGCTCGCGCAGATCGCGGCGTCGACGATCCCGCACACCGAGCACAAGGCCGAAGAGCCTGCAGCGGATGTCGCGGGGGAGCAGCGGCCCGCTGCTGCGACCGCCGACGCCGGCCGCGCGCCGAAGCCCGAGACCGACGAGAAGCCCGCCGAGACGACGGGCGGCGGTCGTCGCCGCGGTCGTCACCGTCGGGTGTCGCAGGACCAGGGCGGCGCGGCTGTCGCGCCCGAGACCCTCTCGGAGCCCGCAGCGGCACCGGAGACGACGCAGGTCGAGACGCCCGAGCCCGCTGCCACGGTTGTTCCCGAGGTCACGCAGATCCTCGACCTGCCCGTGCCGCCCGTGGCGCGCAAGCGCCCCGCCAGGGTCGCCGAGACCGAGGTGCTCCTCGACTCGGTGCTCGACGCGCTGCCTGCGCCGAAGAAGGCCGGCGAAGGGCGCGGGCGCAGTCGTCGCGTCTCGACCGCCGCGCTCGACACCACGGCGGGCGGCCAGCCCGTGATCACCCGGGCCGACGGCTCCGGCGACTCCGCGGCATCCGATTCAGCCGAGTGATTCGCGGGCTGCGCGTTCACGCCGTTCACGCGGCGTGACGCGCAGTCCGCTCCTCCGCAGGCGCTCGACGAGCTCCCGCGGCGAGACCGGCAGGGCGCCCGCGGCGACGAGATCGTCGTAGCGCTCGACGGGTACGTCGTAGTGGTCGAGATCGAACGATCTCGGCGGCAGTCCGGTTCTCTCGGCGAACTCTCGGAGTTCATCGATGGACTCGTCACTGACGAGGTGGGCCCAGACCGTGCCGTGCTTGGGCCAGAGCGGCGTGTCGATGAGCACGGTCATGGGCCGATCCTACGTGTGGCGCGCGCGACTCGCCGGTGGGAGTGGTTTGACCGGCCCCGCGACATCCGGTAAACTCGACCGTTGGTGCCGCCGCTTATCACGGTGCGCCCATCCGCAGGTCTCCAGTGCTCGGTCCGCCGAGTTCCAGAATCACCCGCACATCAGTTTTCTGCCAGTCACCACCCTTCTTCCCGCTGGGGCGACCGCGCAGTGACACCCCATCAGACAGTCGGGGCCCCCGGGCTCCCCAGAGATAGGTACGAGTAGTGGTTTACGCAGTAGTGCGCGCCGGCGGTCGGCAGGAGAAGGTCGAAGTCGGCACCATCGTGACGATGGACCGCATCAAGGCAGACAAGGACGGCAACGTCAAGCTCGCCGCGGTGCTCCTCGTCGACGGCGACAAGATCACCTCCGACGCCAAGGCGCTCGAGAAGGTCACGGTCACGGCCGAGGTCCTCAACGACCTCCGCGGTCCGAAGATCGTGATCCAGAAGTTCAAGAACAAGACCGGCTACAAGAAGCGCCAGGGGCACCGTCAGGACCTCACGCGCGTCAAGGTCACCGGAATCAAGTAGAGCCTGAGGAGAGCAGCTAATGGCACACAAAAAGGGAGCGAGCTCTACTCGCAACGGTCGTGACTCCAACGCGCAGCGCCTCGGCGTGAAGCGCTTCGGTGGCCAGGTCGTCGGCGCAGGCGAGATCATCGTCCGCCAGCGCGGCACGCACTTCCACCCGGGCGCGGGCGTCGGTCGCGGTGGCGACGACACCCTGTTCGCGCTCGAGGCCGGTGCAGTGCAGTTCGGCAACAAGGGTGGCCGCAAGGTCATCAACATCGTGGCGGTCGGCGAATAGTCGACCGACGTTCATCGTGAGGGCGGGCTTCGGCCCGCCCTCACGTGTTTTACTGGGTTTGGAGAGTGCAGCATGGTCAGCTTCGTCGACGAGGTGACGCTGTTCCTGCGTGCCGGTCACGGCGGGAACGGCTGCGTCTCCGTCCGCCGTGAGAAGTTCAAGCCGCTCGCCGGCCCCGACGGCGGCAACGGCGGCAACGGCGGCGACATCGTGCTCGTCGCCGACCCGCAGGTGACCACGCTCCTCGGCTACCACGGGCGTCCGCACCGCTCCTCCGCGAACGGCCAGCCCGGCATGGGCGACCACCGTGCGGGCGCCGTCGGCGAGACCCTCGAACTCCCCGTGCCCGTCGGCACGGTCGTCAAGAACACCGACGGCGTCGAACTCGCCGACCTCACCGAGCCCGGCACGCGCTTCGTCGCGGCGGCCGGCGGTCTCGGAGGTCTCGGCAACGCCGCCCTCTCGACCACGAAGCGCAAGGCCCCCGGCTTCGCCCTCCTCGGCACCCTCGGCGACGAGGTCGAGATCACGCTCGAGCTCAAGTCCATCGCCGACGTCGCGCTCGTCGGCTACCCGTCGGCCGGCAAGTCGAGCCTCATCGCCGCCATGTCGGCTGCTCGACCCAAGATCGCCGACTACCCGTTCACGACGCTGCATCCGAACCTCGGCGTCGTGCAGGCCGGCGACCACCGCTTCACGGTGGCCGATGTTCCGGGCCTCATCGAGGGCGCCAGCGAGGGCAAGGGCCTCGGGCTCGAGTTCCTCCGGCACGTCGAGCGATGCTCCGCCCTGCTGCACGTGCTCGACTGCGCGACGCTCGAACCCGGGCGCGACCCGATCTCCGACCTCGAGATCATCCTCGCCGAACTCGCGGCCTATCCCGTGCCCGAAGGGCAGCTGCCGCTCCTCGAGCGCCCCCAGATCATCGCGCTCAACAAGATCGACGTGCCCGAGGCCCGCGAGCTCGCCGAGTTCGTTCGCCCCGACCTCGAGGCGCGCGGCTACCGGGTGTTCGAGATCTCGACCGTCAGCCACGAGGGCCTGCGTCAGCTCGGCTTCGCCCTCGGCGAGCTCGTCGACACGGCTCGGGCAGAGGCCGAAGCCGCGATTCCGCCGGCGCCCGAGCGCATCGTGCTGCGGCCCAAGGCCTCGAACGACCCCGGCTTCACCGTGCGTGCCGAGGGCGGAAGCTACGGCACCATGTACCGGGTGCTCGGCCAGAAGCCCGAGCGCTGGGTGCAGCAGACCGACTTCACGAACGACGAGGCCGTCGGCTTCCTCGCCGACCGCCTCGCCAAGCTCGGCGTCGAAGACGCACTCGTGCGTGCCGGCGCCGACGCCGGTTCGACCGTCGTGATCGGCAAGGGGTCCGGCGTCGTCTTCGACTGGGAGCCTACGCTCACCTCGACCGCCGAGCTCATCACGGCACCGCGCGGTACCGACGTGCGTCTCGACGAGAACCGTCGTGCCACCCGTGCCCAGCGACGCAGCGAGTACTACGAGCGCATGGACGCCAAGGCGGAGGCCCGGGCCGAGCTCGAGCGCGAGCGCACGGCCGGCATGTGGAACGAGCTCGACGAGCAGACGGATGCCGAGGCCACTGCTGAGGCTGCTGCCGGTGCCGACGCGGCCACCGGTGCGGGTATCGAAGCCGGGAAGGACTCGAGCGACGAGGGTCGGGAATGACCCCCGCCACTCGCGCCGAGATCCCCACCGCCTCCCGCATCGTCGTCAAGGTCGGCTCCTCGTCGATCAGCGGTGAGAACTCCGAGCAGATCGGCCCGCTCGTCGACGCGCTGGCCGCTGCGCACGCGCGGGGCGCCGAGATCGTGCTCGTCTCCTCCGGCGCGATCGCGACGGCCATCCCGTTCCTCAGCCTCGACGGGCGACCCACCGACCTCGCCACCCAGCAGGCGGCAGCGGCCGTCGGCCAGAACGTGCTCATGTGGCGGTACCAGACGAGCCTCGACCGCTATGGCGTGCTCGCGGGGCAGGTGCTCCTCACCGCGGGCGACCTCGAGAACTCGACCCCTCGATCGAACGCGCAGCGCGCGATGGATCGGCTGCTCTCCCTCCGCATCCTGCCGATCGTCAACGAGAACGACACGGTGGCGACGCACGAGATCCGCTTCGGCGACAACGACCGGCTCGCGGCGCTCGTCGCCGAGCTCATCGGTGCCGACCTGCTCGTGCTGCTCTCCGACGTCGACGCGCTGTACACGAAGCCCCCGCACCTCGAGGGGGCGAGTCGCATCGAGCACGTGCCCTACGGCGACGAACTCGCCGGCGTCGAGATCGGTTCCGCCGGTCGTGCCGGAGTCGGCACCGGGGGAGCGGAGACCAAGGTCTCGGCTGCCCGCATCGCAGCCGAAGCCGGCACGGCGGTGCTCATCACGGCGACGCCGCTCATCGCCGAGGCGCTCGCAGGCAATGACATCGGCACCTGGTTCGACCCGGCGCCCTCACGTCACACGGCGGAGCGCGACACCCTGCTCGCCTAGGCTGGGGCCATGGAGCAGACCGACCTCGACCTCTCGGTGATCGACACCCGCCTCGCCGCGGCGAAGGACGCCTCGCGGCGCCTCGCCCGTGCCTCCACCGCTGAGAAGGACGCAGCGCTCGAGCAGGTCGCCGTGCTGCTCGCCGAGCGCTCGGCCGAGATCATCGAGGCCAACGGGCTCGACCTGGAGGCCGGTCGTGCCGGTGGTCTCGGCACCGGCCTGCTCGATCGTCTCACGCTCGACGAGCGGCGCGTCGCCGCGCTGTCCGACGCGGTGCGCGAGGTCATCGGCCTCACCGACCCGGTCGGCGACACAGTCAGCGGACGCTCGCTGCCAAACGGCGTGCGCATCGACCAGATCCGCGTGCCGCTCGGGGTCATCGGGGCGATCTACGAGGCGCGCCCGAACGTCACGATCGACATCGCCGTGCTGGCGCTCAAGAGCGGCAACGCGGTGGTGCTCCGCGGTGGCACGGCGGCCGAGCAGACGAACCGGGTGCTGGTCGGCGTGCTGCGTGACGCGCTCGAGGCGGTCGGCCTGCCTGCCGATGCCGTGCAGACCGTCGACGACTTCGGTCGTGCCGGTGCCCGTCACCTCATGCAGGCCCGCGACTACGTCGATGTGCTGATCCCTCGCGGAAGTGCCGGCCTCATCCGAGCGGTCGTCGACGAGGCGAAGGTGCCGGTGATCGAGACGGGTGCCGGAGTCGTGCACATGTTCCTCGACGAGAGCGCCCGCGAGGACTGGGCGGTCGACCTCGTGCACAATGCGAAGACCCAGCGGCCGAGCGTCTGCAACGCGCTCGAGACGCTGCTCGTGCACGTCGACGCCGCCGAACGTCTGCTGCCGCCGGTGCTCGCGCGCCTCGAGGCATCCGGAGTCACCGTGCACGGCGACGACCGCGTCCGCGCGATCCGGCCCGAAGTCGAACCCGTCACCGATGACGACTGGGCCACCGAGCACATGTCGCTCGACATCTCCGTCGGCGTCGTCGATTCGATCGACGACGCGATGCGGCACATCCGTCGCTACTCGACGAAGCACACCGAATCGATCGTGACGAACGATCTCGGCAATGCCGAGCGATTCCTCAACGAGGTCGACGCCGCCGCCGTCATGGTGAACGCGTCGACGAGGTTCACCGACGGCGCCGAGTTCGGATTCGGCGCGGAGGTCGGCATCTCCACGCAGAAGCTGCACGCCCGCGGGCCTATGGGCCTGCCCGAACTGACCAGCACGAAGTGGATCGTGCGCGGTGCCGGACATGTGCGCGGCTGACCTCGCTAGACTGTCTGGAGCACGACCCGCAGGATTCGAAAGGAACGGCGAATGAGCCTTGTCACCGCAGTGCACACCGCGACAGTGCAGACCGCGACGGTGTTGACCGAGACGGTGCACGCGAGGGAACTGCCGATGGAGGGCTGGGTCTACGGTCTCATCGCACTCGCGATCTTCGCCGCCCTCGGGTTCGTCGTCGCTTCCTACCGCGACGTGGCCAACCGCCACGCCGCCAAGGCCGCGGCCTACGCCGCACGCCACACCGGAGACGAGCACGGCGGCCACTGAGGCGGGCGAGCGCGCGATGAGCGTCGCGGAGCGCCGGCCTCGAATCGGAGTCATGGGCGGAACGTTCGACCCCATTCACCACGGCCACCTGGTCGCGGCGAGTGAGGTCGCGCAGTCGCTCGACCTCGACGAGGTCGTCTTCGTGCCGACCGGTCAGCCGACGTACAAGTCGAACGTCACGCAGGCCGAGCACCGCTACCTGATGACGGTGATCGCGACGGCGTCGAACCCGAGGTTCACCGTGAGCCGGGTCGACATCGATCGCGAGAAGCCGACCTTCACGATCGACACGCTTCGCGACATCCGCCGCGAACGCCCCGATGCCGACCTCTACTTCATCACCGGCGCCGACGCGATCGCGCAGATCCTCTCCTGGAAAGACGTGCAGGAACTCTGGGATCTCGCGCACTTCGTTGCTGTGAGTCGTCCGGGACATGTGCTTTCCGTTTCTGGATTGCCGGAGCAAGACGTAAGCTTGCTGGAAGTCCCGGCACTGGCGATCTCGTCGACAGATTGCCGGAGCAGGGTGCGCCGGGGTTCCCCGGTGTGGTACTTGGTGCCCGATGGGGTCGTCCAGTACATCTCCAAGCACCATCTCTACCGGAGTGTCGAATGACGTCGTCGCAGGATCCGCCGCTGACGCGCCGCGAAATGCGCGAACGCGAGCGACTGCTGGAGCAGCAGGAGCCTTCGGCGACCCCGGATGCCGCCGGCCAGACCCGACCCGTTCCCGATGCCGTTCCTCCGGCCCCGCAGCAGCAGCCGTTGCCGCCCGCGCCGGCGCAGTCGGTGCCCGCGCCCGCGCTGCCGGTCGCGGCGACGAGTCCCGCGTACGCGGCTCCCCGCCCGGCAGCCGCGTTCGGTGAATCCGTCACGCCGTTCCCCTCGGCTCCGCCCGCGGGCCTTCCGCAGCAGAGTCCCTTCGCGCCGCGCCCGGTGGTTCCCGCGCCGGCCCCCGCGCCGCACGCCCCCGCGCAGCCGTACGTCCCCGCGCAGCCGTCGGTCGAGGCGATGCCGCAACCGCGAGCCGCGGCCGAGCAGACGCAGCAGCACGGGTTGAACGAGCCCACGACGCCCGAGCGAACGCTCACGCGGCGCGAGCTTCGAGCGATGCTCGACGCCAACCAGCTCGACGAGTTCGACCTCGAAGACGACGAGATCGACGACCCCGCACCGCAGCAGCACGGGGGAGTCGCGTCGTTCCCGGCAGCGGCGAGCCCGATGCATCCGACTCGCCCCGACGAGGCGATCGCATCACCGTCGCCTGCCGTCGGGCACTGGACCTCGCAGCTGAACGCCCCGGTCGAGACGGCTGAGCCGTTCGACCAGATGCTCTCGCGCGGCGGTGTCAGTCATGGAGTGCCGACGACCACCAATGCGCTGATCCTGCCGAACCTGCCCGACCACGGTTCGCTCGGCGGAACCCCCCTCGCATCGAGCGGGGAGATCATCGCCACCGGATCGATCGATCTGCCGCGTTCCTACGGTGCGACAGGCGTGCATCCCAGCCGCATCGATTCCTCCGACGTCGACCGGCTCTTCGACCAGATCGAAGAGGTCGGCACCGGCGCAGCGCCCGTCGCAGCGACGCGCGCCATCAGCACCCAGGGCGCAGCCCGCGCCATGATCGCCCCGCCGAAGAAGGAGGGCATGAACGTTCCGCTCGTGCTCGCCGTGACCGCCGGAGTGCTCGCGCTCGGCGTCGTCGCGACCCTCGTGATCGGCGCTGTCGCGGGGCTGTTCTGATCCGAGAACTCCACTACGCACCGGAAGTGAGCGCATGACTGCATCCGAACAGGCCCTCGAGACGCTCGCGCTGGCAGCGCGAGCCGCCGACTCGAAGGGTGGCGACGACCTCGTCGCGCTCGACGTCTCGCGCCAGCTTCCGTTCGCCGACGTGTTCCTCATCGTCACCGGCAACTCGGAGCGCAACGTCGTCGCGATCGCCGACGAGATCGAAGACGTGCTTGGTCGCGCCGGCACGTCGACGAGGCGCCGCGAAGGCCAACAGGTCGGTCGATGGATCCTGCTTGACTTCGGCGACCTCGTCGTGCACGTCTTCCACCAGGAGGAGCGGCTGTACTACGGTCTCGAGCGGCTCTGGGCCGACTGCCCGGCGCTTCCCGTCGCGCCGTTGCTCGCCGCGAGCAGCTGACCGGAACAGGCTCCACCGGTCGAGGGTCCCTCGATTTCGTCTGCGGGCGGAGGCTGGTGTAAGCTCAATTCGTTGCCTCGAACGAGGCAGAACGGGTCTGTGGCGCAGCTGGTAGCGCACCTGCATGGCATGCAGGGGGTCAGGGGTTCGAGTCCCCTCAGATCCACCAAGAACCCCTGTGAATCGAATGATTCACAGGGGTTTTCGCGTTGAGACGACAAGCAATTCGGCCTGATGCTGAATCCCGGTTCGTCGACGAGCTGGGGACTAGAGTGCGGCGAGCAGGGCCTCGGCTGCCGCGCGTGAGCGTTCCATGCGAGAGGGATCGTCGTCGAAGTCGCCGAGGAAGACCGAGCCGAGCGCGCAGGTGAGCACGCCATAGGCGGCGGTCAGGCAGGCGTCGGGTGAAGCGTCTCTGTGGGACTGAGCAACCAAGCCAGCGAGTTGAAGGCGCGTGGCCGTGTACGCGACGGTCAGCACGTTCGCGATCTCGGGAGTGGTGCGCGAGAGTTGGACGAAACCGAGCACGACCGCGTTCTCCCGGTCGGGGGAATTGAACTCCGGGCCGAACAGGTAGTCGAGCGCGCTCGTCATATCGCTGGTGTTCGGGGGCAGTATTGAGCAGATCTCGCCGCTGTGATCGGCGAAGAGGGCCGTCGCCGTGTCGAGCAGGAGTCGGTCCCGGTTGCCGACGAAGTGTCGGACGTGGCCTCGTGACATCCCTGCGGTGTCGGCGATGCGATCGAGCGTTGTGCCATGAATGCCGTACTCGGCGATGGTCGTCATCGTGGCGTCCAAGATCTGTTCTCGGCGTTCGGCGGCGACGGAGGGGCGTCCCATCGACATCTCCCTTCTCGTCAGGTTGCGGCTACTCGACGTGTCGCTGCCTGAGTGTAACGGCTCGGTAAATTCTAGTCTAGTCGGACTTGACTATTTACTTTTCCGTCCGTAGCGTGACCGTCACCCGCATCAACAAGTGACGCGGAGTCTCGAAGGAGCGACATGCCCGACATCCTGCGTATCCCCCCGGCACCCGAGAGCCCGCTCTCGTTCCCGGCACGGATTCGTATGCGCGACGGGGTGTTGCTCGCTGGCGATGTCTACCTTCCAGCATCACCCGGCGACTCCGACGCAACACCAGGTGACACGATCCTCATTCGTCTGCCGTACGACAAGTCGGGCGTCTACTGCTTCATCCCGGTCATTGCCGAGTACTTCACTCAGCACGGCTACCGCGTGGTTGCGCAGGACGTTCGCGGCAAGTTCCGTTCCGAAGGTGATGCGCTCCTGTTCGTGAACGAGGTGAACGACGGCTACGACACGATCGAGTGGATCACCCGGCAGTCCTGGTCGAACGGACGTGTCGCCATGTGGGGTGACAGCTACTACGGCTACACCCAGTGGGCCGCCGCTGCGAGCGGTCATCCAGCACTGAAGGCGATCTCACCGAGAGTCACCGGGACGAAGCTCGGGGAACCGGTGCGCACCGATCCGATGCGACGCACGCGCGATGTCGAGTGGGGCGTGACCTACATGTATCCGCTGACTCAATTCTTCGAGAACGATGCCGTGTACTGGGAGCCCGATTGGTCGCGACGGGATTTTGCCGCACAGGCCGAGGAATTCATGGCGCAGGTCGGGCAGCGCGGGCTTTCCTACGACCAGTGGTACCCGAATCCGGTGTTGCTTCCGCGGTTCCCGAATGGCGACCCGTTCGCCGGACGATCTGTACCGGCGTTGCACACCATCGGTTGGTGGGACAACTGCGCACCGCTCTCCTGGGCAGACGTGGAGCAGATCAAGCGACACCCGAACTGGGACGCGCTCCACTATCTGCGCATCGAATCGATCGATCACGAGAGCTACCAGCTGCTCGATGCCGATGAGGATCGGGTGCAGAACCGCAGCGCGGAACAGATCCGCGACCTTCTCCCTCGAACGCTCGACTCGACGCTCGCGTTCTTCGACGTCTTCGTTCGCGGTAACGGGTCGCCGGCCGATCTCGCGCGCGTCACGTGGAATCTCGCCGGCACCGAGGAGATGCGCGCGTCGGCGACCTGGCCGCCCGCCGGCGTGCGCCGGGTTACTCGATACGCCACCGCTGCATGCACTCTCGAAGACCAGCCCACTGCCGAGGCGACACTCGAATGGGTGCACAACCCCGCCGATCTCGTGCCCTCGAGCGCGCCGGATGCCTTCTCCTTCCTCCTCTACCGCCCCGACGAAGCTCTCATCGGCGATCGCGCCGATGTGCTCCGTTTCGAATCAGCGGCGCTGACGGCCGACGTCGACTTCGCCGGCCCTGTTTCCGTCCGGCTGCGAGTCGTCTCCGACGGACCCGTCATGGACTGCTTCGTGCGGCTGCTCGACGTCGCTCCAGATGGAACGGCGCTGCGGATCGCACGCGGACAACAGCAATTGCTCCGCGCGACGGAAGCCGAGACCATCGAAATCGACCTCGGCCATATCGGATATCGCCTTCGTGCCGGGCATCGTCTCCGCGTACACATCTCGAGCAGCGATTACCCGGAGTTCCTCCCGCAGCCGGGCACGGGTGCCGACCCGTGGACGTGGGGGCCGACCCGAAGCAACACGCAATCCCTCCTCGTCGGCGGCGCCGACGGGTTCGCATTGACCCTCACCATTCTCGAAGGAGACCTGCCCTGATGGAACCCACACTCGAGTACGTCTTCGAGATTCGCGCCACGATCGATCCCGACTTCCACATCGGACGTGGCCCCGAGGAGAAGCTCTCGTTCACTCCCGTTTCGGGTGGCAGCGTCTCCGGTCCGCGGTTCAACGGCGAAGTACTGTCGGGAGGCGGCGACTGGGCGACCGAGCGCTTCGGCACGGCCCAGCTGGAAGCCCGATACATGATCCGGGCTGACGATGGAACCGTGGTCGACGTTCTGAACCGCGGTTACTTCCGGGCGACCCCTGAAGTACTCGAACGCATGGACCGCGGCGAAGACGTACCTGAGGACGAACCGGGTCTGTACTTCCGCACCGCACCCGTCTTTCAGACCGACGCCCCGCAGCATCGCTGGCTGGCTGAGCATCAGTTCGTCGGTCTCGCACGTGATGAAGACGGCCAGGTCTGCATCCGTGTCTACCTGCTCGCCTGAGGCGCGAGCTCGACACCTTCGGGCAACACAGCTCGACACGTCTCCACGAACACACTGAACACCGATCCCGCACCACCCACCAACCCAACAGCACGGTCGCAGGCCCGATTCATCCGAGCTTGGCTGCAGCCGTACGGATCGAACGGAGTATCACCCATGAAACGAAACGGACTAGCGGTGGGTGCCATCGCTTGTGTGGCGATTCTTGCGCTGACTGGATGTGATCCTCGAGTCGATGGCGACGTCGATGGCGACATCCAGGAGTTCACTCTCGTCGATTCTCAGCCGGCGGGCACCAAGGCCGTCGACGAGGTGACCTGGGCCATTGTCGAGGGCGAGCCTGCGACCCTGAATCCGGCCGGCTCGGCCAGCCTCATCATTCCGAACCTCTGCGACAACCTGTTGTCGATCCAGCGCGACTTCTCGATCAAGCCGGGCATCGCCGAAAGCGCCGAGTTCGTCGACCCGGTCACTTTCGTCATCACGCTTCGCGACGATGTGACCTTCTGGGACGGCAGCCCGGTGACGGCGGATGACGTGGTCTACAGCCTCCAGCAAGGGACCAACCCGGCGTCGCAGTGGTTCAGCGCGTTCGCCCTCGTCGTCCCCGACCCGTCGGTGGGCATCGTCGCGACCGGCCCGAACGAGGTCACGGTGCGATTCGTCGCACCGGACTCCACCTTCCGTGACGCACTCGCAGGGCAGGGCGGAGCCGTGATGCAGAAGGCGTTCGGCGAAGCGGCCGGCGAGACGGTCGGTACTCCAGAGGGCGGCCTGATGTGCACCGGCCCCTACAAGCTCGAGCCGGGCGGCTGGACGCCGGGCAGCGAGATCGTGACGACCGCGAACGAGGACTACTGGGGCGGCGCTCCACTGGTCAAGAGCCTGAAGTACACCTTCGTGAGTGATGGCTCGACGCTCGCCACTGCACTGACCCAGGGCGAGATCGATGGTGCATTCAACGTGCCGCCGAGTTCACGCGCCGTCTTCGAAGGTGACGGCGCCGGCGCTCTCACGGTGGGACACTCGACCGCGTCGTACAGCTTCGGACCTGCGACGCCGACCGGTGCCGCAGCGAATCCGAAGATCCGCCAGGCGCTGAACCTCGCGATCGACCGTGATCAGTACCTCGAAACGGTCGTGAACGGGCTCGGGCACGTTCAGAAGACCATCGTGCCCGAGTTCTCGTTCCAGGCGATGGAAGGCGCGAGCACCTACCAAGACGGCTACGACGAGCTCGCTGAGCCGAAGGTCGACATCGAAGCGGCCAAGAAGCTGGTCGAGGAGAGCGGGGAGGATGTCAGCACGCCGCTGGTCATCGCAGTGCCCGCAGGCGCGAAGGAGTTCCAGCAGACGGCCGCGATCGTGCAGAGTGCCGGCAAGCAGATCGGTCTCGACATCGAGATCAACGAAATGCAGGCGTCCGACTTCGGAGCGATGTTCTATGACCCGAGCCAGCGTGAGGGAATCGACTTCGTCGCGACCCAGGGATACCTGGAGACCCCGGGTGTCCTCGGCTACCCGTCGCTGTTCATGCTCCCCCCCGAGCTGGGAGGCGTCTTCAACTGGAGCGAGTACGACAACCCCGAAGTGACCGCCCACATGACGGCTGCACGCAACGCGATCGACCCGGAGACTGCTGCGAAGGAGTTCGTCGCCGCCCAGAAGATCTTCGCGCCCGACATGCTGCAGGTCACGTTGGCCGGCACCTACCAGCTCACCTACCTGAACAAGGAGCTCACCGGGGTGACGACCTCCGTCGCCGCGTACAGCAGCCCCTGGGCGCTGCACCTCGGCGGCAAGTAGCGAGCCGGCCCGGACCACCCATGTTCAGAACACGCCGTAGCAGAGTCGCAGAATCCACCACCCGCGTGGATTCTGCGACTCCGCCGGCACCACCACGACCGGACGTGAACGCATTGTGAACACCCTCACCAGAACGTTGCTGGGCAAACTCGGCGGCCTGCTGCTCACCCTCTTCCTCGCAAGCATCGCGATCTACTCGACGGTGCTGCTCACGGGTGACCCGATCGCGGCGCTTGCGGGGGGAGCCAAGCCCACGCCCGAGCTCATCGACCAGATCCGCGCGGAGTTCCACCTCGACGATCCGGTGTGGTCCCGCTACTGGCAATGGCTCACCGGAGCGATTCAGGGTGACTTCGGGCGGTCGTTCATCTACAAGACCGATGTCATGACGCTCATCGCGCCGCGTTTCGGTATCACCGTGCAACTGGTGACGCTGACCGTCGTGATCATCCTCATCTTCGGCGTCGGCTCCGGCATGCTCGCCGCAATTCGTGGCGGCGCCGTCGATCGGACCGTGGCGGTCCTCACCTCGCTCGGCATGGCGCTTCCGACCTTCGTCGTCGCGATCCTGCTGATCTGGGTGTTCGCGAAGACGCTCGGATGGTTCCCCGTGTACGGCGAAGGCGAAGGGTTCTGGGATCGCCTCTGGCACCTCATCCTGCCCGCGATCTCGCTGGCGGTCCTGTTCATCGCCTACATCAGCCGAGTCACACGCAGCTCACTGGTCGCGCAGTTGCACTCCGAGCATGTGGATACCGCGAGAGTGCGCGGCATCCCCCGTCGACGCATCATCGGGGTACACGTCTTCCGGAACGCGTCACCGCAGATCCTCGCAATCTCGGGCACGACCATCGCCGGACTGTTCGCGGCATCCGCCATCGCAGAGGTCGCCTTCGGCCTCGGCGGTATCGGGTCCCTCCTCGTACAGGCCGCGGCACGAGCGGATCTGCCCGTCGTGCAGATCGTTTCTTTGCTGCTCGTCACGATCTTCGTGCTCATGAATGCGATCGCCGACCTGATCAGCGCCATCATCGACCCGTCGAGCGTAGCCGGAGGAAACAGGGCATGAGTATCGCACAGATCGCGCAGGGCGCCGTCCCCGACGTCGCCAGACGCGGGGCGAGCAAGGATTGGATGCTCGTCGTGGCGCTCGTCGTCTTCGGTCTCATCGTCATCGCGGCACTTCTCGGCCCCTGGATCGCCCCGTACGACGCCAATGAGCTCTACGTCGGTCCTGTGAACGGCGCACCGAGTCTCGCGCACCCGTTCGGCACTGACGACGTCGGACGCGACATCCTGTCTCGAGTGCTCGTCGGCGCCGCCCCCAGCGTCTTCGCCCCGATCCTCGTCGTCGTCTTCTCCACGTTGTTCGGCGTCGTCCTGGCGGTCACGGGTGCATGGTTCGGCGGATGGGTGAGCGGCGGCATCGCCCGCCTGATCGACGTCATCTTCGCGATCCCAGGCCTCGTGATCTCCGTGCTCGCCGTCGCGATCTTCGGCAAGGGCCTCATCGCCCCCATCGTCGCA
Source organism: Agromyces sp. CCNWLW203 (assembly GCF_036576125.1). Lineage (NCBI taxonomy): Bacteria > Bacillati > Actinomycetota > Actinomycetes > Micrococcales > Microbacteriaceae > Agromyces > Agromyces sp. CCNWLW203. The sequence continues at coordinate 87,295 of NZ_JAZHYX010000003.1, read as the reverse complement.
CTGTCGATCGCGTACATCCCGGTCGTCGCGCGGCTCTCGCACACGGCTGCTTCCCGCGAGCTCGGCAAGCCGTACATCGCCGCCCTGCGGGTGCAGGGAGTGTCGAGTCTCGCCATCTGCTTCCGTCACCTCGTGCCGGCGATGATTCCAGTCGTCGCGGCGCAGATGGCGGTCGGGTTCGGCTACGCGATGCTCGATCTCGCCGCGATCTCCTTCCTCGGACTGGGTCAGCAACCACCCGCTCCCGACTGGGGGTCGATGATCGCCAGCGGCCAGTCGAGCATGCTCGCCGGTGCCCCGGAACAATCCGTCTTCCCGGCGATCCTCGTCGTCGCAACCGTGCTCACCGTCGGCATCATCGGCGCAAAGGTCACCCTCTGGGCTGAGGAGAAGGAACGATGAACCACCCACTGCTCGAAATCGCCGGTCTCGACATCTACGCGCCGAGTGGCGTCGGCACTCGGCAACTGGTCTTCGACAGCACGTTGTCGGTCGACAGGGGAGAGGCGGTCGGCCTGGTCGGGGAATCCGGTTCGGGCAAGACCCTCACGGTGCGCGCCGTCGCAGGCTTGCTGCCCGACGGCTTCACGACGAGCGGCGCGATCCGGATCGACGGCCAGGATCTCGGCTCGATGAACGCACGGGCGCTTCGCGAGTTGCGAGCCCGCCGCATGGGCATGATCTTCCAGACCCCGCGGGCGCACCTCAATCCGTTGCGCACGATCGGCGACTTCATGACCGAGGCGCTCGTGCACGTCGCAGGAGCGAAACCGAGCGCCGCTGACGGGCGCGCACTGGAACTGCTCGACGAGGTCGGTATCACCGATCCTGCACGTCGAATGCGCCAGCATCCGGCCGAACTCTCAGGTGGTCTCCTGCAGCGCGTCATGATCGCCGCGACGCTCGCCATGGACCCGGAGATCCTGCTCGCCGACGAGATCACGACCGCCCTCGACGTGACGACGCAAGAGGAAGTGATGGCGGTGATCGCAGATCTGCGCCAGCACCGCGACCTCTCGTTGCTCTTCATCACCCATGACCTGGCGCTCGCCGGCGCAGTCTGCGACCGGGTGAACGTCATGCAGCACGGGCGCATCGTGGAGACTCTGCGCGCCGCCACCATGCGACAGGATGCGACAGCGGACTACACGAGAATCCTCATGTCCGCATCACTCGACGATGCACCGCCCATCCAGCCCGAAGCAGTCGGCGACGACGCCGTCGTGCGAATCGAGGACCTGCGCAAGACCTACCAGGTACGCGGCGCGGACGGCGGCAAGGAGACCCTGGTCGCCGTCGACCGGATCTCGATGGAGCTCGCTCCGGGAGGCTCGCTCGGCATCGTCGGTGAATCCGGCTCGGGCAAGTCGACGACGGCTCGAGTCCTCCTCGGACTCGAGCGCGTCGACGAGGGCACGATCACCGTGAACGGTCAGGACTGGAGCCGCCCGGCCCGCGGCAGCAAGGATCGCCGCCAGCGCGCGAAGGTCATGCAGATGGTGTTCCAAGACCCGTACCAGTCGCTCGATCGACGGCAGACCGTGCAGCAGTGCCTCGTCGAGGCGATCCGCGTGCACCAGCCGAAGGCTTCGAAGGACGCGATCGACGCGCGCGTCGTGGAACTCATGGCGCAGGTGCGGCTCGAGGAGAGCCTCCTCCGCGTCCGGCCGCGCGCCCTGTCGGGCGGCCAGCGGCAACGAGTCGCGATCGGCCGTGCCCTCGCAGCCGATCCTGCCGTGCTGGTGCTCGATGAAGCCGTCTCAGCACTCGACGTGACGACCCAGGTCGAGATCCTCACGCTGCTCGACGGCATCCGCCGCGAGACCGGCGTCGCGTTGCTCATGATCACGCACGACCTCACGGTGATCCGGCGCCTGTGCGACCAGGTCGTCGTGATGTGGCAGGGGCGGATCGAGGAGCGCGGCACTGCAGCGGCGATACTCGACGAGCCGAAGGCCCAGTACACCCACCTGCTCCTCGACTCGATCCCGCGCGAGGGATGGAAGCCTCGCCGACGCCGACTCGGCCGTACCCAGTCGCTGGCGACGGTGACCCGTAGTGTGACGACCCAGAATGAATGAAGGAGGCCGACCGATGTCCGCACCGCTGATGGAACCCGCGTTCGAGTACTGTTTCGAGCTGCGCTGCCGAGTGGAGGACCCCGTTCAGCTGGGCGGACAGGCGCCGGGCGAAGGTCTGCATTTCGCACGCGTGTCGGGAGGAACCTTCGAGGGCCCGAGGCTCCGGGGCAAGGTGCTCGACAGCGGAGGCGACTGGTGGAACGGCCGTGGGCTCACCGTCGCGCTCGACGCGCGCTACGTCATCGAGGCGGAGCTGGCCGACGGCACGGCCGGAGTCGAGGTGATCAACCGCGGCATCTGGCGCACCGACGAGAAGACGTTCGAGCGCATGCTGACGGGTGAGCCGATCACCGAACAGGATCTCTACTATCGCACGGCCTTCCAGTTCCGCACCGATCACCCCGAGCTGCAGTGGCTCACCGAATCCCAGTTCATCGGATATGCACGTGCCGAACCGGGCTACGTGATCATCCGCGTGTTCCGTCTGGCCTAGTACGCCGCGACTGATCGCCCCTTCGCAGAGAGTGGAAACACCCATGAGTACATCCGCAGAACTCGTCATCGTGAACGGCCGTGTCTTCGACGGCACGGTGCGCACCGAGAGCACTGCCGTCGCAGTTGCCGGTGGCCGCATCGTCCGTGTGGGCTCGGACGCCCAGATGCAGGACCTCATCGATGACGGCACACACGTCATCGATGCAGCGGGCGGAGTCATCCATCCCGGGTTCGTCGATGCGCATGCCCATGCCGCCTTCGCGGGCGTTGAGCGGTTGAGCATCGACCTCACGCCGGCGGTGAGCGTCGAGGAGACGCTCGAGCTGATCCGGGCCGGGGCCGAGCGCAGCGATGCCGAATGGCTCACGGGAGGCGGCTGGAGCCACGAGCTCTTCCCCATCCCCACCCGTCACCAGCTCGACGCGATCGTGTCCGACCGACCGGTCGCGTTGAGCGACGCCGGACACCACACACTGTGGGTGAACTCCAAGGCGCTCGAGATCGCAGGAGTGGACGGCAACACCCCGCAGCCTCACAACGGGCACATCCACCTCGACGAGAGCGGTGGGCCGATCGGTTATCTCAACGAGACCGCCGCGGAACTCGTGGGGCGGTTCATTCCGCCCGCCACCGATGACGAGATCTACGCCGGCCTGCTGAACGCTCAGGACTTCCTGTGGTCCATCGGCGTCACCGGCTGGCACGAGGCGATCCTCGGCGACTACAACGGCAAGGCCGACTGCACCTCCGGATACCTTCGGGGGATCACCGAAGGGACGCTGAAGAGCGATGCCTCCGGCGCACTGTGGATCGCCCCCGGACTGCAGGAGAACGACGTGCCTGCGCTCGTCGCCCGCTTCGTCGAACAGCGCGCGCGAAACGCTGAAGCCGGCTTTTCGACCTCGACCGCGAAGGCCATGATCGACGGCGTGCCCCACGGTGAGACCGCCGCACTGCTCGAGCCCTATTGCAGCCACGGCGATGACGGGTTCACCGGTGAGATGCACTTCGACGAGGCGACCATCCGTGCGTTCGTCACCCAACTCGACGCAGCGGGCTTCGCGTTGCACCTGCACATCATGGGAGACCGCGGAATCCGCGTCGCACTCGATGCCGTCGAAGCGGCGCGAACTGTCAACGGAGTCGGGCAGCGCCACCACATCGCGCATCTTTCGATGGTGCAGCCCGAGGACGCCAAGCGTTTCGGACCGCTCGGGATCACTGCGAACATCCAGGGGCTCTGGGCGGCACCCGATCCGTTCGTCGTTTCGATGATCGGCGAAGAGCGGATGATGCAGGGCTACCCCTTCCGTACGATCGCCGAAGGCGGAGCCGAGCTGGCGATGGGCTCGGACTGGCCGGTGTCGCCGGCCGAGCCGTGGCTCGCGATCCACGTGACGGTGAACCGCTGGGCGCCCCTGCCTCCGGGAGTCGAGCTGCCGCCGCTTCCCACCGGAGCGACGCCACCGACGCTCGATGCGGAGAACCAGTCGCTGACTCTCGAGCAGGCGCTCGGCGCGTACACGAACGGCTCGAGCGAACTCGTGCTCGGCCGTCCCGGACGCGTACGGGTCGGCGAGCGCGCCGATCTGGCGGTGGCGACAGGAGACCCGTTCGAGCTGCCACAGGAGGCGATCTTCACATTGCAGACCGCCCTGACGGTGGTCGGCGGCGAGGTCGTCTACCAACGCTGACCACCGGTCGCCAAGTGGGTCGGGAGTGTTCGGCCGCAGCTTCGCCCGTTCAGGTGTTGACCAAATATAGTTTTGCTGCAAAACTATCTGACATGAGCAAGGAAGCCCACCGCATAGTCATCGCCGGCGCCGGCATCGGCGGCCTCGTCGCCGCACTCAGCCTCGAAGCCGCCGGCTTCCGTGACATCGTCGTCTACGAGCGTGTCTCAGAGCTGAAGCCCCTCGGCGTCGGCATCAACCTGCTCCCGCACGCCGTGCGCGAGCTGACCGAACTCGGGCTCGGCGACGCGGTCGCTGCGCTCGGCGTCGCACCCAGCCGACTGTCGTACTACAACCGGCTCGGTCAGCCGATCTGGAGCGAGCCCCGCGGGCTCCACGCGGGCTACCGCTGGCCGCAGTTGTCAGTGCATCGCGGCGAGTTCCAGATGCGACTCGTCCACGAGGTCATCTCTCGGCTCGGCGCCGACGCCGTGCGGCAGGGGAGCCGGCTCATCAGCGTCGAGCACGGCGACGACGTCGAGCGCGCCCGCTTCGCGAGCGAGGACGGAGCTGAGTTCGAGGTCGAGTCCGACGTGTTCATCGGTGCCGACGGCATCCACTCGACCCTCCGCAAACAGGAGTATCCCACTGAGGGTGCTCCGCCCTGGAACGGGCTCATCCTGTGGCGCGGCACCTCGACGACCCCCGCGTACCTCGACGGCCGCACCATGATCATGGCGGGCGACGGCGAGCAGAAGTTCGTTGCGTATCCACTCGTCGACGTCGACGCCGACGCCAGTAGTGGCCTCAGCAGGGTCAACTTCATCGCCGAACGCCGTGCACCCGAGGGAACCCGAGCGACCGGTGACTGGAACCGCAGGGTCGACCCGGCACCGATCGTCGAACTCTTCAAGGACTGGGCGTTCGACTGGCTCGACGTGCCTGCCGCGATCGCCGCTGCCGACCAGATCCTCGAATACCCCATGGTCGACCGCGATCCCGTCGATCGCTGGGTCTTCGGCCGCTCGGTGCTTCTCGGCGACGGCGCGCACGCCATGTACCCCAACGGGTCGAACGGCGCGTCGCAGGCGATCCTCGATGCGCGAACCCTCGCCTTCCACCTCGCCATGGCCGACGAGGCCACCGGCGGAGTCGTCGCCGCCCTCGCCGCCTACGAGAACGACCGGCGGCCCGCGACGGCGAATCTGCTCGCCATGACGCGGCAGCTCGGACCGGAGAAGGTCATGCAGATCGCCTACGACCGCGCGCCGGGCGGCTTTGCAGACATCCACGACGTGCTCCCGAAGGAGGAGTTGCAGCAGATCGCTGACGACTACAAGCGCGCGGCAGGTTTCCACCCCGCAGGGCTCAACGAGCGCGCCTCCCTCACGCCGCCGCGCATGCAAGACTGACCTGATGACGAGCGGGGATCGCACAGGCGCCGACGAGATTGTGCGACTGAGCACGATCATCTCGCCGCTGCGCCGCGGACTGCTGCGAGCGGCACGGAATACCGAAGGTCTCCCCGACATACCCGACGCGCAGATCGAGGTCCTGCGGGCATTGCCCGTGGGTAGCACGCGGTCATCGGGGGAGCTCGCGACTGAGCTCGGTCTCAGCCGCCCGACCGTCAGCAACCTGCTGCGCGCGATGGAGACCGCCGGGCTCGTCACACGGCACGTGCCGTCGAACGATGGTCGCCGAGTCGATGTGGCCGCGTCCGCGCGCGCCGTTTCGCTCCTCGAGCGCTTCGACCGCGCCGCGGCCGAGGTTCTCGCCGAGTCGATGGCCGCGCTTGCGGAATTCGACCGGGCTTCCATCGAAACGGCGGTCGGCCCGCTCGAGCGTCTGCGCGATTTGGTTCAGAACGCCGCCGCATCGCATTCGAATGCGAACCGTCTCGATGCGGACGCCTGACGCCATGGCGTTCAGCTCGACGAGCACTCGACCCGGATGTCGTCGGCGCCGTGGCCTCAGAAGCGGTCCGGCATCGCCTGCGCAGATGACCTCGATCCGGGGTGTTCGCATCTGCAGGGGCCGCGAGGACCCCCTCGATGGATCAGTCCGTTCGAGGCGTGAGCTGCAGGACCGGGATCCGGCGATCGGTCTTCTCGAGGTACCCGCCGAACTGCGACTCCTCGGCCACGATCGCGCTGTACGCCTCGTGCCACTGGTCGGCCGGGATCTCGGTCGCCGTCACCGGCACCGTCACGACGTCGCCGTCGACGAGGGCCTCGATGTCGAACGACGGATTCGCCAGGAGGTTGTGATACCAAGCGGGGTTCTCTGGAGTGCCGCCCTTGGACGCCACCACGCGCCATCCGTTCTCGTTGCGGAAGCCGACGACGGGATTCAGGTGCGTCCGGCCCGACTTCGCGCCGATCGAATGCAGGATGATCAGCTTCGGGCCCCAGTGGTTCTCGGTGCCCTTGCTGCTGCGGAACTGCTCGATGACATCGTCATTCCAACCCATGTCATCGACAACAGAGGCGCTGCCCCGATTCTTCCCGGTGCGCTCCGGGGGACCGGGCGTCGGGCTGGGAGGCCCGAACGGTGACGACGGTCAGATGAAGCGGGACACGTCGACCCCGAACCACAGCAGCGCCTCGTGCGCGCTCCCGACGAGCACGTAGAGCGCGAGCACCGAGCCGAATGCGATCTCGCGGATCGACCCGGTGTCGCCGAGCACGGGCACGGCGACGAAGCCGTTCGGGCGCCAGATGCTGCTGATGATCGGTGCCTTGCGCAAGAACTTCGGCGGCCGCACCCTGATCGGCCAGAGGAGGCCGGGCAGGCCGCCGGTGGTGAGCAGGTCGCCGGCGAGATGCGCCACGAAGCCGAGAACCACGGCGAGCGGGAACCATGCGATGCTGCTCGGAGCGAGCAGCACGAGGAGCAGGGCGAACAACGCACCGAGTACCCAGGCCGTCAGCCACGACTCGACCATGTCGCGTGCCTTCACGGCGAAGCACATGAGTGCTGCCGCCCCGATCACGGTGCCGACCGAGAAGGTGCCGAGGCGGTCGGTCGTGAGCGTCAGGAGCGTCAGACCCCACGCGCCGGCGCCGACGAGCGCCGCCGCGATCAGCGAGTGGGCTCCATGCCGGTGCCCGCCGGAGACGGAGTTGACGGCGCCGGCGGCGAGCCGGCCGAAGATCGGCACCGATCGGGCGATCGTGGCGCTGTGATGGTCGGCATCGGGCAGCAGCGCCGCGCCTGCGCAGACGAAGGACCCGGCGATGACGCCCACCGGGTCGAGGGGGTAGGCACCGCTGGTGAGATACGGCATGGCTCCGGTCGCGGCGATCCACGCGGCGGCACCGCTCGTGGCATGGTTGACGCCCATCATCGTGCTGGGGGTGGTCCTCTCGGCGGCGCGCATCGAACTGGATGCAGATTCGACGTGCGCACTCCGCTCGTCACCTCACGGCCTCGGCCGCGCCATCCGACCGTATCGCGCCGCGCCGACACCGGATGCTGCGACCGCCGACTCCGATGCGGTTCAGGGCGCGGTCGCCGTCCCCACGATCAGCGACCTGAGCTCGTCGGCGAACCGGTCGACGGGACCGTCGACCACGAGACCGGGAGCGACGGCCGTGATCGGAAGGGCCGCGACCGCCGACGCCGGCAGGCCGACGTCGGCGCGCCAGGCGCTGATCTGCGCCGACGAGGCCGCATAGACGATGCGTCCGAGCCCCACCCAGGCATGAGCCGCGGAGCACATCGGGCAGTGCTCGCCCGAGGTGTAGACCACCGCTAGGGCTCGTTCCGGCGCCGTCAGGTTCGTCGCGGCCCAGCGAGCGATCTCGAACTCGGGATGCCGTGTCTCGTCGCCGAGGGTCGTCTCGCGATTGCGATCGGCGAACCGTTCGACGCCGGCGGCATCCACGAGCACCGAGCCGAATGCGCCGTCGCCTGCGGAGGCCGCCTCACGCGCGAGTGCGACGGCGCGTTCGAGGTGCACCAGGTCTTCTTCGGAGACGCTCATGGGGCGAGTCTGCCGCGATTTCGGCCGCCGCGCGACCGACTGGCGACCGGCTCGCGCCTTCAGGTTCGATGTGAAGGCGGCTCGGATGACGCGGCGCGACGTAGGCTCGACTGGTGGACATCAGAGAGATCCCCCTCACGACGATCGACGGCGAACCGACCTCGCTCGCCGACTACGCCGACCAGGTCGTGATGGTCGTCAACGTCGCGTCGAAATGCGGCCTCACCCCGCAGTACGAGAAGCTCGAGGCGCTGCAGCGCGAGTACGGCGACCGCGGCTTCACTGTGCTCGGCTTCCCGTGCAACCAGTTCGCCGGCCAGGAGCCCGGCAACGGCGACGACATCAAGGAGTTCTGCTCCATGACGTACGGGGTCAGCTTCCCGCTCATGGAGAAGGTGAAGGTCAACGGGCGCAACCGGCATCCGCTCTACGCCGAACTCACGGCGACCCCCGATGCCAACGGCAAGGCGGGGCGCGTAAAGTGGAACTTCGAGAAGTTCGTCGTGCAGCCCGGCGGCGCGGTGCAGCGCTTCCGCCCGACGACCCAGCCCGACGACCCCGAGGTGATCGCCGCGATCGAAGCGGGGCTCGCCGAGGCCCAGGCCGCCTGAGCGCGGCACGAGCCGAACTCTCTCGCCGGCTGCGGTGCGCACCGCGCGGCACCTTGACCCGTCGACCCGCCCGGCCCACAATTGGGGGGTTGATCCGAATGCCTAGGGGAGCGGAGCACGAATGTCCGACGCGTACACACGTCCGACCACCGACGAGGCGGCCGCCACGGCGACCCTGCCGAACTTCGCACCGGCGCCGGCCGACGAACCGGTGACGTCGACGCACGATCCCGCCGAACGTCGGAAGTGGAGCGGCGACCTTCGGTTCATGCTCGTCGTGCTCGCGGCCATCGTCGCGCTCTTCCTCGCCTTCGCCCTCCTCATCGCCTTCAGCCCCACGGGCGCGGCGATCAGTGCGCTCGCGATCATCGCCGCACCGATCGCCACGATGGTCGCGGCGTACTACGGCATCTCGCTCGCCCTTCGCCAGGTGAAGGACGCACGCGACGCCGCCGCGGCGAGCGAGTCCCGCGCGCGGGCCGCCGAGCAGACCGCCCGCGAGTCCGACGCGTGGGCGGCTCAGATGGAGTCGGGGCTGCGTGTCGCGGTCGCGAAGCTCAAGGCCGCAGGCCAAGACACCCGCGACGTCGAGCGCGCCGCGGGCACGCCCGACGACTTCTTCTGATCCCGAGCCGGCCCTGAGCTGACCCCGAGCCGGTCCTGGCCCCGGCGCGCCGGACTCAGAGCTCGGCGAGCACCGACACCGGCCGCTCGATGCACCGCGCCACGAAGGTGAGGAAGGCCGCCGCCTCGGCGCCGTCGCAGACCCGGTGGTCGAATGAGAGCGTGAGTTCGGTCACCGTGCGCACGGCCAGCGCGCCGTCGACGACCCATGGGCGTTCGATGAATCGGCCGACGCCGAGCATCGCTGCTTCAGGGTGGTTGATGATCGCCGCGGAGCCGTCGACGCCGAGCGTGCCGTAGTTGTTGAGCGTGAAGGTGCCGCCGGTCAGCGCCGAGGGCGGGAAGACGCCCGTGGCAGCCTCCTCGGTGCGGGCCGAGATCGCGTCGCGCAGCGTGCGCAGGGGCATCCGCTCGGCGCCGTGCACGACGGGCACGAGCAGCCCTCGCGGCGTCTGCGCGGCGAGACCGAGGTGCACGGCCGAGTGGTAGACGAGCTCGTCGCGTTCGGCGTCGAAGCTCGAGTTGAGCGCGGGGTGCTTCGCGAGCCCGGCGACGACGAATCGCGCGATGAGGGCGGTGATGCCGAAGCGCTCGCCGGTCGCCTCCCGCAATTGTCCGCGCGCGGCCAGCAGCCCGGTCGCGTCGACGTCCATCCAGACGGTCGCCTCGGGGATCTCCCGTCGCGAGCGCGAGAAGTGCGCGGCCGCAGCGCGCCCCATGCGGTCGAGCGGCACGCGCCGATCACCCTCGCGGTCGGCCGGGAGGGGAGCGACGGCTTCGGTCGTCGGCGGCCGCGTCGTCGCATCAGCAGCGGATGCCTCGGCGCCGACGCCCGTGACGGTCGCCGGTGCCTCCCGCTCGGCGATGAACGACTCGACGTCGCGTCGCATCACGAGGTGGTCGTGCCCCGAGCCGAGCAACTGGCTCGCGTCGAAGCCGTGCTCACGGGCGAGACGACGCACGATCGGCGAGACGACGGGGGAGCGGCGAGCGGCATCGAGCCGTGCGCCGCCGTTCGAGCGGGGCGCGGTCGACCCCGCTCCTCCGCTGCCCGGCGAGGCGACGGCAGCGCCGCCACTGAGGCCACCGCTGCCGCGTCGCCCGAAGCGCGCCGGCGCCGAGGCCGCACGCTTCGTCACGGTCGACTGCCGTGTGCCGTACCCGATCAGCACGGCGCCGGATTCCTCCGCCGGGGCTGAATCACTCGTCACGATGCCGGGCTCGGCGGGCTCCGCGACATCCGGAACCTTCGCATCGGCCTGCGCCGCAGTCTGCGCTCCGGGCTGCGCTTGGGTCTTCACCTCGGTGCCGAGCGTCAGCAGCACGGCACCCGCGTGCAGCACCTCGCCGACGTCGCCGCCGAGCGACTCGACGACCCCGGCGAACGGCGTCGGCAGCTGCACGACCGACTTGGCGGACTCGAGCTCGACCACGACCTGGTCGATCGCCACCTCGTCGCCGGGAGCGACGAGCCAGGCGACGATCTCGGCCTCGGTGAGGCCTTCGCCGAGGTCGGGCAGGATGAACTCGCGGCTCATGCGTCCCACTCCCAGGTGTCGAGCGCGGCGAGCACCCGGTCGGCGGTGGGCAGGTGGTACTCCTCGAGCTTCGGCGAGGGGAACGGGATGTCGAAGCCCGCGATGCGTAGCACCGGCGCGGCGAGGTGGTGGAAGTTGCGCTCGGTCACGCGGGCGGCGACCTCAGCGCCGTAGCCGCCGAATTGCGCCGCCTCGTGGATGACGGCGGCGCGAGAGGTCTTGCGCACCGAGGCGCCGACGGTCTCGTCGTCGAAGGGGGAGAGGCTGCGGAGGTCGACGACCTCGATCGACAGGCCCTCGGCCTCGGCGGCCTCCGCGGCCTCGAGCGCGGTGCGCACGGTCGGGCCGTAGCCGATGAGCGTCACGTCGGTGCCCTCGCGCACGACCTCGGCGCGGTCCATCGGAGCGGTCGTGACGGGCAGCGCGAGCGGCGCCTTCGACCAGTACCGGCTCTTCGGTTCCATGAAGACGACGGGATCGTCGCTCTCGATCGCCTCGCGCAGCATCGAGTACGCGTCGGCGGGGTTCGACGGCATCACGACGGTGAGCCCCGGGGTCGACGCCCAGTACGACTCGGACGAGTCGGAGTGGTGTTCGACGCCGCCGATCGCGCCGGCGCACGGGATGCGCACGACCATGGGCAGCGTGACGCGGCCCTTCGTGCGGTTGCGCATCTTCGCGACGTGCGAGACCATCTGCTCGAACGCCGGGTAACTGAAGGCGTCGAACTGCATCTCGACGACCGGGCGCATGCCGTACATCGCCATGCCGACCGCGGTGCCGATGATGCCCGACTCGGCGAGCGGCGAGTCCCAGATGCGCTGGTCGCCGAACTCGGCCTGCAGGCCGTCGGTGACGCGGAACACGCCGCCGAGCGGCCCCACGTCTTCGCCGTAGACGACGACGCGGTCGTCGGCCGCCATGGCGTCGCGAAGCGCGGCGTTCAGGGCGCCCGCCATGGTCAGCTGCGTCGGGGCGGATGCCTCGGCGGGGGTGCTCGTCGCGGTCGCGGTCATCGTGCGGCCCCCGAGTGCGAGGCGAACGCGCCGGCGGCGATCTCGGCCTCGAGCGACGCGCGCTGCTCGAGGAGCGCAGCGCGCTCGCGCCCGTAGACGTGGTCGAAGAGCTCGAGCGGGTCGAGTTCGGCCTCGGTCGTCATCACGTCGCGCGTGCGGGCGGCGAGAGCCTCGGCGGCATCCGTGATCTCGGTGCGCATGGCCTCGGTCAGCGCGCCCTCGGAGACGAGGAACTTCTCGAGTCGCTCGATCGGGTCGCGGCGCTTCCAGTGCTCGACATCGCGAGCGGCGCGGTAGCGGGTGGGGTCGTCGGAGTTCGTGTGCGCCTCGATGCGATAGGTCACGCCCTCGATGAGGGTGGGGCCGCCGCCGCTGCGGGCGCGCTCGACGGCGGCGCTCGTCACCGCGTACATCGCGGCGATGTCGTTGCCGTCGACGTGGTAGCCGGGCATGCCGTAGCCGACGGCCTTGTCGGCGAGGGTCGCCGCGCGGGTCTGGCGCTCGAGCGGCACGCTGATCGCGAACCCGTTGTTCTGCACGACGAAGACGGTCGGCGTCTGCCAGACCGCCGCGAAGTTGAACGCCTCGTGTGCGTCGCCCTCGCTCGTCGCGCCGTCGCCGAGGAAGGTCAGCGCGACGATGGGGTCGTTCCGCAAGCGCGCCGCGTGCGAGAGACCGACGGCGTGCAGCGCCTGCGTCGCGAGCGGGGTGGCCTGCGCGGCGGTGCGGTGGGCGTGCTGGTCGTAGCCGTTGTGCCAATCGCCGCGGAACGACTGCAGGATGTCGGCCGGTTCGATGCCGCGGGTGAGCAGCGCGATGCTGTCGCGATAGGTCGGGAACAGCCAGTCCTGCGCGGTGAGCGACGCCACGGCGCCGATCTCGCAGGCCTCCTGGCCGTAGGCCGAGGGATAGGTCGCGAGACGGCCCTGCTTCGTGAGCGCGGTGACCTGCACGTCGAAACGGCGGGCGACGACCATCTTGCGGTAGAGCTCGAGCAGCGTCTCGGTGCTCGGCAGCCCGAAGCCGCCGGTCGCCGCACCGGTGACCGCGTGACCGGCATTGTCGAGGAGGCGCAGGGGTTTCTCGCTCGGCAAGGTGCGGACGGATGCATGCTCGACATTGAGGCTCATGACCTCATCGTCGGACACTCTCGCGCGCCGCGTCGGCGGTCTCGAACAACCGTGAACGAACGGCTCCGCGCGCCCGAAAGCGTGGCCGTTCGTCCGCTGCGAGGGCCGTCAGGTGCGCCAGATGTCCAGCGTCTGCGCGGGCGGATGACCCTCGATCTCGGCGAGGATCAGGTGCGAGCGCGTCGACACGACGCCCGGCATGTCATGGATGTCGCGGAGGATCGCCTGGCTGAGCTGTTCGTGGTCGGGCGCGCTCACCGTGAGGATGATGTCGATGTCGCCCGAGACGGCCTGCACCTTCTCGACGAACGGCAGTGTCGCGAGCTTCGCCGCGATCTCCTCCCACGAGACCTCGCCGATGCGCACCACGACGAGCGCCGAGATGTTCAGGCCGATCGCCTTGCGGTCGATGTGCGCGCCGAAGCCCGTGATGACTCCGCGCTGCTGCAGCTGCTGCACGCGGTTGTGGGCGGCGGTGCGGGAGATGTGCACGCGCTCGGCGAGGGTGCGCACCGAGAGCCGGCCGTCGCGGCTCAGCTCGGCGACGATGCTGCGGTCGATACTGTCGAGCGCATCGTTGCGGTGCGGTACTGACTGGGTCATCTTCGTCCTCGTTGCTCGGTTCCAGAGTACCGGCTGCGGCGCTTCGCGCGTCGAAGCGATGCCCGCATCGGGGCGTGCCTGATGGCGCGGGGCAGCAACGGCCAGAGCGCGGCGATGGCGGCGAGCCATCCGTTCGCGACGCGCTCGACCCGAGGCGTCCAGTTGAATCCGTAAGCGGCCCGGATCGGCGCCGGCAGCAGCGCCGCCGTCATGAGGCGCACGAGCGGCAGCAGCAGCCCGGCACCGAGCGGTAGAGCGGATGCGTCGGCCAGCAGGCTCCTCGCGACGGCCCGAGCCTCATCGCCGACCTCGAGGGCGGCGAGGCGCTCGGCCCACCAGACGTCGAAGTCGGCGCGGGTGTCGGGCCATCCCTCGCCGGCGGCCTGCAGCCGCACCCCGAGCGGCGCGTAGCCGCGCACGATGACGTCGGCGGTGGCGGCCGGGAGCGGCCCCTCGAGACGCTCGTGCAGTTCGAGGGCGACGGCGAGCAGCGTCGAGGCGACCCAGCGCTGCGCGTCGGCGTCGAACGCGTTGTAGGCCGGCTGCCCGCCCTCGGCGCTTCCGCGCACGGGTGCGTGACGCCGGTTGACCGTGCGTACCGCTTCGGCGGCGAGCTGCTCGTCGCCGAAGCCGATCGCGTAGACGTAGTCGAGCGTGCCGATCAGGCGATCGAGGGGGCGTTCGCGGAAGCCGCTGTGCCGGGCCACACCACGAGCGACGCGAGGGTCGGCGAGTTGCAGCAGGATCGCGGCGCCGCCGCCGAGGAGCAGCACGCCCTCGGCGCCGTGGCGGCGGAAGACCGCGAGTTCGTCATCGTTCGTATCGGCACGCATCACTCCCAGTTGTAGCGCTAGTACCAGTTGAATCGCTCCGAGTGCGCCCAGGCGCCGCATGGGCTGCCGTATCGGTCGGCGATGTACGAGAGGCCCCACTCGATCTGCGTCGCGGCATTCGTGCGCCAATCGGCTCCCGCGCTGGCCATCTTGCTACCCGGCAGCGACTGCGGAATTCCGTAGGCGCCGCTCGAGGCGTTGTAGGCGTCGGCCCGCCAGCTCGACTCGCGGGTCCACAGCTTCACGAGGCACTGGTATTCGCCCGAGCCCCAGCCGTAGCGCGCGACGGCGGCTGCCGCGTAGGCCTTCGCGCCGGCGACGTCGACCACGACGCCGGGCGGCGGCGCGCTTCCGACGTTCACCGAGTCGCCGCTGGCGGCCTCGGCGGCGAGCAGTCGGGCCTCCTCGGCCTGCCGGAGCTGCTCACCGGCCTGGTACTGCCGCTCGAGTGCGGCCGTGCTGTCGCGCAGGCTCGCGAGCTGCGCGTAAAGGGTGTCGACGACGACCTTCTGCTCGGCGAGTTCAGCCTCGGCGGCCGCGTGGGTCGACTCGGCTGCCGCTGCGGCGTCGGCCGCGGCATCCGCGAGACGCGATCGTTCCTGTTCGGCGACGTCGGCCTGCGCCGAGAGGGAGGCCGACGCGGCCTTGGCGGCCTCGGCACGGTCGGCGATGCCGCCGTAGATGGTCGTCAGCTGCGCCGCACGGGAGAGCCCCTGCAGCAGGTCGGTCGAGGCGTCGTCGGTGAAGAGCAGTCGCATCGTGACATCCGCCCCGCCCGATCGGGCGAGCGTCGCGCCGACGCGCCCGAGTCGCTCGCTCGAGGCCACGGACTCGGCGTCTGCCGCGGTCGCCTGGCCCGCGAGCGTCGTGGCTCGCTCCTCGGCCGCTGCGTGTGCCGCGGCTGCGGCGGCCGACTCGCCCGCCGCGGCCACCGCGGCGTCGCCGAGCGCCGCGGCCGTCGACTCGAGCGAGGCGACGAGTCCGCCGATGCGCGCGGCCTCGGCCTCGCGCGAGACCACGTCCTGTTTCGCGGCGGCGACCTCCTCCCAGCTGGGATAGTCCTCGCCGGCGGCGGGAGCTGCGGGCAGCATCAGCGCCGCGGCGACGAATGCCGCCACGATCACCGCGTACCCCGGTCGCGTTCGCACGAGACCCCCTCTCGAGGCCGTGAGTCTACCCACGGCGGCTCTCGGCGGTCGTTCGGACACGCACCGTAGAGTCGTTCGAATGCGCGCCGCCCGAACTGCACGACTGCCACTGCTCGTGGTGGCAGTGATGTTCGCGCTGACCGCTTGCGCCGGCGCGTCCACCGATGACGGCGCCGCGACGCCCGCCGAATCGGTGCGAACGCCCAGCTCGACGCCGACGCCGAGGCCGATCGATCCGATCGCCGAATGGGTCGATGAGCGGATGTCGCAGCTCACCGTCGAGCAGAAGGCGGCGACCCTCCTCATGCTGCACGCGCCCGGCACCGACCCGGCGCCGCTGCGGGCGTACGTCGACGCGGGCGTGTCGGGCCTCATCCTGATGGGCGACAACGTGCCGGCGGGCCCGGCCGAGCTCGGGGCGCTCACGGCGGCCGTGCAGGCCGATCCCGAGGCCCCCGTGCTGATCGGCATCGACGAGGAGGGCGGCGAGGTGCAGCGCCTGCCCTGGGACGGCGCTGCTGCAGCGGATTCGCTTCGCGCCGAGGCGCCCGCCGCCGCTGAGGCGGCGTTCGCGGCCAGGGCGGCGACACTCGCCGCGAGCGGCATCAACGTGAACTTCGGCATCGTCGCCGATGTCACCGCCGATCCGGATTCGTTCATCTTCGGGCGCGTGCTCGGCACCGACCCCGGCGGTTCGGCCGAGCGGGTGGCCGGCGCGGTCGCGGGGGAGCAGGGGGTCGTCGCGAGCACCCTCAAGCACTTCCCGGGCCACGGGGCGGCGCCGGGCGACTCGCACTCGAGCATTCCGGCCGCGCCCCTCACCATCGACGAGTGGCGCGCCGGCCCGGCGCTGCCGTTCGCCAGCGGCATCGAAACGGGCGCCGAACTCGTGATGACCGGTCATCTCAGCTATCCGGCCGTCGACCCGGCGCCGGCGTCGCTCTCGCCGGCATGGCATCGCGTGCTGCGCGACGAACTCGGCTTCGACGGGGTCGTCGTGACCGACGACATGCTCATGCTGCAGCACAACGGGCTGCCCGAGTTCGCCGATCCCGGTGAGAACGCCGTGCGCGCAGTGGCGGCGGGCGCCGACCTGCTGCTCTACGTGCTCCCGGCCGATCCCGGCTCGATGGGCATCTCCGTCGAGGGCCTCGTCGGCGCGGTCGCAGGAGCCGTGCACTCGGGGCGCATCTCGGCGGAACAACTCGATGACGCTGCCGCGCGCGTGCTCACACTGCGGCGCACGCTCGCGGGCTGATCCGGGAGATCTTCGGAAGAAACTCCATCGACAGGGAATACCCTGAGTGTCTATGCGTTTGCATATGCGTGGCCGCACGGCCGCCATGACATCGAAAACACGGGAGACCGCCACACATGACGACGACTGCACCGACGATCGAGATCCCCGGCTACCGCGCTGGCACCTGGAACATCGACCCCACTCACAGCGAGGTCGGCTTCAGCATCCGCCACATCATGATCAGCAAGGTGAAGGGCAAGTTCGAGCGCTTCACCGCGACGTTCATCACCGCCGAGAACCCGCTCGACTCGAGCGTCACCGCCTCGGCTGAGGTCGCCTCCGTCACGACGAACGAGCCGAACCGCGACGCGCACCTGCGCACCGGCGACTTCTTCGACGCCGAGACCTACCCGACGATCGACTTCGTCTCGTCCGGCGTGCGCGTCGAGAAGGGCGACTTCAAGATCGACGGCGATCTCACGATCCGCGGCATCACGAAGCCGGTGACCTTCGACTTCGACTTCGGCGGCTTCGGCGGCGACCCCTACGGCAACTACAAGGGCGGCGCCACGGCGAAGGCCGTCATCAACCGCGAGGACTTCGGCCTGCAGTACAACGCGGCGCTCGAGACCGGCGGCGTGCTCCTCGGCGACCAGGTCACGATCACCCTCGAGCTGCAGGCTGCGCTCGAGCAGTAGTCAGCGCCGAGCGCTGGTTCACGAAGGGTCGGATGCCTCGGTATCCGGCCCTTCGTCGTCGGTTCACGTGGTCGTGATCTCGCCGAGCTCGGTCGACCAGAATGCCGCCCATCGCTCGAATGCGGGGCGGAATCCGCTCACCGCCGGTCGGCCGCGGAACCGAGTCACCTCGATCGACGTCGTGCCGCGGCGCTCGGGCGCACGGCGCCAGGTGCCGACGACCTCGCCGGCCGCAACGAGGATCGGCAGGAAGAGGCCGTTCTTGCCGGGCACGACGCGCAGCGCGTCGGTGTCGGAGCAGAACGCCGAGCGGTCGCCGTAGCCGAGGAAGTACTCGTCGAACGGGGCGAGCACGTGGCGGCCCGACGGCTCGGCCGATGACGACACGGCCGGCATCGATGGAGCATCGGCGGCGACGAAGCGCTCGTCGTCGAACGGGACCACGGCCTCGCCCGCCGCCGCCTGCGCGATGCGCGCCTGCGTGAGCGTGATTCCGGTCCACCACGCGAAGTCGCGCACCGTGACCGGCCCGTGGCCGCGTACGTACCCGGTGAAGAGACGCCCGAGGATCTCGTCGGTGTCTTCGGGCTCGTCGGGCCGGCGCGGCGACCACTCGTCGAGCAGCACGAAGCGCTGCCTCGCGCGGGTCTCGACCGGGCCGCAGCAGAGGAGCCCTTCGTTCGCGAGGCGCCAGATGAGGTGGTAGCCGCGCTGCCCGGCGGTGTCGATGCCCGCTGCCGCCCACGCCGTCTGCAGTTCGTCGCGCGTCGCGGCCCGCCCGCCCTCGAGTTCGTGCACCGCGACCCGGCGGGCGACGGCGTGCACCTCGTCGTCGAGGCCCTCGTCGCGGTGGGTCTTCGCCGCCCGCTGCATGAGCCGTGCAGCCGTGAGTCTCAGGATCGGCCGGAGCATCTCGGGAGCAACGAAGTGCAGGGTGCCGCGCATCGGCCATGAGCGCAGCAGCACGCGCTCGTCGATGGCCGCGTCGATCGTGGCCTCGGTCGCGCGCGGGACCCGGGCCCCGAGCACCCACTTCGCCGCCGCGAGGTCTTGCGCCTGCAGGCAGACCAGCCGCTCGACGGCTGCGGCGGGGGAGTCGAAGCCGCCGTCGAGACCCTGAGCAGCCAACCGGGCGGCACGCACCGTCGAGGTCGAGGCGCGCGAAGCATCCGTCGTCATGCTGCGAGTCTGCCGGAAGCCTGTGACATCCGCTCTCGCCTGCTTGCTTGCTCGCCGCCTCGCCCGGGCGGGATAGACTGGGAGGCTGTGCCGCTCGGCACGCAATCCCACCCCAGTTCCTTCGGAGGAATCCCGTGCTCGCCGTTCATGATCTCGAGATCCGCATCGGTGCGCGCGTGCTGATGGAGCACGTCGACTTCCGCGTCTCCAACGGTGACAAGATCGGCCTCGTCGGCCGCAACGGCGCCGGCAAGACCACCCTCACGAAGACGCTCGCGGGTGAGACGTTGCCGACCGGCGGCCGCATCGACCGCAGCGGTGAGATCGGCTACCTCCCGCAGGACCCGCGTTCGGGCGATCCCGAGATGCTGGCTCGCACCCGCATCCTCGATGCACGCGGACTCGGTCAGATCGCGCTCGGCATGCACGAGGCGAGCCTGAACATGGGCAGCGACGACCCCGAGGTCGCAGAGCGCGCCATGAAGAAGTACGGCAACCTCACCGACCGCTTCAACGCGCTCGGCGGATACGCCGCCGAAGCCGAGGCCGCCTCGATCGCCTCGAACCTGAACCTGCCCGACCGCATCCTCGACCAGCCGTTGAAGACCCTCTCGGGTGGTCAGCGACGTCGCATCGAGCTCGCCCGCATCCTGTTCTCCGACGCCGAGACGATGATCCTCGACGAGCCGACGAACCACCTCGACGCCGACTCCGTCGTCTGGCTCCGCGAGTTCCTGAAGAACTACCGCGGCGGCGTCATCGTGATCTCCCACGATGTCGTGCTCGTCGGCGAGGTCGTGAACCGCGTGTTCTACCTCGACGCGAACCGCTCGGCGATCGACATCTACAACATGGGCTGGAAGCACTACCAGCGTCAGCGCGCCGCCGACGAGGAGCGCCGCAAGAAGGAGCGGATGAACGCCGAGAAGAAGGCGGGGGTCCTGCAACTGCAGGCCGCCAAGTTCGGCGCCAAGGCCTCCAAGGCCGCCGCGGCGCACCAGATGGTCGCCCGCGCCGAGAAGCTCCTCGCCGGACTCGAGGAGGTGCGCGCCGTCGACCGCGTCGCGAAGCTCCGCTTCCCGACGCCCGCTCCGTGCGGCCGTACGCCGATCACGGCCTCCGACCTTTCGAAGAGCTACGGCTCGCTCGAGATCTTCACCGCTGTCGACCTCGCGATCGATCGCGGTTCGAAGGTCGTCATCATCGGCCTGAACGGCGCCGGCAAGACGACGCTGCTCCGCATCCTCGCGGGCGTCGACGCGCCCGACACGGGTGTCGTCGAAGCGGGCCACGGCCTTCGCGTCGGCTACTACGCGCAGGAGCACGAGACGATCGACGTCAAGCGATCGGTGCTGCAGAACATGGTCAGCGCGTCGCCGAACCTCACCGAGACCGAGGCGCGCAAGGTGCTCGGCTCGTTCCTCTTCACGGGCGACGACGTGCACAAGCCCGCCGGCGTGCTCTCGGGCGGTGAGAAGACGCGTCTCGCGCTCGCGATGATCGTCGTCTCGGGGGCCAACGTGCTGCTCCTCGACGAACCGACCAACAACCTCGACCCCGCGAGCCGCGCCGAGATCCTCGACGCCCTCGCGCACTACGAGGGCTCGGTCGTGCTCGTCTCGCACGACCCCGGCGCCGTCGAGGCGCTGAACCCCGAGCGCGTGCTCATCATGCCCGACGGCACCGAAGACCACTGGAGCCGCGAGTACCAGGAGCTCATCGAGCTGGCCTAGCGCCGGTCGAGCACGCCGTCCTCGAGGTCGGAGTCGGCGTCCCGCCGCTTCACCCTCGTCTTGCGGGCTGCGCGAGTCGCGGCATCCGTCGAACCGGATGTCTCGGCGAGCACCTTGCGCTCCTGGTTCGCGGCCCAGGCGAGCCCGACGAAGCCCATGAGTGCGAAGACGTACCACTGCAGCGCGTACGAGAGATGCGGACCCTCGTCGCGTTCGGGCCGTGCCGCCGCCAGCGGCGGTTCGTCGGCGTCGGCGCCCGTCTGCACGAGCACGCCGTAGGCGGCGGTGTAGCTCGGCTCGCCGACGCGCTCGGCGAGCTCTTCGAGGTCGATCGTCGCGAACTCGGCACCCGTCGACGTGCGGCCGTCGATGCGCCCTTCGCCGGCCTTCAACCGAGCCTCGATCTCGACGTGCCCGCTCGGCGGCGGCGGCACATCGCTCGGGCGGCCCTCGGAGTTCTGCGCGATCCATCCGCGATCGACCATGAACACGGTGCCGTCGTCGACGCGGAACGGGGTGATGACCTGGAACCCCGAGCTGCCCTCGAACGGGCGATTGCGCACGACGACCTCGTCGTCGGTCAGGTACTCGCCCGAGAGGGCTACGACCTGCCAGCGCTGATCGATGTCGAAGGCGTCGGGATCGGGCAGCGCCTCACCGACCGGCATGGCGGCGGCATCGTAGTTCGCGTCGATGCGGGCGACCTCGGCGAGCGCCTCGGTGCGTCGGTTGAACTGCCAGGCGCCGAGCGCCGAGCAGACGATCGCGAAGACGACCGTGAGCAGCAGATAGCCCGCCCATCGCCGATGCAGCAGGAATCGCCAGTCGTTCACTCGTCGTCTCCGTCTGCGGAGTCGGCCCGCGGTTCGTGGATGTCTGCGAAGGCGGCGACCGAGACAGGGAACGACCGCGCCTCGAGGAACCCGCGCAGGTAGTCGACATGCTCGTCGCAGGCCAGCCAGGTCTTGCTGCGGTCGCCGGTGTGGATGCGCGGGTTGCGCCAGTCGATGCGCCAGGTCGCCGGCTCACGGCATTGCGCGCGCGAGCAGGTGCCGTGGTCGGGCGACGCGCCCAGTCCACCGATCATGCGGCGCCGCGTTCGTCATCGCGGGCCGAGTCGTCGTCGGAGTGTTCGCGGGTCGGCTCGTCGTGCGGTGCGGCGCCAGCCGGGCCGGGCGTACCGCCGGCAGCAGGTGGGGGAGTGCGGCGCATGAGACCGCCGGGACGAAGCACCGCGCGTTGACGGCCGGAGCCCTGCACGTTCGCGAGCACCACGGCGAAGTACGGAAGGAAGATCGCACCCGCTGCGAACACCGCGAGCCACCAGCCCCGTGCGAAGAGCAGGCCGATGACGCAGAGCACGCGGATCGACATCGCGATCGAGTACTTGATCATGCGCGCCCGCCGCTCCACTTCGGGCGAGGGCGGCAGCGTGGTGATCGACTGCTGCTGCATCATGGTGGTCGCCGTGGTCCTGCGGCGCTCCTCTTGCTTCAAGCCTACGTCCGACCGCGGGCGACGGATGCCCCGAATACAGGAGCCTCTAAGCTGAAACGGGCCGATCGGCCCGAGGCCAGAAGGAGAAGTACGCATGACGACGAGCCGCACCGTTCTCGTGACCGGTGGCAACCGGGGAATCGGTTTCGCGATCGCCCGCGAGTTCATCGCCCAGGGTCACCGTGTGGCCGTGACCGCCCGCTCGGGCGAGGGGCCCGAAGGCTCGCTCACCGTTCGGGCCGACGTCACCGACGCGGCATCCGTCGACGCCGCCTTCACCGAGATCGAAGCCGCCCTCGGCCCGGTCGAGGTCGTCGTGGCGAACGCCGGCATCACGCGCGACACGCTGCTGCTGCGCATGAGCGAAGACGACTTCACGAGCGTCGTCGACACCAACCTGACGGGCGCATTCCGCATCGTCAAGCGCGCATCGAAGGGAATGCTGAAGGCCCGGTTCGGCCGCATCGTGCTCATCTCGAGTGTCGTCGGCCTCTACGGATCGGCCGGCCAGGTCAACTACTCCGCGTCGAAGGCGGGGCTCGTCGGCATGGCCCGCTCGCTCACCCGCGAGCTCGGCGCCCGCAACATCACCGCCAACGTCGTGGCGCCCGGATTCATCGAGACCGACATGACCGACGAACTGCCCGAGGCGCAGCAGGCCGAGTACAAGAAGAACATTCCGCTCGGCCGGTTCGCCGCGCCCGACGAGGTCGCGAAGGTCGTCGCCTGGCTCGCGGGGGACGATGCCGCGTATATCTCGGGCGCCGTCATCCCGGTCGACGGCGGACTCGGCATGGGGCACTAGGCCGTTCGGTCTCAGCGATCGATGCGCGTCACCTGGTACGTGGTGTCGGGCGTGGGCGGCGTGCCGAATCGGGCGTTCGGCAGGAACAGGCTGTCGGCGTAGGCGGCGACCGTGGTCGGCACCTGGAACTCGGGACTCGTGAGCTGGTCGACGAGCATGCCGCTCGTGCCCGCCGCGTCGAGGTCGATGACGGCGACGGTGTTCAGCCGGTTCTGCACGACGTAGAGCGTGCGTCCGGACACGAGCAGTCCATCGCCGGCGGTCAGGGCGATGCCGCCGAGGTCGACCGCGGTGGCATCACCCGTTGCGGGGTCGACACGGAAGAGCGTTCCGGTGGCCGACTGGATGACGAGCAACGCCTGCCGGTCGGGCGTCTGGGCGATGCCGTTGGCGTTGAAGCCGGGCTGCTGCATCCAGTCGCCGGTCAGTGGCAGCGTCTCGACCTCGTCGGCCTCGGGCAGCGCGCCCGATGGGGCGAGGGGGAGCCGGTAGAGCCGGGCCTGTTGACTGTCGGTGAACCACGCGCCCGACCGGGTCAGCACGACATCGTTCACGAACGACGGATCGGTCGTCAGCTGGTAGCTCGCGAGCAACTCGCCCGTCTCGGTGTCGATGACTCGGGCGGAGCCAGACGGCCCGCCGGCGACGAAGAGACGGCCGCGGTGGTCGACCTTCAGGCCGACTGAGGGGGTTCCAGGCCCTTGCGCGATGATCTCGCCCTCGCCGGACCGCACATCGGCGGCGTAGATGTCGCCGTCGGCGAGCGAACCGGTGTACGCAGTGCCATGGGCGTCGATCGCGATGCCCTCGGGCTGGAACCCGTTCGGCAGTGCGATGCGGTCGACGAGGGAGCCGGTCGAATCGGTCGAGCCCGAGGAGTCTGCCGAGCTGGTCGAGCCCGGCGGCGACATTGCGATGCCGGAGGCCTGCGAGGCGGTTGCTGCGAGGAGGGCGGTCAGGGCTGCGGTCGCGAACAGACGCGCGACATTGCGACTGGTCATGCGGGCATCGTACGCCGGTGCTGGCGGTGCCTTCGGGGTTCGGAGCGGACTCCCAGACGCGTCAGAACGCGCTGCCGAGCCAGAGGCCGAGGGCGGCCGCGGCCACCGAGAGCACGAGCATCAGCACGCCGCTGACGAGCGAGGCGGCGAGTCGACGCTGTCGGATGAGCTGCACGGACTCGTAGCTTGCGGTGCTGAAGGTCGTGTAGCCCCCGAGGAAGCCGGTTCCGAGCACGACCGCGAGCTCTGGCGGCAGCAGGTTCGACAGTGCCGCGCCGATGACGACCCCGAGCGCGAACGAGCCCGAGACGTTGACCACCGTCGTCGCCCAGGGGAACGCGGTGCGGATTCGCGATCGGATGAGCCCGTCGACGACGAAGCGCACGCCGGCGCCGAGGCCGCCGGCGACGACGACAACGATGAAGAGGGGGAGCGTCATGCGGCCCCGCCGCCCTGACGGGAGCGTCCGCCAGTACCGCTGAATCGGAGTCCGACGACGATGCCGCCCCACGTGGCAAATGCCCCGATCAGCAACGTGCCGAGGGCGTAGAGGATCGAGGCGGCGACGGCACCGTTCGCCACCAGGGCGACCGTGTCGCTCGCGAGCGCGCTGTACGTGGTGAAGCCGCCGCAGAAGCCGGTTCCGACGAGCAGTCGCAGCTGAATGGCGGATGCGTCGTCCTGCTCGCGGTGCGTGAGCGCGGCGTACAGGCAGCCCAGCACGAACGCGCCGACCACGTTGACGATCGCGATCGCGATCGGCACCCCATCGACGGCGGGAATCGTCAGGGCGAGCCCGGCGCGAGCGGCGGAGCCGGCCATGCCGCCCGCCACGACGAGGGCGATCGCGGTCCAACGAAGGTGCGGGGGCCGTGCACCCGTCACGAGGCGGTTCCGTGGCGGGGTTCCGTTGCCTGCTGCGAGGCGTGCCGCGACGCGGGAACGACGACGACCGGTCGCGCTTGGCGGTGTGCGAGCTGCGCACCCACGGAACGGTTGAAGAACTCGCGGAGACTCCCGCCGAACGAATGCTCGTGAGCGCCCACCACGATCATGGCGGCGTCGAGGGTCTCCCCGAGGTGCCCGAGCGCGCCGGCGACGTCGCCGACGAGCGCGAGCGTGCGCCACGGCACCTCGGCCGTCGCGAGTGCGCGATGCAGCGATTCGGCGAGCGATTCGTCGAACACCGCTTCGCGATCGTCGACGAAGTCGGGGTCGAGGGAGGCGCTCTCCACGGTTCCGTCGGCCGCCTCCTCGACGAGATACCGGGCCGGGTTGACGTAGGCGCAGACGAGCTCGGCTCTGAACCTGCTGGCGAAGAGCACGGCCTGCTGCACCACCTCGGCCGGCTGGCCGGGCACCACGCCGACGATCACCGGATGCGCCGAGCCACCACCCTCGACCTCAGCCATGCCGCGATGCTACGCCGCGGCGCGTGCGAGGGTCAACGAACGGCACCCGCAGCTCACCCGCGCAGGCCGAGGGCCACGAGCACCGGTGAGAGGTCGGGGCGATCGATCACGAGGTCGGCCTGCGCCCGCACGATCGGCTTCGCGCAGAAGGCGATGCCGAGCGCGGCACGATCGAGCATCTGCAGGTCGTTCGCCCCGTCGCCCACCGCCACGGTGCGAGCGAGCGGGATGCCACTGGCATCCGCCCACTCGGCGAGCGCGGTCGCCTTCGCGGCGGCGTCGACGATCGGTCCGTCGACCAGGCCGGTGAGTCGCCCGTCGACCGTGCCGAGCCGATTCGCACGGCAGAAGTCGAGCCCGAGGCGCTCGGCGAGCGGGTCGAGCAGCTCGTGGAAGCCGCCGGAGACCACGCCGATGCGCCCGCCGGCGGCGTGCACGCCGTCGATGAGCTCCTGCACACCCGGGGTGGGGGTCATCCGCTCGCGTGCGGCGGCGAGCACCGCGACCTCGAGTCCTGCGAGGGTGGCGACCCGCTCGCGCAGGCTCTCGGCGAAGTCGAGTTCGCCGCGCATGGCGCGCTCGGTGACCGCGGCGACGTGTTCGAGCGTGCCGGCGGCTTCGGCCAGCAGCTCGATCGCCTCCTCGCGG
Organism: Agromyces sp. CCNWLW203; assembly: GCF_036576125.1. Classification (NCBI taxonomy): domain Bacteria; kingdom Bacillati; phylum Actinomycetota; class Actinomycetes; order Micrococcales; family Microbacteriaceae; genus Agromyces; species Agromyces sp. CCNWLW203. Next base: position 61,342 of record NZ_JAZHYX010000003.1, on the reverse strand, counting down.
ATGAGGGTCGAGTCGGCGTCGAGCACGACGAGGGGGCCGCTCGCGCGGCCGGTGGAGCGGGCGCTCACGCGGCGGCCCGGACGCGCGAGCCCTTGCCCACGACGGTGATGCCGCTGTCGGTCACGATGAAGCCTCTCGCGACGTCTTCGGCACGGTCGACGCCGATGCGGGCGCCCGCCTCGACGATGACCTCCTTGTCGAGGATCGCCCGTTGCACGGTCGCACGCGCATCGATGCGCGCGCGGTCGAAGAGGATCGAGTCGGAGACGTGCGCGCCCGAGCCGACCTTCGCCCACGGCCCGATGACGCTGCGTTCGACGTGCGCGCCCGAGATGACCGAACCGAGCGACACGATCGAATCGATGACGGTGCCGAGGGTGCCGCGAGCGTCGCGGGTGAACTTCGCCGGTGGCGAGTTCAGCTGCTGGCTGAAGATCGGCCACTCCCGGTTGTAGAGGTTGAAGACCGGCAGCACCGAGATGAGGTCTTGGTGCGCCTCGAAGAACGAGTCGATGGTTCCGACGTCGCGCCAGTAGTACCGGTCGCGATCGGTCGAGCCCGGCACCTCGTTGTTCTGCAGGTCGTAGACGCCCGCCGCACCCTGCGCCACGAACGCCGGGATGATGTCGCCGCCCATGTCGTGGCTCGAGTCCGTGCGTTCTCCGTCGCGCAGCACGGCGTCGATGAGGGCGTCGGCGTTGAACACGTAGTTGCCCATCGAGGCCAAGACCTCGCCGGGGGAGTCGGGGAGCCCGACCGGGTCGGTGGGCTTCTCGAGGAACCGGTGGATGTGCCGGGGATTCGCGGCGTCGACCTCGATGACGCCGAACTGGTCGGCGAGCCCGATCGGCTGCCGGATGGCGGCGACGGTTGCGGCAGCGCCCGACTCGATGTGCGCGTCGATCATCTGGCTGAAGTCCATGCGGTACACGTGGTCGGCGCCGACGACGACGATGATGTCGGGCTGTTCGTCGTAGATCAGGTTGAGGCTCTGCAGGATCGCGTCGGCCGACCCCGAGAACCAGCGCTTGCCGAGACGCTGCTGCGCGGGTACGGAGGCCACGTACGAGTTCAGGAGACCGCTCATGCGCCACGTCTGCGACACGTGCCGGTCGAGGCTGTGCGACTTGTACTGCGTGAGCACGACGATCTGCCGCAGCCCCGAGTTCAGCAGGTTCGAGAGTGCGAAATCGATCAGGCGGTACTGCCCGCCGAAGGGCACCGCCGGCTTCGCTCGGTCTTCTGTCAGGGGCATGAGTCGCTTGCCCTCGCCGCCGGCGAGGACGATGCCGAATACCTTGCGCGTCGCCATGCCCCAACTGTAGTCAGCGCGAGGCATCCGCGGGCCGTGAAGTCGGGGCGTGACGGATGCCGCTGCGCTACGTTTGCAGCATGCGCGTCGACCTGCTCACCCGCGAGTACCCACCCGAGGTCTACGGCGGTGCCGGTGTGCACGTCGCCGAACTCGTTCGAGCCCTGCGTTCGAGCATCGATGTGCGGGTGCGATGCTTCGGCGCGCCGCGCGACGAACCGGGCACGTTCGGCTACCCGACTCCGCCCGAGTTCACGGCGGCGAACCCCGCGCTCGGCACCATGGGCGTCGACCTGCTCATGGCGGGCGACGCGGCCGGAGCCGATCTCGTGCACTCGCACACCTGGTACGCGAACTTCGCCGGGTTCACGGCGAAGCGCCTGCACGGGGTGCCGCACGTCGTGACAGCGCACAGCCTCGAACCGCTACGGCCCTGGAAGGCCGAGCAGCTCGGTGGCGGCTACCGCCTCTCGTCGTGGGTCGAGCGCGCCGCCTTCGAAGACGCCGATGCGGTGATCGCGGTGAGCGAGGGCATGCGCCGCGACATTCTGCGCTCCTATCCCTCCATCGACCCGAGCCGGGTCGAGGTCGTCTACAACGGCATCGACCTCGAGGACTGGGCTCCGCATCACGCTCCCGACCTCGTGCGTTCGCTCGGCGTCGACCCCGATCGGCCGTCGGTGATCTTCGTGGGCCGCATCACCCGACAGAAGGGCCTGCCCTACCTGCTGCGGGCGGCGCGGCTCCTGCCCGATGACGTGCAGCTCGTGCTCTGCGCGGGCGCGCCCGACACCGAGCAGATCATGGCGGAGGTCACGGCGCTCGTCGACGAACTCCGCACCGAACGCGACGGCGTCGTCTGGATCGATCGGCACCTGCCTCGCGCCGAGCTCTCGGCCCTGCTCACCGCCGCCACCACCTTCGTCTGCCCGTCGGTCTACGAGCCGCTCGGCATCGTGAACCTCGAGGCGATGGCCTGCGGCGCCCCCGTCGTCGGCACCGCGACGGGCGGCATTCCCGAGGTCGTCGCCGACGGCGTCACCGGGGTGCTCGTGCCGATCGAGCAGCTCGACGACGGCACCGGCACGCCCGTCGACCCCGATCGCTTCGTCGCCGATCTCGCTGCGGCGCTCACCGCCGTCGTGAGCGATCCGGTGCGTGCAGCCGAGATGGGCGCCGCCGGTCGCCGCCGCGCCGAGACCGACTTCGGCTGGGCCGCGATCGCCGAACGCACGCTCGAACTCTACGGTCGCGTGCTCGCTCGGTGAACCGCGTCGACGCGCTCGGCGCGCCTCGGCGTGCCGAGCGAGCCCCGCGCTGCCGATAGCATGGGACGCATGGCGAGCACGGTTCTGCAGTTCCACGATGTGTCGGTGGTCCGCGATGGCAACACGATCCTCGACTCGGTCAACTGGAGCGTCGCCTCCGACGAGCGCTGGGTCATCCTCGGGCCGAACGGCGCGGGCAAGACGACGCTGCTGCAGATCGCGGCCGCGGCGATGCACCCGACGTCGGGCAAGGCCGATGTGCTGCAGGAGGCCCTCGGCAAGGTCGACGTCTTCGAGCTGCGCCCCATGATCGGCTTCGCGTCGACCGCGATGGCGCGCAAGATCCCGCGCAACGAGACCGTCATCGACGTCGTGCTCACCGCGGCGTACTCGGTCACCGGCCGTTGGAACGAGGAGTACGAGGCGATCGACCTGCGTCGCGCGCAGCGAGTGCTCTCGGAGTGGGGCCTCGAGGGCTTCGCCGACCGCCGCTTCGGCAGCCTCTCCGACGGCGAGCAGAAGCGCGTGCAGATCGCCCGCTCGGTCATGACCGACCCCGAACTGCTGCTGCTCGACGAGCCGGCCGCGAGCCTCGACCTCGGTGCTCGCGAAGAGCTCGTCGCGCTGCTCGGCGGCTACGCCGCGTCGTCGGCCTCTCCCGCGATCGTGATGGTCACCCACCACGTCGAAGAGATCCCCGTCGGCTTCACGCACGCCCTGCTGCTGCAGAAGGGTGGCATCGTCACGGCGGGTCCGCTCGCGGAGTCGCTCACGGCCGAGAACCTCTCGAAGACCTTCGGCATGACGATCGAGCTGACCGAAACCGACGGCCGGTACGCGGCGCGCGCCGTGTGACCGCATCCCGCTGTCGATTCTGCTAAGATCGATAGCTGGCCCGTGGGCCACCTTTTCTTCCCTGCGCACCCGCAGGTTTCGTAATCCACCGTCCGAATGCTTCACCAGCTGAAATCCAAGGAAGTCTCCATGAAGACCGACATCCACCCCGAGTACAACGCAATCGTCTTCCGCGACCTCGCTTCGGGCGCCACGTTCCTCACCCGCTCGACGGCGAAGAGCGACAAGACGATCGAGCTCGACGGTGAGACCTACCCGGTCATCGACGTCGAGATCTCGTCGGAGTCGCACCCGTTCTACACGGGCAAGCAGCGCATCATGGACTCGGCCGGTCGCGTCGAGAAGTTCAACCAGCGCTTCAAGGGCTTCGGCGCGTAAGCACTGTCGTACCGCGAAGGCCCCGCCATCGGCGGGGCCTTCGTCGTACCCCGGCACGGCGGCAGAGACCGCCTGCGGCGTGCTCGGCGCCTCCGACCCAGTGCCTCCGACCCGGTGCCTCTGACTCAGCGCACCGGCCAGGCGCCTGACGTCGTGAACTCGGGCTCGCCGTTCTTGCGGCGCCACGCCTGGTAGCTCTCGGCCTGCTCGCGGCTCCAGTCGACCTGGCGGGCGTGCAGCTCGGCGACGGCGGTCGCGGCGAGCTCAGGGTAGGTGCGGGCGATGGCCTGGGCGACGCGGCCTGCTGCCACGGCGTCGGCACCGGCATCATGGGCGTCTTCGAGCACGACCCCGTAGTGCTCGGCGGTCGCGGAGAGCGTGCGCTTGCCGCGCCGGTACTTGTCGACGGCCTTGTCGATGACGAGGGGGTCGATGATCGGCCCGGGGCCGGGAAGACGGTCGTGACCGTAGCGCTCGGCCTCCCGTTCGAGCACGGTCAGGTCGTAGGCGGCGTTGTACGCGACGATCGGCAGGCCCCGCGCCGCGGCATCCGCCAGGGCGCCGATGATCTCGGCGACGGCGACCACTGCGGCCTGACCTTCGAGCCGAGCCCGTTCGGTGCTGACGCCGTGGATGAGGGACGCTGCAGTGGGAATCTCGACGCCGGGGTCGACGAGCCACTCGCGCCGCTCGAGCACCTCGCCCGAGGCGCCGAGCACTCCGACGTGCGCGGTCACGATGCGGCAGGTATCGACGTCGATGCCCGTCGTCTCGAGGTCGAAGACGGCGAGTGTGTCGGCCCAGTGGCCACCCAGAAGATCCATGCCGTCAGGCTATGGTCGGCCACCGTCATCGGGGCCGCGCGAGGGCGCGTGTCGGCGGCATCCGCTGCTCTGCTGCTCTCGATAGGGCTCAGCCGTTGCCCCGCGTCGAACCATAGAATGGCAATGATGATCACCTCTCCCTACGCCGAGCAGCTCGCTCGCATCCCCGTGCGAGCGCACCGCGTCGACGTCGACGGCACCGAGACGGTCTGGTGGGAGTACGGCGAAGCGGATGCCCCGGTGCTCGTGCTCGTGCACGGTTTCCGCGGCGACCACCACGGCCTCGAACCGGTCGTCGCCCAGCTGCCCGGCTTCCGCATCGTCTCGCCCGACCTGCCTGGCTTCGGCGAGTCCGCGACCTTCGCAGGCCGCCCGCACGACATCGAGGCGTACGCCGCCTGGCTCGGCGCGTTCATCGACGCCGTCGGCATCACGGGGCCGTACACCCTGCTCGGCCACTCGTTCGGCTCGATCGTCTCGTCGGCCGCGGTCGCAGGGGGCCTCTCGCCCGAGCGCCTCGTGCTCGTCAACCCGATCGGTGCGCCGGCCCTCGAAGGTCCGCGCGGCATCATGACCCGGCTCGCGGTCTTCTACTACCGCACTGCTGCGGCTCTGCCCGAGCGCGCCGGCTTCGCCCTGCTGCGCAACGGCGCCATCGTGCGCGTCATGAGCGTGACGATGGCCAAGACCCGGTCGAAGCCGCTCCGCCGCTTCATCCACGACCAGCACGACCGGTATTTCTCGGCGTTCGGCGACCGCGACGCCGTGCTCGAGGCATTCCGGGCCTCCGTCAGCAACGACGTGAGCCAGTACGCCGCCGACATCACAGTGCCGACGCTCCTCGTCGCCGCCGAGCACGACCAGATCACGCCGCTCTCGGCGCAGCACCGGCTCGTCACGCTCTTCCCCGATGCAACCCTCGAGGTGATCCCCGAGGTCGGCCACCTCATCCATTACGAGACGCCCGGCGACGCCGCATCCCGCATCCTGACGTTCCTCGGCGCCGGGGCGCGCGCGTGAGGATCGTCGTCGACTGCCGCTACACCCGCATCGGGCAGCACGACGGCATCAGCCGGTTCACGGCGGGCATCGTGACGGAGCTCGGCAAGCGGCATCCGCTCACCATGCTCGTGAGCGATCACCGCCAGCTCGACATGCTGCCTGATCTGCCGTGGCAGCTCGTGAGTTCGCCGACGAGCATCCGCGAGCCGCTCGTCGCCCTGCAGGTGAAGAAGCTGCGGCCCGACGTCGTCTTCACGCCCATGCAGACGATGGGCTCGTGGGGGCGCGACTACAAGCTGCTGTTGACCCTGCACGACCTGATCTACTACGAGAACCGCACGCCGCCGCGCGACCTGCCGGCGCCCGTGCGGCTGCTCTGGCGGCTCTACCACCTCGCCTGGTGGCCGCAGCGCATGTTGCTGAACCGCGCCGACCAGGTCGTGACGGTCTCCGAGACGACGGCCGGGCTCATTCACGAGCACCACCTGACCGACCGGCCCGTCACCGTCGTGCCGAACGCGGCCGACGACCTCGGCGCTCCCGACCTGCCGCGCACGCGGCCCGAGGGGCATCGACTCGTGTACATGGGCTCGTACATGCCGTACAAGAACGTCGACACGCTCGTGCGGGCCGTGGCGGCCCTGCCCGATCACGAACTGCACCTGCTCAGCCGCATCAGCGACGACGAACGGTCGCGGCTCACTCGACTGGCACCGCAGGCGCGGCTCGTCTTCCACAACGGCGTTTCGGATGCCGCGTACGCCGAGCTGCTCGCGAACGCGACCGCACTCGTGCACGCGTCGAAGGCCGAGGGCTTCGGCATTCCGCTCGTCGAGGCGATGCGCCTCGGTACGCCCGTCGTCGTCAGCGACATCCCGATCTTCCGCGAGATCGGCGGCGACGCGGCCGTGTACTTCGACCCCGAGAACCCCGAGTCGCTCGTCGCCGCCCTGTGGTCCCTCGAGCGCGCGGGGGAGTGGGAGCGGCGCTCCGAGGCATCCGTCGGCGTGGCGGCCCGGTACAACTGGGCGGCGTCGGCCGAGCGCCTGCTCGCCCTCATGCAGTCGACGGTGATCGGCAATGGGCGACGTCGTCGCCGCGCCGGCTGAGACCCCGCGACGCGTCGTTGCCTACGGGTCGGTGCCCGTGAGTGCTTCGGGCTCGACGAGCGAGAGCTCGCCGGCTTCGAAGCGAACGAGGTGCACAGAGCCGTTGGCGACCGCGTAGCCGGCGGCCGGGAGCGTCCAGTCGCTGAGGTGCAGCATGAGCGAGCGGATCACGTCGCCGTGCGTGACGACCACGACGTTGCCGCCCGGGTGGGATGCGGCGATCTCTTCGAGCGCGCCAGTCGCCCGCGCGATCGCCGATGAGCGCGGTTCGAGCCCCTCGATCGTCGTGACCTGCGCCTCGACGGCGGCGCGGGCGCTCGCGTGATCGAGTCCCTCGAGCACGCCGTGCGCGCGCTCGGCCAGCGCCGGGCGGATCGTGGGCGCGGGCAGATCGAGTTCGCGCGCGATGATCTCCGCGGTCTCGGCGGCGCGCGAGAGCTGACTGGCGTAGACCGCGTGCCACTCGTCGTCGGCCGCGAGCCACGTCGCCGTGCGCACGGCCTGCGCCCGACCCGTGTCGTTCAGCGGGATATCGGTCATGCCCTGGAGGCGTCGCTGGCGGTTCCATTCGGTCTCGCCGTGCCGGACCAGGGCGATGAGCACCGAGTCGGTGCGGGTGTCGTCGGTGGCGGCATCCGTCATGTCAGCACTCTTGCAGATCGACCGCGCCGTCACGAATCGAGGGCGTCGGCGATCGCCACGAGCGTCTCGCTCGCGCCGGCGTCGACCTTCACCGCGGCACGGCCGTCGCCCTTCGTGACGCCGCGGTTGACGATGACGATCGGCAACCGCTTGCGCCGGGCCTGCTCGAGGAGACGCATGCCCGAATTCACGACGAGCGACGAACCCGCCACGAGCAGCACGTCGGCGCCCTGCACGAGGGAGGCCGCCGCCTGGAAACGGTCGGTGGGCACGAACTCGCCGAAGAAGACGACATCGGGCTTCAGGATGCCGCCGCAGACGGTGCACGCGGGGATCACCATCGCGTCGACGTCGTCGACCTCGACGTCTCCATCAGGGGCCGGGCGGATCGCGGTCGCGAGGTCGATGTCGGGGTTCAGCGCCTCGAGCCGGGCGGCCATCGCCTGGCGGGCGTAGTGCTGGCCGCATGTGAGGCACAGCACCCGGTCCATGCTGCCGTGCAGCTCGATGACGTGCCGGTTGCCCGCGCGGCGGTGCAGGCCGTCGACGTTCTGCGTGATCACGCCGCTGACGACGCCGCGTGCCTCGAGATCGGCGAGGGCGAGGTGCCCGCGGTTCGGCACGGCGCTGCTGAAGCTGCGCCAGCCGAGGTGGCTGCCGGCCCAGTAGCGCTTGCGGGCGCGTTCGGAGGCGAGGAAGGTCTGCACCGTCATCGGCGTGCGCACGGGAGCGCCCTCCCCTCGATAGTCGGGGATGCCCGAATCGGTGCTGACGCCCGCGCCGGTGAGCACCGCGACGCGCGCATCGCGGAGCAGTTCGATCGCCGCGGCGAGCTGCGCTTCGGCCACGACCGGAGCCTCGATACCAGTGCTCACGCGAGCCTCCCTTCGCCTGGTTCCCGAGTCTAGACGCGTCCGTTTTCCGGAATGTTTCGTGCACTGGCAGGCTGGGGGTGAGGAGACCCATGCACATCGAACGAGTCCGCGACGCGGCATCCGATGCGGTGGCCGATTACGCCCGGCTCACCGACGTCGCGCTGCGCAGCGTCCACGAGCCCGAACAGGGCCTCTACATCGCCGAGTCCGCGAAGGTCATCCGCCGGGCGATCGCCGCGGGCCACCGCCCGCGGTCGGTGCTCATGGAGGAGAAATGGCTCGTGGGTCTCGAACCGGTGCTCGCGCCGTTCGACATCCCGGTGCACCTCGCCGACCCCGACCAGCTCGAGGCCATCACCGGCTACCGCGTGCATCGGGGGGCGCTCGCGGCCTTCGAGCGACCGGAGCTCGTCGACCCGGCGCAACTCTTGGCCGGCGCTCGGCGCGTCGTCGTGCTCGAAGACATCGTCGACCACACGAACGTCGGAGCCATCTTCAGAAGCGTCGCCGCCCTCGGCGCCGACGCGGTGCTCGTGAGCCCGCGCTGCGCGGACCCGCTCTACCGACGGAGCGTTCGGGTGAGCATGGGCACCGTGTTCCAGGTGCCGTGGACCCGGCTGCCCGAGTGGCCCGAGGCCGCCGAGCTGCTGCACGACGCCGGATTCACGATCGCAGCTCTCGCCCTCGCCGACGACGCCGTCTCGCTGCCCAAGCTCGCCGCCGCCGCGCCCGAACGCCTCGCGCTCGTCTTCGGCGCCGAGGGCGACGGCCTCAGCCGCACGGCGCTCGAGTCGGCCGACTCGGTCGTGACGATCCCCATGCGCCACGGCGTCGACTCGCTGAACGTCGCGGCAGCCGCGGCCGTGGTGCTCTACGCGGTCGCCCTCCCCGAAGGAGGCGCAGTATGACCGAGGTCGGCTTGCAGGCGACCGACGCGACCGCGGCGACTGACGCGAAGGCGGCGAAGGCACGGGTGTACCGTCGTCGTCGCATCATCGTGTTCAGCGTGCTCGCGATCGTCATCGCGCTCATCACGACGGGCGGCGTCTACACGGCGAACGCGCTCGGCGCAGCCGTGCCCGCGGCTGCCCCGCAGATCACCGACCCCGAGCCGATCGCGGCGGCTCCGCAGCCGCTCGCGCTGCCCGGCTTCGGCGGCTACGCCGTCGGCGCCGTCGGGTTCGAGGGGCTCATGGCTGCCGGCAACGAGTCGACGCCCATGCCGATGGCGAGCATCACGAAGGTCATCACCGCGCTGACCGTGCTCGCCGAGTACCCGATCGCAGAGGGTGAGAGCGGCCCCGACATCGAGTACACCGATGCCGACGTCGACATCTACTGGGACATGGCCGCCCAGAACGGCTCCGTCGCCCCCGTCGAGGCGGGTGCGACGCTGAGCCTCAAAGAGAGCCTTGCGGCACTCCTGATCCCGTCGGGCAACAACTACGGCATCTCCATTTCGAACTGGGCCTTCGGCTCCGAGGGCGCACTCGTCGAGAAGGCGAACGCCTGGCTCGCCGCCAACGGACTCGCGAACACGCACGTCGTCGACTCGAGCGGCATGTCAGACGACAACGTCGGGACCGCGGCCGACATGGTGCTCCTCGGCGAGATCGCGCTGCGCGACCCGACGGTCGCGGTGATCGTCGCATCCAAGAGCGTCGAGATCCCCGAACTCGGCGTGCTCGAGAACTCGAACAAGCTGCTCGGCACGCACGGCGTCGACGGCATGAAGACCGGCACCACCGACGACGCGGCGAACCTGCTCTTCACGGCCGACTACGCCGTGGGCTCGTCGACGGTGACGGTGGTCGGGGTGCTGCTCGGCGGCGAGACCCACGCGGTGCTCGATGAGGCCATCGCCGCGCTGCTCGACTCCGTCGCCCCGGGCTTCCACGAGGTCGCACCGCTCGAGGCGAACCAGGTCTTCGCCGAGTACTCGACGCCATGGGGCGAGACCGCGCGGGCTCGAGCGACGCAGGGCGCGACGCTGGTCGTCTGGAGCGACACGCCCGTCGACGTCGAGGTGCAGGTCGAGCCGGTGACGCTCGCCGAGCGCGGCGAGCAGGTCGGCACCGCGATCGTGCGCGCCGGCGCGCAGGAGATCAGCGTGCCGCTCGTGCTCGACGCCGCGATCGTCGACCCCGGGGCATGGTGGCGCCTCTCGAATCCGGGCGCGCTCGGCTGAGCCCGCTCGTCGCGGCCCCTCGCAGCGAACGACCTCGGACTATTCGGGCGACGCGTAGGGTGCGGCATCCGGTCGCTTGGCGCTGATGAGATCGCCCGACGACTGATGACGGATGCGTCGCACCACCCACGGCACGAGGTACTCCCTCGCCCAGGAGAGGTCTTCGACACGCGCCTGGCGCCACGTGCTCGATGGCAGCGGCTCGGGGCGCAGCGGCTCGAGGTCGTTCGCGACGTTGAGGGCGTCGAGCACCATGCGTGCCACCGTGTGGTGGCCGAGCGAGTTCAGGTGCAGTCGGTCGGGCGCCCACATGCGCTGGTCCTGGATGGCGGTGAGCGCCCACTGGTCGGCGACGATCAGGTCGTACTTCGCAGCGATCGTGCGCAGGTTCTCGTTGTAGATCGCGACCTTGCCGCGGATGCCGCGGAACACGGGGGAGAAGCCGACGTCGACGCCCGTGAAGATGACGATCGTCGCGTGGTCGCGAGACAGGCGCTCGATCGCGTACTCGAAGCGCGCCGCGATCTCGTCGGGATCGGTGCGCGGGCGGATGACGTCGTTGCCGCCGGCCGAGATCGTGATGAGGTCGGGGCGCAGCGCGAGCGCCGGCTCGATCTGCTCGTCGATGATCTGCTGGATGAGCTTGCCGCGCACGGCGAGGTTCGCGTACGCGAAGTCCTCAGTGCCCAGCGCGAGCTGTTCGGCGACCCGGTCGGCCCAGCCGCGGTGCCCGCCAGGCGCATTCGGCTCGGGGTCGCCGATGCCCTCGGTGAAGGAGTCGCCGAGGGCGACGTAGCGCGACCAGGGATGCTGCTGGGAGACCATTCCTCCATTGTGCCAAGTCGATCCGGGTTCGGCGTCGATCCCGGTGCGGGGCCGATGCGCTCCCGATCCCGGTTCGGGGATGTCGGGCGCCTCCGCTACGCTCGGATCCAGTGAGTACCGCGATCCCTTTCGGCCCCCAACCGGGCACGTCAGCCGCCGAGCACCTCTCACCATCGTTCCCCGAACGCGCAGCGTGGGGCACGGCTTCGAAGCTCCGGGCGTGGCAGGCCGACGCCCTCGAGCAGTACCTCGCAGAGCTGCCGCGCGACTTCCTCGCCGCTGCGACGCCGGGCGCCGGCAAGACGACGTTCGCCCTCCGGCTCGCGGCCGAGCTGCGTGCTCGGCGCATCATCGACCGCATCACGGTCGTGGCGCCGACCGACCACCTGAAACGGCAGTGGGCGGATGCCGCGGCGCGGGCCGGCATCCGGCTCGACCCCGACTTCCGCAACGCCCACGGCCGCAGTTCGCGCCACTACCACGGTGTGGCGGTCACCTACGCGCAGGTCGCCATGCGGCCGGGGCTGCACCGCGACGTGACGCTCTCGGGCAAGACGCTCGTCATCCTCGACGAGGTGCACCACGGCGGCGATGCGCTCTCATGGGGCGACGCGATCCGCGAGGCGTTCGAGCGCGCCGAGAAGCGGCTCTCGCTGACCGGCACGCCGTTCCGCTCCGACACCGCGCCGATCCCGTTCGTGCAGTACGTGCCCGACGCCCAGGGCGTGCGGCTCTCGAAGTCCGACTACAACTACGGCTACGGGCGGGCCCTCGCCGACGGCGTCGTTCGCCCCGTGATCTTCATGGTCTACGCCGGCCACATGCGCTGGCGCACGAAGGCCGGCGACGAGATGGAGGCGAAGCTCGGCGAAGACAACACCAAAGACATCACCTCCTCGGCGTGGCGCACGGCGCTCGAGCCGAGCGGCGAGTGGATCCCCGCGGTGCTTGCGGCCGCTGATCGCCGGCTGACCGAGGTGCGCCACGGCATCCCCGACGCGGGCGGCCTCGTGATCGCGACCGACCAGACCGTCGCGCGCGCCTACGCGCAGATCCTCGAGCAGATCTGCGGTGAGAAGGTGACGATCGTGCTCTCCGACGAGAAGGAGGCGAGCTCGCGCATCGAGGAGTTCTCGGCGAGCACCAGCCGGTGGATGGTCGCCGTGCGCATGGTGTCCGAGGGCGTCGACGTGCCGCGCCTCGCGGTCGGCGTCTACGCGACGAGCGCCTCGACGCCGCTCTTCTTCGCGCAGGCGATCGGCCGCTTCGTGCGGGCTCGTCGCCGCGGCGAGACGGCCTCGGTGTTCCTCCCGAACGTGCCCGGCCTCATGGCGCTCGCCTCCCAGCTCGAGCTCGAACGCGATCACGCCCTCGACCGCCGAGGCGGTGAGGCCGACGACGACGGCCTCGACGACAGCCTGCTCGAGTCGGCCAACCGCGAGGAGCGCGCCTCCGAAGAGGAGCTGGGGCTCGGCACCTGGGAGGCGCTCGGGTCGGATGCCTCGTTCGACCGCGTGCTCTACGACGGCACCGAGTTCGGCACGCTCGCCGAGCCCGGCAGCGACGAGGAGTACGACTTCATCGGCATTCCCGGCATCCTCGAGCCCGAACAGGTCTCCGAACTGCTGCGGCACCGGCAGGCCCGCCAGGCCCGGCGTGCGGGGGAGCGGCGCAAGCACGTGGTGGCCGACGAGAACCCCGAGCCGGTCGCGCTCTTCCGCACGCTGAAAGAGCAGCGTTCCTTGCTCAACAGCCTCGTCGGGCTCTGGGCCCGGCACACCGGCGAGCCGCACTCGCAGGTGCACGGCGAACTCCGCCGCATCTGCGGCGGTCCGGCCGTCGCCCAGGCGACGGTGACGCAGTTGCAGGCGCGCATCGAGTTCCTGCGGAAGCGACTCGGCAGTCGCTGATGTGCCACTGACCGGGTGCTGACGGGCGTTGCGCACGGCTGCCGAGGGCGAGCGGTCGACGGATGCCTCGGTTCGCGGCATCCGGAGCAGGGCTAGCATCGCGGTATGGACCGCAGCTCTCGCGTGCTCGTCGTCGCCATCGTCGTCGCCTTCATCGCGTTCCTCGACGGCGCCGTCATCAATGTCGCCCTCCCCGCGATCGAGGCGGAACTCGGCGGCGGCCTCGCCCTGCAGCAGTGGGCGGTCGACGCCTACCTGCTCACGCTCGGCTCACTCATCCTGCTCGCCGGCTCGCTGTCGGACTCCTATGGGCGACTCCGCATCATCCGCATCGGGCTCTACGGCTTCGCGGCGACCTCCGTGCTCTGCGCCCTCGCGCCCGACGGGCTCGTCTTCGTCATCGGCCGTGGGCTGCAGGGCGCCGCCGGCGCCCTGCTGGTGCCGAGCTCGCTCGCGCTCATCATCGCGACCTTCCCGTCATCGGAACAGGGCAAGGCGATCGGTCGCTGGACGGCGTGGACGACCGTCGCGTTCCTCGTCGGGCCGCTGCTCGGCGGCGTGCTCGTCGACCTCGTGTCGTGGCGTCTCGTGTTCTGGATCAACCTGCTGCCGATCGCCGTCGCACTCGTGCTCATGCACGCGCTCGGCCGCGACGCCGCGAATCCCGCGAAGGAACGCATCGACTGGCTGGGTGCGGGGCTCGGAGTCGTCGGCCTCGGTGGCACGGTCTTCGCGCTCATCGAACAGGGCCGGTTCGGCTGGTCGTCGCCGGTCGTCTTCGTGCCGCTCATCGTCGGAGTCGTCGCGCTCGTCGTGTTCGTCTGGTGGGAGAACCGGGCGCCGCAGCCGATGCTGCCGCTCAGCCTCTTCCGCGCTCGCAACTTCGCGGCCGGCAACTTCGCGACGCTCTTCATCTACGCCGCGTTCTCGCTCGGCCCCTTCGCGATCACGATCTTCCTGCAGGAGTTCGCCGGGTTCTCGGCGACGCTCGCGGGATTCGCGACGCTGCCGCCGACCATCATGCTCGTCTTCCTCGGTTCCTGGTTCGGCGGCCTGTCGACCAGGTTCGGACCGCGCATCTTCATGACGCTCGGGCCGATCACCGCCGCCGTCGGCTACCTGCTCACGCTCACCGTCACGACCGAGGTGTCGTACTGGACGCAGCTCCTGCCCGGCATCATCGTGATGGGGCTCGGCATGGCGATGACCGTCGCGCCCCTCACAGCGGCGATCCTCGGGGCCGTCGACCCGGCACGCGCCGGCATCGGCTCGGCCGTCAACAATGCCGTCGCGCGCATCGCGGGGCTCGTCGCGATCGCCTCGATCGGCGTGATCGTCGGCACGCAGCTCGACGTGACCGGGTTCCACCGTGCCGCGATCGCGACGGCGGCCTTCCTCGTCGTCGGCGGCATCGTGTCATGGATCGGGATCCGGAACCCGGTGCGGACGACCACAGAGTCGTCGCCCGCACCGGCGCGCGACTGAGCCTGAGCCGCTCAGCGCGCTCCGGCCCTCGCCATCAGCGTGCGCTGAGGGCCTCCCGTGCGGAGGAGGCGCCGCCGCCGGCGCCATGGATGCCGCCGAGTTCGGCTGCTCGGTCGAGCGCGGCCATCAGGTCGTCGGTGAGGTCGTCGACGTGCTCGAGCCCGATCGCGAGGCGCACGATGCCAGCGCCGGGCTTCGCCTCGCCGGCGACGGGCCGGTGGGTCAGCGATGCGGGGTGCTGCACGAGGGAGTCGACGCCGCCGAGAGAGACGGCGTGCGTGACGAGCTCGCAGGACTCGGTGAATCTCGCGGCGGCCGCGTAGCCGCCGACGAGGTCGAGCGCGATGATCGATCCAGGCCCATCGAGCTGCCGGCCGATGAGGCCCGACGGGTCCTGGCCGGGCAGACCCGGGTAGTGCACGCTCGCGACGGCGGGATGGCTCTGCAGGCGCTCAGCGAGCACGGTCGCGGTGGCCTGCTGCGCACGAACGCGGAGCGGAAGGGTGCGGAGGCCGCGGTGCAGCAGGTATGCGCCCATCGGATGCAGCAGTCCGCCGGTCAGCGCACGAACCTGTCGAAGGCGCTCGACCCAGGCGCCGTCGGCTGCGACGACGCCGCCCATGACGTCGCCGTGGCCGCCGAGGTACTTGGTCGCACTGTGCAGCACGAGGGTCGCGCCGTGCTCGACCGGGCGCTGCAGCACCGGTGTCGCGAAGGTGTTGTCGACGAGCACGGGCACGTCGCCCACGGCATCCGCGATCGCCCTGATGTCGAGCAGTTCGAGGGTCGGGTTCGCGGGCGTCTCGATGACGACGAGACCGGTGTCGGGCCGGATGGCGCTCGCGATGCCGGCGGCGTCGGTCCAGGTGACCTCGGTGCCGAGCAGGCCGCTTGCGAGCACGTGGTCGGTGCCGCCGTAGAGGGGGCGCACTGCGACGATATGGGGGCGACCGGCGGAGGCTGTCGCGATGAGGGCGGCGGCGAGCGCCGCCATGCCGCTCGCGAACGCGACCGCGCCCTCGGTGCCCTCGAGCCCGGCGAGGGAATCCTCGAACCGTGCGACGCCGGGCTGCCAGAGTCGCTGGTAGACCGCCGATCGACCTTCGCCGAGGTCGTGACCCGTCGCGAGTTCCTCGTAGGAGGCACCGCCCGTCTCGACGTCTCCGAGCGGGTTGGTGGTGGAGAAGTCGATGACGGGCACATGGGATCCGCTCTCTCGAACGCCCGTCATTCCGCCGTGGACGGCGCGGGTCTCGAGGTGCGACGACGATGTCTGCATGGCTCGAATCAAGCAGAATCTGTGACGATCGGCAAACCCACGTGAAGGTTCGATGCGATACGCTCGATTTCTCGAATGTTCTGCAGTTTCGACCCCTGAGGAGACCACCGTGGCGCAGAAGCCCGAACTCGACCGCGTCGACCGGGCGCTGCTGCAGGCGCTCTCGACGAACGCACGCGCCTCGGGCGCCGCCCTCGCCGCCGAGGTCGGGGTCGCCGAGTCCACCGTATCGCTCCGGCTCCGGCGGCTGCAGGCGCTCGGCACGGTGCGCGGCTACCGGGTCGACGTCGACCTCGCCTCGCTCGGCGTCTCGCTGCAGGCGCTCATCGCGATTCGGCTCGTCAAGCACGACCGCAGCGAGATCGACGCATTCCGCCAAGCGGTGCCGCACCTGCCCGGCGTGATCGGCGTCTTCCACATGGCCGGCGCCGAGGACTACCTGATCCACGTCGCGGCGCGCGACGCGGAAGAGTTGCGCGAGTTCGTACTCGCCTACCTGACGGGCCACCCCGCCGTCGCGCACACGGAGACGAACCTCATCTTCGAGCACGCCGACGGCGACGGCTGGAACAAGCTCGTCGGCTGACTTCGGTTCGGCCGTCCGAAAAGCTGCCAATCCCGCAGAACACGGCCGCTGCCGTCACGCCGCCCGGTAGTTTGGCTGAGGCCGTTCGAACGGCCGCATGCGATGGCGCGGGACCAGCTCGGATCGCAGGCAGCCGGGCGCCCGCGATGAACGGGAGCACGGGAGCGCGATGAACGACGTACAGCCGGCGGGCACTGCCGCCGACCGGGCGAGATGGCGTCGCTACCTCGCCGATGAACGGGCCGAAGCCGCCGTCTACCGCGAGCTCGCAGCGCGACGCGACGGTGAGGAGCGCGACATCCTCCTGGCCCTCGCCGCGGCCGAGGGGCGCCACGAGGCCCACTGGCTCGCCCTGCTGGGCGGCGACGACGGCGGCATGCCCCGCGCCGACGTGCGCACGCGACTGCTCGGCACCCTCGCGCGGCGTTTCGGCTCGATCTTCGTGCTCGCGCTCGCGCAGCGCGCCGAGGCGCGTTCGCCGTACGCGACCGACCCCGACGCCACTGCGGCCATGGCAGCCGACGAGCGCATCCACGGGGAGGTCGTACGGGGACTCGCCGCCCGCGGCAGGCGCCGCCTCGCGGGCACGTTCCGCGCCGCGGTGTTCGGCGCCAATGACGGCCTCGTCTCGAACCTCGCACTCGTGCTCGGCATCGGGGCCACGGGTGTGCCCGCCGCCGTCGTGCTCTTCACCGGCATCGCGGGCCTCCTCGCCGGCGCCCTGTCGATGGGCGCGGGGGAGTACGTCTCGGTTCGGTCGCAGCGCGAGCTGCTGGAGGCATCAGCTCCCGACCCGACCGCTCGCGAAGCACTGCCCGACCTCGACATCGACGCCAACGAACTCGCGCTCGTCTATCGGGCACGCGGCATGGGGGAGCAGGAGGCCGTCGATCACGCTGCCCTCGTCGTCGCGCGCGTGCACGCCGCCGAACAGGTGCAGGCGCCCACCGACGCCCTCAGCGTCATCGAGCACGACGACGAGGCTGTCGGCACCGGCCTCTCGGCCGCGATCTCGAGCTTCTGCTTCTTCGCCTCGGGGGCGCTGATCCCCGTGCTGCCGTATCTGTTCGGCATGACCGGCCTCGCGGCGATTCTGACGGCGACGGTGCTGGTGGGCGTCGCCCTGCTCGCGACCGGCGCGATCGTCGGCGTGCTCTCGGGGGCGTCGCCGCTGAAGCGGGCACTCCGCCAACTCGCCATCGGCCTCGGCGCCGCGGCGGTCACGTACCTCCTCGGACTGGCCTTCGGCACCACGATCGTCTAGGAGCATCATGACCCGACCCGTCGCGCTGCTCACCGGCGCCGGCCGCAGCAACGGCATCGCCTGGGCCATCGCCACAACGCTCGCCGCCGACGGCTGGGACGTCGCGTTCAGCCACTTGGGCGACTACGACCGGCGGATGCCGCTGGGCGGCGACCCCGATCGCGACCCCGCGGCGCTCGTGGCCGAACTCGACGCGCTCGGTGCGCGGGCGATCGCCGTCGATGCCGACCTCGCCGACCCGTCGGTGCCGGGCAGGCTCGTGGCCGAGGCATCCGCTGAGCTCGGTCCCATCAGTGCGCTCGTGCTCTCGCATGCCGAGAGCGTCGACTCCGGCATCCTCGACACCACGGTCGAGAGCTTCGACCGGCACTTCGCCGTCAACACGCGGGCGTCATGGCTGCTGCTGCAGGCCTTCGCCGCGCAGGTGCCGAACGGCGGCGGCCGGGTGGTGGCGCTGACGAGCGATCACGTCGTCGGCAACGTGCCCTACGGCGCGAGCAAGGGAGCGCTCGATCGCATCGTGATCGCGGCGGCCCGCGAGCTCGCCCCGCTCGGCATCACCGCGAACCTGGTGAACCCGGGGCCGGTCGACACCGGCTGGATGGACGACGAGACCCGCGCGGCGCTCACCGCGGCGCAACCGACCGGCAGGCTCGGCACTCCCGACGATGCGGCGCGACTCGTTCGATTCCTCGTCTCCGACGAGTCTCGATGGGTCACCGGTCAGTTGATCATGAGCGACGGCGGCTTCTCGATCTGAGCGGCATGCTGCCGCGAGGTCAGCCGGCGGGTGCGGTCACGAAATCGATGAGCTCCTCGACCCGACCGAGCAGGGCCGGTTCGAGATCGCCGTAGCCGCGCACGCGGCCGAGGATGTGCTGCCAGGCTCGCGCGATGTCGGCCTGCTCGGCGTGCGGCCAGCCGAACGCGTCGCACACGCCGTGCTTCCACTCGGTGCCGCGCGGGATCACGGGCCACGCCTCCTTGCCGAGGCGGGCCGGCTTCACGCCCTGCCATATGTCGATGAACGGATGCCCCACGACGAGCACGTTCGCCCCGTGCGGGCCGCGCATGACGGCGTCGGCGATGCGCTGCTCCTTCGAGCCGGCCACGAGGTGGTCGACGAGCACGCCGGCCTTGCGGCCGGGGCCGGGTCGGAACTCGGCGAGCACGTCGGCCAGCACGTCGACGCCCTCGAGGTACTCGACGACGACGCCTTCGACGCGGAGGTCGGCGCCCCAGACCTTCTCGACGAGTTCGGCGTCGTGGCGCCCCTCGACGAAGATGCGGCTCGGCAGGGCGACCCGCGCGGGCGAGGACTCCACGGCGAACGAGCCCGATGCCGTGCGCAGCCGCCCCACGGGGGCCTTGGGCTTCGGCGCCACGAGCTGCACGGCCTCGCCGTCGACGAGGAAGCCGTGGCCGAGCGGGAACATGCGCTTGGCACCGAATCGGTCTTCGAGCACGACGATGTTCTTCTCGATGCCGATCACGGCGCCGCAGAACCCGTTCTCGGCGAGTTCGACGACGAGGTCGCGATCGGCCTCGACCGTCGGGATCACCTTTCGCCCGCGCGCCTTCCAGTCGCCGGCGAGCACGTCGCCGCCGTACCGGTCGTGGGGGTCGCTGCGGATGGAATCAGGAGGCGTCGCGGGCACCGATCGAGGCTAACGGAAGTCGCGCGATCGGTGCGGCGCCGACACGGTGAGGGGCTCGAATCGGTCGGCGACGAGGTTGGTGACGCCCTCGTGCGAGCGCTCGAGGATGCCGCGCACGATCATGGCCGGTGCTTCGCGGGCGATGCGGCGGTAGCGGTTCCACACCCCGACGCCCGCGATGACGTTCAGGGTGCCCGACTCGTCTTCGAGGTTCAGGAAGGTGATGCCGCTCGCCGTCGCCGGCCGCTGCCGGTGCGTGACGACCCCGCCCACCTCGATACGCCGCCCCGACTCCGCCTGCTGCAGCAGGTCGATGCGCACGACTCCGCGCCCGTCGAGCCGCTCGCGCACGTGCCTGATGGGGTGGTCGTCGGGGGAGATGCCAGTAGCCCAGAGGTCGTAGACCACCTGCTCGGCCGGGCTCAGCATCGGCAGCAGCGGCGGCTGCACGACGACGACGGAACCCGCGAGGTACTCCTCGCGGTCGAGGGCGGCCTCGCCCGCCATCCAGAGCGCCTCGCGACGCTCGAGGCCGAAGCCGTCGAAGGCGCCGGCGGCGGCGAGCGCTTCGAGCTGCGCGGCGTCGAGCGCACCCCGGCGCGAGACGTCGGCCATGTCGCGATAGGGCCCGCGGGCCTCGCGTTCGGCGACGAGTCGCTCGGCGACGGCCTGGCCGATCGAGGAGACGTCGGCGAGCCCGAGCCGCACCACGAATGCACCGTCTCGTCGGTGCTCGGCGCTGCGATCGGGGGCGCGACGATCGAACTCGCCGACGGGCGCCTGCACGGCTTCGGCGCACGCGTCGAGACCGGTGGGCGCGCGGCATCCGTCACCGTGGCTGGAGCCTGCTACGGCAGGGTCGCCGTCTGCGGCCTCGAGCCCCGCGTGCACACCCGACCGCAGGATGTCGGGCCGCAGCACCTCCACGCCGTGGCGGCGTGCATCGGCGGTGAGCGTCTGGGGTGAGTAGAAGCCCATGGGCTGGGCCCGCAGCAGCGCCGCGAGGAACGCGGCCGGATAGTGCAGCTTCAGCCACGAGCTCGCGTAGACGAGCAGCCCGAAGCTCAGCGCATGGCTCTCGGCGAAGCCGAAGTTCGCGAAGGCCTCGATCTTCTCGTAGATCGAGTCGGCGACTTCGCCCTCGATGCCGTTCTCGGCCATGCCGGTGTAGAGCTTCGCCTTTAGCCGCTCGATCTTCTCGACCCCGCGCTTGGAGCCCATGGCCCGCCGCAACTGATCAGCGTCGGCAGCGTCGCAGTTGCCGACCGCGACCGCCATCTGCATGAGCTGCTCCTGGAAGAGCGGCACTCCCATCGTGCGCTCGAGCACCGGTTCGAGCTTCGGATGCAGGTAGCTGACCGCCTCTTCGCCCGTGCGACGTCGGATGTACGGATGCACCGCGCCGCCCTGCACCGGACCGGGCCTGATGAGCGCGATCTCGACCACCAGGTCGTAGAAGCACCGGGGCTTCAGCCGGGGGAGCGTGCCCATCTGCGCACGGCTCTCGACCTGGAAGACGCCGATCGAGTCGGCGCGGCAGAGCATGTCGTAGACCGCCGCCTCTTCTTTCGGCAGGGTCGCGAGCTCCCACACCTCGCCCGTCGATTCGCGGATGAGGTCGAAGGTGTACTGCAGGGCCGCGAGCATGCCGAGGCCGAGCAGGTCGAACTTCACGAGGCCCATCCACGCGCAGTCGTCTTTGTCCCACTGCACCACGGTGCGGTTCTCCTTGCGGGCGTGCTCGATCGGCACCACCTCGCCGACGGGCCGGTCGGTGAGCACCATGCCTCCCGAGTGGATGCCGAGGTGACGCGGGAAGCTGAGCACCTGCCCGGCGAGCTCGACGACCGCATCAGGGATGTCATGGTCGTCGGTCTCGACGACGGCGCCCCAGCGTTCGACCTGCCGCGACCAGGCGTCTTGCTGCCCTGTCGAGTACCCGAGCGCCTTCGCCATGTCGCGCACGGCGGCCTTCGGCCGGTAGCTGATGACGTTCGCCACCTGCGCCGCGTTCTGCCGGCCGTACTTCGCGTAGACGTACTGGATGATCTCCTCGCGCCGGTCGGAGTCGAAGTCGACGTCGATGTCGGGCTCCTCGTCGCGGAGCGCCGACAGGAAGCGCTCGAACGGCAGCCGGTACCCGATCGAGTCGACCGCGGTGATGCGCAGGGCGTAGCAGACCGCCGAGTTCGCCGCCGAGCCGCGACCCTGGCAGAGGATGCCGCGGCGCCGCGCCTCGGCCACGATGTCGTGCACGATCAGGAAGTAGCCCGAGAAGTCCTTCAGCTCGATGACGTCGAGTTCGCGCTCGAGTCGCTCGCGCACATGCTGCGGCACGCCGGGGTAGAGCTCTTCGGCGCCTCGCCAGACGAGCACCCGCAGCCAGCTCATGGGCGTGTGCCCCTCGGGCACCTCTTGCTTCGGCAGCTTCGGGCGGGCGCTGCGCAGGGTGAAGGCGAGCTCGTTCGCGAGGGTCACCGAACGCGCGACGGCACCCGGGTAGCGCGCGAACCGTGCGGCCATCTCGGCGCCGCTGCGCAGGTGCAGCTGGTCGGAGGCCGGCAGCCACCCGTCGAGCTCGTCGAGGCTGCGGCGCGCCCGCACCGCGGCGAGGGCGGCCGCGAGACGGTGCTCGGGCGGCGTCGCGTAGTGCACGGCGTTCGTCGCGAGGAGCGGGAGCCCCGCCCGCTCGGCGAGTCCCGCGAGCGCGTCGTTCGCCTGCTGGTCGAACGGATGCCCGTGGTCGAAGAGTTCGACGACGACGTTGTCGCGCCCGAAGAGCGCGGTGAGACGGTCGAGCTCGCGCGCCGCGGCATCCGCCCCGCCCTCGGCGAGCGCGCGGCGCACGGCACCCTTGCGGCACCCGGTCGGCACGACCCATTCGCCGTCGGCGCGTTCGGCGAGCGCCTCGATGGAGTACACCGGTCGTCCCTTCTCGCCACCTGCGAGCTGGGCGTCGGTGATCGCACCCGCGAGCCGATGGTAGCCGGTCTCGCGCCGGGCGAGCACGAGCAGGTGCTCGCCCTCGGGGTCGGCGACGCCGTTCTGCGGCCCCTGCAGTCCGAGCGAGAGCTCGGCGCCGAAGACCGTCTGCAGTTCGGGGAAGCTCTCGGCGGCCTCGGCGAAGTGCACGATGCCGTAGAAGCCGTCGTGGTCGGTCATGGCAAGCCCGGTGAGCCCCAGGCGCTGCGCCTCCTCGACGAGCTGCTCGGGTGAGGAGGCGCCGTCGAGGAAGCTGAAGTTCGAGTGCGCGTGCAGTTCGGCGTAGGGCACGATCGGCCCGGTCGGGGCCGCGAGCCCCTCGGACGGACGATACGGATGGCGCTTGCGGCTCCAGGCGGGGGAGTCCCCGCCGTCGCCGATCGTCTTCGGCGTGCCACCCGGCCGGCGCTCGTCGGAGAGCTTGCGCTCGAGCTCCGACCACGGAATGCCCGGATTGTTCCACCCCATCGGTCACCCCCCTTTCCTGCACTGTTCGTTCTCAAACCGGTCGCTCGGCTCAGTCGTACCTCGCCTCGGCCCACCAGCCCTCGTCGTCGCGCACGAGGAGCCACGCGCAGCCGTCGTCGTCGACGATCTGGAACCGGTGCACGCGCCGCGCGTGCTCGGCGTCCCACCACCGCTCGACGACCGGCCAGGGGCCGGCCCAGGCCCGCACGGGAGCGGGTTCGCCGCCGGCGAGCGCGAACCGCTCGGGCCTGGCCGAGATCACTCCGCGCGCGTCGATCGTGACGACGGCGCCCCCGCCGTCGAGCAGCCCGATCGGCAGCCGCTCGCGGAACACGCTCGCGGGGGCGAGCGCCGGCAGGCTGCCGGGCCACGGTGCGCGCGAGTCGGAGGCAGTGCCGACAGTGCCGGAGCCCGAGCCGGCGCGTTCGGGCGCCCGATCGCCCCACGGCACGAGCACCTGCCGGTCGGCGAGCATGCGGCCGCCGCCGATCGCGGCCGTGACGACCGCATCATGGCCGAGCATGCTCTGCACGCGCGTGAGCCCGTGGTGCACGCGCTCGTCGGGCCCGCCGCCCCAGAGCCCCTCTTCGTGGTTGCCGGTCGAGTCGATGCGCTCGGGCACGACGCGCAGGCGCACGATCGGACGCGTGAGTGCGCTGTCGGCGGTGCCCGCGCCCTGCAGTTGCCAGCGCACCCGGTCGACGACGTCGGCGGGGGTGAACCAGCGGGGGTGCAGCCAGCTGCGGCTGGAATGCCCGCCGGCCTCGTCGTCGATCTCGACGCGGATGCCGGTGCACACGAGCCGCTTCGCCCGCATGCGCTCGATGAACTCGTCGGCACGCACGCGGAAGGCGAAGGCGAGCTGGTCGATGCGGTCGAGCGGCGGCTCGAACTCCTGTGCGACCTCGAACTCGGGCGGCGGTGTTCGGGCGAGCACCCTCGCCTGCTCGCGCCCGGAGGCCCGGTCGTGCGCGAAGGCGCCCGCCGCACCGAACCGGCGACGCACGTCGGCCTCGGGCAACGCCGCGAACTCGCCGAGGGTGCGCACCCCGAGTCGGTTCAGCAGCGTGCCGATGCGGGCATCGACGACGAGGCGCACCGGCAGCGGTGCGATGAAGGCAGCGGATGCCCCGGGCGCGACGATGCCCACGGGCGACTCGCCGGCGGTGCCCCAGGCCGCCGCACGGGCCGCCTGCTCGGCCGCGAACGGCCCGTCGGCGACCCCGACTCGCGCGCCCACCACGTCGAGCGCTGCGACGGTGTCGAGCAGCGCCCGCGCCGCGGCATCCTCACCGCCGTAGTAGCGCGCAGGGCCCCTGGCCCGCATCGCGAGCGTGCCGGGGCGGATGAGCTGCACCCCGGGCACCGTCTCTTCGACGCGGCGCACGACCGGTTCGAAGATGCGCACGTCGAGCGAGGCGTCGTAGTCGAGCAGGGTGAGCCCGGGGGAGCGGTACTGCGCCTCGCGGAGCTTCAGCCCGCGCACCACGCCGTCTCGGCGGGCGGCGGCCGAGCAGGCGAAGATCTGCCCGCCCTCGGTGAGGGCGACGGGGGAGTCGGGATCGAGGCCCGCCTCGCGGCAGGCGGCGAACACGGGCCAGTCGGGGCACCAGAGCACGATCGTGCGAGTGGGGTCGCCGTGTACGAGGTCGACCGCCATCAGACGGCCCGCCGAACATATTCGTCGAGGCGCACCGGCGCGCCCAATGGCACCGGCGCACCCGGCTGCGCCGTCTCGACGGACCGCGCCGGCTCGGCGTCGGAGGCGGCGAACTCGAGCGAGCGCCCCGGCAGTCGGAGCAGTGAGCGGCCGCGGCGCCCGAACTCGCCGCGCCCGCCCGACGAGACGACGACGTCGCGGTCGCTGAGATGCCCGTGCCCGAGCTCGAGTCCGTGCCATTCGCTCGCCTCGACGCCGAGGCTCGCATCGCTGCCCGGCCACTCGCCGGCGACGAGCAGCACGGTGCCCCGCTGCCGGAGCCTCGCGGACAATCGCGAGGTCTCGGCGGGGGAGACCCGGCCCACCGGTCGCACGGCGACCACGGGGATGACGTCGGCGAGCGCCGCGACCACGGCGAGCCACTGCCGCCCGGGGTCGGGCACGAGCGCGAGCCGCTCGAGGTCGATGCCGAACCGCGAGGCGGCCTCGACGCCGAACTCGGGCATGCCGGCGACCGCGACCCAGCGACCGCTCGCCGAGGGGCCGGCGAGGAGCGCCATGAGCAGGGTCGTCGACCCCTCGACCGAGACGACGGTGCCCTCGCGGAGGCTGCCGCCGGGCAGCACCTGCTCGAAGGCGGGATGCGTGGGCACCGCCTTCGAGTCGAGCCGCGTCGCCTGCATGCCCCTGATGCGGGCCTGCAGCTCCTCGACGCGCGACGGCGCTTCGGCCGGGGCGAGGGGAGCGGTCATGGTCACCCTCACAGTTTCGAACACATGTTCGAATACGGCAAGTCGAGAGTGCCGACCGTCCGGAACATCCGACGATCTCGAGACAGACGTCGGATGAGAGCGTTACCGTGCATCCGAGATCGTGCCGGCCGAGATGTGTGATTTCACAGCGCGATTCCACGATCTGAGAGGATGAGCCGCATGATCGAGGTGAACGACGTAGGCGTGATCGCGGGCAACGTGACCCTCCTGGCCCCGATCTCGACATCGGTGCAACGCGCTGAGGCGCTGATCGTGCGCGGTCGGAACGGAACGGGCAAGTCGACATTGCTGCGCGTCCTGGCCGGTGCCCGGAAACCGACGAGCGGGACGGTGCGGATCGCCGGCGCCGGCGTGATCGAGCGCGATCGTGATTTCCGGCGACGGGTCGCCGCGATGATCGGTTTACCGCCGATGGCCTCCGACCTCACCGTGCTCGACCATGTGCTCCTGGTCGCGACGACATGGACGGAAGACTCCACCGCTGCTGCGGAGCTCACGCACGGCGTGCTTGCGGAGTTGGGGCTGGATTCACTGGACGGACGGTTCCCCCACGAGCTGTCATCGGGGCAGACGCAGTTGTTCGGCCTCGCCCTGGTGCTGGCGCGTCCGTTCGAGGTGCTGATCCTCGACGAGCCGGAGCAGCGGTTGGACCCCGACCATGTCGAGTCGGTGATCCGCGCACTGCGTGCGCGGCGCGATGCCGGCGCGACGCTCGTGGTCGCGACGCACAGCACCTCGCTCGCGGATCGGTTGGCTGATCGCACGCTCCTGCTGGATGCTGCATGAGCGCCCGCTTGCGTGCTGCGATCGGGATCTGGCGTGCGCGTGACGTTCGTACGGCCGGCGACCGCGGGTTCCTGGTCTACATGGTCCTCATGGTCGCGCTGGTCACCGTGGCACCACTCGCCCGCGCGGTGTGGCTGAGCGCGACCAGCGCGGAAGGGGTCGCCCTGTTCGCGTCGCCTGCTGCACCAGGAGCGACGATGCTCGTCGTCTCGAGCATGTGGACGGGTGCACTGCTGCTGGGCCGTGATCGCGGGCCGGCACTTCGTCCACCGTTCCCGACTCATGCGCTCGCCGTCAGCGATCTGCCCCGCTCGAGCGCGTTCCGCGGCCCCGTGCTGCGCGCCGGCGGGCTCGTCACCGCGACGACGACGCTCGTCGCCGGACTGGTCGCCGGCAGCCTTGCAATGAGCGGCCTGTCCGAGCCGCTCAGTGTCGCAGTCTTCGCGGCAGTCGGCGCGATGGTCGGCGTCATCACGACGGTGGCGTGGCTCGCCGGCCAAGCGTTCCCACGGGCTGCAGTGCCGGTCGCGCTCGGCGTCCTGGCGGTGGGGGTCACTACTGCCGTCGTTCCCGTCATACAGCCGTTCACCCCCTCGGGCTGGGTCGGCCTCGCCTACCCGGGGACCAGTTCGTCGCACACCCTCATTGCACTGGCCGCTCTGACTGCGACACTCGTCGCCGCGGTGCCGGTGCTGATGAACCGGCTCGACATCGCCGTCCTGACCGCGCAGGCTGCCCGCTGGGACTCGGCGACGGCCCACGTGACGAGCATGGATTTCACCACGGCGGCCGCGCTCTACCGACGCCGGCCGTACACCGGGCGCCGCTCCCGGGCGGTCCGGCCGATGAGCGGGCTGGCGTGGACGTTCCTGATCCGTGACGCGATCGGTGCCGCCCGCACGCCCGGACGTCTCGTCGTCGGCGTCGTCGCCCTCACCGCGAGCGGGGTGCTGATCACGCTCGCGTTCGCACCCGGATCACCCGGCTGGCTGCTCGGGGCCGCCGCAGGCCTGATCGCATTCGCAGGCTTGGGGCCGGTCACGGACGGCATCCGGCACGCTGCAAGCGTTGCCGGGGACTTTCCCCTCTACGGGATCAGCGACGAACGGCTGCTCGCCAATCACGCACTCTTCCCACTGGTCGTGCTCGTGATCGTGCTGCTGGCGGCGGCCGTCGTGTGCTCGATCCTCACCGGCATCCCGGCCGCCTCGCCGCTCGCCAGCGCGCTCGCGCTCGGACTGCTCGCGCTGTTCACCCAGGTCGGCAACGCCCTGAAGGGTCCGCTCCCGCCCGAACTGCTCACCCCGATTCCCACGCCGATGGGCGACCTGGGTGCAGCGGTGCGGATGACCTGGGCCGTGGACGGGGTTCTCCTCGCGGCGTCGGCCGGCGCATCGGCGGCGCTCGCCTTCGAGTCCCCGCTCCTGCTCACCGGAGTCGCCGTCACCGTCGTCATCGTCGGAATCAACCGTTGGCGCCACCGGGGGTGATGCATCGCCGGTGAGCGATCCGAGATCGGGAGCGACTCCCGGAAATGCGAAAAGGCCGGATCAGAAAACTGATCCGGCCTTCTCGACACAAGCGTGCGCGAGGGGGGACTTGAACCCCCACGCCCGTTAGGGCACTAGCACCTCAAGCTAGCGCGTCTGCCATTTCCGCCACCCGCGCTCGTGTCAGGCCGTTCCGATCACTCGGTGGCCCGAGAGAAGACATTAGCACGGTTTCAGAGGTGCCTTCGACCACGGTGGCGAGCCACGGATGCCCCGGCTACCGTGAGTGGCATGGCCCCGTCTCCCATTGGCACCCCTTCCGACGCAGAACTCGACGAGACGGCGATCGTCGCCCGCGACCTGATCCGCTTCGACACCTCGAACTACGGCGAGGGCCGGGCCAACGGCGAGCGAGAGGCCGCCGAATACGTCGAGGCGCGCCTGACCGCGCTCGGGCTCGCACCGCAGCTCTTCGAGCCCGAACCGCGACGCACGAGCGTCGTCGCACGCGTGCCCGGCCGCGACTCCTCGAAGCCTGCACTGGTCGTGCACGGGCACCTCGACGTCGTGCCCGCCGACGCACGCAACTGGAGCGTCGACCCCTTCGCGGGCGAGGTACGAGACGGCATGCTGTGGGGCCGCGGGGCGGTCGACATGAAAGACATGGACGCGATGATGCT
The DNA here is from genome assembly GCF_036576125.1 of Agromyces sp. CCNWLW203. Lineage (NCBI taxonomy): Bacteria > Bacillati > Actinomycetota > Actinomycetes > Micrococcales > Microbacteriaceae > Agromyces > Agromyces sp. CCNWLW203. The sequence continues at coordinate 33,043 of NZ_JAZHYX010000003.1, read as the reverse complement.
GACCGCTCTCGGCGACATCATCGGCTCGGGGTCGCAGCCGGCGCGCGACCTCGTGGTCGCCTTCTTCGCCGACGAGGAGGCCGGGGGAGGCGCGGGCTCCGGCTGGCTCGTCGACCACCACCCCGAGCTCTTCGAGGGCGCCACCGAGGCGATCAGCGAGGTCGGCGGCTACTCGATCACGGTCGGCGGTCGCCGCGCCTACCTGCTGCAGACCGGCGAGAAGTCGCTGCTCTGGGTGCGCCTCGTCGCGACGGGCACCGCCGCCCACGGCTCGCGGCTCATCCGCGACAACGCGATCACGAAGCTCGCCGAGGCCATCGCGAGGCTCGGCCGCACCGAATGGCCGGTTCGCCTCACCGACACCACGCGCGAGCTGCTCGGCGAGATCGCGGGCGTGCTCGGCGTCGACCCCGAGCAGGTCTCGCCCGACGAGCTCGCACTCGCCACGGGCTCGGCATCGGGGTTCATCACCGCGACCCTCCGCACGACCACGAACCCCACGCTCCTCACCGCGGGCTACAAGCACAACGTCATCCCCGACCGCGCCGAGGCGCTCGTCGACATCCGCACCCTGCCCGGTGAGGAGGAGGCCGTGCTCGCCGAGGTGCGAGCGCTCGTCGGCGACGAGGTCGAGGTCGAGATCGTGCACCGCGACGTCGGGCTCGAGGCCGCGACATCCGGAGCCCTCGTCGATGCCGTGAAGCACACGCTCGGCGTGCACGATCCCGGCGCTCCCGTCTTCCCGTACCTGCTCTCGGGCGGCACCGACAACAAGGCGCTCAGCCGGCTCGGCATCGCCGGCTACGGCTTCGCGCCGTTGAAGCTGCCAGAAGGCTTGGACTTCCCGGCGATGTTCCACGGCGTTGACGAGCGGGTGCCGCTGGACGCATTAGTCTTCGGTAGGCAGGTCCTGCGGGACCTCCTCCTCGACTACTGACCGAGCTCAGTCCTCCTGCTTCCGCGGAGGCGGAAGGCGGATGCACCACGTGATCGAAGCGCTCATCCTCGGCCTCGTCCAGGGCCTCACCGAGTTCCTGCCGATCTCCTCGAGCGCGCACCTGCGCATCCTGGGGGAGTTCCTGCCGGGCGCTCAAGACCCCGGAGCCGCGTTCACCGCGATCACGCAGCTCGGCACCGAGGCCGCGGTCGTGGTGTTCTTCTGGCGCGACATCGTGCGCATCATCTCGCACTGGTTCGGGTCGTTCACCGGCCGCGTGCCGCGGAACGACCCCGATGCACGCATGGGCTGGCTGATCATCATCGGCTCGGTGCCGATCGTGGTGCTCGGCATCGTCTTCCAGGACCAGATCGAGACGAGCCTGCGCTCGCTCTGGATCGTCGCGACGATGCTCATCGTGTTCGGCCTCATCCTCGGCCTCGCCGACTGGGCGGGTGCGAAGCGCCGCAAGCTCGACGACCTGACCGTGCCGCACGGCATCTTCTTCGGGCTCGCGCAATCGCTCGCGCTGATCCCCGGCGTCTCGCGCTCGGGCGGCACCATCACGATGGGGCTCTTCCTCGGCTACGAGCGGGCGGCAGCGGCGCGCTACGCGTTCCTGCTCGCGATTCCGGCGGTCTTCGGCAGCGGGTTCTTCCAGCTGTTCAAGAGCCTCGACGAGCCGAGCGTCTACGGCCTGATCGAGACCGCCGCCGCGACCCTCGTCGCGTTCGTCGTCGCGCTCCTCGTGATCGCGTTCTTCATGAGCTACATCTCCAAGCGCAGCTTCCTGCCGTTCGTGATCTACCGGGTGCTGCTCGGCACGACGATCTTCGTGCTCCTCGGCACGGGAGTGCTCAGCGCCTGATTCCGGTCGACCGCCCTCGGTGTTCAGCGCTCAGCGTTCCTCGGGGTCGATCCCCTTGGCGCCGCGGCCACCGTCGATCGGCAGCACGACGCCGTTGATGAAGGATGCGGCGTCGGAGAGCAGGAACGCCACAGCGCCCGCGACCTCTCCGGCTTCTCCGGGACGGCCGAGTGGATGCAGCTGTGCGATCTGCCGTTCCAGGGCGGCACGAGATGCGGTGTCGAGACCCTCCAGATGCTGCGTGTAGCGGTCGGTCACGATGGAGCCGAGGGCGACGGCATTGGTGCGGATGCCGCGGGGCCCGTAGTCGACGGCCATGGCACGGGTCAGCCCTTCGACCGCCGACTTCGCCACGGCGTAGGGGAGTGCGCCACGCACCGCGCGCTGCGCCTGATGCGAGGACACGTTCACGACGGATCCGCCGATGCCCGTTCGGAGGAATTCTCCGATCGCGGCCGATGCGCCGGCCACGGTCGGTCTCAGGATCGCGTCGATGATGTCGAGCACGGCGTCGCTGCCCGCCTCATGCAGCCAGGCGTCCCGGAAGACCGCGGCGTTGTTGACCCAGCCGGTGAGCTCGCCGAGCTCGCGTGCGTGCTCGACGACGGTCGACAGCACCGCGGCATCTGCCGCGTCACCGACGATCGCCGAGCCGTGTGCGGTCTCGACCTCATCGAGCCATTCGGCCCGCGTGACGTCGACGACGACGACCCCTGCTCCGCTCCGGAGGAGTGCCTCGGCGATACTGCGCCCGACACCGCCCGCTGCTCCGGTGACCACATGCACAGCCCGACGCTGTTCCATGCACCAATGCTAGTTCGGAGCAGAAGGGTCGCAGGAGGTCAGGGCGTCGGACGCCCGTCTGCGCGACCCTCCGGCCCGTCGCCGCGGCGACGGAGGTAGCGCTCGAACTCCTGCGCGATGGCCTCGCCGCTCGCCTCGGGGGCGTCGACCGCGTCGCGCGCCTGCTCGAGCTGGGCGATGTAGCCCGCCATCTCGTCGTCTTCGGAGGCGAGGGCGTCGACGCCCGCCTCCCAGGCCTTCGCGTCGACCTCGAGGCTGCCGCGTGGGATCGAGAGGCCGGTGAGCTCCTCGACCTTGCCGAGGAGGGCCAGCACCGCCTTCGGAGACGGGGCGTTGTGCACGTAGTGCGGCACCGACGCCCAGAGGGAGACCGTCGGGATGCCGACGCGCTCGGCCTGGTCGGCGATGACGCTGAGGATGCCGACGGGGCCCTCGTAGTTCGAGCGCTCGACGCCGAGCGCCGAGCGCACGTCTGGGTTCTCGCTCGAGGCGAAGACCGAGAGCGGCCTCGTGTGCGGCGCGTCGGCGAGCATTGCCCCGAGCAGCACGATTCCCTCGATGTCGGCGGCGAGTGCCGCGTCGATCAGCTCGGCCGCGAAGCCCTTCCAGCTGCGGGCGGGTTCGGCGCCGATGAGCACGTGCAGCGCCTCGGCGCCGGGGCCGCTGACGCGTTCGTCGTCGTCATCGGCCGCCGGCAGCTCGCCGGGCCCCATGATCGCCGCTCCGGGCCATTCCAGTCGGCGCACGCCGTCGTCGCCGAGCGCGATCGTCGGGCGAGTGAACTGGTAGTCGAAATAGAGCTCGGGGTCGACGGCGGCCTTCTCGACGAGGCCGAGTCGCTCGACGAGGAGCTTCGCTGCCCCGGTCGCCGCCTCTCCGGCGTCGTTCCATCCCTCGAATGCGACGACGAGCAGCCTTCCGCCCTCGAAACCGGCCGGCTGATTCACTCCTGGTGCCCCGCTTCCCGCCCCGGATCTCCGGGTTCACCTCCACAATAGGCCGTGCCCGTAGACTTGTCGGTTGTGACCACTCGCCTCCCCGCCGCAGTCCTCTGGGACATGGACGGCACCCTTGTCGACACCGAGCAGTACTGGATGGCCGCCGAGACGGAGATGATGGAGGCCTTCGGCCTCCCGTGGGGCCACGACGACGCCCTCGCGCTCGTCGGCAGCGGGCTCTGGGAGTCGGCGGAGTTCTTCCAGCTGCGAGGCGTGGCTCTCGAGGCCGATGACATCGTTGCGCGCCTCACGAACCGGGTGCGCGAACAGCTCGAGTCGCACGGCGTGCCCTGGCGGCCCGGCGCCCGCGAGTTGCTGCAGGCGCTCCGCGAGGCATCCGTGCCCACCGCCCTCGTGACCATGTCGATCCGTTCGATGGCCGACGACATCGTCGCCGCCATCCCGTTCGAGGCGTTCGACGTGATCGTCTCCGGCGACAGCGTCGAGAACGCGAAGCCGCACCCCGAGCCCTACCTCACCGCTGCGGCCGAGCTCGGCGTCGACATCGCCGACTGCGTCGCCATCGAGGACTCGCCCCCCGGCCTGGCCTCGGCATTCGCATCCGGTGCGGTCGCCCTGGCCGTGCCCAACCTCATCCCGCTCGACGGCCTGCCCTCCGCCGCCCTGTGGCCCACGCTCGACGGCATGAGCGTCGCCGACGTCGCAGCACTCCTCCTGGTTCGCGAGGTCACCGCATGATCGAGAGTCGAGGCGAGCAGAGCGGCCCGTTCCGCGTGGGCGACCGCGTACAGCTGACGGGCCCCAAGGGCCGACTGCACACGATCACCCTCCAGCCGGGTCAGCACTTCCACTCGCACAAGGGCCTCCTCGCGCACGACGACCTGATCGGCCGGCCCGACGGCTCGGTCGTCGCCAACCAGGCGGGCGTCGAGTACCTCGCGCTCCGTCCGCTGCTCACCGACTTCGTCATGTCGATGCCGCGCGGCGCCGCGATCGTCTACCCGAAGGACGCCGCGCAGATCCTCGCGCAGGCCGACATCTTCCCGGGCGCCAAGGTGGTCGAGGCCGGTGTCGGCTCGGGCGCGCTCTCGCTCTGGCTGCTCCGCGCGATCGGCCCTGCCGGTCACCTGTACTCCTTCGAGCGTCGCGACGACTTCGCGAGCGTCGCGCGTGCCAACATCGCCACCTTCCACGGCGCCGACCCCGAGAACTGGTCGATCACGCTCGGCGACCTCGCAGAGGTGCTGCCAGAGACGGTCGACGAGGCATCCGTCGACCGTGTCGTGCTCGACATGCTCGCGCCCTGGGAGTGCCTGCCGTCGGTCTCGGCGGCGCTGAAGCCCGGCGGCGTGCTGCTCTGCTACATCGCCACCGCCACCCAGCTCTCGCGCGTCGCCGAGGCGATCCGAGCCACCGGCGAGTACACCGAGCCGCAGTCGTCCGAGACGATGGTGCGCGGCTGGCACGTGCAGGGACTCGCCGTTCGGCCCGACCACCGCATGATCGCGCACACGGGCTTCCTCATCACGGCCCGTCGCCTCGCGCCCGACACGATCCTGCCCGAGCTGAAGCGTCGCCCGTCGAAGACGGAGTTCAGCGATGAGGACTTCGAGGCCTGGACCCCGGGCGCGCTCGGCGAGCGCAACGTGAGCGACAAGAGCCTGCGCAAGCGCGTCAGGCAAGCGGATGCCGCGGCCACCCGTTCGCGCGCAGGCGACGAGCCGATCGCGGTGGACGCGACCGACGTCGCCGACGCACCAGACCCGGCATCGCCCGAGACGGAGCCGTCCGGTCAGGGCGGGTAGGCTTTCATCGCCCCTCACCGATCACCCAAGAATCGAGGATCAGTGCGCTCGTCATTCGCGCTCATCGCCACGGCCGGCATCATCGCCCTGACCCTGTCGGGGTGCGCTTCGGCGCCGACGCCCGACACGGGATCCGGTGATTCCTCGAACGCGGTCACGGTGACTGGCGAATTCGGCGAGGAGCCCCGTGTCGAGTTCCCGTCGCCACTCGCGCCCGAAGAGACGCAGTGCACGGAGGTCATCGAGGGCGAGGGCGAGTTCCTCCAAGAGGGCCAGCTCGTCATGCTCGGCGCGTCGCTCTTCAACGGGTCGACCGGTGAACTGGTGCAGGCGATCGGCTACGACGACGATCCGGCGCCGCTCGCGCTCGGCGGCGACACGTTGATCGCGTTCACGAAGGGCCTCAGCTGCGCCCGAGAGGGATCCCGGGTCGTCGTGGTGGCGCCGTCCGAAGAGGCCATCAGGCCTTCGGAGGACCCGAGTGGCGCCGAGGGCCGCGAGAGCCTCGTTGCGGTCTTCGACGTGCAACGCGCCTTCCCCGCTCGCGCCGACGGCGCGGTGCGTCTCAGCCGCGACGGCTTCCCCGCAGTGGTGCTGGCGCCCGACGGCCGCCCGGGCATCACGGTGCCGAACGCCGACCCGTTCGAGACCACCGAGGTCGAGGTCCTGAAAGAGGGCTCGGGCGAGGTCGTGGAGTCCGGTGACGCGGTCGTCGTGCACTACACGGGCGTGACCTGGGACGACAGCACGGTGCTGGAGGACTCGACCTGGCCCAACGGCGCCCCGACCATCGTGACCGTCACCGACGACGAGGGCGGCCAGATGCCGCAGGGCTTCTCCGAGGCGGTCATCGGCCAGAAGGTCGGCTCGCAGGTCGCGGTCGTCGTGCCGCCGAGCGCCGGCTTCGGTGACCAGGGCAACGCCAACGTGCCCCCGGGTGCCACGTTGTTCTACGTGATCGACATCCTGGGCGTGCTCTGAGCCCGTCGCGGCGACCCTCGCCGTCACCGCGGTTCAGTAAGATCGCACGTGTGGCGAGCGGCGGAGTGAACAAGGGCGAGTCGAAGATCCCGGTCGAGGATCGCCTGTTCAGCCTCGTGCTGGCATTGCTCGCGACCGAGACCGGGCTCTTGAAGTCCGAGATCCTCTCCACGGTCCGCGGCTACGCCGAGCGATTCGACTCCGCCGGTCAGAACGCGAACCTCGAGCGTCAGTTCGAGCGCGACAAAGACGACATCCGCGAGCTCGGCATCCCGCTCGAGACCGTCGAGTCGCCCGACCGGCCGGGCGACAACCAGGCGCTGCGCTACCGCATCCCCAAGGGGCAGTACGACCTGCCCGCCGACGTGCGGTTCACGCCCGACGAGCTCGCGCTGCTCGGCCTCGCCGCCGAGGTCTGGCGCGAGGCGTCGCTCTCCGCCGACTCGCAGCGCGCGCTCACGAAGCTCCGTTCACTCGGCATCGAGCCGCGCGAGCCGGTGATCGGCTACGCCCCTCGCCTCCGGGTGCGCGATGCGGCGTTCGAGCCGTTGCGGCAGGCGCTCGATCGTCGGCAGTCGGTGCGGTTCCGCTACTTCAAGCCCGGCGAGTCAGAGCCGCGCCTGCGCACGGTCGACCCGCTCGCCGTGGTGCTGCACGACGGCCGCTGGCACCTGCACGCCTTCGATCACGATGCAGCTGACTCGCGTACCTTCCTGCTCTCGCGCATCATCGGCGAGGTCGTTCCCGTGCCCGGTTCGAGCTTCGAGGCTCCGCCGCTCGGCATTCAAGACCGCATCATCGCCGAGCTGCAGGAGCTGCATCAGCGCAACGTCGCCGATCTCGCCGTCACCGGCGGCAGCGACGCCGAGGTGCGGCTCGGCAAGCGGGCGATCGAGGGCGACGAAGACGCCGGGGTCATCCGCTTGCACTACACGGACGCCGCCGTGTTCGCCGACGAGCTGGCCGCGTATGGTCCCGAAGTCCGCGTGCTCTCGCCCGCGAACCTGCGCGATGCGGTTCGCGAGCGGCTCCGCGCGGTCGCGGCGGCGCACGATTCAGCATCCGACGATGCAGGGGAGCGATGATGGCCAAACGCCCGAAGCCGTTGAAGGCGCCCGACAAGCTCGTGTTCCTGCTCTCGTTCGTGCCGTACCTGCTCGAGCAGCGCGTCGTCGACGTCGCAGAGGCCGCGGCCCACTTCGGGCTCTCCGAAGACGAGATCCGGCACGCCGTTCGACTGATCGCGACCTCGGGCCTGCCCGGTGAGACCGGTACCTACCAGCCGAACGACCTCTTCGACATCGACTGGGATTCCTTCGAAGACGAAGATGTCATCGTCATCGTGCACCACGTCGCGATCGACGACGCGCCACGTCTCTCGGCGCGCGAGGCCGCCGCGCTGATCGCCGGGCTGCAGTACCTCTCCGCCTCGCCCGAGAACTCGGGTCGGGCCGCGCTCGCGTCACTCATGGCGAAGCTCACGGCCGGGGCATCCGCTGCACCCAGTCGACTCGCCGTCGCCGAATCCGAAGCGGATGCCTCGCTCTCACGCATTCGCGAGGCGGTGACGGGCGGCCGGCAGCTCGAGTTCGACTACCGCAACGCCCTCGGCGTCGCGGGCCGTCGCCGGGTCGATCCGCTGCGCATCCTGTCGCAGGACGCCGACTGGTACCTGCAGGCCTACTGCCACACGCGTGAAGACGTGCGCAACTTCCGGGTCGATCGCATGAGCGATCTGATCGTCTCCGACGCACCGGTCGACGACCACTCCGACCGCACGGTGCCCGACACGCTCTTCCAGGGTTCCGAGTCCGACCTCGACGTGGTCGTCGACGTGGCCCCCGAGACGCTGCCGCTGCTCGCCGACTACCTCGCCGACTCGCGCACCGAGCAGGTCGACGGGCGTCTGCGGGTGACGCTGCGCCTCGCGCACGTGCACGGGCTCAAGCGTCTCGTGGCGGGGCTGCCCGGCCTCGTGACCGTGGTGGCGCCGGCCGAGGCTCGCGCCGTGGTCGCGGAGTGGGCGGCAGCGGGCCTGGCAGGCTACGCTGATTCCGATCCTTCCGATGTCGGGCGGCACGAGCCTGACATCGACGACAGGTAGACTGTCGTCACCCTCACCGACGAAACGGACGAACCCCCATGTGGCAAGGCTTCACTGGTTGGCACGCGCTGATCATCCTCGTGGTCATCCTGTTGCTCTTCGGAGCTCCCAAGCTTCCCGCGCTCGCCCGTAGCCTCGGCCAGTCGATGAAGATCCTCAAGACCGAGGTTCGTTCCGACAAGTCCGATCCCGACGCGAGCGGCGACGAGACGCCCAAGGCCGACGGGCCGGATTCCGGCAAGAACTCCTGACCACGGTGACCGCGGTGAAAGATCGCGGCGAGAAGGACCGCGAGAAGCGGATGTCGCTCGGTCAGCATCTGATCGAGCTCCGCAAGCGCCTCTTCATCTCGGCGATCGCGATCGTCGTGGGTGCCGGCCTCGGCTGGTGGCTCACGGATGCATTCATCTGGGAGGCGATTCAGGATCCCGTGACACGGGTCGCCGAGGCGCAGGGCAACGACGCGGCGGTCATCTTCCCGACCATTTCGAGTGCGTTCGACCTGCGACTGCAGGTGGCCTTCACGCTCGGCCTCGTGCTCTCGAGTCCGGTCTGGCTCTACCAGATCTTCGCGTTCCTGGTGCCGGGGCTGAACAAGAAGGAGCGACGCTTCACGCTCGCGTTCTTCGCGAGTGCGATCCCGTTGTTCTTCGCGGGCTGCGCCGCCGGCTGGTTCGTGCTGCCGAACATCGTGAAGCTCATGATGAGCTTCGTTCCCGATGGCGCTGAGTCGCTGCTCACGGCGAAGGAGTACTACGACTTCGTGCTGAAGCTCGTCGTCGCGATCGGCATCGCGTTCGTGGTGCCGGTGTTCATCGTGCTGCTGAACTTCGCGGGTGTGATCAGCGCTGCGGCGATCATCAAGTCGTGGCGGGTCGCGATCCTCGTGATCGTGCTGTTCACCGCGATCGCGACGCCGTCGGCCGATGTCGTCTCGATGTTCATGCTCGCCATCCCGATGATCGCGCTCTACTTCCTGGCCTGGTTCATCGCGCACCTGCATGATCGCCGTGTCGCGCGCCGCAACCTCCTCGAATTCGGGGAGCCTGTCTAGGCTGGAGGGGTGATGAGCCTCTCGCCGGCCGAGCGCTACGCGCTGTCTCGCCAGCAGCGCCGCCAGCCGCGTCTCGCCGACTTCGTCGCGGGTCAGCGATTCGACCTCGACCCGTTCCAGCTCGCCGCGTGCGGTGCGCTCGACGAAGGGCGGAGCGTGCTCGTCGCTGCGCCGACCGGCGCGGGCAAGACGGTGGTCGCCGAGTTCGCGGTGTTCCTCGCCATGCAGGAGCAGGGCGAGAAGGTCTTCTACACGACGCCGATCAAGGCGCTCTCGAACCAGAAGTACCAGGAGTTCGTCGAAGCCTGGGGCGCGGAGTCGGTCGGCCTCCTCACCGGCGACACGAACATCAACTCGGGCGCCCGCATCGTCGTGATGACGACCGAGGTGCTGCGCAACATGCTCTACGCCGACTCGCCGCTCCTCGAGCGGCTCGCGTACGTCGTCATGGACGAGGTGCACTACCTCGCCGACCGGTTCCGCGGGGCCGTGTGGGAGGAAGTCATCATCCACCTCCCCGAGGCGGTGCGGCTCGTCTCGCTGTCGGCCACCGTCTCGAACGCCGAGGAGTTCGGCGACTGGTTGCAGGCGGTGAGGGGCGACACCGACGTGATCGTCTCCGAGGAGCGCCCGGTGCCGCTCGAGCAGCACGTCATCGTGAAGTCGAAGATGCTCGACCTCTTCGACTCCTCGGGGCAGGCGGCGACGAACCGGGTGAATCCCGAGCTCAAACAGCTCGCGCGTGCCGGCGGGCGCTCGATCTCCGGCCGTTCGACCCGGGGGCAGCGCGGCGGCGATCGTGGTCGCTACCACCGAGACGCGCGGAGCGGCAACGGCCGGGCCGATCGCCCCGAGGTCGTCGCCATGCTGCAGGGCAAGAACTTGCTGCCGGCGATCGTGTTCATCTTCTCGCGTGCCGGGTGCGATCAGGCGGTGCGCCAAGTGCTGCGCAGCGGTATACGACTCACCGAAGCGGCGGAGCGCACCGAGATCCGGGAGATCGTCGAGTCGCGCGCTCGGATGCTCCGCGACGAGGATCTCGCGGTGCTCGGCTACTGGGAGTGGCTCGAGGGCCTCGAGCGCGGCGTCGCGGCCCACCATGCCGGCATGCTCCCGGCGTTCAAGGAGATCGTCGAGGAGCTCTTCCAGCTGAAGCTCCTGAAGGTCGTCTTCGCGACCGAGACGCTCGCGCTCGGCGTCAACATGCCCGCGCGTTCGGTGGTGCTCGAGAAGCTCGAGAAGTTCAACGGCGAGGCCCGAGTGCCGATCACGCCGGGGGAGTACACCCAGCTCACCGGGCGTGCCGGCCGCCGCGGCATCGACATCGAAGGCCATTCGGTCATCCAGTGGGTCGACGGCCTCGATCCCGAGGCGGTGGCGTCGCTCGCCTCACGACGCAGTTACCCGCTCAACTCGAGCTTCCGCCCCACGTACAACATGGCCGTCAACCTCATCGACCAGTTCGGCCGCGAGCGCACCCGTCAGATCCTCGAGCTCTCGTTCGCGCAGTTCCAAGCCGACCGGGCGGTCGTCGACCTGGCACGCACCCTGCGCAAGCAGGAGGAGTCGATGGCAGGCTTCGAGCAGGCGATGAGCTGCCACCTCGGCGACTTCGGCGAGTACGCCGCCCTGCGGCGCCGCATCGGCGAGATCGAGCGGCAGTCGTCGAAGGGCAACCCGACCCATGCGCAGCGCGATCGGATGCAGCGTGAGCTCACGTCGGCTCGCAAGGCGATGCGCGCGCATCCCTGCCACGGCTGCGCCGAGCGAGAATCGCACGCCCGCTGGGCGGAGCGCTGGTGGCGGCTGAAGACGGAGCACGAGCAGCTCTCCCGGCAGATCAGAACCCGCACCGGCCAGGTCGCGAAGCGGTTCGACCGGGTCACCGAGGTGCTCGAGTCATTGGGGTACCTCGACCGCGACGCATCCGGTGCGCTCGTCTCGACCTCGTCTGGGCGCATCTTGAAGCGCATCTACGGCGAACGCGACCTGCTCGTGGCCGAGTGCCTGCGTCGCGGCATCTGGGACGGTCTCGATGAGCCTGGCATCGCGGCGATGGCCGCTGCGCTCGTCTACGAGCCGCGGCGCGATGACAGCAACGTCGAATACCGATTGCCGCGCGGCCGGTTCCGCGAGGCCTTCGAACGCACGACCGACACCTGGGCGGTGCTCGACGACATCGAGCGCGATCACCGGCTGCCCGGCAGCGAGGTGCCCTCGCCGGCACTCGCGTCGGCGATGCACTCGTGGGCGCGCGGCACGGGGCTCGGCACGGTCCTCGCCGACACGGAGCTCGCCGCCGGCGACTTCGTGCGGCTCTCGAAGCAGGTGGTCGACCTGCTCGACCAGATCTCGATCGTCGCCGATGCCGAGCTCGGGGCGACGGCGCGCTCCGCAATCGACGCGGTGCGGCGCGGGGTCGTCGCCTACGGCGCACCCGCGTGAGCGGTACCGCGTGAGCGGCCTCCGCGGTCGCTTAGGCTGATCTGGTGCCCGAGAACGCCCATCGCCCCGTCCTGCCGCTCTGGGGCGCGGTGCTCGCGGCCGCAGCCGGCGGGTTCTCCTACGACCTCGGCTTCCCGGGCGCGAGCATCTGGCCGCTCGCCTTCGTCGGCATCGCACTCGCACTCGTCAGCCTGATCGGGCGCTCGTCATGGGGTGCCGCACTCGTCGGCTTCGTCTTCGGGCTCTCGTTCTACCTGCTGCAGGTGTCGTGGACCTCGCTCTACCTGGGCCCGGTGCCCTGGCTCGCGCTCTCGGTGCTCGAGGCGCTCATCGTGGCGGCCGGCAGCGTGCTGATCGCCCTCGCGTATCGATGGCTCCCGCGAGTGAGCCCGTCACGGTGGATCCGGCTGATCGCCCTGCCATTGCTCATCGCTGGGCTCTGGTGCGTGCGCGAGGCCGCGATCGGCACCATTCCGTACGGCGGGTTCCCGTGGGGTCGTGCGGCGCTCAGCCAGTCTGAGAGCCCGTTCGCCCAGGTCGTGTCGTGGGCCGGGTCGACCGGACTGAGCTTCGTCATGGTGGCGATCGTGGCCGGTGTCATCGAGTGGGTGCGGCTCGCTGGGTGGCGGAGACCCGTCACCGTGCTGCCCGTCGCGGGGCTCCTCGCCGTCTCGATGCTCGTGCCGGCATGGCAGACATCGCCGGCCGGCGAGCTCCGCGTCGCGAGCGTGCAGGGCAACGGGCCGTCGGGCTACTTCGATGAGCGGGAGCCCGGTGACGTGCTGGCCGCGCAGCTCTCGGCGACCGAGCCGATCCTCGACGAGCCCGGCATCGATGTGCTGCTCTGGCCCGAGGGCGGATCCGACATCGATCCGACGCGCAGCGAGTCGGTCGCTCGCATCTTCGATCGGCTGAGCGAAGACCTCGATGCACCGCTCGTGCTCAACACCGTGACGTTGCGCGGCGAGGAGTACTTCAACACGTCGATGCTGTGGCGCGCGGGGGAGGGCGCCGTCGAGATCTACGACAAGCGGCATCCGGTGCCGTTCGGCGAATACATCCCCGACCGGGACTTCTGGTACGCCCTCGCACCCGACCTGATCGGTCTCGTGCAGCGTGGATACACGCCCGGTACGAACGCTCCGGTCTTCGATCTCGGTGACGCCGTCACCGGTCTCGCGATCTGCTTCGACGTCATCTACGATGACGTCGTCTGGGAGGGCGCGCGCGACGGTGCGCAGCTCTACATGTTCCAGACCAACAATGCGGACTTCCGCGGCACCGATGAGAACCAGCAGCAACTCGCGATCGCGCGGCTCCGGGCGATCGAGACGGGTCGCTCGGTCGTGAACATCTCGACCGTGGGCACGAGCCAGGTGATCGACGCATCAGGCCGCACGATCGACTCGCTGCCGGCATACGAACCGGGCGCGATGGTCACCGACGTCGAGCTCCGCGACGGGCTGACGCCCTCGGTGGTGCTCGGTGCGAGCGTGCCCGGCGTGATCGTGATCGGTTCGCTGGCAGCACTCATCGCCGCCGGTTTCATCGCCCGCCGTCGGTCTCGCGACCGCGACGGCGATGACCTCGTCGGTGAAGACGCTGTCGGTGATGACGTCGCCGGGGAAGTGGCCTAAGCGCCGATCTTCTGCTGACCGCGACGCGCGCGCAGGTAGCTGAGTCGCTCTTCGAGCAGCTCTTCGAGCTCGGCGCGCGTACGCCGCTCGAGCAGCATGTCCCAGTGGGTGCGGGCGATCTTCTCGCCCGAGCGGTCGATCTCGACCGGCTTCGAGTCGACGAGCAGCACAGCGGATGCTCCGCAGTGCTTGCACTCCCACGACTCGGGCAGTTCGGCCTCGGTCGAGAACGTCATCACGGTCTCGCGTCCGCAGGCCTCGCAGCGATAGGTGTACTCCGCACGATCGGCGAACACCACGCCGTCTTCACTCTGCAGGCTCTGTGCGCCGATGCGCATGCCTCGAAGGCTCCTGTCCGCCATGGCGTACTCCTCTCGCTCGTCTACATGTCTAAACGATCAAGCTGGGCGTTCCCTTTCCGGACCCTGATGTTTACCGGGGAATTCTCAGTTTCGAGCGGCGATGAGGGGGAGTGCGAGGTCGGCGCGGTCGGTCACGAGACCGTCGACGCCGAGGTCGAGCAGCCCGGTCATGTCGGCCGGTTCGTTGATCGTCCAGACGTGCACCTCTGCACCGGCGCGATGCACGGCGGCGATGAAGCGCTCGGTGGCGAGGGGAACCACGCCGATTCGCTCGGGTATCTGCAGGGCATGGGCGCCGCGGAGCGCACTGCGTACCGCCCGCGTCGAGCCGGTGAACGATGCGAGCCGGGTGCGGATGACTCCGGCACCGCCGACCGACGTCGCCGCGTCGAGCACGTATGCCGCGAGACGCCGTCGCCGGCCCTCGGAGAAGCTCGTGAGCAGCACGCGCGGACCGGCGCGCAGCTTCGCGACCGTCGCGACGGTCGCCTCGACCGCGCCCTCGATCTTCACGTCGATGTTGAACCGCGTCTCGGGGAAGGCGTCGAGCGCCTCCTCGAGGGAGCAGAAGCCCTGACCGTGGCCGAGATCGATGCGCCGCAGCTCGGCCATCGTGAGCTTCGACACCTCGACGTCGCGGTCGGCGACCCGTTCGAGCGTGGGGTCGTGCGCGACGACGGCCACGCCATCGGCAGTCAGGTGCACGTCAGTCTCGAGGTACTCGGCTCCGACTGCGACGGCCTTCGCGAAGGCGAGCAGGGTGTTCTCGGGTGCATCGAGCGCGAGGCCGCGGTGCGCGAGCACTCGCGGCCTCGTCGGCTCGAAGTAGGTGGTCGCCACGACCCGCCGTCAGAGGCGCGGGCCGGTCGCCCCGGGGGATTCCGGTGCCTGCGGGGGCGCGGCGGGGGTGAACGCCTTGCCGATGCCTTTCAGCGCCTCGGTGAGTTCGCTCGGCACGATCCAGAGCTTGTTCGACTCGCCCTGCGCGATCTGGGGGAGCATCTGCAGGTACTGGTAGCCGAGCAGCTTCGGATCGGCATCGCCCTTGTGGATGGCGTCGAAGACGGTGAGGATCGCCTCGGCCTCGCCCTGTGCGCGCAGCACTGCTGCCTTCGCGTCGCCCTCGGCTTCGAGGATGGCCGCCTGGCGCGCACCTTCAGCCGTGAGGATCGCGGACTGCTTCGTGCCCTCGGCGGTGAGGATGAGCGCGCGGCGGTCCCGCTCGGCCCGCATCTGCTTCTCCATCGAGTCCTGAATCGAGTGGGGCGGGTCGATCGCCTTGAGCTCGACGCGCCCGACGCGGATGCCCCACTTGCCCGTCGCCTCGTCGAGCACGATACGGAGCTGGCCGTTGATGTTGTCGCGCGAGGTCAGCGCCTCTTCGAGGTTCAGACCGCCGACGACGTTACGCAGTGTCGTGGTCGTCAGCTGTTCGACGGCGCCGAGGTAATTCGCGATCTCGTACGTCGCGGCGCGGGCGTCGGTCACCTGGAAGTAGACGACGGTGTCGATCGAGACGACGAGGTTGTCTTCGGTGATCACCGGTTGCGGCGGGAACGAGACGACGGTCTCGCGCATGTCGACGAGCGGGCGCAGCCGGTCGATGAACGGCACCAGGATGTTCAGCCCCGGGCTGAGCGTCTTGTGGTAGCGACCGAGCCGCTCCACCACGCCCGAGTAGGCCTGCGGGATGATACGGATCGACTTCGCCAACACGACGATGACGAAGATGACGATCGCGACGACGACGATCGTCGCGATGATGCCGGAAACGTCCATCAAGCCCCAGTGCTCCTCTCCACCGGAACGACGACCGCCGTCGCTCCGTCGATACCGGTCACGAGCACACGCTCGCCGACCGCGACATCCTTCTGCTCGGTGATGGGCGACAGTCGAGCCGTCCACACGTCGCCGTTCTGCAGGCGCACCTGGCCACCCGCGGGGGTGACGGTGCGCACGACCCGGCCGTCGGCGCCGATGAGCGCGTCGATGTTGCTACGGGTCGGATCACCGCCGCGCCGAAGCATCCGGAGCAATGGCGGTCTCAGCAGCAGGATCAGCGCGACTGCGACGAGCGCGGCGATGATGAACTGCGCCCACCAGGGAATGCCGAAGAGGCCCGACAGCAGCCCGGCCACACTGCCGAGCGCGAGCATCAGGAACGTCATCTCGAGAGTGAACACCTCGATGGTCGCGAATGCCAGGATCAATACGAGCCACACGATCCACGCGTACTGGGTCAGTACATCCAATTCGTTCTCCTTCGCACGGCCTGTACTGAAACTATCAGGGCGGTCGACCCAGTGGGCGGCGCCTGCGGACTTGATAGTCTCGGTTCGCCTGTTCCCTGCGGACCACGTCCGTCAAGACTCGAGGAGTTCCACTGTGACCAACCCGCTCGCCCCCGGATCGCTCGACGGACGTGTCGCCCTCGTCACCGGTTCCTCGCGCGGCATCGGTGCCGACACCGCCCGCTACCTTGCGGCTGCCGGTGCCTCCGTCGTCATCAACTACCGCAGCAAGGCGCCCCGCGCCGACAAGGTCGTCGCCGAGATCACCGCGGCCGGCGGCACCGCCATCGCCGTCGGTGCCGACCTCACCGACGCGGCATCCGTCGCCTCGATGTTCGAGCGCGCCGTCGCAGAACTCGGCCCGATCGACATCCTCGTGCTCAATGCCTCCGGCGGCATGGAGACGGGCATGGGGGAGGACTACGCGATGCGGCTGAACCGCGACGCGCAGGTCAACGTCGTCGAGGGTGCGCTGCCGCACCTCGCACCCGGTGCCCGCATCGTGTTCGTCACGAGCCACCAGGCGCACTTCATCCGCACGACGCCGACGATGCCCGAGTACGAGGCCGTCGCCCTCTCGAAGCGCGCCGGCGAAGACGCGCTCCGTGAGAAGCTGCCCGAACTCGAGGCCGCCGGCTTCGAACTCGTCGTCGTCTCGGGCGACATGATCGAGGGCACCATCACCGCCACGCTCCTCGAGCGTGCCAACCCCGGTGCGATCGAGGCCCGCAAGCAAGACGCCGGTCGTCTGTTCAACGTCGCCGAGTTCGCCGCCGAGGTTGCTTCGGCCGCCGTCGAGCCGGTGCCCGAGGCGAACACGCGGTACGTGGGCGACACCTCGGGCTTCGCGCGCGAGGGCGACGCCTGACCCGATTCTGCGACGTCCAGGCCCGGCCCGAGACAGCGAGAAGCCCGCCGAAGCAGACTGCTTCGGCGGGCTTCGTCGTTCGTCGGGGCTACTCCGCAGCGGGCGTGACGCCGCGGCCGAAGGTGAACGCGCGCACGATCTGCACGATGCCGAGCACGATGAGGCTGATGCCGGCGATCACGAACAGCACCGCGATGCCCCACAGCGGGGAGAACAGCACCACGATGCCGGCCACGACACTCAGGATGCCGAAGAAGATCGCCCATCCACGCGAACCCGCGTCACTCGACTGGGCCAGGGCGACGATTCCCTCGATGATCCAGAGGATGCCGACGAGGATGCCGAGGAAGATGCCGAAGAAGACCGCGGATTCGCTCGGGTTGGCGAGCACGATGATGCCGCCGACGATGAACAGCAGTCCGAGGATGATGTCGAGCGTGCGCGCGCCGCCCGAGATGCCCTTCGAGAAGATGCCGAGACCGAGGTAGGCGATGCCGGCGATCAAGAAGTAGATGCCGAACAGCACCGTGATCACGATGGCGGAGTTCTTCGGCCAGAACGTGATGAGGAGGCCGAAGATCAGCGCGACGGCGCCGCTGATGCCGAGCGTCGCGCGAATGGTGTTGATCGCCGACTTCGTCAGCGACGAGGCGTCGAGCGAGAATGACGCGAAAACCCCGGTGGGTTGCGACGTAGACATGATGGTGTCCTTTCTGGCGGCGGGTGCCGTGCAGGGTCAGGCTATGGCCGACGGTCGCCTGAGTGTCGGATGTGAATGCGCGAGTCTTCGGATGTCGCAGGGTGACGGTGTGGTGTTCTAGATGGCCGATTCCGTCGAGAACGCCGAGTGCGGCATGCACCTGCCAATATCGGAGCATGGCGGACGAGATGCTGCACCTGCCGTTCAGTGGAACCTGGATGGCCCAGAACAGCCCGGCTCGGCGCGTGCCGAGCCACGGAATCGACCTCTTCGGCGAGCGGTACGCCATCGACTTCGTCGCGGTCGATCTGCGACGACGCTCTTCAGAGCGGCGCGACTGGCGAACGTTCCTGTCAACCGAACCGCCTGAACGCTTCCTCGGTTTCGGGCGACCCATCGTGGCGCCGGTCGACGGCGTGGTCGCCGCAGTCCATGACGGCGAGCCCGACCACGAAGGGCGTCGTTCCCAGCTCGCACTCGTGCCGTATGCGCTGGGACAGGCCGGGCGGCTCCGACAGGGCGTGCATGCGATCGCAGGGAACACCGTGACGATCGCAGTGCGCGGGGGAGCGGCGTTCGTCTCGCTCGCCCACCTCCGTCTCGGTTCGATCCGTGTCGGCGTCGGCGACCACGTCACGGCGGGTCAGCACATCGCCGCGTGCGGCAACTCGGGAAACTCGACCGAGCCGCACGTGCACCTGCAGGTCATGGATCGCGCAGACCCGTCGAACGCCGCGGGGCTGCCGCTGCGGTTCCGGTCTTTCCGGGAGTGGCTGCCGGGCTCCGCTGAGCCTGTGATCGTCGAATCGGGCATCCCGGGGGAGCGGTCCATCGTGGAGTCGCTCGCCTGAGCCACACGTCCTGCTCCGAGGCATCCGCTGGTGTTCATGCAATGTAATGGGGGAGCCGTGAATGCACCGGGCGGCTCTGGCGGTCGCGTCGACGAGCGAATAGCGTGTGGCGCATGCGAGACGAGGATGACTCGGCAGGTCGAGACGGCCAGCCTGCGAGCCAGAAGGATCCGCCGTACCAAGCCCTGATGCCGAATCTCGACCAGGTGTCGCGTTCCTCCTTCGCGGCCGGCACGGTGAGCCGCCGGCGCATCAACCGAGCGTTAGTCGTGCTGGGCGTGGTGGCGGTGGCGATTCTCGCTGTCGTGTTCGTGCCGTTGATCCTGGGTGGCTGAGCCCGACCTCGGTGCCGTCGATCGACGCCACGTTGGCGCTCAACGGACATAATATGGGCGGCGCGATGTGTACCAGTAGACGATTCCACTGGTGCAGTGATTTCAGCTTTCGTCGTACCGATGATGGTGTGCGAGTGATGTCGCCATGCGTTTCGCGCGTCCTCATCACCGATGGGCTGTCTCAGGAGTACCGCGCCTGACGATTGCGGTGGATACCGAGTCGGCGGGATTCGGCGGATTCAGGCTTCCTCGGAGAACCATCCATGTGAGCCGATAATGCACATTATGTCGGATAACGGATCTGCCGGCCCCTCCTACTCAGCAAGAACGCGGTACCGGAGGTGGGTTTCGCTGGCGAATGCGGATGTCTCGACCCGTTGCAGCCTGATGCTCTTCCTGAGTCCGGTGAAGAGCGAGATACCTTCGCCGAGAAGGATCGGCACGACGTCCAGGTGGATCTCGTCGACGAGCCCGAGTTCGAGGCACTGTCTGGAGATGCTGCCTCCGAGCAGGCTGACCAGCTTCTCCCCTGCCGCCTTCTTGGCTGATTCGACGGCCTGCGCGATGTCGTCGACGACGAACGTGTATGTGACGCCATCCCTCTCGATCGGCTCATGAGTGCTGTGCGTCATCAGGTACACCGGCGCCGTGATCATGCCTCCATAGGGAACTTCGCCGTCTTCGATGGTCTGCGTCTTGTTTGCACCTCCGACCACGGCGCCGATGTCCTGCACAACCCTCCTGACGACCTCCTCGTCTTCGGGAGCCGATGGGAATCCGTTCATCCAGTCGACTCCCCCATCGATGTCAGCCATGAACCCGTCCACGGTCACAGTCGCGTGAATGATCACCTTTGCCATTGCTCGTCCTCCGTTGCAGAGCTGCCGTCAACATGGTGAGTCATTCGACTCACCTCTGTCGAGAGTATCCGCCGCACGTTGGTGAGTCAACCGACTCGCCTTGCGCCATACTGGGTGCATGCCACGCGAACTCTCTGCGTACCATCGGGATGTCGCCGCCAAGAACCGTGCGGCGATCCTGGAGGCTGCCGCCGGCCTGTTTCTCGAACTCGGCTATGACCGGACTCCGTTGGCCAGAGTCGCCGACCGTGCCGGCATCTCGAAGGCGACGCTCTTCAAGCAGTTCCCGACGAAGGCGGAGCTCTTCGAGGCAACCGTGCTGGCGGCGGGCGACACGCCCGAGCCCGAGCTGTTGGTGCCGTCGTCCGGCGACTTCCATTCAGGCTTGGTCAGTCTTGGTATGGCGTATGCGGAGCTGTTGTCACGGCCCCGCATGGCTGACCTCATGCGGGCGGTGATCGCGGAATCCGCGAGATTCCCGGAGTTGCGTGAGCGTACCTTCGATTTCGGCACGTTGCCCGTGCTCAAGGGGCTCAGGCAGTTCTTCCAGACGGCGAACACTCAGGGAACTGCGGCCGTGAAGGACTTTGATATCGCAGCGGCGCAGTTTCTCGGCATGATCGCCACCGTCGTGTTCTGGCCC
This sequence comes from Agromyces sp. CCNWLW203, assembly GCF_036576125.1. Lineage (NCBI taxonomy): Bacteria > Bacillati > Actinomycetota > Actinomycetes > Micrococcales > Microbacteriaceae > Agromyces > Agromyces sp. CCNWLW203. The sequence continues at coordinate 12,539 of NZ_JAZHYX010000003.1, read as the reverse complement.
CGCCTCGTCCACGGCAACTGGTCACTCAGTGATGAGGAGACAGCCCGCACAGTCGACGAGGCAGCTCGGACGATCGTCGCCCGCTACTCCACTCCGGATGAGGGCGCGGCGACCCGGGCTCACACTCGTTCAGCGGAATCGCCTCGACACCCATGATCGCTGATGGCCCCCTCACCTGGATCGGTTCGTTGGATCGGTAGTATCTGAAAACCGGCGCAGCGCGTCCGGATCTGCGTTCGATGCCGGCGTCGGTCGATGGGGAGACAACAGATGGTGACCGCTGAACGCGAGCTCAGGGACCTGATCCTCGAAGTCAAGACCACCGGTCCTGATTTCGATCCCGGCTTCGTACGCCGGGACCGTCTCATCGAGAGCGTCAGGTCCGGTCCGTCCCGGCTGGTCACCGTCACCGCGCCGGCGGGCTATGGGAAGACCTCGTTCCTCGCCGAATGGCGCCAGCGTGAAGACCGCCCCACCGGCTGGCTCACGCTCAGCAGCGACGATGACGACCCGGCGGCGCTCATGCGTCTCCTGACCCGAGCCTGCTCGCCCTTCACGCTCGTCGCCGCTTCGCTCGAGGACCAGATCTCGACTGCCGATCGCGGCGTGCTCGGCCGGATCGCACCCGTGCTCGGGCGCGCCCTCTCACAGTCCGCGCTCCCGTTCGTGCTCTTCATCGATGACGCGCACGTGCTGGAATCCCTCGATTCGATCGATGCGCTCAACGTCGTGCTGGCGGGTGTGCCGGCAGGCTCCCAGGTCGTGCTCGCCAGCAGGCACCGGCCCACCTCGTTCGCCCGCGGACGCGTGGCGGCATCGGCGGCTCACGTCACGGCGGAGGATCTGCAGATCGATGTCGCCGGGGCCGCCAGGATTGCTCAGGGCGCAGGCGCACGGGTCTCCCCCGAGATGCTCGGGAGCTGGGTCGAGCAGAGCGGTGGGTGGGCGGCAGGCCTACACATGTGCGCTCTCCTGTCCCGGAGCAGGCCGTTGGCATCGATCGCGGGCCAGGATCTCCTTGCCGACTATCTCTACCGCGAGTGCCTGCGCGCGCTTCCGGAGGACACCCATCGATTCCTGGTCTCCACCTCGATGCTGAGGTCGCTCGTTCCCGCGATGTGCGATGCAGTGCTCGAACGCTCCGATTCCGCGCGGATCCTCCGTGATCTCGAAGCTCGACAGCTTTTCATCACCTCGGACCCCCAACTCCGTTCCTATCGACTTCACCCGCTCTTCCGCGAGTACCTGCAGACCGAACTCCTGCTCGACGCCGGTTCGACGGTTCCCGAGCTCCACCGGCGAGCCTCCGACTGGTGCCAGCAGCACGGCCTCCTCCCTGAAGCGATCAACCACTCGATCGCGGCAGCTGATTTCGCGACAGCCTCCTCGCTCGTGGCGCTCGCTGCGCTCAACACGTACACGGCGGGCGAAACGACCACCCTCGGGCGATGGATCGAACAGGTCGGCGACGCGAATCTCCTCGCCAACCCGTTCGCCGTCGTGGTCGTCACGTGGTACTCGCTGCTGTCCGGAACCGACGATGCCGCACAGAAGTGGGCGTCGCTGCTCGGCAGCATGCCCGACGACGCCCCACGAGTCGATGGCATCGATCTCTCGTCGACGAAAGCCATGGTGCGAGCCATCACCATGAAGCGCGGTCTGCGGGAAGCCCTTGCGGACGCCGAGTTCGGGGTTCGTGCCGAGGCCGTCGAGAGTCCATGGCGTGATCCTGCGCTCCAGGTTCTGGGAAGCACCCTTCTCTACACCGGACACGAGAGCCGAGCGCGCGAAGTCCTGCAGGAGGCCATGCACACGGCGGAGGCGCATGGCAATCCCGCCACGATCGTCATGTGCGAGACCGAACTCGCGCAGCTCGCCATCGATCGCGACGACTGGGAGGCAGCCGACCGGCACGTGCAGCGAGCGCTCGACACGATTCAGGCGGGCGACATCGACGGCTACATCATGTGCGCGTATGCGCATGCCGCCGCGGCTTACTCCGCGCTGCACGCCGGCCGACGGACCGCCGGGCAGAAGTACCTCGCGCTGGCGATGTCCGAGCGCGGCCGGTGCGGAAGCGCTGTGCCCCTGATCAGCATCCCCACTCGTCTCTTCCTCATCTATGCGAGTCTGCAGGTGGGCGATATCGAGGCCGCACGGATGCTGTCGCGCGAGATCAGTGAGATCCTGCCGCCGCGGGACGGTCGCGAGGCGTTGGACGCCCGTGTGGCTGCGGCGGTGCTCGCCATCGATGAGAAGGAGCGTCTCGGTCGACACGTTGCGTCGACGGCGCTCACGGTTGCCGAGCAACGCGTTCTCCCCTATCTCCAGACCCACCTGACCCTCGCGGAGATCGGGAAGCGACTCTACGTTTCGCGGAACACCGTCAGCAGCCACGTTTCCTCGATCTTCCGCAAGCTGGGGGCATCGAACCGGGCCGAGGCCGTGGAGAATGCATCCGCGATGGGGCTGCTCGGCGGACTGAGAATCGCCTCGTTCGACGAGCATGCATCGACGAGCGGCCCGCCCGGCTCCGGTTCGTGAAGTACTTCTGGGCACACCTGCCTGGTGTGGGCTGTCAGCCGGATGAACTCGCGATCCGCCCCTGAGTACGGCCTCTTGCGCGCGGATTGAACAAGCGTTTAGGATCATGAACATGCGTTCAAGTATCGAGGACCTCACGACGCAGGCGCGCATTCGCGATGCTGCGATTCTGAGGTTCGGGCGAGATGGGTTCGCTGCGACGAGTGTTCGCGCGATCGCAGCCGAGGCAGGTGTGAGCGCCGGGCTCGTCATCCACCACTTCACGTCGAAGGACGCGCTGCGTGCTGCGTGCGACAGCTACGTCGTCTCAGAATTCCTGGGCCGCAAAGACGAGCTCCGGGGCGGCGACACCGCGGCCGCGATCGCGCGGTGGCTGGCCGATGTCGATGCCAACCGGCCGTTGATCGACTACCTCGCGCGCATGCTCACCGCGGAGAACTCCGCCGCTGACGATCTGTTCGATTCCCTCGTCGCGGGTACGAAGTCGATGCTCGACGAGAATGTCGCCAGTGGCGTCATGCGCGAGCCGATCGATCCCGAGATCACCGCTCTGTATTTGACGCTCTACGGCGTGGTGCCGCTCGTGATGCAGCGCCAACTGGCGCGCAGGCTCGGCGTCGACGGGCTCAGTGCAGAGAGCCTTCGACGCTCGACGCTGCCGATCCTCGACCTCTACACCCACGGTCTCTACACCGACGACCGCTTCCTCGTCGCCGCGGAGATGGCGATCGGACGCACGCCCGGTCCGCGCTCCGACAAGGGTGAGAACGATCCGAATCAAGATCCCGATCCGCCCATCGCCGGCGACATCTCCGATTCGTATTCGACTCATCATTGAAGGGAGCATGGGCAATGACCCCTGCGATCCGAACCACTGAACTCCACAAGAAATACGGCGCGCACACGGCAGTCCACAGCCTCGACCTCACCGTCGAGCAGGGCACGGTGTTCGGCCTCATCGGCCCGAACGGCGCCGGAAAGACGACGACGCTCAGGCTTCTGCTCGACATCATCCGCCCGACGTCGGGCAGCGCGCTCGTCCTCGGAGAGGCGCCGCGAGCCGGCGGATCGGCGCTCCGCCGCCGCATCGGCTTCGTGCCGGGAGAACTCCGCCTGGAAGGACGCATCAAGGGGCGCCAGCTCCTGCGCCACTACGCCGAGATCAGTGGCCCCGTGCCATCCGGCGTCATCGATTCCCTCGCGGAGCGACTCGATGTCGATCTCAATCGCCAGGTGCGCAAGCTCTCGAAGGGCAACCGGCAGAAGCTCGGACTGATCCAGGCATTCATGCACCAACCCGAACTGCTCGTGCTCGACGAACCCACGAGCGGCCTCGATCCGCTCGTGCAACGCGAGTTCCTCGCGATGGTGCGCGAAGCGAGCACGAATGGCCAGACGGTGCTGCTGAGCTCGCACGTGCTCAGCGAGATCCAGCAGACGGCTGACCAGGTCGCCGTGCTCAGCGCCGGGCGCGTCGTCGCCGAAGGCGATGTCGCCTCGCTCCGGCTCGGGCGGATCCGGCGCCTCAGGGTCACGCTCGACGGCACGAACGAGAGGGACCTGCGGGACGATCTCACTCGCGTGCCGCACGTGCGCGAGCTCGAGGTCGTCGGCGACGGACCCGTGCGACTGACCGCCACGATCGACGGCGATGTCGACCCGATCGTGAAGTTGATCGCGCGGTATCGCGTGACGGATCTGGTGGTCGAAGAGCCCGACCTCGAGGAATCGGTGCTTGCACTGTACGGCCCGAACGCGAACGGGGGTGCAGCATGACCCGGATGCTTCCCGTCTTCCGACGGTCGCTGGCCGATTCATGGCGTTCGCTCGCGGCTTGGAGCCTCGGTGTCGCCGCTGCCCTGTTCCTGTATCTCCCGCTCTATCCGAGCATGGGTGGCAACGGTGAGATGCAGCAGATGATCGACACGCTGCCACCCGAACTCGTGAAGACGCTCGGGTACGAGCAGATCGCATCCGGTCCCGGCTACGCGCAGAGCACGTTCTTCGGTCTGATCGGCTTCCTGCTCCTGGTGATCGCGGCGACCTCGTGGGGGTCATCGGCGATCGCCGGCGCCGAGGAGACCGGCAGGCTCGAGCTGACGCTCGCACACGGGGTCGGCCGGGTCCAGTACGCGATCGAGTCCGCGTCGGCGGCGCTGGTGAAGCTCATCTGGCTCGGTGCACTCGCAACCGTCATCGTGCTGATCCTCAACGAGCCGTCGGAGCTCGACATCGATGCCGCCCACCTGGTCGCGGCCTCCGCCGCGCTCGTCGGCCTCGCATTCCTCTCGACGGGATTCGGCCTCCTGGTCGGCGCAGCCACTGGCAGACGGATCCTGGCGACCGCTGCGGGCGCGGGCGTCGCAGTGATCGGGTACGTCTTCAACGCGATCGCCAATCAGGTCGACGACGCGTCGTGGCTCCGCGCGATCTCGCCGTATTCCTGGGCATTCCACGAGTCGCCGCTCCTCAACGGGGCGGATTGGGCCGGTCTCGGGCTGCTCTGGGGTCTCGGGCTGCTCCTCGTGGCGTCTGCGACGCTGGCGCTCTCGCGACGCGACATCACGGGCTGAGGGGCAGGGTGGGTATTCTCTGGAGGATGCCCACCCACGGCAACGGGGTCAGGAGCCCCGCGGCCGCCTCGACCCCGCTGCGCCGCCCCGCGCGAGGTTCATGTACCAGTTGTAGAGGTCGGAGCGCTCCGCCTCGAGCTCGCCGTACAGTCTGCGCACGTCGGCGTCGGCTGAAGGTGCGGCTGCATCACCTCAGCGAGGCCCGTGTCACCGGCACACGCGAACACTGCGACCATCGAAGCTGACGATGTCGCCAGGCTGCAGCTGTCGTCCGCGTCGGCGGTCAACCTCGCCGTTGACGGCGACGTAGCCATCGATGATGGCCTCCTTCACGTCTCCACCGGAATCGAAGAATCCGGCGAATTTCAGGAACTGCCCGAGGCGAATGACCTCTTCGCCGATCGGGACGTCTTCGATCGGGGCCGGGTTCGTCATCCCCTGAATGTAGTCGACCACCCGGCAGTCGCACTGTTCCGCTTCGGACAGACGGGTTCTCCGGCGGCGTCGTCGGCGGCCCGTCCGACAGTGGCCGCATGTCCCTCGCCCGGCTAACCTTGCGCCTACAGACCGCCGAGCCAGACCGACAGCGGAGGCATGCATGTGCACGGGAGTCAGCTACACCACGCGGGATCACTACTTCGGTCGCAATCTCGACCTCGAGTTCTCGTATAACGAGACCGTCACCGTCACACCCCGGAGCTTCCCATTCGAATTCCGCAAGGCACCTGCGCTCGCGACGCACCACGCGATCATCGGGATGGCGACCATCGCGGACGGATATCCGCTGTACTACGACGCGACGAATGAGAAGGGCCTCAGCATGGCGGGGCTCAACTTCCCGGAGAACGCCCACTACAAGCCCGAAGCCGACGGCGCGACGAACATCACGCCGTTCGAGCTCATCCCCTGGCTCCTCGGGCAGTTCGAGACCATCGACGAGGTGAAGACGGCCCTCTCGACGCTGAACCTCGTGAAGATCGACTTCAGCGAGACCTTCCCACTCTCACCGCTGCACTGGATCGTTTCCGACCGAACGGCATCCATCACGGTCGAGAGCGTGAAGGACGGGCTGAAGGTCTACGACAACCCAGTCGGCGTACTCACCAACAACCCGACCTTCGATATCCAGTCCTTCAACCTGAACAACTACATGCACCTGTCGAGGAAGCCCCCCGAGAAGAACTTCTCCGACGATCTGTCGTTCGACGTCTACAGCCGGGGAATGGGTGCGCTCGGCCTCCCAGGAGACCTGTCTTCGGCATCTCGCTTCGTCAAAGCGGCGTTCACCAAGATGAACTCGGTGGCCGGCGACTCCGAGTCGGAATCGATCAGTCAGTTCTTCCACATCCTGGGATCGGTGGCGCAGCAGCGTGGATGCGCCGAGGTGTCCCCGGGGAAGTTCGAGATCACGATCTACTCGTCATGCTGCAACACCGACAAGGGGATCTACTACTACACGACCTACGAGAACAGCCAAGTGACAGGGGTCGACCTGCACAAGGAAGACCTCGACGGAAGCGCGCTCGCCGCGTACTCACTGATCAAGGGCCAACGGGTGCACATGCAGAACTAGGGCTCGCGCACCTCGCCGATCGCAGAGTTGCGATGCTGAGCAGCTTCGGCTGAGGGCGCGGCTGCATCACCTCAGCGTACGGCGCGCTCCACCGGCAGCCAGAGCTCGCAGGTCGCCGTGCTGAAGTCCGCTGCCCGGTCGAGCACGGCCACGATCGAGGGACCAGGCCTCAACTGCCAGGGGTTCGAGGGGAACCAGTCGGTGGCGGTGGCGGCCCACGCCGACTGCAGCGCGGCCGGATATGCACCGGCGACGCGGAACACCGCCCACGTGCCGGCGGCGACCTCGATCGCGTCCAGATCACCGGGCACCGGCGTCGTCTCGGCGACGGCGACCCCGTGCAGATAGGTCAGTTCGCTTCCCTCCGCGTAGTCGGGGTCTACATCGGCGCTCACCTGCAGGAGCCCCGTCGGCTCGGTGTCTGCCAGCTCCTTCAGTCGCTGGTGCTCGGCCGGGGGCAGCGAGGCGATGTGCGCTTGGATGTGCGGATTGACGCCGTCGTGGATGAGCGGCACGCGGGCCGAATGGCCGATGAGTCGGAATGCCGGTCGATCGGCGATGCGAGTGTCCATGGGTGTGTTCCCTTCTACCGTCAGGCGGAACCTGAGCTGTGATTGTGTGCGAAGGGGGCCGCCGTTCCGCCGGACATCGGCAGGGCCGACGCCGTGTACGGATCTGAACGCCCGGGCGAACGCCTCGGTCGAGCCGTAACCGAACCGTGTCGCGATCCCGAGCAGGTCATCGCCGCCGAGTACCTCGGCCGCCGCCACCGACATGCGGCGCCGCCGCACGTACTCCGACAACGGCATGCCGGCCAGGGCCGAGAACATCCGGCGCAGGTGGTACTCGGTGGTGCCGAGGCGATGCGCCAGGGCGGCGATGTCGATCTCCTCGGTGAGGTGATCCTCGACGAACTCGACGAGGTGATTGAGCGGTGCGATCACGGGCTCCCCTTTCGATGACAAGCCTGCACGTCGAAAGAAGGCCGCACCCGACTATCGCGGTTCGATGCGATCGCGTCGAGTACGGAACGGGCGCCCGCTGCTCACTCGTTCGAGTGACGTTCGGCGTATTTCTCGAGTCGCCGGCCCGTGGCCGGCATGCCGAGTTCGTTGTACGGCCCGTCGACCTCGCGTTCGGGCAGCCGCTCGTCGGTCGGGCAGACGAGCACCGTGTTGGGCGTCGAGTGATCGATGACGTGCTCGAACATGGGATGCCCGCAGATCGGACACGCCTTGCCGTCGGTCGGCTCGAGCGGCGCCTCATCCGCTGGAGCCGGCGGGTTGATGAACACCGGCCCCAATGCCCGATCGACCTTGTCGAAGAAGTGGGTGAATGCGTTGCCGTCGTCGCGGCTCGCGTCGTCACGTGCCATCATGCGCCTGATGGTACGCCCGCTGCGCACCATGCCGCCAGTGCCCGCTCGCGCAACGATGACTCGGCATCGGCACAGCACCCGAATAGGCTTGTCGCATGACGGATGCCGCAGCCACACGCCAGGTCACGATCATCACGGGTGCGAGCCGCGGCATCGGCGCGGCCATCGCCGAACGTCTCGCCGCCGACGGGCACGACCTCGTGCTGACCTACCGTGAGCGACGCGGAGACGCCGATGCGGTCGCACGTCGCTGCGCGGCATCCGGTGCCCGAGTGCTGCTGCTGCAGGTCGACCTCGCCGATCTCGAGGCGACGGCGACGGTCGTGCCCGCCGCGATCGCCGAGTTCGGTCGGGTCACGGGCCTCGTGAACAACGCCGGCATCACCGGGCGCATCGGCGGCTTCCTCGATGCTGCGATCGACGAGAGCGACGAGCTCTTCCGCGTCAACGTGCTCGCCCCCATCGTGCTCACGCGTGCCGCGATCGCGCACATGGCGACCGATCGCGGCGGCGCGGGCGGCAGCGTCGTGAATGTCTCCTCCGGGGCGGCTCGAAGCGGTGCCCCGAACACGTACATCCCCTACGCCATGAGCAAGGCGGCGCTGAACGCGCTCACGACGGGCGCGTCGAAGGAGTTCGGCCCGGTCGGAGTGCGGGTCAACACGGTCTCCCCCGGCACGACGCACACCGAGATCCACGCGGCGGCCGGTCGGCCGAACGCCCCTGAGGAGCGCGCTCCGAACATCCCGATGCGTCGCGCAGGCGAGCCGCACGAGATCGCGGGTGCGGTCGCGTACCTCTTCTCAGCGGATGCCTCGTACACCTCGGGCGCCGACATCCGCGTCGCCGGCGGCAACTGACGAGACGGGGTTCAGGCTTCGCCGAAGCCTGACTCAGCGAGTGCCGCCAACGCGTCGACGGCTGCGCGGCCGTCGACATCGGCACTCGTGATGTCGACCTGCGCGCCCTTCGTGAGGCCGAGTGACATGATGCCGAGCAGGCTCTTCGCATCCGTGCCGTTCACGGTGACCTTCTGCGGGAAGGTGCTCGCGAGCTTCACGAGTTCGGCCGCCGGTCGTGCATGCAGCCCGTCGGAGTTCACCAGACGGATGCTGCGGGTGTAGCCGGATGCCTCGGGCACGGAGGCCACGGACTCGGCACCGGTGCCGCCGCCGACGTCGCCCGCGCTCGCCGAAGAAGCCGGCCCCCGCGCCGACTCGGCGGCTGCCACGACGACCTCGAGCCGGTCTCCCGCCTCCGCGGCGACCGCGGCGGCGACCCCGCCCTCGACGAGCGGTGCGTCGACGATGCGCACCCGCTCGCGCACCTCGTCGTCGAGGAAGTCGAGCGCCGTCTCGGCGGTGAGGATCGCCGACCCGAGATCGCACAGCACGACGACCCCCGAGCCGGAATCGGCCTCGGCGATGCCGGCCGTCACGAGGTCGAAGCTCGTGCCGATGCGGCCGTCGTCGGTGCCGCCCGCGGCGACGAGCGCCGCGGTCGGCGCCATCTGCCGTGCCAATTCGACGAGCCCGGTCGCGATCGCTGCCGAGTGCGAGACGAAGAGCACGCCCACCTTGTCGAGAGTCCCCATCTCAGGCGCCCGCAGATGCCGCCGCCGCATCGGCGGCCGCGCGCAGCAGCAGCGCGCTCGACTCGGCTCCCGGGTCACGGTGCCCTGCTGATCGCTCGCCGAGGTAGCTCGCACGGCCCTTGCGGGCGACCAGCGGTTCGGTGGCGACCGCCCCGGCTTCGGCCGCGTCGGCCGCGGCGGCGAGCACACCCGCCGCATCGGTGCCCGCCGCGGCCGCGGCATCCGCTGCATCGACGGCGGGAGTCCAGGCGTCGATCATCGTCTTGTCGCCGGCCTCCGCCTTGCCGCGCGAGACCACTCCGTCACGTGCGGCCGTGAGGATTGCGGCGATCGCCGGGCCATCGAGCGACACGGCGCCACCGGCCGCCGCGGCCGCCTTCAGGTAGGCGGTGCCGTAGAGCGGGCCCGCCGCGCCGCCGACGGTCGAGATGAGCGTCGTCGCGACGAGCTTCAGCACATCACCGGGCGTCGAGCCGGCGGCGAGGTCGTCGAGCTTCGGCAGCACGGCCTGGAAGCCACGATCCATGTTCTCGCCATGGTCGCCGTCGCCGATCTCGCGATCGAGCGTGATCAGCTCGACTCGATGATCCGAGATCACCTGCGCGCTCCGTCTGACCCAGTCCACAGCCCAGGTGATGTCCAATCCCACCGAGATTCCCCCTTCGATCCTTCTCTAACGACCCCACCGCAGTGCAGCCGTCTGCACCGGGGCATCCCACAATTCGACCATCTCGTCATCGAGCTTCAGCAGGGTGATCGACATGCCGGCCATCTCGAGGGCGGTGATGTAGTTGCCGACGAGCGATCGGGCGATCAGGATGCCGCGCTCTTCGAGCACCTCCGCCGCCCTGCGGTATGCGAGGTACAACTCGACCTGCGGCGTGCCGCCCATGCCGTTGACGAAGAGCAGGGCGCGCTCGCCGCGCTCGTACGGCAGGTCGTCGAGGATCGGCTCGAGGAGCCGGTCGACGAGACGATCGGCGGGTTCGAGCTTGACCCGTTCGCGTCCGGGCTCGCCGTGGATGCCGATGCCGATCTCGATCTCGTCTTCGGCGAGGGTGAAGCTCGGTTCACCGGCGTGCGGCACGATGCACGGCGTGAGGGCGAGGCCCATGGAGCGTGCATTGGCGTTCACGCGCTCCGCGACGGCGGCGACTTCGTCGAGCGAGTCCCCCCGTTCGGCGGCGGCGCCGGCGATCTTCTCGACCAGCACGGTGCCGGCCACGCCCCGTCGGCCCGCGGTGTAGAGCGAATCCTTGACCGCGACGTCGTCATTGGTGACGACGGAACGTACCTCGATGCCGTCGATCGCGGCCAGATCGGCGGCCGTCTCGAAGTTCAGCACATCGCCTGTGTAGTTCTTCACGATGTGGAGCACGCCCGCCCCGCCGTCGACCGCCTTCGTCGCTGCGAGGATCGGATCTGGTGTCGGCGAGGTGAACACCGCCCCGGGGACGGCGGCATCGAGCATGCCGAAGCCGACGTATCCGGCGTGAAGGGGCTCGTGCCCGCTGCCGCCGCCGCTCACGATGCCGACCTTGCCGGCGATCGGCGCGTCGGCGCGCACGACATGGATCGGATCGAATTCGACGCGCACGAGGTCGGCATGGGCCAGGCCGAATCCGGCCACCGACTCGTCGACGACCCGCTTGGGATCGTTGATGATCTTCTTCACGACATCCCTTCCCCTCAGACGCCGGGCGTCGTGCAGACGTGCAGCGACGTCGACGCAGCATTCCCCGCCAACCTACGCCCGACGCGTGCTCGACCGTAAGAGGCAGTCCGAAATCTGACGCGCCTCGTCCCGCTCCTTCCCCGCCGATGCCGGTCTGAGTATCGTGGGCTGTGTTCCGCCCCTGGGCGAAGCCCATCGGGCTAGCGAAAAGGATGGAAGGTCAACGTGGACAATCTCGGAGTGTTGTTCCTCAGCGAGCTCGTCGGCACGGCGATGCTCGTGCTCCTCGGCTGTGGTGTGGTGGCCAACGTCGCCCTCGCCAAGACGAAGGGCTTCAACGGCGGATTCCTCATGGTGACGATCGGCTGGGGCCTCGCGGTCTTCGCCGGCGTCATCGTCTCCTATGCGTCAGGTGCGCATATCAACCCGGCTGTCACGCTCGGTCTCGTCGCCAACGGTGCGACCGAGTTCGGAAACGCCGGGCTCGGCATCACCGTGCCCGTCGACTTCCTGTCGGTGAGCGCCTACATCGGCGCCCAGCTGATCGGCGCGATCATCGGCGCGGTGTTCGTCTGGCTCGCCTACAAGCAGCACTTCGACGCGGAGCCCCAGGCCGCCTCGAAGCTCGGCGTCTTCTCGACCGGCCCCGGCATCCGCAACTACGCCTGGAACCTCGTCACCGAGATCATCGGCACCTTCGTGCTCGTCTTCGTCGTGATCGGCTTCGGCGGCGGCCGTCAGGGCGACGGCGGCCTCGCCGCCCTCGGTGCGCTGCCCGTGGCGCTGCTCGTGATCGGTATCGGCGTCTCGCTCGGTGGTCCGACGGGCTATGCCATCAACCCGGCCCGTGACCTCGGTCCGCGCATTGCGCACGCCCTCCTGCCGATCCACGGCAAGGGCACCAGCGACTGGTCGTACTCGTGGGTGCCCGTGATCGGCCCGATCATCGGCGGCCTGCTCGCCGGCTGGCTGGCGATCCCGCTGCTGCCCATCATCACCTGATGAGACCGGGCCGGTCCTCGGGCCGGCCCGACCTCGTCCGCGTAACGACCACCACCTCATTTCACCGAGTCGCCCGACTCGGACAGAATCGGGCGACTCGAGCGGTACCGACAGCAACGGAGTTTCTCAGATGGCCGACTACATCCTCGCGATCGACCAGGGCACGACCTCGTCGCGCGCGATCATCTTCGACAAGGCCG
>NZ_JAZHYX010000002.1:276281-534732 GCF_036576125.1 Agromyces sp. CCNWLW203 | reverse complement strand
CGGCCTTGTCGAAGATGATCGCGCGCGACGAGGTCGTGCCCTGGTCGATCGCGAGGATGTAGTCGGCCATCTGAGAACTCCGTTGCTGTCAGTGAAGCGAATGGATGAGGTGGAAGGATCCGGCGGATCAGCCGAGCAGCGGGAGCAGCGGGATGGCGGCCCAGCCGGCCGCGAGACCGCCGAGGAGCGGGCCGACGACCGGCACCCACGAGTACGCCCAGTCGCTGCCGCCTTTGCCCTTGATGGGCAGCAGTGCGTGCGCGATGCGCGGGCCGAGGTCACGGGCCGGGTTGATCGCGTAACCCGTCGGACCACCGAGGGAGGCGCCGATGCCGATCACGAGGAGCGCCACGGGCAGCGCGCCGAGAGCAGCGAGACCGCCGTCGCCCTGACGGCCGCCGCCGAAGCCGATGACGACGAAGACGAGCACGAAGGTGGCGATGAACTCGGTCACGAGGTTCCAGCCGTAGGAGCGGATCGCGGGGCCGGTCGAGAAGACGCCGAGCTTGTTGCCTGCCTCGGGCTCGGCGTCGAAGTGCTGCTTGTAGGCGAGCCAGCAGGCGACTGCGCCGAGGAAGGCGCCGATCATCTGTGCGCCGATGTAGGTGAGCACCGACACGACGCCGACGGGCACCTCGATGCCCGCTGCGGCGTTGCCGAACTCGCTCGCGCCGTTGGCGACGAGGCCCACCGTCACGGCGGGGTTCAGGTGTGCACCCGAGGCATACGACACGATGACGCCGGCGAAGACCGCGAGGCCCCAGCCGAAGTTGATCATGAGCGTGCCGCCGCCGAAGCCCTTGGTCTTCGCCAGGATGACGTTGGCGACGACGCCGCAGCCGAGGAGCACGAGCATCGCCGTGCCGACGAGTTCGCTGAGGAACACGATTCCGAGATTGTCCACGTTGACCTTCTTTCTTGAGGTGTGGTGCCGGCCGCCGTGTCGACCGTCGACCGGGAGGCTCCGTCGAAGCTACCGGGGGTTTCGCCCCGAATCGGGCGGATTCCGGTGCACATCCGTGCAGATTCCCGCCTGCGGGTCGATCCGGTCGAGACCGCCTGCGGTCTGCGGGTCAGACGAGGGTGGCGGATGCCTCCAGCTCGACGCCGTGGCGTTCGGCGAGCAGTTCCCTTGTGGTGGCCATCTCGACGGCGCGACGTTCGAAGTCCCAGCCGAGCTCTGCGCCGACGACCTCGGCGAGTTCGTCGAGGAGCGGCGCCGTGAGCGCGCCGGTGAAGGCGATGCTGGTGCGACGCAGCACGACGTCGGCGAGGTGCACGACCCGCTCGGTGCGGGCGAGCCAGGCGATCTCGCGCCGGCTGTAGCCCGTGTGGTGGGCGAGCGGCTCGTCGTTCTCGCCCTCGGTCGAGGCGATGAACGCCTCGGCGCGGGTGCCGTAGCGCTCGAGCAGTTCCTCGGCGCGGAGGCACCCGATCTCGTCGCCGTGGGTGACGGTCCAGACCCGTCGCGCGTCCTCGGTGGTCGGGTAGCCGGCGCCGCCGCCGATCGCGAGACCGGCCGTGGACCGGCTGCGGCTGCGGCCCAGGAGCCCGAGCACCTCGTCCGAGAGATGCTCGGCGAGGGCGCGGAACGTCGTCCACTTGCCGCCGACGAGACTCAGCAGCGTCGTGCCCGGGCGGTCGGGGACATCCGCTCGCTCGATGCGGTAGTCGCGGGAGACGAAGCCCGGTGCCTCGTCGTCGTGACGCGGAAGCGGGCGCACGCCCGAGAAGCGGTAGACGATCTGCGAGCGGTCGACGGGCACCGTTGGGAAAACGTGCGCGATGAGTTCGAAGAAGTAGTCGACCTCGGCCTCGGTGCAGACGGCGGGCTCCCGCATGTCGTGCTCGAGGTCGGTCGTGCCGACCATGACCTTGCCCTTCAGCGGGTAGATCAGCACGATGCGGCCGTCTTCGTGCTCGAAGAAGATCTCGCGGGCGCCGGTCGCGGCGAGGAGCTCCTCGTTGTCGAGCACGATGTGCGAGCCCTTGGTGCCGCCCATGAAGGCGGTGGCCCGGCCGAGACCCTCGTTCGTGAGGTCGGTCCACGGCCCCGAGGTGTTCACGACGACGTCCGCGGCGACGTCGAACTCCGCGCCGGTCACGGTGTCGCGCAGGCGCACGCCCTCGGCGCCCATGCCGATCGCCTCGAGATAGTTCGCGGCCCGGGCGTGATCTCCGGTGGCGATCCCGTCGAAGAGCACGTCGAGCGCGAGTCGCTCGGGGTCGTGCATGCTCGCGTCGTAGTAGGTGGCCGTGTACTTGATGCCGTCGTTCAGCGCGGGCAGCTCGGCGAGCGACCGCTTGCGGCCGTGGAAGCGGTGGCGCGGCACCGAGCCGCCGTCTCGCGAGAAGGAGTCGTAGAGCACGAGGCCGGCCTTGATGAGGGCGGCGCCACGCTCGGTGGGCTTGCCCGACTTGTGGGTGAGGAAGCGCATCGGCGCCGACAGGATGCCCGAGAAGGTCGAGAAGATCGGCACGGTCGTCTCGAGCGGCTTCACGTAGTGCGGGGCGATGCGGATGAGCGCGTTGCGCTCGGTGACCGACTCCTTCACGAGCCGGAACTCGCCGTTCTCGAGGTAGCGGATGCCGCCGTGGATCATGTGCGACGAGGCGGCGGATGCCCCGGAGACGAAGTCGCCCCGTTCGACGAGCACCACGTCGACACCCTGCAGTGCGAGGTCGCGGAACGTCGCGATGCCGTTGATGCCGCCGCCGATGACGAGCACGGAGGCCTGCGGCCGGGTTCGGATGGCCGCGACATCCGCTCGCTCGCCGCCGGAACCGGGGCGGGGCGTGGTGGGGATCGTCTGCTGCGGAGACATCGCTGTCCTCTCGGGGTGTGGAACGGCGGCTTGCATGAGCATGCCGAGTGTGGATGAATACATCGTGAACACGGCGGAACGAACTTGCAAGCCGGATGAACAAACGTGCAAGGATGGCCAGGATGAACGAGCAGGCAGCGATCCCCTTCGAGGACGGCACCGAATCGGTGCCCGGGAAGACCCGCGACGCGTTGCGCGCGGCCCACCTCTACTACATGCAGGACCTCACGATGGATGCCATCGCGCACGAGCTGCACACCTCGCGATCCTCGGTCTCGCGCCTGCTCAGCCACGCCAGGGCGAGCGGTCTCGTCGAGATCTCGCTGCACTCCCCACTCGACCTGCCGAGTCGCATCGAGCAGGAGATCCTCGAACGGTTCGAGGTCGGCGCGCACGTGATCCCGGTGCCCGACCACGCGAGCGACGTCGACCGACTCGACCGTGTGGCCCTCTCGGCTGCACGAATTCTCGGGCGCTTCGTCGACTCGAACCAGACGATCGGCATCGCATGGGGGTCGACGATGAGCGCGATGAGCCGGCATCTCGTGCCGAAGGCAACCCACAACTCCGAGATCGTGCAGCTGAACGGCGCCGGCAACGGCCGCACGACGGGCATCGTCTACGCGAGCGAGTTGCTGCGCCGCTTCGGCGACGCGTTCGGCGCGCGGGTGCAGCAGTTCCCGGTGCCCGCCTTCTTCGACGACCCCGAGACGCGCCGGGCGTTCTGGCGCGAACGCAGCACCCGTCGCCTGCTCGACCTGCAGGAGCGCATGGACGTCGCGCTCTTCGGCGTCGGCTCCCCCTTCGCCGAGGTGCCGAGCCACGTCTACCAGGGCGGCTACCTCGAGCGCGCCGACTACGAGGGCCTCTCCCGCGACGGCGCCGTCGGCGACGTCGCCACGGTCTTCTACCGGGCCGACGGCTCGACCGACGGCATCGCACTGAACGAGCGCGCCACCGGCCCCGACTTCTCGGTGCTGCGACGCGCGCCGCGCCGCATCTGCGTCGTCTCGGGGCGGGCGAAGCTCGCGAGCCTCCGCGGCGCCCTCGCCGCCGGACTCATCACCGACCTCATCGTCGACGAGGGCACCGCTCGGGCGCTCGTCGAGTCGCCGGCCGCGGCGCCGCACGCGTAGCGCTCGAGTCGCCCCGAGACCGGGAATAGCCGCGCGCCGCACGCGTTGACCTAGAATCGAACACAGAAACGTGCTCCGGGGTCGGTGTAAGTCCGAACCGGCGGTGACAGTCCGCGAACTGCGAGCGCGAGGCCGAGAGGCCCCGCACCCGTGGTCGAACCGGTGGAACTCCGGTACCGACGGTGAAAGTCCGGATGGGAGGGGCACGTGTCGGCAGCGCTCGCGCGCCGCCGACGAAGGTCGTCGACGAGCGTCGGCGCCGCCCAGCACCCCGGAGCCCTGAGACAGGATCACGGATGAGTGCGAGCGAGCAGCAGGCAGCGGATGCCGCGGCGATGCGCCGCGCTCTTGAACTCGCGCTTCGCGGCCCTGCGCGGGGCGTGAACCCGCGCGTCGGCTGCGTCATCCTCTCCCCCGAAGGCGACATCATCGCCGAAGGCTGGCACCGCGGTGCCGGCACCGCGCACGCCGAGGTCGACGCGCTCGAGAAGCTCGAACCCGGCGCCGCCCGCGGCGCGACCGCGGTCGTGACGCTCGAACCCTGCAACCACACCGGGCACACCGGCCCATGCGCCGTCGCGCTCATCGAGGCCGGCATCGGCCGTGTCGTCTACGCCGTCGCCGACCCCGGCGCCCACTCCTCGGGCGGAGCCGAACGGCTGCGCGGCGCCGGTGTCGAGGTCACCGCGGGCGTGCTCGCCGACGACGTCGCGGCGATGCTCGACGACTGGCTCTTCGCCGCACGCCACCATCGCCCGCATGTCACCGTGAAGTGGGCGGCGAGCCTCGACGGCCGCGCAGCAGCGGCCGACGGCACAAGCCAGTGGATCACCGGACCCGAGGCTCGCGCCGACGTGCACCGCCGCCGCTCCACCGCCGACGCGATCGCCGTCGGCACCGGCACCGTCTTCGCCGACGACCCGTCGCTGACCGCCCGCGCACCGGGCGGCGAGTTCCTCGATGCCCAGCCCGTGCCCGTCGTCTTCGGCCGACGCGCAGTGCCCTCGGATGCCGCGATCACCCGCCACCCGCACGCGCCGCTGTTCTTCGAGGGCACCGACCTGCGTGCCGACCTCGCCGACCTCGCGCGCCGAGGCATCCGCTCGCTGTTCATCGAAGGCGGCCCGACGCTCGCGAGCGCGTTCATCTCGGCCGGCCTCGTCGATGAACTGCTCGTCTACCTCGCGCCCGCGCTGGTCGGCGGCCCGCGTCTCGCTCTCGGCGAGCTCGGCGTGCCGACGATCGACGCGGCGCTCCGCTTCGACTTCGCCGTCATCGAACGGCTCGGCGACGACGTGCTGCTCGTCGCCCGACCCACGCCCACGGAAGGGAACTGACATGTTCACCGGAATCATCGAGGAACTCGGCACGATCGAGCGCGTCGAGCGCACCGCCGACGCGGCACGCATCACGGTACGCGGCCCGCTCGCCGTCGAGGGCGTCGCGCACGGCGACTCGATCGCCGTGTCGGGCGTGTGCCTGACCGTCGTCGAGTTCGACGGCGAACGCTTCACGGCCGACGTCATGGCGCAGACGCTCGCGATGTCGACCCTCGACGCGGCCCGCGAAGGGCTCGCGGTCAACCTCGAGCGCGCCGCGCGCGTCGGCGATCGTCTCGGCGGCCACATCGTGCAGGGCCACATCGATGGCACTGCAGAGGTGCTCGAGGTGCGCCCTGGCGAGGCGTGGCGGGTCGTGCGCTTCTCACTCGACCCCGCGCACGCGCCGCTCGTAGTCGACAAGGGCTCGATCGCCGTCGACGGCGTCTCGCTCACGGTCAGCGCCGTCGGCGATGAGCCCGGCGGCTCGTGGTTCGAGGTCTCGCTCATCCCCGAGACCCTGACGGCCACCACGCTCGGCGAACGCGAGCCCGGCGACCGCGTGAACATCGAGACCGACATCGTCGCGCGACAGGTCGCGCGCATGCTGCGCTTCGCCCCCGGCTGGGCGAGCGAGCCCGAAGCCCGCTCGAACTCGGTCATCGGGTTCCAGGCCGCGCCGCTCTCGCAGCAGTCGCCCGCGCCCCAGCCGTCGGCACCCCAGTTCGGCGAACCGCGGCCGACGACCGGAGGTGCCGCATGAGTCTCGCCACGATGCCCGAGGTGCTCGACGCGCTCCGCGCCGGAAAGCCCGTGATCGTCGCCGACGACGAGGCCCGCGAGAACGAGGGCGACGCCATCATGGCCGCCGAGTTCGCGACGCAGGAGTGGATCGCCTGGATGGTGCGCCACACGAGCGGCTACCTCTGCGCGCCGCTGCCCAACGAGCTCGCCGACCGGCTCGCGCTGCCGCTCATGACCGAGCGGAGCGAAGACGTGCGCGGCACGGCGTACACGATCTCGGTCGACGCCGCCGACCGCACCTCGACCGGCATCTCCGCCTCCGACCGCGCCCACACCCTGCGGGTGCTGGCCGACCCCATGTCGACGCCCGATCGGCTCATCCGGCCGGGGCACGTCATCCCGCTGCGCGCGGTCGACGGCGGCGTGCGGGAGCGCGCCGGGCACACCGAGGCGGCAGTCGACCTCATGCGACTCGCGGGCCTCGCACCCGTGGGCGTCATCGGCGAGATCGTCGCCGACGACGGCGAGATGATGCGACTGCCAGGGCTCATCGAGCTCGGTGAGCGCGAGGGCCTGCCCGTCACGACCGTCGCAGCGCTGATCGACTGGCTCGAGCGGCACCACGCCGGCCACGACCTCGCGGCGACGCCCCCGGCCGCTGCCGTGCCCGAGAGCTCGTCGGTCGACTTCGAAGTCGAGACGGCGCTGCCCACCGAGCATGGCGAGTTCCGCGTGCGCGCGTATCGCGACCGCGCGACCGGTGCCGACCACGTCGCGATCATCGCCGGCGACCCGGCTTCGGCCGCCGACGGCGCTATCGTGCGAGTGCACTCCGAGTGCCTGACGGGCGAGGCCTTCGGCTCGCTCAAGTGCGAGTGCGGCCCGCAGCTCGACGCCGCGCTCGAGACCATCCAGCGGGACGGCGGCGTCGTCGTCTACCTGCGCGGTCACGAGGGACGAGGCATCGGCCTCATCAACAAGCTCCGCGCCTACCGGCTGCAGGAGGACGGCCTCGACACCCTCGATGCGAACCTCGCGCTCGGGCTGCCGATCGATGCACGCGACTACAGCGCGGCGACCGCGATCCTCACCGACCTCGGCGTCAGCCGGGTCCGCCTGCTCACCAACAACCCCGAGAAGGTGCGCCAGCTCGAAGCGCACGGCATCACCGTGAGCGAACGGCTGCCGCTCGTCGTCGGCGTCGGCACCGGCAACACCGGCTACCTCGACACGAAACGGCAGCGGATGGGCCACACGATCAACGATCAGCAACTCACCGACGGCGCAGCCGAAACCCTCCTGGAAGGACACCCATCATGAGCGGAGCAGGATCCCCCGCACTCGACATCGACGGCCGCGGCCTGACGATCACGATCGTCGCGGGCAGTTGGCATGACGAGATCACGAACGGCCTGATCGCCGGGGCGACACGCACGCTCGAGGCATCCGGCGCCGACTTCTCGCTCGTTCGGGTGCCTGGCAGCTTCGAGCTGCCGGTCGTGGCGAAGGCGGCGCTCGAGGCCGGGGCCGACGCGGTCGTCGCGCTCGGTGTGATCATCCGCGGCGGCACCCCGCACTTCGAGTACGTGTCGGCGGCTGCGACCGACGGGCTCACCCGGGTCGCGCTCGACACCGGCAAGCCCGTCGGATTCGGCGTGCTCACCCTCGACGACGAGCAGCAGGGGCTCGATCGTGCGGGCCTGCCCGGCTCGAAGGAGGACAAGGGTCGCGAGGCGGCCGAGGCCGCCGTCGCGACGGTTCGCGCGCTGCAGTCGGTGCGAGACTGACCCCGCGCGGCGACTCGACTTCGACGAGCGGTAGAACTTAGACTCGGCTGCATGGAGACCTTGCGCCACATCGTCCTGCTCGTCCACTTGGTCGGCTTCGCCGTGCTGTTCGGCGCGTGGGTGGTCGAGGCCGTGAACCGGCGTTTCGCGGTGACGCGCCTGATGAACTACGGCCTCCTCATCGCGGGTGTCGCGGGTCTCGCCCTCGCCGCCCCATGGGGCATCTCCTACGACCTGAACTACGTGAAGATCGGCGTCAAGCTCGTCGTGCTGGTGGCGATCGGAGCCCTGCTCGGCATCGGTGCCGCGCGTCAGCGCCGCAATGGCTCTGTGCCCCCCGCGCTCTTCTGGTCCATCGGTGGCCTCACTCTGCTGAATGCAGGCATCGCCGTGCTCTGGCGATAAGGCGGCACCGGCGACCCGTGCACGCCGTTCACCGCGCCGATGCCACCGTTCGTCGCACCCGGGTCCCCGATCTGGGGAGATCGTCAACGGACACGGCGTAGGGTAGTTCGGTTGCCACAAGCGACGATTCCACCCCACCGACTCCGCTCGACGCCAGACCGACGTGCCCGGAGGCGGGCGCATCGAAACCCCTTGGAGTCCTCGCGACGATGTCCACATCGACCGCGGCCTCGGCCGCCCCAGCAACCCCAGCAGCACCCGCGAATCCCCGCAGCCGCGTGATCCTCGCAAGCCTCATCGGCACGACGATCGAGTTCTACGACTTCTACGTCTACGCGACCGCCGCGGTGCTCGTCTTTCCGCACCTCTTCTTCCCGACCGGCGACCCGACCACGGCGCTGCTCGCCTCCTTCGCCGTATTCGGCGCCGCGATGGTGGCCCGCCCGCTCGGCGCCGTCATCTTCGGCCACCTCGGCGACAAGCACGGCCGCAAGGCCACGCTCGTCGGCGCGCTGCTCACGATGGGCATCGCGACGTTCCTCATCGGCCTGCTGCCGACCTACGCGATGGTGGGCTGGCTCGCACCGCTCCTCCTCGTCGTGCTCCGCATCGCGCAGGGCTTCGCGCTCGGCGGCGAGTGGTCGGGTGCAGCGCTCGTCGCGACCGAGAACGCACCGAAGGGCAAGCGCGCCTGGTACGGCACCTTCCCGCAGCTCGGCGCGCCCATCGGGTTCATCATCGCGAACGGCCTGTTCCTCATCATCGCCGCGGTGCTGCCGTCGGACGACCCGACGATGCCGTCGCAGGCCTTCCTCGACTGGGGCTGGCGCATCCCGTTCCTGTTCTCGGTGGTCATGGTCATCGTCGGCCTCTGGGTGCGACTGCGCCTCGTCGAGTCGACCGCGTTCTCGAAGGCATCGAAGGAGGGCAAGCTCAAGAAGCTCCCGCTCGGCGAGGTCTTCAAGCACCACTGGAAGCAGCTCATCCTCGGCACGTTCTTCATGCTCGCCACCTACGTGCTCTTCTACCTGATGACCACGTTCTCGCTGAGCTACGGCCGCGCGGCCGTCGAGCCCACCGAAGGCGCCCTGCCCGGCCTCGGCTACTCGTACAACACCTTCGTGCTGATGCTCATCGGCGGTGTCGTGTTCTTCGGCGTCTTCACGCTGCTCTCGGGGCCCTGGGCCGACAAGTGGGGTCGCCGCAAGACGCTCATCTGGGTCACGCTCGGCATCATCGTGTTCGGCCTCGTCTGGGTGCCGCTCCTCGGAGCCGGCTTCTGGGGCGTCATGCTGTGGCTCGTCGTGGGCTTCTCCCTCATGGGCATGACCTTCGGTCCCATGGGCGCGCTCCTGCCCGAGCTCTTCCCGACGAACGTGCGCTACACGGGTTCGGGCATCTCGTACAACGTGTCGTCGATCCTCGGCGCCGCCGTCGCACCGTTCATCGCGGTCGCGCTCTGGCAGGCGGGCGGTGGCAGCCCCTTCTGGGTCGGCATCTACCTGTCGGTCATGGCGGTGCTCACGCTCATCGCCCTGCTCCTCTCGAAGGAGACGAAGGACGTCGACATCGACGCCTGATCGCGCCTGGGTTCCGAAGGGCGGATGCCACGCGGCATCCGCCCTTCGTCGTCTGCTGCGCGGCTCTGCACCCCCAAGTCGGATCACGCTGAGTCGCAGGATGATGCGCACGACACGCCGGCACGCTGCGGTGTGCCGCCTCGCTTCATCCTGCGACTCGGCGGACTCCCGTGATCGTTCACACGATCGAAACGCATACCCCTTCTGGGCCCGCGCCGCCCGGCGTAGCATGGCTGCGAACAGGGCCGCCGAGTCATCCGCCGGCATCGTCGACGCTCGGCGCCCGAGACGGGCGGGCGAGCCGATGAACATGACGATGGACATGATGAAGGGCGCGATGTCGTCGTCGGAGATGCCGATGCAGGGCATGGACCCGGCGATGATGCAGGAGTGCATGGAGGCGCTCTCGGCCTGCATGCAGGCGTGCGTGATGTGCGCCGATGCTGACGCGTCCGAGGGAATGGGCCGCTGCGCATCCATGTGTTCGAACTGCGCCGACATGTGCGACACGATGATGCGGATGATGCTGCGCATGCGCGGCTGGGACATGCAGGTGATGATGTCGATGATGCAGTCGACGGTCGTGATGGCGCGCGCCTGCTCGGCCGAGTGCATGATGCACGCCGAGATGAGCGAGCACTGCCGCATGTGCGCAATGGCGTGCGATCAGGCCGTCATGGCGATGGAGAAGATGATGGGCTCGATGCGCGAGGCGATGCCGATGGGGTGAGCCCGAGCCCGGACAGCGCGGCTCGACCGGCCGATCCGTCGCGGCCGGTCGCGTCGGCTCAGGCCGTCGCGACGCTGAAGCGGCGACCGCCGTGCGCGAGCACGCCGTACACGTCGTGCACGGCGACCGGCGCGCCGACGACGAGCACGCCGTCGAAGGCGTCGTGGTGCCAGACGCGCCGCAGGCGCTCGACCGCGAGCTCGGCGACGACGGCGAACCCGTCGCTGTCGACCTCGACGACGATCGCGTCCACCCACTTGCTCGCCGTCGCGCCCGCGAGTCGCTCCTGCATGACGTGCAACCGGTGACCCGGCCGGTCGCTCCGGCACTCCGTCGCCGACTCGCAGCCGCGCATGCCCATGACCGTGCCGACGTGCGGCTCGGTGGGCGTGTGCGGTTCGCGGTGCGACATGAGGGCTCCTCGGGGTTCGTTGCGGCCACGATACGCCGGGGCCGAGCGGATGTCGCGGCCACCCGTCACACGCGGAAACACGCCTGGTGTGCCGCGAGGCTCCGCGCTGAATACAGGCAAACGATGCGAGACGCGCCGAGCGGATTCCTGTTTCAGCGTTCGTGGCGGCGCGTCTTCCTGTTCTCGCGCCGCGCGGATGCGCCGAGCCGTCAGGCGTGCGCCGCCTGCGGCGGCAGAGCGGCGATGACCGGGTGGTCGAAGTCGAGCACGCCTGTCTTCGCGGCCCCGCCGGGCGAGCCGATCTCGTCGAAGAACTCGACGTTCGCCTTGTAGTAGTCGGCCCAGACGTCGGGCAGGTCGTCTTCGTAGTAGATCGCCTCGACCGGGCAGACCGGTTCGCACGCACCGCAGTCGACGCACTCGTCGGGGTGGATGTAGAGCGATCGCTCACCCTCGTAGATGCAGTCGACGGGGCACTCGTCAATGCAGGCCCGGTCTTTGACGTCGACGCAGGGCAGCGCGATGACGTAGGTCACGACAGGGCCAGGGCGCCGCTGCGCGAGATCGCCACCTGCTCGTCGCGGGGCACGACCTTGACGCGCTCGCGCACGATCTCGCCGTAGTGTGCGGCCGCTTCGAAGGCGTCGCCGAGCGCGCGCTCATGCGCGTCGAGTTCGAGCCATCCGTTCCACGTCGTGTACGCCACGCCGCGGGCGCCCAGCAGATCGAAGACCTCCTCGCCGTCGGCCGCGTCGACGACTGCTGCGGGGAGGGCGCCCGACGAGGCATCCTCGACGAGGTTCGTGATCGTCTCGAGCGCGTCTCCCTTGGTGTGGCCGATGAGACCGACGGGGCCGCGCTTGATCCAGCCGGTCGCGTACAGGCCGGGAAGGTGCTCCCCCGCATCAGTCACGCGCCCGCCGGCGTTGGGGATCACGGCGCGCTGCTCGTCGAACGGCACGCCGGCGACCGGTGAGCTGGCGTAGCCGACGGCGCGGTACACGGCCTGCACTGGCACGTCGACGAACTCCCCGGTGCCCGCGACCGAGCCGTCGCCGACGGGGCGGGTCAGTTCGAAGCGCACGGCCTCGACCGCGTCGGCGCCGAGCACCTCGACCGGGGCGTGCAGGAAGTGCAGGTGCAGACGGCGCGATGCGGTGTACTCGTGGTCGGCGGGCTTCCGCCATCCGTTCAGGGTGCGGGTCATGACCTTGACCTGGTTGTTCGAGGCGAACAGTGCCTCGGCGTGCGGGTCGTTCGCGGCGCGCTCGAAATCGTCGTCGTAGACGATGACGTCGACGTCGGGAACCTCGCCGAGCTCGCGCAACTCGATCGGCGTGAACTTCACGTGGCCCGGGCCGCGGCGGCCGAACACGTGCACGTCGGTCACGGGCGACGCCTCGAGGCCCTCGACGACGTTGGCCGGCACATCCGTCGTCAGCAGGTCCTTCGGGTGCTTCGCGAGCACGCGGGCGACGTCGAGGGCGACGTTGCCGTTGCCGATGACCGCGATCGACTGCGCCTCGAGCGGCCAGGTGCGCGCCACATCGGGGTGGCCGTCGTACCACGCGACGAAGTCGGCCGCGCCGTATGAGCCGGGCAGGTCGATGCCGGGGATGCGCAGCGGGGCGTCCTTCAAGGCGCCGGTGGCGAAGATGACGGCGTCGTAGCGCTCCTGCAGCTCGGCGACCGTGATATCGCGGCCCACCTCGACGTTGCCGATGAGGCGGATCGTGCCGGCGTCGAGCATCTCGTGCAGCGAGTTGACGATGCCTTTGATGCGCGGGTGGTCGGGTGCCACGCCGTAGCGGATCAGGCCGTAGGGCGCCGGCAGCGACTCGTACAGGTCGATCGCGACCTCCCCGCCGGCCTCGGTGACCTGGCGGTTCAGGATGTTGCCGGCGTAGATGCCGGCCGGGCCGGCGCCGATGATCGCGACACGGAGGGAGAGGGTCATGGCTGCGTGGTCTTTCGGTTCGGAGAAAGTGGGTTGAGGAGCGACGAAGGAGCGTCTCGAAACGCCGGGCCCTCGAACGAGCGGTTTCGAGACGGTCGCTGCGCTCCCTCCTCAACCAGCGGTTCTGCGTACGGGCTGAGGGCCACGACGTCGCCGACGACGACGACCGCGGGCGAGCGGATGCCGCGGCGCGCCGCCTGCAGCGCGATCGTGTCGAGCGTGCCGACGGTGACGCGCTGGGCCGGCCCGTAGCCGTCTTCGATGATCGCGACGGGGCAGTCGCCGCCGCGTTCGCCGCGGGCGAGGGTGATCGCGGAGTTCGCGAGGGTTCCGATGCCCATGAGCAGCACGACCGTGTGGTCGCGGCCGCCGCCGAGCGACTGGATCTGCTCGTGGCCAGTGACGACGGTGAACGTCGTTGCGAGCCCGCGGTGCGTGAGCGGGATACCGGCGATCGCGGGCACCGAGATGGCACTCGTGATGCCGGGCACGACCTCGACGTCGATGCCGTGATCGCGGCAGAACGCGACCTCCTCACCGCCGCGGCCGAAGATGAACGGGTCGCCGCCCTTCAGTCGCACGACGCGCTTGCCGTCGCGGGCGAGGGCGACGAGCAGCGCGTTGATCGCGTCCTGCGGCACCGCGTGGTGGCCGGGCAGCTTGCCGACGTCGACGATCTCGGCACGGAGCTCGACGCCCTCGGCGGCGAGCCCGTCGAGCACTCCGCGGGCGCCGAGCCGGTCGGCGACGATGACGTCGGCGGCCTCGAGCGCGCGGAGACCGCGGAGGGTGAGGAGCCCGGCGTCGCCCGGGCCGGCGCCGACGAGCACGACACAACCGACGGCGGTCATCGGGCGCCTCCCAGGAGACCCCGGCGACGCAGCATCCGGCGCTCGAGCGGGGCGAAGAAGACGAGTTCGATGAGGATGCCGATCGCGAGGATCACGAGGATCGTCGCGAGCACCCCCGAGATGTCCGCGAGGAATCGGCTGTTATCGAGCATCGACCCGAGGCCGAAGCCGATCGTGCCGCCGGTGGTGATGATCTCGGCGGCCATGAGCGACCGCCAGGAGAACGCCCAGCCCTGCTTGAGCCCGGCGACGTAGCCGGGAAGCGCCGCGGGAAGCACGACGAGGGTGGCGAGCTGCGTTCGTCCGGCGCCGAGCACCGTGCCCACGCGGCGCAGCTGCGGCGGCACCTGGTCGACCCCGGCGATGAGGCCGTTGATGATCGACGGCGTCGCCCCCATGAGCACCACGAAGTACACCGTGGCATCGGTGAGGCCGAACCAGAGGATCGCCGCAGGCACCCACGCGACCGACGGCAACACCTGCAGGCCCGAGATGATCGGTCCGACCGCGCGGCGCAGCGGCTTCACCTCGGCGAGCAGGAGTCCGAGCGGAGTGCCGACGGCGACGGCGATCAGGAAGCCGACGAGGCCGCGTTCGAGGCTCGTGACGACGGCGAGCTGCAGGCGCCCCGACTCCCAGGCGCTCGAGATCGCGGCGACGACGTCGAGCGGGCCGGGAACGATGTCGGGTCGCGGCTGCGCGATCACGACGTAGAGCTGCCAGACAGCGATGAGCGCCACGACGAAGAGGATGGGCGGCAGCACGCTCGTCGTGAAGCGCTGCCACGCGCCGGGCGTGCGCTCGGGATCGGTCTGCAGGCGGTCGAGGCCGGCCTCGAGACTGCGCAGCTCGTCGTGGCGTTCGGTGGCGACGCCGGTGGATGTCCCGGGTGTGGGCTCGTCGAGCAGGGTGGTGTCATGCGGCATTTCGGCGGATCTCCTTCCGGAGCTGTTCCGTGATCTCGATCGAGAGCGCCGCGACCTCGGGCGACTCGATGCGACGGCCGGATGTCTCGGCGATGCGCCACTCGCCCGCGACTCGGCCGGGCCGGGACGACAGGAGGACGACCCGTTGCCCGAGCCGAGCAGCTTCGCGCACGTTGTGCGTGACGAAGACGATGGTGCGCCCGGTGCGGCGCCAGACCCGTTCGAGCTCCTCGTGCAAGAGGTCGCGCGTGATGGCGTCGAGCGCGGCGAACGGCTCGTCCATGAGGAGCACCCGCCTGTCTTGCGCGAGCGCTCGGGCGAGCGCGACGCGCTGCCGCATGCCGCCCGAGAGCTCGTGGGGGCGCTTCTCCGCGGCATCCGCGAGGTTGACCGTGTCGAGGAGTTCGAGTGCCTCGCCCCGGCGGGCCGACCGCGCGACGCCGCGCAGGCGCAGCGCGAGCTCGACGTTCTGGCGGGCGGTGAGCCACGGCATGAGCGCCGACTCCTGGAACATCACGGCGGCGCCCTCGGCGGGCACGTCGATGGTGCCCGTCGTCGGGCGGTCGAGGCCGGCGATGAGGTTCAGCAGCGTCGACTTACCGCACCCCGAGGCGCCGAGCAGGCAGACGAACTCACCCGCTTCGACCGTGAGGTTCACGTCGTCGAGCACGAGCGGGCCCGCGCCGAAGCGCTTGCCGAGCTGCTCGATGCGGATGGCCGTCTGCCCGCTCATGGTCGCTCCTACTCCTCGCCGAGGCCGCCGGCCGAGACCGGTTCGCCGCCGTCGGACTCGAGCAGCCCGTTCAGGAGCCGCAGGTCGAACAGGCCGTCGATCGAGCCGTCCTTCTGCGTGCCGGCCTCGAGGCCGTTCGCGACGAGCGTCTCGAAGGTCTCGGCGTGCGGATCGACCGAGAAGCTCACGTACTCGAGCGCCCGGGTGAGCACCTCGTCGGCGAGCGGCTTACCGGTCTCGGCCTCGAGGGCCGCGTTGATGACGGTCGGCGCCTCGGCCGCGTGGCCTTCGAGCCAGGCGACGGATGCCACGTGGCCCTCGAGCAGCGCCTCCACCGTCTCGGGGTGCTCCGCGAGGAACTCGGCGCGCACGAGCAGCACGGTCGTCGGGAACGCGCCGTCCTCCCAGAGTTCGGCCTCGTCGACGAGCACGTGTGCACCGGCGTCGACGATCAGGCGCGAGACCCACGGTTCGGGGAGCCACGCACCGTCGATCGCGCCCTGCTGGAAGAGCGTGAGCGTCTGCGCGTTCTCGGTCGGCGTGATGTGCACGTCGCCGCCGCCCGTCGTGTCGGTCTCGTAGCCCTCAGCCGCGAGCCACGAGCGGAGCGCCACGTCTTGCGTGTTGCCGAGCTGCGGCGTCGCGAGGGTCGTGCCCTCGAGGTCGGCCGGCGAGTCGATGCCGTCACGCACGACGAGCGCCGCTCCACCGGTGGCGGCACCGGCGACGATGTGGGCCGACTGCCCGCCCGACTGGATGAAGGTGTTGATCGACGGGTTCGGCCCGATGTAGGTCGCGTCGATGGCGCCGGCCGAGAGTGCCTCGATCGCGGCAGGGCCGGCGTTGAAGACCTGCGTCGTGAGCTTCGTGTCGCCGAGGGCGTCGGCGAAGAGGCCCTCCTCGAGTCCCACGAGCGCGGGCGCGTGGGTGACGTTCGCGAAGTAGCCCAGTCGGAGCTCGGCGGCGGGCGTGGTCGCGGCATCCGCCGCCTCCCCCGCTGCCGACTGCGGCGCGCAGCCGCTGAGGGAGAGCACGGCTGCGGTGACGATCGCCGCGGCGAGCATCATGCCCGCGACCAGGCCGAGGCGGGAACGGGCGCGTGATGTTGCGGTCATGCTGCTACTCCTTCGGTGTCGGTGGTCGTGCGGGTTGAGCTGCCGGCGTGGCCGGTGGTGGGTGTCACCGGTGCGGTGACGATCCCGGCGGCGAGCGTGGCGCCCGACTGCGGGTCGATGACGAGGAACGCGCCGGCGCGGCGGTGCGCGACATACTCCTCGACAGGCAGGTCGGCCGAGAGGCGCACGCGCACCTGGCCGATATCGTTGATCTCGAGCAGCTGGGCCGGCTCGAGTTCGAGGGAATCGAGGTCGCGGCGTCCGACGATCTCGGGCACGAGCGCCTGCACGGTCGTCGTGCCCGACTTCACGAGCACGCGGGCGCCCGGCCGCAGCGGGGCTGCGCCGAGCCAGAACACGGATGCGTCGAGCTCGCGTCGCGGTTCGGGCAGCGCGCCCTCGGCGACGATGACCGCACCGCGTGCCGCATCGAGCTGGTCGGCGAGCCGCAGCGACACCGAGCGGGGAGCGGATGCCTCGTCGACCGAGTCGGGACCGGCGTCGATGCCCGTCACCGTCGTCGTCGCGCCGCCCGGGAAGACCTGCACCCGGTCGCCGACGCGCACCGTGCCGGAGGAGATGCGACCCGCGAAGGCGCGGTAGTCGCGGAACGACTCGGTGTCGTCGACGTCGTGCGCGAGCGCGCCCTGCGGGCGCACCACGAGCTGCACCGGGAAGCGCAGCGCCTCGAACTCGGTCTCGAGCTCGTCGAGCGAGGGCAACGTCTCGAGCAGTTCGAGCAGGCTCGGGCCGTCGTACCACGGGGTGTTCGCCGAGCGGTCGACGATGTTGTCGCCCGCGAGCGCCGACACCGGGATGACGTGGGTGTCGGCGAGGCCGAGTTCGCGCGCGAGCGCGGCGACATCCGCTGCCACGGTGTCGTAGGCCTGTTGCGAGTACCCCAGCAGGTCGATCTTGTTGACGGCGATGATCACGTGCGGCACGCGCAGCAGCGCGACGACGGCGAGGTGGCGTCGGGTCTGCTCGAGCACGCCGTTGCGGGCGTCGACGAGCACGACGACGGCGTCGGCGGTGGTGGCGCCCGTGACCATGTTGCGCGTGTACTGCACGTGCCCCGGGCAGTCCGCGAGGATGAACGATCGCCGCCCGGTCGAGAAGTAGCGGTAGGCCACGTCGATCGTGATGCCCTGCTCGCGCTCGGCGCGGAGTCCGTCGGTGAGCAGCGCGAAGTCGATCGCGCCGGGCTCGCCGCCGAAGCCGCGCTCGGCGGAGGTGCGTGCGACCGATTCGAGCTGGTCGGCGAGGATCGCCTTCGAGTCGTGCAGCAGGCGGCCGACCAGGGTCGACTTGCCGTCGTCGACCGAACCGGCCGTCGCGAAGCGGAACAGTGCGTCGCCCATCAGAAGTACCCGTCCTTCTTGCGATCCTCCATGGCGGCCTCGGAGATGCGGTCGTCGGCCCGGGTCGCCCCGCGCTCGGTGAGCGTGGAGGTCGCGACCTCGGCCACGACATCGGCGACGGATGCCGCGTGGGACTCGACGGCCCCGGTGCAGCTCATGTCGCCGACGGTGCGGTAGCGCACTGTGCGACGCTCGACGACCTCATCGACGCGTGCGGGCGAGACCTCGGAGATCGCACGCCACATGCCGTCGCGGCGGTAGACCTCGCGTTCGTGCGCGTAGTACAGCGGCGGCAGCTCGATGCCCTCGCGTTCGATGTAGCGCCACACGTCGAGCTCGGTCCAGTTCGAGATCGGGAACGCCCGCACGTGCTGGCCGACCGTGTGGCGACCGTTGTAGAGGTCCCAGAGCTCCGGGCGCTGGTTGCGCGGGTCCCACTGGCCGAACTCGTCGCGGAGGCTGAGGATGCGCTCCTTGGCCCGAGCCTTGTCCTCGTCACGGCGGGCGCCGCCGAAGACGGCGTCGTGCTTGCCTGCCGCGATCGCATCGAGCAGGGGCTGCGTCTGCAGCGGGTTGCGCGTGCCGTCGGCGCGCTCCTGCAGCCGGCCGTCGTCGAGGTAGTCCTGCACGGACGCCACCTCGAGCCGGAGGCCGAGCCGCTCGACCGTGCGGTCGCGGAAGTCGATGACCTCGGGGAAGTTGTGGCCGGTGTCGACGTGCAGCACCGGGAACGGCACTCGGCCGGGCCAGAACGCCTTCGCCGCGAGGTGCAGCACGAGCACCGAGTCCTTGCCGCCCGAGAAGAGCAGCACGGGCCGCTCGAACTCGGCAACCACTTCGCGGATGATGTGGATCGCCTCGGACTCGAGGGCGTCGAGCGCGTCGATGCCGGTCTCCCGCGCCTCTGCGGGTTGAGGAGGCGCGCTAGCGCCGTCTCGAAACCCGAGCCCCTGCGCGATGGGGTTTCGAGACGCTCGCTGCGCTCGCTCCTCAACCCACGACAATTGCGTCTCGCTCATACGTGCAACCCGCATTCCGTCTTGTCGAGGCCCGCCCAGCGGCCGGCCCTGGGGTCTTCGCCCTCGGCCACCTTGCGTGTGCACGGCTCGCAGCCGATCGACGGGTAGCCCTGGGACAGGAGGTCGTTCACGGGGACGCCGAAGGCGTTCGAGTAGTCGATCAGCTCGTCGAAGCTCCACGCCGCGAGCGGGTTGACCTTCACCAGCCCGTTGCGCTCGTCGAACGTCACGAGCGGGGTGTTCGTGCGCGTGGGCGCCTCGTCGCGGCGCACACCCGTGAACCACAGCTCGTAGCCCGTGAGCGCGTCGTGCAACGGTGCGACCTTGCGCATGGCGCAGCACTCGGCGGCGTCGCGGGCGAAGAGGTCGAGCCCGTACTTCGCGTTCTGCTGGGCGACCGTGAGCTCGGGCAGCACGTCGACCACGCGCACGTCGAGTGCAGCTGCGACCCGATCACGCGTCTCGTAGGTCTTCGCGAAGTGATAGCCCGTGTCGAGGAAGAGCACGTCGATGCCCGGCAACGACTGGGCCACCACGTGCGGCAGCACGGCGTCGGCCATCGAGCAGGCGACGGCTGCGGCAT
Organism: Agromyces sp. CCNWLW203; assembly: GCF_036576125.1. Lineage (NCBI taxonomy): Bacteria > Bacillati > Actinomycetota > Actinomycetes > Micrococcales > Microbacteriaceae > Agromyces > Agromyces sp. CCNWLW203. The sequence goes on along the minus strand of NZ_JAZHYX010000002.1, from coordinate 515,249 downwards.
CCGCTTCGAAGTTTCGCGCGACCCAGGCGATGACCTCGTAGGCGGATGCCTCGTCGGCCGCGAGGCTCCGGAGTTCGGCGTTGCCCGCCTCGGCGAGCGCGCGCAGTTCGTCGTGCGTGCGCAATGCGGCGGCGCGAGGAGCCAGGGAGACGCTCATCGGAGCACCTCCTCGTCGGCACGGTGCGCCCATTCGGCGAACGTCTCGTCGGCCGCGGCGTCGCGCTCGTCGAGAAAGCGCTTGACGACCCGCTCGACGTAGACGGCGATGCCGTCGGCTTCGACCTTCAGGCCGCGCACCGTGCGGCCGAGGCCGGCGTCTTCGCGGTCGGCCGTGGCGAGGCCGCCGCCGAGGTGCACCTGGTAGCCCGGCACCTGCTCGCCGGCGTCGTTCATGATGAGCTGGCCCTTCAGCCCGATGTCGGCCGTCTGGATGCGGGCGCACGAGTTCGGGCAGCCGTTGACGTGCAGGCTGATCGGGTGCGGCAGGTCGAACCCGTCGAGCGTGCGCTCGAGATCGAGCACGGCAGCCGTGGCGAACGCCTTCGTCTCGACGATCGCGAGCTTGCAGAACTCGATGCCGGTGCACGCGATCGTGCCGCGGCGGATGAGGCTCGGCCGGGCCGAGAGGCCGAGCTCGTCGAGACCCGTGATGAGCGACTCCACGCGATCTTCGGGGATGTCGAGGATGACGAGCTTCTGGTGCGGCGTCGTGCGCAGGCGCGAGGAGCCGTGCGCCTCGACGAGCTCGGCGAGCTTCGCGAGGGTCGGGCCCGAGACGCGGCCGACGATCGGCGTCGCACCGACGTAGAACCGGCCGTTCTTCTGGCGGTGCACGCCGACGTGGTCGCCGTGCGCGAGCGGCTTGGGCGCCGCCGGCCCGTCGGGCAGCGGGGCGTCGAGGTACTCGGTCTCGAGCACCTGGCGGAACTTCTCGGTGCCCCAGTCGGCGAGCAGGAACTTCAGGCGCGCCTTGTTGCGCAGTCGCCGGTATCCGTAGTCGCGGAAGATCTGGGCGACGCCGTGCCACGCGTCGGCCACGAGCTCGGGTGCGACGAAGACGCCGAGGCGCTCCGCGAGGCGCGGCGACGTCGAGAGACCGCCACCGACCCAGAGGTCGTAGCCGATGCCGAGCTCGGGGTGCTCGACCGCGACGAAGGCGACGTCGTTGATCTCGTGCACGACGTCTTGGCTCGGGTGGCCCGTGAGCGCGGTCTTGAACTTGCGGGGCAGGTTCGCGAGCGTCGGGTCGCCGATGAAGCGGCTCGTGATCGCCTCGATCTGCGCGGTCGGGTCGATGAGCTCGTCGGCGGCGATGCCGGCGACTGGCGAGCCGAGCACGACGCGCGGCACGTCGCCGCAGGCCTCGGTCGTGCCGAGGCCGACCGCCTCGAGTCGCCGCCAGATCTCGGGCACGTCCTCGACGCGGATCCAGTGCAGCTGGATGTTCTGCCGATCGGTGAGGTCGGCGGTGCCCCGGCCGAAGTCGATCGAGATGTCGGCGATCACGCGCAGCTGCTCGGTCGTGAGCTGCCCGCCGTCGATGCGCACCCGCAGCATGAAGTACTCGTCTTCGAGCTCGTGCGGCTCGAGGGTCGCCGTGCGGCCGCCGTCGATGCCGGGCTTGCGCTGCGTGTAGAGCCCCCAGACGCGGAAGCGGCCGTGCAGGTCGGTCGGGTCGATCGACGCGAATCCGCCCTTCGAATAGACGCGCTCGATGCGCTCGCGAACGCTCAGGCCGTTGTCGACCTGCTTCCACTCCTCGTTGCCGTTGAGCGGTGCCGTGCCATCGACCTTCCACTGCCCGTGCGGGCGACTCGCCGGTCGGGGCGGACGCTCGCCGGAGCGGGCCGCCGGGCGGTTCGGCGCCTCGATCGTCTCCTGCGTCATGTCTCTCCTCGGTCACCGCTGAGTGCGGGTTTCGACCGAGGCTAGGCGGGTTGGCGGCCGGCCGGAGCGGGCGCCGTCACATCACGGCAAGGAAGGCAACACGGCGTCAACCGCGGCAATGCGGCGTCACAATCGGAGAGACGGGGCGCCTCGCGCTATGCTCCCGACGCGGTGTCGGATGCCGCGGCGAGCGTCTCCTCGAACCGATCGAGCACGATGTCGACGAGCTCGACCGGGGCGTCGTCGGGAGTCAGCAGCGGCTCCGTGACGAGGTCGGCACCGGCGGCCGCCGCGAGGTCCTGGAAGTAGCCGGGCGCGAGCAGGTAACTCGCCGCGACCACCCGTCGGCTGCCTCCCTCCGCCCGCACGTCGGCGATCGCATCGGCGAGTCGGGACTCGGCCGCCGAGAGGAAGCCGACCGTGACGGGAGCGCCGAGCGCCGCCGCGAGCCGCTCGCCCATGTCACGGCAGTCGTCCACGGCTCGCGCATCGCTCGACCCCGCAACGGCGAGCACCACGAGATCCTCGGGCGTCGCGCCCGACTCGGCGAGTCGACGCCGCAGCACCTCGACGAGCCGATCGTCGGGCCCGAGCGCGGCCGCGAGCCGCACCGAGCGATCGGCGACGTCGTCGATCTCGCGCCGGAGATCGACGTGCACGTGGTAGCCGGCGGAGAGCAGGAGCGGCACGACGACCGCCGGAGTCGAGGGCGGCAGCGCGCCGAGGGTCGCCGCGACATCCGGCTGTTGCACGTCGACGTGGCCGAGTCGCACGAGCGACGGCGACGCCGCCGCGGCATCGACCGTGTCGATGAGCCGCTGCACCGCAGCCTGCCCCTCGGGCGACGCGGTGCCGTGGGAGATGCCGACGAGGGCGGGCTCGGGGAGATCCATCCCCCTATCGTGCACTGCGCGTCACCGTCTTCGCTCGTCAACTTGCATTGACGTTGGCACCGTTCGTCAATTATCGTTGACGCCATGGATGACCACACCCTCAGGACCGCGATCGCGGCGGCCGACGGCGACGACCCGTATCGCGCGCTCCGCGACCTCCACCATGCGCGGGTCACGCTCACCCGCGAGCTCGACCGTGCCGAGGCGACGGCCGTGCGGCGAGCGCGAGCCGCCGGATCGAGCTGGCAGCTCATCGCCCTGGCACTCGAGGTCTCCAAGCAGGCGGTGCACAAGAAGTACGGGCGCAGCTAGGCCACGTAAGCTGCAAGACGGCGTTTCGCGACACGAGCGGATGCGGCATCCGCTCGTCGTGCACGCCAGGAAGAGGACATGAGCGACACCCCGACCCGACGATCCCCCTTCTCGCGACGCGGTGAGACCACCGGCCCACGGGCGACGTTCCGGCAGTTGCTGCCCTTCATCTTCGAGCACCGTCCGGTGCTCATCTGGGTCGCGGTGCTCTCGATCGTCGGCGCACTCGCGAGCCTCGCGCAACCGCTGCTCGTCGCCCAGGTGATCCAGGTCGTCGAGGCGAACGAACCACTCGGCGGCATCGTCTGGGCGCTCGTCGCCCTCGTCGTCGTGAGCGGCGTGATCACGGGCTACCAGCACTACCTGCTGCAGCGCACCGGCGAGGGCGTCGTGCTCTCGAGCCGCAAGCGACTGGTCGGCAAGCTCCTGCGGCTGCCGATCGCCGAGTTCGACACCCGCCGCACGGGCGACCTGGTCTCGCGCGTCGGCAGCGACACGACGATGCTGCGCGCCGTGCTGACGCAGGGCCTCGTCGAGGCGATCGGCGGCACGGTCACGTTCATCGGCGCGCTGATCCTGATGCTCATCATCGACCCCGTGCTGCTCGGACTCACCGTGCTCGTCGTCGCCGTCGCCATCACGACCGTCACGCTGCTCTCGCGGCACGTGCGCGAGGCGTCGCAACAGGCGCAGGCGAAGGTCGGCGACGTCGCGGCATCCGTCGAACGCGCCATCGGTGCGGTGCGCACGATCCGTGCCGCCGGGGCGACCGAACGCGAGATCCGGGATGTCGAGGCGCACGCCGAGGGCGCCTGGCAGATGGGCGTGAAGGTCGCGAAGATCTCGGCCCTCATCGTGCCCGTCGCCGGCATCGCGATGCAGGTCTCGTTCCTCGTGGTGCTCGGCGTCGGCGGCTTCCGCGTGGCATCCGGCGCCCTCACGGTCGCGGACCTCGTGGCGTTCATCCTGTTCCTGTTCATGATGATCATGCCGCTCGGCCTGTTCTTCGGTGCGATCACCTCGGTCAACCAGGCGCTCGGCGCCCTCGGCCGCATTCAAGAGATCCTCGATCTGCCCGATGAAGATGCGCACGACCGCGAACTCGCACCGCTCGCGCTCATGGTCGGCGAGGCGAACGCGGGCGTGCTGCCGGATGCCCCGGCGATCGCCTTCGACGACGTCTCGTTCGCCTATGCCGCGACGCGGCAGGACCCGGCCGACCCCGAGAACGAGTCAGCCGACGAGCACTCGCCCGAGCCCGATGTCACCGCCCGCCAGCCAGTGCTGCGCGAGGTCTCCTTCCAGGTTCCCCGCGGCCAGCGCATCGCGCTCGTCGGCCCGTCGGGCGCCGGCAAGTCGACGATCCTCGCGCTCGTCGAGCGCTTCTACGACCCCTCGGTCGGTACGGTGCGCATGGGCGGCCTCGACCTGCGATCGATCGACCGCGCCGAGCTGCGCGCTCAGATCGGCTACGTCGAACAGGATGCCCCGGTGCTGGCCGGCAGCCTCCGCGACAACCTGAAGCTCGGCAGCCCCGACGCGAGCGATGCGGCATGCGAGCAGGTGCTGCGCGCCGTGAACCTCGGCGGCGTGCTCGACCGCGACCCCGCCGGCCTCGACGCCGCGGTGGGCGACGACGGCATCATGCTGTCGGGCGGCGAGCGCCAGCGCCTCGCGATCGCCCGGGCGCTGCTCGCGGCTCCCCCGATCCTGCTGCTCGACGAGTCGACCTCCTCGCTCGACGGCGTCAACGAGCGCATGATGCGCGACGCTATCGACGCGGTCTCCGAGGGGCGCACGCTCATCGTGATCGCGCACCGGCTCTCGACCGTCATCGACTCCGACCGCATCATCGTGCTCGACGAAGGCCGAGTCATCGGCGAGGGCACGCACGCCGAACTCGTGGCGGCCGTGCCGCTCTACCGCGATCTGGCGGCGCACCAGCTGCTCGTGTGAGGTCGGTGGTGCCGTGCGGCGTTGTCGCGTGAGCCGCGCCGCACCGTGCCTCGCCGCATGGCCGCCTCAGTGCGAACCCGAGCGAAACTCAGTGCTCGCTCGGATGGCGCCCTGGCGCGATCTTCGTAGCGTGGCTCCCGCATCCTCGACCGGATGCCCCGAGCCCATGCCCCACGGAGGACCCCCATGACCATCGCAACCGTCTCGAACGAGCGCGATCTCGCACACCTCGACGAGCTGCCCGTCGACCTCATCGACGAACTGCCCGTCGGAACCGACGAGGCCGACACCGCAACGACCCGCAGCGGACTCGGCAACTCCTTCGACCGGGTGCAGGCCGGCATCCAGGGCTGGCTCCGGCACTGGGAGCCGCTGCGGCTGCCGGCCTTCACCGCCGTGCGCGACGTGATGCCCGATGGCGACCGCGGCCGCTCGTCGCTGCAGGCCGCACCGACCCAGCCCGACGGCGCCGTTCGCCTCACCGCGAGCCTCTACGACCCGCCCAACCGCGACGGTGAGCCGCTCGCATGGTCGCGCAACTGGGCGAGCCTCGCCGTGCTGCCGCCGGCACGGGAGTCGGGCCGGCTGTTCTACCGGTTCCGCGTCTCGAGCCGCCTCGTGCTCGACGGGCAGGCGGCGCTCAGCCTCGTGTCGACGAGCGTGAACTTCGGCGTCGTCTCCGACGTCGCGAAGGCGAGCCCATTCCACGTCACCGGGTTCGCCACGCCGATCGCACGGCCCCTCATGGGCGTGCAGTGCCGCGAAGACCAGGATGCCGCTGCGTCGCAGGTCTTCGAGGGCTCGATCGCCGTGCGGCAGGGCGAGTCCCCGGCGATGGCGTTCGTCATCGGCACCGACCTGCTCTTCGAGAACGGCTGGGTGCGCATGCACGAGGGCTCGAGCACCTGGATCGGCCCGACGGAGCCCGGCGCGAGCGGCACGATCGAGTTCCGCTACGCACCCGCGGCGATGCTGCGCCTGCTCAGCCGCCTCGACGAACCGCACGTCGCCTGACCGAGGGTCGCCGCGTCGGCACTGCGCGCCCGCACTGAACGTCAGCACTGTACGCCCGCACTGTACGTCGCGGCCGCAGTCGGCGAGAATCGGCGGATGTCGCACTTCGTCGTCGTGCTGCCGCTCACGCCGCTCACCACGGGCGGGTCGTTCACCGTCGCCGACTGGCCGCTGCACGTCACGCTCGTCGAACCGTTCTCCACCGACCACCCCAAGGAGGTCGTGACGACGGCGCTCGGCGCAGGCGCCCGCGACGCACGCACAATCACGAGTACCGCGGGCGATCCCGCCCTGTTCGGTCGTCGACACGACGTGCCGGTCACCCTCGTCCGAGACGGCGGTGAGATCGCGGACCTTCGCGCGAAGGCGCTCGCGGCCCTCGACGCAATCGGGGTCGACCTCGGCCGGCCCCGTATCGAGTTCCGTCCGCACGTGACCGTCAAGCGCCACGGCGGGGTGAGTCCCGGCGACCGCGTGGTGCTCCAGCAACTCTCCCTCGTCGATATGCGCCCGCCGACGGGCGCCCATCATCGGAGCGTGCTCGGCGTGTGGCCGCTCAGCGAGGCATCCGTCACTCGCGAAGCGCCGCTGCCGCTGCCGCCGCCCGGCTGACGCGTACGGTCATCGGCCGTCAGCCCGCCTCGGTCTGCGCGAGCGAACCCTCGTCGTCGGGTGAGCGGCGTTTCTGCCACGGCCAGCGGCCCGAGATCTCGAGCTCGAGCGACCAGCTGAGGAAGGTGCGGATGAGCACGATGATCGCGAGCACCGCGACGGAGTCGAGCGTCGGCGTCACGGCGACGGTCTTGATGATGTCGGCGGCGACGAGCAGTTCGAGGCCGAGCAGGATCGCCCGCCCGAGCACGCGCCTGAAGCGGGTGTACACGGGGCTCACGCGGCGCAGCCCCCGCACCGCGGCGTCGACGACGGCGTAGACGATGCCGATCACGATCGCCGCGACGCCGAGCACGTCGATGACCTCGCCGATCGTCTCGATGACCGTGCCGAACTCCATGAGGCCCCCTCGGGCACACGCTAGCGCGGGTGGTCGCGCGACGGCGTCAGGCGTGCCGACATGCCGTCGACGGATGTCGCGGACGGCACGCCTTCCCGAGCGCGCGCCCGCGGCATCCGTCGACGACACGGCGGCACGGACGCGCGGAGGCGCCGCACCCATGTGAGTGCGGCGCCTCCCTGCGAGCTACGCCCCCTGGTGCGACAGGTGGTAGCGCAGGCTCGCGAGCTCGGCCCGGAGCGCCGCCGGCACGCGATCGCCGAATTGCTCGAAGTACTCCTCGGTGAGCTCGCACTCGGCGAGCCACGAGTCGCGGTCGACGTCGAAGAGCTGCTCGAGCGCGTCATCCGCGATCTCGAGCCCGTCGAGGTCGAGCGAACCGGATGCCGGGATCAGGCCGATCGGCGTCTCGACGATGTCGCTCGTGCCCTCGATGCGACCGACGATCCACTCGAGCACGCGCGAGTTCTCGCCGAACCCGGGCCACAGGAACGAGCCATCGGCGCCCTTGCGGAACCAGTTGACCTGGAAGATCTTGGGCGCGTTCTCGCCGAGCACGCGGCCCATCTTGACCCAGTGGCCCCAGTAGTCGGCCATGTTGTAGCCGCAGAACGGGAGCATCGCGAACGGGTCGCGGCGGAGCTCGCCGACCGTGCCTTCGGCCGCGGCGGTCTTCTCCGACGAGATCGTCGCACCCATGAAGACACCGTGCTTCCAGCTGCGCGCCTCGGCCACGAGCGGCACATTCGTCGCGCGACGCCCTCCGAAGAGGATCGCGTCGATCGGCACGCCGTCGTGGGCGTCCCAGTCATCGGAGATCTGCGGGCACTGGGCGGCGGCGACCGTGAAGCGCGAGTTCGGGTGCGCCGCGGGGCGACCCGAGTCGGGGGTCCACGGCTTGCCCTGCCAGTCGGTGAGCTCGGCGGGCGCCTCGTCGGTCAGCCCCTCCCACCAGATGTCGCCGTCGGGGCGCAGCGCCACGTTCGTGAAGATCGTGTTGCCCCAGAGGGTCTGCACGGCCGTCGGGTTCGTGGTCTCACCGGTGCCCGGCGCGACGCCGAAGAAGCCGGCCTCGGGGTTGATCGCGTACAGGCGGCCGTCGTCGCCCGGGCGCATCCAGGCGATGTCGTCGCCGATCGTCTCGACTTTCCAGCCGGGGATGGTCGGGCGCAGCATCGCGAGGTTCGTCTTGCCGCACGCCGACGGGAACGCCGCGGCGACGTGGTACGACTTGCCCTCGGGCGAGGTGATCTTGATGAGCAGCATGTGCTCGGCGAGCCAGCCCTCGTCGCGCGCCATGACGCTCGCGATGCGCAGCGCGAAGCACTTCTTGGCGAGCAGCGCGTTGCCGCCGTAACCCGACCCGTACGACCAGATCTCACGGGAGTCGGGGAACTGCACGATGTACTTCGTGTCGTTGCAGGGCCACTCGACCTCGGCGCGGCGGTGGCCCACGCCGTCGATGAGCGGGTAGCCGACCGAGTGCACGGTGCGCACCCACGGCTCGCCGGCCTCGATCAGGCGGTACACGGCGTCGCCCATGCGCGTCATGATGCCCATCGAGAGCACGACGTAAGGCGAGTCGGTGATCTCGACGCCGAGCTGCGAGATGGGGCCGCCGAGCGGGCCCATCGAGAACGGCACGACGTACATCGTGCGGCCCTTCATCGAGCCGTCGAAGACATCGGTCAGCTCGGTACGCATCTCGCGCGGGTCGCGCCAGTTGTTCGTGGGGCCGGCGTCCTCTTCGTACGTCGAGCAGATGAAGGTGCGGTCCTCGACACGGGCGACGTCCTCCGGGTCGGTGCGCGCGAGGAAGCTGTTGGGGCGCCACTCGGGGTTCAGCTTGATGAGCTTGCCCTCGGCGACGAGCTGCTTCGTCAGCAGGTCGGCCTCGTGCTGCGAACCGTCGCACCAGACGATCTCGTCGGGCTTGGTGAGGCCGGCGATCTCGTCGACCCACGCGCGCAGGGCTGCATCGGTGGTTCCGCGACGGGTGCTGCCGGTCGAGTCGGATGCCTCTGTACCGATCGAGAACTCGGAGATGGTCATCTTCGTCCCTTTCCATTGGTGCCGACCGTGAGCCGGAACTGGTTCGTACTTCAAGAATGCGCGCAGTTGACGCATCCGTTCGGCCAAATCGACGGTTAAGAACGTGCAATCTTTCGGTATCCTTAAGCCATGAAGGCAGGCTCCCCCGATCTCGCGACCCTCGGACAGCGCATCCGTCATTTCCGCAGCGAACGGGGACTCACCCTCGACCAGCTGGGCGAGGCGGTCGGCATGGCCGGCAGCCAGCTCTCCCTCATCGAGAACGGCAAGCGGGAACCGAAGCTCTCCTTGCTCGACTCGCTCGCCGCCTCGCTTGGGGTCGAACTCGCCGACCTCCTCTCCCGGGAGGCTCCGAGCCGTCGCGCCGCACTCGAGCTCGAACTCGGGCGCGCACAGTCGAGTCCGCTCTACGCGAGCCTCGGGCTGCCCGCGATCCGGCCGGGCCGCGGCATCACCGACGAGTCGCTCGAGGCGATCGTCGGTCTCCATCACGAGCTGCAGCGGCGGGCGAGCGAGGCCATCGCGACACCTGAAGAGGCCCGGCGTGCCAACACCGAGCTGCGCGAGCGCATGCGGGAGCGCGACAACTACTTCGCCGACATCGAGCAGCTCGCCGAAGACCAGGTGCGTGCCTCGGGCCACCGTTCGGGCGCCCTCACCCACCGCGAGGTGAGCGTCATGGCCGAGAAACTCGGCTTCCAGCTCATCTACGTCGACGATCTGCCCGACTCGACGCGCTCCATCACCGACATCGCGAACGGGCGCATCTACCTTCCGCCCGCCTCGATCCCCGGCGGCCACGGCCTGCGATCGATGGCGCTGCAGGCGATGGCGCATCGCCTGCTCGGGCACGAGCGCCCCGACAGCTACGCGGAGTTCCTCTGGCAGCGGCTCGAGATCAACTACTTCGCCGCCGCATGCCTCATGCCGCGCGAGGCATCCGTCTCGTTCCTGCAGGCCGCGAAGAAGGAGAAGCGGCTCGCCATCGAGGACTTCCGCGACGCGTTTGGCGTCACCCACGAGGCCGCGGCGCTGCGGTTCACGAACCTCGCGACGACGCACCTCGACATGACGCTGCACTTCCTCCGCGTCGCGGGCGACGGCGCCCTACTGAAGGGCTACGAGAACGACGGCCTGCCGCTGCCGACCGACGTCACGGGCTCGATCGAGGGCCAGTGGGTGTGCAAGAAGTGGAGCGCCCGCACCGCCTTCGGCCACACCAACCGCACGACCGAGAACTACCAGTACACCGACACGCCCGCCGGCACCTTCTGGTGTGCGACGCAGACGGGGCGAACGGATGCCGCGGAGTTCTCGATCTCGGTCGGCGTGCCGTTCAACCAGGCCAAGTGGTTCCGCGGACGCGAGACCACCCACCGGGCCGTGTCGACCTGCCCCGACGAGTCGTGCTGCCGCCGCGCACCTTCGGAGCTCGCCGAGCGCTGGGCCGGGCGGGCGTGGCCGAGCGCCCGCCTGCACGCGCACGTGCTCTCACCCCTGCCGTCGGGCACCTTCCCGGGCGTCGACGACTCCGCCGTGTACCGCTTCCTCGAGGCCCACGCCGACCAGTAGTCCGCACCCCGCGCCCCCTCACGCGCGACCCCTCACGCGCGCCCCTCCCGCGCTGCCCCTCGCGCTCGCCGAGCCTCCTCCATCGCCGAGTCGGCGGATGAAACGCACGACACGCCGGCGCGACTCGGCGTGTCGCCCGGTTCATCCGCCGACTCAGCGGGCGCGAGTTCGACTGAGGCGACCGGTCGGCGTGCCCGCGGCATCCGCTGCACTATGAAGTCTCTGTTGCAATAGTGTGTGACACACAGTATCGTGTGACTCATGAACTTCGACGAGACGACCGCCGCGCACCTGCAGGAGCTCCGCCGCGGCACCGTCGTGCTCGCCTGCCTCGTGCGGCTGCGCACACCCGACTACGGCTACGCGCTGCTCGAGTCGCTGAACTCGCTCGGCATCCTCGTCGATGCGAACACCCTGTACCCCCTGCTGCGGCGACTCGAGAAGCAGGGCCTGCTCACGAGCGAGTGGAACACCGCCGAGGCCCGGCCTCGCAAGTTCTACCGCACGAGCCCGACCGGCGAGCTGCTCGCCGACGCACTCATGACCGATTGGCGACGCATCGACGACGCGCTCGCCGGACTCACGACCGGAGACGAATGATGACCAGCCTGACCGACCGCTACGTGTGGGCCGCCGCCCGCACCCTCCCCGAGGCACAGCGCACCGAGTTCGGCCGCGAACTGCGCGAGCGCATCGGCGACGCGACCGACGCGCTCGTCGAGACGGGCTCCTCCCCCGACGAGGCCGAGCGCGCGGCGCTCACCGAGCTCGGCGACCCGGCGGCACTCGCCGCACAGTACACCGACCGTCCGCTGCAGCTCATCGGCCCGAAGTACTACCTGACCTGGCTCCGCCTGCTGAAGCTCCTGCTCGTGATCGTGATCCCGTGCGCAGTGCTGGGCGTCGCGATCGCCCAGGCCGTGACCGGGGGCTCCATCGCCGACATGTTCGCCGGCGCGATCGGTCTCTCCATCTCCGTCGGCGTGCACGTGGCGTTCTGGACGACCCTCGTCTTCGCGATCCTCGAACGCACTCCCGCGAGCGCGGGACCGCGCGGCGTCGACGTGGCGTGGTCGCTCGACATGCTGCCTGCCGTGCCCGAGCCCGGGAAGGCCTCACGGCTCGCAGACCTCATCGCCTCGGTCGTCTTCCTCGCGGTGTTCGCCGTGGCACTCGTGGTGCAGCAGTTCGGCGTGCCGTGGGTGTCCGACCTGCAGGGCATCCCGATCCTCTCGCCCGAACTCTGGAGCTTCTGGCTCCCGTACTTCCTGGTGCTGATCGGCATCGAGATCCTCTTCGCCGTCGCGATCTTCGCCTGGGGCTGGAACTGGTGGCTCGCCGGCGCGAACCTCCTGCTGAACATCGCCTTCACCGTTCCCGCGCTCTGGCTGTTCCTCACCGGGCAGCTCATCAGCCCCGCCGCGCTCGAGGCCATGAAGTGGCCCTGGGGCGCCGCGGGTCCGGTCATCGTCGGCATCGTCGTGGTCGTCGTGGTCGCGGCAACCACCTGGGATGTCATCGATGGCGCCGTCAAGGCCTACCGGGCGGGCCGCGCGGCGTCCGCCGCCAGGCAGAGGGCCGCAGCAACCTCCGGCGCGACGGCATGAGGGAGCACACGATGAACGCCGCCACCGAGCTCACCGATCGCTACGTGCTCGCCGCGTCGCGGAGCCTGCCGCGCAGGCAAGGCCGGGAGTTCGCCCGCGAGCTCGAGGAACGCATCCGCGACGACATCGACGCCCGCATCGACTCGGGCTCGTCGACGGCCGAGACCGCCGAGTTCGATGCGCTCGCTGCGCTCGGCGAACCGACCCGGCTCGCCGCGCGCTACGCCGACCGCCCGCCGATGCTCATCGGTCCGCGCTGGTACGCCTCGTGGAAGCGGGTGCTCACCATCACGGAGTGGAGCGCCGTGCCGGCGATCACGGGCGCCTACCTGCTCGCCCAGTTCATCGCGGGCGACGTCGATGCCGGCACCATCGGCACGACGTGGTTCGTGCTGCTGACCACCGGCATCTACATCGCGTTCTTCACGACCGTGGCCTTCGCGGCGATCGACCGTGCGCCCGCGAGCGAGTCGGAGGTGGTGGCGTGGTCGCCTCGCGACCTGCCCGTCGTCGCTGGGGCGATCTCGGCCGAGCGACGCAGCGGCCTGATCGCCACGCTCTTCTGGCTCGCCGTCATCGTCGCGTTGCTGCTCTGGCAGCAGTTCGGGCCGAGCCGCTGGGGCGATCTCGACGGCATGCTGCCGGTGCTCGACCCGGCCCTCTGGTCGTTCTGGCTGCCCTACTTCCTCGTGCTCGTCGGGCTCGAGGCGGTCATGGCCGTGTGGATCTTCCGATCCTCCTGGACGTGGCCCGCGGCGGCCGCGAACATCGCGCTCGACCTCGCCTGGGCGGTGCCGTCGGTCTGGCTGATCGTGACCGGTGCGATGTTCGCCCCCGGGTTCGCCGAGCTGTTCGAGGCGAACCTCGACGCCGACGCGCAGCAGGTGCTGCCGATGCTGCTCATCGCAGGCATCGTGGCAGGTGCGCTCGCGGACGCCATCCTCGGCGTCGTCAGAGCGGCGCACAGGAGCCGTCGCGACGCGCTCGGTCTCGGGCGCGCCGGCGCGGACGCGCGGGCCTGACCGGCATCCGTCGTCGGCCGTCCCGACCGGCGACCGCGGCCGGCGGCGGGCGGCGGGCGGCGGGCGGCGGGCGGCCGTGCCTACTTCGGCTGCATCCGGATGGCGCCATCGAGGCGGATCGTCTCGCCGTTCAGCATCGGGTTGGCGATGATCGAACGCACGAGCGCCGCGTACTCGCTCGGGTGGCCGAGCCGCGACGGGTGCGGCACCTGGGCCTCGAGCGAGGCGCGCACGTCGTCTGGCATGCCGGCCATCATCGGCGTCTCGAAGATGCCGGGTGCGATCGTGACGACGCGGATGAGCAGCTTCGACAGGTCGCGGGCGATCGGCAGGGTCATGCCGGCGACGGCCGCCTTCGATGCCGCGTAGGCGGACTGCCCGATCTGGCCGTCGAACGCCGCGACCGAGGCCGTGCTCACGATGACGCCGCGCTCGGGAGTCGCCGGGCCACCGGGCACGCCGCTGCTCACGGGCTCGGTCGCAGCCATCGCGGCGGCCGCGAGCCGGGTGACGTTGAACGTGCCGATGAGGTTCACCCGAATGGTGCGTTCGAACGCGTCGAGCGGCGCAGGCCCGTCGCGACCGACTGTGCGGTTCGCCGTCACGATGCCGGCGCAGTTCACGGCGACGCGCAGGGGTGCCAGAGCGGATGCCGCGTCGATGGCCGCCTGCACCTGGGCCTCGTTCGCGACATCCGCTGCCACGAACCGTGCCCGGTCGCCGAGCTCTGCCGCGGCCTCCTCGCCTCGCGGGCCGGGCAGGTCGACGAGCACGACGGATGCTCCGCCGTCGATGAGTGCTCGTGCCGTCGCGCGCCCGAGGCCGGAGGCCCCGCCGGTGACGATCGCCGATGCGCCGTCGAGTTCCATGTGTGGTCCTTTCGTGTTGCTCCGAGACGGGTCAGATGCGTTCGATGATCGTGGCGTTGGCCATGCCGCCGCCCTCGCACATCGTCTGCAGGCCGAAGCGGCCGCCGGTGGACTCGAGCTGGTTGACGAGCGTCGTCAGCAGCCTCGTGCCCGAGGAGCCGAGCGCGTGCCCGAGGGCGATCGCGCCGCCGCGCGGGTTCAGCTTCGCGGCATCCGCCCCGGTCTCGCGCAGCCACGCGAGCGGCACCGACGCGAACGCCTCGTTGACCTCGTAGGCGTCGATGTCGTCGTGCGTGAGCCCGGCGCGCGCGAGCACCTTCTCGGTCGCCGGGATGACGCCGGTCAGCATGTAGAGCGGGTCGCTGCCGACGACCGAGAACGCGCGGAACCGGGCGCGCGGCGTGAGGCCCAGTTGCTCGGCCCGCTCGGCGCTCATGATGAGGGCTGCCGAGGCGCCGTCGGTCAGCGGCGAGGAGTTGCCGGGCGTGATGCGCCAGTCGAGTTCGGGAAAGCGTTCGGCGAGGTCGTCGGTGCGGAACGCGGCGTTCAGCCCGCCGAGCGCCTCGGCCGAGGTGCCCGGCCGCACGGTCTCGTCGGTCAGCGAGTCGACGCCGGGAACGGGCACGACCTCGCTCGCGAACGCCCCGGTCGACTGCGCGACCGAGGCGAGGGTGTGCGAATGTGCGGCGAAGTCGTCGAGCTCGGCGCGCGAGAAGCCCCACTTCGCCGCGATGAGCTCAGCCGAGACCCCCTGGTTGACGAGCCCGTCGGGATAGCGGTTGCGGATACGCGAGCCGTAGGGGTCGGCGCCCGCGGCGCTCGAACCGAGTCGCACACGGCTCATCGACTCGACGCCGCACGCGATGACGATGTCGGCCTGGCCGGCGAGCACGGCCTGCGCCGCGAACGTCGCGGCCTGCTGGCTCGAGCCGCACTGCCGGTCGATCGTGGTGCCGGGCACGTGCTCGGGAAAGCCAGCCGCGAGCACGGCGTTGCGCGTGATGTTGTAGCTCTGCTCGCCGATCTGGCTGACGCAGCCGCCGATCACGTCGTCGATGAGCGCCGGGTCGAGGTCGTTGCGATTGACGAGCGTGTCGAGCACCCCGGCGAGGAGGTCGACGGGGTGGACCTCCGAGAGGAGCCCACCGGGCTTGCCGCGACCGACGGGGGTGCGGATGACGTCGACGATGACGGCTTCAGTGCTCATGCGTCCAGCCTACGACGGTGCGAGAAGCACGGATGCCTCGGGCGCACACGCGCACCGAGGCATCCGGAATCTCGAGTCAGGCCGCGGCTCAGACCGCGGCGACGACCTCCGGCTCGAGCGCGACCGAGCGGCGCTCGGGCAGCACGACGGGGTGGGTGCCCGCCATGGCCTCGATGACGCGCACGACCTGGCAGGAGTAGCCGTACTCGTTGTCGTACCAGACGTAGACGATCGCGTCGGTGCCGTCGGCGATCGTCGCGAGACCGTCGACGATGCCCGCCCGGTTCGAGCCGACGAAGTCGGTCGAGACCACCTCGGGCGACTCGATGTAGTCGATCTGCTGGCGGAGCGGCGAGGTGAGCGACACCTGGCGGAGGTAGCGGTTCAGCGACGCCTTCTCGGCCGGCTGCTCGAGCTGCAGGTTCAGGATCGCGAGCGACACGTCGGGCGTCGGCACGCGGATCGCGCTGCCGGTGAGCTTGCCGGCGAATGAGGGCAGCGCCTTCGCGACGGCCTTCGCAGCACCGGTCTCGGTGATGACCATGTTGAGCGCAGCCGAGCGCCCGCGCCGGTCGCCCGAGTGGAAGTTGTCGATGAGGTTCTGGTCGTTCGTGAACGAGTGCACGGTCTCGACGTGGCCGCGCACGACGCCGTAGGCGTCTTCGATCGCCTTCAGCACGGGCGTGATCGCGTTCGTCGTGCACGAGGCGGCCGAGAGGATCGTGTCGGCGTCGGTGATGTCGGCGTGGTTGATGCCGTGCACGATGTTCTTGATCGCGCCCTTGCCCGGAGCCGTCAGCAGCACGCGGGCGACGCCCTTCGACTGCAGGTGCTGCGACAGCCCGGCCTCGTCGCGCCAGCGACCGGTGTTGTCGACGACGATCGCCTCGTCGATGCCGTAGGCGGTGTAGTCGATCGACGCGGGGTCGTTCGAGTAGATCACCTGGATCAGCGTGCCGTTCGCGAGAATCGTGTTCGCCTCCTCGTCGACCTCGATCGTGCCGGCGAAGGGTCCGTGCACCGAGTCGCGGCGCAGGAGGCTCGCGCGCTTGACGAGGTCGTTGTCGGATCCCTTGCGGACGACGATCGCGCGCAGGCGCAGGCCCTTGCCGTTGCCGGCGTGCGCGATGAGGATGCGGGCGAGCAGGCGCCCGATGCGGCCGAAGCCGTAGAGCACGACATCGGTACCGGATGCCTCGGGCTCGCCTTCGGCCGCGATGACCGGCGTGAGCTCGTCACGCACGAAGTCGGCGAGCTCGCGGGCGTCGCCCTCGCCGACGGCGTCGGCATAGCCGGAGACGAGGCGGGCGACGTCGATCGACGCGGGGCCGGGTGCGATCTCGCGCAGCACCTCGAGCACGCGCATGGTGTCGGCGAGGTCGAGCTCGACCTCACCGGCCTGGCGCGCGAAGCGGTGCGCCTTCAGCAGGGCGATCGGCGAGCGGTTGATGAGGCGCCGGCCGTGGATCGACGTCACCACCCCGTGGTCTCGGTAGAGGCCGCCGATGAGCGGGATCATCCGCTCGGCGAGCTCCTCTTTGGCGATCCATTCCGTGCGGCGGGCATCGAACTCGTGGCTCACGATCTTCCTTCCAGGTCGCGCCTGCCCTGGTGGGCAGCATCGACCACGTTCCTTCTCAGCCAACGTGCAGTGGGCGCCGTCGACCAGGGTCCTCGCGGGCGAGCCTGCCGGTGGGCAGCATCGGCCGCATTCTCTTCCGGGGATTGAGTCGATTCTACGGATGTCTCGCTGCGGGTGCGCTGTACACGGTGTCGAGCGGGCCTGGGTCGACGAGACGCGCGGTACGTCGTGCCGGTCTCGGCGAGACGCTCGGCGAGACGCTCAGTACGTCTCGACGAACGAGAGCCGCATCGACGCGACGCGGTCGGGCAGCCCGTCGAACACCGCCGCGCGTTCGGGCGACACCTTGTACGCGGCATCCACTCGCTCGAATTCGGCGACGTCGCCCGGCACGCTCACGGCCCAGGTGAACTCGTTCGACTCGGGCGAGCCGTAGGCGAACTCGACGATGAATCCCATCGCGGGCCGGAGCACGGGCATGGTCTCCTGCCACCAGGCGACGAACTCCTCGTAGAGTCCGTCGATGATCACATACTGGCGCAGCTGGGTGGTCTTCATGGCACCATCATGCCGTGCGCGGATGCCTCAGCCGCTCGGGTACACTCGTCTCGTCCAGGCGCTCTGCTGCGCCGGTGCTCGAAAAAAGGGCACGAAGCCGGTCGCGGGTCCCGCCGCCGCGCGAGACACATACGGAATCCGCATCCGTCATCGTCTCGAATGGACACCGCCATGTCTTCGGTCTCCGCGCACGTCGCGCACGCCCTCTCCGCCCACGTCGACCACGTCTTCGGCGTCATGGGAAACGGCAACGCCTACTTCCTCGACGCGATCGAACGCGCCACGGATGCCTCGTTCACCGCCGTTCGCCACGAGGCGGGCGGCGTCGTGGCCGCCGACGCCCACTATCGCGCCTCGAACCGTATCGCCGCGGCGACCTCGACCTACGGCGCCGGGTTCACGAACACGCTCACTTCACTCGCCGAGGCGGCGCAGGCCCGGGTGCCCCTCGTGCTCGTGGTGGGCGACGAGCCGACCTCCGGCCGTCGCCCCTGGGACGTCGATCAGATTGCGCTGGCCTCGGCCGTCGGCGCCCGAACGTACACGGTCGGCCGCACCGACGCGCAGGCGACGACGATCATCGCGATCGAGCACGCGCTGGCGTACCGGATGCCGGTCGTGCTCGCGATCCCCTACGACGTCGCCGCAGCCGAGGCCGGCCCGCTGCACGAGGCGACGAGCCCGCGGCTCCCGGCTCCGCTCGTGCCGACCGGTGAGTTCGCGCACCGTCAGATCGCCGAGATCGCACTCGCGCTGGCCGGTGCGAGCCGTCCGTTCCTCCTGGCCGGCCGCGGTGCCTGGCTCGCCGGCGCCGGCGAGGTGCTCGGCGAGCTCGCCGCCGCCACGGGCGCCGTGACCGCCTCGTCGGCGCTCGGCCGCGGCGTGTTCCCCGACGCGAGGCACGATCTCGGCGTCACGGGCGGGTTCGGCGCCGAGGGCGCGATGGAGCTCGTGCGCGAGGCCGACGTCGCGGTCGTGTTCGGCGCCTCGCTCAACCAGTTCACGATGCGCTTCGGCGAGCTGTTCGCGCCGGGCACCCGTGTGTTCCAGGTCGACGTCGCCCCCTCGGCGACGCACCCGAACGTGGGCGGCTACGTGCGGGGCGATGCGGCCGTCGTGGCCCGCGCGATCGTCGACGAGCTCGAGTCGCTCGGCGCGGAGCCCTCCGGCTGGCGCGATTCGATCGACGCAGCGGCCCTGCGGGCGTACGCGCCGGGCGACGAGCTCGCCGCCGACGGCCGTCTCGACCCGCGCAGCACCGCTCGCCGCATCGCCGAGCTGCTGCCAGAGGACCGCGTCGTCGTCTCCGACGGCGGGCACTTCATCGGCTGGGCGAACATGTACTGGCCCGTGGCGTCGCCCGACCGCATGATGATGGTCGGTACGGCGTTCCAGTCGATCGGGCAGGGGTTCCCGAGCGTCGCGGGCGCCGCGACGGCCAAGCCCGACGCCACCGTCGTGCTGACCACCGGAGACGGCGGCGGCCTCATGGCGATCGCCGACCTCGAGACGGCCGTCCGCACCGCAGGAGGCCGCGGCATCGCGGTCGTCTGGAACGACGCCGCATACGGCGCCGAGGTGAACCTCTACGGCCTCAAGGGCCTCGCCGAAGCACCGATGCTGATCCCGGAGGTCGACTTCGCAGCTGCGGCCGCCGCGTTCGGCGCCGAAGGCGTGATCGTGCGTCGGCTCGCCGACCTCGACCGACTCGCTGATTGGGCGACGACGCCGTTGGCGGATCGCCGCTTCCTGCTGCTCGACTGCCGCATCTCGGGCACGGTCGTCGCGCCGTACCAGGAGGAGATCATCCGGGTGAACTCGCGCTGACGGCCCGGCGCCGCGAACGACGGATGCCTCGGCGGGAACGTTCCCGCCGAGGCATCCGTGATGCTGCTGTGCTACTTCACGCCGTAGATCGCGCTCGCCGACTGCTCGGCCTCGTGGTCGGGGCCGAGCGGAATGCCCGTGCGGTCTTTCAGGAGCAGGGTCGCGATGAACGCGACGACCATGATGCCCGCGATGTAGAACGCGACCGAGGTCGCGGTGCCGGTCGCCTGCACGAGCCACGCCGAGATCATCGGGGCGAACGCGCCGCCGAGGATCGCGCCGAGCGCGTACGTGATCGAGACACCCGAGTAACGGATCGACGCGGGGAACAGCTCGGTGAAGTACGCGGCCTGCTGCCCATAAGTGAAGCCGTTGCCGATCGTGAAGAGCGCGAGCCCTGCGAAGAGCAGCCAGACGTTGCCGGTGTTCACGAGCGGGAACAGCAGGAACACGGTCGCGAGGAAGGCGATCCAGCCGATGATGTAGGTGTTGCGGCGACCGATGCGATCGGAGACGGAGCCGGCGATCCAGGTGACGATCAGCCACACGACCGCGGATGCCGCGACCGCGAGCAGCACGGGCGTGCGCTCCATGCCGACGTGGCCGCCGTCGGCGACCGGCGTGGTCGCGTAGTTCTGGATGTAGCCGCCGGTCGTCATGTAGCCCGCCGCGTTGTTGCCGGCGAAGGTCAGCGCAGCGAGGACCACGAGCAGCCAGTGCCGCTTGAAGAGCTGCTTGATGGGCGTCTTCGTCTGCTCCTTGCGGGCGGCGATCTCGGTGAAGACCGGGCTCTCGTCGACCGAGCGGCGCACGATCATGCCGACGATGATCAGCACGAAGCTGAGGAGGAACGGGATGCGCCAGCCCCACTCGAGGAAGGCGTCGCCGGGCGAGATGACGCCCGTCATGAGGGCGAGCACGCCCGAGGCGAGCAGGAGCCCGATCGGCACGCCGATCTGCGGGAACGCGCCGTAGCGGCCGCGTTTGCCGTCGGGTGCGTGCTCGACCGCCATGAGCACGGCGCCGCCCCATTCGCCGCCGGTCGAGAGGCCCTGCAGGATGCGCAGGAGCACGAGCAGGAGCGGCGCGAGGATGCCGACCTGCTCGTAGGTGGGCAGCACGCCGATGAGCGTCGTCGCCGCGCCCATGAGCACGAGGGTGA
Organism: Agromyces sp. CCNWLW203; assembly: GCF_036576125.1. Lineage (NCBI taxonomy): Bacteria > Bacillati > Actinomycetota > Actinomycetes > Micrococcales > Microbacteriaceae > Agromyces > Agromyces sp. CCNWLW203. The sequence continues at coordinate 494,717 of NZ_JAZHYX010000002.1, read as the reverse complement.
CGACGAGCATGGCCTTCCGGCCGATCCTGTCGCCGAAGTGGCCGGCGAGGAAGGCGCCGAGCGGGCGGAACAGGAAGCTCACGCCGATCGTCGCGAACGACAGGATCGTCGCGAACTCGGGGCCGGCGGGGGCGAAGAACAGCACCTGGAACACGAGGCCGGCCGCGCTCGCGTACAGGAAGAAGTCGTACCACTCGATGGTGGTGCCGATCACGGTGGCGAAGGCGACGCGGCGGAGTTCCCGTCGTCTCGCGTCGCTCTGCGCCGGGGCGGGGGCGGATGTCGTGGTGGTCATGCGGGGGCGACTCCTCTGTCGTGTCCGCGGTCATGGGCAACTCGTCGTCGAGCCCGAGACGAGCTATCCCGACATGGTATACGATTTGAAATACGAAAAGTGACATGGGTGTCGCGGGGTTCGGATCGGGCTCGCTGCGACCGCGCGTGATCGTATACGATCAAGCCAATGCCCTGACGACGAAGTGGAGCCCGCGTGCTAGATCAGTCCACCATCGAGGCGATCGCCGACGAGCTCCTCGTCGCCGATCGTGACGGCTCCACCGTGCCGCGGCTCACCGCCCGGCACCCCGGAATGACCGTCGAGGACTCGTACGCGGTGCAGCAGCTCTGGGCCGAGCGCCGCGCCGCCGCAGGCCACCGCGTCGTAGGCCGAAAGATCGGACTCACCTCCAAGGTCATGCAGGTCGCCACCGGCATCACCGAGCCCGACTACGGCGTCATCTTCGACGACATGGTCGTCGAGTCCGGGGCATCCGTCGACTTCGACCGCTTCTCGAACGTGCGCATCGAGGTCGAGCTCGCCTTCGTGCTCGCAAAACCCCTCCAGGGCCCGGATGTCACGATCTTCGACGTGCTCGACGCCACGGCCTACGTCGTGCCGGCGCTCGAGATCCTGAACTCGCACATCGAGCTCGAGGGGCGCACGATCGTCGACACCATCTCCGACAACGCCGCGATGGGCGCGATGGTGGTCGGCGGGCGGCCCGTGAAGGTCGACGAGGTCGACCTGCGCTGGGTCTCGGCGCTGCTCTACCGCAACCAGACCATCGAGGAATCCGGCGTCGCCGCCGCGGTGCTCGGCCACCCCGCCATGGGCGTCGCCTGGCTCGCGAACAAGCTCGCCCAGCACGGGCAGTCGCTGGGCGCCGGCGAGATCATCCTGGCCGGATCGTTCACCCGGCCCATGTGGGTCGAGCGCGGCGACACCGTCCACGCCGACTACGGACAGCTGGGAGCCGTGACATGCCGATTCGAATGAACCTCCCCGAGACGCTCACGGCCCGCATCGCGGCCTCCGACCGCCCACTCGTCGGCATGTGGGTCTGCTCGGGCAGCCCGATCATGGCCGAGCTCGCCGCGGGCAGCGGCCTCGACTGGGTGCTCATCGACGCCGAGCACTCCCCCAACGGACTCGAGTCGATCCTCGCGCAGCTCTACGCGGTGTCGGCCTACCCGGTCGCGCCCCTCGTGCGCCCCCCGATCGGCGACACCGTGCTCATCAAGCAGTACCTCGATCTCGGCGTGCAGAACCTGCTCGTGCCGATGGTCGACTCGGCCGCGCAGGCCGCCGAACTCGCGCGGGCAGTGCGCTACCCCTCCGACGGCGTGCGCGGCGTCGGCGCCGCCCTCGCCCGCTCCTCGCGCTGGAACCGGGTCGACCGGTACCTGCACGACGCCTTGTCGACGATCAGCCTCACCGTGCAGATCGAGTCCGCCGCCGCCGTCGAGGCGGTCGAGGAGATCGCCGCCGTCGACGGCGTCGACGCGCTCTTCGTCGGCCCCGCCGATCTCGCCGCCTCGATGGGGCTGATCGGCCAGCAGTCGCACCCCGACGTCGTCGAGGGAGTGATGCGCTCGATCCGCGCCGGCGCCGAAGCCGGCAAGCCCGTCGGCGTCAACGCCTTCGCACCCGCCGACGCCGATCGCTACCTCGCCGCCGGCGCAGCCTTCGTGTCCGTCGGAGCGGATGTCGCGATCGTCGCCCGCGCCTCGGAGGCGTTCGCCGAGCGGTTCATCCCAGCTGGTCCTCCTGCGGCCGAATCGACGGATCCCTCCGAATCGACGGATGCCTCGACGCCCGACGGCCCCGGCGCACCGGCGACCTCCCGCCCGAGTTACTGACGAGCCGGTTCCCGACACTGCTCGACAGACCCGTTCAGATCGTATATCATTTGAGATATCAAGAGACGAGGATGTCCATGGACTTCGGCATCGCCACCCCCGGCAAGATCATCGCCGTGCACCTCAACTACCCGTCGAGGGCCGCGCAGCGCGGTCGCACGCCCGCGCAGCCGAGCTACTTCCTGAAGCCGGCCTCCTCGCTCGCACCGACCGGCGCGACGCTCGAGCGCCCCGCCGGCACCGAGCTGCTCGCGTTCGAGGGCGAGATCGCGATCGTCATCGGCGAGCCCGCCCGCCGCGTCTCCCCCGACGACGGCTGGCAGCACGTGGCATCCGTCACCGCGGCCAACGACTTCGGCCTCTACGACCTGCGCGCCGCCGACAAGGGCTCGAACGTCCGCTCGAAGGGCGGCGACGGCTTCACCCCGATCGGGCCCGTCGCGATCCCGGCCGCGGGCCTCGGTGAAGGCGACTGGCGCGTGCGCACGTGGGTGAACGGGCAACTCGTGCAAGAGGACACCTCCGACACCCTGCTCTTCCCGTTCGGCCGGCTCGTCGCCGACCTCTCGCAGCTCATGACCCTCGAGACCGGCGATGTGATCCTCACCGGCACGCCCGCCGGCTCCTCCGTCGTGCTGCCCGGCGACGTCGTCGAAGTCGAGGTCGATGCCCCGGGCGCCCCGGGTGCTCCGAGCACCGGACGACTCGTCACGACCATCACGCAGGGCGAGGCCGAGTTCGGCGACTTCGGCACGAAGCCCGCGACCGACGAACTGCAGCGCGTCGAGGCCTGGGGCGGCGACGACGAACTCGCTGCTGCGGTCGCCGCCGGGCGCGCATCGGCACCGCAGCCGGCTCCTCCGTCGTCCAGCGCGGCGGATGCCGCGGCTCCCGCCGCCGGCACCGCTCCCGCCTTCCAACTCACCGACGAGCTGCGCGCCGACTTCGGGCGCGTCGCCGTCGCGACCCTCTCGGTCGCCCTCCGCAAGCGCGGCTACCACGACATCTTCATCGAGGGCGTCGCCGCCAACCACCCGGGCGACCGCATCGTCGGCCGTGCGAAGACGCTCCGGTTCATCCCGTTCCGGCCCGACCTCTTCCAGAGCCACGGCGGCGGCTTCAACGCCCAGAAGCTCGCCTTCGACACCGTCGCTCCCGGCGAGGTGCTCGTCGTCGAGGCCCGCGGCGAGCGCGGCACCGGCACCGTCGGCGACGTGCTGGCCCTTCGCGCCCAGGTGCGCGGCGCGGCGGGCATCGTCACCGACGGCGGCGTCCGCGACTTCGACGCCGTGTCCGGGTTCGAGATCCCCGTCTTCTCGCAGGGCGCGCACCCTTCGGTGCTCGGCCGACGCCACGTGCCGTGGGAGGTCGACGTCACGATCGCGTGCGGCGGCGCCGCCGTGCAGCCCGGCGACGTCATCGTGGGCGACGGCGACGGCGTCATCGTGATCCCTCCGCAGCTCGCCCTCGAGGTGCTCGCCGAAGCACTCGAACAGGAACGGCAGGACGCGTACGTGGCCGAGCAGGTCGCGGCCGGGGCATCCGTCGACGGGCTCTTCCCCATGAACGCCGAATGGCTCGCCCGCTACCGCGCCGCGCAGGAGGCGTGATGAGCACCGAGACGATCCGCGCCACCGAGAGCAAGTCGCAGCAGGCGTACCGCTTCATCCGCACGCGCATCGACGACGGACGTTACGTGCCCGGCTACCGGCTCGTGCTCGGGGCGATCGCGCGCGAGCTCAACGTCTCGGTCGTGCCGGTGCGCGAGGCGATCCGCCTGCTCGAGGCCGAGGGTCTCGTGACGTTCGAGCGCAACGTCGGTGCCCAGGTCGCCCTCATCAAGGAGACCGAGTACCTGCACACGATGCAGACGCTCGCGCTCGTCGAAGGCGCGGCCACGGCGCTCTCGGCGCCGTTCGTCTCGCCCGACGACATCGCGCGAGCGCGCGAGATCAACGAGCGGATGCGCCGAACTCTCGACGACTTCGAACCGACGCGCTTCACCGAGCTGAACCTCGAGTTCCACGCCGTGCTCTTCGAGGGGTGCCCGAACCCGCACATCCTCGACCTCGTGCATCGCGGGTGGAACCGCATGAAGGTGCTGCGCGACTCCTCGTTCAGCTTCGCGCCGGGCCGCGCCCATGAGTCCGTCGATGAGCACGAGCGCATCCTCGCGCTCATCGAAGCGGGCGCCGACGACCTCGAGATCGAGCTCGCCGCGCGGCGCCACCGCACCGCGACGCTCGACGCCGTGCTCGCCGCCCAGTCGCGGCATCCGCGCCCCGCAACCTGACCGCTGCCTCCCGACAACGAAAGCCGCATGACATGACGCACTACATCCCCGAGGGCCTGCCCGACCGCATCCGCCACTTCATCGACGGCGAGTTCGTCGACTCGGTCGGCGGCGAGACGTTCGACGTGCTCGACCCCGTCTCGAACGAGACGTACGTGCAGGCGGCGGCCGGCCAGCAGGCCGACATCGACCTCGCCGTCGCCGCAGCGAAGCGCGCGTTCGAGGAGGGCCCTTGGCCTCGCATGCTCCCCCGCCAGCGCTCGCGCGTGCTGCACCGGATCGCCGACCTCGTCGAGGCCCGCGACGCCCGTCTCGCCGAGCTCGAGACCTTCGACACCGGGCTGCCGATCACGCAGGCGCTCGGACAGGCGCAGCGCGCCGCCGAGAACTTCCGCTTCTTCGCCGACCTCATCGTCGCCCAGCGCGACGACACCTACAAGGTGCCCGGTCGCCAGGTGAACTACGTGAACCGCAAGCCGATCGGCGTCGCCGGTCTCATCACGCCGTGGAACACGCCGTTCATGCTCGAGTCGTGGAAGCTCGCCCCGGCGCTCGCCACCGGCAACACCGTCGTGCTGAAGCCCGCCGAGTTCACCCCACTGTCGGCGTCGCTCTGGGCCGAGATCTTCCGCGAGGCGGGCGTGCCCGACGGCGTCTTCAACCTCGTCAACGGACTCGGTGAAGAAGCGGGCGACGCGCTGGTGAAGCATCCGGATGTGCCGCTCATCTCGTTCACGGGCGAAAGCCGCACCGGGCAGATCATCTTCGGCAACGCGGCGCCCTTCCTGAAGGGCCTCTCGATGGAGCTCGGCGGCAAGTCGCCCGCCGTGGTCTTCGCCGACGCCGACCTCGACTCGGCGCTCGACGCCACCGTCTTCGGCGTGTTCTCGCTGAACGGCGAGCGCTGCACGGCCGGCTCGCGCGTGCTCGTCGAACGCTCGATCTACGACGACTTCGTCGCCCGCTACGCCGAGCGTGCGAAGAACATCGTCGTCGGCGACCCGCACGACCCGAAGACCGAGGTCGGGGCGCTCGTGCACCCCGAGCACTACGAGAAGGTCATGAGCTACGTCGAGATCGGCAAGACCGAAGGCCGGCTCGTCGCCGGCGGCGGCCGTCCCGAAGGCCTCGACACCGGCAACTACGTCGCCCCCACGGTGTTCGCGGATGTCTCGCCCGACGCCCGCATCTTCCAGGAGGAGATCTTCGGGCCCGTCGTCGCGATCACGCCGTTCGACACCGACGAGGAGGCGCTCGAGCTCGCGAACAACACGCGCTACGGACTCGCCGCCTACATCTGGACGAACAACCTGAAGCGTGCGCACAACTTCGCCCAGTCGGTCGAGGCGGGCATGGTGTGGCTGAACTCGAACAACGTGCGCGATCTCCGCACCCCGTTCGGCGGCGTCAAGGCGTCGGGCCTCGGCCACGAGGGCGGCTACCGCTCGATCGACTTCTACACCGACCAGCAGGCCGTGCACATCACGCTCAACGAGGCGCACTCGCCGCGTTTCGGCGCGAAGTAGCGCCGACCCCACCTGCCACCACCGACCGCTCCACAACTGAAGGACGAACCAATGTCTGCGCTCAACGACCGAGTCAAGACCTCCTCCGGCTTCTACGTCACTCAAGAAGCCCCGATCCACACCGACAACCCGATCCCCACGCCAACGGCGGCGGCGCCCGACATCCTGCGCTGCGCGTACATGGAACTCGTCGTCACCGATCTCGCGGCATCGCGTGAGTTCTACGTCGACGTGCTCGGACTCCACATCACCGAGGAGGACGACGAGACGATCTACCTCCGCTCGACGGAGGAGTTCATCCACCACAACCTCGTGCTGCGCAAGGGCGACGTCGCCGCGGTCGCCGCGTTCTCGTACCGGGTCCGCTCGCCCGAAGAGCTCGACGTCGCGGTCGCCTTCTACAGCGAACTCGGCTGTCGCGTCGAGCGTCGCTCAGAGGGCTTCACGAAGGGCATCGGCGACTCGGTGCGCGTCGAGGACCCGCTCGGGTTCCCGTACGAGTTCTTCTACCAGACCGAGCATGTCGAGCGGCTGTCGTGGCGGTACGACCTGCACACCCCCGGCGAACTCGTGCGCCTCGACCACTTCAACCAGGTCACCCCCGACGTGCCGCGCGCCGTGAAGTTCATGCAGGACCTCGGCTTCCGCGTGACCGAAGACATCCAGGACGACGAGGGCACGGTGTACGCCGCCTGGATGCGCCGCAAGCCCACCGTGCACGACACCGCCATGACCGGTGGCGACGGCCCTCGCATGCACCACGTCGCCTTCGCGACGCACGAGAAGCACAACATCCTCGCGATCTGCGACAAGCTCGGTGCACTCCGTCGTTCCGACGCCATCGAGCGCGGCCCAGGACGCCACGGCGTGTCGAACGCGTTCTACCTGTACCTGCGCGACCCCGACGGCCACCGGGTCGAGATCTACACGCAGGACTACTACACGGGCGACCCCGACAACCCCGTCGTGACCTGGGACGTGCACGACAACCAGCGGCGCGACTGGTGGGGCAACCCCGTCGTGCCCTCGTGGTACACCGAGGCATCACTCGTGCTCGACCTCGACGGCAACCCCAAGCCGGTCGTCGCCCGCACCGACGATTCCGAACTCGAGGTCACGATCGGCGCCGACGGCTTCTCGTACACCCGCGAGGGCGACGAGGAGAAGGGCTTCAAGCTCGGCAACACTCTGTAGGCGGGCGACTCGCTCGCGGCCTCCGCCGCGATCGGGTCCTCGTCTCCTTCCGGTGTGCACAACTTCGGAATCGTCGCGCAACACGCCGCGGACGCGCCAGCAATCGCGGAGCGGCGCGTGATGGTTCCGAAGTTGTGCGCAAGGACAGGCGCCCCCGGCAGATGGCTTCGACCCGAGCGGATGCCGCGGAGCACCGCAGCTCAGCGGCACGACGGCATTCGCGACAGTGGGCCCCGCACGTCCGCCGGGCTCAGCCCCATTCGTGCAGGCCGCGCCGCATGAGCATCCTCACCACATCGAGCACCATGTCCCACTCGTGCAGGATCTGGCTGTGGCTGAACGACACGTACGTGTAGCCGATCGCCTTCAACCAGCCGGCCCGCGCCCGATCTCGGTCGAATGCGCCAGGGGCCGTGTGCGGCCCTTCGCCATCTGCTTCGAACACGAACCGATCGCCGATGAGCAGATCGGCGAAGAACCCGCCCGGCAAGGGTACTTGGGTCCTGACCTGGATCCCTGCAGCCCGGAGCCCCTCTCGCGCGACGGTCTCCGCGATCGATTGGCTCCCGGCATCGGATCGGACCGCGATCGCGCGTGTCGTGGCAGGCAGCCGCTCGAGAAGTTGCTCGAATGCGGTGTCGTCGAGCAACTGCGTCCGTTCGGGGCGCCACGCAACGCGCTCTCGAGCGGAGTCGAGCGCGCAGAGCGCATCGATCGAGGGAAGGCACCCGAGCATCTGCACGAGACAGTCCTCCAGCGAGACGATAGCGCCGCGCGTCGCCGCCGCCGAACCACCGCTCCAATGCACTCGGGGTCCGGGTACGGCCCCACGCCCGGGCATCGAGTGTTTCTCGTCGGGCGGTCGCAAGAGCGATGCGTGCCGATCCACTTCGACATGGAGCGCTCGCGGTGCTTCGAGTACCCGCAGCCCGAGCAGTGGCGCGGCGGAGACGCAGTCGAGCCTCCCGCCGACGCGGACCGCGCGCTTCAGCTGGTCGGGGATCCGTGGGTCGACGTAGACGCCCTTCCTCACCCGCTCGAGTTCGCGACGATCGAGCGCGACGGCGATGTCCTTGCGCGTGACTCCGTCGGCGAGCAGCTCCGCGTACGTGCAGACGCCACCGCGTTGCGAGGCGACATTCCGGGCTGTGTACATGTCGTGAGCATGGCGAGCGCCGACCGTCATGCGGCGCTCGGCGATGATGCGGTGGGCCGATCGCCGACCCCACCGCCTGTGGAGGCACAGTCGGCGAGTTCGCACCCGCACAACTTCGGAACGGACGGGTGACTCGCCGCGACCGCGGCCCGCGAGCGCGGCGCGGCGTGCGAACGTTCCGAAGTTGTGCTCGGCCGCCGTGCCGTGTGACGCCCCTGCAGCCCTGCTCCCGTGCAGCCTGCATCTGATGGCGCCGGCTCGAGGCATCCGTTCACCTGCAGGCCCCCGGCCAGTCATCCGCCATCCCTAACGTCGACCGCGGCGCCCTGCCGCGCCGCCACCGACGAACAGGAGAACGATCGATGCCAGGCATGCCGCCCGTCAGCCGCCGGACCATCCTCACCGCGGGAGGCCTCGGCGTGCTCGGCGCCGCCGCACTCCCGACGGCCGCCAACGCCGAAGCCGGCGACGCCGACCGCGGCGCCACCGGCAGTCCGCACGCGAAGGCGCCGAAGCTGCGCTTCCGCGACGACGGCACGTTCAAGGTCGTGCAGTTCAACGACACGCAGGACGACGAGCTCACCGACCGCCGCACCGTCGAACTCATCGAGAAGACCCTCGACGCCGAGGCTCCCGACTTCGTGCTCATCAACGGCGACGTCATCACGGGCGGCTGCGAGACGCGCCTGGCCGTCAAGCAGGCGATCAACAACGTCGTGTGGCCGATGGAGAGCCGCGGCATCCCGTGGGCCGTCACGTATGGCAACCACGACGAGGACTCGCTGCCGCAGTCGGGGGTCGACGAGGCGATGATGCTCGACTTCTACCGCAGCTACGACTTCAACATGAACGCCGAGAACATCGCGGGCGTCACTGGCACCGGCAACACGATCGTCCCGATCCGCTCGGCGGGCCGCGGCAACGACACGGCGTTCAGCCTCTGGCTCCTCGACTCCGGCCGCTACGCTCCGGGCACGATCGACGGGCAGGACTTCGCCGGGTACCCCGCGTGGGACTGGCTGCGCATGGACCAGGTCTCGTGGTACCGCGAGGAGTCGCAGCGCCTCGAGAAGAAGTTCAAGCGCAAGGTGCCGGGCCTGATGTTCATCCACATCGCGCTCTGGGAGCACCGCTTCATGTGGTGGGGCGGCGTCGACACCCGAACCGAAGCGGATGCCGCGCGCGGACGCACCCGTCACGCCATCGTCGGCGAGCGCAACGAGGACGAGTGCCCCGGGCCCTTCAACTCGGGCATGTACAACGCGATCCTCGAGCGGGGCGACGTCAAGGGCGTCTTCGTCGGCCACGACCACGTCAACGACTACGTCGGCAACTACTACGGCGTGCTGCTCGGCTACGCGCCCGGCACGGGATTCGGCGCCTACGGCCTGCCCGGTGCGGAGCGCAACCGCATGCGCGGCGGGCGTGTCTTCGAGCTCACGCAGGCGGGCGCGGAGGTCGACATCGCGACGCGCGTCGTCTACGCACGCGACTACGGCATCGACCTGACGGCGAACGACCAACCGATGGAGCCGACGCCGCTCGCGCCGAAGCAGGCGGCGATCTGACGAGTTCTGCGTCACCGCGGGCCCGGTGCTTCGGCGCCCGGCCCGCGGTCAGTTCTCGCCGAGGAAGGCGATCGCCGCCGACTTGAACGCCCGCGACGTGAGCGTCGAGACGTGGTCGCGACCGGGCACCGAGACGAAGTCGGCGCCCCACTCGCGGGCGAGCTCCTGCGCACCGGCGGGCACGGGATCGTTCTCCCCCGCGACGAACAGCACGGGGATGCCGCCCGGAATCGACAGCGGCGCGCCCGAGACGCCCTCGATGACGGCCAGCAGCGCCTCGCGGTCGGCGCCCGCCGTGATCGCGGGGCGCAGCACCTGTTCGATGACCGGGTCGCTCGGCGCCTCATCGCGGAGCAGCAGCGCGCGGGCGTCGTCGATCGACCACGAGGCGAAGAGCTCATTCGGTCCGGCGCCGCCGACGACGACGCGGCGCACCCGCTCGGGCGCGCTCGCCGCGAGCGCGGAGACCACGCGATTGCCCATCGAATAGCCGACGACATCGGCCGTGTCGGCGCCGGCGGAGTCGAGCACCGCCATGAGGTCGCCGCCGAGCAGATCGGGCGCGTACGAGGCGGCGTCGACGGGCTTGTCGCTCGCGCCGTGGCCGCGCAGGTCGACCGTGATCGTCGAGCGTCCTGCCTCCTCGAGCGCGCGCACCCATCCGGTGCCGTCCCAGGTGATCGCGGCATCGGAGGCGAAGCCGTGCACGAGCAGCACAGGCGGCAGCGAGGGGGCGCCGTCGCCGGCGCCGTCGACCGGATCCACCTCGTCGACCGGCTCGTCCGGCTCGACCGCATGCACGCGGTACCCGATCAGCACACCGTCGGGGCCTTCCGCATAGAGGGTCGGCGTCGCCGACGGACCGGCCTGCCTCACGATGCGGCCTCATCGAGCGCGGTCGATTCGGCGATGACGACCCCGGCGTGTCCGAGCTCGGCGAGCGCGTTCGCCGACGACTCGGCACCGACACCCGCGATGAGGTCGGTGAAGACCCGTACGTGCTGGCCGTGCTCCACAGCGTCGAGCGCGCTCGCGCGCACGCAGTGGTCGGTGGCGATGCCGACGATGTCGATGTCGGTGATGCCCCGTGCGGCGAGCACGTCGCTCACAGTGTCGCCCGCGTCATCCGTGCCCTCGAAGATCGAGTAGGCGGGCACGCCCTGCCCCTTGCGGATGTGCACGTCGACCTCCGACGTGTCGAGGTCGGGGTGGTACTCGGCGCCTGGTGTGCCCTCGACGCAGTGCGCCGGCCAGGTGCCGACGAAGTCGGGCTCGGCGTCGACGGCGAAGTGGCCGCCGTTGTCGTTCTCGCCCGAGTGCCAGTCACGGGATGCCGCGACGAGCTCGTAGTCGCCCCGATGCTGCTGCAGCAGGCGGGTGACGCCGGCGGCGACGGCAGCCCCGCCGTCGACCCCGAGCGCTCCGCCCTCGGTGAAGTCGTTCTGCACGTCGATGATGAACAGGGCCCGGGTCATGGCTCGCTCCTTCGCTCGTCACACTCGGCACGGCTCGGCCGATGCATCCATTCTTCCAGTGATCGGGGGCGGTGCGCAGGGGCCGGTGCGCGGTTCAGCGTTCGGCGAACCGCGCGAACAGGAGTTGGCGCGCGATCAGGAGTTCGAGAGATTGTCGCCGCAGAGGTAGAAGCCCGTCGTCAGCGTGTCGATCGCCTGCTTCGCCTCGTCGGTGACGTCGCCGAGGGCGTAGATCGCGAAGGTCAGCGTGGAGCCGTCCTGCGCACGCACGACACCCGAGAGCGTGTAGCCCGTGTCGATCCATCCGGTCTTGGCCGAGACGGCGCCGTCGGCGACCGCGTTGTCGCCCGAGAACCGGTCGTCGTACCCGAGCGAGCCCCGCTCGCCCGAGACCGGCAGTCCATCCATGAGCACGCCGAGGTTGCCCTCGCGGGCGTTGATCTTCACGAACAGCTGGGTCAGGTACGACGGCGGCACCGCGTTGTTGTCGGACAGGCCCGAGCCGTCGACGACGATGATGCCGGTGGTGTCGATGCCGTACGCGGCGAGTCCCTGCAGCACCCCGGCGTTGATGGCGCCGAAGCTGTTGCCGGCGCCGGTCTCGATCGCGACGAGGCGGGCGAGCATCTCAGCGGCGGTGTTGTCGGAGACGACGAGCGCCTTGTCGACGAGCTGCGCGACGGTGGGCGACTGCACCTGGCCGAGCTGCTGGGCTCCGGCGGGAGCGACGCCGCGTTCGATCACGCCGATGCCGCCGAGCTCGCTCGCGAACGCGTCGCCGGCGCGGCCCACCGGGTCGGCGCTGCGCCACGAGGTGTTCGAGCCGGGGTTGTCGCGGTCGCCGTCGACCATGAGCGCTGCGATGTTCGACATGTAGCCGTCGTCGCGTTCTTTGAGCGCCCAGCTCGGCTCCCACTCGTCGCCGCTGAAGTAGCTCGCGTCGAGGATGAGCTTCGTGAGCGGTGGGTTCGCGGGGTCAGCCGCCCACGCGGCCTCGACCTGGGCGGCGAGGTCGTCGAGGTGGGCGGCGCCCGGGTAGACGGTCTCCGTGCCGCTCGGCGTTCGGGAGAGCGTGACGTCGCCGCCGCCGACGAGCACGACCGAGCCGGGCTCCGAGCCCTTCACGACGGTCGTCGGGGTGCGATAGTCGGGCCCGAGCACCGAGAGCGCAGCGGCGGAGGTCAGCACCTTCATGACGCTCGCCGTGCGCGAGGGCGTCGTGCCGCCGCGGTCGTAGAGCACCTCGCCGGTCGCGGCGTTCATCACGTGCGCCTGCATGTTCGCGAGACGCCCGTCGGCTGCGCGGTCGGCGACCGAGCAGGTGCGCAGGCGGGCCGCCGCCGCGATCGTCGCCGGCACGGGCCGTGCCGGATCGACGGTGGGCGTGGGCGTCGGGGTCGTCACGGCCGCAACGGATGCCGCTGCGCCGCCGTTGCTCGCGACGCCGGCCGCGACCGCGCCGGCGCCGATCAGGCCGAAGGCGACGACGCCGCCTGCGATCACGAGGGGCAGTCGGTGCTTCCGCGCGAAGGCCGCGATCGAGGTGAGCACGCCGGTCTTCGCGGAGTCACCGGAGTTCACGGAGTCACCCGAGGAGGGGTCACCGGCGCCGGGGGTCTCCCCCTCGTCGGGGGCTCGCCCCGCGGCATCCGTCTCGTCGATCACCCGGGAATCCTACGCGAGCCATCCTCAAGAGAACCTGATCATGCGGCTGATCACGCTCACCGACGGGTCATTCGCCCGGGTAGGCGAGCCCGATCTGCCGGCGGATCTCGTCGAGCGACGCCATGATCGCGACGGTCTCGTCGATCGGAAGCAGGTCGCCGGTGAGGTTGCCCGCCGCGACGAGACGCTCGACCGCCTCGGCCTGGAAGTGCATGCCGCGGCCCGTGACCTCGGATCGGTACTCCTCGAGCACGGTTCCGTCGGCGGCGATGACCCTGAAGGTCGTCGGCGTGTACCAGACGTGGTCGATCTCGATGCGGGCCTCGGTGCCGAGCACGACGGCCAGGTTCGCCCCCTTCGCATCGCTCGCCGAATGCGTGACCGCCATGCGCCCGCCCTCGTACCCGTAGACCACGGCGATCTGCGCGTCGGCACCCGTCGGCCGGAAGGTCGCCGAGGCATGAGTGCTCTGCGGCGCTCCGAAGAGGTCCCACGCGAAGGAGACGGGGTAGATGCCGAGGTCGAGGAGCGCCCCGCCGCCGAGCTCGAGCGCGTTGATGCGGTGGGCCGGGTCGTCGGAGAGCAACTGCGTGTGGTCGGCGATGAGGGTGCGAAGGTCGCCGAGCGTGCCTTCGGCGATGATCTCGCGGATGCGCGCCATGTGGGGCAGGTATCTGGTCCACATCGCCTCGAGCACGAGCAGGCCCTTTGAGGCCGCGAGGTCCGCGATCGCTCGCGCCTCGGCGGCGTTGACCGTGAACGCCTTCTCGACGAGCACGTGCTTACCGGCCTCGAGTGCGAGCCTGGCACCTGCGGCGTGCATCGGATGCGGCGTGGAGACGTAGATCACGTCGACCTCGGGGTCGGCGACGAGGGCCTCGTAGCTGCCGTGCGCGTTCGGGATGTCGAACTCGGCCGCGAAGGCGTCGGCGCTGCCCTGCGAGCGGGACCCGACCGCCTGCACGGTGAAGCCGTTGACCTTCAGGTCGCTGGTGAAGAGGTGCGCGATGCCGCCGGTCGCAAGGATTCCCCATCGAAGTCGTTCCGTCATGCTGCCAGCCTAGGGGCCGGCGGGACCCTCCCCTGTTCGGGGACCGTGTGGATTCCTCATGATCGGTCTAGCGTTCAGCCATGACGGCCGTTCCCGCTTGGAAGGGCCGCGTCACCGGCATCGCCGCCGCGGCCATCATCGCCCTCGTGGCCATCCCTGCGGGGATCGCCGGCCCGGCAGCTGCCGTGCCACCCTCATCTCCCCCATCATCGTCATCGTCGGCCGTCGCCAAGTACGTCGCCCTCGGCGACTCCGTGGCGGCCGGCCAGGGTGCCGGCGGCTACATCGACGCCTGCCTCCGAAGCCCGAGCGGCTACCCGGCGCTCCTCGACGCCGCGCCGCGCACCAACCTGCTGCGCAATGCCTCCTGCAGCGGTGCCACGATCGCGGATGTCGCGGCGAGCCAGCTCTCGCAGGTGAACCGCGGCACGACGCTCGTGACCCTCACGGTCGGCGCGAACGAGGTCGACCTGACCGGCATCCTCGTCGCGTGCACACCGCCGTCACCGGTCGAGGCGTGCATCGCAGCCGTCGGCGCCGCGCAGGCGTACCTCGCTTCGGGCAAGCTGGCCACCGACGTCTCGGGACTCGTCGCCGTGATCGCCGACCGATCACCGGGCGCGGAGATCCTGGTGACCGGCTACGCCATCCCGTTCGCGCCCGGGTACAGCCCGTTGACCGATGACGTGAACGCGCTCACCGCGGTGATGAACGGGCTGATCCGAGCGGGCGTCGCGGGCGTCGCGGCATCCGGGATCGATGCGGAGTACGTCGATGTGACCCCGCTGTTCGCCGGCCACGGCGTCGGCAGCGTCGACCCCTGGCTCGGCGCCGACCCGAGCGACCCGCTGTCGTTCCTGCACCCGAACGCCGCCGGCTACCTCGCGTACCGCGACGCGATCCTCGCTGCACTGGCATTGCCGTGATCGCAGCATCCCGACACCGCGTCGTCCTCGCCGCGGCGGCCATCACCGCGATCGTCGCACTCGGGTCGATCGCCTCGCCGGCCCTGGCCGCCACCACCGGGAAGGGCAAGCCCGGCGGTGGGGGCAATGGCGGAGGCCACGGAGGCGGCGGCAGCTCCCAGCTCGCCTACGCGGCCCTCGGCGACTCCTACGCGGCCGGTCTCGGTGCCGGCAGCTACCTCGAGACGAGTTGCTACACGAGCTCGAAGGGGTATCCGGCGCTGCTCGACGCCGATGCGAACCTCGCCCTCGCGGCCCGGCCGGCCTGCCGCGGTGCGACCACCGCCGATGTGATCGCGATCCAGGTGCCCGCACTGCCGGCGAATGCCGTGCGGGTGACGCTCACAGGGGGCGGCAACGACGTCGGATTCGCGAACGTGATGCAGAACTGCTTCGTGCTGGTCAACAGCTCGTGCGAGTCGCACATCGTCGCCGGCGAGACGATGGTGCAGAACGGCGCACTCGCTCAGAACATGGTCGGCGCCATCGCCTCGATCAGGGCGAAGGCGCCGGCCGCCCGGGTCGTCGTCACGGGATACCCGTTGCTGTTCGCGCCGACATCGCGCTACCACTGGGCCTCGCGGGTCAACACCGGCACCATCGCGCTGAACGACGCGATCGAGGCCGCTGCCGCGCAGGCCGGCGCCGTGTACGTCGACGTCGAGGCGCCGTTCACCGGGCACGGCATCGGCAGCACCGCGCCGTGGATCAACGACTGGAACTGGCTGCGCTCCAGCGACTCGTTCCATGCCAACGCAGCCGGCTACCAGGCCTACGCGGTCGCGCTGCGCCCCGCGCTGAACTGAATCGCCGTGTCGCCGGCGCTCGGCCCTGGCTCAGGGCGAATCCGAACGGTGCGTCAGGAGGAGGTCGACTCGCGCTCGATGAGATCGATCGGGATCAGCGTCTCACCCTCGATGTGCGCGCCCTCGATGAGGCGCACGAGCGTCGCGACCATCGTCGCGCCCTTGTCTGAGGTGTGCAGGTCGACGGTGGTCAGCTGCGGGGCGGTGCTCGTCGAGAAGACGTTGTTGTCGATGGTCGCGATGGCAACATCGCCCGGCACGTGCCGACCGTGCGCCTGCAGCACCGGCAGCGCCCCTGAGGCCATCTGCGCCGACGCGATGAAGATCGCATCGAACGGGGTCGTGCCCGCGAGGAGTCGTTCGGCCGCCGCCGCTCCGCCGCTCGGCGTGTAGTCGCCCTCCTCCGAGGCGATCGCCTCGAGTCCGGCCGCGACCAGGGTGTCGCGCCAACCATGCAGTCGCTCTCGACCGGCCGAGGTGGCGAGCGGGCCCGTGATCGTCGCGATGCGCCGGCGACCCCGGTCGATGAGGTGCTGCGTCGCGAGCGCCGCCGCCGCGACGTTGTCGACGTCGACCGTGTGGATCTCGACGTCGAACTCGCCCGGCGGACGCACGCCGAACACGACCGGGAGCGTTCGGGAGAGCTCGAGGTACGCCGATGACGCGCTGTGGTGCGACAGGATCAGCGCGCCGTCGACGTTGCCCCGTCGCAGGAACTGATGGGTCTTCTCGGGATCCTGCTCCGACTCGATCAGCAGTGTCAGCGAGTAATCGGTCGACGACGCGTACATCGCCGCGCCCTGGATCACCTCGGCGAAGTACGGATCGGCGAAGAACTCCGCGGTGCGCTCGGGGATCATCATCGCGATGCTCTGCGTCTGACGGCGCACGAGGCTGCGAGCGGCCCGATTGGGCACGTACCCGAGCTGCGCGATCGCGTCGTTCACGCGCGCCACCGCGCTCTCGGTCACCTGAGGCGACCCGTTGATGACGCGCGACACGGTCGAGCTGGAGACGCCGGCCAGCGCCGCGACCCCTTCCAGGGTCGGGCTCGCGGTCGGCGCCATGCGGGGCGTCTGCGTCGTCACGTCTCGTCTCCTGCCGCCCGTCGGGCGCATCCGGTGGTTCCTCGCGTCGGAGGTGGAATCCCTTCACCGTACGTCACAACGGTGCCGTGACTCACTCCGGGATGACGTGCCCGTCGATGAGGCGGGCCAGCCATCGCCCACTGTCCTTGATCGTGCGCCGTTGTGTGTCGTAGTCGACGTGCACGATTCCGAAGCGCTTGCTGAATCCGTAGCCCCACTCGAAGTTGTCGAGCAGCGACCACACGAGGTAGCCGCGCAGGTCGACGCCGTGCTGCATCGCCCGGTGCGCGGCTGTGAAATGCCGGCGCAGGTAGTCGATGCGCTCATCGTCGACCACTCGGCCGTCGACCACCTCGTCGTCGAAGGCGGCACCGTTCTCGGTGATCATGAGCGGCAGGTCGGGATGCTCCTCGCTCAGCGACAGCAGCAGCGCCTCGAATCCGTCGGGGGCGATGTTCCAGCCCATGGCCGTGTACGGGCCCTCCTGCTGGAGGAATTCGACCTGGTCGCTGCCGGGCCACGGAGAGCCTCCGACGTCCTTGTGACCATCGGCGCGCTCCCGGGGCGAGACGCCGTCCCACATGCGGACCCGGGTCGTCGAGTAGTAGTTGACCCCGAGGAAGTCGAGCGGCTGCCGGATGATGTCGGTGTCGCCCGGGTGCACGAACGACCAGTCCGTCACGTCTGCCGTGTCCTCGATCAGGTCGGCCGGGTAACCCCCCACGAGCATGGGCTGGGTGAACGACCGGTTCGCCAGCGCCTCGATGCGGCGAACGGCCTCCGAGCTGCCAGCTCCGTCGCCTCGGACGACGTGGAAGTTCAGCGTCACCGAGACCTCCGCCTGCGGCACGACCTCGCGGAGCACCCGCACGGCGAGGCCGTGTGCGAGGTTGAGGTGGTGCATGGCGGCGAGCGCCGCGGCGCCGTCGGTGCGACCCGGCGCGTGCGCGCCGGAACCGTAGCCGAGGAACGCACTGCACCACGGCTCGTTCAGCGTCGTCCAGACCGGCACGCGGTCGCCCAGCGCCTCGGCGACGTGGCGCGTGTACTCAGCGAAGCGGTACGCGGTGTCGCGGTTCGTCCATCCACCGGCATCCTCGAGCGCCTGCGGGAGGTCCCAGTGGTACAGCGTCGCGATCGGGCGGATGCCGCGGGCGATCAGCCCATCGACGAGGCGGCGGTAGAAGTCGAGCCCCGCCTCGTTCACTGCACCGGAGCCGAGCGGCTGGATGCGCGGCCAGGCGATGGAGAAGCGGTAGGCCTCGAGCCCGAGTTCGACCATCAGGTCGAGGTCGGCGTCGAGCCGGTTGTAGTGGTCGTCGGCGACGGCGCCCGTGTCGCCGTTCACGATCTTGCCGGGCGTGGCGCTGAACGTGTCCCAGATCGACGGCCCGCGTCCGTCCGCCGTGGCCGCGCCCTCGATCTGGTACGACGCCGTGGCGGAGCCGATGACGAATCCGGTCGGGAACTCGAGCCCTACGTCCCGGTAGTCGGGTCGGTCCCTGGTGCGCGTCGGAGTCTCGATGGTCATTTCAGCCTTTCACTGCGCCTTGCATGATGCCAGCCACGAGCTGCTTGCCCGCGACGAAGAAGAGGATGAGGAGCGGGATGACCGACAGTACGGCGCCCGCGAGCACCATCGCGTTGTCGGGGTTCTGGCCGCCGCTGGCGCTCAGTGCCGCGAGGGCGGTCTGGACGCTGGGATTCCGGGGGCTCAGCACGAGCATCGGCCAGAGGTAGTCGGTCCACGCCGCCATGAAGGTGAACAGCGCGAGCACTGCCATCGCCGGCCGAGCCGCCGGCAGCGCCACGTGCCGGAAAGTGCCCCACATGCTCGCACCGTCCATGCGCGCGGCTTCGATGAGCTCGTCGGGGATCACGTCGACGAGGTACTGGCGCATGAAGAACACGCCGAACGCCGTGACCATGCCCGGCACGATGACCGCCTGGAGGGTACCGATCCACTGCCATTCGGCCATGAGCATGAACAGCGGGATGATGCCGAGCTGGGTCGGAATCGCCATCGTCGCGATCACCGCCAGCAGCATGCCGGTGCGACCGCGGAATCGCAGCTTGGCGAACGCGTATCCCGCCAGTGTCGAGAAGAACACCACCGAGATCGTGATCGCTCCCGAGATCACGATGCTGTTCAGCAGCGCCTGCAGGAACGGAACCGTGTCGAAGACCTTGGCGGCGTTCGAGAGGAAGTTCGGCCCGGGCAGCACCGCCGGGGGCACGAGGTTCGTGTCGGATGACTGGCGGCTGCCGATCACGAACGACCACCACAGCGGGAACGCCGAGCCGACGAAGAACGCGATGAGGAGGGCGTACGTGAGCACCCCGGGTCGCTCATAGGCGCGCTTGCGCTTCGCGCGACGTTCGGCGTCGACGATCCGGCGATCCGGGGCGGAGGGCGACTTGGGCGGCTTCGACGACCTGGGGGTCGTGACGGTGGCGGTCATGACTCTCCCTGCTGCGCGCCGACGGAGGCGGCGCTGATACGGGTCGGTTTCACGTCGGCGGTGCGGATGGCGCGGGTGATGGCGTAGCTGATGAGGCCGACGAGCACGATGATGAGGAACAGGATCCACGCGGTCGCTGAGGCCCGGCCGAAGTCGCGACGCGGGAAGGCGAGCTCGTAGAGGTAGAGGACGATGGTCTGGAACTGACGATCGCCGCCGCCGTTCGTGCGACCGTCGAACAGCTTGGGCTCCGTGAAGATCTGCAGGCCGCCGATGGTCGCGGTGATGACGACGAAGATCAGGGTCGGCCGGATCATCGGGATGGTGATGGACCAGAAGCGGCGGATCTTGTTCGCGCCGTCGAGTGCGGCCGACTCGTAGACGTCGCGGGGCACGGCCTGCATCGCGGCCAGGAGGAGGAGGGCGTTGTAGCCGGTCCAGCGCCAGTTGACCATGCTCGCGATGGCGACGTGCGAGGGGAAGACGTCGAATGCCCAGCGGATGGGATCGAGGCCGAACAGCTCGAGAAGCCCGGCGATGGGCCCGTGGTACTGGTTGAAGATCTGCAGGAAGATCACGGTGACCGCGACCGGCGCCACGATGTACGGGAGCAGGATGCTCATGCGCCAGAAGGTCTTGCCGCGGATCGCCTGGTCGAGCAGTGCCGCGATTCCGGTCGCGACGACGAGCTGCGGAATGGCCGAGAGCAGGAAGATGCTGACCGTGTTGCCGAAGGCGTTCCAGAAGAACGGGTCGCTGAGCACCGAGGCGTAATTCGCCAGGCCGACGAAGTCGCCCTGGCCCTTGAGCAGGTGCCAGTCGTAGAGCGAGACGTTCAGCGTATACGCGATCGGGAAGACGCCGATCAGGGCGAACAGGATGAAGAACGGCGCGACGTACAGGAACGGGGAGAAGGTGTAGTCGAAGCGACTGACCTTCTGTCGGAACGTGAGTTCCGAACGGGCCGGTCGGCCCAGGGTGGAGCTGATCATCGTTGAGCCAATCCGCGAGACGATGAATGGTGCAGTGGAGGGTGGTGAGCGGGCGGCCCGGCGTGACACCGAGCCGCCCGTAGGATCAGCCGACGAGCTGGTTGAGCAGCTCCATGGCCTCATCCCAGGCTTCGTCGGGATCGGTGACCTCGCCCTGGCTGACCCGGTCGAAGACCGGACCGAAGACGTTGTCCTGAATGTTGGAGTCCTCGGGACCCTTGACCTGGGCGATCACGCCCTCCGAGCGTGCCGCGAAGATCTCGCCGACCGGGGCGTCGTTGAAGAAGGCGTTCGTGGTGTCGGCGACGAGCTTCTGGCCCTCGGGCGTGCTCGGGAACGGCCCGGCGACCTCGAACGCGGCCCCCTGCTGCTCGGGCGAGGCGAGCCAGAGCGCGAGCTTGGCCGCCTCCTCCTTGTGCTCGGACGACTCGGCGACGCCGAGGAATGCTCCACCCCAGTTGGCCGCGCCGCCCGGGAGGACGTCGGCGAAGTCCCATCCGCTGTCGGTGGTTCCCTCGTCGTAGTATCCCTGCACGATGCCGAGCATCCAGCTCGGGCACATGTAGACGGCGAAGTCGCCCGCCTTCGCCTCGGGGCCGACCTCCCAGCCGGGAAGTCCGGCGCCGAGCTCGTTGTTCTCAGCCTCGACGATCTTCGCGAACTGGGCCTTCAGAACCTCGTTGTCCTCGATGTTCAGCGTCTCGCCGTCCTTCTTGTAGTAGCCCTCCTCCTGCTGGTTCACGAAGGAGTTCCAGAAGAATCGGGGGCTGTGGTAGAAGGCCTTGCCGGTGTTGTCGACGTATTCCTGGCCGACCTCGAAGAAGCGGTCCCACGTGGCATCCTCGCCGCCGAAGTACTCGGCGACCTCGGTGCGCTCGCTGGGCAGGCCCGCGGCCTCGAAGAGGTCGCCGCGGTAGCAGAGGCCCTGCGGGCCGATGTCGAGGCCGGCGCCGAGCACCTTGCCGTCGGTGGTCGTGCCCTGGTCGTACTTCCACTCGAGCCAGGTGTCCTTGACATCTTCGATGCCGTAGTCGCTCAGGTCGACGAAGGAGTCGGAGACCTCGGCGATGGTGCCGAGCCATCCTTCCTCGATCGCCACGATGTCGCTGAGGCCCGTTCCGGCTGCGATCTTGGCATACGCGTCATCGCGCGCAGCCCCGCCGCCTTCGAGGTTCGTCGCCTCGATCGTGATGTTGGGGTTCTCCTCCATGTACTTCTCATAGCTCGCATCGACGCCCATGGTGCCGAAGGTCGTGATGGAGAGGGTGATCTTCTCGTCACCGCCGCCCCCACCCCCGCCCGTCGAACAGCCAGTCGCGATGAGGGCCAATGCTGCGGCGCCGGCGACGGACGCGGCGATCCTGCTTCGTGATGAGTTCACGTCACTCCCTTGTGTGTGCGGTCGAACTCATGGGAGCGCTCCCATGATGCGCCATGGGAACGCTCCCATGAGTTCGACGCAACCATACGCGACTGCCGCCTGCGCAGTCAACAATTTTGTGGGCGCGCTCCCATCGGCATGAAATCGGGCTTCAGTGAATTCCGTGCGCGGGCCGAGGACGCGGGCGAGCTGCACGACCGCACGTGCTCTTCCCACCGAGGCGCGAACGACCCACCTGGGCGCCGATGTGCGAGCAAGCCCCCGTTCGGGGCGCTGCGGCGCAGGCCACCGCGGGTTAGCGTCGACAGGCGTCTGGCTCTTCCTCCTGCGCACGCGACCGGCCCGGAGACCCCGGGCCGTTCGTGCGCCGGCGACGCGATCGATCGCTCCGTTTAAAACGACGAAGGGCCCGGATCTCTCCGGGCCCTTCACGTGGAGCCGCCTGTGGGAATCGAACCCACGACCTTTTCATTACGAGTGAAACGCTCTGCCGACTGAGCTAAGGCGGCGTGGCATCCGGAGCGCTGAAGCGCACCGACTGGCACGAGAATCCATGTTAGCGGGTTTCGGGAGCCTCGTTGACCACCATCAGCACTTCGGGTCGCTGGAGGGCACGGTGCCGTCGATGAAGTATGCCTCGACCGCGTCGTTCACGCACGGATTCGACTTGTTGTATGCCGTGTGCCCTTCCCCCTCGTAGGTGATGAGTGCGCCGCTCTCGAGCTGCTCCGCCAGGGCGACCGCCCACTCGTACGGGGTCGCGGGGTCGCCCGTCGTGCCGATGACGAGGATCGGCGCGGCACCCTCCGCGTGGATCTCGGTCCGCTCCGCTTCGCTCTGGTGCGGCCAGTTGATGCAGCCGAGGTCGCCGAACCCGAAGTAGGGTCCGATGATCGGTGCGACCTCCGCGGTCGCCGCCGCCTTCTCGCGCATCACCGAGACATCGGATTGGTACGTGTAGTCGAGGCAGTTCACTGCAGTGAACGCCTCGGCCGAGTTGTCGAGGTAGGTGCCGTCTTCGCTGCGGCCGTTGTAGCCGTCGGCGAAGGAGAGCGCGATGTCGGCATCGCCGAACATGACCGACTCGAACAGGTCGTTCAGGTACGGCCAGGAATCCGCGCTGTACAGGGGGTAGATGATCGCGGTGACGAGGGTGTCGGCGCCGACGAGGCGGCCGTCGGTACCGCGAAGCGGGCTCGCGTCGACGGAGGCCAGGAGCCGGCTGATCTCGTCGACGGCGTCGTCGACGGTGCCGTCGAACGGGCACTCACTGCCCGCGAGGCAGTACTCGAGGTAGGCCTTCAGCGCGTTCTCGAAGCCGATGGCCTGCGCCTGACCCACCTCGGTCTCACTGGCCGAGGGGTCGATCGCCCCGTCGAGCACGAGCTTGCCGACCTTGTCGGGGTAGAGCCCGGCATAGGTCGCGCCGAGGAACGTGCCGTACGAGAAGCCGAGGTAGTTCAGCTGCTCGTCGCCGAGGATCGCGCGCAGCAGGTCCATGTCGCGCGCGGCGCTCTCGGTGTCGACGTTGCCGAGCAGTTCACCCGTGTTCTCGGCGCACGCTTCACCGAAGGCGCGCTCGGTGGCCTCGATCTCGGCGATCCATTCGTCGCTGCCCCGTTCTCCGGGCGTGGTGCCGTAGAGGTACTCGTCCATCTCGGGGGCGTCGTAGCAGGCGACACCCGCCGAGCGGCCGACGCCTCGGGGATCGAAGCCGACGACATCGAAGCGCTCCTGGAGCGGCTGGCCGACCGCGTAGTCGAGCGAGTCCATCACGAAGTCGTAACCCGAGCCCCCGGGGCCGCCTGGGTTCACGAGCAGCGAGCCGAGCTTCTCACCCGTCGCGACATGGCGCACGAGAGCGAGTTCCGTTTCGCCTGCCGAGGGGTCGCTCCAGTCGAGGGGTGCCTTCGCCGTCGCACACCCCATGCCGTCGCCGCAGCGCTCCCACTCCAGCACCTGCGTGTAGAAGGGCTCGAGCTCCGCCGCGACGTCTTCACCCGTCGGCGTCGAGACCGGTTGCTCCGGGCTCAGCAGCTCGGGCACGCAGCCGCTCAGCGCGAACATGGCCGCGAGGGCGCCGACGATCGCGATCGCGCGCGTGCCACGCGGCATCCGACGTGCGCTGGTCGATTCGGTCATGCGGCCCCTCGTTCGGTCGTTCGTCGGATGGCGGAGATGAGCATCGCCTCGAGCGCGAGCGCCGGCGACACGTTGCCGTCGATGCGGGTGCGCGCCTGCTGGATCGCGTCGAGCGTCGCGAGTGTTCGGGCGGGCGCAGCGGATGCCGCGGCCCGCTGCATGCCCGCTTCGAGCTCGCGGTTCACGAGCGGCACGTCGGCGTCGAGCTGGATGAGCAGGATGTCGCGGTACAGCGACGCCAGATCGACGAGGATACGGTCGATGCCGTCGCGGAGGCTCCGGGTGGCGCGGCGCTTCTGGTCGTCTTCGAGCGCCTTCAGCTGCGGTCGGAGCGCGTTCGGCACGGCCTGCCCGGGCGCGACGCCGAGCGAGTGCAGCGCATGCGCCCGCTCTTCCGCGTCGCGCAGCTCGCCGATGGCCTTGGCGTCTTCGCCGGCGATCTCGATGAATCGAGCGGCGGTGGCCACGGCACCCGACGCCGAACGCACCGCGAGCGCGAGTTCGAGCGTCTCGGAACGGCGGCGCCGAGCCTCTTCGTTGGTGGCCAGCCGGTGCGCCATGCCGATGTGGCTCTGCGCCTCTCGGGCGGCGCGCTCGGCGAGCACGGGATCGACGCCGTCTCGACGTTCGAGGAGCGCTGCGACATCCGCGATGCTCGGCACCTGGAGCCGCACCGAGCGCACTCGCGAGCGGATCGTGGGGATCAGGTCGGCCTCGCTCGGCGCGCAGAGGATCCACACGGTGCGCTCGGGCGGCTCCTCGAGTTCTTTGAGGAGGAAGTTGGAGGTCTGCTCGGTCATGCGATCGGCGTCTTCGACGATGATGACCCGGTGCCGGCCGATCGACGGCGCGTAGTGCGAGCGGCGCACGATGTCGCGTACGTCGTCGCGCTTGATGATGACGCCCTCGGTCGCGAGCACGTGCAGGTCGGGGTGGCTGCGCGCGTCGACCTGCGCCTGCGTTCGCTCGTCGCCGTCGGGCGAGCCCGAGATGAGCGCCGTAGCGAAGGCGTACGCGAGGTTCGAGCGGCCCGAGCCCGGTGGGCCGGTGACGAGCCACGAGTGGGTCATCTGCTGGGCGCCGGGGCCGGAGGTGGAGCCGGCGGTCGCGGTCACGCCGGCGGATTCGGCGGCTGCGCGGAAGAGCGCGATCGCGGCGTCCTGGCCGGTCAGTTCACTCCACACGCTCACGATTCCACGCTACCGTCAGCGGCTGACGATGCGCTCGACGCGGATGGCGCGTACGCTCCGACCGACGCACCCGATCCTCTGCTCGCGCTCAGAGCAGACCGGCCACTCGGGCGCGGATCGCCGCGGCGATCTCCTCGACCGGTTGCGCCGCGTCGACCACGAGGAAGCGCGCAGGTTCGGCGGCCGCGATCTCCAGATAGGCGCCGCGGACCCGGTCGTGGAACTCGGATGCCTCGGCCTCGAGCCGGTCGTAGCGCGTACGGGCGTCGTCGAGCCGCGTGCGCGCCGACGCGGCGTCGAGGTCGAGCAGGATCGTCAGGTCGGGTGCGAGCCCTTCGGTCGCCCACTCGGAGAGCCCGCGCACCGCCTCGGCGTCGAGCACCCGGCCGGCCCCCTGGTAGGCGACCGACGAGTCGATGTAGCGGTCTTGGAGCACGACGTCGCCGCGAGCGAGCGCCGGCCGCACGACGGTCGCGACGTGATGCGCCCGATCGGCGGCGTAGAGCAGCGCCTCGGCGCGCGGGGCGATGTCGCCGCGGTGGTGCAGCACGATCTCGCGCACCTCGACGCCCACGTCGGTGCCGCCGGGCTCACGCGTGCGCACGACCGTTCGGCCGGACTCGGCGAGCCAGGCCCCGAGCAGCTCGGCCTGAGTCGTCTTGCCCGACCCGTCGCCGCCCTCGAGGGTGATGAAGAGCCCGTCGCTCACTGGTCGGTCGCCGGCTTCTTCGCGGGAGCCTTCTTGGCAGCAGGCTTCTTCGCGGCCGGCTTCTTCGCAGCCGGCTTCTTCGCGGCGGGCTTCTTGGCTCGCGGCGCCGCGGGGCCCTTGTCGCGCTTGATCTGCAGCAGCTCGACGGCGCGTTCGAAGGTGATCTCCTCGACCGACTCGGCACGCGGGATGGTCGCGTTCGTCGTGCCGTCGGTGACGTAGGGGCCGAAGCGGCCGTCCTTCACCTTGATCGGCTTGCCGCTCACGGGGTCGGCGTCGAACTCCTTCAGCGCGCTCGACGCGGCGCGGCCGCCGTACTTGGGCTGGGCGAAGAGCTCGAGCGCACCGTCGAGGCCGATCTCGAAGATCGCGTCCTCGCTCGGGAGCGTGCGCGTGTCGGTGCCCTTCTTCAAGTACGGGCCGTAGCGACCGTTCTGCGCGGTGATCTCGGTCTCAGTCTCGGGATCGACGCCGACGACACGCGGCAGGTTCAGGAGCTTCAGCGCCGTCTCGAAGTCGATCTCGGCCACCTGCATGCTCTTGAAGAGCGACGCCGTGCGCGGCTTCTCGACCGGAGCCTTCTTCGCAGCTCGCTTGGCCTTCGGCTTCGGCGCGTCGACGACCTCACCGGTCGCCGGGTCGACGGATGTCTCGGCGACGGCCTCAGGAGCGACAGCGGGCTCGGGGTCGAGCTCGGTGACGTACGGGCCGAAGCGGCCGTCCTTCACGACGACCTCCTTGCCGTTCTCGGGGTTCACTCCGAGCACGCGCGCCTCCTGCACGGGTGCGTCGATGAGCTCGCGGGCCTTCGCCTCGGTGAGCTCGTCAGGCGCGAGGCCTTCGGGGAGGTTCACCCGTCGGGGCGTCGCGTCGGGCGCGGCGCCCTCGTCGACGACCTCGAGGTAGGGACCGTACTTGCCGATGCGCAGCGTGATGTCGGGCGCGATCCGCACGGAGTTGATCTCGCGCGCGTCGATCTCACCGAGGTTGTCGACGACCTGACGCAGGCCCCGGTGCTTGTCGGAGCCGAAGTAGAAGCTCGAGAGCCAGTCGACGCGGTCGGCCTCGCCGGCCGCGATGTGGTCGAGGTCGTCCTCCATCTCGGCGGTGAAGTCGTACTCCACGAGGTCGCCGAAGTGCTCTTCGAGGAGCCGCACGACCGAGAACGCGATCCAGCTCGGCACGAGCGCCTGGCCGCGCTGGGTGACGTATCCGCGGTCCATGATCGTCGAGATGATCGAGGCGAACGTCGACGGACGGCCGATGCCGAGCTCTTCGAGTCGCTTCACGAGGCTCGCCTCGGTGTAGCGCGGGGGCGGCGACGTCTCGTGGCCCTTGGCCTCGAGGTCGGCCATCGCGAGGGTCTGCCCCTCCTTCAGCGGGGGGAGCTTCGCCTCGCCGGGCGTCTCCTCGGCGTTGCGCTCCTCGTCGCGACTCTCCTCATATGCGGCGAGGAAGCCGCGGAAGGTGATGACGGTGCCGCTCGCGGTGAACTCCGCGATCGTGCCGCCGACCGGTGCCGATGCCTCGGCGGGAGCTGCTGCATCCGTCGCCGTCGGACCGACCTCGATCGTGACCGTGGCCGTCTGACCCTTGGCATCGGCCATCTGCGAGGCGACCGTGCGCTTCCAGATCAGGTCGTAGAGCTTGAACTCGCTGCCGCGCAGCACGCTCTGCAGTTCGGACGGGGTGCGGAACACCTCGCCCGACGGGCGGATGGCCTCGTGCGCCTCCTGCGCGTTCTTCGACTTGCCGGCGTAGACGCGGGGCTTGTCGGGAATCGAGTCGGCGCCGTAGAGCGCGGTCGCCTGGGCGCGGGCGGCGGTGATCGCCTGCTGCGACAGCGACGAGGAGTCGGTGCGCATATAAGTGATGTAGCCGTTCTCGTAGAGCGACTGCGCCACGCGCATCGTGTCGCGGGCCGAGAGACGGAGCTTGCGGGCTGACTCCTGCTGCAGCGTGGAGGTCGTGAAGGGCGCGGCGGGGCGACGCGAGTAGGGCTTCGATTCGACCTTGGAGACGGTGCGCGAGACCGATTCGGCCGACAGGGCGGTCACGAGTGCGGCGGCGGTCGCCTCGTCGAGCACGACGGCCTTGCTCTTCAGCGTTCCGGCGTCGTCGAAGTCCCGGCCGGTCGCGACGCGCTCGCCGCCGAGACGCACGAGCTTCGCCTCGAACGAGGTCGCGGTGTCGGATGCCTCGTCCGAGAAGCGTCCGGCCAGATCCCAGTACCCCGCCGCGACGAAGGCGAGGCGCTCGCGCTCGCGGTCGACGACGAGTCGGGTGGCCGCCGACTGCACGCGGCCGGCCGAGAGGCCGGGCCCGACCTTGCGCCAGAGCACCGGCGAGATCTCGTATCCGTAGAGCCGGTCGAGGATGCGACGGGTCTCCTGAGCGTCGACGAGTGCGGTGTCGAGGTCGCGGGTGTTGTCCTTCGCCTTCTGGATGGCGTCCTTCGTGATCTCGTGGAAGACCATCCGGCGCACGGGGACCTTGGGCTTCAGCTCCTGCAGCAGGTGCCACGCGATGGCCTCGCCCTCGCGGTCCTCATCAGTTGCCAGCAGGAGTTCGTCGGCGTTCTTCAGCGCGCGCTTGAGCTCGGCGACGGTCTTCTTCTTGGAGTCGGAGACCACGTAGTACGGCTCGAAGCCGTTGTCGACGTCGACGGAGAACTTGCCCAGGGGGCCCTTCTTCAGCTCGGCCGGCAGGTTCTTGGGCTCGATGAGGTCGCGGATGTGACCGACGGACGAAAGCACCTCGTAGCCGTCACCCAGATACTGGGCGATCGACTTCATCTTGGTGGGCGACTCGACGATGACCAGTTTTTTCGCGCCTGACACCAGACTCCTCTTTGTTGACAATTGGGACGGGAACGCACATTCGAAGCCGCGCCCCCGAGCGGTGTGCCAAAGCCGGCGAAAATGCTGCGCCGACAGCCACACCATACACACACCAGCCGGGAGGAAACGCACTCACCGAGCGGGCGATCGAGTTCTGCGGTGCTCATCGCGCCCCCTTGCGGTTCTCGGAACGCCGAGGAGAATGGCCATCATGGACACCTCAACGACGAGTTCGTACACGGCGATGCTGGTCGACGGGCCGCTCGAGGGAAAGACGGTGGCCACCGCCTTCCTCGAGTCCGGAGACCCTCGGCCGCGAATCGAGCTGAACACCGACCAGGGCAAGCACTACGTGTACTCGCGCGCGGCGGGCATGGAGTTCGCGGCACCAGGAGACGACCGGCCCAGCGCCGTCGAGTACCGCTTCGTGGAGACCGTCTTCGACTGAGTCCAGGGCGGCACGGCCACGGCGGCACGGCGCATTCACGGCGGCACGGGTGCGCCCGATCCGGGCGGCCCGGCACGAGCCGACGCGCTGACCGCGAACCCCGGCACCGCCTCGATGTGCACGGTGACGGATGCCACGGCGCCGTCGCCCTCGCACGTGCCGAGCCGTGCGCCGTTGCGAGCGGCAACGGCGCCGGCGAGCCGGCACGGCACGCCGGCGACGGCGCCCGACATGGCGTCCGCAGCTGCGAGCGCGGCGGCATCGGCGGCGTTCGCTGCGCGCTGCGAGACGACGAAGACGCCGAGCAGTGCGAGCAGTGCAACGGCGAACGCGGTCATCGCGCCGATGATGCCGACGGCGACAACGGATGCCGCTCCCCTCTCTTCGGCTCGCATGCGACCGGGGACGGCGGCGACTCGGTGAGCGGCAGTGCCGCACCGGATCATCACCGGCCGCCCGTCACTGCGCAGGACTCGGCACGCAGCTCGATCGCGGCGAGCAGGCCCGCTCCGGAACTGGTGAGCGTCGCGCAGACGAACTGCGCGTCGGTCGCCGCCGAGAGCACAGCTCCGCCGGAGACGCGATCGGCGATGGCGGCCGCGTCGGCCTCGGATTCGCCGCGGCCCAGCGCCCGAGCCGCGTCGGCCGCGGCATCCGTCAGCCGCACCTGCTGCGCCGCCAATTGCACCGAGGCGAGGCAGGCCGCGAGCACGAGTGCGATGGCGGGCAGCGCGACCGCGAATTCCGCGGTCACGCTGCCGCGTTCGCGCTCAGCCGACCGTGAGCGCATTCCGCACGAGGTCGGTGAGGATGCCGCGCACCTCGTCGCCGCGGAGGATGATGACGAGCAGCCCGGCGAATCCGACGGCCGCCATCGTCGCCACGGCGTACTCGGCGGTCGCGGCGCCGCGCTCGCCGGCCAGCCGAACGGCGACGCGGCGGGCGATGCGGCGGGCGCGACTCCGCAGGGCGCCGCCCCGGGCGCGACCTCGGGGCGGTGCGGTGGTCGAGTCTTCGTGCATGGTGTTCCCTTCTGTGGTGCCGGCTGACCGGCTCTCGAGTGGCACGAGTCGGGTCGGGTCAACGGGCACCGCCGAGGGTGCCGGTGACGACCGAGATCATGAGCGGCGCGACGCCGAGCAGCACGAATGCCGGGAGCACGCAGAGGCCGAGCGGCAGCATGAGCCGCACCCCGAGCGCCGCCGCCCGCTCGGTGCCGGCCGATCTCGAGGCTCGGCGCAGCCGGAACGCCTCGGCGCGCAACAGTTCGGCGACCGGGGCGCCAGCCCGCGCCGCGAGGCCGAGTACGGCGTCGATCTCGGCGCCGTCGCCGGCGTGCGGAACGAAGCGCACGATCGAGTCGCGAGTGAGTGTCCGCGCCCGATCGATCGACACCCCGCTCGACATCGCGATCGCGAGCAGCTCGAGCTCGAGACCGGCATCGACGCGCGAGCGACCGGCTCGTGCGGCGAGTGCGCGGTTCCACCGACGGCCGCCCCAGAGGCAGACGAGCCCCAGCGCCAGGCAGGCGAGTCCGAGCGGGTTGCCGAAGAGCACGCCGATCGTGTCGAAGCCGAGGGTCGCCCCGAACAGCACCGCGATCACCGGCAGCGCCATGACGAGCCGGGCGCTCGCGGCGGGTCCGGCGAGCGCAGCTCGCACCTCCCGGCGGAGCTGCGCCTCATCGCGCAGCACCGCAGCGAGCTCGCGAAGGCTGCCGGCCAGCGGTGCACCCGACTCCGCCGCGACCGCCCATGCGGCGGCGAGTACCGGCCAGGCGGCCGACGCGGTCGGGCGTTCGGGGAGGGAATCGGCAATGGCCGGCGCGACCGGGTCGCCCCGCCGGGCCGCCGAGGCGGCGAACTCGAGCACTTCGGCGTCGGCGCCTGAGGCTCCGTCAGCCCCGACGTTGCTCCATGCACCCGGGGCGGGCACGCCGGCGGCGAGCAGCACCGCGAGACGCTCGGTGACGGCGGCCACGGCATCGATCTCGGCCGCCGGGTCGATGCGCCGTCGGTCCTCGAGCCGATCGAGGAGGCGCGGGCGCCGCGGCATCCGCTCGCTCACATCGCCTCGACGACGAGCCGGTCGCCCGATTGCTCGAACCGCCCCATCTGGGCCAATCGGCGTCGACCGCCGACCCGGTCGAGGTGGAGCACGAGATCGAAGGCGCTCGCTGTCTGACGGGCGAGCGCATCGGGAGAGAGCCCGGCGATCGAGCCGAGCGCCTCGAGCCGAGCGGGCACATCGGCGAGCGAGTTGGCATGCAGGGTGCCTGCGCCGCCGTCGTGCCCGGTGTTGAGCGCAGCAAGGAGCTCTCGGAGCTCTGCGCCGCGGCATTCGCCGACGACCAGGCGGTCGGGGCGCATGCGCAGCGCCTCCCTGAGCAGCGCGTCGAGCCCGACCCGGCCCGTGCCCTCGAGATTCGCCTGCCGCGCTTCGAGCGAGACCACGTGCGGATGATCGACCTGCAGCTCTGCGACGTCTTCGATGACGACGAGGCGCTCCCGTTCGGGAGCCTCGGCGAGCAGCGCAGCGAGGAGCGTGGTCTTGCCGGTGCCGCCGGCGCCCGTGACGAGCAGGTTCTTGCGGGATGCCACGGCGTCTCGAAGCACCGCCTCCTGCGCCGCGTCGACCATGCCCGCGCGGGAGAGGGCCGCGAGCGAGAACCCGCCGGCCCGCGGTACGCGCACCGAGATCGTCGTACCGCTCGCCGACACGGGTGGCAGTACCGCGTGCACCCGGATGCCGGCGCCCAGCCGCACATCGACGGCGGGCGAAGCCTCATCGATGTGGCGCCCGCCGCGGGCGACGAGCTGCACGGCGAGCGCACGAACCTCGGCCTCATCGGCCGCCCAGCTCGGGTCTCGCTCGGCACCGGCACCTCGATCGACCCAGAGACCCCGGTCGCCGTTCACGAAGAGATCCGTGACCGGTCCGTCGGTGGCGAACGCCTCGAGCGGACCGAGGAGGGAGAGGTCGGTGCCGTTGCGATGGGTCGGCCGGGCGGACGAGGCTCGCAGCGAAGCAGCGACGCCCACGTCGACGTCGACGTCATCGAACGCATCATCGCGACGTTCGGCGCCGGCCGTCGCGGCGGTGAACGACGACGCGGCACGAGACGACTCCGGGGGTGACGAGTCTGCACGTGACGAGCCGGTGCGCGGCCCGAACGCGCGCTCGGTGGCGGGCGAGACCGGCGGTTCCCGCAGCCAGGACGGCGACGCCACGAAGGGATGAGTCATGTCGCGAGCGTAGGAACCGACTCGGGCACCGCAGCATCCGATCGGGCCCAGATACGGAAAGAGCCTCCCCCACACCGTTGTGGAGGAGGACTCGATCTGTTCGCGGCGCACATCGTGCACTGCCTGTTAACGAAAGGGGGCGGCACCCATTGGGGGGAACAGGTGCCGCCTCGGCAGCGCAAGGATTGGGGGGAATCACGAGCGCTGCAGGCCACGAAACGAGTGTTCGGGCGGTACTCAGCATACGGCCTGCAGAAGGATGCGCAAGCATTTTTTGTCCTCATTTGTGCCGACATACAGAATTCTCTGCGCTTAGACACAGGAAGGCGCGCCGTTCGGCCGCGAATCCACTCTGCGACGCTACAGGACGACACGATTCCTCGCCTGATCGGAGCGGCGGGTAGTGTGCTGCGTGGGGCAGGCGACCCATCCGAAGAACACTCGCGAAGGAGCGACTGAAGAACCATGACCGTTCAGATCGATCACGCGCTCGAGGAGATCCGGCGATTCCGCCCGAGTCCCGAGTTCGCCGCCCAAGCCGTCGCCGATGAGCGCCTCTACGAAGAGGCCGCGGCCGACCGGCTCGGCTTCTGGGCCGACCAGGCCCGCGACCTCCTCACGTGGAGCACGCCGTTCACGCAGACCCTCGACTGGTCGACCCCGCCCTTCGCCAAGTGGTTCCACGACGGCGAGCTGAACGTCGCCTACAACTGCCTCGACCGTCACGTCGAGGCGGGCCTCGGCGACCGCGTCGCCCTGCACTTCGAGGGCGAGCCAGGCGACAGCCGCTCCATCACCTACGCCGAACTGACCGCTGAAGTCAAGCGCGCCGCGAACGCGCTGCTCGGGCTCGGCGTGCAGGCCGGCGACCGCGTCGCGATCTACCTGCCGATGATCCCCGAGGCCGTCATCGCAATGCTCGCCTGCGCCCGCATCGGCGCCGTGCACTCCGTGGTCTTCGGCGGGTTCTCGTCGAAGAGCCTGCAGTCGCGCATCGACGATGCCCAGGCCGAGGTCGTCATCACCGCCGACGGCGGATACCGCAAGGGCAAAGCGTTCCCGCTGAAGCCCACGGTCGACGAGGCCATCGAGGCCGCCGAGACCACCGTGCGCTCCGTGCTCGTCGTGAACCGCACCGGCGGCGAGGTGGCCTGGGTCGAGGGGCGCGACGTGTCGTGGAGCGAGCAGCTCGCCGCGGCCGACGCCGACCACGAGGCGCAGGGCTTCAACGCCGAGCACCCGCTGTTCATCCTCTACACCTCGGGAACGACGGGCAACCCCAAGGGCATCCTGCACACCTCGGGCGGCTACCTCACCCAGACGGCGTTCACCCACAAGAACGTCTTCGACCTGCACCCCGAACGCGATGTGTACTGGTGCACGGCCGACGTCGGCTGGATCACCGGTCACTCTTACGTCGTCTACGGGCCGCTCGCGAACGGCGCCACGCAGGTGCTCTACGAGGGCACGCCCGACACGCCGCACCCCGGCCGCTGGTGGGAGATCATCGAGAAGTACCGCGTCTCGATCCTCTACACGGCGCCGACCGCCATCCGCTCGTTCATGAAGCAGGGCCGTGACGTCGTGCGCGACTACAACGTGCGATCGCTGCGCCTGCTCGGCTCGGTCGGCGAGCCGATCAACCCCGAGGCCTGGATCTGGTACCGCCACGTCATCGGCGGCGGCTCGATCCCCGTCGTCGACACGTGGTGGCAGACCGAGACGGGCGCGATCATGATCTCGGCGCTGCCCGGCGTGACCGACCTGAAGCCCGGGTCGGCGCAAGTACCGGTTCCCGGAATCTCGATCGACATCGTCGACGACGAGGGCACCCCGATCGAGGGCGAAGGCGGCGGCCTCCTCACGATCACCGAGCCGTGGCCCTCGATGCTCCGCGGCATCTGGGGCGACCCCGAGCGCTTCAAGGAGACCTACTGGGAGAAGTTCGGCGACAAGTACTTCGCCGGCGACGGTGCACGACGCGACGAAGACGGCGACATCTGGCTGCTCGGCCGGGTCGACGACGTCATGAACGTCTCTGGCCACCGTCTCTCGACCGCCGAGATCGAGTCCTCGCTCGTCGCCCACCCGTGGACGGCCGAGGCTGCGGTCGTCGGCGCGTCCGACGAGGCGACCGGCCAGGCCGTCGTCGCGTTCGTGATCCTGAAGGCCAGCCAGGCCGATCAGGTGAACGATCTCGCGGCAGCCAGCGACGAGCTCCGCAAGCACGTCGCCCAGCAGATCGGCGCGATCGCCCGCCCGCGTCAGGTCTTCATCGTCAACGAGCTGCCGAAGACGCGCTCGGGCAAGATCATGCGCCGGCTCCTCCGCGACCTCGCAGAAGGCCGCGAGATCGGCGACACGACGACGCTCGCCGACACCTCGATCATGCAGGTCATCAGCGAGCAGGTGAAGTAGGGCATCCCGGCCCTGAAACGACGGATGCCGCGTCGGGATCGCTCCCGACGCGGCATCCGCTGTTCGTGGCTGCTGACTGCGTCTACTCGAACTCGACCACGAGTTCGAGCTCGACCGGCGAGTCGAGCGGCAGCACGGCGACGCCCACTGCGGAGCGTGCGTGGCGGCCGGCCTCGCCGAAGATCTCGCCGAGCACTTCGGATGCCCCGTTGATGACGCCGGGCTGGCCGGAGAATGAGGGATCGGATGCCACGAAGCCGACGAGCTTCACGATGCGGGTGACCCGGTCGAGCGTACCGATCTCGGCGCGCACCGCCGCGAGCGCGTTGAGCGCCGCGGTGCGGGCGTACGTCTTCGCGTCGTCTGCGGGAACGAGCCCGTGGCCGTCGCCGACCTTGCCGGTCGCGGGCAGCACGCCCGCGGTGAAGGGCAGCTGACCCGAGGTGTAGACGTGGGCGCCGGTGACGACCGCCGGCACGTACGCGGCGACGGGCGGTGCGACGTCGGGCAACTCGATGCCGAGTTCGGCGAGGCGCGCCTCGATGGCGGCCATCAGGCGTGTCCCTCGCCCTCGAACTGCTTGGCGGCCTGCGCGGCGGCCGCTGCGCCGGCGGATGCCGCGGCAGACGACTCGCCGCCGGTCGGGCGCTTCAGGTAGGCGACGAGGCCGCCCTCGGGGCCCTGCACGATCTGCACGAGCTCCCAGCCCTCGGAGCCCCAGTTGTTCAGGATCGCCGCCGTGTTGTGGATGAGCAGCGGAGTGGTGATGTACTCCCAGGTCGTCATGGTTCCTCGTCTCTGTGTCGCATGCATCGACGGTGCGGTCGATGCGGTGCGGCGATGTCGAACGGAGCGCGGGATTCGCGTGGATCGGCGCGCCTCCCCTCCGACGACGCGTTCAGCGTGCATAGCGGGATTTGTCAGCCTTCTCCGTTAAGCTCCACTATATGTCTGCCCAAAAACGTACGATGAGCGACGTCGGCGCCGGAATCCTCGGCTTCGTCGGCATGAGCGCTCTCGCCGGCGTGCTCGTCACCGCCGCGGTGACTCCAGCCCTCGCCGTCACCGGCATGGCCACGAACAACAGCATCACCATGTTCGAGAACCTGCCCGGGTACCTCGAACCCGGCGAACTGTCGCAGAAGTCGAACATCTATGCCACGCAGCCCGACGGCTCGCGCTACCTCCTCGCCTCCTTCTTCGATGACAACCGCGAAGAGGTCGGTTGGGAGGCGATCAGCCAGTACGTCAAGGACGCAGCGATCGCCGGCGAGGACCCGCGCTTCTACGAGCACGGTGGCGTCGACATCCAGGGCACGATCCGCGGCGCCCTGAAGACCGTCACCGGCGAAGACACGCAGGGCGGCTCGTCGATCACGCAGCAGTACGTCAAGAACGTGTTGATCAACAACAACACGAAGAAGGCGAGCAACCAAGAGGAGTTCGAGAAGGCGTACGACGAGGCGACCGAGGTCAGCGTCTCGCGCAAGCTCAAGGAGATCCGCTACGCGATCGCGCTCGAGAAGGAATACACGAAAGACGACATCCTCAAGGGATACCTGAACATCGCCGGGTTCGGCGGGCGCGTGTACGGCATCGAATCCGCCGCCCAGTACTACTACTCGAAGACGGCAGCGACGCTGTCGCTGCCCGAGGCCGCCAGCCTCATCGCCATCGTGAACTTCCCCGATGCGCTTCGCCTCGACCAGCCCGAAGACGAAGAGAACGGTGTGGCGCCCGTCGATGAGAACGGCGTGCCCGTCGTCGACGAGGCTGGCGCTCCTATTCCGTATGTGAAGAACAAGGAGCGTCGCGACTACATTCTCGGCGAGATGCTCGAATACAAGAAGATCACGGCGGAAGAGCACGCGGCCGCCGTCGCGACTCCCGTTACACCGGTGATCGCCCCGCCGAGCACCGGCTGCCAGACCGCGGGCGGCTCGGCCTTCTTCTGCGACTACGTCACCTGGGTGATCAAGCGCCACTACGACGACCCGACGACCCCCGACGTCAACGAGGGCACCCAGATGCTGCAGACCGGTGGTCTCGACATCGACACGACTCTCGACCTCGAGTTGCAGAACCGCGCTGAGGCCGCGATGACCGAGAACGTGCCGATGGTCGACGAACGGTTCGACGTCGGCTCGGTTGCCGTGAGCATGGAGGTCGGTACCGGCAAGGTGCTCGCGATGGTGCAGAACAAGAAGTACTCGCAGGACGAGGAGCAGTTGAACTCGAGCGCCGAGTTCGAGTCGATCAACTACTCGACCGACTTCGCCCACGGCGGCTCGAGCGGGTTCCAGCCCGGGTCGACGTTCAAGGTCTTCACCCTCGGCGAATGGCTGAACGAGGGGCACTCCCTCCGTGAGACCTTCAACGGCAAGCGCCGCGTCTTCACCTCCTTCCCCGACAGCTGCAACGGCACCTGGCAGGGCAGCTACGACCCGAAGAACGACGATGGGACGGGGGCGAACAACGCCGTCGACGCGACGAAGTACTCGGTGAACACCTCGTTCGTCGCCATGGCCCAGCAGCTCGACCTCTGCAAGATCAAGCAGACCGCAGAGGCATTCGGCGTGAAGCGCGCCGACGGCCTCGAGCTCGGCCAGAAGTTCGAGTACGACGACAACGGCCCCGTGTACAACGAAGACGGCACGCGCAAGATCAATCCCAACGAAGTCTTCAGCCCGAGCGCAGTCCTCGGCACCGAAGAGGTCTCCCCTCTCGCGATGGTCGGGGCCTTCGCGGGCATCGCGAACAACGGGTCGACCTGCTCGCCGATCGCGATCACCGCGATCACCAAGGCCGATGGCGAAACGGTTGCGCCGCCCGCCAGCACGTGCACGCAGTCAGTCGCACCGAATGTCGCCGCGGGCATGGCCTACGCGATGGCCCAGACGTTCAGCGGCACCGCGAGTGCCTCGAACACGGGTACCGGGGTGCCGCACATCGGCAAGACGGGTACCACCGACGAGAACAAGGACACCTGGATGAACGGCGCCTCGACGCGCGTCGCCACCGCGGTGTGGGTGGGAAGCGTCACCGGCAAGGCCGACCAGCGGAGGCTCGACTCGTGGGACAGCGGTCCGGTCGCCACGGCCCGCCACCGCATGTGGAAGTCGATCATGACCCTCGCCGACGAGAAGTACGGCGGCGCGGAATTCACTCAGCCCGATCAGTCGCTGTTCAAGCAGGTGCTGGTCGACATCCCGCAGGTCGCAGGGCTCTCGTTCGACGCTGCGAAGCAGGCGATCGAGACGGCCGGCTTCGTCGCCGAAGACGGCGGCCAGCAGGACTCCAACCTGCCCGCCGGCACGGTGTCGGGCACCGATCCGGCCGGCCAGGCCGGCAAGGGCACGACGATTCGCATCTTCACGAGCAATGGCTCGATGACCGGAGTACCGAACGTCGTCGGCATGACGGGTGAACAGGCGGAAGCCGCGTTGAAGCAAGCCGGCTTCAAGGTGCAGCGCCAGAACGAGAACACGGTCGATCCCACGAAGGTGGGCGTCGTGATCTCGCAGAACCCCGCCGGCGGTGGTTTCGCCAAGCCCGGCGACCAGATCACGATCAGCGTCGGCAAGCTCGGCGGGGGCGGCGACGCCCCCGGCGACGACTAGTCGCGGGCATGGCGAACACTCGCATCCCGCCGGTCGCGACGATCGCCCTGTCGATCGCCGCGGCCGGCGCGGCCGCTTTCGCGTACGGATCGCTCGTCGAGCGCACGCGATGGACCCTCCGCCAAGTGGACGTGCCTGTGCTTCCGCCCGGCTCGGAGCCGATCCGCGTGCTGCACCTCTCCGACCTGCACATGGCGCCGTGGCAGCGCGACAAACAGGAGTGGGTGCGCAGCCTCGCCGACCTGAAACCCGATCTCGTCGTCGACACGGGTGACAACCTCGGCCACGAGCGCGGCATCGAGGGCATCCGACGCGCGCTGGAGCCGTTCCGCGGCGTTCCCGGCGTGTTCGTCAACGGCTCGAACGACTACTTCGGCCCCGTCGCGAAGAATCCGTTCGCCTACTTCACAGGGCCGTCGCGCCTCGGTCGCAGCGCGAAGCGACTCGACATCGGCGAACTGCACGACTTCTTCGCAGAACTCGGGTGGCGCGACCTCGACAACACCGCGACCGCCCTCGACCTGCGTGGCACGCACTTCGAGTTCTTCGGGGTCGACGATCCGCACAAGGGCTATGACCGGCTCGATCTCATCACCGCGGCGATCGACGAGTTGCGCGCCGACGACCCGCTCGGCGACGAGACGTGGCCCGACGAGGCATCCGTCGTCGACCGCCCGACCGTGACCGTGGGCGTCGCCCATGCCCCCTACCAGCGGGTGCTCAACTCCTTTGTGAACCACGGCGCGCAGTTGCTGCTCGCCGGTCACACGCATGGGGGTCAGGTGTGCGTGCCCGGTTTCGGCGCACTCGTCACGAACTGCGACATCCCGCGCGACCAGGTCAAGGGGCTCAGTGTCTGGCGCCACGGCCTGCGGTCGGCGTTCTTGAACGTCTCCGCGGGGCTCGGCACCTCGATCTACGCCCCTGTGCGTTTCGCCTGCCCGCCCGAGGCCACGCTGCTGACGCTCGTGCCCACGGCATGACCGAGGTGGTCTGACGGCCGCCATTTATCGGCTATCCTTGTTGAGGCTCGCAAGGGCCGGCCCGGGGTGTGGCGCAGCTTGGTAGCGCGCGTCGTTCGGGACGACGAGGTCGCAGGTTCAAATCCTGTCACCCCGACCGGGTGAAACCCCCTCCTTCGGGAGGGGGTTTTCTCATTCCCGATCCGACCCGACCCGATCCGATCGGGCTACGGCCGGCCGATCCCGCGGTAGTGCCAGCCCGCGGCCCTCCATGCAGCCGGATCGAGAACGTTGCGTCCATCGATGATCCGCCGCTCCCCTACGAGCCGACCGGTCGCTTCCGGATCCAGCGTGCGGTACTCGTTCCACTCGGTGGCGAGGATCACGAGATCCGCCCCGAACAGAGCCTCCCGGGTCGTCGATGCCGTGACCAGGTCGGGGCGTCGCGCGAGAGCGCTCTCGATGCCCTCTGGGTCGGTGACGACGACGTCGGCGCCGTGCTCCTGCAGGCTGACCGCGATGTCGAGGGCGGGCGAGTCGCGCACGTCGTCGGAATCGGGCTTGAAGGTCACACCGAGCACGGCAACCTTCTTCCCGGCCGCCGAACCGCCGAGGTCCTGCACTGCGAGCTCCACGACTCGACGGCGCTGCCTGAGATTAACCTGGTCGACCTCGCCGAGGAACGCGAGGGTGTCGTTCAGGCCGAGCTCCTCGGCCCGAGCGATGAATCCACGGATGTCCTTCGGAAGGCAGCCGCCACCGAAACCGACGCCGGCGTTCAGGAATCGCCGACCGATGCGGACGTCGTGCCCGATCGCGTCCGCGAGCGCCGTGACGTCTGCGCCGGTGGCATCTGCGATCTCCGACATCGCGTTGATGAAGCTGATCTTCGTCGCAAGGAAGGCGTTCGCGGCGACCTTCACGAGCTCGGCGGTAGCGTAGTCGGTGACGATGCGAGGCGTGCCGGCCTCGATCGCGGCTCGATACACGTGATCGAGCACGGATGCCGCGTGGTCATCGCCCGGTGCGACGCCGTAGACCAGCCGATCGGGCGAGAGGGTGTCCTTCACGGCGAAGCCCTCGCGCAGGAACTCGGGGTTCCACGCGAGACTCGCGTGAGGGGCCTCGAATGCGAGCTGAGCGGCGAGGCGAGCAGCCGTGCCGACGGGCACGGTGCTCTTGCCGACGATGAGTGACCCTGCGGTCAGGTGCGGCAGCAGTGCGGTGAAGGCCGCATCGACGTATGACACATCGGCGGCACCGGTCTCAGCCGCCTGCGGGGTGCCGACGGCGAGGAAATGGACCTCGGCATCGGCGGCAGCAGCGATGTCGGTGCTGAAGCGCAACCGTCCGCTCGCCGTGGCCGAGGCGAGGATCTCGGGGAGCCCCGGCTCGTAGAACGCGGGCCGACCGGCCGCGAGCGCCGCGATCTTGCGTTCGTCGACATCGATGCCGACCACGTCGTGGCCGAGCTCGGCCATCGCAGAAGCATGCACCGCGCCGAGATAGCCGCAGCCGATGACGGAGATGCGCATGGAGATCCTCCCGATCGAACCGTTCCATTCTGCCGTACCGCCGCTGCGCCGACGCCGGACGGAGCGGTGCGCTACCGGAACGCCCGCTGCCGTTCACTTCGGAGGTGTCACACGCGCGGCATCCGCTCGGCCGCGACCGCTCGCCCACCTGAGCAGACGCTCGAGCGGACCCCGGCCGAGGTAGCGCCGCCACAGCCAGGCGAAGACCATCGATCCTGCGATGAGCCCGAACAGGAGCTCGCCGGAGTCGTCGGTGTAGTAGCCGTTCTCGATGCGGATCGACGCGGCGAGCACGAGCAGGTGCAGCGTGTAGATCGTCAGCGGCATCGCCCCCATCGCGATGACCGGCGAGAGCACGGCACCGGCCACCCGGCGCACCGACGGGCGTGCGAAGAAGGTGAGCAGCAGCATCCCCGCCACGATGACGACGCCGACACCGACGTTGCCGAGCGCCTCGAGCGAGGTGCGCAGCGCCGAGACGCCCGGATCGACCTCGCCGGCGAACGAGGAGGCACCGCCGCCGGGCATCAGGGCGACGAGGGGCAGCAGCACCGATGCCGTCGCGGCCCCAGTGACGGCCGCGACCGTGACCACACGCGGCGATGCGAGGTCGAAGCGCACGAGGGCGAGGCCGATCATCATGACGGGAACCCACTCGACGACGGGATAGGCGCCGCTCACGAACCAGTCCGCGACGATCGCGAACGAACCCGACTGCAGATCGGCGACGACCTCGGTGGTGCTCGCGAGCTCGGCGAGCCCCGGCATGACCGCGAGCAGGGCGATGCCCGCGGCGAGGGCCGCACGAGCAGGGATGAACAACAGGGGCAGCATCACGAGGAAGGCGACCCCGTAGACATCGAGGATGATGAACACGAGCGGATGCAGCGTCACCGCGATGAGCACCCCGAGCGCGATGAGAATCACCGCCCTGATCGCGATCTGCCGCCGCAGCGGGCCCCGGCCCGTCACGATCGGGCGGACGCCGCCGGAGATGAAGGCCAGGCCCATTCCAGCGGTCAGAGCGAACAGCAGTCGAGGACGCTCGTCGGCGATCGCCAGCAGCGAGGCCAGGTCAGCGGATGTCGCAGCAGGCGCGACGTGCGCGATGAACATGCCGATGAGCGCGAGCCCCCGAGCGGCGTCCACGCCGTCGACTCTCCTCGCGGTGGGCACGACGGACGACACGGTGTCGAGACGGGCGGCGCCGGTCACCTGAGCACGATCGTCGGAGCCACGAGATCGGCGAGCACGCCCTGACTGACGGATCCGAGCAGGAATCGCGCGAGTGCCCCGCGTCCGTGGCTGCCGACCACGAGCATGCTCGCCTCCGAGGCGGCCTCGGTGAGATCGTGCACGGGATCGCCGGCCACCACCGAGCGACGTACCTCCAGTC
This sequence comes from Agromyces sp. CCNWLW203, assembly GCF_036576125.1. NCBI lineage: Bacteria > Bacillati > Actinomycetota > Actinomycetes > Micrococcales > Microbacteriaceae > Agromyces > Agromyces sp. CCNWLW203. The sequence continues at coordinate 452,451 of NZ_JAZHYX010000002.1, read as the reverse complement.
CGGGGTGCGCGGCGACGACCGGCGCGAGCGCAGCGTCGAGGATCTCGGACTCCGCCCGGGCGAGGTCGTCGGCGGCGACGAGCGGGGCGCCATAGCCGTACTCGCCGCCGACCATCGCGACCACGTCCCAGGAGTGCACGGCGATGAGCGGTTCGCCCGTTCGCGCGGCCTCGTCGGCCGCGAATGCGAGGGCGTGATCGGAGATGTGCGAGCCGTCGACTCCCACGACGACGCCCCGGCGATCGCCGGGATCGAGGTCGGGGATGACCGCGACCGCAGCTCGACTGACCGCGGCGATGCGAAGGCTCAGTACTCGGCGGCGGCTCGCCCGGCGACCTCCGTGCCAATCGCTGCCCACCACGAGCATTTCGGCGTCGGCCGAGATCCGTTCGAAGACGTCGACGGGCGACCCGTGTTCGAGCGTCGTGACGATCGAGATGCGGTCGTCGATGCCCAAGACGAGCGCCGCGGCTTCGTCGAGGCACTGCCGCACCTGGCGTTCGGCGTCGATGCTGTCGACGCTCGTCGCCTCCCCCGGTGCGGCTGCGGCGCGCGCCACGATCGCCGAATCGTCGTCGACGACGTGCACGAGGCGCAGGCTGCTGCCCGACGCCGACGCTCGCTCGGCCGCCCAACGCACGGCGCGCATCGTGGCGGATCCGCCGGTACTGACGCCCACTGCGATCTCGTTCATGGCGCACCTCCGTGGAGTCTCACTCCATCTTCACGCGCCGCGCACCGAAAGCGCCAGCCCCGCTTCACGCGCCGCGCACCGAAAGCGCCAGCCCTCGCGGCATCCGCTCAGTGGCGCCCGTTCAGCACGCCGCCGCTCTCTTCGAGGTAGCAGACGCCGCAGAGCGATTCGTAGGTGACGGCCTCGCCGTCGATCGCGACCTGGTCGCCGTCGAAGACGAACTCCCCATCGATGAGCCGCGCGTTGAAGATCGCCTTGCGACCGCAACGGCAGATGGTCTTCAGTTCCTCGAGGCTGTGCGAGATCTCGAGCAGCCGTCTGCTGCCGGGGAACGCCACCGTCTGGAAGTCGGTGCGAATGCCGTAGGCGAGCACCGGCACACCGTCGATGAGCGCGATGCGCAGCAGATCGTCGACCTGATCGGAGTTCAGGAACTGGGCCTCGTCGACGAGCAGGCAACTCACGTCGCGACCTCGCTGTTCGATCACCCGATCGCGATGCGCCGCGAACAGCTCGCGCACGCTCGAGTCGGGGGCGATGGTGAAGTCGACCTCGCGCACCACTCCGAGCCGGGAGACGATGTCGCAATCACCCTTCGTGTCGACCGCCGGCTTCGCGAGCAGCACCTGGTGCCCGCGCTCTTCATAGTTGAATGCCGCCTGGAGCAACGCCGTCGACTTGCCGGAGTTCATCGCCCCATAGCGGAAGTACAGCTTCGCCATCTACTCGAGGTACCCGTCTTCCGCCGCGCGACGGATCAGCTCGGCCTTGCGGCTCGCCGGCCGGCCCGCCTTGGCGTACTTCTCGCGCACACGTCGCAAGTAGGTCTTCGCCGTCTCGTAGCCGACCTCCATGCGTCGGCCGACCTCCACCGTGCTGAGTCCTTGCGCGTAGTAACGCAGCGCCTTCTCTTCGGCCGCGCTCAGCGCCACGCCGTGCCGGTCGGGTGGATCGCCGTCGCCGGCGGCGTCGGCGCGCACCGCGGTCGACGGATGCCGCTGCACCCGCTCGCCTCGCATGACGCGCCGCGCGTAGTCGACGAGTTCATCGGCCGGCAGCGTCTTGGAGACGAAGCCGGCTGCACCCGCCACGAGCGATCGGCGGCGAGATTCCTCGTCGTCGATCGCGGTGACGACGATCACCTTCGCCCCTGCGGCGCGGCACGCCCTGATGCGCGACTCGATGGAGACGGTGTCGCCGAGTTGCAGGTCCATCAGAACGAGGTCGACGGGGAACTCGGGGTCCCGCACAAGATCCAACCAGCTCGTGACACGGATGACGACCGTGAAGTCAGCGGCGAAGTCGGTGAACCACCGTGCGAGCCCGTCGACGATGAGCTCGTGGTCGTCGAGCAGGGCCAGTCGGTACGGCGCTGCCGGGACCGCTGGCGGTGCGTGCTCAATCGATGTCATAACTCAACCCCACCGTCACATTCTCTCGCGTCAGCGTCGCATCCGCACGTAAGGCGACTGCGCGCGCCACGGCGACGAAGCGATCGAGTTCGCGTCGGCTCGGCGGCGAGGCCCCGGAATCGGAGACGAGCACGATGTCACCATGCCCGTCACCATCGCCCGCGCCGGTGAACGCGACCCGGATGAGCTGTGATCGGGAGGCATCGCCGAGCCACGAGATGAGGGCGGTGAGCGCCGAGCGTTGGTCGGCGGTGAGCGCCGCTGCGGCACCCGTCGGGTCGTCGATGATCGTGTCCACGCCCCGATTCATCCGGATGTTCATAGCGAGGTCATCGAGCCAGGTCGACTCGATGCCCGCCCGCAGCGCCCGGCGGAGGGCTTCGGCGAGCTCGCGCGCCCGGTCGGCGTCGGCCACCGAGATGCGTTCGGCCGTCATGACGCCGGCGAGGAAGGGCAGCACCTCCCGCCCGAGCACCGAGACCCGGCTCTGCTGCACCGAACGGGCGATGCCGGCGCGCAGCTCGGCGTCGCGCTGCAACGCCGCCCGGTTGGCCTCGCGTTGCCAGGCGAGGGTCTCGGCGACGATCCCGTACGAGTAGCCGGCCGCCGCCGCCGACATCGCGAGCACGGGCGCCGAGTTCAGGGTGATGAGCGCGGCGATCGGCGCCTCGGACGACGCGTACATCGAGGCTCCGATGACGAGGATCGAGAGGACCGCAGCAGACAACACTCCGGCGAGCGCGAGCGACACCCACGTGCAGAACGGGGCGAGCGCGAGAATGAGCATGCCGATGACGGTCGGCCCGAAGTCGTCGGAGAGCTGGCGATTGTTGCCGATCGTGCTGACGTACTCCGCGATGGCGCCGCCCACCGCCAGCGTCACGATGATCCAGAGGCGCTCGTTGGTGAACGGGGCGCGCGCCGGCGACGAGGCGATCACCGCTGCAGCGCCCGCCGCGGCCACGAGCACGAGCGCGATGCCGGCCGCCAGCGGTGAGCCCACTTCGCTCCGATGCGACCAGGTCAGGCCGGTGGCGAGCAGGAAGGCGAGGATCGAGCCGACGGTCACGATCGGCGACGCGCTGATGGCCCCGATCGGATCGGCCTCCTGCGGGGTGAGCCGCAGGTGCCCGCTCATTCGCCGCCCTCGGGCACGGTCAGCACGATGGTCGTGCCGATCCCCTTCGTCGACCAGAGGCGAACCGTGCCCTGCTCCTGCTCGATGCGGGCACGGATCGAGGTGCGCAGGCCGATGCGATCGGGCGGCACCTCGCTCTCGTCGAAGCCCACGCCGCTGTCCATGACGGCGACCGTCACCTCGCCGCCCCCCAGTCCGAGCGCGAGTTCGGCCTGATCGACTCCAGCGTGGCGGGCGACATTGATGAGGCACTGCGCGACCGCGGCGTCGAGCGCTGCGACCCGGCGTGGACCCAAGGTGGCGAGCACCGAGAAATCCCCGGTCACTCGCACGTCGAGGCCCGCGTTGGCCGCAGCCGAGAACGCATGCGAGAGCGATGGCACGGTCTCCTCCACAGGTGTTCGGGGGTCGGTCGCCATGCCGTTGGCTCGCGCTCGGCCGCGCCATCCGCTCGCCCGCCCGCCCCGTGCAGTCGCACCCGGCGGCGTCGATGACGATGCGCCCGCGGGCGGCGCGAAGGAGCGCAACGCCGTCGTGCCCGTCGAGCCGTCGTTGCCGAGTGCGTGGTCGATCGCCCAGTCGCGCCCCACGATGAGGCCGAGATCTTGACGGATGCCGACCCGCAGGCGCTCGTCGACCGGGCCGGACCCTGCTGCGGCGATCGCCACCAGGTGACTGAGCGCGGTGTCGTGCAGACGCGCGGTGGCACGAAGCTCGTAGTCGTGGCGGATCGCGAGCTCCCTGGTCTGCTGGCTCGCGCGATGCAGGCCGGTCTCGCGGCGCATGTCGAACCGGCGGGTGACCCCGTCGAACACCCGCACGATCACGACGATGGCGAACGCGAAGCACACCGCGAGGTTCGGCGAGTACACGCTCCCGGCGATGACGACGCCGAGGAAGGCCGCCGCCTCGCTGAGGGCGAAGCCGAGCGTCGTCCACGTGACTGCGATCGCCGAACCGCTGCCCGCACCGCCCACGAGGAGGAGCGCGGTGGCCGGCAGCGCGAGCGCGGCGTTGCTCGTCGTCGGGAACTCGCCGTCGGGCATGATCATGATCGTGATCGCCAGGACGATCCCGGCTCCGACGATGAGGTATAGCACGGTCAACGTCACGGTCGGGTACCGCGCGACGAGCGTGAGCAGCACGACCATGATGATGAGGAGCAGCGCCACGTTCCAGCGCTCCGGTCGGCCGCCGATCGTCGCCATGACGCCGCACAGCACCACGCCGATGCCGAGGCAGGTGTACGCCGCCGCGTGGCCGGCGTTCGCGAGCGCTCGGCTCTGCGAATCGCGCGCGAGGTGCCCCGGCAACCCCAGGGTCATCGTTACCTCCGCTCGTACCGCCTGCGAACACCACTGTTCGGGCCTCCAGCGGATTATCCCAGTTTCCGGGAGGCTCGCGGGGACTTGCGATCAGAACAGCGCCGACGGGTCGGGCGGCAGGCTCAGCGATTCGGGGAGTTCGCCGCCCGAGGCGACCGGTCGCGCATGCCCGGCGGGCCGCCGGCCGTCGACGAAGCCACTGGCCGGACCACCGGCGAGCGCCGAGGAACGCACTCCCCCGGTGACGGGGTCTTCGCGACCACGTTCGAGTCGATGGGCCCTGATCAGCGGCCGGATGCGCTCGCCGAGCCACTGTCGGTACGCCTTTGGCGCGTAGGCATTGTTGCCGTAGTACATCGAGCGGTACTTGGGCACGAGGTCGGGGTGGGCACGCTCGAGCCACTGCATGAACCACGGCTTCACCGCGCCGCGCAGGTGCAGGGCGGAGTAGAGCACGCTCGTGCCACCGGCCGCCTTCACCGACCGCAACGCCTCGTCGAGGTGCGCCTTCGTGTCGGTGAGGTAGGGCAGGATCGGCATCAGGAACACCGAGCAGTCGAGCCCCGCGTCGCGAACCGCGGTGACGGTGGCAAGCCGCGCCTTCGTGCTCGGGGTGCCCGGTTCGACGGAATGCTGCAGTTCGTCGTCGTAGATCGCGATCGACATGGCGACGTCGACGGGAACAAGGGCTGCGGCCTCGACGAGCAGCGGCAGGTCGCGCCGCAGCAGCGTGCCCTTGGTGAGGATGCTGAACGGCGTGCCGCTCGTGGCGAGTGCCTCGATGATGCCCGGCATGAGCGTGTAGCGCCCCTCGGCACGCTGATACGGGTCGGTGTTGGTGCCGAGGGCGACAGGTTCATGCCGCCACGACGGCTTCGCGAGCTCGCGTCGCAGCACGTCGGCGACGTTGACCTTCACGATGATCTGCCGGTCGAAGTCGTCGCCGGCGTCGAGGTCGAGATAGGTGTGCGTGGGCCGGGCGAAGCAATAGACGCAGGCATGGCTGCAGCCCCGATACGGGTTGATGGTCCAGCCGAACGGCATCGCCGACTGGCCCGGCACGCGGTTGAGGGCGGACTTCGCGAGCACCTCGTGAAAGGTGACGCCCGCGAAGTCTGGCGTCTGCACCGAGCGAACGAGGTTGTTGAGCTTCGCGAGCCCGGGGAGCGCGCCGGTCTGCTCCACCCCCAGTTCCTGCCCGCTCCACCGCATACCGATATTCGAACACATGTTCGAACGAGAAGCAAGCGGATGCCGCGGCGACACGCGCGCCGCGGCATCCGCTCGTCTATCGGAGCGCTCCTACCGGCACCGCGCCACTCGTCACGGCGCTTCCCGCCACGAGTTCGAGCTCCTCCCCCGCCCACCTGCGCCGCAGCCACCGGTCGTGGCTCGCGATGACGACGGCGCCGGGGTAGGCGCCGAGCGCCTCCTCGAGGTCGGTCGCGAGGGCGAGCGAGAGGTGGTTCGTCGGCTCGTCGAGCAGGAACACGTGCGGCGGCCGCGCGATCACGAGCGCGAGCGCGAGGCGCCGCTGCTGGCCGACGGAGAGCGCGCCGACCGGGCGCGACTCGTCGCGAGGGGCGATCAGGCCGAGGCTGCCGAGCGGCACCTGCTCGACCCGTCGTTCGCCGAGCACGCGCTCGTACAGCCGCCGCGGTGTCGCGTCGGGGTCGGCGAAGCGCACGTCCTGCTCGAGCAGTTGCACGCGCAGCCCCTTTCGCCGGTGCACGGTGCCGTCATCGACACGCTGAGCGCCCGCGAGCACGTTCAGCAGCGTCGACTTGCCGGCGCCGTTCGCACCCGTCACGAGGAGCCGCGTGAGCGGGGCGACCTGCAGGGTCTCGAGCGAAAGCCGGCCGTCGACGGTCACCTCCGACAGCTGCAGCAGCAGGCCGGACTCCTCGTCGAAGGCGTGCGAGCCCGACGGGATGCCGGCGAAGACGAGCGGCGCTGGAGGCTTCGGCACCTGCTCTCGCTCGAGGGTCGCGAGGCGCATCTCGAGGTTCCGCACGCGCCGCGAGATCGCCTGGTCGACATTCTCGCCCTTGAAGTGCCTGATGAACTTGTCGTTGTCGGTGGCTGCCCGGCCATGGGCGACACGACGGGCAGCGCCGCCGACCTCGCCCCGGAGTCGCCTCAGCTCCGCCTGCTCGTCGTCGTACTGGCGGAGCCAGCGCTGCCGCTCGTCGGCCTTCACCTGCAGAAACTCGCTGAACCCGCCGCCGAAGACGGTTCCGCCCGCTGCGGCGAGCACCGCGTCCGGCTGGCCGTCGGGAGACCCGGCTCCCGCCCCGGCACGTGCGAGAGCGCCCTCCCTGCCGGGGTCGAGGTCGAGCAGCCCCGTGGCCGCCCGTTCGAGGAACGCCCGGTCGTGACTCGCGAACACGACCGGACCGCGCCACGAGCGAAGCCGGTCCTCCAGGAATGCCGCTGCGGCATCATCGAGGTGGTTGGTCGGCTCGTCGAGCAGCAGCGCGTCGGGCGCGCTGAGCAGCAGCGCGGCGAGCGCGAAGCGCGATCGCTGGCCGCCCGAGAGCTCGTCGACACGCCGGTCGAGGCCGAGCGAGCCGACGCCGAGCCCGTCGAGCAGCTCGTCGCGACGCGCCTCGGCGCTCCACACGTCGGCGCGTTCTGCGGCGTCGAGCGCGGCCGAGTAGCGCGCGGCGGAGGCGTCGGGGCCGGCGCCCGAGTCATCGTCCGACTGGTCGTCGGCCAGCGCCGCCGAGGCGTCTTCGAGCTCGCGCTCGATCGCCCGCACCTCGGCGAGTGCGGCCTCGAGCACCTCGCCGATACGGTCGCCCGGGCCGAACGGCAGCTCCTGGGCGAGCAGCGCCGTGCGACGCGGCCGGGTGATGCGGCCCGAGGTGGTGGCCTCCGAGCCGACGGATGCCGCGGCATCCGCTCGCTCGAAGTCGCCGGCCATGAGCCGGAGCAGGGTGGACTTGCCGGCTCCGTTCTCGCCGATCAGCCCGAGGCGCTGGCCCGGGGCGACGGCGAAGCCGAGGTCTGAGAACACGCGTCGATCGGGATATGAGACGGAGAGCCCGTCGACACGGAGATGGTGGGAATGGGTGACGGATACAGCCATGCGGTACGCCCTTTGCGCGAATGCCCCCGGGCAGTCGACGGATGCCGCGGCGCGCGTGCCGTGCGCACGATGCACCGAGCTGGCGGAACGCGGGCGCGCGGCGCCGACGACCGCCCGGGAGCGGAAGGATCCCGCCGGGCATTGCCGTCGATGGGTGCGCACTGTCGCGGTCGCGACCGGCACGGCCTGATCAGAGCCGTGAGCACACCCGATGTCGACGGCGCCTCAGGCGCGGGACGGGGTGTGTGCTCACTTCATAGCGGGTACGACGGTACCAGAGCGCTCCGGGTTTCGACAAGCTCGGGTTTCGACGTGCTCAGGTTTCGGCTGACTCAACCCGCAGAAGCTCGCTGGTCGGGCCTGTCGAGACCCGGCATCGAGAGCGTCAGGCCGTGATGTTCAGCACCTTCGCCGTGGCCGCGAGCGAGGCGGCGGCCGCCTCGGGGTCGCTCGAGAGCTTCGTGCCGTAGCTCGGGATCATCTCGCGCAGCTTCGACTCCCAGCCGGCCATGCGGTCGGGGAAGCAGCGGCCGAGCACGTCGAGCATGATGGGCGCGGCGGTCGACGCCCCCGGAGAGGCGCCGAGCAGGCCCGCGATCGTTCCGTCGGCGCCCGTGATGACTTCGGTGCCGAACTGCAGCACGCCGCCCTTCTCGGGGTCCTTCTTCATGACCTGCACGCGCTGGCCGGCGGTGATGAGCTCCCAGTCCTCGCTCTTGGCGGTGGGCATGAACTCGCGGAGCGCTGCGAGCTTCTTCTCGCGCGAGGCGACGAGCTCGGAGACGAGGTACTTCACGAGGTCGAAGTTCTTCAGGCCCACCTGGATCATCGGGCCGAGGTTGTGCAGCCGGATCGAGAACGGCAGGTCGAACCACGTCGAGCTCTTCAGGAACTTCGGCGTGAAACCGGCGTACGGCCCGAACAGCAGGGCGGTCTCGCCGTCGACGACGCGGGTGTCGAGGTGCGGCACCGACATCGGCGGCGCACCCTTCGCGGCCTTGCCGTAGACCTTCGCGTGGTGCTGCGCGACGATCTTGGGGTTCGTCGTGCGGAAGAACTGGCCCGAGATCGGGAAGCCGCCGAAGCCCTTGATCTCGGGGATGCCCGAGTGCTGCAGGAGCGCGAGCGCCCCGCCTCCGGCGCCCACGAACACGAAGCGTGCGTTGACCGTCTTGGGAGTGTTGCCGACGAGGTGACGCAGGCGCAGCTTCCACGTGCCGTTCGGCTGGCGCTTCAGCCAGGTGACCTGGTGGTTCGTGGCGATCTCGGCGCCGCGGCGCTCGATGTCGCGGAAGAGGAGCTTCGTGAGCGCTCCGAAGTCGACGTCGGTGCCGGCGACCGTGCGGGTCGCGGCGACGCGCACCTTCGGGTTGCGCTTCTTCGCGAGGAGCGGGGTCCACTCGGCGATGCGCTCGAGGTCCTCCGTGAACTCCATCTCTTCGAAGAGCGGCTGGCCCTCGAGGGCGGCGACGCGCTTCTTCAGGTACTCGATGTTCGCCTTGCCCTTGACGAAGGTCATGTGCGGCGCGGTGTTGATGAAGTTGTGCGGCTCGGGCAGTGCACCCTGTTCGACGAGGTACGACCAGTACTGCCGGCTCACCTGGAACTGCTCGTTGATCGAGACCGCCTTGTCGGCGCTCACCGTGCCGTCGGAGTTCTCGGGCATGTAGTTGAGCTCGCAGAGGGCGGCATGGCCCGTGCCCGCGTTGTTCCACGCGTTCGACGACTCCTGCGCGACTTCACCAAGTCGCTCGTAGACGCGGATCGTCCAATCGGGTTGGAGTTGCGAGAGCAGGGAGCCGAGTGTCGCACTCATGATGCCCCCGCCGATCAGCACGACGTCGACGGTTTCCTCTGAAGTCACGGATTCCAGTGTAGATGGCGCGGATGCCACCCCGGACCAGCCGCGTTCAGGCCCCGCGAAGCACCGGCAGGCCCCGTTCGTCGAGCGGCCACGAGGGGTTGTGCGCGAGTTCCCAGAGGTTGCCGTCGGGGTCGGCGACGTACCCGCTGTAGCCGCCCCACTCGGTCGCGGCGGCCGCCTTGGAGATCGAGCCGCCCGCGAGCACCCAGTCGCCCACGGCATCGTCGACCTCTTCGGGCGAGGCGAGGTTGATGGCCAGGGCGACGGCCCGGAAACCCGGGGCGTTCGCGTGCATGGTGGGGAGCGCGGCATCCTTCGCGAGCTCGGCGGTCTCCCACAGGGCGAGCACGCCGCCGGGAGTGGCGAAGAAGGCGACTTCACCTGCGACCGACGACGGCGCCTCGCGCCAGCCGAGCCTGCGGTAGAAGGCCGTGGCGACCTCGACGTCGGCGACGCCGAGCGTGATGAGTGAGAAGCGCTGCGGAATGGCCATGGGCCGACGCTACGCCGGTCGGGCCCGTCTCGCACCCCACCCGCTCGCTCAGAGGGCCGCGATGCCGCCCGCGATGAGGCCGACTCCGGCGGTGACGAGCCCGGCGGTGAGGGAGGCGGCGCCGACCCAGAGGAGCACGATGAGCCGGTTCGGCTTCTCGGGCTCGCGGCCGAGCACGGAGAGGAAGAAGCCCGCCGGCATGAGGATCGCCGCGATCGGCACGCCGACGCGTGCGAGCCAGAGCCAGAACCCGTCGAGTGCGGCGTTCGAGACGACGGAGAGGATGACGATCGACAGCACGAGCAGCACGGCGGCGTGCGCGTGTCCCGCGCGGAAGAAGCTCGTCTGCAGCCCGTTCGCGGGCGCCAGGCCCCGCACGACGCGGGTGAGGAAGTAGCCGCCGCTCTCGACCGTGACGAGCGCGAGCAGGAGGACGCCGATGAGGATGAGATCTGGTGCTGACGGCATGGCCGGTCCCTTCGTCGCGGATTCATGATTGGATAGTGATACTCTCCAATATTAGAGAGTTACACTATCCAATGCAAGGGGTTCCGATGCGCATCTCCGCACTCGCCGCCGAGGCCGGCCTGCCGGTCGCGACCGTGAAGTTCTACCTCCGCGAGGGGCTCCTGCACCCGGGCGCCGCGTCTTCGGCCACCCAGGCGAGCTACGACGACAGCCATGTGCGCCGGCTCCGGCTCGTCCGCGCGCTCACGGGACCAGTCGGCCTCAGCGTGCAACAGGCGCGAGCCGTGCTCCAACTCGTCGACGAGCCCGGCGACGACCTCTACTCGACGCTCGGTCGCGCGGTCGGCGCACTGCCGCCCGCAGGGGCAGAAGCCGCCGGCGACGCCGACCCGTATCCGCGTGCGCGCGCCGCGCTCGATGCGCTCGGCCAGGTCTACGACCCGGGGTTCGCCGCGGTCGCGCAGCTCGAGGGCGCCCTCGCCGCCGCCGAAGACGCGGGCATGCCGATCACTCCCGAGCGCCTCGCCCGGTACGGCCGGGCAGCCGCCGACCTCGCCTCCTACGACCTCGAGCGGATGCCGCGCGAGCCGCGCGATGCCGTCGAGTACACGGTGCTCGGCACCGCCCTGTACGAGCCGGTCCTGCTCGCACTCCGCCGGCTCGCGCACCAGGACGCCGCCGTGCGGCGTCTCGGGCGGTCATCGGTCGGGTAGCGAAGCGAATCGAGGCCACCCCGATGGCCACGATGCGCGCCTTCGTCGCTACTCGGCCGACCCGACCGTCGCCGGGATGCGCCCCCGTGTTGCGCGCATGACGCCATCTCGAGCCCGATCGAGCGCATCGACGCTCGCGCCTGCCCGCTCGAGTGCGAGCAGTGCCGCACCGACGATCGGTGCCGCGTCGAGCAACTCGATGCGCGCGCGGGGAGCGGCGACGACGAGCCCCGAAGCGATGCCGCCGATGAGCCGCTCGTCACCGGAACGGACGATGCCGCCGCCGAGCACGATCGGGATCGCCCGCTCGGCGAGCCCGAGTCGGGTCACGCACGCGCGTGCGAACGCCACGATCTCATCGGCCTGACGGTCGACGAGCCCTGTCGCCACATCGTCGCCCGCCCGTGCAGCATCGAAGACCGTCGGCACGAGCGAGATGAGGTCGCTCGAGTCCCGCCGGCCGAAGTGCAGGTCTTCGATGAGCGCCGGCACGGAGACCGCGCCGAGCTGCTCGAGCAGCGCAGCGGTGAGCACGGTGTGCGGCCCCCGACCGTCGACGTCTCTCGCAGCGTGCCAGAGCACCTGCTCGCCGATGCCGCTGCCCCCGCCCCAGTCGCCCGAGAGGGCGCCGAGCGAGGGGAACCGCACCTCGGCGCCGTCGGCGCGTACACCGACCGCGTTGACTCCCGTGCCGCAGACGATCGCGACGGCGTCGGGTTCGTCGGTGCCGGCTCTGAGCACGGCGTAGAGGTCGTTGGCGACGACGACCGAGGGTCGGGCCCATGCGAATCCGGAGATGGCGGCGGCGTACTGCTCGACCTCGACCGGCAGGTCGAGGCCCGAGATGTAGAGTCCGGCGTGGGCCACCGGCTGCTCCCCCGCAACCGCCCGCACGAGTTCATCGACGACGGCCACGGCCTCGCCGAGCCCCTCGAAGTGAGGGCTCGAACCAGCGGCACGCGCGTGAGCGATGAGGTCGCCGTCGATCGTGAGCGCGACCGCATCGGTCTTGGAGCCGCCGCCGTCGACGGCGACGATGACGCCGTTCATCGCGCCCACTCGAGGAACGACGCGTTCTCGGCCATCAGCAGGTCGGTGAGCCGCTCGGCGCGATCGTGCTGCAGCACGAGCGGGTGGGCGCGCATGGCACGGAGCACTCGGTCGCGACCGCCGTGCACCGCTGCGTCGAGCGCGAGGCGCTCGTAGCCCGCGACTCCAGCGACGAGCCCGCGAATGTCGTCGGGCAGCGGCGCGACCGGTTCCGCGACGAATCCCCCGTCGCGGAACACGGCCGGCACCTCGATGACGTGGTCGTCGGGAAGGAACGGCAGTACGCCGTCGTTGCGCAGGTTGACCACGCGGGCTCGACTCCCGCCGTCGCGCATGGCCGCGAGCAGCTCGATCGCCGCTTCGGAGTAGAAGGCGCCGCCCCGGCCCTCGAGCGCAGCGGGCTTCTCGTGCTGGGCAGGGTCTGCGTAGAGCTCGAGCAGCTCGCGCTCGATCGCGCGCACCGCTGCCGCTCGCGTCGGCTCTCGCAGTTGCTCGCGCAGCACCTCGTCGTGCGCGTAGTAGTAGCGCAGGTAGTACGAGGGCACGACGCCGAGCTGCGCGATGAGCGCCGGCGCCAGGTGCACCTCGTCGGCGAGCTCGTCGAGTCGGTGCTCGAGCAGCCCCGGCAGCCGGTCGGCGCCGTCGATCACGACGCTCCGTTCCCAGGTGAGGTGGTTGAGGCCGACGTGGCCGAGGCTCACCCGGTCGTGCTCGACGTCGAAGAGCGAGGCGAACCGGCGCTGGAAGCCGATCGCGACGTTGCAGAGTCCGACGGCGCGGTGGCCTGCCTCGAGCAGCGCCCGGGTCACGATGCCGACCGGGTTCGTGAAGTCGACGATCCACGCGTCGGGTTTGGCATGCGCCCGCACGGCGTCGGCGATGCGAAGCACCACGGGCACGGTACGCAGCGCCTTCGCGAGGCCGCCGGGCCCGGTCGTCTCCTGGCCGATGCATCCGGCCTCGTGCGGCCAGGTCTCATCGGCGTGACGGGCGTCCTGCCCTCCGACGCGCAGCTGGATGAGCACCGCGTCGGCATCGGCGACGCCCGCGACGAGATCGGTCGTGCCGATGACCTTCGCAGGATGCCCGACGTGCTCGAGCATGCGCTGCGACATACCGGCGACGAGTGCGAGACGGCCCTCATCGGGGTCGACGAGACGGATCTCCTCGAGCGGCAGGGAGTCGCGCAGGCGAGCGAACCCGTCGATCAGTTCGGGCGTGTAGGTCGAGCCTCCGCCGACGATGGCGAGCTTCATGGGTCCTCAATTTCCGTGCGTGGTGCGCCCCGCGCATTAGCGCCGGGGCGAAGGGTCGGTGGCCGGACGACGGATGCCCCGTGGCATCCGTTCTCTCTTCGGCTGAAGTCAGGAGGCGAGCGAGATGTCCGCCTCGAGGTGGTCGCGGATCTGCTCGACGAGCTGCTGGCGCGCACCGAGAAGCACCGGCTGCGCGCCCGTGCCGCTCGTGCGCATCACGAGTTTCGGGTGCGCCGCCGCGTCGACGCGCTCGGCGACGAGCTCCGCGAGCCGGGCGCCTCCGGCGATGCCCGTGGGCCCGCCGAGCACGATCATCGAGGGATCGAGGATCGCGAGCAGCGGGTTGACGGCAAGGATCACCCGGTCGGCGAGCGCCGACAGGGCATTGTCGTCGTGGGCGAGGCGTGGCAGCACCTCGGCGAGCGTCTCGCCGCGCCCGCCATCGCCGAGCAGGCGCACCACGGCCGGGCCGCCGAGCAGGTCGGTGAAGTCGTTCGCGGCGGGAGCGAGTGGCTCCGCCGTTCGCGGCACCGCGAGGTAGCCGATCTCACCGGCTCCGCCCGAAGCGCCCCGGTGCACGACGCCGCCGAGGTCGAGACCGACGCCGAGGCCATCGCCGATCCAGAACAGCGCGAAGCTCGCGGCCTGCTGGGCCGCACCGGCAGAGCGTTCGGCCATCGTCGCGAGGTTGACGTCGTTGTCGATCGTCACCTGCAGGCCGAGCTCGCGTTCGATGCGCGCACGCGCCCCGATCTCCGGCCACCCCGGCAGGGTGTCCGTGAACGAGAGTTCGTCGCCGTCGACGAAGAACGCCGCCTGCACGCCGATCACGACGCGGCTGACCGTGCTCTCGTCGATGCCCGCCTCGGCGCAGGCCGCCCTCACGGCGGCGCGCACATCCCCTTCCGGCGAGCGCTCGAGCGCCTCTGTCGAGATCTGCACGATCGGGTGGTCCTGGTCGACGGCATCGACGACGACCGCCTGGATCGCTCGATCGAGGATGGAGATCGCGACGCCCGTGATGCGGTCGGTGCGCACGCCGTAGGTGATCGCGTTCGGCCCACGGCCGCCCGAGAGCTCGCCGACCGGCCGGATCAGGCCGACCCGCTCGAGTCGTGCGAGCATCTGCGACGCCGTGGGCTTGGAGAGCCCGGTGAGCTCGCCGAGCTGCGATCGAGTGAGCGCGCCGTGCTCGAGGATGAGCCGGAAGGCAGTGCGGTCGTTGCGCGCGGCGAGCCACGTCGGGGTGCCGGGGTCGATCTGGTTCACGTCGGGCCGCCTCTCTCGTTTCATGTTCGTGGTCACTCTATCTGAAAAGAATGTTTACTGTTTGTCGACTCACCCGCCGTTCCGCACGTCGTCGCGCAACCGCCCGAGCCGATCCGGGTCGGCCGCGGCCTCGAGCAGCGTCTTCGTGTACTCGTGCTGCGGATCGAGGATCACCTGCTCGCTCGGCCCTCGTTCGACGATCTCCCCGCGGTACATGACGAGGATCTCGTCGGAGAAGTGCCGCGCGGTCGCGAGGTCGTGCGTGATGTAGAGCACGCCGAGGTGCTCCTGCCGCTGCAGCTCCGCGAGCAGGTTCAGCACGCCGAGGCGGATCGAGACGTCGAGC
Organism: Agromyces sp. CCNWLW203; assembly: GCF_036576125.1. NCBI lineage: Bacteria > Bacillati > Actinomycetota > Actinomycetes > Micrococcales > Microbacteriaceae > Agromyces > Agromyces sp. CCNWLW203. Next base: position 437,332 of record NZ_JAZHYX010000002.1, on the reverse strand, counting down.
ATCGACACGGGCTCGTCGGCGATGATGAACCGCGATCCTGGCGCGAGCGCACGTGCGATCGCGACACGCTGCCGCTGTCCGCCCGAGAGCTCGTGCGGCCGACGATCGGCGAAGCTCGCCGCCGGCGAGAGACGCACGCGCTCGAGCAGTTCCTCGGCGCGTTCGCGGATCTGCCGCGACGACAGCCGCGGGTTGTGGATGCGCAGCGGCCGTTCGAGGTGGTGCAGGATCGGATGGAACGGGTTCAGCGAGCTGAACGGGTCCTGGAAGACCATCTGCACGTCGCGCCGATACCGGGCGAGTCCTCCGCCTCGAGTCGCGCTCGTGCGCCCGTCGAGCAGCACCTCGCCCGACGTCGGCATCTCGAGCTTGGCCATCATGCGGGCGATCGTGGACTTACCCGAGCCGCTCTCGCCGACGAGGGCGATGGTGCGCCCGGGCTCCAGCGTGAACGAGACATCCTTCACCGCATGGAGCGTGCGCACCCTGGTGCCGCTCCGCAACCGGAAGTCCTTCACCAGGTTGCGCGCCTCGAGCGTGGTCGCCGTGGTCGCCGTCTGCGCGCTCATGCCGCACCCCCGGCCGCGGCGCCGGTGCGGATGAAGTCGCCGCGCTCGCCGCGCAGGCTCGGGAAGCTCGAGAGCAGCCGCCTCGTGTACGGATGTCCCGGCGCCCGGTAGATCTGCTCGGCATCTCCCTGCTCGATGATCTCTCCGTCGAGCATGATCGCGATGCGATCGCTGATCTCGATGAGCAGCGGCAGGTCGTGCGTGATGAAGATCACGGCGAAGCCGAGCCGCTCGCGCAGCCGCATGATCTCGCGGATGATGCCGCGCTGCACGACGACGTCGAGCGCCGTGGTCGGTTCGTCCATGATCATCACCTGCGGATCGAGGGCGAGCGCCATCGCGATCATGACGCGCTGGCGCATGCCGCCCGACAGCTCGTGCGGGAAGCTCGAGAGCCGCGTCGGGTCGACGCCGACGAGGGTCAGCAGCTCGGCGCTCCTGGCTTCGCGCTCGGCGCGCCTCATCGCCGGCCGGTGGGTCGTGAACACGTCGTGCAACTGCTTCCGCACGTTCATGACGGGATTCAGCGAGTTCATCGAACCCTGGAAGACCATCGACACCTTGTTCCAGCGGAACCTGCGCAGCGCCTCGCCGTCGAGGGCGACGACGTCGACGTCGTCACCGGATGCGTCGTGGAACACCACGTCTCCCCCGGTCATGAGCGCCGGGGCCTTGAGCAGACGGTTGAGCCCGTAGGCGAGGGTCGTCTTGCCGCAGCCCGACTCCCCCGCGAGGCCGAGGATCTCACCTCGGTGCAGCGTGATCGACGCGCCGCGCACGGCCTTCACCGGCGGGTCGACCTCGTACTCGATCGAGACGTTCCGTGCGGTGAGCACGGGCTCGCCGAGGGCGGCGAGGTTCGTGGCGTCGGCGTTCATGCGAATGCTCCGGTGTCGGCGACGCCCTTGCCGGCCTTGGCGGCCCTGCGCTGGCGCTTCGCGTTCTCAGGCGCGAGCCTGAGCTTCGGGTTCACGACCTCGTCGATCGCGAAGTTGATGAGGGAGAGCCCGGCGCCGAGGGCGGCGATGACGAGGCCCGGCGGCACGAACCACCACCAGGCGCCGGTGCCGACGGCTTGGCCGGTCTGGGCGTCGTTCAGCATCGTGCCGAGCGTGATCGAGCCGGTCGGCCCGAGGCCGAGGTAGGAGAGTCCGGCCTCGCCGAGCACCGCGAAGATGACGCCGAAGATGAATTGCGCCGCGAGCAGCGGCACGAGGTTCGGCAGGATCTCGACGAAGATGATGCGGCCGGGCTTCTCGCCCGCGACTCGGGCCGCCGCGACGTACTCGCGGGTGCGCAGCGAGCGCGCCTGCGCCCGCAGCACGACCGCGGATCCGGCCCAGCCCGTGATGCCGAGCACGAGCGCGACGAGCAGGGAGCTTCGGGCGAGCGGCCCGAGGCCCTCGGCGTTCTGCACGTAGGCGGCGATCACCATGACGACCGGAAGGCCGGGGATCACGAGCACGATGTTCGTGAAGAGCGTGAGCACCTCGTCGAGCACTCCACCGAAGTAGCCGGCGAAGACGCCGAAGATCACGGCGAGGAGCAGGGCCACGATACCCGCGACGATGCCGATGAAGAGCGAGCCCTGCGTGCCCCAGGCGAGCTGCGAGAAGACGTCGTACCCGAGCTTCGTCGTGCCGAGCCAGTGCTCCGCGGAGGGCGGCTGCAGCGCCTCGTTGCTGGAGTCACGGGGCGGCTGGGCGATCATCGGGCCGAAGATGCCGAAGAGCGTGATGAGGCCGACGATCACGACGCCCGTGACGAGCTTGCCTGAGCGACTCGGCAGGATGTGCCGGAACCGGCCGCCGCGAGTCGCCCGTGCGGCCGCGATCGCGGCCGTGGCGGTCGCCTCGCGGTTCGTCTCGCGCACCGCCTCGGCGGAGACGGGCGACTGGAAGAGTGCGTCGTCGCCGGTCGCGTAGGAGTCGTCGGCGCGCTCGAGCGTGGGCTGGGAGTCAACCATTGTGTCGCACCCTCGGGTCGATGAAGCCGTAGATGAGGTCCATGAAGAAGTTGGCGGCGAGCACCGTGAGCGTGATCACGAGGAAGACGCCCTGCATGAGCGCGTAGTCGAGGCCCTGCACCGCCTGGATCATGAGCTTGCCGATCCCGGGATAGCTGAACACCTGCTCCATGACGATGGAGCCGGCGACCACGAAGCCGAGGGCGATGCCGAAGCCCGCGAGGCTCGGGATGGCGGCGTTGCGCGAGGCGTACTTGGTGCGCACCCGGCGAGGGGTGAGCCCCTTCGCCTCCGCGGTGACGACGTAGTCCTCCGACATCGTCGACACCATCATGTTGCGCATGCCGAGGAGCCAGCCGCCGACCGAGGAGAGCACGATCGTGATCGCGGGGAGGATCGCGTGGTAGATCGCGCTGCCGATGAACGCCCAACTGAGCTCGGGTCCCGCCGGGAACTCGAAGACGTCGTAGCCGCCGACGATCGGGAACAACCCTAACTGCACGGAGAACACGGCGACGAGCACGAGCGCCAGCCAGAAGTACGGGATCGACTGGAAGACCGTCGTCACCGGCACGAGGTGGTCGAGCCAGGTGCCGCGCCGCCATCCCACCCACGCGCCGACGATGATGCCGAGCACGAATGAGATGACGGTCGCGACGCCGACCAGGATGATCGTCCACGGCAGCGCCGCGGCGATGAGATCGGCGACCGGGGCCGGGTACCTCGTGGAGGAGACGCCGAGGTCTCCCTGAAGCAACCGGCCCCAGTACGCCACGTACTGGTCCCAGAGGGACATGTCCTTCCCGGCGCCGAGGATCGAGGTGATCGCATCGATCGTCTCCTCGGAGAGCGGGCGCCCGCCGCTGGCACGCCGAAGCTTGCCCAGCATGATGGCTGCGGGATCGCCCGGCAGGAGACGCGGGAGCAGGAAGTTGAGCGAGATCGCCGCCCAGAGGGTCACCAGGTAGAAGGCGATCCGCCGAAGGTAGAAGCTCATGCCGCTGCCGTCCTCGAGTCGGGAAGATGTCGTTCCATGGGACAGGCCGAGCTACTTCGCCGGGGTGAGGTGTGAGAGCACCACCGCGTTGGCCACCGCGAGGTACGGCAGCGGCGCGGCGTACAGGTCGCCCTCGCTCGGCCATCCGCTGAACTTCTCGGTGTTGAAGAACGATTGCGAGGCGTTCAGCACCACGGGGATGTACGGCAGGTCGCGTGCGATCTCCGTCTGGATCGTCGCGTAGGCCGCCTGCTTCGTCGCGACGTCCGGCGTCGCGCCGGCCGCGAGCACGGCCGCGTCGACGGCCGGGTTCGAGTAGCGCGCGTAGTTCTGTCCGTCGAGCGGGCTCTCACCGGTCTTGACCGTCGAGCTCGAGGCGAAGTACTCGTGATAGTTCGAGTACGGGTCGGCGACGAGGCTCTGCGTGAGGCCGTAGAGCGCCATCTGGAAGTCGCCCGACTGGATCGGCGTCCAGTATTCGGCGTCGGAGACGGTGCGGGCGTTGATGCGGATGCCCGCCTCGGCCGCCTGCTCGGAGATGAGCTTGGCCGCGTCGTTGTAGTCGGTCCAGCCGTCGGGCGAGAACAGGTCGATCTCGATCGCCGTGCCGCCCTTGCCGTAGAAGCCGTCGGCGTCCTTCGTGTAGCCGGCTGCCTCGAGGATGGCGCCGGCTTCCGCGGCATCCGCCCCCTGTGGGCTCATCGCGAGCTCGGGGTCGCTCAGCCACTGCTCGTCGCGCGGCTGCAGGGTGAACGACGGGGAGGACTCGCCCGCGAGCCCGGCGAACGCCTTGTCGGCGATCGTGGCGCGGTCGATCGCGACGTTGATCGCCTGGCGCACGGCCGGGTCGGTCTGCGGCCCCTCGCACCCGAGGTCGGCGTTCGCGCAGGTCGTGATCGTCGTCGGGTCCTGCTGGAGGTTCAGCGTCGTGATGTCGCCCGCGCCCGTGACGGCGTCGGGGTTCGCGATGAACTGGCCGACCCAGTCGATCTTGCCGGTCGTCAACAGGTCTTGCGACGACTGGTTCGAGTCGAGGCCGAGGTACTGCACCTCGGTCACGGCAGGGGCGCCGTCGCGGAAGAGCTCGTTGGCCTCGACGGTGTACGCGGCGTCGGAGAAGCTCTTCAGCACGTACGGACCCGAGCCGACGGGCTCGGGATTCGTCTCGGCCATGAAGTCGTCGATGTCGGCCCAGATGTGCTCGGGGATGATGTAGGTCGAGCCGAGCGTGAGCGACGCGCTCGTGAACTGCGGCTCAGTGTAGGTGAGCACGACGGTGGTGGCATCGGTGGCCTCGGCCGAGACGAACTGCTCGGACTTGTTCGAGCCGTAGCCGAAGGTGAAGGCGACGTCGTCGGCGGTGAGCTCTTCGCCGTCACTCCACTGCAGGTCGGGCTTGATCGTGACGGTGAGGGTGCGGCCGTCTTCGCTGTACTCGTAGCTGTCGCCGATGAGCCCGACCGGCTCGTCGGCCGAGAGCTGGTTGAAGAAGAACAGCGGCTCGTAGATCGCGCCGAAAGTCGCGTGCACGGCCGTGTCGACGGCGAACGGGTTGAAGTTGTTGTTGATCGGGGTGGCGCTGCCGGCCCAGACGCGGAGAACCGAGGCGTCGTCGCCCCCGCCTCCCGTCGACGGGGTGCATCCGGTCATTCCCAGGGCGATCGCGGCCGCTCCGGCGGCCAGTGCCACCGCGAGGGAGCGTTTGGTTCGAGTCATCTCCGGCATTCCTCTCGTGCTTCGTTGCGTGGAAGGTGGTGCAGTTCGCCGTGCGCGGGGGTTCGGTGCTCAGCGTTACTGGAAGCGACCCTAACAGAAAAGATAGTAACTGGAAACAAATCATTCAGTTTCTGCTGCCGGGTGATTTCCCGCACGTTTCCGGTGCGGAGACGACGAAAGCGCGGTGCCGACCAGGTCGGCACCGCGCTTCGGTTCCTTCGAACGCCTCGGCTACTCGGCGAGCAGTGCCGCGAGCGCCGGCAGCTGCGCCGGGTCATCGAGCGCCGAACCGACGGCGACGGCGCGCACACCCCGCCCGAGGAACTCGCCGGCGTTCGAGGCATCCATGCCGCCGGTGGCGACAAACCGGGCACCGGGGAACGGTCCGGCCATCGCCGGGAACCAGGCCGACCCCAGCAGCGAAGCCGGGAACGCCTTCAGCCACGTAAGGCCGGCGGCCATCGCGGCCTGCACCTCGGTCGCCGTCGCGACGCCCGGCAGCGGCGGCATACCCGCCTGCGCCGAGGCGCGCGAGACGTCCGCGTCGAAGCCGGGGCTCACGGTGAAGGCCGCGCCGGCGGATGCCGCGAGCTCGACGTGGCGCAACGACACGACCGTGCCGGCCCCGACGAGGTGACCGGCAGCCCGCCCGGCCGCCGCAACGACCCGCAACGCCTCGAGGTCGGCGTCGGTCTGGATCGGCAGCTCGACCACGTCGATGCCGAGGCTCCATGCGCGCTCGGCGAGCTCGAGGCTCCGTTCGACGCCCAGACCTCGGAGGATCGCCATGAGCGGCTGCCCTTCGAAGATCGCGTCGAACTCAGCGTTGCTGATGGTGGTCATCGGGTGCTCCTCGTGGTCGTCTCGGCGCGGGGGAAGTCTGCTGTGTCGCCGAGCACGGTGACGGCTCTGGCGTGCCCGGCGGCGAGCCGATCGCTCGGGTCGCCGCCGCTGAGGAACGATGCCAGGTAGCCGGCCGCGAACGCGTCGCCGGCGCCCACGGCCTCGACCACTTCGACCGACATCGCCGGCACGTGGGCCCGCCCGGGCTCCGCGCCGCCGCGGTACTCGGTGGCACCGATCGCGCCGTCCTTCACGACGAGGAGTGCCGGCTCGGGCAGCAGCGCTCGTACCGCTTCCGGCGTCGACGTGCCCCACAGCCCCTCGGCCTCGTCGAGACCGACGAAGACGAGGTCGGCGCGAGCGGCGAGGTCGCGAAGGCGACCGGCGGCGACCCCCGCCGGCCAGAGTGCACTGCGGTGGTTGACGTCGAAGCTCAGCAGCGCGGATGGCGCCTCGACGCGTGCGACGAGCGCGTCGACGAGCGCGTCGCAACTCGCGGAGAGTGCCGGCGTGATGCCGCTCACATGCACGATCCGAGCCGTGTCGATCGGGAGCGAGTCGAGGAAGGAGGGCGCCATGCGCGATGCAGCAGAGCCGGCCCGGTAGTAGCGCACACCGTTGCCGGGGTCCTTGAAGTACACGCCGGTCGGCGCCTCGTCGTCGGTCTCGACCCAGCGGGTGTCGACCCCGCGATCGTGCAGGTGCCGCACCACGCGCCGACCGAGGGCGTCGTCGCCGACCCGTCCGGCCCAGGCTGCGTTGCGGCCGAGCGCGGCGAGGTGGGCGGCGACGTTCGCCTCGGCGCCCGCGGTGTCGACGCGGAACTCGTCGGCGGTCTCGAGCGGTTCGGCGAGTACCGGCGCGACGAGCGCCATCGTCTCGCCGATGGCGACGACTTCGGGCAGCGGAATGGCAGTCACGCCCCTATGCTGTCGTGTGTGCAGTTTCAGCGCAAACGCGTTGCAACATATGCAACACATGAGGGGGCCAGCGGATGCCGCAGCACGCGCGACTCGAAGCACTCGCCGATGAACGGCTGAGCGCGGCCGACAAAGGGCTGCCCGCCCGCGCCGTCGGCCTGACCGTGACGGAGTTCCTCGCCACCGGCCCGAGGCTCGCCGAGTTCTGGACGCCGCTCCTCGCCCTCGACGGGCGAGCACTCGCACACAACGCCGCGGTGATCCAGCGCTGGTGCGACGAGCGCGGTCTCGAGCTCATGCCGCACGGCAAGACCACGATGGCCCCCACCCTCTGGCAGCTGCAGCTCGACGCAGGCGCCACCGGCCTCACGCTCGCGACTCCCGGGCAGGTGCGCACGGCCCGCTCGTTCGGCGTCGCCTCGATCATGCTGGCCAACACGCTCGCCGCACCTGCCGCCCTCGCATACATCGCGGGTGAACTCGCCGACCCGGCCTTCGCGTTCCGCGCATGGGTCGACTCCGTCGAGACCGTCGAGGCGATGGAGCGCGGGCTCGCCGGTGTGACGCTCCCCCGCCCCATCGAGGTCCTCGTCGAGCTCGGCGGGGCGGGCGGGCGCACTGGCGCGCGAGGCGTCGCCGAAGCTGCGCACATCGCCGAACGCGTGGCGGCTTCACCCGTGCTCCGCCTCGCGGGCACCGCCGGGTACGAGGGCAGCCTCGGCCACGACCGCTCCCCCGCGGCGCTCGAGGCCGTGCGGGCCTACCTCGCCGAGATGCTCGAGGTGCACGACGCCGTGCGCCGCCTCGCCGACGGCGAACTCATCGTCACGGCCGGCGGCAGCGCCTACCTCGAACTCGTCGCCGAGGTGTTCGGACCGGCGATCAGGGCCGAGGCCGAGCGCACCGAAGCCGCAACCGCCGAGGCCCCACGCGGCACCCGCTGGATCCTCCGCTCGGGCGCCTCCCTCCTGCACGACGACGGCTTCTACCACGGCATCTCGCCGATCGACGGTGAGCTCACCCCTGCAATGCGCGGCTACGCCCGAGTCGTCTCGCACCCCGAGCCGCGCCTGGCACTGCTCGACGGCGGCAAGCGCGACTTCCCCTACGACGAGGGCCTGCCCGTGCCGTTCGGCGTCACCGAGACCCCAGGCTCCGACGAGCGACCGCTCGCCGGGGCATCCGTCACCGCGCTCAACGACCAGCACGCCTACCTGCGCGCCGATGCCCCCCTCGACCTCGCCGTCGGCGAGGTCGTGTCACTCGGGCTCTCGCACCCCTGCACCGCCTTCGACAAATGGCGCCTCATCCCGGTCGTCGAGGGCGGCGGATCCGACCGGGTGGTCGCACTCGTGCGCACGTTCTTCTAGGAGCCCCGGTGTCGATCCTCATCCGCAACGTGGTCGTCGTCGATGCCGACGGCATCGGCGCAGCGGCATCCGACGTGCTCATCGACGGCGAGCGCATCGCTCGCATCGCACCGGCGCGTTCGGGCGCCCTCGAATCGGGCGCCGGCCGGGTCATCGACGGCCGCGGCCGGCTCCTCATGCCCGGCTTCATCGACGCGCACGCCCATGCCGACGGTGCCCTCTTCGACCCCGAGGTGCAGCTCGCACTGCTCCGCCAGGGCGTCACGACTGTCATCGGCGGTCAGGACGGCGTCGGCTACCCTCCCGGCGACGGCACCTACGCGACCGAGTACTTCGCCGCGATCAACGGGCCGCACCCGAGCTACCGCGGCGGCGGTGTCGCCGCCATGCTCGCCGCCTACGACGACGCCACCGCCCTGAACGCCGGCATGCTCGTGCCGGCGGGCACGGTGCGCTTCGAGGTGATGGGCCGGTCGACGGATGCCGCTTCGCCCGCCGAGCTCGATCGCATGCGCACCCTCGTGGCCGACGGGCTCGGCGACGGCGCCCTGGGTCTCTCGACGGGCCTCGACTACGTGCCGGGACTCTTCGCCGGCACCGACGAGCTCGCGGCCCTCGCCGAGCCCGTCGCCGAAGCAGGAGCCGTCTACGTCTCGCACATGCGCGGCGGCTACGAGGCGAACTCCGCCGCCGGCATCGCCGAGCTCGCCGCGATCGCCCGCGCATCGGGTGCCCGCGTGCACGTCTCGCACTTCCACGCCGAGCCGCACCTCGTGACGGGGCTGCTCGCGGAACTCGACCGCGACGGCGTCGACGCGACGTTCGACGCCTACCCCTACTCGCGCGGCTGCTCGATCCTCGCGATGCCGATCCTGCCTGCCTCGCTCACCGTGCGGGAGGCGACCGAGGTCATCGCCGAACTCCTCGACCCAGCGGTGCGCGAGGCGCTCCGCGAGGAGTGGTTCCCGACGATCGCGGGCTCGGCGAGCCTCGGCCCCGGGTGGCCGTCGATGCTGACCCTCGCCCACGTCGCTGCCCCCGAGTACGATTGGGCGCACGGCCTCACGATCGAGCAGGGCGCTGCCGAGGCATCCGCTCGCTCCGGTGCTTCGATCGATGCGATCGACTTCGCGCTCGACCTGCTCGTCGCGGCGCGGCTCGAGGTCAACGTCGTGATGGCCGTGCAGGTCGAACGCAGCGACGCCGGGCTCGCCGAGATCCTGTCGCACCCGGCCGCGATCGCCGGCTCTGACGGCATCTTCATCGGCCGCTGGCCGCACCCGCGGGCGCGCGGCTCGTTCTCCCGCTCCCTCGCGATGCTCGTGCGCGAGCAGACGGTGCTGGGCTGGGCGGATGCCGCGGCGCTCGTCTCGGCCCGTGCGTCGGCCCGGTTCGGGCTCGGCGACCGCGGCGCCGTTCGCGAGGGCTACGTGGCCGACCTCGTGCTCGTCGACCCCGACATCGTGGGCTCGACCGCGAGCTACGACGAACCGCTCGGCCTCGGCGTCGGCATCGACGACGTGCTCGTGGCGGGGGTGCCCGTGCTCGCGGGCGGCGAGCTCACCGGCGCGACGCCGGGCCGCGGCATCCGTCGCGCTGCCGCGGCCACCGCCCCTGCCACTGCCGGCTCCGCCGGGCTCGGTTCGGGACCACTCGTGTCGCACCGGACCGCGGATATCCGGGGTCCCGTGCGAGACGAGTGGTCCCGAGGCATCGAGCAAGAGGAAGAGGAGGTCTGACATGTCGCAGAGCGTGAAACGCGCAGCCAGGATCATCGACGCCATCGCGGCCGACCCGCGCACGGTCGCCGAACTCGCCGAGGCGTTCGAGCTGCACCGGTCGACGATGTTCCGCGAGCTGCAGGCGCTCGAGGAGGTCGGCTGGGTGCGCCGGCGCGCATCGGGCCGCTACACGCTCGGCACCCGGCTCGCCGCCCTCTCGAAGGAGGCGCTCGACTCGCTCGACCTGCGCGAGGCGGGCGCCGAGCACGTGCGCCGCCTGCAGCGCCGCACGGGCAACACCGTGCACCTCGCGGCGCTCATGGACCGATCGATCGTGTACGTCGACAAGGCCGAAGACGAGTCGGGCGTGCGCATGTACTCCCGCATCGGCCGCGCCGTCATTCCCAACTGCTCGGCCGTCGGCAAGGCGATCCTCGCCGACCTCGACACCGCCGGCCGCGACGCCGTGCTCGCCGGCATCACCTGGGAGCAGTACACCGAGCTCACCATCACCACGCGCGAACGCCTCGACCGAGAACTCGCTCTCGTGCGCTCGCGCGGCTGGGCGGTCGACGACCGCGAGTTCGAGGCCTTCGTCAACTGCATCGCCGTGCCGATCCGGAGCTCCCTCGGCATCGTCGGCGCACTCTCGGTCACGGCGATCCGCATGGTCGCCGACCTCGACCGGTTGCGGGCGAACCTGCCCGCGATGCGGGAGACCGCCGATGCCATCGCCCGAGAGCTCGGCTGAGTTCACGGGCTCGCCACAGACCATCACGACCTCGACCGACCACCACGCAGGAGGAACCATGTCCAAGATCGCCGTCACACTCTCGAACGCCCCGAAGCCCGCCGGCCCCTACAGCCACGGCGTCGTCGCCAACGGCTTCCTCTACACGGCGGGCTTCGGCCCCCAGGACCCGGCGACCGGTGAGGTCGTGCCCGGCGGGGTCGCGGAGCAGACGCGCCAGGTGCTGCGCAACATCGGCGCCGTGCTCGCCGAGTACGCCCTCACCTTCGACGACGTCGTGAAGGTCACCGCCCACCTCGAAGACCTCGCCGACTTCGCGGAGTACAACGGGGCCTACGCCGAGTTCTTCAGCGAGCCCTACCCCGTGCGCACCACGGTCGGCTCGCGCCTCGCGAACATCCTCGTCGAGATCGACGTGGTCGCCGCGATCCCGACGCGCACCTATGGGTAGACGCCCGCCGATCGTCAGGCGATGCCGCCCCCGTCGACGACGAGCGCCGAACCCGTGACGTAACTCGATTCGTCGCTCGCGAGCCACACGACCGCCGCCGCGATCTCGCGCGGCTCGCCCATGCGCTGCAGGGGCCGGTCGGCGGCTTCGGCGAGGAACGCGTCGGCGTCTTGCGAGAGCTGGCGCGCCTCGTCGCGGAGCATCCCGGTGTTGACGTCGCCCGGGTTCACCGAGTTGACCCGGATGCCCTGGGGGCCATGGTCGATCGCGAGCGCGCGCGTCATGTTCACGACGGCGCCCTTCGAAGCGCAGTACGAGAGCGCCTGGCCGCCGCCCTTCAGGCCCCAGCCGGAACCGGTGTTCACGATCGAACCGCCGCCGGCGGCCGCCATGATCGGCACGATGTGCTTGCACATCAGGAAGATCGAGCGCACGTTCACGCCGAAGACGCGATCCCACTCCTCGACGGTGGTCTCGACGGCCGTCGTGCGCCGGATGATGCCCGCGTTGTTGAAGACCACGTTCACCCCGCCGAACTCGGCGACCGCCGTCGCAACCACGCGCTCGATGTCGGTCTCGGACGACACGTCGGCGGCGATCGCGATCGCGGTGCCGCCCGCCGCGCGGATCTCCTCGGCGACCGCTGCCGCGGCATCGGCGTTCAGGTCGACGACCGCGACGGCCGCTCCTTCGGTGGCGAGGGCGATCGACGTGGCGCGGCCGATGCCGCCTGCGCCGCCGGTGACGATGGCCTGCTTGTTCTCAAGGCGCATGGCCTTCTCCTTCGGGTTCGGATGCCTCGGCATCGGGTGCGGTGACAGGGTAGATGCTGGTGGTGGCCGCGCTCGTGATCACGCGGACGAAGCCCGCGAGCCGCGCGTCGACCGTGGAGTCGCCGGTGTCGACGAGCAACGGACGCCCGCCGAGGTCGATGAGCTTCTGCTCCGGCGCGACGGCGACGAGCGGGTCTGGGCCGAGGGCGCGCAGCACTCGCGCCGAGAGCTGCTGGTTGCCGCGACCGAGCAGGAAGCCCTGCCCGCCGATCACGGAGACGACCGCCTTCGCCGGGCCCGCAGCGATCTCGTCGAGCAGCTCGGCCTCGGACGCGCCGGAGCGCACGACGGCGCCGTCGAGCACGACGTCGACGCCGAGCGGGGTCTTCGCCACGCCGAGCTCGCGAGCGACCTCGGCCATCGTGCCGCCCGGTCCGAGCAGGTAGCGGACGCCGGGCCGGAGCGACCGGGCCGCCCCGCGAGCCGCTGCGACGACGGCCGCGTGCTCGCTCGCCGGCGTCGCCGACTTGCGGGCCTGGGTGCGGCCGGCGAGGTAGGGCACCGCCATGGTCGCGTAGAGGCGCGGCTCGACCCTGGCGACGCGCAGCTGCGCCTCGTCGACGTCGAGCACCTCCCGCTGCTGCACCGGCAGCGAGCGACCGGCCTCGGATGCCGCGACCCACGCCGCGGCGAGCGCGCCCGCCGCACGGGGGCTCACCGCGAACACGGGCGAGTACATCTTGACGCCGGCCGGGATGCCGAGTGCCGCGGCATCCGTGCCGAGCCCCGCGGCGACATCTCGTGCGGTGCCGTCGCCGCCGGCGAAGAGCACGAGGCTCGCGCCGGCGTCGACGAGCGCACGTGCGGCTGCGGTCGTGTCGGCTGCAGTCGTCGCACGCTCGTCGCCCGACGGGCGGAAGACGACGCGCGGCTCGAGCCCGGCGGCCCGCACCGCGTCCTCCCCCATCGCGCCGGCCGCCGTGAGCACGACCGGCTTCCCGCCGGTCGAGTAGGCGCGCAGCGCCGTATCCAGACCTCGTACGTGGCGTCGATACGCTCCTTCGTCGCTCCTCGACCGGCGAGTCGCCGCAACCACCTCGAGTGCGAGCCGTGCGCGCTCGGCGGCGCGACGGCGGGAACCGAGCGCCGCCGCCCGCTCCTGCACGGCCGCGCCGTCGGAACCGGCGAGCCCGGCGGGCCCGCCGACTCCGGCGATCGGGTTCACGACGAGAGCGATCACGCTCAGGCCGCGGTCTCCGCGTCGCGGGTCTCGAGACGCACCGCTCCTCGACCTGCGGCCCCGGCGCCGAAGTACTTGCGCTGGTACGCCCGCCACGTGATGGCCCAGCGCTCGGGGTCGTCGAGGTCGTCGTGGTGCGTGTGGTGCACCGTCTGGTTGTGCGGTGCGGTGCGCACGACCTCGGGGGTCTCGCGCGCCTCCCGTGCCACCTCGGCGAGCACCGCCACGTACTCGTCGATCTCGGCCTTCGAGTACGACTCCGTCGGCTCGAGGGTGAAGGGCTGCGGCACGACGTACGGGTGGTGGCTCGTCCAGTAGTGCATGCCGAAGTCCGTCATGCGGATTCCGATCTCCTCCGACGAGATGCCCGTGTCCTCGAAGAGCTCCTGCCACGAGTACCTCACCTGCTCGATGCGGCGACGGCCCGCCGCGTACGGCGCGGAGGCGCCGGGGATCTCGAGCACCTTCGCGAGCAGGTAGTTGTTGTTCAGCACCGCGATCTCGGCGGCGGCGAGCAGGCCCTCGGCGCCGAGCGCCATGATCCACGAGTAGGCGCGCACGATGTTCGGGATCACGCCGTGGAACGGCGCGACCGAGCCGATCGATCGTGCGTCTGCGTCGTGCAGGTCGAAGCTCACGGCGCCGTCGGCGGCGACCTCGCGCACGACCCGAGGGCCGGGCAGGAAGGGCGCGAGCGCGGCGCTGACCGCGTTCGCACCGGCGCCCGGGCCGCCGCAGGCGTGCGGCGTCGAGAACGTCTTGTGCAGGTTGAAGTGGCACACGTCGAAACCGGCGTCGCGGGCGCGGGTGATGCCGAGGATCCCGTTCGCGTTCGCCTGGTCGTACGCGGCGAGCGCGCCGACCTCGTGCGCGGCATCCACCCACTGCTTGATCGCCGGGTTGTAGATGCCGGTGTCTTCAGGGTTGGTGACCATGATCGCCGCCGTGCGCGGCGAGAGCGCCGCCTTGAGGGCGGCGAGGTCGGGGTACCCCTCCGCGTCGGGGAAGATCGTGATGACCTCGTAGCCCGCGGCCTTCGCGGCGGCCGCGTTCGACGGGTGGCTGAAGATCGTCGTGATCACCTCGCGACGCTGCTCCCCCTCGCCGTTCGCCTCGTGGTAGGCGCGGATCATGGCGATGTTGGCCCAGATCGCGGCCGAGCCGCCCTGGGTGTGCAGCGAGACCTCGCTCATGCCGGAGATCTCGGCGAGCATGCGCTCGAGGCTCCAGACGATCTCGAGCACGCCCTGCGCGTCGGCCGGGTCCTGCAGCGGGTGCATCGCCGTGAGCTTCGGAGTGCCGATGAGCTGGTCGTTGATCTTCGGCGAGTACTTCATGGTGCACGTGCCCTGGCCGATGTCGACGTTCAGGTCGGCGCCGAGGTTCTCCTGCGAGAGGCGCAGGTAGTGCTTCAGCACGCGCATCTGGCCGAGTTCGGGCAGCGCGGGCGGCGCCGCACGGCGGAGGCCGGCGGGTAGTGCAGCCACGACGTCGCCGACCGCGTCGCGCACGCCCTGTTCGATCGGCGTGACGAACACGCCGCGCTCGCCCGGTGTCGAGAGCTCGAAGATGACCGGCTCGTCCCAGCTGGCCTGGTGGAACCGGCGGATGGCCGGCTTGGGCGCGAGAGGAAGGCTCATGCGTTCTGCTCCTGAGTGAGTTCGGGGGCGAGAGGAAGGACAGCGTCTGACACCAACGCGTTCTGCTCCTGAGTGAGTTCGGGGGCGAGAGGAAGGACAGCGTCTGACACCAACGCGTTCTGCTCCTGAGTGAGTTCGGGGGCGAGAGGAAGGACAGCGTCTGACACCAACGCGTTCTGCTCCTCGAGGATCGTGGCGGTCGTGGCGGGGGTGGTCGAGGCATCCGCTGCGGTCGCGAGACCGGCGAGGGATGCCGCGAGCCGATCGATGTCGGCCTGGCTCGTGAGTTCGGTGACGCAGACGAGCAGCGTGTGCTCGCCGACGACGACGCCGGGCTCGATGCCCTCGCGACGCAGCGCCTCGACGACGCCCTCGGCGGTGAGGCCCGCGCGGGCGACGTTCACCGTGAACTCACGCAGGTGCAGCGCGCCGTCGCCGAGCACGACCCCGGAGATCGTGGCGAGCCGCTGCTGCGCGTAGCGGGTGCGGGCGAGCAGCAGCTCGCCGAGGTCGGCCATGCCCTGCGGACCCATGAGCGCGAGGTAGACGCCGGCGGCGATGCCCCACAGCGCGGCGGCCGTGCCGACCCACTCCTTGCCCTCCTCGCGCTGGGCGAAGGATGTGCGCTCGTAGGCGACGTCGCCGAAGCCCACCTCGCCGGGCACGTCGGTGGTGGCGAGGCCGAAGAGGCGCGACGGCATCTCCATGATGAAGGTCGGGTCGTCGGCGACGGCGATGAATCCGCCGTGCGCGCCGCCGTACCACTGGTGCAGGCCGAGCGACTGGATGTCACCGGTGACGATGTCGGCGCCCTGCTCGGCGGGCGGGGTGAGCACGCCGTAGCCGATGGGGTCGGTGCCGACGACGACGATCGCACCCGCCTCGTGGGCGAGGTCGGAGATCGCGCGCAACGCCGTCTCGACGGCACCCGTCGCGCTCGGCGTCTCGAACCAGACCGCTGCGACGTCGTCACCGAGGCGGGCGGCGATGGCAGCGGCATCCGCGGTGCCGTCGACCGTGGGAACCCGCTCGAGGTCGAGATGGACCCGCACGAAGTCGGCCACCTTCGAGAACTTCGCCGGCAGCACGTCGCTCGCGACGAGCACCCGCCTGCGGCCCGTGATGCGGCCGGCCATCGCGAGGCCGGTCGCGGTCGCCTGGTAGCCGTCGTAGGTGGGCACGTTCACGACGTCCATCGCGAGCAGCTCGGCCATGAGCGACTGGTACTGGAACAGCGCCTGAAACCGGCCGTGGTCCTCGTAGGGCTCGCCGGCGTAGGCAGTCAGGAACTCGCTCCGGTTGATGACCTCGTCGACGACCGCCGGCACGTAGTGCTGGTAGGTGCCGTGTCCGAGGAAGCTCAGGCGGTCCTCGGTCGAACGGTTCTTCGCGAGGATGCCGCACACGTGCCGCGCGAGGTCCTGCTCGGCCGGGAACGGCGTGGGCAGATCGAGGGGCCGGCTGAGGCGCAGCTCGTCGGGCACGTCGGCGTAGAACTCTGCGACGGATGCCGCACCGGTGGCGTCGAGCATGGCCTGCTTGACGTCGGGTGCGGTGCTCGGCAGGTACGGGTGGGTGAAGGGTTGGGTCATGGGAGCCTTCAGTCGTCGAGGTCGGACAGGGTGATGAACGGCGCGGCACCGGCCCGCGGGGTCGCGAGCACGGCGGCGCCGAAGCGCGGCAGGGTGAGGGTGGCGCCGAGCGGGGACTCGGGGTCGCCGAGCAGGTCGCGGGCGCCTTCGGGCACGTCGACGACGAGTTCGTCGCGACCGTGGTTCAGCACGAAGGTGTAGTCGGTGGTCTCGTTGCTGCGGGTGACGGCTTCGAGGTCGGCGTGGGTGCGGTCGCGCGCCGGCAGGCCGGCGGCGCGGAGCACGGAGCGGAAGAGCTCGACGAGGCCGGTCGGCTCGAGCACGCAGCTGACGTACCAGGCCCCGCCGGCCTCTCGTCGGTCGAGGAGCGACGAAGGAGCGTCTCGAGACCACGAACGCCGAGTGATCGCCGGCCGGCCGTCGAGCTCGCCACTCGCGTAGCCCGCGAGCACTTCGGTGCCGGGGAGCACTTCGAGCCACTCGCCCCAGATAGGCGCGTCGAACGCTGTGCGTCCGTCGAACTCCGCGCCGCCATCGGCGAAGGCGACGCGCTCCGCTCGCCCGTCGGCCACCGGCCACTGCTCGTCGACCTCGACGCCGAGGAGACCCCGGAGCGGGCCGGGAGCACCGCCGTCGTGCACCTTCTCGGTCGCGTCGACGACGCCCGAGAACGGACCGACCACGAGCTGTCCGCCGCGCTCCACGAACGCTTCGAGCACAGCCGCCTGCGCGGCATCCGCTACATAGAGGTTCGGCACGACGACCACGTCATACCCGGCGAGATCGGAGGTGGCCTGCACGGCGTCGACGGGGTGACCGAGCGCGAAGAGGGCGGCATTCCAGGCGCGTGCCTGCGCGAGCCACTCGAGGCGCTGCGACGGCAACGACTCGGCGGCCGAGGAGCCCCACCACGAGTCGTGGTCGATGACGAGCGCGACGCGGGAGCGCACGCGGCTGCCGCGCACGGGTTCGAGGCGCTTGAGCTCGGCACCGAAGGCCTTCGCCTCCTGGAAGGTGCGGGAGGCCTCGCCGCGGTGACCGAGCATCGCGGAGTGGAACTTCTCCTGCCCGTACTTCGCCTGACGCCATTGGAAGCACATGGCACCGTCGGAGCCGTGCGCGATCGCCTGCAGGCTGCCGATGCGCATCTGGCCGGGCGCCTTCGGCACGTTGACATCGCGCCAGCTCACGCCGCTCGGGGCCTGCTCGAGCAACAGCCACGGCTGCCCGCCCTTGAGCGAGCGCATGTAGCCGTAGTTCAGCGCCGCGGGCACGTGTGCCAGCGGATCCGCCGGGTCGGGATACGCGTCGTCGGTGACGAGGTCTTCGAGCGCCGCGAAGTCCCAGTAGTTCAAGTCGCGCAGGATGCTCATGAAGTTCGTCGTCACGCCGATCTCGGGCGTGACCTCCCGGAGGATCTCGACCTCGATCTGGAAGAGCTCGAGCAGCGCGTCGGACGAGAACCGCTCGAAGTCGAGCAGCTGCGTGGGATTCACCGGGCCGGTCGAGCGCCGCGGTGCCTCGATGTGCGCCCACTCGGTATACCGCTGGCCCCAGACGTTCACGCCCCAGGCCTCGTTCAGCCCGTCGAGCGTGCCGTAGCGCTGCTCGAGCCAGCGGCGGAAGTGAGCGGATGACTCGGGGCACCAGCACCGCGAGACGTGGTCGCCGTACTCGTTCGAGACGTGCCAGAGGGCGAGCGCGGGGTGCTCGCCGTAGCGTTCGGCCATCGCCCGCGTCATGCGCCCGACGTGTTCGCGCCAGACGGGCGAGCTCGGGCAGTAGGCCTGTCGCGAGCCGAACTCGAGGCGCTGACCGCTCTCATCGCTCGGCAGCATCTCGGGGTGGCTGCGAACGAGCCACGACGGCGGGGTCGCCGTCGCCGTCGCGAGGTCGATGCGGATGCCGGCCTCCCAGAGGATCTCGATCACTCGGTCGAGCCAGGCCCAGTCGTAGACGCCGGGGGCGGTCTCGAGCTGCGGCCACGAGAAGACCGGGAGGCTCACGATGTTGACGCCGGCCTCGCGCATGAGTCGGGCGTCTTCGTGCCAGACCTCTTCGGGCCACTGGTCGGGGTTGTAGTCGCCGCCGTAGGCGAGCGCATCGAGTCGGATGCTGCGGGGGACGTCGACGGCCACACCTGCTCCTTGGTTTCTCGGGGTGTACACCCTGCAATGCAGAATGTATTCTGTATACAGACACCGTAAGCGGAATGCCGGAACCGGTCAAGCCCTCGCCAACGCCTAGGCTGGCCGCGGATGGCCCCAGTGGCCGTGAGCGGCCCGGAAGGCGAAGACATGGCGATCGAACGCAAGAACCTGCGATCGCAAGTGCGCGAGGAACTGCTCGCGCGCATGCGATCGGGCGCGGTGCAGCCCGGCGAAGGCATCAACGAGGTGCAGCTTGCCGGCGAGCTCGGCGTCAGCCGCACACCGCTTCGCGAAGCACTCATCGCCCTCGAGAGCGAGGGGCAGATCACGAGCGAGAACGGCAAGGGCTTCCGGTTCGTGCCTCTGAGCGCGAGCGAGTTCGAAGACCTCGCCCCCGTGATGGCCACCCTCGAAGGACTGGCGCTGGAGCTCAGCCCCGTCGATCGGCTGCGCGAGATCGGCGGGCGGCTCGCCACGCTGGCCGCCGAATTCGATCAGGAGGTCGTCGAGCACTCGCTCGTGGTCACGAAGGACGACGAGTGGCACGGCATCATGCTCTCCGCCTGCCCGAACGTGCGCCTGCTCGACGTCATCGCGAGCGTGCGCGGCGCCTTCCATCGCTATGAGTCGCTGCTCGTGCCGAATGACGTCATGGTCGAGCGCGTCGCCGCCGAGCACGCCGCGATCGCCGCACGTCTCGAAGTCGGCGACGTGCCCGGCGCCGTGGAGGCGCTCAAGGCGAACTGGATGCACGGCATGCAGCGCATCCTGGACAACGCCTCGAGCGCCTACTTCTCCGCCTGACCGCAGCGGGACCCGGCTCAGCCCTTCACGGCTCCGCCCATCAGGCCCGACACGAACTGCTTCTGGAACACCAGGAACAGCACCATGAGCGGCAGTGTCGCGAGCAGCGAGCCGAGCATGAGCCCCGAGTAGTCGACGCGCGACATGCCGATCATGGTGTTGAGCGCAACGGGGACCGTGTACCGGTCCTCGGTGTTCAGCATCAGCAGGGGCCAGATGAACGAGTTCCACTGGCTGATGAACGTGTAGATCACAAGGGCGGCGAGCTGGGGCCGCGCCACAGGCAGCACGATGCGGTAGAAGGTGCGCAGCTCGCCGGCCCCGTCGATGCGCGCCGCCTCGATGAGCGTCATGGGGAAGTCGAGGAACGCCTGGCGCATGAGGAAGATGCCGAAGGCGTTCGCGAGGAAGGGCAGGATGACGGCCTGGTAGCTGTCGATCCATCCGGCGCTCGCCATCATCTGGAACAGGGGCACGAGCAGCACCTGCATCGGGATCATCATCGTCACGAGCACGATGCCGAGCAGCACGCCGCGCCCCCGGAACCGGTACGTGGCGAGCCCGTAGCCGGCCATGACGCTCACGACCGACGAGAACGCCGTGTAGACGACGGCGATGCCGAGGCTGTTCAGCATGACCTGGCTGAAGTTCACCGATTCCTGCAGTCGCGCGAGGTTCTCCCACAGCTGGCCGCCCGGCAGCACGGGGAGCGGCGTGCCGAAGAGCTCGGAGGTCGAATGCGTCGAGGCGATCACCATCCAGAGGAACGGCAGCACCGAGAAGACGCTCGCGACCGCGAGCAGCAGGTAGACGGGCAGCCGCAGGATGCCGCGGGCGAACGCCGGGCGGAACCCGGCCTGGCGCGGCTCACGCGCACCCTTCGCTTCGGGGTTGACGGACGTCAGTGCCGAGGTCGCGGTCACGGCTTCTCCCTCATGATGCGGAACTGCACGAGCGCGATGATCGCGGTGATGACGACGAGCATCCACGCGATCGCGGAGGCGTAGCCGAAGTCGAACTGGCGGAACCCGACCTTGTAGAGGTAGAGCACGGGGGTGAGCGTGGCGTCGTTCGGGCCGCCCTCGGTGAGGATCCAGTTCTCGTCGAACAGCTGCAGCGCGCCGATCGTCGAGGTCACAGTGGTGAAGATGAGCACGGGCCGCAACTGCGGAATCACGATCTTCGTGAAGATCTGCCAGCGACCGGCGCCGTCGATGCGGGCGGCCTCGTACAGCTCCGCGGGAATGGCCTGCAGGCCGGCGAGGATGATCACCATGTTGTAGCCGGTCCATCGCCACGTGATCGCCGCGACGAGCGCGACCCGCGCCCACCACTCGTTGTTGAGCCAGTCGACGGGTGCGACGCCGACGATGCCGAGCATCTGGTTCACCGCTCCCCCGCCGGTCGCGAGCATCACGCGGAACACGACGGCGTAGGCCACGAGCGTCGTCACGGCCGGCAGGAACGTCAGCAGACGGAATCCCGAGCGGAACCTGAGCCACGACTGGTTCAGCAGGTACGCGAGCCCGACGGCGAGCCCGATCATGAGGGGCACCTGCACAATCAGGATGAGGCCGGCGTTGAAGAGGCTCTTCGCGATGAGCGGGTCGGAGAAGAGCCGCGCGTACTGCTCGAGGCCCACCCAGCTCGAGACTCCGCCCGAGGTGGCGAAGAAGCTCTGCCAGAGCGAGGTGACGAGCGGGTAGGCGAAGAAGATCGCGAGCAGGGCGGCCGCGGGCAGCGCGAACCACGCCCCCGGACGCTGGAGTCTGCGCCCCAGCGTCCGGGAACGGCGGGGCGCGGCATCCGATTCGGTGCCTCGGATGCCTCGCCCCTCGTTCGCGCCACGCCCGCGCTCGCCGGTGGCGAGCGTCGGAGCGGTCATGGTGCTACTCCGCGATCTCGCGGTCGGTCGCCGTCGCGATCTGCTGTGCGGCGTCGTCGAGCGCCTGCTGCGGGTCGGCGCCGTTCAGCACGGCGGCGACGACGGCGTTCGCGACGATGTCGCTCGCCTCGGCGTTGTCGGTCGTGAAGGTGATCGCGGGGATGTTCGCGGTCTGCTCGGCGAAGAGCTGGTACACGGGCTGACCACCGAAGTACTCCTGCGGCTCGGCGAAGTACTCGCCCTGCAGCGCCGGCAGGTACGACGGGAAGAGGCCCTCGTGCTCCATCATCGACGCCTGGTTCTCGGCGTCGGCGAGCGCGAAGTCGACGAACGCGGCCGCGAGCTGCGGGTTCTTCGCCTGCGCCGGCACGGCGAGACCCGAGCCGCCGCTGTTGGACGTGCGGACGCCGCCCTCCTCGAAGGCCGGCAGCTCGGTCACGCCGTAGCTGCCGCTGAGTTCGGGGGCATCGCCGAGCAGCGTGCCGATCCACCAGACCGCCTCGGGCGTGACCGCCGAGTCGCCGTCCTTGGCGCTCGTGACGCGGCCGTCCCAGCCCTTGACGTTCTTCAGCAGGCCCTTCTCGTTGAGCGTCTGCAGCAGGGTGAGCGCCTCGACGGCTTCGGGCGAGTTGACGGTGATGTCGCCGTTCTCGTCGAAGAGCCCTTGCCCCTGCTGCTGCAGGAGCATCTGGAACCCACCGCCGGTCGCGACGTCGAGAGAGAGGAGGGTGTGGCCGCTCTCGGCCTTGATCTGCTCGCCGGCCGCGACGAGGTCGTCCCAGGTCGCGATCGAGGCCGGGTCGATGCCCGCCTCCTCGAAGTAGTCGGTGCGATAGAACAGGCCGACGGTGCCCGAGTCCCACGGCGCGACCTTGAGCGCGCCGTCGGCATCGGACTGCGCGGCCCACTTGAACGGGTCGAAGTCGGCCTCCGCCTCGCCGAGCACCGGCTCCAGGTCGACGAGCCCGGTCGGGAACTCGTTGATGTAGCCGGGGGCGCGGTCGGTCTCGATCGTCACGACGTCGGGCAGGCCGCTGCCGGCCTGCAGCCCGACCGAGAGCTTGTCGTACGCGTTGTCGTACCCGACGTCCACCACGTTCACGGTCGTGCCGGGGTGCTCGGCCTCGAACTCGGCGCCGAGCCGGTCGAGCGCGGTCGCGGCGACATCCCACGACCACACGGTGATCTCGCCCGCGAGCTTCGCGTCGGGGTCGAGCACAACGGGGCCTGCGGTCTGGCCGCCGCCCATGGCGCAGCCGGCGAGGAGCGCGGCTCCCGCGAGGGTCGCAGCGGAGGCGAGCAGGGTTCGGGTCGTGTTCATCTGGACTTCCTTGTCTGATCTGAATATTGAATACAGCAGGTAGGTGCACTGGCCCCGGTCTACGTCGCGTCGGGAAGCGACGAAGGAGCGTGTCGAGACCAATCGCGAGGTCTCGATACGCTTCGCTACTCGACCGGCGAGGGCTCGACCGGCAGGAGGGCGGCCGGCGGTGGCTCGACCGGCGGAGTCGAGAGACCCACCGCGAGCTCGATGAAGAGCGCCGCCGACCAGCCGAACGCGGTCGTCGCAGTGCGCGCCTTCCGCCCCGTGGCCGGGTTGAAGTACTCGTGCGGGCCGCCTGCGTTCACCACGAGCGCGACCGTGCGCTCGGCGAGATCGCGTGCGAGTTCCGGATGCCCCGAGGCCCGCAGCCCCTCGATGATGAGCGTGTTGGTGTTCACCCACACCGGTCCGCGCCACATCCGCTCGGCGGAGTAGTCGGGATCGGCGGCGGAGACGGTCGGCACCGTCCACGGCAGGCCGTATCGGGCGGGGTCGGCGAGCGCAGCGATGAGTGCGTCGACCATCGGCTGCGGCAGTTCTCCGGTCAGGAGCGGCATGAAGCCCACGATCGCGTCGCTGCCGACCGTCTCGCCCGCAGCTCGGGCGAGGAACCGGCCGGATTCCGGATGCCACATGCCGAGGAGCAGTTCGAGGGTGCGAGCGGCACGATCCCGGTGCGCGCGAGGGTCGCCCGCGGCATCCGCGCCATAGCGCTCGGCGAGACGTGCAAGCTCCAGGTCCTGGAGCACGAGGTAGGCGCCGAGGTCGGGGGCGGTCGTCGGCAGCGGACCGTCGAAGATGGGGCTGTCGTCGAGGCCCGAGGAGTAGGGGTGACCGTACTCGGGCATCCCGTCGCCGTCGAGGTCGCTGCCGGCGAACCACCAGTCCTGCGAGCGACGGATCGTCGCGAGCTGTGCGCGGGCCCATTCCGGCGCATCCTCGACCTCGAGCACCTTCGCGAGTGCCCACGCCGCGAGCGGCGGCTTGGTGAGCGGCACCGGGGCGTTCGGATCGGCGATCTGCGAACCCGCACGACGCAGGCGGTCGCGGTCGGCGGCGGGCAGGTCCTCGCTCGACGCGAGCACGCCCTCCTCGTGCACGACGTCGGGCAGCTGCCCGTCGTCGCCGGCGAACCGGAAGGCGATCTCGAGCTGCTCGCGGGCGAGTTCCGGGTCGCCGTGGCGCAGGCCCACCGCGATGAAGTACGCGTCCCACTGCCAGACGCCGACGTAGCCGATCTTCGACGGCACGACCCCGCGAGCATCGCCGATCGACGGCAGCTCGACGATGTTCGCACCGAGCACCCACCAGCAGAAGGCAGCCATCTGCTGCAGGTCGCCGCGCACGATCGGACACTTCGCGAACCAGTCGAGCCACAGCCGCTCGGTCGCCGCGAGTTCGGCGACCGGAGCAGCGGATGCCTCGTGCCGCACCGAGCGGTCGGCTCCGACGTGCAACCGCACTGCCGGCGTCTCGGCGGTGAGCTCCACACGGGTGCGCGCGCCATCCGGCACCGTCCACTCGACGCTCACCCCGCCGCCGGCGATGCCGAGCGCTGCCGGCCCGGCGAACGTGAGCGTCGCCGCTCCCCCGCCGAACTCGATGACGTGCGGCAGCACGCGCGTGACGGGCAGCGCTTCGCCGTCGGCGCCGCGCACGACGAGTTCGTCGATGACGTGGCAGTCGTCGAGCCATCGCTCGTACTCCGAGGTGTGCACGCGAAGCGCGGTCGCGGGCGCAGCAGCGACGGCCTCCTCGGCGCCGATCTGCTCGGCGAGCTCCGCCCGATCGGCGCGGAACACGAGCACGCGGGAGCGCGGCAGCGTGAACGGAGCCTGCACGAGATCGAGGTGGCGGCCGGCGAGGCCGGCCAGCTCCGAGGCATCCGTCACGCTCATCGTCCGCCCAGCCCCGAGGCAGCCATGCTGTTCAGGATGCGTCGCTGGCCGATGACGAACACGATGAGCATCGGGATCGTCGAGATCGCCGAGGCGGCCATGACGAGCCCGTAGTTCACCGAGCCGAACTGCCCCTGGAAACTCGAGAGCAGGAGCGGCACCGTGAACAGGTCGGGGGTGTTCAGCAGCACGAGCGGGAACAGGAACGCGTTCCACACGCCGAGCGACACGATGATGCTGAGTGCCGCGAGCCCGGGCTTCAGGTTCGGCAGGATGACGCTCCAGAAGATGCGCCACCGGCCGGCACCGTCGACGATCGCCGCCTCTTCGAGCTCCTTCGGCAGCGACAGCACGAACTGCCGCATGAGGAACACGGCGAAGGGGTTCGCGAGCAGCCCCGGAACGATGAGCGCGAGGTGCGAATCGACCCAGCCGAGCTGCGTCATCAGCAGGTAGAACGGGATGAGTGTGACCTGCGCGGGGATCATCTGCGTCGCGAGGAACACGATGAACAGCACCTTGCTGCCCTTGAACGGGATGCGAGCGAACGCGTACCCCGCCATGGAGGCGGTGATGAGCGTGCCGACGACGACGAGCACCGCGATGTAGATGCTGTTGAGGTACGCCTGCCCGAAGGGCACCGCGTTCCAGGCCTCGGAGTAGTTGTCGAAGGTCCACGGGTCGGGGATGAACGCGAGCGGATCCTGGAGCAGCTGGGGCAGCGACTTGAACGAGGTCAGCAGCATCCAGATGAACGGGAACACCATCGCGATGCCGCCCACGATGATCAGCGCATGAAGGAGGGTCGCGCTGAGACGCCGCTTTCCGCGACCGGTGCGCTGGGCATTCGGCCGGTAGTCGTAGCCGGGCGCCGCGATCGCGATCGTCGAGTCGGTGGGCGGCGTCTGCACGCCGTCGATCAGGCTGGGGTTCGTGAGACTCATGCCGCGTCATCCTCGTAGTGCACGAACTTCTTCTGGGCGCCGAACTGGATCGCCGTGATCACGAGCGTCAGGATCAGCAGGATCACGCTCGCCGCACTCGACGGGCCGAATTCGAAGCGGCCGAAGCCGAGATCGTAGATGTGGTACACGATCGTTCGGGTCGCGTTGTCGGGCCCGCCGTTGGAGACCAGAACGTAGACGATGTCGAAGGTCTGCAGCGAGGAGATGAACGCCACGACCGAGGAGAAGAACACGATCGGCGAGAGCAGCGGCAGGCGGATCTGCGTGAACAGTCGCCAGGCACCGGCGCCGTCGATGCGAGCGGCCTCGATGACCGACGGAGAGATGTTCTGCAGGCCCGCGAGGAAGATCACGACGTTGAGGCCGAGCGAGGCCCAGATCGCGACGATGCAGACCGCGAGCAGTGCGAGCTTCGGATCCTGCAGCCAGTCGGGCGGGGCGACGCCGAACACCTTCGAGATCGTCGTCGACATCACGCCGTCGGCGCGGAACATCTGCTGCCAGATCATCGCGACCGCGACCGTCGAGGTCATCACCGGGGCGAAGAAGAGCAGCAGGTACAGGGTCCGGGTCTTCAGCCGCTCGAGTGCTACCGCGATGACGACGGCGAGACCGAGACCGATCGGCACCGTGATGAGGGCGATCAGCAGGGTGTTCAGGATGGAGCGGCCGAGCAGTTCGTCCTGGAGCTGGGCGCTGAAGTTCTCGAGTCCCACCCAGGTGAGCTCGCCGAGGCCGTCCCAGCTGGCGAAGGCGAGCACGAGGCTCGCCGCGAAGGGCAGCACGACGAAGAGCAGCATGCCGAACAGCTGCGGCCCGACGAAGACGTAGCCCCAGAGGCGGTCGCGCCGCCGCCATGCGGACTCTTTGCGCGGCGTGCGCGGGGACGCGGCGGATGCCGCAGGCTGGGCCTGCGGCATCCGCTCACCGGTTGCGAGGTCGGTCACTCTACTCGCCCGACTTCTCCGCGACGAGATCTGCGACGGCATCGAGGGTGCCCTGCGCGTCGGTCTTGTCCTCGTAGAGCTCCAGGAAGAGTTCGCTGATGTCGGTCGAGAGCCCCGGCACCCGCGCCTCGGCGGCGTAGTTCGTGAAGCCCACGTCGCGCATGTCGAGGAAGGTCTGGGCGTGTGCCGGGTAGTCGCCGTCGAGCACGACGTCGTCGGCGCCCTTGATCGAGGGCACCGCGTTGCCGCCGCCCTCGAGCCGGAAGGTCTGGCCCTCGGCCGAGAGGAACTCGGTCCAGAAGGTGAACGCGGCATCGCTCGCGGCCGTCTTGCCGTTGATCGCGAGGAACGAGACGGCGACGCCGGTCGGCGCGGCCTCCCCGTCGGGCGTCGGCCAGCGCACGATGTCGTAACTGTCCTGCTCACCGGTCGCTTCGACGGTGCCGATCGTGTATCGGCCCTGCACGAAGAACCCGGCCTTGTGGGTCACGAAGATGCTGTCGGCGCCGGCCCCGTCGGGCAGCGTGTCGGCGACGACGAAGGTGCCGTCCTGGAACTGCTCGCCGAGTTCCTCGATCGCGGCGACGCTCGCCGGGTCGGCGTTCGCGACGAAGGCGCCCGACTCGTCGTACGGCGCGGGCAGCCCCTGCGACGACAGCCAGCTCCAGTGCGTGGCCCAGTAGTTCCAGAACATCGAGCCGGTGAGGCCCGCATCCTTGAGCTTCGCGTTCATCTCGAGGTACTTCTCGGTCGTCCACTCGCCGTTCTCGGCGAGGGTGGCCGGGTCATCGGTGATGCCCGCCGCCTCGAGGGCCTGCTTGTCGTACCAGAGCACGTCGGGATTGGAGTCGTTCGGCGCACCGTAGTACTCACCGTCCTTCTCGGCCGCACCGAAGAGTCCGGGGAAGAAGTCGTCGGGCTTCGTCTCGCTGTCCTTTCCCTCCATGAGCTCCTTCAGCGGCATGAGCCGGCCCGAGTCGACGAACTGCCCCATCATGTCGTCGCCGACGTAGAAGACGTCGGGTGCCGTGTTGCTCGTCAGCTGGGCGAGGAGCTTCGAGTGGTAGTCGCCGTAGCCGGCGACGGGCTGCAGCTTGACGGTGATGTCGGGGTGACGCTCCATGAACGCCTCGTTGAACTCCTTGTAGCGCGTGAGCTCGTCGGCGGTGCCCCAGGTCGACCACACGACGGTGTTCTCGTCCTTCGCACCTCCTCCGCCGCTGCAGGCCGCCAGGCCGACGGCGAGAGCGCTTGCCGCGCCGATCGCCAGGAGACGTCTCATCTTCGAGTTCGCGCGGGCCATTCCGCTACCTCTTTCGTCATTGCAGGAGGGCCGGCGTCGAGCGCCGGATCGGGGGAACTGCTACCTCAGTATTCTGTATACAAAACTCAATAACGTCAAGATCCCCGAGATCACGAACCGGCAACGGCCCGCATTGGCCCGTCGAGTAGCGCAGCGTATCGAGGCCCTCCGCACACCCGCAGGTCGAGTAGCGCAGCGTATCGAGACCCGTGACGAGGTCTCGATACGGCGCTGGCGCGCCTACTCGGCCGACGAACGAGATGACGCTGGCGCGCCGACTCGACCGACGACAGCGAAAACGACGGATGCCCCGTGGCCGGTCGGCCACGGGGCATCCGTCTCGAATCTGCGGCTAGACCGCGGCAGGCAGCTTCGCCGCGATGAGCTCCGCGATCTGCACGGCGTTCAGGGCCGCGCCCTTGCGCAGGTTGTCGTTGGAGACGAAGAGCACGAGGCCCTTGCCCTCGGGCGCCGACTGGTCTTGGCGGATGCGCCCGACGTAGCTCGGGTCGGTGCCGGCCGCCTGCAGCGGCGTGGGCACGTCGGAGAGCTCGACGCCGGGAGCGACGGCGAGCAGTTCGGTCGCCCGCTCGGGGGTGATCTCGTTCGCGAACTCGGCGTGGATCGTCAGCGAGTGACCCGTGAAGACGGGCACGCGCACGCACGTGCCCGCGACGCGAAGGCCCGGCAGCTCGAGGATCTTGCGGCTCTCATTGCGGAGCTTCTTCTCTTCGTCGGTCTCGAGGTCGCCGTCGTCGACGATCGAGCCGGCGAGCGGGATCACGTCGAACGCGATCGTGCGCGGGAACTTCGAGGCTTCGGGGAATTCGACGGCCGCGCCGTCTTGCACGAGCCCGATCGCGTCTTGCGCCACGGCGGCGCGCGCCTGCTCGAGCAGCTCCTCACCGCCCGCGAGACCAGCACCCGAGACCGCCTGGTACGTGCTCACGATGAGCCGCTCGAGGCCGGCCTCGTCGTGCAGCACCTTCAGCACGGGCATCGCGGCCATCGTCGTGCAGTTGGGGTTCGCGATGATGCCCTTCACGGCCTGGTCGATCGCGTGCGGGTTCACTTCGCTCACGACGAGCGGGACCTCGGGGTCCATGCGCCAGCCGCTCGAGTTGTCGATCACGGTGACGCCGGCGGCGGCGTAGCGCGGGGCCTGCGCCTTCGAGAGCGTCGCGCCGGCGGAGAAGATGGCGACGTCGAGGCCGCTCGGGTCGGCGGTCGAGGCGTCTTCGATGACGATCTCCTCGCCCTTCCACGGCAGCGTCGTGCCCGCGGATCGCGCCGAGGCGAAGTAGCGGATGGAGGCGACCGGGAAGTCGCGTTCCTCGAGCAGGCGTCGCACGACCGCGCCGACCTGACCGGTGGCGCCGACGACGCCGATGTTCACTCCGTGTGCCATGTGCTCTTCCTCATTCCCGGTGTCGGCTCGTCGAGCCGGTGACCGTACGTCTCTTCAAGTGTGCAGGAGATCGGCGCCTGCTCAGGACGCAATCAGGTGATACGTCCTGTTCTGGCAGCTTCTTCCCGATTTGCGGCAGTCGACGGATGCCGCGTGGTGCGGGCCCCTCGAAGGGCGTGGTGCCGCGACATCCGCTCGGCGAGCAGGCCTGACGCTCAGCGCCCGGTGCCGCCGTGCACGACCGCGTCGTCGTCGCCGTCGAGCTCGAACGCCGAGTGCACGGCGCGAGCTGCGGCGTGCACGCTGTCGGCGCGTGTGACGACCGAGATGCGGATCTCGCTCGTCGAGATCATCTCGATGTTGATGCCCGCCGTGTAGAGCGCCTCGAAGAGTCGGGCGGAGACGCCTGCGGCCGAGCGCATCGCGGCGCCGACGAGTGAGAGCTTGCCGATCTGGTCGTCGTACTGCAGCGAGAGGAAGCCGATGGCCTCCTGCGAGCCGGCGAGGGCGGTGAGCGCGCGCTCGCCCTCGGACTTCGGCAGCGTGAACGAGATGTCGGTGCGGCCCGTCGAGGCGGCGGAGACGTTCTGCACGATCATGTCGACGTTCGCGTTCGTGCCGGCGACGATCTTGAAGATCTTGGCGGCGACTCCCGGCTTGTCGGGCACGCCGACGACCGTGATCTTCGCCTCGGTCAGATCGACCGCGACACCTGCGATGACGGACTCTTCCACAGCTTCTCCTTCGGGAAGGCGCGCGGGGTCGTAGACGATGGTCCCCTCGCTGTTGTTGAACGACGAGCGCACATGCAGGGTCACGCCGTGGCGGCGCGCGTATTCCACTGCGCGGATGTGCAGGACCTTGGCTCCGGATGCCGCGAGCTCGAGCATCTCTTCGCTCGTGATCTTGTCGAGCTTGCGGGCCTTCTTCACGATGCGCGGGTCGGAGGTGAAGACGCCGTCGACGTCGGTGTAGATCTCGCAGACGTCGGCGTCGAGCGCGGCAGCGAGGGCGACGGCGGTCGTGTCACTGCCGCCGCGGCCGAGCGTCGTGATGTCGCGGGTGTCGCGATTGAAGCCCTGGAAGCCGGCGACGATGACGACCGCGCCGTCGTCGAGTGCTTCGCGCAGGCGCACCGGCGTGACGTCGACGATGCGGGCGGCGCCATGCGTGGCATCCGTGATCATGCCGGCCTGGCTGCCCGTGAACGAGCGCGCCTCGTGGCCCATGCCCTTGATCGCCATCGCGAGCAGCGCCATCGAGATGCGCTCACCGGCCGAGAGCAGCATGTCGAGTTCGCGGGGCGCCGGAAGCGGGGTGACCTCGTTCGCGAGGTCGAGCAGTTCGTCGGTCGAGTCGCCCATGGCAGAGACCGCCACGACGACGTCGTTGCCCGCCTTGCGGGTCTCGACGATGCGCTTGGCGACCCGCTTGATGCTCTCCGCGTCGGCGACGGACGACCCGCCGAACTTCTGCACGATGAGGCTCACGTGGTCTCCCAGGGGTGGTTTGCTGGCTGCCGCTCGGGTGGCCGGCGCCGGAAGCACCATCATACGGCGGGGTCGCATGCGCGCCCGGCTATGTGACGCCCGCGGGAGCTGGGCAGCGGTAGCGTGGTCCCATGTCGGAGCCGCTGGCGAGCTGGTCGGAGTTCAACGTCGCGATGGTGGGCGCGACCGCGGCCCTCGCGGGCCTCCTCATCGTGGCGATGTCGGTGAACATCGCCGAGATCATGAAATCGGCGACGCTGCCGCCCCGTGCCGCGTCCTCGATCGCAGCGCTCGTGCTGGCGATCACCGCGGGAGCGTTCGGGTTGGTGCCTGGCCAGCCCGTCGCGGCCTACGGCATCGAGGTCCTCATCGCGGCGCTCGTGGCGGGCAGCTTCCAGGTGCACGCGATCCGGGTGGTCGCCGGGGAACGTCGCGTCGCGCCGATCGAGCGGGTGCTGAAGAGCATCGCCGGGGTGCTTCCCGTCGCTGCCTTCCTCGCCGGCGCCGTGCTCGTGATCGCCGGCACGGTCGAGATCGGCCTCATCGTCATGGCGGTCGGCTCGGTGCTCAGCATCATCGCGGCGCTGATCATCGCGTGGGTGGTGCTCGTCGAGGTGCTGCGATAGTCGCAGTCAGCCCTGCGGCCTCGGCATGTACCACTCGGTGTATTCGGTGGCGCGCCCGTCGGCTGCGAGGCGGATGATCCAGAGGTTCAGGTAGTCGCGCTCAGCAGGGTAGCCGGTTCGACCCTGCACGACGACGAAGTCGCCGTCTTCGTGCACGATGTGCCAGTCGAACGTCCATGAGCCCGGCTCGTCGAGGTCGTCGAGCCAGCCCGCGACGATCGCGTCGCGACCGACCCTCGGCTCGGCGTCGGGAGCCGTGAAGTACCGCGCATCGTCGGTGAAGAGCGCCCCGATCTCGGCCGGATCGTTCGACTTCCATGCCGCGACGTATCCCGCGACCCACTCCTCGCCCTTGCTCGCCATGGCTCCGTTCTAGCTACGTGCAAGCGCAGCGTCAAGGGGACGACGCGAGTTCAGCCGACCACGCGGCGGCCCTCGAACGCGCGGCCGAGGGTGACCTCGTCGGCGTACTCGAGGTCGCCGCCGACGGGCAAGCCGGAGGCGAGTCGCGTGACCCGGATCTCGAGCGTCGAGAGCAGGCGGCTGAGGTACGTCGCAGTCGCCTCGCCCTCGAGGTTCGGGTCGGTCGCGATGATGACCTCGGTGACCGTCGCATCGGCGAGCCGCTGCATCAGTTGGCGGATGCGCAGCTCGTCGGGGCCGATGCCGTCGATCGGGCTGATGGCGCCGCCGAGCACGTGGTAGAGCCCGCGGAACTCACGGGTGCGCTCG
The DNA here is from genome assembly GCF_036576125.1 of Agromyces sp. CCNWLW203. Classification (NCBI taxonomy): domain Bacteria; kingdom Bacillati; phylum Actinomycetota; class Actinomycetes; order Micrococcales; family Microbacteriaceae; genus Agromyces; species Agromyces sp. CCNWLW203. The sequence continues at coordinate 405,251 of NZ_JAZHYX010000002.1, read as the reverse complement.
ATCGCGACGACGTCTTTCGCCTCTTCGACCACGCAGATGAGGGCGGGGTCGCGTCGCGGATCACGGCAGATGCCGCACGTCGACTCTTCGGAGACGTTGCCGCAGATCTCGCAGAACCGCACCTTCTCGCGGATCTGCATGAGGATCTCGGCGAGTCGGCTGACGTCGAAGTGCTCGGTCTGCACGATGTGGAACGCGATGCGCTGGGCCGACTTCGGACCGATGCCGGGCAGACGCCCGAGCTCGTCGATCAATTCTTGGACGATGCCTTCGTACATGCTCAGCCACGCTCCCCGAAGCCGGGCCGCTGCGGTGCTTCGACCTCTTCGAGGAAGGTCGCGCCGAGCACCTCGCGCACCACGGCCTCGCCGTAGCGCTGGAAGCCGTCGCCCGATGCGGCGTTCGAGACCGGACGGGTCGACCGCTCGGGAGCGCGAGCGGCGCCGGCGGCGCGCGCGGCCGGGGCAGCGGGCGCGGCCGCGTGGGCCGTCGAGCCGGCCCCGACGGTCGCAGCCGGCGCGGATGCCTCGACGATCATCTCGGGCTCGGGCCCGGGGTCGAACGGCGGCTCTTCATCTTCAGGCGGCGCGTCGGCGTCGTCGGGAAGCTCGCCCCCGTCGACGTGCGGGGGTACTGCGGTTCGCGGGGCGGACGCCTCGGCGGTGGGAGCCGGCGGCGCCGGTTCGGGTCGTTCGGCGAGCGCCGTCGCCGTGCGGCCGCCCGACGGCGCGGACTCGGCGCCCGCGGCCTCGCCATCGCTCGGATCGCGCGGGATGGCCACGGTCGCCCATGAGTCGACCGGCGCGCCGGAGGCGACCTGGCTCGGGCCGGCCGGAGTCGCAGGCCTCGGAGCGTCGGCCGACCGCGACCCGGCCGGCGAGGTGGACGACGTGCCCGAACCCGCGGCGGAACCGGCAGGAGCGACGGCAGGAGTTGCCGTTGTCGTGACCGGAGCCTGCGGTGTCACCGGTGCCGGCGGAGCGGTGACCGGGGAACCACCGGCAGGCGAGCCACCGGGGCCGTCGACCCGCGCCACGAACTTCACCCGCACGCCGAGCACGTCGACGATGGCACCGCGGAGCAACTCGCTGACACTCTGTCCGGGTGCGCCGCCGCGGAATCCCGCGACGTCGTGCTCGCTCGGGAAGGCCAGCACGAGCACGTCGCCATCGCGGAAGTCGCGCACCTGTGCGGTGAACGCGACCATCCAGGCGCTGCGCTTCGTGCGCTGGAGTGAGGAGAGCACCTCGGGCCAGGCGTCGCGCATCTGCTGAAGCGTGACCGGCCCGACGGGTTTCGCAGGCTTCGCGACTTCGGGCTCGACGGGGGCGGTCGTCGCGGAGTTCGCGGAAGGAGCCGCCGCTGCAGGAGCCGTCTCGGCAGCACGAGATGCCTCGGGCTCGGCCGATGCGGGGGTCGCCGTCGACTCGGGCGCGGGTCGAGCCGGCGCGGGCGCAGCCGTGGGCGGCACGACGCGTTCCGACGGAAGACGGGTGGGCGGCACCACGGGCTCGGTACGGGCCGGACGCGCATCAGAGACCGCGGGACCACCGGTGGCCGAACCGGCGGCACCCGCCGCGTCGGCCACGCCGACCCGGCGCTCGAGCCGCTCGACGCGCGCGAGTGCTCCGCGCTCGGTGTCATCGGCCGCCGGCACGAGCACCCGCGCGAGCATGAGCTCGAGGTGCAGGCGCGGCGAGGTGGCGCCGGTCATCTCGGTGAGGGTCTGGTTGACGAGGTCGGCGACCCGCGAGAGCTCGGCCTGGCCGAACGCAGCGGCCTGGGTCGCCATGCGGGCGAGTTCGTCTTCGGGTACCCCGCGGAGCACCGCCGCGGCGGTCTCTGGCGACGAGGCGGCGACGACGATGAGGTCGCGGAGTCGCTCGAGCAGGTCTTCGACGAATCGCCGCGGGTCTTGGCCGGTCTGCACGACGCGGTCGGCGGCAGCGAAGGCCCCGGCGGCATCGCCCGCGCCGATCGCGTCGACGACCTCGTCGAGCAGTGCGCCGTGCGTGTAGCCGAGCAGCGCGACCGCACGTTCGTAGTCGATGGTCGGGCCGTCAGAACCAGCGATGAGCTGGTCGAGCAGGGAGAGCGTGTCTCGCGGCGAGCCGCCGCCGGCGCGGACGACGAGCGGCAGCACCCCCGGCGCGACCTCGACGCCCTCTTCGGTGCAGAGCTGCTGCACGTACTCGAGCATGGGCCCCGGCGGCACGAGACGGAACGGGTAGTGGTGCGTACGCGAGCGGATGGTGCCGAGCACCTTGTCGGGCTCGGTCGTCGCGAAGATGAACTTGATGTGCTCGGGCGGCTCTTCGACGAGCTTCAGGAGTGCGTTGAAGCCCTGCGGCGTGACCATGTGGGCCTCGTCGAGGATGAAGATCTTGAAGCGGTCGCGCGCCGGCGCGAACACGGCGCGCTCGCGCAGGTCGCGCGCGTCGTCGACGCCGTTGTGGCTCGCCGCGTCGATCTCGACGACGTCGAGCGACCCGCCGCCGCCCCGAGCGAGCTCGACGCAGCTGGGGCAGACACCGCACGGGACATCCGTCGGGCCCTCTGCGCAGTTCAGGCAACGCGCCAGGATGCGTGCCGACGTCGTCTTGCCGCAGCCGCGAGGGCCGCTGAAGAGATAGGCGTGATTGACACGGTCGGTGCGGAGCGCCGTCATGAGCGGCTCCGTCACCTGGGACTGGCCGATCATCTCGGCGAACGTCTCTGGCCGGTAGCGGCGATACAGGGCGGTGACCACGTCTCAATCGTAGTTGCCGCGTCCGACACCACGGCCGGATACCGTTGGCGTAGCATTCGGGGATCGAAAGAGAGGCGTGATCGTGACGATGACTCCAGCGCAACTCGAGCGGTTCCAGGCGAAACTCCTGAAGGAGCGCGCAGACGCGGAGGGCCGGTTCGCCGAGTTCGACGACGTCATGGCTGAGGTGCGCGCAGCCAGATCGGGTGCGTCGGCCGACGACGAGCACGACCCCGAGGGCCCGACGATGACGCAGGAGTGGTCGCAGCGCAGCGCCGTGCTCGCCGATGCCCGCACCGAGCTCGCCGACATCGATCACGCGCTCGCTCGCATCGAAGACGGTTCCTACGGCGTCTGCCGCAATTGCGGCAAGCGCATCACCGTCGCACGGCTCGACGCGCGACCCACCGCCGAGCTCTGCATCGACTGCGCGCGGCTCGCCCGCTGACGCGCACGCCCTCCCGACGAATCGCGACCCGCGCAGACGGATGACCCGGGCGATCTCTCGCCCGGGTCATCCGTTCACCGATCAGTGCTGCGAGTTCCTCCGGCGTCGGGCGATGAAGAGCGCCACCATGCCGAGCACCATCGCGACTCCGCCGAGCGCGATCGGTGCGATCGCCTCGATGCCGGTCTTGGCGATGCCTCCGGCGGCCGGAGCGCTCGCCGCGAGGTAGGTGAATCCGCCCGGCAGCGTCGCGGTGCCGCAGCTCGCACTGCCGATCACCGTGACATCGACCTTGCCGGCGCCCGACGGCGAGACCGCCACGATCGTCGTGTCGTTCACGATGCGGAACGACGTGGCGGGCTTCGAACCGAACAGCACGCCGGTCGCACCCGTGAAGCAGTGGCCCGAGATGGTCACCTCCGTGCCGCCGGTCGCCGGCCCGCTCGGCGGAGTGACTCCGTCGATCACCGCGGCCGGCGTGTAGGTGAACACGAGCGGCGCCGACGACCCACCGGGCGTGGTGACCACGATGTCCACCTCACCGGGTGCATGCGGCGGTGTCACGAACGTGATCTCGGTGTCGCTCACCTGCGTGAACGGCACCTCCACCCCGTCGACCGTGACGCTCGTCGCCCCGCCGAGGTCGGTTCCGATGACGGTCACCGTGGTGCCACCCGTCTCTGGACCGTTGTCGGGGTTGAGGCTCGCTGGAGCCGGAGCCGGCACGTAGGTGAAGGGCAACGCGTTGCTTTCACCGCCCGGTGTCGTCACGATGACATCGACCGCGCCTGCTGCGTGCGGCGGAGTCTCGAAGGTGACCTCGGTGGCGCTCACTTGCGTGAACGGCACGGATGCCCCGTCGATCGTCACATCGGTGGCACCGGCCAGATCGGCGCCCGTGATCGCCACGAGCGTGCCACCTGCGGTCGGCCCCTCATCGGGGTCGAGCGACGTGAGCGCGGGCACCTCCAGGTAGGCGAACGGCAGCGCGTTGCTCGGGCCGCCCGGTGTCGTCACCACCACATCGACCGCGCCTGCTGCGTGCGGCGGAGTGACGAAGGTGATCTCGGTGCCGCTCACCTGGGTGAAGGCCACGGAGACTCCGTCGATCGTGACGGTCGAGGCATCCGACAGGTCGGTGCCCGTGATGGTCACCAACGTGCCGCCCGCGGCCGGACCCTCATCAGGAGCCAGCGACGCCAGCGCGGGAGCCGGAACGTACGTGAACGGCAATGCGCCGCTCTCGCCGCCAGGCGTCGTCACCGTCACATCGACCGCGCCCGCTGCGTGCGGCGGCGTCACGAATGTGACCTCGGTACCACTCACCTGCGTGAACGGAACGGAGACACCGTCGATCGAGACCTCGGTCGCGCCAGCGAGATCGGTACCCGTGATCGTCACGAGCGTGCCACCAGCCGTCGGACCCTCATCGGGAGCCAGTGACGTGAGCGCCGGTACGTCGTAGTACGTGAACAGCAGCCCGTTGCTCGAGCCGCCAGGAGTCGTCACCGAGACGAGGGCGTTGCCCGCGATGTGCGGCGGAGTGACGAACGTGATCTCGGTGCCGCTCACCTGCGTGAACGGTACGGAGACCCCATGGATCGTCACCGCCGTCGCATCGGCCAGGTTGGTGCCGGTGATCGTGACCAACGTGCCACCGGCCGTCGGCCCTTCATCGGGGTCGAGCTCGAGCAGCACGGGCGCCGGCACGTAGGTGAACGGCAGGGCGTTGCTCGGGCCTCCGGGAGTGACCACGATCACGTCGACCTCACCCGCGACATGCGGCGGAGTGAGGAAGGTGATCTCGGTGCCGCTCATCTGCGTGAACGGTACGGATGCCCCGTCGATCGAGACCTCGGTCGCACCAGCCAGATCGGTACCCGTGATCGTCACGAGCGTGTTCCCGATCGTCGGCCCATCATCAGGCGCCAGCGACGTCAATGCCGGAGCCGGCACGTACGTGAACGGCAACGCATTGCTCTCGCCTCCCGGCGTCGTGACCGTCACGTCGACGGCGCCGGCCACGTGCGGCGGCGTCACGAACGAGACCGTCGTGTCGTTCACCTGCGTGAACGGCACCGACACGCCATCGATCGTGACGGCGGTCGCGTCCCCGAGGTCGGTACCCGTGATCGTCACGATCGTGCCACCGATCGTCGGCCCCTCATCGGGAGCCAGCGTGGTCAGCACCGGCGCCGGCACGTAGGTGAACACGAGCGGGTTCGTCACCCCACCGGGGGTCGTCACGACGACGTCCACCGGTCCCGCCGCGTGCGGCGGGGTGACGAACGTGATCTCAGTGCCACTCACCTGGGTGAACGGCACGGATGCCCCGTCGATCGACACCTCGGTCGCACCAGCCAGATCGCTGCCCGTGATCGTCACCAGCGTGCCACCGGCCACCGGCCCCTCATCGGGTGCCAGCGACTGCAGCATCGGCGCGACGAGATAGGTGAACGGCAACGCGTTGCTCGGACCACCGTCGGTCGTGAGAACGACGTCGACGACACCCGGCAGATGCGGCGGCGTCACGAAGGTGACCTCGGTGCCGCTCACCTCGGTGAACGGAACGGACACGCCGTCGATCGTCACACCCGTGGTGCCCGCGAGGTCGGTGCCCGTGATCGTCAGGAGCGTGCCACCGGAAGCGGGCCCCTCGTCGGGCGCGAGCGAGACGAGCACGGCAGCCGGCACGTACGTGAACGGCAATGCGCCGCTCTCACCACCGGGCGTCGTCACCGTCACGTCGACCGCGCCAGCTGCGTGCGGCGGCGTGACGAACGTGATCTCGGTGCCGCTGACCTGCGTGAACGGAACGGATGCGCCGTCGATCGACACCTCGGTCGCACCGGCCAGATCGGTGCCGGTGATCGTCACGATCGTGCCGCCGGCGATCGGACCGGCATCAGGGTCGAGCTCCGTCAGCACCGGTGCCGCGACGTAGGTAAACGGCAGCGGGTTGCTCGAGCCGCCAGGTGTGACCACGATCACGTCGACCGCACCCGCGGCATGCGCCGGAGTCGTGAACTCGATCTCAGTCGGGCTCAACTCGGTGAACGCCACGGAGATGCCATCGATCGTCACCGAAGTGGCACCGGCAAGATCGGTGCCCGTGATCGTCACCAGCGTGCCGCCCGCGGTCGGTCCCTCATCAGGAGCCAGCGAGACCAGCACGGGAACCTCGAAGTACGTGAACGGCAGCGCGTTGCTCGGGCCACCAGGAGTGACCACGATCACGTCGACCTCGCCCGCAGCGTGCGCCGGGGTCGTGAACTCGATCTCGGTCGGGCTCACCTGTGTGAACGGAACAGAGACGCCATCGATCGTCACAGAGGTGGCACCGGCCAGATCGCTACCCGTGATCGTCACAGTCGTGCCACCGGCGATCGGGCCTGCATCAGGATCGAGCTCGGTCAGCACCGGAGCCGGCACGTACGTGAACGGCAACGCATTGCTCTCGCCACCGGGCGTGGTCACCGTCACATCCACCGCGCCTGCCGCGTGCGGCGGAGTGACGAAGGTGACCTCTGTAGCGCTCACCTGCGTGAACGGCACGGATGACCCGTCGACCGTCACCCCGGTCGCACCGGCCAGATCGGTACCCGTGACCGTCACGAGCGTGCCGCCCGCGGTCGGTCCCTCATCGGGAGCCAGCGAGACCAGCGCCGGAGCCGCCACATACGTGAACGGCAGCGCGTTGCTCGGGCCACCAGCGGTGGTCACGATCACGTCGACCTCGCCCGCCGCATGCGCCGGAGTCGTGAAGTCGATCTCAGTCGGGCTCACCTGTGTGAACGGCACGGAGATACCGTCGATCGTCACGGCGGTCGCGTCGCCGAGGTCGGTACCCGTGATCGTCACCAGCGTGCCGCCCGCGGTCGGTCCCTCATCGGGAGCCAGCGAGACCAGCGCTGGAGCAGGCACGTACGTGAACGGCAAGGCGCCGCTCTCGCCGCCGGGCGTGGTCACTGTCACGTCGACCGTGCCTGCAGCGTGCGGCGGGGTGACGAACGTGATTTCAGTGCCGCTCACCTGCGTGAACGGAACCGAAGCGCCGTCGATCGACACCTCGGTCGCGCCGGCGAGATCGGTGCCCGTGATCGTCACGAGCGTGCCGCCCGCCGTCGGGCCTTCGTCGGGAGCCAACGATGTCAGCGCCGGGGCCGGCACGTACGTGAACGGCAGCGCGTTGCTGGTGCCGTTCGGCGTCGTGACCACGACATCGACCGCGCCGGCCGCGTGCGGCGGTGTCACGAATGTGACCTCAGTGCCACTCACATGCGTGAAGGGAACGGAGACGCCGTCGATCGAGACCTCGGTGGCACCCGCGAGTTCGGTGCCCGTGATCGTCACGAGCGTGCCACCAGCCGTCGGCCCCTCATCGGGAGCCAACGACGTCAGCGCCGGAGCGTCGAAGTACGTAAACGGCAGCGCGCCGCTCTCGCCACCCGGCGTGGTCACCGTCACATCGACCGGTCCCGCTGCGTGCGCCGGCGTCGTGAACGTGATCTCAGTACCGCTCACTTGGGTGAACGGAACGGAGACACCATCGATCGACACCTCGCTCGCACCAGCCAGGTCGGTGCCCGTGATCGTCACGAGCGTGCCACCGGCCGTCGGCCCCTCATCGGGAGCCAGCGACGTCAGCGCCGGAGCGTCGAAGTACGTGAACGGCAGTGCGCCGCTCTCGCCACCGGGAGTGGTCACCGTCACATCGACCGCGCCGGCAGCGTGCGCCGGCGTGACGAACGTGACCTCGGTACCACTCACCTGCGTGAACGGAACAGAAGCCCCGTCGATCGACACCTCGGTCGTCCCGGCCAGGTCAGTGCCCGTGATCGTCACGAGCGTGCCACCGGCCACCGGACCTGCATCGGGGTCGAGCTCGGTCAGTGCCGGAGCCGGAACGTACGTGAACGGAAGGGCGTTGCTCGGGCCACCGGGGGTGACCACGATCACGTCGACCTCACCCGCGACGTGCGCCGGGGTGACGAAGGTGATCTCGGTGCCGCTCACCTGCGTGAACGGAACAGAGACACCGTCGATCGACACTTCAGTCGCGCCCGCGAGATCGGTACCCGTGATCGTCACGAGCGTGCCACCGGCCGTCGGGCCTTCGTCAGGAGCCAGTGCCGTCAGCACCGGCGCCGGAACGTAGGTGAACGGCAGAGCGTTGCTCTCGCCGCCCGGCGTCGTGACCGTCACATCGACCGCGCCTACTGCGTGCGGCGGAGTCACGAACGAGATCGTCGTGTCGTTCACCTGCGTGAAGGGAACGGATGCTCCGTCGATCGAGACCTCGCTGGCATCCGCCAGATCGGTGCCCGTGATCGTGACGATCGTGCCGCCGATCGTCGGACCCTCATCGGGAACCAACGAGATCAGCGACGGAGCCGGCACGTACGTGAACGGCAGTGCGTTGCTCTCGCCACCGGGAGTGGTGACCACGACATCGACGGCGCCCGCAACATGCGGCGGAGTGACGAACGTGATCTCGGTGCCGCTCACCTGCGTGAACGGCACGGATGCGCCATCGATCGTCACGTCGGTCGCCCCGTCGAGATCGTCGCCCGTGATCGTCACGAGCGTGCCACCGGCGATCGGGCCGGAGTCAGGATCGAGATCCAACAGCACCGGTCCGGGCAGGTACGTGAAGGGAAGCGGTGCGCTCTCTCCGCCCGGAGTGGTCACCGTGACGTCGACCGCGCCAGCCGCGTGCGGCGGCGTCACGAAGGAGATCTCCGTGGGGCTCACCTGCGTGAACGGAACCGACGCGCCATCGATGGTCACTGCAGTCGCGTCGCCGAGGTCGGTGCCCGTGATCGTCACGAGCGTGCCGCCGGCAGCGGGGCCCTCATCGGGTGCGAGGGAGATGAGCGCTGGCGCCGGCACATACGTGAACGGCAGTGCGTTGCTCTCACCGCCCGGCGTCGTGACGACGACATCTACAGCGCCCGCCGCGTGCGGCGGTGTCGTGAAGGTGATCTCGGTGCCACTCACCTGGGTGAACGGCACGGACACGCCGTCGATACTCACCTCGGTGGCATCGGCCAGGTCGGTACCGGTGATACTGACGATCGTGCCGCCGGCTACCGGGCCCGAGTCGGGCGTCAGCGAAATGAGCGCGGGCGCAGGAACGTAGGTGTACGGGAGCGCATTGCTGTCACCGCCGGGCGTCGTCACGACGACGTCGACAGACCCCGCGGCGTGCGGCGGCGTCACGAACGTGATCTCGGTGCCGCTCACCTGGGTGAAGGGAACGGATGCGCCGTCGATCGACACCTCAGTGGCGCCGGCCAGGTCAGTGCCCGTGATGGTCACCAGCGTTCCGCCGGCCACCGGCCCCGAATCGGGGGCGAGCGAAAGCAGGGCCGGAGCCGCCACATACGTGAACGGCAGCGGGTTGCTCGCACCGCCCGGGGTCGTCACGACGACGTTCACCGGGCCGACTGCGTGCGGCGGCGTGGTGAAGGTGATCTCGGTGCCACTCACCTGGGTGAACGGAACGGATGCCCCGTCGATCGTCACTTCAGTGGCGCCGGCGAGATCGGTGCCCGTGATCGTGACCGATGTGCCGCCTGTGGTGGGCCCCTCATCGGGAGTCAGCGTCGTGAGCACGGGCGCGAGGGGCGCCACGACATTCGGTCCCACGAGCGCGCGCGCCAAATTGAGCTGCAGCAGTTCAGGCACGATCGTGGTCGGCAGCAGGCTCAGGCGGAGTGCCGTCTCCTGGAACACGGCACCCTGCGCGGGAGGCTCCGGCTCTTGCACGTTCGCGAGCAGCGACAGCACCGTGTTGAGCAGCAGGATGGCCGGGTTCAGGGAGTCGATGACCGGGTTCACCACGGTCGTGGTCAGGGAGGTGAGCAGGGTGCCGAGTGCGCCCGTGTCGGGATCGATCACGGCGTCAACGATCGGGGCGAGCGCCTCGAGGACGATGGCGTCGGTGAGTAGGTCGACTGGGGCCAGGCCGAGCGCGGTGATGTCGACGTCGGCCGTGCCCTGAGAGATCTCGAGCAGGGTGCCGGTGACGGTCACGTTGACGAGCGGCACGAGACCGAGTGCGTTCACATCCACGTCGATCGCGACCGTCGCGTTGTTGAGTGCGGTGGTGATCGCCGCGCCGAGATCATCGACGAGGCCGTCGATGAGCGCGGCCACCTGAGTGGTCACTTCCGTGAGCACCGCGGCGGAGAGGAGCTCGGTACTGGGATCCAGGCTGTTGAGGCCGCCGACGAGCTGGTCGAGGTTGAGAGTGATGGTGCCGTCACCCAGATTGATGACGACACCGCCGCCGGAGTCGAGCGGAGCCGCGAGAATCGGCGCAACTGCCGCGGGCAGGTCGACGGTGACCGATGCCGAGGCATCGCCGAGGCCGCCGACGGCGAGCACGCTGTCGGCGGCGCCGAGCACCCCCGACACGAGCGAACCCGACGGGCCGGCGAGCCCGTCGACGGCGGTGTCGAGCGTGGCGACGGCGCCGTTCACGGAGCCCGTCACGCCTTCGATCACCGGACTGTCGAGCACGACCGTGGCGCTCGCGATCTCGTAGTCGCCGACCGGCGTGCCGCCCGCGGCCACCGAGGCGTTCGCGCTCACGGCACCGAGGGTCAGATCAAGATCGGAGATGGTGCTGGCGAAGCCGGCACCGAGCAACTGGGCGAGGTCGAACGTCATCGGCCCCGGTGCGACACCAGGAGCAGGGTCGACCCCCGTGCCGATCGCCCCGGAATCGGAGATGAGGCCCGAAGCACCGATCGACGAGGCATCCGTCGCGGCGCTCGCGTATTGACCGACGACCCCCGCGTTCGTGAAGTTGATCGGCAACTGGATGCCGCCGCCGATGTCGACGCTCAGCAGGCCGAGCGCGCCGAGGCCGAGGTTCTGGGAGTTGGTCTCGGGCGTGATGCCGTCACTCGTGGCCGTCTCGCCGTCGATGCCGATAACGGCGTCGAGGTTCATGAGGTCGAGGAGAGAACCCGAGAGGAACTGCCCTTCGGCATACGAGGTGTCGCCTGGCGCGGCCTGAGCGGAGATCGCTCCCCCGCCCGCGACGAGGGCGAGAGCACCACCGAACGCGAGAGCCCGGAACGCGCCTCCCCGACGATGCACCGGATCGGCACGGTGCGCGCCGCGGCGCCGCCCCTGCGAAGTCGATTTCGTCAACGACAGCATCGAACGCATCGGATACCCCCCCAGATATCAGTGCAAACCCCACGGCAGCGTGACGATACCGGCACGCGCTCAGGTTCAACATATTGGAGAATGCCGATGCGCGATACGCCCAGCCGCAAATCCGCCTCGAAGCGGGGGTGACCTTCGTGTCCTCCGCAATGAGGACAACCGCATCCGCATCGGCACCGTAGGCTCCACCACATCACACGATGACGGTCGGGGGGCCGCGGAGCGGGGGCACGTGATGGATTCAGTCATGCAGCAGAACACGGCAGCCACGGGAGCGACGGCGCGTTCGAACCGCAGACGCAAGGTCTCGGCGATTCTCGCCGGTGGTCTCGTCTTGGGTGTCGGCGCCGCCATCACATTGGCAGCGTGGAACGACTCCGAGTTCGCAACCGGCACCTTCGGTTCGGGCCAGTTCGGAATCGAGGGCAGCCTCGACGGCACGGCGTTCTCGAGCAGCTCGACTGCGCCGGGCAAGACGCTCGCCTTCGAGATCGACGCCGACGCGCTCGCTCCGGGCGACACCGTGTACGCGCCGTTCGCCGTGCAACTGGAAGCGGGCTCGACGAATGCCGCCGACGTCACGATCGAGGCTGTGAGTGCTGCAGCGATCGCGGCCGACCTCACGTACACGCTCATCGAACCGACGGCGTTCGGCTGCGACGAGACGACGACGGGCACGGCACTCGTGACGGATGCCGCGACGACCGCGAGCGGGCCGACGGCCGTCTTCGATCTTCCGGCCGTCACGACTCCGGTGTACCTCTGCTTCGCCGTGACCGCGGGAACGGAACTCGACCCGAGCCTGACCGGAGCGGTCACGTGGGAGTTCGTCGGGACCTCGACGACCCCGCTGCCGTAGGCACCCGGTGGCACGGCACCGCGGCTCCTCCGTCCGGGCACCACTGTCCGGGCGTTGGCGCGCCCTGCTTGCCGGCGGTCTCGTGCTCGGGGTCGGGGCCACTGCCACGCTCGCGGCCTGGAACGACGCCGAGACTGCGACCGGCACCTTCGGTTCGAGCGTCTTCGACACCGTGTCGAAGAACTCGACCGACGCGACGTTCGCGAGCCACGACCAGACCGCAGCGACGCTGACCTTCGCGGCGACCGGGATGTCTCCCGGCGCGCTCTTCACCGCCGGACTCGATGTGCGAACCACGGGCGCGGGCGATGCGCCGGCGCTCGCGAGCACGGTGGGCGGCACCGCCGTGTTGACCTCGGCGGTGCCGGCCGGTGACAGCGCACTGACGGGGCAGCTCGAGTATCGAGTGGCGGTGACGACGACGACGACCGCGTGCAGCGCCGCGACGTACGCCGGTGCCTACGTTGCAGCGTCGGCGGTACCCGCCGCGGTGCAGGGCGCGCTTTCAGCGAATGCCGGCAACACGGTGCGGTTCTGCTTCCAGATCCGGCTCAAGACGGATGCCCCGAACACCACGCAAAGTCGCAGCGGCACCGTGACGTGGGCGTTCACGTCGACCTCGGCGTCGTAGGTGCACCGATGAGGAGACGGCGCAGTGCGGCATCCGTCGTCGGCGACGTGCTCCTGACGATCGCCGCGGCGGCTGGTGCCGTCTGCATCGCGCTCGTCGTCGCGGCCGTGGCCTTCGACGTGTCGATCATGCTGTTCAAGACGGGGTCGATGTCACCCTCGATTCCGGCCGGGTCTGCGGCCCTCGTGCGCGAAGTGCCAGCGGCATCGGTCGACGTCGGCGATGTCGTCACGGTCGATCGGCCGGGCAAGTTGCCGGTCACGCACCGGGTTGTCGCGATCTCCGGCTCGGGCGCCGAACGGGAGCTGACGCTGCGCGGCGACGCGAACCCGGTCGACGATCCGATGCCCTATCGGGTCAGCACGGTGCGCATCGTGCTGTTCGCCGTGCCGGGCATAGCGACGGTGATCGCGGCGCTCGGGAATCCGCTCGTGCTCGGCGGGCTCACGCTCGGCGCGACGGCACTCGTCGTCTGGGCGTTCTGGCCGCGAACGGGAGGCGGAGGCAACGACAATGGCGGCGGCCGACATCGCGAACCGCAACCGGCCCGCCCGCGGGTAGCGGCCGCGAACGGGGAGCACGAGCAGCACGCGCGCGGCGCGGCCACGACCGCGCTCTCAGCGGCGACGATCGCAGCGGCCGCTTCCTTCTGCCTCCTGACACCGGCAGCTCACGCCGAAGCCGCGACCGCCGAGACGGTCGTGCAGGGCGAGGTGATCCGGCTCACCTCGATCGGCGACGCCGCGGCGATGGCCTCGCTCGGTGCCGGCGAGAGTGCCGTCTGGATCGTCGGCGTGCAGGCCGAAGCGCCATCGCCGGGCGTGATCCGCATGTCGCTCGCCGCCGAGGGCGCCGCGAACCCGGTGCTCGAGGTGACCGTGACGGCCTGCGACCACCGAACCGTCGACGGACATTGCACCGACGAACTCGTGCTCGTGACGTCGACCGCGCTCGCTGCGCGGCACACCTTCGACCTCGGCACCATGAGCGACACCGAACAGCGCTGGCTGCGGGTGGAGACCCGTCTGTCGGCCCTCGGCACGGAGCTTCCGGTCGAGAGCGAGTTCACGGTCACGGCCGACGGCTTCGGCGAATCGGTGGGCACCGATGGTGGCGGGGCCATCGCGGCGAGCGGTATCGACCTCGCACCGTGGCTCGCGGTCGCCGCGGCATCCGTGGTCGCGGGCGTCGCGACTGCGCTCGTGGTCGCGGCCCGACGACGAGGCGCCGCATGAACCGGCCCGTGCGAACCGCTGCCGCGGCGCTCGCCGGTGCCACGCTCATCGCCGCGATCGCGATCACCGGATCCACTCGCGAGACCGATGCCGCGTGGTCCGCCGGTGAGGCCGCAGCCGGGTCGTTCACCGCCATGACGGTGGGCACCCCGACCATCGTCGGTTGCACGGCCGGTGGCAACATCGTTGCCCCGACCCTGTCGATGCGCTGGTCGTTCCCCGCCGGGAGCGGATACAGCGTGCCGACGAACGCCAATCTCTACTTCTCGAACAACGGCCTGATCCCGAATCTGCTGCCGATCACGACGGGTGCGACGACGACGGGTCCCGACGGTGGCGGCGTCTACACGACGACGTACGACATCGGTCTGCTCGGCGGCATCCTCAGCACCCAAGCGGCGATCGCAGTGGAATCGAAGGTCGGCACCTGGACTTCTCCACGGGTGTCTCGCATCGCGACGTGGCCGCTGCTGATCGGCACTGCGACGTGCACGGCGCCGTGACCCGAGTGCTGCCCGGCACTCGGTCGCAGCGTCTCAGTCGCGCCGGCGGTACGAGTTGATCATCGGGCAGTCGAAGGGGTCGCGCGCCGCGAGCCCGACCCGGTTGAGGTAGGCGATGACGATCGCATACGACTCGACGAGCCCGGTCTCGGTGTAGCGCACGTCGTTCTCACGGCAGTACTCGCGCACGATCTGCTGCGTGCGGGCGAGCGCGGGCCGCGCCATGCTCGGGAAGAGGTGGTGCTCGATCTGGTAGTTCAGGCCACCCATGAACGAGTCCATGAACTTGCCGCCGCGGATGTTGCGGCTCGTGAGCACCTGGCGCTCGAGGAAGTCGACGCGCATGCCGCGCGGGATGAGGGGCATGCCCTTGTGGTTCGGGGCGAACGAGGCGCCCATGTAGACACCGAACACGCCGAGCTGCACGAGCAGGAACACACTGGCGAGCAGGGGCGGGAACGCCCAGAAGACGAGCGCGAAGGTGCCGATGAGGCGAACCGCGATGAGCGTGATCTCGAGTCCGCGACGCTTGACCGCACCCTTGCCGAGCACGTGGCGGATGCCGTGCACGTGAAGGTTGATGCCCTCGAGCAGCAGCAGCGGGAAGAACAGGTAGCCCTGCTTGCGCGTGATCATGCGCACGAGCCCGCGGCTCTCCGCGGCATCCTCTTCGAGGAAGGAGATCGTGTCCTTGACGATGTCGGGGTCGCGGCCGATCACGTTCGGGTTGCCGTGATGGCGCGTGTGCTTGTTCATCCACCAGCTGTAGCTGATGCCGACGACGAAGTTCGCGAGGAAGAGTCCCGCCCAGTCGTTCGCCGGTCCGGAGCGGAAGACCTGGCGGTGCGAGGCCTCGTGCGCCATGAAGGCGAACTGGGTGAAGATCACGCCGAGTGCGGCCGCGATGACGAGCTGCCACCACGAGTCGCCGATCATGACGGATGCCGCGATGACGGCGCCGAGCACGACGGTCCAGAACGCGGCCTTGCGCACGTAGAAGCCGACGAATCGGTCGAGCAGTCCCTCGGCCTTGATCTGGCGGGAGAGCTGGGCGAAGCCGCTCTGCGCCGGATCAGCACCCTCGCGGCGACGACCTGCCGTGAGGATCACGGGCGACATGGTGCCCAGTGCACCGTCGGGGCGTTCTACGACCTGCAAGCTCATGTGCGCTCATCTCGTCATCCGAAGGTGCGAATGGAACTCAGACGAACGTTTCGGGGGTGTGGTTCATCGGCCGATATCGACCGTGCTGCGAGCGTACGTAGCCGGCATCGCGGTCGCATCACACGGGTGAGCCATTCGCACCCCGTACCCCCGTAGGGGTGCGGGCCGCGGCGAGCCCCGTGAACGAGCGCAGGTAGAACGGGCTCGAGCCGAGCACGAGGTAGACGATCGCGCACGCGAGCAGGGTCGGCGCGAGGCCGAACCGCTCGACCGAGAGGCCGCCGAGGAAGGCGCCGAGCGGCATCGAGGCGGCGACGCCCGCCGTCATCGCGCCGAACACGCGGGCTCGAACGCCGTCGGGCACGAGCCCGTACATCGCGGTCGCCATCATGGGGTTGAGCGCCCCGGCGGCGAGGCCGGAGAACACGAGGATGGGCAGCAGCACGGGCACCGGAGCGCCGAGCGCCATCGCGAGGTACGGCGGGGTGCCGGCGAGTACGAAGCAGAGGGCGAAGGCCACGCGACCCGAGTATCGATGGCCGACGGCGGCGAAGAGCGCCGAGCCGGTGAGGGCGCCGGCCGCGAAGCATCCGACCATGAATCCCAGCACCGCGGGGTCGCCGAGCACCTGCGTGGCGTAGACCGGCTTCAGCACGGTCATGCCCGCCGCATCGATCGCGTTCGTGAGCGTCACGAGCAGCACGATCGAGCGCAGGAGCGGCGAGGCGGCGATGAAGCGGATGCCGGCCACGAAGCCGCCCTGCACGGGTGCTTCGCCATCGGCGACGGCGCCGTCCTGAGCCTGTCGAAGGGATGCCGCGGCTCGCCGAGGCACGAAGCACACGACGAGCAGGGCCGACACTGCAAAGCCGGCGGCGTCGACGACGAGCGCGGGCATCGGGCCGGCGAGCGCGACGAGCGCACCGGCGACGCCCGCGCCGATCATCGTCGCGGTGCGCTGCACGGTCGACTGCGCGCCGGCCGCACGGGCGAGCGGCACCCGGGCGAGTTCGGCGAGGTCGGGCATGAGCACCGTCTTCGCGGTGTCGCCGGGGGCGTCGAGCAGCCCGCCGAGGAAGACGAGGGCGAGCAGCACGCCGAAGTGCAGCCCCACGGTCGCCGCGAGCACCGGGATCGCGAGCACCGTGACGCCGCTCGCGAGGTCGGCGACGATCGAGGAGGTGCGGTAGCCGAACCGGTCGACGAGCACTCCCCCGAGGGCGCCGCCGATGACGAGCGGCACGGTCGCGAAGACCCCGGCGACACCGGCCGCGAGCGGCGAACCCGTCTCGGTGAGGGCGATGATCGGGATCGCGATGAGCGCGATCGCGTTGCCCGAGAGCGAGAAGAGCTGCGCGGCGAAGAGGGCGACGAGCGGGATGCGGCGGCGCGCAGCATCCGTCGTCGCCGTGTCGTTCGTGGCGGTTGCCGAGTCGGTGGTGTCGTTCGTCATGACTCGGGCCTCGGGAAGGTGTGGGTCATCCAGCGCACGGCCCTCGTGCCGGGGCGCGGCTCGCGGCCGACGGCCCACCACTTCTCGCGCACCGCGTCGAGCTCGGCGTTCAGCTCGCGGAACTCATCGAGGGTGAGCCGGGCTGCGCCGTCGCTCGAGTCGGAGGCGGCGACCCACTCGGGCTCGAGATCGGCCTCGGCGTCGATCGCCTCGAGCAGTTCGCGATGGTACGAGTCGAGCACCACACGCCGCATGGCATCGGATGCCGCGTGGGCCTCTGGATCCCCCAGGAACTCCTCGGTGCGCCAGCTCGTGATGAGGTGCGCGGCTCGCCACCACCGCTCGCGCTTGTCGCGGGCGAGCTCGGGCGCCTCGACCACGAAGCCGTGCTTGGCGAGCGTGGCGACGTGGTAGCTCGCCGAGCCCGGCGCTTCGCCTGTGCGCTCCGCGAGGGAGCCGACGGTGCGCGGTCCTTCGACCCGGAGCAGTCCGAGGATGCGCAGGCGCATCGGGTGCGCGAGCGCCCGCATGGCGCCAGCATCGTGCAGGTCGATGGTCTCGCGAGGGTCGTTCATGCTGCCGAGCATAGTCACACAAGAACTCTTGTGCAATAGTTCTTGTGCATATCCTCGTAGACTCGCGGGATGAGTCGGGTCATCTTCATGTGCGGCCCCGCCGGATCGGGCAAGTCGACTGTGGCGCGCCGGCTCGAAGCCGACGGCATGACACGTCTCTCCTTCGACGAGGAGGCCTGGCGGCGCGGCATCCGCGAACAGCCGCTCGCCGAGGGCGTTCGCCAAGAGATCGAGTCCGCGCTGCGCCGTCGCCTCGTCGAACTGGTATCGACCGGCATCGATGTCGTGCTCGACTACTCGTTCTGGTCGCGGCACATGCGCGACGACCACCGGGCGCTGCTGCGCCCGCTCGGCGTCGAGCCCGAGACGATCTACCTCGCGACGGCACGTGACGTGGTACTGGCTCGCGTCGAGGCGCGCCGCGGCACCGCCGCGAACGAGGTGCGACTCAGTCAGGCCGTGGCTGCGCAGTACTTCGACGCGTTCGAAGCCCCGACCGCGGCAGAAGGTCCCCTCATCGTCCTCGGTGCCGGCCCGACGACGCCGGCGCCGCCGGCGGACTCGGGCCCCGGCGGCACCGCGCCAGATCAGGCTTCGACGAGCTCCAGCGTCTGACGGGCGATCTCGAGCTCTTCATTCGTCGGCACGACGAGCACGGCGGTCTTCGAGGCATCCGTCGAGATACGACGCGCAACGGAACCGCGCTCTTGGTTGCGCTCGGCGTCGAGCTCGACGCCGAAGCCCTCGAGCCCATCGAGCGCGAGCGCCCGCACCTCGGGCGAGTTCTCGCCGACGCCCGCCGTGAAGACGATCGCATCCACTCGGCCGAGCTGGGCGGCGTACGCCCCGACGTAGGAGCGCACGCGGTGGGCGTAGACGTCGAGCGCGAGCGTCGACGCCTCGTCACCCGCCGCATGCGCGGCCACGAGGTCGCGCATGTCGGCGTGGCCGCTGAGCCCCAGGATGCCGCTCTGCGAGTTCAGCAGTCGATCGAGGCCGTCGGCGTCGAGGCCGGCCCGTCGCTCGAGGTGCAGCAGCACCGCGGGGTCGATGTCGCCCGATCGGGTGCCCATGACGAGGCCTTCGAGCGGCGTCATGCCCATGCTCGTCTCGATCGATTCCCCTTCGGCGACCGCGCAGGCCGATGCCCCGTTGCCGAGGTGCAGCACGATCATGCGGAGCTCCTCGACCGGGCGTTCGAGGAACGCCGCCGCCGCACGCGAGACGAAGCGGTGCGAGGTGCCGTGGAACCCGTAGCGGCGGATGCGGTGCTTCGCCGCGAGCTCGCGGTCGATCGCGTACGTGTAGGCGGCCGGCGGCATCGTCTGGTGGAACGCCGTGTCGAACACGGCGATGTGCGGTACGTCGGGGAAGGCGCGCTGCGCCGCCTCGATGCCCTCGAGGTTCGCGGGATTGTGCAGCGGCGCGAGCGCCGAGAGCTCGTCGATGTTGATCTTCACGAGCGGAGTGATCACGGTCGGCTCGAAGAACCTCGCCCCGCCCTGCACGACCCGGTGGCCCACGGCGATCGGCGGGTGCGCCTCGAGCGAGGGGCCGTGCGCGGCGAACGCCTCGAGCATCACCGCGAAGGCGGCCTCGTGGTCGGGCACCTCGACGGCCGCGTCCCACGTCGAGCCGAGGCTGTCGTTCTCGGGCCCCTCATGACGATGCCGGGCGTGCCCGACCCCCCGGCCGATGCGCTCGACGAGTCCGCTCGCGAGCGTCTCGGATCGCTCGACCTCGATGAGCTGGTACTTCAGCGATGAAGACCCCGAGTTCACGACGAGCACGACGCTCATGCGGGGTCAGCCGCCTGGATCGCCGTGATGGCGACGGTGTTCACGATGTCCTGCACGAGCGCGCCGCGCGAGAGGTCGTTGATGGGCTTGCGCAGGCCCTGCAGCACGGGCCCGATCGCGACGGCGCCCGAGGAGCGCTGCACCGCCTTGTACGTGTTGTTGCCGGTGTTGAGGTCGGGGAAGATGAAGACCGTCGCCCGCCCCGCGACATCCGACTCGGGCAGTTTCGTGCGTGCGACCGCGGCATCGGCGGCCGCGTCGTACTGGATCGGCCCTTCGACCGCGAGCTGCGGAGCACGCTCGCGTACGAGTTCGGTCGCGCGGCGCACCTTGTCGACGTCGGCGCCCGAGCCGGACTCCCCCGTCGAGTACGAGAGCATCGCGATGCGCGGCTCGATGCCGAACTGCGCCGCGGTCGCGGCCGACGAGATCGCGATGTCGGCGAGCTGCTCGGCGGTCGGGTCGGGCACGATCGCGCAGTCGCCGTAGACGAGCACCCGGTCGGCGAGGGCCATGAGGAACACGCTCGAGACCACGTCGACGCCGGGCTTCGTCTTGATGACCTCGAACGAGGGCCGGATCGTGTGCGCCGTCGTGTGCGCCGCACCCGACACCATGCCGTCGGCGAGGCCGAGCTCGACCATCATCGTGCCGAAGTACGACACGTCTTGCACGGTCTCGCGTGCCTGCTCGAGCGTGACGCCCTTGTGCGCGCGCCGCCGCTGGTACTCCTCGGCGAAGCGGGCGACGTGCACGAAGTCGTGGTTCGAGAGCACCTCGGCCTTCGAGAGGTCGAGGCCGAGCCCGATCGCCCTGGACCGCACCTCGATCTCTTCACCGAGGATCGTGAGGTCGGCGACGTCACGTGCCAGGAGCGTCGCCGCGGCGCGCAGCACGCGGTCGTCGTAGCCCTCGGGCAGCACGATGCGCCGGCGCGACTGCCTCGCCCGTTCGAGCAGGTCGTACTCGAACATGAGCGGCGTCACGACCTCGGGGCGCGCGACCTCGAGCAGGTCGAGCAGCGCCTGGCCGTCGATGTGCTTCTCGAAGAGGGCGAGCGCCGTGTCGCGCTTGCGCTGCGACTCCGCGGCGAGACGCCCTCGCGTGTGCGTGATGGCAAGCGCCGTGTCGTAGCTCGAGAGCTCGGTGCGGATGATCGGGAGCCCGGCCTTCAGCCCGTCGACCAGCCGGTCGACCTGCTCGGCGATCGGGATGCCGCCGTTCAGCACGATGCCCGAGAGCGATGGGAAGGTCGCGCTCGCATGTGCGGTGAGCACCCCCAGCAGCACCTCGCTGCGGTCGCCGGGCACGACGACCACGGCACCCTCGGTGAGGTGGGTGAGCACGTTCTCCATGGACATCGCCGCGACGATCACGCCGAGCGCCTCGCGGTTCAGCAGTTCGGGGTCACCGGCGTGCAGGGTGCCGTCGACGGCCTCCATGATGGCGCGCATCGAGGGGGCCACGAGGTAGGGGTCTTCGGGTATCGCCCAGGTGGCGACGGATGTCTCGGAGCCGCGCCCTGCGGCGACCGACGAGCTGTTCGGCCGCGCGGCCGACGCCACGGCCGCGACGATGTCGTCGAGCCGATCGGGGTCGGCGCGGTTCGCGACGATGCCGAGCAGCGTCGCGTGCTCGCGCTCGAGCTCCTCGACGGCGAGCTCGGTGAGCTGGGCGAGCTCTTCGGGGCTGCGGGCGTCGGAGTAGCCGAGCCGCTCCGAGCGGCTGCGCCCCTGCCCCTGCCCGACGCGGCCGCCGAGCACGAGCAGCACTGGCGCCCCCAGGTTCGCGGCAATGCGCGCGTTGTAGGCGAGTTCGGTGGGGCTGCCGACATCCGTGAAGTCGGAGCCGATGATGACGACCGCATCGCAGCGGTCCTCGACGGCCTTGAACCGGCTCACGATCGTCGCGAGCGCACCCTCGGGGTCGGCGTGCACGTCGTCGTAGCCGACGCCGACCGCGTCGTCGTAGGGGATCTGCACGACGCCCTCGTGGGCGAGCAGCAGCTCGAGCACGTAGTCGCGTTCGGCGGTCGACCGGGCGATGGGGCGGAAGACGCCGACCCGGGTCGCCCGGTGGGTCAGCGTGTCGAGTGCGCCGAGCGCCACGGTCGACTTGCCCGTGTTGCCCTCAGCCGAGCAGATGTAGATGCGGTGCGCCACTCGTCCAGCCTATTGGGCGCGCGGCGCGCGGGGTCTGGGAATCGGTTCATCTTCGACCGCGACCCCGCGGCTGACACCGAGCTGGTCTATGCCGAGCGCTCGATCGCCGGCAGCACGTAGGTGCCGTCGATCACCGACTGGTCGGGCATGTACATGCGCAGGAGCGGACGGAACGCCCCGCCCGGGGCAGGAAGCCAGTTCGCAGCCGCGGTGGGGTCGGCGGGCCGTTCCGCACTCATCGTGATCGTGACGCCCCCGTCGGCGTCGCGCACGATGCCGGGCGTGCGGTCGCCGATCGAGTACCGGTCGATCTCGTTGGCCACGAGATAGAACTCGGGCACGTCGTACATCGTGACCGACCAGAACGCTCCGACCGGCGGCGGCGGCGAGAGTCGAAGCGTGTAGCTGTTCGCACCATCGAGCGGCGCCCCTGCGGCGTCGACGTAGCTCATGACGTAGGCGGCCTCATAGGCGTGATTGCCCCAGAGCCCGCCGAGCGCGGCGGCGGCGCGCTCGGCGATGCGCAGCTTCGGGTCGGAGATCTTCCAGGCCGGGTCGTCGATCGCGCCGACCTCGAAGAAGTCGAGGTTGTAGTCGAAGGCGTGGAACGTCAGCGTCCACCCGTTGACGACGGGGCTGCTGCCCGAGCGCAGGATCTTCTCGAGCAACGCCGCGCCCTCGGCGAAGCCGGCCTCGAGCACGGCCCTCGTCTCCTCGTCGAGCGAAGCGACGGACTCCGAGCCGGTGAGCCCGAGCGGTGCGAACGAGGCCTGCAGGGCGGCATCCCGCTCGGCCGGCGGAAAGGCCTGCGAGTACGCGCGGTACTTCTCGAAGAAGTCGAGCGCGGCCGACGAGCCGCTCCCGGTCTCGGGCAGCCCGACCGGCGGCGCGAGGGTCTGGTGCAGCGGAGTCAGCGTCGTGGCGTCCTGCAACGCGTGCACCGCGGGCAGGTCGTCAGTGCCATCGCACGCCCAACGTCCGACGATGGAGGCGATGCGCGTGGGGAACCGGATCGCGGTGGCGCCGCCGAAGTCGACTCCATCGCGCTCCCAGTCGGGCGGCAGCAGCACGAAGTCGCGAGCGGCGGTGCCGGTGGCGCGCTTGCCGACGTAGGCGAAGTTGTTCGTCCATGCGTCGACGAACTGCAGCACGAAGTACCGGCCACCGGTGTCGGGCACGCTGAGCCGCACCGGGCCGATGCTCAGGTCTATCTGGGCCATCGAGTAGACCGTGTCGTTGTTGATCGAGACGAAGGTGTCCTCGGCCGTCGTGAGGCTGCGGGCATGGCTGAAGGTGTTGAACGGCGCGGCCGGATTCGCTCCGATGCCGGTCGTCGTGTACCGATGCACCTGCTCGAGGTCGAACACGATCGGGAAGCCGTACACGTACGCCTCCGCCGCCAGCTTCACGAGACTTGCATCCACGAGATCCCCCTCAGTCGTCGACTCGCAGCCTATTGCCTCGGTCAGCCGCCGCTGCGGTCAGAACCCGAGCAGTATTCGCTTATGCTGTTCGGGCACATCGACGTGCCGTGCCGACTCCCCCAGCGGCGCGACCCGAAACAGAGACACCCCCACCCGTGAATCACATCGCCCTCATCGGAGCGGGCCCATCCGGCCTCGCCGGCGCGCGAGCACTCAGCCGCGCCGGCATCCCCTTCGACGGATTCGAGGCCGGCCCCGACGTCGGCGGCCTCTGGAACATCGACAACCCGCGCTCGACCATGTACGAGTCGGCGCACCTCATCTCGAGTCGCACGACGACCGAGTTCGCCGAGTTCCCGATGGCCTCGGCCGCCGACTACCCGAGCCACCGCGAACTCCTCGAGTACTTCCGCTCCTACGCCGACGCATTCCGCCTGCGAGAGCGGTTCCGCTTCGAGACGCGGGTGACGGATGTCTCGCCGATCCCCGTTCCCGACGGCACGCCTATTTCCAGCGCCGGCGCAGAGCCCGGCGCGCCGCGATGGCGGGTCACTGCCGTCACCGCCGACGGCGAGACCATCACGGGCGACTACTCGGGCGTGATCCTCGCCAACGGCACGCTCGCCGAGCCCAACGTGCCGGGCTTCGCCGGCGAGTTCACGGGCGAGATCATGCACACGAGCGCCTACAAGTCGGCGAAGACGTTCGACGGCCGGCGCGTGCTCATCATCGGCGCCGGCAACTCGGGGTGCGACATCGCGGTCGATGCGGTGCACCACGCGGCATCCGTCGACCTGAGCGTGCGGCGCGGGTACTACTTCGTGCCCCGCTACCTGTTCGGTCGACCGTCGGACACTCTCAACCAGGGCCGCCCGCTGCCGGCGCGCATCAAGCAGTTCATCGACACGCGAGTGCTGCGGGCCTTCACGGGCGACCCGGTGAAGTTCGGCTTCCCGAAGCCCGACTACAGAATCTACGAGTCGCACCCGATCGTGAACACGATGGTGCTGAACCACCTCGGCCAGGGCGACCTGCGGGTCGTCCCAGATATCGACCGCTTCGACGGACGCACGGTGCACTTCGCCGACGGCAGCTCCGGCGACTACGACCTGATCATGCTCGCAACGGGCTACCACCTCGACTACCCGTTCGTCGAGCGCGCACACCTGAACTGGCAAGGCGCGTCGCCCTCGCTCTACCTGAACGTCTTCCCGCCCTCGTTCAACGGCCTCTTCGTGCTCGGCATGATCGAGGCGTCGGGCATCGGCTGGCAGGGGCGCTACGAGCAAGCCGAGCTGATCGCCGCCTACCTCGCCGCCGACGCCGACGCACCCGAGGCCGCTGCGCGATTCAGGCAGCGAGCGGATGCCCCGTGGCCCGACCTCACCGGCGGCTACGACTACCTCGGGCTCGACCGCATGTCGTACTACGTCAACAAGGACGCCTACCGGCGCACCGTGAAGCGACTGCTCGGCACGCTGCCCGTGGCATCCGGGGTCTCGACAGGCTCGACCGGCAGAGCGCGCTCGACCCGCGCAGCGGGCTCGACCCGCCGGGTATCGACCGGCTCGACCAACGGAGATCGCGCATGAACATCGACGACGTCGTCCTGAACTTCACCCCAGGCTCGCTCATCGCACTGAACGTGGTGCTCGGCCTCATCATGTTCGGCATCGCGCTCGACACCGCGCCATCCGACTTCAAGGCCGTGGCGAAGGCGCCGAAGGCCATGATCATCGCCCTCGCGGCGCAGATCGTGCTGCTGCCCGCGGTCACCTTCGGCCTGACGCTCGCCCTGAACGTGCAGGCGTCGATCGCACTCGGCATGATCCTCGTGGCGTGCTGCCCGCCGGGCAACATCTCGCAGGTGCTGACCTACCGCTCGGGCGGCAACGTCGCGCTCTCGGTGTCGATGACGGCCGTCGCAAACGTGATCTACATCTTCCTGCTGCCGATCAGCCTCGCGTTCTGGGGCGGACTGCACCCGACCGCGGGCGACCTCGTGCGGGCCGTCAGCCTCGACGGATGGCAGATGCTCGTCGAGATCTTCCTCATCATCGGGGTGCCCTTCTTCGCCGGCCTGCTGATCCGCGCCCGGTGGCCGCGCCTTGCGGCGAAGGTGCAGCCGTACGCCCGCTGGGTGAGCCTCATCGGGCTCGTCGGCTTCATCGCCGCGGCGCTCATCGGCAACTGGGCGATCTTCATGGCGTTCATCGGCGTCGTGCTGCTCGCGGTGTTCCTGCACGACGCGGTCGCGCTCGGCCTCGGCTACGCGAGCGCCCGCATCGGCGGCCTCGGTGTGCGCGACCGCAAGGCGATCACCTTCGAGGTCGGCATCCGCAACGCCGGTCTCGGCCTCGGCCTCGTCTTCGCGTTCTTCGGCGGTCTCGGCGGCATGGCCGTCGTCGCCGGCTGGTGGGGCATCTGGGACATCATCGCAGGCCTCACGGTCGCGACCCTCTGGGCACGGCACTCGAAGCGAGCGGATGGTCGGTCGAGTGGCGAGCGAAGCGAGCGTATCGAGACCACCGACCCCGAGACCACCGGCCGAGGGATCGCCGAATGAGGCGCGTGCTGGTCACGGGCGGAGCCGGGTTCCTCGGATCGAGCGCGGTCGACGCCCTCGCGCAGCATCCCGACGTCGAGCTCGTCGTCGCGGGTGACGTCCGCACGCCGGCGAGCGTTCCCGACGGTGTGGTCGTCGAGCAGTGCGACGTGACGGATGCCGCGAATGTCGCCGCGGTCGTGCGCGAGCACCGCATCGACACGATCGTGCACCTCGCGGCCATCGTGAACCCCGGCGGGCTCAGCGAAGACGTCGAGTACCTCGTCGATGTCGAGGGCACGCGCAACGTGCTCGACGCCGCCGTCGCGTTCGGTGTGCGGCGCATCGTGGTCTCGTCGTCGGGCGCGGCCTACGGCTACCACGCCGACAACCCCGAGTGGCTCGTCGAGACCGACGGCCTCCGTGGCAACGAGGAGTTCAGCTACTCGCGGCACAAGCGCCTCGTCGAGGAGATGCTCGCGGGCTATCGAGTCGCCCATCCGGCGCTCGGGCAGGTCGTGCTCCGCATCGGCACCATCCTGGGCCCGTCGGTGGCCAACCAGATCACCGCCCTGTGGGACGGCCCGCGCATCCTCGCGATCCGCGGCTCCGACAGTCCGTTCGTCTTCGTCTGGGTCGACGACGTCGTCGGTGCGATCGTGCGCGGTGCGACCGGCGAGGTCACTGGCGCGTTCAACGTCGCGGGCGACGGCCGCATGACGGTCTCCGAGATCGCCGCCGCCCTCGGCAAGCGCACGATCACGGTGCCGCCGGCGCTGCTCACCCTCGCGCTGCGCATCGGTCACGCGACCCGGCTCACGGTGCACGGCCCCGAGCGCGTCGGGTTCCTGCGCTACCGCCCGGTGCTCGACAACACACGCCTGAAGGCCGACCTCGGGTACACGCCCGCGAAGACGACCCGTGAGGCGTTCGACGCGTTCCTCGCTGCGCGAGCGGCCCGCGTCGCCGCGGCATCCGCTCGCTGACGCGGCCGCGGGCGCGTCATCCCGACCCACGGCCGAGCTGGCGCGCCGCCGCGATTCTCTGCCTGCTCGTCGGCACGCACAACTTCGGATGCTTCGCCCGACACGCCGCTCCGGCACCCGCTTCACCGGCGCGGCGCACCGAATCTCCGGAGTTGTGCACGGCCCGAGGCTCACGAGCGGCCTCGGGCCGAGGCATCCGCTCGCTGAAGTGGCCGCGGTCAAGACAGCCGCTCGCGCTCGGGTAGACTGTCTCCGGCTCCTCACGTGGCGTCATCCAGGTCAACTCCCCCAGGGCGGAAACGCAGCAAGGGCAGCCGGGCTCTGGCGGGTGCGTGGGGAGTCCCCGGGAGGATTCGCCTAGTGGCCTATGGCGCACGCTTGGAAAGCGTGTTGGGTGCAAGCCCTCGGGGGTTCGAATCCCCCATCCTCCGCGGTAAAACTGACGGTAGATCAGCACGAGAACGGCCCCGATTCGTCGGGGCCGTTCCTCGTTTCCGGACCCGTGTCCTCATTAATGCGGAATGGCGCAATTCCGGCGCGACGCCCATCATGAGAGAGATGTCAGCGGCTGCGATGGAATTGAGGAGTGGGGACGCAGGGGGCTCCTCCAACGCAGCGGCGACAGTAGGGGGCGAGGGCCTCAGGGTATTCACCCTGAGGCCACGCCGCTCCCTTGCACGGAGCATCGGACTGCCGATCGCCGCACTCGCGATCCCGGTCCTGGCCGCCGAGATCTGGCTCATCGACCCGAGCGAAGCGCTGCCCGTCATGGCGGCCACCGCCGCGGTCGTCCTCTCCGTAGTGTTCGTCGCGTGGGTCGGCTACCGCCGCGCCAACGCGTCGATCAGTCGCTACGGCATCGTCGAACGGGGATTCTTCGGCGGCGTCTCGACCGTCGCCGCCCGCGATGTCGCCGGAGTGCTGCGCGTGCAGCTCTACCGCACGAACAGCCTCGACACGACGCAGGAGCTCTTCGTCGTCGAACGCACCGGTCGCGGCGCCTTCCGCATGCGCGGCCGGTTCTGGGACGAGCCGACCATGAACCAGGTCGCCGAGGTGCTCGGCGTCGAGGAGACCGTCGGCTCCGAGCCGATGACGCTCGCAGAACTGCGCGAAGCCAACCCGCGCCTGCTCTACTGGTTCGAGCGACGTTCGCTCACCCGCTGACCTGCGCCGAGGCAGCCGCTCCGAGCACGCGCCCGCCCGGTGCACTCGAGGGAATACGGTGAACGCATGCCGCCTCCTCCGCTCCGTTCCGTCGAGCACCAGCAGCTCGCACTGCTCAGCACGATCCATCCGCTCGCACGGGTGAGCGTGCCGCTGATCGAAGCGCTCGGCCTCACGCTCGCGACCTCGGTCACGGCGGCGCATCCGATCCCGCTCTTCGACAACTCGGGCATGGACGGGTATGCAGTGCATCTCGACGATGTCGCTTCGGCGAGCGCGGAGTCGCCGGTCGTGCTCGAGCTCGTCGCCGACGTGGCGGCGGGCAGCGCGATCGACCCGGCATTGCCGCGGGGCACCGCCGCACGAGTCATGACCGGGGCGCCCGTGCCGAGCGACGCCGACGCCGTCGTGCCGGTCGAGCACACCGCCGAGTTCACGGTGCATGCGGCATCGGGCGGGTGGCATCCGCAGCCGCAACCGCAGCAGCCGGAGGGCACGGCCGAATCGTCGACGGATGCCGCGGCCTCGCCATCGACGGATGCCGCTGCCGCCTCTCGGACGAACCCCACGATCAGCGTCACGACCGCGCCGACGGCGGGCGCACACATCCGACGCACGGGTGAAGATGTGGGTGCCGGCGACACCGTGCTCGAGGCGGGCGTGCTGCTCACGGCACGGCACCTCGCCGCGGCTGCGGCCGCCGGCGCCGCAACGGTCGAGGTGAGACCTGCGCCGCGCGTCGCCGTGATCTCGACGGGCAGCGAACTGCGCCCGCCCGGCACGCCGATCGTGCGCGGCCAGATCCCCGAGTCGAACTCGGTGCTCGTGACCGGACTGGTCCACGAGGCCGGCGGGGTCGTGGTGCACCGCGCCACCGTCGCCGACGACGAGGAGGAGTTGCTGGCGACGCTCGGATCGGTCGAAGCGGCAGGTGCCGACCTCGTCGTGCTCACGGGCGGAGTGAGCGCCGGCCTCTACGACGTCGTCAGGAGCGTGCTCTCGGGCTTCGGAACGGTCGAGTTCGCGAGGGTCGCGATGCAGCCGGGAAAGCCGCAGGCGTTCGGACGGCTTCCGGGCGGCACCGCAGTGATCGGCCTGCCCGGCAATCCCGTGAGCGTCGCGGTCTCGTTCGAGGTGTTCGCGCGCCCGGCGCTGCTCAGCATGCAGGGGCGCACTCCGGTGCACCGGCCGACCGTGCGTGTCGTCGCGGCCACCGGTTGGCCCGCCGCTCCCGGGCGAACGCAGTACATGCCCATCACGATCGGTGCCCCGTCGCACACGGGCGGCGCGCCCACCGTGCGACCCGCGACGAGCGGCGGGTCGGGTTCGCACCTGGTCGGCGGCCTCGCCGCCGCCGACGGCTATGCGGTCGTGCCGGCCGACCAGCACGAGGTACGCCCGGGTGATGAGCTGTCCGCCCTGCTGGTCACGACGTGAGCGCGGAACAGCGGTCACCGGTCGGGCTCGACCTCCGGCACGTCTTCGACGACCGCGCGGCGCTCGACGCGGACACGTGGCAGGATGCTGAAGAAGCCCGACGCATCGCGAAGGAGTTGCCGTGAACGACGCGCAGACCCCCGAGACTCCGAGGCACCTGCCGGCCGAACAGCTCGAACCATGGCTGACCGCACTCGCGCGGGCGCTGCAGCTCGACGAGCGCGACGTGCCGATCCCGACGGTGCTCGACGTCGCCCGCGATGTCGCCCGCGGTGTCGCGAGACCCGCAGCCCCGCTCAGCACCTTCCTCGTCGGCCTCGCCGCCGCGAAGAACGGCGGCGACGCAGACGCCGTCAGGGCGGCGGCCCGCATCGCCACCGAGCTCGCGCACGAGTGGCCCGGCAGAGACGACGGGCGCCGCGACGGGACCGCCTGAGCAGCCCGGCCGAGATCAGCTCGTTGCGATGCCGAGCAGCGGCGAATCCGCACGACTCGACGGCAGTTCGTGGAACCCGAGCCGGTCGTAGAACTCCCGCGCGCCGATGTTGGCGGCATCCATGCCGAGGTGCACCCCCGGCACGCTGCGCTCGGCGAGGGCGGCTCGCAGCGTCTCGATGAGTCGGCGTCCGAACCCCCGACCCTGCAGTTCGGGCAGGAGGTCGATGTGCAGGTGGGCCGGGTAGTCGGCGAGTTCGGCGATGAGCATGCGATCGGGCGAGGTGCCCGCCTCGATGAGCTGCGCCTCGGTGAAGGCCGGCGCATGGCCGGTCGGGGCACCGGGCGACGGATGCCGCGCGGCGAAGCCCGGAGCCCACTCACGCTTCCACCACTCGGCGAAGGCCGCGGTGTCGGCCACGCCGATCACGTAGCCGAGCACCCGGTCGGCGCGCTGTCCTGAGCCTGTCGAAGGGTCGGCGACGACGAAGGCGAGCTCCGGCGCGTACTCGACGTAGGGCAACGCGAACACCTCGGGCATCAGGGTGTCGTCGGAGTAGACCCCGGTGGCGTCGCCTCCGCCGGCCGCCGTGAGCAGGCAGATCCGGGCGACCTGCTCGCGGTCGGCGGGGCGGTACGGGCGGATCTCGGGACCGGCGGGCATGCGACTACTTGCGCCTGGCCATGCCGAAGATGCCCGTGATGACGCTCGTCAGCACGTTCTGCGTGGTCTTCGAGCCGAGCACCTGCTCGAGCGCCGACCGCTCCTTCGACCGCGACGAGCCCGAGCGCGACCGCGAGGTGCCCGAGGTCTGCTTCATGAGCCGGTCGAACTCGGCCTGCGCCTTCTTGTCGGCCTTCGCGGCATCCGCTCGGATCTTCGCCTGCATCTTCTCGAACTCGGCATCGGCCTTCGCCTTCGCAGCGGTCGCCTCTTCGGCGTCGACCCTCGCCGCGGCATCCGCGAGCTTCTTGGTGAGGATCTCGTGCGCCGACTCGCGATCGATGCCCGTGGCGTACTTCGCGGTGAGCGGCGATGCCGCGACGGCCGCATCGATCGCGGCATCGGGCGACGGCGACATCGACGCCTGCGGGGCGCGAAGCCGCGTCCACGCGACGGGGCTCGGGGCCCCCTTCTCGTTCATGACGGTGACGATCGCCTCGCCCGTGCCGAGCATCGTGAGCGTCTCCTCGAGGTCGTAGCCCGAGCGCGGGTAGGTCGAGACCGTCGCGCGCAGGGCTTTCGCGTCGTCGGGCGTGAAGGCGCGCAACTGATGCTGAATGCGCGAGCCCAGCTGCGCGAGCACATCGGCCGGCACGTCCTTCGGCGTCTGGGTCACGAAGAAGACGCCAACGCCCTTCGAACGGATGAGTCGCACCGTCTGCGTGATCTGGGCGAGGAAGTCCTTCGACGCATCGGTGAAGAGCAGGTGCGCCTCGTCGAAGAAGAACACGAGCTTCGGCTGCTCGAGGTCGCCGACCTCGGGCAGGTCGGTGAAGAGGTCGGCGAGCAGCCACATGAGGAACGTCGAGTACAGCGCCGGCTTGTCGGCGACACCCGGCACCTCGAGCAGGCTGATGATGCCGCGGCCGTCGGATGCCACGCGCAGGAACTCGGCCGTGTCGATCTCGGGTTCGCCGAAGAAGACGTCGGCGCCCTGGTCGGCGAAGGTGATGAGTTCGCGCAGGATCACGCCGACCGTCGCCTTCGAGAGGCCGCCGAGGCCCTCGAGCTCGGGCTTGCCCTCGTCGCTCACGAGGTAGGCGAGCACGGCGCGCAGGTCTTCGAGGTCGAGCAGGGCGAGGTTGTTGGCATTCGCGTAGTGGAAGACGAGGCCGAGGCTCGACTCCTGCGTCTCGTTCAGGCCGAGCGCCTTCGAGAGCAGCAGCGGGCCGAAGCCCGAGATCGTGGCCCTGATGGGCACGCCGCGGCCGACGCCGCCGAGCGAGAAGAATTCGGTCGGGAAGCTCGCGGGGCTCCACTCCTGGCCGATGCCCTCGGTGCGGGCGAGCAGCTTCTCGCTGCCCTCCCCCGGCGTCGCGACGCCCGACAGGTCGCCCTTGATGTCGGCTGCGAAGACGGCCACGCCGTGCGCCGAGAGCTGTTCGGCGAGCACCTGCAGGGTGCGGGTCTTGCCCGTGCCCGTTGCGCCGGCGACGAGCCCGTGTCGGTTCGTCATCGCGAGCGGGATGCGCACCGGCACGTCGGGCTGTGCCTCACCGTTGACGAGGGCGCCGATCTCGAGAGTTCGGCCCTCGATGGAGTAGCCCGCGCGGATGGCGTCGACCTGCGATTGGTCGAGGCGGCCGGATGTCGCGGCAACGGGTACCTCGGGCGCGGCGGGTTCTGGCGCGGCGGGTTCGGGCGCGGCGGGCGCCGCGGCATCCGTCACCGTCGCCGCAGTCTCAGCGGCCGCCTTCGCGAGAGCCGCCGCCTCTTCGGCCTTCCTGACGGCTTCAGCGGCCTGCGCCTGCAGTTCCTCCGCCGCGGCGGCGGCCGCCGCGGCGGCCTCGTGCGCTTGCTTCACCGGATCGTCGGCCATGCTCGCGATCCTACCGAGCGCGATCGCCGCTCCCCGTGTTTCCGTTCGCGCCCGGCAGCGCTCACCACTTGATTGTGGGGCGGAACTTCAGCGGCTTCGGTGGCCTCGCGATGCCGAGGCGGGCCATGTGCGCGGCCGAGTTGAAGTAGAAGAACGCGAGCACGCCGTACTGCAGCGTCAGCCCGAGCCAGCCGGTGACCCCGTACGACGCCGTCACCGCTCCCGTGATCTCGCCGACGAGGCAGACCAGGCTCAGCGCCGCGAGCGCCCCGAAGAGGCTGCCGAGGCGGAGGCTGAGCCTCCGCCACCCGGTCATGCGCCACCAGGCCCGCGGCGGGTCGATCGGCTCGCCCCTGCCGCGGAAGACGCGCACCGCGAGCGCAAACGAGGCCAGGGTCACGACGATATCGACCACGCTGATGACGGACGGCGCGACCTCGAGTCGGCGGAGCAGGTCGGCGATCGCGTAGCCGACGATCCATGCGACGACGATGTAGAGCACCTTGAGTTCCCAGCGCACGATCCTGAATGCGGGGAAATCGCCCATGGTGCCTCCTTCGCCGACCGTCGGTGGCATCAACCTACTCCGCTCGGGTTCACGAGGGGAACGGCAACGCCCGCCCGGTCTCGATCCACGACTTGAAGCTCGAGAGCACGAGCGGCCAGGTGTCGGAGGTCTCGGCCTCGGCGGGGTGGCCTTCGCTCCACTCGTCGTTGGTGAAGGTGAGCTTCGTGAGCGACTCGCCCGCCGGCTCGAGGCGCCACGTCATGCGGCTGCGGAGCTCGGCGTGGTTCTCGCGGTACGTGGGTCCGGGGTGCTCGCTCAACTGCAGCATCGCGCCCGGCTCCGCCTGCAGCACCTCGCCGTAGACGTGCACGGTCTCGTCCCCGTCCTGCCCGGGTCCGACGTACTCGTAGCGGGCGCCGGGCACGAGTTCGCCCCGCAGGGCCGAGCCCCACATCACGGCCCGGCTGCCTTCCTCGCCGGTGATCGCGTCCCAGACGCGGGTCGGGTCGGCGGCGACGAAGAGCGTCATCTCGAAGTCGGTCATGGTGTCCTCCTGGGTGGTGTCCGTGGTCGGTTTCGACGCTACGGATGCCGCGTGGCCCGCGTCTTGCACAAACGCGACGCATCGACGGGACTCGACCGGTCGGCGCGGTACGTCGGTGGCGCTCGCCATACTTGCCCCATGCAGACAGGTGAGAACTACTGGCGCTCGCGCGCCGGCGCCGCCACGAAGGGCGTGCTCGCCAGCCGGGCCGGCGAGCCGGGCATCGCCCCGCTCGCGGCCGCGGCCGCGGCGCAGGCGGCCAGTGACGACGCGCCCGTTCGACTCACCCGCCACGCCGTCAGTGCCGATCTCGCGGGTCTCGTGCGCCATGTGTGGATCCCCCGCTGGCGGCTCTCTCCGGGCGTCGTCATCGAGCAGGGCGTTCTCGACTACCCGTCGGCGAACCTCGTGATCGAGCCGCACGCGGCCGCCCTCTACGGGCCCGAGCTCGGTCGCAGCCGCCAGCGGCTCGAGGGTGAGGGCTGGGCGTTCGGCGTACTGCTGCAGCCCGGCGTCGCGCACCGCCTCGCGCCCGGTCCGGTGCGCGAGCTCGTCGGCTCGTCGGTCGGGTTCGACGCGCTGCGGGTGACGGATGCCTCCGGCCTCGCCGAGCACGTGCGCACCGCGATCGAGGCGGGCGACGAGGCAACCGCGATCGCCGGCTTCGAAGCGTGGCTCCGCGCCCAGCGCATCGAACTCGACGACGAGGCCGCACTCCTGCGCCGCATTGTGGAGCTCGTCGAGACCGACCGCTCGATCGTGCGCGCCGACGAGCTCGCAGCCGCGAGCGGGCTCAGCCTTCGCGCCCTCGAGCGGCTCGTTCGCGGCAGGCTCGGCCTCACGCCGAAGTGGCTCATCGGGCGCTACCGCATGCAGGAGGCTTCGCAGGCGCTCGCGAGCGCCGAGCCGCCGTCACTGGCCGAACTCGCCGCCGACCTCGGCTTCTCCGACCAGGCGCATTTCGCGCGCCGGTTCCGGGCCGTGATCGGCGAGACCCCGCGCCGCTACGCCCGCGCGGCCGCCGCGGCGACCGAGGCCTCTGCGGCCGCAACCTCCTCCGCCTGATGCCGTGCCCTCCCGTTCGGCCGCGTCGCGCAATAGTGTGGAGAGCGTGAGCCCCAAGGCGTCGACGGCCGAGGTGCTGCAGATCGACGACCGAGAGGTGCGCATCAGCAGCCCCGACAAGGTCGTGTTCCCCGAGCCCGGCATCACCAAGCTCGAGGTCGTGCGCTACTACCTCGCCGTCGCCGAGGGCGCGCTGCGCGGTGCCGGCGGGCGCCCGATGGTGCTGAAGCGCTTCGTGAAGGGCATCGACCAGGAGGCGTTCTTCCAGAAGCGCGCCCCCGAGAAGCGGCCCGACTGGGTCGAGACCGCCACCCTGCACTACGCCTCGGGCAACTCGGCCGAAGAGGTCGTGATCCGCGATGCGGCAGCACTCGCGTGGGTCGTGAACCTCGGATGCCTCGACCTGAACCCCCACCCGGTCCGCGCCGAAGACCTGGACCACCCCGACGAGCTGCGCGTCGACCTCGACCCCATGCCGGGCGTCGAGTGGGCGCAGATCATCGACGTCGCGATGGTCGCGCGCGAGGTGCTCGCCGATCACGGGCTCGTCGGCTGGCCGAAGACGTCGGGGTCGCGCGGACTGCACATCAACGTGCGCATCGAACCGCGCTGGGACTACCGCGAGGTGCGGCTCGCCGCCGAGACCCTCGCGCGTGAGGTCGAGAATCGGGCACCTGGCATGGCCTCGGCCAGATGGTGGAAGGAGGAGCGCGGCGAGAGCGTCTTCGTCGACTTCAACCAGAACGCCAAGGACCGCACCGTGGCCTCGGCGTACTCGATCCGTCCCCTGCCCGACGCGCGCGTCTCGACGCCGCTCGACTGGAGCGAAGTGCGCGGCAGTCACCCCGAGCGGTTCACCGTGGCGACCGTGCCCCGGCGATTCGCCGAGCGCGGCGACCCGGCGGCCGGCATCGACGACGCCGTCGGCAGCCTCGACGGGCTGCTCGCCCTCGCCGAGCAGCTCGGGCCGGCGGAGAAGCCGCCCAAGTCGTCCGACGGCTCGGGGCGTCGCGCCTCCACGATGCCGCTCATCGAGATCGCCCGCGCCGAGACGAAGCCCGAGGCGCTCGAGGGACTCGAGCGATGGAAGGCGCGGCACTCGGATGTCGCGGCGCTCCTGCACCCCGCCGACGTGCTCGTCGACGGCATGCGCGGCAGCTCGTCGCTCTGGTACCGCGTGCGGGTGAACCTGCAGCACGTGCCGGAGTCGCAACGACCGGAGCAGGAGCCGCTTGAGATCGACTACGACCCGTGGGCCGGCAAGGAGTGGAATCGCCAGTGAGCGACCTCGGCCCGGTGAACCCCGGATTCGCCGGCGATGCCGCATGGCTGCGGCACTGGCGCCTGCGTCCCGACGGCGACCCCATGACGACGGCGTCCAGCCGGCTCTTCCCCGTGCTGACGAGCGACGGGGTTCCGGCGATGCTGAAGCTCGCGCACACCGACGAGGAGCAGCGCGGCGCCGAGCTGCTCGTCGCCCTCGACGGCCACGGCGCGGCGAGCGTGCTCGATCGCAGCGGCGAAGCCCTGCTCCTCGAACGAGCGACCGGCCCCCGCGATCTCGTGCGCATGGTCGCCGACGGTGACGATGACGAGGCCACCCGCACGATCTGCTCGGCGGCCGGGCGCATCCACGCGGCATCCGCTCTCGTGCTCGACCGCGCCGACCCGCCAGAACTCGTCGACCTGCCGACGTGGTTCCGAGAGCTCTTCAGAGCGGCCGACGGCCTCGGTGCGCTGCACCGTCGCGGCGCCGACCTCGCGGCCGCGCTGCTCGACGACCCGCGCGACCCGGTCGTGCTGCACGGCGACCTGCATCACGGCAACGTGCTCGACTTCGGCGAGCGCGGCTGGCTCGCGATCGACCCGAAAGGGCTCGTGGGCGAAGCAGGTTTCGACTACTGCAACCTGCTCTGCAACCCCTCGCCCGAGCGGGCGCTGCGCCCGGGCCGGCTCGAACGCCAGTTCGGCGTCGTCGTCGAGGAGAGCGGCATCGAGCGGTCCCGGCTCGCTCAGTGGCTCGTCGCGTGGTGCGCGCTCTCGTCGACCTGGTTCGCGCTCGACGACGACCCCGGGCGGGCGGAGTCCGCTGCCGCGATCGGCGAGCGTGCGGCGCGGCTCGACTGAAGGCCGGCTCGTCAGCGCCCGAGCACGATCGGCGATGCGCTCGCCCACTCGCGCACGAGGTCGTCGCGCACGGTGACGCCCGTGCCCGGCCCATCCGGCACTCGGAGCTGCCCCCGGTGCTCGCCCTCGCCGAGCACGAAGGGCTCGGTGACGTCGTCGGCGTAGTAGCGCGACGACGCCGACGTATCCCCCGGCAGCACGAAGCCCGGCAGAGCCGCGAGCGCGACATTCGCCGCACGCCCGATGCCGGTCTCGAGCATGCCGCCGCACCACACCGGCACCTCGAGGGCGCGGCACGCATCGTGCACTCGCAGTGCCTCAAGATAGCCACCCATGCGCCCCGGCTTGATGTTCACGACCGAGGTCGCCCCGCGTTCGATCGCGTCGACCGCGGTCGCGGCGTCGAGGATCGACTCGTCGAGGCAGACCGGCGTCTCGCACGCGCTCGCGAGCAGTGCGTGCGTCGCGAGGTCCTCCTCGGCGAACGGCTGCTCGATGAGCAGGAGCCCGAACTGGTCGAGGCTCGCGAGCAACGGAATATCGTCGGAGGTGTACGCCGTGTTCGCGTCGACCTGCAGCAGGCCAGCCGGCCCCATAAGCTCGCGCACTGCGGCGACGGGCACGAGATCCCAGCCCGGCTTGATCTTCAGCTTGATGCGCCGATAGCCCTGCTCGAGGTAGCCGGTCACCTCGTCGAGCAGTTCCTCGAGCGTCGGGGCGATCCCGACTGAGACGCCGCAGTCGACCCAGTCGCGCACCGCGCCGAACGCCGCGCCCATCGAGCGGCCCTGCGCGCGCAGCTCGGCGTCGAGCACGGCCGCCTCGATGGCGCCCTTCGCCATGCGGTGCCCGGCGACGAAGGCGAGCGTCGGCGCCACCGATGCCGCGAGCGGCACGCCCAGCGATCGGTCTCCGTCGGCCGGGGCGGCATGCGAGGTACCGACGGCGGGCGCGGCCAGCAACGCCGGCGCGAGGTAGCGCTCGATGACGGATGCCGCTCCGCCGACGTACTCGGCCGAGTAGAACGGATCACGCCCGGCGACGCACTCGCCCCAGCCGTCGCCCGCGTCGGTGCGCACCCGCACAAGCAGCGCCTCCCGCACGGTCTCCCGGCCGAAGCTCGTCTCGAACGGCCGCACGAGCGGCACCTCGATGCGGTGCAGTTCGATCGCCTCGATGCGCGGAGTCTCCGTCTTCGGCGGGGTCTGGGTCGCGGGTGTCATTCGGCCTCCCGGTCGGGGTCGTCGTTCGTGAAGACGTAGTCGCCCGCGGCGTCGAGCTCGGGCCGGAGCGCGCCGCCGGCGAGCGGGCTCCAATGTAGCGCCGACATCACGAACACCCCGATCATGCCGATCGTACTGCGGCGCGCCTCGACCTCCAGCTGACTAGGGAACGGTCGAAGCGCACACGGACGAGGCGATAGCCCTTCACAATGACCACCGAGACCAGCAGCACATAGGCGGCGTTGACGAGGTAGAGCATGAGGCCGTTCCATTGAGGCGCAAGAGCATCCTGGATGTGAGTGAAGGGGTAGGTGGACGCGACGAGGCCGTGGATGCCGAACACGATCAGGCTGTTGCGGCCGACGAATTGGAGGAACGAGCTGGAGCGGATGTCGATGGAGAACCGGAGGTACAGCACGATGCTCGCGATCGCACCGGGGAAGTACCAGTACGAACCGATCCTCGCGACGTTGCCCGGAAACATGAAGGCAGCCCATAGCGAGAACACGAGGACCGGGATTGCGACGAAATAGGAGATCCTCGCGATCGGGATATATCGCCTGATGAGATAGCCGGTCGCCATGAAGACCAGAGCAACCGGCACTACGTTGATGGCGATAACCGGGCGGCCTGGGAGCAGGTCCTGGATGGGGATTGAGACGGCGGCGAGTGCGATGACGACGACCACGTACGCGAGGACGTTGCGCACTTTCTGCAACAGATCGAAGAGGACCGAAGCGACGAAGAATACGGGCAGGAACCACAACGCGAAGTTGTACGTCGGCACTGTGTTGAGCCATTCGCTCGACGCAAGCAGTGCCTTGAGGCTCTGCACGGGGTCGAACGGAGCGACGGGTTGTCCGAACACGAACCTCATCACGAGGTGGCCGTAGGCCAGCGAGATGATGAAGAACACGATGTACGGCACGTAGATCGTCCGGAACTTCGTGACAACTACGGAGCCGAAGCTCAGACCCGGCTTCGCGCGCCAGGTGTAGCCTGCGGCGACGAAGAAGAGCGCAACGTGGAATGTGTAGAGATAGGCGATGAACGAGCCGCCGATGCCGGATGCGTCGAGGTGGCCGAGGATGATGAGTACGATGCCGATGCCCTTGAGCACGTCGACGCTCGTATCGCGTCGACGTGGTGCAACGGGCGTGGGCACCGGCCGGTCGACGGACTCCGAAGCCGTTTGCTCGTTCTCGTGACGCTCGATCATCGATTCCAGTCCTGTCGGGATTCCGACGCTAACGCGATACCCCGTCGGAGTCGCGGCACGAGCACATGAGGGGCGCCCAATTCGTCTTGGACGATCGTAGCCCCCGTGCAGAGCGCTCGCCTCAGGAGGTATCCCCGTCCGCATCTCCAGCGTTAGATCGCCGCTCGTCGCTGAACGCCTCCCGGTCGGGGTCGTCGTTCGTGAAGACGTAGTCGCCCGCGGCGTCGAGCTCGGGCCGGAGCGCGCCGCCGGCGAGCACGGCGAAGGCCTCGCGCGAACGCTCGCGGAGACGAGCGGCGTCGGCCGGGGCATCGGCTCACAGTCGCTCGAAGTCGGGGTCGAGGGCGAGGCCGCCGCCGACTGCCGTCCACACGGGTTGCGGTCGCAGAGCCAGCGCGCGCGCGGTGCGCGCGGAGTCCAGCCGCCAGCGCACCTCGAAGCGGTCGCTGCGGTCGGCGCCCGTGATGCGGTCGTCGAGACGGCCGTAGAAGTCGGGGTGGTAGGCGACGACCTCGGCGCCGAGCCGTACGAGGTTCATGTGCGCGTTGCGGCGGATGAGCGGGTCGAAGGTCCAGCGGATCTCCTCGATGGCGTGCTCGAGGCAGATCGCACGCTGGCGGAGCTTGAGGGCGAGTCCGATGCCGCGCCCCCGTGCTGCAGGGTCGACGGCGTTCATGTGCGAGTGCAGGTGGATGCCGCCATCCCAACCGACGAAGCCGAGCGCCGCACCGAGAATCCCGGCGCCCTCCGCTGGTCGAGGAGCGAGCGCTCCTTTCGTTCGTTGAGGAGCGAGCGAAGCGAGCGTCTCGAAACCCGGCACCGCAACGAGCATGGTGCCCCCCGCGTGCGCGATCGCCTGGAGCATCGAGCGGTCGGGCCCCCGCCCCTCGCCCCACGTCGCCTCGAAGCGTGCGAGCACGCCGTCGAGCTCTTCGGCGGTCGCCTGGCGGGTCACGACGCCCGCGCGGGCGTCGGCGGCGTCCGCGAGCTCCACCGCACCGCGCCAGCCCGCCGCGGCCTGCGGATGCGCCCCGGTCACGCCCACCGCTTCTCCGTCATGGCTCGACGCTAGCGCCACGCACCGCCGCGCGTCGACAGCGACGGCGAGGGGCGGATGCCGCGGCATCCGCCCCTCGCATCGTGAGCCGGCCCGCCGGCTCAGCAGAACCCGGCGATGCCCTCCCACGCGACGGGCGCGGGTGCGAGCCCGTCGCGCGTGACCGTGGCCTCGATGAGTCCGTACGGCCGGTCGGCGGCGTAGAACACCTCGTTGGGGTTGTCGAGGCCGAACGGGGCGAGGTCGACGACGAAGTGGTGCTTGTTCGGCATCGAGAAGCGGATCTCGCCGATCTCGGGGTGACGTTCGAGCACGCGCCGCCCCATGTCGAAGAGCGTGGTCTGCAATGCGGCCGAGTACTGCTCGGTGAAGGCCTCGAGCAGCAGCGCCCTGACGTTCTCGTAGACGGCGTTGAAGTCGACGTCGTCGCTCGTGTACCGCCAGCGGGCGGCGACATCGGTGGCGAGGATGCGGTCAGCGGTCTCCTGCAGGGTCGTGTAGCGATCCTTCGGGTAGCCGGCGAAGCCCGACTGCGTGGTCTTCAGCACCGTGAGGTCCTTGAGCCCCGCGATGACGTGACGGTCGGCGCCGTCGGCGACGACGACGGCCGTGCGGATCTCCTGGCCGGATCGAACGAACGAGTGATCGTGCCCGGCGCCGTGCGCCTCGATACGCTGCCAGGCGAAGCTCTCGGCCTCCCAGCGGCCGCCGCTCACCCAGTCGAACGAACTCGTGAAGTGCTCGGCCAGCCGCAGCAGGAATGCCTCGGGCGAGCCGACCCCGTCGCGGGCGAAGGCGAAGATCGTGTTCTTCTGCGTGTCGGTCGCGACGACATGGGCGTTGTCACCCGCGAGGTGGGCGCCGGCGAAGTCGCCGCGCAGCTGCGAGGTGACGTTGAGGTCTTCGATCTCGTGTCGGGGCGTGTCGCGCGTGACCTTGACGACGCGGACCTCGGCCTTGCCGTACTGGTTCGCGCCGAGGATGATCCCGGAGTCGTCTGCGCTGTTCACGGTCGTGGTGGTGTCGTTGGCGATGAGTGTATCGGTCATGGTTCAGCTTCCTCGGTACGTCGAATAGGCGAAGGGGCTCAGCAGGAGCGGCACGTGATAGTGCCGTCCCTCCTCGGCGACGAGGAAGGTGAGCAGCACCTCGGGGTAGAAGGTCTCGGTGTCGCGGGCGGCGAACCAGCTGCCGGTGTCGAACCGCAGCCGGTACTCCCCGGTCGGGACGGAGCTCGCGGCGAGTCGCGTCGCACGGCCGTCGGCGTCGGTCGTTCCTGCGCCGATGAGCCGCCACTCGTCGCCCTCGCGGGCCAGGAGTTCGACGGGCACGCCTGCGGCGGGCCGGCCGAGCACCGCGTCGAGCACGTGGGTGGTGATCTGCGAGATGCTCATTCGGCGAGGATTCCCTTCAGTCGGAGGATCGCGATCTCGCGCAGTTGCTCCGCGACGATCTCGTCTTCCTCCTCTGGCGTGTGCCCGAGCCGTTCGTTCAGCGCGGCGAGGATCTCGCCCGCGCTGCGCCCCGCCGCCCGGATGAGGAACACCCGGCCGAATCGGCGTTCGTACTCGAGGTTTCCCGATGCGAGTGCGGCCTGCACCTCGGCGTCGCTCGGATCCACGCCGGACTGCTCGGCGCGGCTGAGCGCCGCTTCGCGATGATCGCCGCGTGCGCGGTCGCCGATGCGGGGGTGATGCGCGAGCGCCGCCTCGATCTCAGCGGCGCTGAACGGTCTCGCCGCGACCTCGGCCGCGACGACGACCTCGTCGACGGAGGCATACGGCCGCCCGTCGGCGAGCGCTTCGCCCCAGCGACCGATGTCGACGCAGGGCCGGAGCGCGGCGATCGCTTCTCGGCGATCGGCTCCATTGAATACTTCAAGCAGCATTGCTTGATCCACTCTCTGATTCTGCTGGCATCCACGGTGTATGGAAATATGAATCGGTTGATTTCATATCGTGGAACTGTTATTTCAGCATGCGACAATTCTAGTGAGACGGCGACGGCGAGGCAAGCACCGGGAGGCCGAGCCGCTCTCGAAGTCTCGCGACGTGCCCGTCGGCCTGCACGTTGTACTCGACCGAGACGACGCGCCCCTCGGCGTCGACCACGACGGTCGAACGGATGAGCCCGTCGAACGTGCGGCCGTCGACCGTTTTCTGGCCCCACGCACCCCAGGCCCTGGCGATCGCGGCATCCTCGTCGGAGAGCAGCGGAAAGCTCAGTGCCTCGGCCGCCGCGAACTCGGCGAGCCGCTCGACGGGGTCGGGCGAGATGCCGACCACGGCGTACCCGGCGGCCTGGAACGAAGCCAGATTGTCGCGGAAATCGCACGCCTCGGTCGTGCAGCCCAGGGTGAACGCCGCCGGGTAGAAGTACACGATCACAGGCCGGCCGCGGTGCTCCGCGAGGGTTCGGGGCGCACCCGTCGCGTCGGTGAGCGTGAAGTCCGGTGCGAGCTGCCCGGGTTCGAGTTCGTCTGAGGAGTTGATCATGTCGTGCTGCATTCCCTTCATGAGTTCTTCCGCAGCATCCGGCCGCGGGGCTGTTTCCGGTCGACGGGTGCGCCGGCGAGGTAGGTACGCCGCACCACTCCCGTCAGTTCGCGCCCGTCGTACGGCGTCACGGGGTGTCGGTGTTCGAGCGCCACGGCGTCGACAGTGAACAGGGCCTC
This sequence comes from Agromyces sp. CCNWLW203, assembly GCF_036576125.1. Classification (NCBI taxonomy): domain Bacteria; kingdom Bacillati; phylum Actinomycetota; class Actinomycetes; order Micrococcales; family Microbacteriaceae; genus Agromyces; species Agromyces sp. CCNWLW203. Next base: position 362,535 of record NZ_JAZHYX010000002.1, on the reverse strand, counting down.
GGGTGCGAAGACCGCGAAGTCGGCAGCGGCGCCGACGGCGATGCGACCCTTCGTGGTCAGGCCGACCCGCTCGGCGGGCCGTGCCGACATCCAGTCCACGACCTGTTCGAGACGGATGCCGCGGCCGCGCGCCTCGGTCCAGATGAGCGGCAGTCCGAGCTGCAGCGAAGCGATGCCGCCCCAGGCGATCTCGAAGTCCCCGTCGCCCGCGTACTTCAGCTCGGGCGTCGACGGCGAGTGGTCGGAGACGATGAAGTCGATCACACCGTCGGCGAGCCCGCTCCAGAGCGCGTCGCGATTCGCCGCCTCGCGAATGGGCGGGCAGCACTTGAAGGCCGTCGCTCCGGCCGCCACGTCTTCGGCGAACAACGTGAGGTAGTGCGGGCACGTCTCGACGCTGAGGTCGACGCCGACGGCTCTCGCCTCGGCGATCTGCCGGAGCGAGTCCGCCGAGCTCAGGTGCAGCACGTGCGCACGGACCCCGGTGCGCGCCGCCCGCTCGATCACCTGGGCGATCGCGGTGTCTTCGGCTTCGTGGGGACGCGACGCGAGGAAGTCGAGGTAACTCGGTCCGCCCTTGTGCGGCGCATCGTCGATGACGTGCTCGTCTTCGGCGTGCACGACGAGCATCGAGCCGGCGGCCGAGATGCGGCGCATCGCGGCCTCCATCTCGTCGGCCGAGATGTGGGGGAACTCGTCGACTCCCGAGGGCAGCAGGAACGACTTGAAACCGAACACGCCTTCGGCGACGAGCGGCTCGATCTCGTCGGCGTTTCCCGGCACGACGCCGCCCCAGAACCCGACGTCGACGAAGAGCTGTCCGGCCGTCGCCGCTCGCTTCTCGTCGAGCGCCGCGACCGAGATCGTCGGCGGAATGCTGTTGAGCGGCATGTCGATGATCGTCGTGACGCCCCCGGCAGCCGCGGCACGGGTCGCCGAGGCGAATCCCTCCCACTCGGTGCGACCGGGCTCGTTGACGTGCACGTGCGTGTCGACGAGTCCGGGGATGAGCACCTCGTCGGAGGCGAGCCGGTCGATCTCGGCGCTCGGGAGGCCGGTACCCAAGGGGGCGATCTCGGCCACAGTGCCGTCGCGGATGCCGATCTCGGCGGCGATGAACGCTCCGTCGACGAGTACCCGTTCTGCGAGCAGCACCCGGTCGTAGGGAGCAGCCGGCCCGGCTCCGACAGCGACGCCGGCAGCGGCAGCGACCTCGGCGACGATCTGCGCGCCGAGCGACGCGGCCACCCGCTCCAGCAGCGGCGCGGCCATGGCGATGCTGCGCGCCGAATCGGGCTCCAGCTCGGCGAGCGAGCGCACCCCGGCGAACCCGGCCGCGGCGAGGTCGCCGGCGGAGAGCGTGGTCCTCCCGCACACGGCATAGACCGGCAGCCCCGCCGTGGCGGCGGCGCGCGCGACACCGATGGGGGTCTTGCCGCCGAGGCTCTGCTCGTCGAGGCTGCCCTCCCCCGTGATCACGGCATCGGCGCCCTGCAGCGCATCGGCGAGGCCGACGAACTCGAGCACCACGTCGATGCCCGGGCGGCGATGGGCGCCGAGCACCGCGATCGCGGCGAAGCCGGCACCTCCGGCGGCGCCCGAGCCGGGGGCGACTGCCGCCTCGTCGACGCGGCCCGGCCGCGCGCCCGCATCGTTCGACGCTCGGGCGAGCTCGCGAGCGAACCGGGCGAGCGCATCGTCGAGGATCCGCACCTGGTCGGCGGTCGCCCCCTTCTGCGGACCGAACACCGCGGCCGCACCGTCGCGCCCGAGCAGCGGGTTGTCGACGTCGCTCGCGAGCACGATCTCGGTCTCGGCGAGCCGCGGGTCGAGCCCCGAGAGGTCGACGGCCGCGAGCCGGGCGAGCGCGCCGCCGCCGAGGGGCAGCTCCGTGCCCGCGGCATCCGCGACTCGAGCCCCGAGCCCCTGCAGGAGCCCTGCTCCCCCATCGGTCGACGCGCTGCCGCCGATGCCGAGCACGATCTCGCGGCAGCCGGCGTCGAGCGCGGCGCGCACGAGCTGGCCGGTGCCGAGGCTCGTGGCGCCGAGCGCGTCGGGAACGCCGTTCGGCAGGAGGTCGAGTCCTGAGGCGCGCGCCATCTCGATGACGGCGTGCCGGCCGCGCACGGCGAAGGCCGCGGCGACCGGTTCCCCCGTCGGGCCCGCGACCTCCGCCGTGCGCAACTCGTAGCCTGCGGCGATCGCCGCGTCGAGCGTTCCCTCGCCGCCGTCGGCGACCGGCACCGACACCACCTCGACGTCGGGGATGGCCGACCGCAGCCCCGCGGCGACGTGGAACGCCACCGCGGGGGCGGTCAGCGACCCCTTGAACTTGTCGGGAGCGACGACGATGCGCATCTCAGACCTTCGCGAGCGACAGGATCGCCGTCGGAGCGTCGTCGGGCGACATTGCGAGCTCTTCGAACTCGTTGACGCCGTCGATCTCGACGCCCATCGAGATGTTCGTGATGCGCTCGAGGATGACCTCGACGACGACCGGCACCTGGTGCTCGGCCATGAGCGCTCCCGCTTCCGCGAAGGCGGCACCGAGGTCGTCGGGCCGCTCGACGCGGATGGCCTTGCAGCCGAGGCCCTCGGCGACCTTCACGTGGTCGACGCCGTAGCCGTTCGCACTGCTGCCCTCGACGTGCGGGGTGTTGATGTTGTCGAACGCGAGCGAGACGTGGGCCTCCATCTCGAAGCCGCGCTGCGACTGGCGGATGAGGCCGAGGTAGCTGTTGTTCACGACGACGTGGATGTACGGCAGCTTGTGCTGCGCACCGACCGCGAGCTCCTCGATCATGAACTGGAAGTCGTAGTCGCCCGAGAGCGCGACGACCGTCTCACCCGGCTTGCCGCGCACGACGCCGAGGGCGGCGGGGCCGGTCCAGCCGAGCGGCCCGGCTTGACCCGCGTTGATCCACTTGCGCGGACCGAACACGTGCAGCATCTGCGCACCCGCGATCTGCGAGAGGCCGATCGTCGTGACGTAGGTGGTGTCGGGGCCGAAGGCCCGGTTCATCTCCTCGTAGACGCGCTGCGGCTTGATCGGCACGTTGTCGAAGTGAGTCTTGCGGTGCAGGGTCGCCTTGCGCGCGCGGCAGTCGCCCGCCCACGCCGAGTAGTCGGGCAGGGCGCCGGCCGTGGCACGCTCACGCGCAACGGCGATCATCGCATCGAGTGCCGCAGCGGCATCCGACACGATGCCGTAGTCGGGTGCGAACACCCGGCCGATCTGGGTGGGCTCGATGTCGATGTGCACGAAGGTACGCCCCTTCGTGTAGGTGTCGATACCCCCGGTGTGGCGGTTCGCCCAGCGGTTGCCGATGCCCATCACGAAGTCGCTCGCGAGCAGGCTCTCGTTGCCGTAGCGATGCGAGGTCTGCAGGCCAACCATGCCCGCCGCGAGCGGGTGGTCGTCGGCGATCGCGCCCCAGCCCATGAGGGTCGGCACGACGGGCACGCCGAGCAGTTCGGCGAGTTCGACGAGGCGATCGGATGCCGCGGCGTTGATGATGCCGCCGCCGGCGACGATGAGCGGGCGCTCGCTCGCCGTCAGGAGGTCGAGCGCCTTCGCCGCCTGTGCGCGGGTCGCGGCCGGCTTGGCGAGGGGCAGCGGTTCGTAAGTGTCGATGTCGAACTCGATCTCGGCCATCTGCACGTCGATCGGCAGGTCGATGAGCACGGGGCCCGGGCGGCCCGAGCGCATGAGCTGGAACGCCTGCTGGAAGGCGCCCGGCACCTGCGCCGGTTCGAGCACCGTCATCGCCATCTTGGTGAGCGGCTTCGCGATGGCGTCGATGCCGACCGCCTGGAAGTCCTCCTTGTGCAGCTTCGCGACGGGCGCCTGGCCGGTGATGCAGAGGATCGGCACCGAGTCGGCCTGGGCCGCGTAGAGCCCGGTGATCATGTCGGTGCCCGCGGGGCCCGAGGTGCCGATGCAGATGCCGATGTTGCCGTCGGCCGCACGGGTGTAGCCGTCGGCCATGTGCGAGGCGCCCTCGACGTGGCGGGCGAGGGTGTGACGGATGCCGCCGTGGGCGCGCATCGCGGAGTAGAACGGGTTGATGGCGGCGCCGGGAAGCCCGAAGGCCTCGGTCGCTCCCTCCTTCTCGAGGATGAGCACGGCCGCGTCAACGGTACGCATGCGAGTCATGATGTTTCCTTGCGTCGTGAGGAGTCGGTCAGTTGCGGCCGGAGGCGGCGGCGGTGAGCTTGAAGAGGCCCGAGTGGTCGAGGCCGCCGTCGCCCTGCTGCACCGTCGAGCCGACGAGCTGGGCGACGTGGGCGCCGAGCGGGATCGTGATGCCGGCCTGCCGGGCCGCGGCGGTGATGATGCCCATGTCCTTGTTGTGCAGCGCGAGGCGGAAGCCGGGGGCGAAGTCGCGGTTCAGCATCTTCTGGCCCTTCTGGTCGAGCACCTTGGAGCCCGCGAGCCCGCCGCCGAGCACCTTCAGTGCCGCGTCGGTGTCGACACCGTAGGCCTCGAGGAACAGGATCGCCTCGGCGAGCGCCTGGATGTTGACAGCGACGATGAGCTGGTTGGCCGCCTTCACCGTCTGGCCGGCACCCGAGGGGCCGACGTGCACGATCGTCCTGCCGACGGCCTCGAGCACGGGCAGGGCGCTCGCGAAGTCGGCCTCGGTGCCGCCGACCATGATCGAGAGCACGGCGTCGATGGCGCCCTGCTCGCCGCCCGAGACGGGGGCGTCGACGACGCGGAGGCCGGCGGCGCGCGCCTCGTCGGCGAGCTCGGCGGCGACGTCGGGGCGGATGCTCGAGGCGTCGATCCAGAGGGCGTCGGCCTTCGCGTTGGCGAAGATGCCGTCTTCGCCGCGGACGGCGGCCGCGACATCCGGCGAGTCGGGCACCATCGTGATGATGACGTCGGCGGCTGCGACGGCTTCGGCGATGCTGCCGGCGCCGTGGCCGCCGGCGGCGACGAGTTCGTCGATGCGGTCCTGGCTGAGGTTGAAGCCGATGACGTCGTGCCCTGCGGCGACGAGGTTCATGGCCATGGGCAGTCCCATGATGCCGAGGCCGATGACGGTGATGTTGCTCATGATGCTTCCTTCGTTGGAGTCGGGCGTGGTTCCGCTGTGGTTCAGCGGGAGGCTTCGGCGGCGGGTGCCGCCGCGAGCCAGTCGAATGCGGTCGCGATCGGAGCCTTGTACTCGAGGCCGATCGCACCGGAGTAGCCGAGCTCGTGGCTGCGGGCGATCCAGTCGTCGAGGGGGAGGTCGCCGGTGCCCGGCGCACCGCGGCCCGGGTCGTCGGCGATCTGGATGTGGCCGAAGTCTGCGGCGTGCGCCTCGATGACGGCGGCGACGTCGTCGCCGTTGACGGCGAGGTGGTAGAAGTCGGCGAGCAGCTTGACGTTGCGAGCGCCGGAGGCCTCGCGCACCGCATCGATGACACCGAGGGCATCGGCGGCGGTGCGCAGCGGATACCGCGGAGCGCCGCTGACGGGCTCGAGCAGCACGGTGCCGCCGATTGAGGCGACGGCTTCAGCGGCCGCGGCCAGGTTCTCGACGGCGACCCCGTCGTGCACCTCGGCGGAGACCCCGTCGATGCGGTTGCCGTAGAGGGCGTTGAACGCGCGGCATCCGAGTGCGTCGCCGATGCCCGCGACGACGGCGAGGTTGTCTCGGAACTCGCGGGAGCGGGCCGGCCACGACACGAGACCGCGGTCGCCGGCGGGCATGTCGCCGGCGCTGAAGTTGAGGCCGGTGAGCTGCACGCCGGCATCGCGGATGGCGGCGACGAAGGCGTCGACGTCACGGTCGCTCGGGACCGACTCCGCGAACGGCCACCAGAACTCGACGGCGTCGAAGCCGGCCGCGCGTGCTGCAGCGGGCCGATCGAGCAGGGGCAGCTCGGTGAGGAGGATCGAGCAGTTCACCGTGTACGTCATCGCGCTTCCTTCGGTGCTTTCGTATCGCGGAAGATTCCTTCTGCTGTGTGAAAGTGTAAGCGAGAGCTGGCGCGCCGTCAACCGTTCGGATCGAGCGGATGCCGCGGCATCCGCTCGACTGTCGAAGCCGCCGCCGACCGGGCTACAGGCAGAGATGCGCGAGAAACGGCGGTCGCGATGCGACTCAGTGAAGGGGCCGGTTTATCTGCATCGAGTCGGTAACGAAGCAGGTACTGCTGTCGAACCAGGGCGGCTTCGAGACACCATCACCATATGAAGGCATCAGGTTGGGGTCGCGGCGAACCTCGACGGCTGGCGCGGGTGACAGCGAGCGCCATGGTGCTCGCGGGGCTGTTGGCGTTGGCGGGCTGCGTCCCTGGCGCGCCAGGCAACGGCCCCATCGGCGACGGGTCGCAGGCCGATCGGGTCGTGAAGGGGATCCCGGATGGTTGGGCTGGCCCCGACCCCGATCTCCTCAATGTTGACCCGGTTGTCGGCTGGGTGAATGACACGGAGTTCGGGGTGATCACGCAAGGGAGCAGCAGTTGCCCAGCCATCGCCAGCGAGCTGCAAGTCCTCGACGCCGATGAGGTGCGGGTCGAGTTCGGCCCGTCACGGCACGACCCGTGCACGGCAGACATGGCGGCAACGACGCACGTGTTCGAACTCCCGTCCTCGGTGAGCGAGCGGCCGGTGACGGTGATCGTGCAGTTCACGGATTACGAGACGGAGTACGTCCTCGAACTCGAATAGGGCACCCGCGCGAACCGCAGAGGCTCGTCTCAATGAAGAGAATCTCTGATTCGCAGGGGTGTCGGCAACCGATTCCTCATGGCGCGGCAGGCGGTTGCAGCCGGTCGTACTTCGACACGTAGTAACCGAGGCTCGTGCCGCCCGCAACGACCTCACGAACGAGACGTGTCTCGATGTGGGTTGCTTCGCTGCGGGATTCGATGACGATTCCCATTTCACTGATGCCGGCTGCCGATGCCGTGCGAATCGCATCGTCGAGTTTCTCAAGATCGCGTATCGCCTCACTCAGGCTGCGCCTGACGGCACTCCATGCGGCGACGAGTTGCAGCCGGTTCGGGTCATCATCTGGGAGTTGACGGTGGGCGGTACTCATCTGGGCTGTGCTTCCTGTTGGGCGGCCGCTGCGGGGAGGGTCTGTTCAGTAGTCGGCGCCGAGTTCGTCGCGTAGTCGGCCGGTGAGACGCTCGAGGTGGTCGACGACGACGCCCTGATCACTGCCCCCGTCATCCGTTGCGTCGACATTCATCCGCCTTCGCAGGGATGTCACCACTTCTGGGTCGAGCCGGCCGGAGAGCGTCATCGCTCTCTCTGACGTCGAGGGCCGACGAATGGGTCACGGGCTCATCTTGCACGAGTCCAGTGACCTCGGACAGACCCGCCACCCGTGCACGAGTGCTCAGGTGGTGAGCTCTGTCGATTCGCGGTTGCAAACGACCGATATTGAAGGCGCTCTCCGACCGTCGCTTGCGCCTTGCAGCATCGTGGGGACGCGAGGCACGCGATCATCGCCGGAGGCGCTTCGCGGTCGCGGGCAGATGAGAATCGAACTTACGATCGCCGTGTGGAAATCGTCGAACTCATGACTGCGCGGTTGTCCCTGCGGTGTCCATCGGAAGTAGATATTCCGCGCATAGCCGAGATCTGCGGTGACGCCGCCATCGCTGAATTCACAACAGTGCCATACCCCTACGAGACCAAGCATGCGCGCGGCTTCGTTGTCGACGTGATTCCTGCTGGCTGGGCGAGCGGATCCAGTCTTACATGGGGAATTTACGAGCTTTCCGGTCTGCGAATCCTGGGCGTCGTGTCTTTGTCGCGGATTGAAGCTGGCATGGCCGAGTTGGGCTACTGGATCGATCCTGAGGCGCGTGGTCGGGGCCTCATGACTGAGGCCGCCGCACGAGTTGTCGAGTACGCCCTCGCCGAAGCGCCTGTCGGCCTGGGACTCGATCGACTCGGATGGGAAGCAATCACGACGAACATTGCGTCAGCGCGAGTCGCGCAAAAGCTTGGGTTCACCTGGGAAGGACAGCGGCGAGGCGCTGGCGTCCGCTTCGGGCAGCGTTACGACCTGACACTTGCAGGTCTAGTCCGAAGCGATGTGCGATCACCGACAGCTTGGCCGAGCACCGCCTAACGCGGCTCCAAGTCGGACGATGCAGTCTCGTCACAAACGACGGTTAGCGAGCACCGTCAAAATTGATGAGTTTTGACAGCCTCGTCGCGTGGGTGGCCACCGGCATGCCTGTGGGGATCGCAGATGCCAGCGACATCACTGTGCCCATGACCGCCTACCGGGCGTCGTCGTTGTCTCGGCCAATAGGCTGAGTCGAGGTCCAACAACGATCGGGGTTCAGGTTCATGGCACAGTTCGATCTCACGAAGGTGGCGGCAGATGCCTACCTGTATGCGTATCCGCTCGTCACGATGGAGCTCACCCGTCGGCAGATGACTAACGTTCCCGATGCGCACTCGGCGCTCCTGCGTGCGCCTCTGAACCAGTTCTCGCACGCCCGCGAGTACCCGGCTGCAGACTCGAAAGAGGTGGTCCGATTCAACTTCGACACCCTCTACTCTTTCGCGTGGCTCGACGTGCACGCCGAGCCGGTCGTGCTCAGCGTCCCGGATGCTGGCGACCGCTACTACCTGACCCCGATGCTGGACATGTGGACGGATATCTTCGCCGTGCCCGGCACCCGCAACACGTTGGGGAAGGCGCGCGATTTCCTGATCGCCCGGCCCGGGTGGCGCGGTGACGTGCCGGAGGGGCTGGACTTGATCGTCGCTCCCACCCCGTTCGTGTGGGTTATGGGTCGCACGCAGGCCAACGGACCTGACGACTTCGCGCGGGTGCACGCCATCCAGGACCAGTACCGAATCGTCCCGCTCAGCGCCTGGGGCACCGACTACGAGCCGCCGACCCGTGTCGAGACCGACGCGTCGATCGACAACGACACCCCGCCGCTGGAGCAAGTCAACGCCCTCTCGAGCGTCGAGTTTTTCACTCTGTTCGCCGAGTTGCTCAAGGTGAACCCGCCGCATGCCAACGACTACCCGATTTTGCACCGCATGCGTGCCATCGGCATCACCCCGGGCGAGAGCTTCGACGCCTCCTCGCTGGACGCCGAGACCGCCGCGGCCGTCGACACTGCGCGCGACCGGGCACTGGCCGACCTCGTGACCGCCATGTCCGAAGCGAGCATCGGCATCAGGCGCAATGGATGGAACTGGGAGCAGTCATTCGGCACCTACGGCACGTCCTACCGGGTGCGTGCTCTCGTAGCGATGGCCGGCCTCGGCGCGAATCTGCCCGAGGACGCGATCTACCCGAACGCCTTCGCGGACGCCGACGGTGAACCCTTCACCGGTGCCAACGACTATGTGCTCCACTTCGACGCCGACAACCAGCCCGACGCCGACGCATTCTGGTCACTCACCATGTACGACGGCGACGGGTTCCAAGTACCCAACCCCATCGACCGATTCGTCATTCGCGATCGCGACCCCCTCGCCCTCAACCCCGACGGCTCGCTGGACATCTACATCCAGCACGAGTCACCCGGTACAGACCGAGAAGCGAATTGGCTCCCGGCGCCCGCAGGCACCTTCTCGCCCATGCTTCGGCTCTATTCTCCGTCATCAGAAAGCCTCAACGGCGCGTTCATCCCACCCGCCATCACTAAGGCGCGGGCGTAGCCGAAGATCGATCCTCCGACGGCCCCGCAGGCAGTTGGCAAGCCTTGTCGAGCCCGTGCTCAGAAACGACGGTTTTTGACCGTCGTTTCGAGGTGGTCAAAACCTCCCGGAGCCGAGGTCGACCATGCCTGCTTCTGCGACCGCGCGCGTCGTGAGGGGTGAGGTCGAAACTCGGGGTTTTGAACGTTTCTGGCGCACCAGTCGATCGGCCCCGGATCACCGGACGCCCGAAGGGCGATCGGTCACCGGTGCTCACATGCGATTTGCTGGCGCGGGAGTCAGACCGTACCGGACTGCCTGACGCCGGCCTGCACTGCGCGCACATCTCGGCTGCGCGGAGGTACGAAGGAAGAGCTCATTGCGGTAACAGAGCTAAAAAGCGGCGCCTGGTGTCCGCGGCCGATTCGCACGTTCGGATAGCGTTGGTCGGGATCACGACCCCATAGGAGCAGCTGATGACGACCGGCCTCAAAGCGATCATCATCGGGGCAGGGGCTCTCGCTGTTCTGGGACTCGTTCTCGTACTGCTCCCGGGACCGACTGCCACGTTCGGATGGTTCGCATACCAACCTCTGGGTGACTTCGGTTTCGTTGGCGGCGCGCCGTTCGTACCGGCCTCTAGGCTCTGGGGCATGGGAATCATCGCCATCGCGGCGGTCATCGCCGCTTTCGTCGTGGGGTGGGTTCTCGGGAAGCGGCGTGGCATCCACGGTTCCGGGCCGGGCTCGGGCGACCGTGCACCCGACAACTTGGCGTGATCAGCGTGGCGGCTACGTCAAGCGGATCTGGCGGTTCACGTCCTTGTAGAGCAGGTACCGGAACGGCCCGGGGCCGCCCGCGTAGCAGGCCTGCGGGCAGAACGCCCTGAGCCACATGAAGTCGCCGGCCTCGACCTCGACCCAGTCGTCGTTCAGCCGGTACACCGCCTTGCCCTCGAGCACGAAGAGTCCGTGCTCCATGACGTGCGTCTCGGCGAACGGGATCGAGCCGCCCGGCTGGAACGTCACGATGTTCACGTGCATGTCGTGCCTGAGGTCGTCGGGATCGACGAAACGCGTGGTCGCCCATGCGCCGTTCGTGCCGGGCATCTCGCGCGGCGCGACCTCCTGGTCGCTCGTGACGAACGACGCCGGCGGCGCGATGCCGTCGACGGCCTCGTACGCCTTGCGGATCCACTGGAAGCTCGTGATGGCCGCCCCCTCGTTCGCGAGCGACCACGACGCGCCGGCCGCGAGATAGGCGTAGCCGCCGGGCTCGAGCACGTGCCGCTCCCCCGCGAGCTCGAGCACGAGCGAGCCCGCCGTGACGAACACGACGCCCTCGACGCCTGCCTCGGGCTCGGGTCGCTCGGCGCCGCCACCCGGTGCGATCTCGACGATGAGCTGCGAGAAGGTCGTCGCGAAGCCCGCGATCGGTCGGGCGATGATCCACGATCGGGTCTTCGTGAAGCCCGGCAGGTTGCTCGTGACGATGTCGCGCAGCACCCCCTTGGGGATGACCGTGTACGCCTCCTTCACGATCGCGCGATCGGTCAGGAGCTCGGTCTGGGCCGGCAGACCGCCCTCGGGAGTGAAGTAGCTCATGCGTGTTCCCTGTCGTTCGAAGTTGATGCAGTGCGTCCGGTCATCGCGTCGCCAGCCGGGGGTGGGCGAGCAGCGTGAGCGCACGCCGGTCGATGCCGATGTCGGCGACGATCTCGTCGACCGAGACGGCGCCGCACTCGACGCCGCGCAGCACGAAATCGGCGAGCGCCCGGGCGGTGGCCGGCTCGTCGAGCACGGCTCCCGGCGTGCGCTCGAGATAGTTGCGAAGCCGCGCGGATGCCTCGGGGTACCCCTCGCGGTAGAACGCGTAGTTCGCGAGGAACCGGGTGGGCAGCTGGTGCGCGTGCAGGTCCCAGCCCTGGTAGTAGCCGCGCTCGAGCGAGCGGCGCACGAGGCGGGCGTGCAGCGCCCACGCCTCTTCGGTGCGGTCGCCGATCGGCAGGATGTTCGTCGACCCGTCGGAGAGGCGGATGCCGGTGCCCGCGACCGCGAGCTGCATGATGCCCTTCGCGAGGTCGGCGACGGGATGCTCCATCGATTGATAGGCGGCGGCGATCTGCAGCGAGGCGCTGTAGTCGTACGTGCCGTAGTGCAGCGAGCTGATGCGGCCTGGGGCGGCGAGCGGCAGTTGGGCGACGGGCGAGCGACCGTCGGCGCCGAGCACGAGCTGCGGCGTCTCGACCTGCACCTCGAATCGAAGACGCCCGTCGGGCAGGCCGTGCGCGCGTTCGAGGGCTGCCGCGACATCCGCCATCGCCTCGACCTGCGCGACGGTCGACACCTTCGGCAGCGTCAGCACGAGGCCGTCGGGCAGCCCGCCGTGCTCGACGAGCGTGGTCACGAACAGGTCGAGCGTGCGGATGCCGCGCGCCCGTGTCGGTGCTTCGAAGCACTTGAAGCGGATGCCGATGAACGGCGGCGCGAAGCCGGCTCCGGCGGAGGCGACGACCCGCTTGGCCGCCCGCACGGCATCGGCGTCTTCGGCCTCGTCGCCGCGGTCGCCGTAGCCGTCTTCGAAGTCGATGCGCAGGTCTTCGATCGGTTCGCGTTCGAGCTTCTCGTGCACGCGCGGCACCACGTCGGCCGCGATGCCGTCGTCGAGGCCCACCGAGGCCGCGATGGCCTCGAGCCCCCCGAACGACTCGACGGCGTCGAGCGCGGCCCGCCCCCAGAGTGCCGGCAACTCGGGGGTGTACCGGTCGGCCGGCACGTACACGGTGTGCACGGGCTGGCGCGAGCCGTCGTCGCCGGGGTAGGCGCTGGCCAGCAGTTCGTCGGTCGCCTGCAGCCGCGCATCGACACGCGCCAGGTCGGCGGCAGAGAGCGAACCCGGTGTTGCGCTCATCGTTCGAGCTCGAGCAGTTCGTAGGCGGGCAGGGTCAGGAAGTCGACGTACTCCTCGGAGAGGCAGATGTCGGCGATGAGGGCGGCCGCCGGTTCGTAGTACCGCGCGAACCGCTCGGGGTCGACCTCGCCCCGCAGTCGTTCGACCTCCTCGGCGAGCACCTCACGCACGAGCTCGGGCGTGATCGCGCGGCCGGTGTCGGCGAAGACGACGTGGTTCCGAAGCTGCTGCCACACCTGCGAGCGGGAGATCTCGGCCGTCGCGGCATCCTCCATGAGGTTGTGGATCGCGACGGCGCCGTTGCCCGACAGCCACACCGCGGTGTAGGCGACGGCGACGTAGAGGTTGCCGTGCAGCCCGGTTTCGGTGACCTCGCCGTGCGCCGAGGCCACGTCGAGCAGCTCGGCCGCGGTGACCTGGACGTCGGGGCGCTGCTTCTCGAGCTGGTTCGGCCGATCGCCGAGCACTGCGTCGAACACCTCTCTGCAGACGGGTACGAGATCGGGATGAGCGACCCACGATCCGTCGAAGCCGTCGTTCGCTTCACGGGTCTTGTCAGCACGCACCTTCTCGAACGCCGCTCGCGTGACCTCGAGGTCGTTGCGGTTCGGCACGACGGCGGCCATGCCGCCCATCGCGAAGGCGCCTCGCCGGTGGCAGGTCTTCACGAGCAGCTCGGTGTAGGCGCGCATGAACGGCGCCGTCATCACGACCGAGGCGCGGTCGGGCAGCACGAATTCGGGGCCCGCGTCGCGAAACACCTTGATGAGACTGAAGAGGTAGTCCCAGCGCCCGGCGTTCAGGCCCGACGCGTGGTCGCGCAGCTCGTAGAGGATCTCGTCCATCTCGAACGCGGCGGGGATCGTCTCGATCAGCACCGTCGCCCGCACGGTGCCGTGCGGAATCCCGAGCTGCTCCTGCGCGAAGACGAAGACGTCGTTCCAGAGGCGCGCCTCGAGGTGGCTCTCGAGCTTCGGCAGGTAGTAATAGGGGCCGTGGCCGTTGTCGATCAGCAACTGCGCCGTGTGGAAGAAGTGCAGACCGAAGTCCACGAGCGCCGCCGAGCCCGGCACGCCGTCGACGAGCACGTTGCGCTCGGGCAGGTGCCAGCCGCGCGGGCGGGTCACGACCGTGGGCCGGCGCACGTCGGTGCGGAGCGCGTAGACCTTGCCGGCCGGGGAGGTGAAGGCGAGCGTGCCGCGGGCGGCATCGCGCAGGTTCATGACCCCGCCGACGACGTTGTGCCAGTGCGGACTCGATGCGTCTTCGAGGTCGGCCAGCCAGACGCGCGCCTCAGAATTCAGGGCGTTGATGGCCATCTTCGCCGGGGCCGCCGGCCCGGTCATCTCGACGCGTCGGTCGAGCAGCGCATCGGGGGCGGATGCCACGCGCCACTCGCCCTCGCGGATCTCCCGGGTCTCGGGGAGGAAGTCGAGCGTGCCGCCCGCGGCGATGCGCTCGCGCCTCACCCGCCGCGCTTCGAGGAGCTCGTGCCGGCGTGCGTCGAACCGGTGGTGCAACGCCTCGACGAAGGCGAGCGCGTCATCCGAGAGGATCTCCTCGGCTCCGTCGATGGTCGAGGCTCGGGTGATCTCGATGGTCATGCTGCCACTCTCTCCTGCGACGAGACGTTCGTCAATCGAATTGTTTTCGCATCGTGGATGCAGATATCTGCATTCCGGAAACTTGATCCGAATGTACCACCACGGAGAACGGCGCGCTCGATTCATCCGTTCTCGCCCCGGATCGGTGCGGTATCTTGACTGCGAACGGCAGATTTTCCGCGATGCGGATTCCGATTGCCGCAACGATGGAACAAGGAGTGCACCGGATGGCGGACAGCCCCACCGAAGGCGTCAAATCCGTGGCCCGGGTCTTCGACCTCCTCGAACTGATCGCCGATGCCGGCGGGGACGTCACGCTCAGCGAGTTGTCGACGATGGCCGGCCTGCCACTCCCGACGATCCACCGGCTCCTCCGCACCCTCGTCTCGCTCGGGTACGCACGCCAGCTCGCGAACCGTCGCTACGCACTCGGGCCGCGCCTCGTGCGCCTCGGCGAGGTCGCCAACCGCCAGTTCGGCCAGCTCGCGAAGCCCCAGCTGAAGGAGCTCGTCGAGCGGCTCGGCGAGACCGCGAACCTCGCCACCCTCGACGGCGACCAGGTCATCTACGTCTCCCAAGCCCCGTCGCCGCACGCGATGCGGATGTTCACCGAGGTGGGCCGCCGCTCCCACCTGCACAACACCGGCGTCGGCAAGGCGATCCTCGCCCAGCTCGACGACGCCGCCGTGCGCGAGATCATCGCCCGCACCGGCATGCCGAAGGCGACCGAGTATTCCATCGACACGGTCGACGCCCTCCTCGCAGACCTGAAGACGACCCGTGAACGCGGCTACGCGATCGACGACGGCGAGCAGGAGGTCGGCGTGCGCTGCTACGCGATGACTGTGCCAGGCACGCCGGTGCCGACCGCCGTCTCGGTCTCGGGCCCGGTTGCCCGGGTCGGCGAGGACTTCGCCGAGCGTGCGATCCCGGTGCTCCGCGAGATCGTCCAGGAGATCGCGGACGTCACCTCGGCGGCCTGAGTTTCTCGCAATATCCACTCTGCGGAATCGTGATTCCGAATTTGTCGCGATTCGCGATCACGTCGGAGTAGTATCGAGGTGTCTGCCACGGGCGGACACGGCGCGAGGTGGGGCCATCGGGGCCCCGGTGCCATGGCGTCCATGCTGACGCCGAACCGAGGAGATCCCATGGACGAGATCACCATGACGGTCAACGGGCGGCAACGCCCGCTGCAGGGCGCGACCGCCCACACGACGGCCCTCGACTGGCTGCGCGACACCGGCCTCTCGGGCAGCAAGGAAGGCTGCGCCGAAGGCGAGTGCGGGGCCTGCGCAATGCTGGTCGCGACCCCCGACGACCACGGCGGCACCTCCTGGACGGCCGTGAACGCATGCCTGGTTCCGGCGGCCGCGCTGAACGGGCAGGAGATCGTCACCGCCGAGGGGCTCGGCTCCCCCGACGAACTGCACCCCGTGCAGGAGAAGCTCGCAGAGGCCGGCGGGTCGCAGTGCGGCTACTGCACCCCCGGTTTCGCGTGCAGCATGGCGGGCGAGTACTACCGCGCCGACCGAGTGCCAGCGGCCGCCGATGAGGAGGTCTGCGAGGAGCACGGCCCGAACGGCTTCGACCTGCACGCCCTCAGCGGCAACCTGTGCCGCTGCACGGGCTACCGCCCGATCCGCGACGCCGCGTACACGCTCGGCTCCCCCGAGGCCGACGACGAACTGGCCGCGCGGCGCGGCCGGCCGGCCCCGGCACCCGTGCCCACCGACTTCGCGAGCGGTGGCGGCAGATTCATCCGCCCCGCCTCGTTGACCGAAGCGCTCGGCCTCCTCCGCGACGAGCCGACGGCCCTGCTCCTCGCGGGGTCGACCGACCTCGGCGTCGAGGTGAACCTGCGCGGCCGCCGCGCGCCGCTCGTCGTCGCGATCGAGCAGTTGCCCGAGCTGCGCGCGCTCGAGATCGGCGAGAAGTTCATCGAAATCGGTGCGGCCCTGCCGTTGTCCGAGGTGGAACGACGGCTCGCCGGCCGGGTGCCGCTGCTCGCCCAGCTCTTCCCGCAGTTCGCCTCACGGCTCATCCGCAACCGCGGCACCTTCGGCGGCAACCTCGGCACCGGATCGCCCATCGGCGACACTCCCCCGGCGCTGCTCGCACTCGGCGCGCGACTCGTGCTGGCCTCGGCCGACGGCGAGCGCGAGGTCGACCTCGCCGACTACTTCACTGGCTATCGGCAGACCGTCCGCGGCGCCGACGAACTCATCCGCGCGATCCGCATCCCGCTGCCGCTGGCACGGGTGACCGCGTTCCACAAGATCGCGAAGCGCCGCTTCGACGACATCTCGAGCGTCGCGCTCGGCTTCGCGCTCGACATCGAGGAGGGCGTCGTGACAACGGCCGGCATCGGACTCGGCGGCGTCGCCGCGACCCCGCTTCGCGCCTACGCCACCGAGGCGGCGCTCGTCGGCAGGCCGTGGAACGTCGCGACCGTGCGTGCGGCGTCGGCCGTGCTGCAGGGCGAGGGCACGCCGATGTCCGACCACCGGGCGTCGAGCGAGTACCGATCGCTCATGCTCGGCAGCGCGCTGTTGAAGCTGTACAGCACCACGGTCATCGAGTCGAAGGAGGTCTCGGCATGAGCGCGCTCGCCGATCGGCCCGCCAACCCCGTCGTCGGCCTGCGTGCCGCGCACGAAAGCGCCGCCCTGCACGTCACGGGTGCCGCGATGTACACCGACGACCTCGCCGCCCAGACCGCCGGCGTGCTCACGGCCTGGCCCGTGCAGTCGGCGAACGCGCATGCGCGCGTCACGATCGACGTGGCACCGGCCTACGACGTGGCCGGCGTCGTGCGCGTGCTGACAGCCGACGACGTGCCCGGCATCAACGACGCCGGCATCAAGCACGACGAGCCGCTCTTCCCGAGTGAGGCGATGTTCTACGGTCACGCACTCGTCTGGGTGCTCGGCGAGACGCAAGAGGCCGCGCGCCTCGGTGCCGAGGCCGTGAAGGTCGCCTACGAGCCGCTGCCGTCGTACATCACCGTGTCGGAGGCGATCGCCGCCGAGTCCTTCCAGGGCATCGCGCGCACCGTCGAACGCGGCGACGCCGAAACTGCGCTCGCGAGCGCACCGCGCGTCTTCGAGGGCGTGACGGAGTTCGGCGGGCAGGAGCACTTCTATCTCGAGACGCACGCCTCGCTCGCCCTCCTCGACTCCGAGGGGCAGTACTTCGTGCAGTGCTCGACGCAGCATCCCTCCGAGACGCAGGAGATCGTCGCGCACGTGCTCGGCATCTCGTCGAACCAGGTCACCGTGCAGTCGCTCCGCATGGGCGGCGCCTTCGGCGGAAAGGAGATGCAGCCCCACGGCTTCGCCGCGATCGCCGCGCTCGGCGCGAAGCTCACGGGTCGCCCCGTGCGACTCCGGCTGAACCGCACGCAGGACATCACGATGACCGGCAAGCGTCACCCGTTCCAGATCACGTGGAAGGCGGGCTTCACCGACGACGGGCTCATCCAGGCGCTCGACGCCACGCTGACCGCCGACGGCGGCTGGAGCATCGACCTCTCCGAGCCTGTGCTCGGCAGGGCGCTCTGCCACCTCGACAACGCCTACTGGATCCCGAACGTACACGCGCACGGCCGCATCGTGAAGACGAACAAGACCTCGCAGACCGCATTCCGCGGCTTCGGCGGCCCGCAGGGCGTCTTCCTCATCGAAGACATCCTCGGCAGGGTCGCACCGGTGCTCGGCATCGACCCGGCGGAGATCCGCCGGAAGAACATGTACCGGCCGGGGCAGGCCACCCCCTACGGCCAGCTCGTGAAGGACGCCGATCGCCTCGAGGCGATCTGGCAACGCCTCGTCGACGAGTGCGACTTCGAGTCGCGCCGCGCCGAGATCGCCGCGTTCAACGCCGCGAGCGCCGACACGAAGCGCGCGCTCGCGATCACGCCCGTGAAGTTCGGCATCTCGTTCAACTTCGCGGCCTTCAACCAGGCCGGCGCACTCGTGCACGTCTACAAGGACGGCTCGGTGCTGATCAACCACGGCGGCACCGAGATGGGCCAGGGTCTGCACACCAAGATGCTGCAGGTCGCGGCGACCGCCCTCGGGCTGCGTTTCGACCAGGTGAGGCTCGCCCCCACGCGCACCGACAAGGTGCCGAACACCTCGGCGACCGCGGCCTCCTCGGGCGCCGACCTCAACGGCGGCGCCGTCAAGAACGCGTGCGAGCAGATCCGCGAGCGCATGGCGAAGGTCGCCGGTCGGCTCTTGGGCGTCGACGAGCGCGACGTCCGCTTCGAGGGCGGTCTCATCACGGGCCTCGGCAAGTTCGACGAGAGCCTCACCTTCGCCGAGGTCGCGAACGCCGCGTACCTGCAGCGCGTGCAGCTCTGGGCGGCCGGCTACTACCGAACCGAGGGGCTGCACTGGAACCCCGACCTGATGAAGGGCTCCCCCTTCAAGTACTTCGCCTACGGCTGCGCCGCGACCGAGGTCGAGGTCGACGGGTTCACGGGCGCCTACCGGGTGCGCCGGGTCGACATCGTGCACGACGTCGGGGATTCGCTGTCGCCGATGCTCGACATCGGGCAGATCGAGGGCGCCTACGTGCAGGGCGTCGGATGGCTCACCCTCGAGGAGCTGCGCTGGGACGAGACCGACGGGCCGAACCGCGGACGCCTGCTCACCCAGTCCGCGAGCACCTACAAGCTGCCGAGTTTCTCGGAGATGCCCGAGGAGTTCAACGTGCGCCTCTTCGAGAACGCCCGCGAAGACGGCGCGGTCTACGGTTCGAAGGCCGTCGGCGAACCGCCGTTCATGCTCGCGTTCAGCGCCCGAGAGGCGATCCGCGAGGCGATCGGCGCGTTCGCGCCCGCCGGCCACAGCGTCGAACTCGGCTCGCCCGCGACCCCTGAGGCCGTCTACTGGGCGATCGAAGCGGCGCGGTCGGCCAGTTCGGCCGGTTCGGCCGGTTCGGTCGCCGAGACGGCACTGGCAGCGGATGCCTCGGCTGAGGCACGGCCGACGGATGCCTCGGCGGCTCCATCACCGACCGGCGCCGAGGTGCCCGCGCTGGCGTCGACCGAGGCCTGAGCGAGCCCGCCCGATGGACTGGCTCGACGCACTGCAGCGGCTCCGCGAGGAGCGGAAGCCCGCCGTCATCGTCACGCTCGCGATCGTGCGCGGGCACGCCCCGCGGAACGGCGGCGCGAAGATGGTCGTCGCCCCCGACCGGGTCTTCGGCACGGTCGGGGGCGGCAATCTCGAGGCGACGGCGATCACGCGCGCTCGCGAACTGCTCGCGGCCGGCCTCGCCGAACCCGAACTGCTCACCCTGAAGCTCAGCGACAAGGCCACGACCGAATACGGCGTGCAGTGCTGCGGAGGAGAGGTCACGCTCATGCTCGAACCCGTCAGGGTCGTTCCGTCGGTCGCCATCTTCGGCGTGGGCCACGTCGGTCTCGAATTGGCTCGCATCCTCGCCCGCCAGGAGCTCGCCCTGCACCTCGTCGACTCGCGCGCCGAGATGCTCGCCCCCGAGCGACTCGGCACGCCCGGCGAGTCGGGCGTGCTCGCCGATGCCGTCGCCGAGGTGCACGTGCACCACGAGCCGGTGCCCGAGGCGGGCCTCGCAGCGCTCCCCCCGGGCGCGCACGTGCTCATCATGACCCACGACCACATCGAAGACCTCGCCGTCACCGACCTGGCGCTTCGCCGAGACGACCTCGGCTCGATCGGCCTCATCGGCTCGCGCTCGAAGTGGGCGCGCTTCCAGGTGAAGCTCGCCGAGCTCGGGCACGACGAGCACGACCTCGCGCGGGTGACGACGCCGATCGGCGTGCCCGAGGTGGCCGGCAAGGCGCCGGCCACGATCGCGGTGAGCGTCGCAGCGCGCATGCTGCAGCTCATCGAGGAGTCGCAGGCCGCCGAGACCCAGCCGCCGAAGACCGAATCGTGAGCCGGCAGCTCGCCGACGCGCCCCTTCGCTCTGTCATCGTCACGGGCGCCGGAACGGGCATCGGGCGCGCCACGGCACGGGCGCTCCTCGCGGCTGGCTTCGCTGTGACCTTGGCCGGTCGGCGGCCGACACCGCTCGGGGAGGCCGCGGCCGACGACTCGGGCGCGAGGCATCCGAATGCCCTCGTCGTGCCGGTCGATGTCACGGATGCGGCGGCGGTCGACGTGCTCGTCGCCGCCCACGTCGACCGGTTCGGTCGACTCGACGTGCTCGTGAACAACGCCGGCGTGCCGGGACCCGCTGCCGATATCGGCGAGTTGGCGCTCGTCGACTGGGCGACGACCCTCGCCGTCAACGTGACCGGTGCGGTGCTCACGGCCGGAGCGGCGTTCCGCCAGATGGCCGCGCAGCGCCCCTCGGGCGGGCGCATCATCAACAACGGGTCGATCGCCGCACAGTCGCCGCGTCCGCGATCGGTCGCCTACACGACCACGAAGCACGCGATCGCCGGTCTCTCGAAGTCGATCGAGCTCGACGGTCGCGCGTACGGCATCAGCTGCACCCAGCTCGACGTGGGCAACGCGCGCACCGAGCTGCTCGACGATGTCATCGGCGCGGCCGACGCCGAGCCGACGATGGACGTCGCGGTCGTCGCCGGGCTCATCGTGCACCTCGCGGGCCTGCCGGCCGTGGCGAGCGTGCCGCAGTTGACTGCCACGGCCGCCGGTATGCCCTTCATCGGCCGCGGCTGAGCCTCACCGCGAACTCAACGCTGCTCGAGCACCGGGCGGCGCATCAGCGCGAGCGGCAGCGTCATGAGCACGATCGCCGCGGCCGCGACGAACGCGACCTGGAACGAGAATCCGGCAGCGAGCGCGCCGACGACCACCGCGCCGATGCCGGTGCCCGTGTCGAAGCCGATGTTCCACACGGTGCTCGCGTAGACCGAATCACGCGGCACGACGGCGAACGCCTCACCGAGCGTGAGGTTCTGCAGCCCGCCGTAGCTCAGCCCGACGAGCGCCGCGCCGGTGAGGAGGAGCGGCGCCGTCGGCACCCCGGGTGAGACCGACCATGCCACGAGCGCGAGGCCCGCCACCGTCACCAGCACGAACGGCCAGGGCAGCCGATGCGTTCCGACCCGGTCGGCGAGGCCGCCCACCAGCCAGCGAGCGGCCGCGGCGCTCGCCGTCACGAACACGAGCGCGGCCACCGCGGCGGCACCGTCGAGCAACTGCGGCACGAAGGTGAGCAGCGCGCCGCCCGCGAGGGTGACGCCGAGGAGAATGCCGACGGGGGCCGCGAGTGCCCGCAATTCCGCGAATCGCGTGGCCGCGGGCGCGTGCCGGGGCTCGTCGGGGTCGTGGTGCGAGGCGTGCAGGTGCCGGGCGAGACGCACGGCCGGGATGATCGCGACCAGCGGGAGGGCGCCGACGAGGAAGACCACCCAGTAGCCGACGGTCTCGGCGACCCACGGAGCCAGGGGCAGCAGCACGAGTTGTGGGCCGGCGATGGCGAGCCCGAACGCGCCGATCGCCCGGCCCCGGCGTGCGGGCTCGACGAGCTCGGCGACGGCGCTCGATCCGGCGACGGTGAGCACCGCGAACCCGGCACCGCGCACGGCGGCGATCGCGAGCACGGGCACCAGTTCGGCGGAGAGGAGGTGCAGGAGCGACGGCGCCCCCAGCAGCGCCAGGCCGGTGACGAGCACGGCCCCCCAGCCGAATCGGTGCAGGGCGGCGGGAACGAACAACTGGCCGATCACCGTGCAGAACATGAAGACGCCGGTGACGAGACCCGCACCGGCGGCATCGACCCCGCCCGAGACCGCCCAGAGCGGGGCGACCGGGAGCAGCACGGCGTAGCCCGCGAAGCCGAGGGCGGTCATCGCGAGGAGCGCAGGCATTCCCCGCGCCCGCCACACCGAGGCGGTGCGGTCTGCCGGCTCGGCTCGGGCGCGACCGCGGCCGTCGCCCGAGGCATCCGTCGCCGATGGCGTCATACGCCCGTCCTCTCTTCTTTGCGACCTCGTGCGATCTCTCGTGCGATCTCTCGTGCGATCGCGTCGAGCCGACGGTTCGGCGTCGCACGCAGCCGTCTGCCCCGGTGTGCACCGAGAGGTGCGCACCGGGGCAGGCACGGTCGTTTCGAGCGTCGTCTGCGACCCTATCCCGCGAGCAGCGCCTCGATCGGTCCGCGCACGAAGTAGAGCGCGAAGCCCGCGGCGACGACCCACATGAGCCAGTGCACCTTGCGGGCCCGGCCCGACAGGGCGTTCACGAGCGCCCACGAGATGAAGCCGACGCCGATGCCATTCGCGATCGAGTAGGTCAGCGGCATCGTCACGATCGTGAGGAAGGCCGGCAGCGCGATCGCGAAGTTCGAGAACTTGATCTCCTTGATCTGCGACATCATCATCGCGCCGACGACGACGAGGGCGGCCGAACCGACCTCGATCGGCACCACGAGGGTCAGCGGCGTCAGGAACATCGAGATCAGGAACAGCACCCCGACGACGACCGCGGCAAGACCCGTGCGGGCGCCCTCGCCGATGCCCGACGCACTGTCGACGTAGACCGTGTTCGACGAGGTCGAGGTCGCGCCGCCCGCGATGGCGCCGGCGCCCTCGACGATGAACGCCGAACGCAGACGCGGGAAGGTGCCGTCCTTGTGCGCGAGACCGGCGTTCTTCGCGAGACCGGTCATCGTGCCCATCGCGTCGAAGAAGTTCGAGAACACGAGGGTGAAGACGAGCATCGTCGCCGACAGCATGCCGATGCGACCGAAGGCGCCGAACAGGTCGAACTGGCCGACCAGGCCGAAGTCGGGGATCGTCACGAGCGAGGTCGGCAGCTGCGGGATCGTCATGTGCCAGCCGTTCGGGTCCTCGAAGCTCGGGCCGAGCACGAGGATGGCCTGCGCGATGATCGCGATGATCGTGCCGGTGACGATGCCGATCAGGATGCCGCCGGGCACGCGCCGCGCCACGAGGATGCCGATCAGCACGAGAGTGATGAGGAACACGAGCGTCGGCACCGACGTGATCGACCCGGAGTCGCCAAGCTGCACGGGCGGCCCGCCCGGCGTGCGGTTGACGAAGCCAGAGTCGACGAAGCCGATGAAGGCGATGAAGAGGCCGATGCCGACCGTGATCGCGGCCTTCAGCGCCTGCGGCACGGCCTTGAAGATCGCGGTTCGGGCGCCGGTGGCCCCGAGCAGCACGATGATGACGCCGTTGATGACGACGAGGCCCATCGCCTCGGGCCAGGTCACCTGCCCGACGACCGAGACAGCCAGGAAGGAGTTGATGCCGAGCCCGGCCGCGAGTGCGAACGGGAGCCGTGCGAAGAGTCCGAACAGGATCGTCATGACGCCGGCGGTGAGGCCCGTCGCCGCGCCGACCTGGGCGGGGTCGAGCGAGTTGCCGTCGACGTCGGGCATCCCGCCGAGGATCAGCGGGTTCAGGATCACGATGTAGGCCATCGTGACGAAGGTGACGATGCCGCCGCGGATCTCACGGGCGACGGTGGAACCGCGACGCGTGATCTCGAAGAAGCGGTCGAAGGCGTTCTTGGGCTCGGCGTCGACGGTCGTCGTCGCCCCGGTGGGCAGTGGATTCGGGATGCTGGCGACCGCGAAGGTGTCGGTCGACGGGGTGTTCTCGTCCGCGTGGCCTGCGCCGCGGGTGCTGGTGTCCTGTGACATGTGCGCCTCCGCTCTCAGTACTCGGTGCGGGTGGCGGTGCGGCGCCACTCGGTGAACGGGGCCACGCGCACGGCGGCAGGCAGTTCGATGTCGGAGACCGGCATGATCTCCCGGTCGGGCGCGTCTCCCTCGAAGTATCGGTAGAAGACCGCGTCGTCGAAGCCGGCGTCGGCCGCGTCGTCGCGGGTCGCCGCGAAGTGCACGCTGTCGATGCGCGCCCACAGCGAGGAGGCGAGGCACATGGGGCACGGCTCGCAGCTCGAGTAGAGCGTGGCGCCCGAGAGATCGAAGCTGCCGATGCCCTGGCAGGCGGCACGGATCGCCGAGACCTCTGCGTGGGCGGTCGGGTCGAGGTTCGCGGTGACGCGGTTCACCCCCTCGAACACGCGGCCGTCGGCGGTGACGACGATGGCTCCGAACGGGCCGCCGGCATTGCGCACGTTCTCGGTCGCGATGGCGACGGCGCGGGCCAGGTATTCGGCGGGGGTGGGAGTGCGGGTGGGCGGTGCGGCGGCAGGCCGGGTGTTGGCGGGCGTGCCGTCGGTAGCTGTGACGGTTGAGAGTCCGAGCGAATCCATGAGAGGGCTTCCTTGCTTGTTCATCGCCGGCGCGGTGGACTTCCCCGGGGTACCGGGTGGATCTCCGTTGATCCGACTCATGGGCGGCCGAGCGATGGGCAGGGTTGCTGCGTCGGCCGAGTTCGAAGGTAGCAGCCACTGGGTCAAGCGTCCACACGTTTTCGGAATTGTGATTCCGATTCATGGAAACTCTGTTTGCGTGTCCGCGAATGCGGAAGTATCCTGCACTTCATGACGCACTATCGGATCAGCGAAGCCGCAGAACTCGTGGGCGTGAGCGACGACACCATGCGCAGGTGGGTCGGCGAGGGCCTGCTGAGCGTCTCGAAGGATGCCGCGGGCCGTCAGGTCGTGCCGGGTGACGAGCTCGCAGCGCGCGCCCAGGCGATCGCGGCGGCGAACGACGACCGATCCCCCGTGCGCCGCAGCGCCCGCAACCGATTCGTCGGCCTCGTCACCCGCGTCGAGCTCGACGGCCTGATGGCGCAGGTCGAACTGCAGTGCGGTCCGTACCGCGTCGTCTCGCTCATGTCGTCCGAGGCGGCTCGCGAACTCCGGCTCGAGGTGGGCTCCCGCGGAGTCGCGATCGTGAAGGCGACGATGGTCGTCGTCGAGACCGAACCGGAGCATTCGTGAACCGTCGCCGCCGGGCCGCTGCCCTCGCGCTCGGCACCGTCGCCCTCGCCGCCGCGCTCGCGGGCTGCGCGCCGGGCACGGCCGACACCGGCGCAGACGCCGCACCGAGGTCGGGCTCCGGCGGCGCGGCATCCGGCCTCGAAGGCGAACTCACTGTCTTCGCCGCGGCATCCCTCGGCACCGCGTTCGACGAGCTCGCCGCCCGGTTCGAGGAGCGGCACTCCTCGCTCGAGGTGCTGCCGATCACGTACGACGGCTCCTCGGTGCTCGCGACCCAGCTCATCGAGGGTGCCCGCGCCGACGTCTTCGCATCGGCCGACGAGGCGAACCTCGACCGGGTCGCCGCAGAGGGCCTCGTCGAGGGCGAGCCCAAGATCTTCGCGACCAACGTGCTCGAGATCGCCGTGGCGCCCGGCAACCCGCTCGACATCGGCGGCCTCGACGACCTGGCGGGCGACGCTGGCGACGCCCCGCTCGTCATCGTGTGCGCGCCCGAGGTGCCGTGCGGCGCTGCTGCGGTCACGCTCTTCGAGCACGCCGGCGTAGAACTGACTCCGGCGAGCGAGGAGCAGAACGTGTCGGCGGTGCTCACGAAGGTGCACGCCGGCGAGGCCGACGCCGGCCTCGTCTACGTCACGGATGTCGCCGCCGCCGGTGACGAGGTCGAGGGCATCGCGATCGACGGCGCGGATGCCGCGCTGAACCGCTACCCGATCGCCGCGCTCGCCGGGGCGGCGAACCCCGAAGCGGCCGCGGCCTTCGCCGAGTTCGTCCTCTCCCTCGAAGGCGCCGCCGTGCTCGAGTCCTTCGGCTTCGGCGCACCGTGACCGGCACGACGGCCGCCCCGGCGACGAGGCGCGAGACGGGTGCCGACCGACGGGCGGCCCGGGTGCCCGCGCTCCTCGTCGTGCCGGCCGCCCTTGGCATCGCGGTGCTCGCGCTGCCGCTCCTGGCACTGCTCCTGCGGCTCGACTGGAGCGCCGTTCCGGCCGCGGTCACCTCCCCCGCCGCCGTCCAGGCGCTCTCGCTGTCGCTCGCGAGCGCCGGCATCGCGACCGCCTGCTGCCTGATCCTCGGCATCCCGCTCGCCCTCGTCATCGCCCGGGCGGGCCGCCGCACGGCCGCGGTGCTGCGCGCCCTCGTCACCCTGCCCCTCGTGCTGCCGCCCCTCGTCGGCGGCATCGCACTGCTCGCCCTCCTCGGCCGCACGGGCCTCTTCGGCGAGAGCCTCGCCCTGCTCGGCGTGCGGGTGCCGTTCACGACGGCGGCGGTCGTGATCGCACAGGTCTTCGTCGCGCTGCCATTCCTCGTGATCACGGTCGAGGGCTCGCTGCGGTCCGTCGGCACCCGATTCGAGGCGGTCGGCGCGGGGCTCGGCGCGAGCCCGCTCACCGTGTTCCGGCGCATCACCCTGCCCCTCGTCGGCCCGGGTGTGCTCGCCGGAACCGTGCTCTGCTTCGCCCGGGCGCTCGGCGAGTTCGGGGCGACGGCGCTGTTCGCGGGCAACACCGCCGGGGTGACCCGCACGATGCCGCTCGCGATCTACACGGCGTTCAACGGCGCCGGCGTCAGCGAAGACACGGCGATCGCCCTCTCGCTCATGCTCGTCGTCGTCGCGATCGCGGTGCTCCTCGTGATGCGGGGCTGGCGAGAGGATGCACCGCGATGACGGGCGGCGAGGCATCCGGTGCCCTCGTGGCCGAGGTCGCGAGTGCACGCGGCGGCTTCCGGCTCGAGGTCGCCGTGCGCGTCGAGCGCGGCGAGCTGCTCGCGGTGCTCGGGCCGAACGGCTCGGGCAAGTCGACGCTGCTCGCGACGCTCGCGGGTCTCATCGCACCCACCGAGGGCGTCGTGCGGCTCGGCGATCGGGAACTCGCGCGACGGGCCCCCGGCGTACCTGCCACGATCGACCTTCCCGTGGCGCAGCGCAGCGTCGGGCTGCTCGGCCAGGAACCGCTGCTCTTCCGCCACCTCAGCGTGATCGAGAACGTCGCCTTCGGCCCTCGCGCACAGGGTCGTGGCACATCGACCGCGCGGCTCGACGCGATGACCTGGCTCGAGCGCGTCGGAGCGGCGGACCTGGCGCGGCGACGACCCGCCGAACTCTCCGGCGGGCAGCAGCAGCGCGTGGCGATCGCCCGCACCCTCGCGGCCCGGCCCGAACTGCTGCTGCTCGACGAGCCCTTCGCCGCGCTCGACGTACCGACGGCCGCGGCGATGCGGCGACTCATCGGCGAGCTCTGCGCCGAGACGGCGACCCCGACCATTCTCGTGACGCACGACCCGCTCGACGCCATCGTGCTCGCACAACGGGCCGCGATTCTGCACGACGGCCGCATCGCGCAGCTCGGGCCCGTGGCCGAGGTGCTCGGACACCCGGCCACGCCGTTCGTCGCGGCACTCGCGGGCGTGAACCTCGCGACGGGCGTCGCGACCGGCTCGGGCGGTGTCGAAATCACGGGTGCCGACGGCGCACGCCTGCTGCTCGTTCCCGCCGAGCAGCACGCCGGAGTCCCCGCCGTGGGCGCGCCGGCCTCGGCGGTCTTCAGCCCCGCCGCGGTGCACGTCGCGCCGCTCGCAGACACCGGCGTCGCGGCATCCGGCGCCCTCGTGCCGAATCGCTGGATCGGCACCGTCTCGCTGCTGCAGCCGGCGCCCGGCGGGGTGCGGCTGACGACCGACGAACACCCCGGATTCGCGGTCGACCTGCCCGGCGCGACGGCTGTCGCCCTCGAGCTGCGGCCCGGCGCCCGGCTCGCGTTCACCGTCGCGGCGGCCGAGGTCTCGGTGCGCGCCTCGGGCTGAGCCGGTGTTACGGTGGCACCACGAACAGGGGGTGACTCGATGTCGAACACGGCCGTTCCCGTCTCGGCGCCCCGCGCCGTGACGCCGGGCACGACGATCGGCGTGCGCCGGCTGCCCTCGACCGGCAACGCCGAGGGCGTGCTCGCCGACCGCCTCGACCGCCCGATGCGAGACCTCCGCATCTCGATCACCGATCGCTGCAACTTCCGCTGCGTGTACTGCATGCCGAAATCGGTGTTCGGTCGCGACTACGCGTTCCTCGACCGCGACGAACTGCTGAGCTTCGAGGAGATCACGCGAATCTCGCGCATCGCCGCGGCGCACGGCGTCGAGAAGCTTCGGTTGACCGGCGGCGAACCGCTGCTGCGGCGCGGCCTCGAAGGCCTCGTCGAGCAGCTCGCCGAACTGCGCACCCCCGACGGCCGCCCGCTCGAGATCGCCCTCACGACCAACGGTTCGGCCCTCGCCATGAAGGCCGAGGCGCTGAAGGCGGCCGGACTCACCCGCGTCACCGTCTCACTCGACTCGCTCGACGACGAGCTGTTCCAGTCGATGAACGACGTGCGATTCCCGGTCTCCCGAGTGCTCGACGGCATCGAAGCCGCGCACGCCGCCGGCCTCGGCCCCGTCAAGATCAACATGGTCGTCAAGCGCGGGCTCAACGACCACGAGATCCTGCCGATGGCCAGGCGCTTCCACGATTCGCCGTTCTCGCTGCGCTTCATCGAATACATGGATGTCGGCACCTCCAACGGCTGGCAGCTCGACGAGGTCGTCTCATCGGCCGAGATCGTCGAGCGCATCGGCGCCGAGCTGCCGCTCGAGCCGATCGCGCCGGCCGCACCGGGCGAGACGGCTGCGCGCTGGCGTTACCTCGACGGCGGCGGCGAGATCGGCGTCATCTCGAGCGTGACGAACGCATTCTGCGGCACCTGCAACCGGGCCCGCATCTCGACCGAGGGCAAGCTGTTCACGTGCCTCTTCGCGAGCGAGGGGCACGATCTCCGGGCGCTGCTGCGCAGCAGCATCGACGACGACGGACTCGCCGCCGCGATGGCGTCGATCTGGGGCGCCCGCGACGACCGCTACTCCGAGATCCGCGCGACGCTCACCCCCGAGCTGCGCGCGAAGCGCAGCAAGATCGAGATGAGCTACATCGGCGGCTGAGCGGCCGTCGTCGGCGGCTGAGCGGCCGTCGTCGGCGGCTGAGCGGCCGTCGTCAGAGGCCGACCCACTCCGAGACGCCGTCGTCGAAGTGCTGGCGCTTCCAGATCGGCACCTCCTGCTTGATGAGCTCGACGAGCCGTTCGCACGCGTCGAAGGCCTGCGCCCGGTGGCCGGCGCCGGCCGCGGCGAAGAGCGCGACGTCGCCGATCGCGAGGTCTCCGACGCGGTGCGCCGCCGCGACCGCGAACCCCGTCTCCTCGGCGATGCGGCGAACGCAGTCGGCGAGGAATCGCTCGGCCTCGGGGTGTGCCCGGTAGTCGAGCGACCGCACACCGCGGCCCCCGTCGTGGTCGCGCACGACGCCGCAGAACATGACCACGGCGCCGCTGGCATCGGACTCGACGGCCCGCCGGACGGCGGCTTCGTCGAGCGGTCGGTCGGAGACGACGGCGTACGGTTCGATCACCCCGCGATCCTAACCCTGCGCCGCCTCGCGAGCGGATATCGGCCGGGCCGGGAAGGCAAACCGGGTCGGCCAGGCCGGCCGCTCAGCGCGTGATGAGATCAGCGGCGACGCCCGCGAAGCGTTCGATGCCCCCGTCGAGCGAACTCACCTCGGCATGACCACGCCGCCGCAGCTCGCGCGCGGCCCGCTGCGACCTGATGCCGACCTCGCAGTAGACGATGATCGGGCCGTCGCCCGGTGGCGGCTCGGCGCCGCCGAGCAGTTCGGCCAACGGCAGCAGGGTGCTGCCGTCGATGCGTCGGAGCGCCGCCTCGGCGGGCTCGCGCACGTCGACGAGGCGGAGCGGCTGGTCGGCACGAATGCGCTGCAGCACCTCGGCCGCCGAGATCGGCGCGACCGCGAGCGAGCCGCCGGCCGCGGCATCCGACTCGGTCGTGTCGATGCCGCAGAAGACCTCGTAGTCGATGAGCGAGGTGATCTCGTCGGCGTCGGCGATGACCGAGTACGGGATCTCGCGGGTGCGTGCGGTGAGCGCGTCGTAGCTCAGCACCCGGCCGAGCAGGGGCCGGCCGACGCCCGTGACGAGCTTCACGACCTCGGTCGCCATGAGCGCGCCGATCACGAGGCAGAGGCTCGGCAGCACGCCGCCGAGCTCGCACGACGGCACCTCGCCCGGCGCGGGCGGCACGGGGAAGAGATCGCGGTAGCCGGGGCCCTCGCCGCGCCAGGCGACGCCGACCTGCCCGTGGTAGCGCAGGATCGCGCCCCACACGAGCGGCTTGCCTGCGAGGTGCGCGGCATCGTTCGTGAGATAGCGGGTCGGGAAGTTGTCGCTGCCGTCGACCACGAGGTCGTAGGCGTCGAGGATGCCGGGAAGGTTCGCCGCGGTCAGGCGCTCGTGATGGCGCACGATGCGGCACTCGGGGTCGCTCGCGGCGACCGTCTCGGCGAGCGAGTCGACCTTGCTGCGACCGAGGTCGGCCACGCCGTGGCTGAGCTGCCGCGGCAGGTTGCTGAGTTCGACCGTGTCGAAGTCGGCGACGCCGATGGTGCCGACGCCCGATCCGGCGAGCGCGGGAACGACGGCGCTGCCGAGCCCGCCCGCACCGACGACGAGCACGCGCGCCGCCTGCAGCCGCCGCTGGGCGAGTTCGCCGAAGCCCGGCAGCATGAGCTGGCGACTGAAGCGCGCGAGTCGCTCGGGAGCCAGCGCAGGCCCCGGTTCGACGAGCGGCTCGGTCATGCCGGCAAGTCTACGCGCGCGGTTTCCGTGTGACGGATTCGCGGTTCCGCGCTCGGGTAGCATCGAGCACATGACGATGGTGATGGTGCGGTACTTCGCTGCGGCCGCCGAAGCGGCAGGCGTCGAAGAGGAGCGCCTCGACCTCCCGAGCGGCGCCACCGTCGGCGTGCTCCGCGACGAGCTCGCCACGCGATACGGCGCCGACATGCAGCGCGTGCTGGCGAGCGGTTCCTTCCTCGTCGACGGCACCGTGCAGCGAGACCCGGCGACGCCGCTCGGCGCGGCCGTCGACATCCTTCCGCCGTTCGCGGGCGGCTGAGCGACCGAGGCCGGATGCGCACCTTCGCCGAACACCAACGTGCCGTGCACGCACTCCTCGATCCGCTCGTCGGCCGACTCGGTGCGGGTGATTCGGAGCGCGTCGAACTCGCGTCGGGCGGCGCCGACGGGCGGGTGCTCGCCGATGGTCTGCACGCCCCCGTGCAACTGCCGGGCTTCGACAACTCGCAGATGGACGGCTACGCCGTGCGCTCGGCCGAGCTCGCGACCGCCCGGCCCGGATCCCCGGTGCGCCTCGCCGTCGGCCGCACGAGCGCGGCCGGCGACCCGCCCTTCGAGCTCGACCCCGGCACCGCCTCACCCGTGATGACGGGCGCCGGCATTCCCGTCGGCGCCGACGCCGTCGTGCCGATCGAGGTCGCCGACCCGCCCGCATTCCTCGGCCTCGGGGCCGGCCGGCACGACTCCCCCGCCGGCTCGACCGTGAGCTTCACCTCGCCCGTCGAGCCGGGCACGTTCATCCGCCGTGCCGGCAGCGACGTGGCCGCGGGCGAACTGCTGCTCGCCGCTGGCACCCGGCTCGGCCCGGCGCAGCTCGGCGCGCTCGCCGCCGCCGGCGTCACGGAGGTGCTCGTGCGCCGACCGCTGCGCGTGCTCCTGCTCTCGACCGGCCACGAGCTGCGGCCGCTCGGGCAACCGCTGCGCCCCGGCCAGCTGCACGACGCGAACACGGCGATGATCGGTGCGGCGCTGCGCGCCTGCGGCGTCGAGGTGGTCGAGGCCCTCGCACCCGACGACGCCGCGTCCGTGCATGCCGCGCTCGCGGCATCCGTTCACCCTCGAGCGACCGAGCAGAGCGCCGCGCGGCCCGTCGATCTCGTGGTGACCACCGGCGGTGTCAGCGCCGGTGCGTTCGAGGTCGTGCGCGACGCGCTCGCGCCCCTCGGCGTCGAGTTCGTCAAGGTCGCGATCCAGCCGGGCGGGCCGCAGGGGCTCGGCACCGCGGCCGTCGAACCGGGCGACGGCAGCGCGCCCGTCGAGGTTCCCGTCGTGTCGTTCCCGGGCAACCCGGTGAGCGCGCTCGTCTCGTTCGAGTTGTTCCTGCGACCGGTGCTGCGGAGGCTCGCCGGGCTCGCCCCCGACCGGTCGCGCGCAACGCTGCGCCTCGCGCACTCCGTCACCTCGCCGATCGATCGTCACCAGGTGCGACGCGGCGTGCTCGACGGCAACGGCGACGTCGAGGTCGGCGCGCCGAGCTCCCACCTGCTGCACGCCTACGCGAACGCGACCGTGCTCGTACACCTGCCCGTGGGAGTGGACGGCCTGCCGGCCGGCGCCCACGTCGACGTCTGGAGAATCGATGACTGACCCGAAGCTCACCCACCTGCGCGGCGACGGCTCCGCGCACATGGTCGACGTGACCGACAAGGCCGTGACCCGGCGCACCGCGAGCGCGCAGGCGGTGCTCGTGACGCGAGCCGACGTCGTCGCCGCGATCAGCGACGGGAGCCTGCCGAAGGGCGAGGCGATCGGCACCGCCCGCATCGCCGGCATCATGGCGGCCAAGCAGACCTCGATGCTGATTCCCCTCTGCCACCCGCTGCCCCTCACGAAGCTCGACGTCGACATCACGCCAGAGGGCGACCGGGTGCGCATCGTCGCGACGGTCACCACCAAGGGCGTCACCGGCGTCGAGATGGAGGCGCTCACCGCGGCGACGGTCTCGGCGCTCACCCTCTACGACATGATCAAGGCCGTCGACAATCGCGCGGTCATCCGCGAGGTGATGGTGCTCGCCAAGCAGGGCGGCAAGAGCGGCGACTGGTCGCGCGAATGACGTCGACCGAGCGGATGCCGCGCACCGCCGTCGTCATCGTCGCGTCGACGCGTGCCGCGGCAGGCGTCGCCGACGACCGCACGGGCCCGGCGATCACGGCATGGCTGGCCGAGCGCGGGTTCGACGTCATCGGCCCCGTGGTCGTCGCCGACGGCGTGCCCGTGGCCGACGCCCTGCGGGGGGCGCTCGCCGGCCACCCGTCGGTCATCATCACGACCGGAGGCACCGGGGTCTCACCGAGCGACGGCACTCCCGAGGCGACCGCGCCGCTGCTCGATCGAGAGCTGCCCGGCTTCATGGAGGAGCTGCGGCGTCGCGGCACCGAGGCCACCCCTACCGCGTTGCTCTCGCGCGGCGTGGCGGGCGTCGCCGGATCGACGTTCATCGTGAACCTGCCGGGTTCCACCGGCGGCGTGCGCGACGGGCTCGCGGTGCTCGGCGACGTGCTCGAGCACGTGCTCGACCAGCTCGCCGGGGGCGACCACCCGCCCACGGGCTGACTCCTCGTCCCGGCGGCCGACGTCACCTCTCCGGCCCGACGAGGCCCGTGACATCACTCGGCGATGCTGGCAGGATGACCGCATGGATCGCGTCACGACGCACCTCATCAAGCCGCTCACGCCCGAGACCTTTCCGGCGTGGCTCGCGCTCGCGCAGAAGCACAACGGGGTGTGGGGCGGGTGCTACTGCTCGTACTTCCACGACGACACCGAGCTCACCGTCAAAGAGGAGCACGACCGGCCGACGTTCAAGCAACGCCTCGTGGCGGAGGGCGTCGCGCACGCCGCACTCGTCTTCGACGGCGACGACGCGATCGCGTGGTGCGAATACGGCAGCCCGGTCGAACTGCCGAACATCTACCACCGCAAGCAGTACGACGCGGGCGAGACCGAGCCGGCGCCGTGGCGCATCACGTGCTTCTTCGTCGACCGCGACCACCGGCGTTCGGGAGTGGCTCGGGAGGCGCTCGACGGCGCGCTCGAGCTGATCGCGCAGGCCGGCGGCGGCGAGGTCGTCTCCTTCCCCAACGAACTCGTTCCGGGCAAGAAGACGTCGTCGTCGTTCCTCCATAACGGCACGCGCGCGATGTTCGAGCAGGCGGGTTTCACGTTCGAGCGTCACATCGGCAAGAGCAAGACCGTCATGCGCAAGACGGTGCAACCGGCGGGCGGCTGACGCCGGCGCGTTCCGGCGCCTCTCAAGCGCAGCGGATGTCTCGGGCGCAGAGGATGATGGATCCATGCCCGCCTCCCACCGCCCCGGACTTCAGGTCGGCTCGGCGCTCACAATCCCCGAATCGGAGTTGTCGTGGCGGTTCTCGCGATCATCGGGCCCCGGCGGGCAGGGCGTGAACACCGCCGACTCGAGAGTCGAACTCGCGTGGGATGTCGCCGGTTCCGCCGTGCTCTCCCCTCTCCAGCGGGAGCGGCTCCTCGAGCGGCTCAGCGGTCGCCTGGTCGACGGAGTGCTGACCATCGCGGCATCCGAGCACCGCGCCCAACTGCGCAATCGGGATGCCGCGCGCGCCCGGCTCGCCGCCGTCGTGGTCGAGGCGCTGCGGCCGCCGTCGCCGACGCGACGGGCGACGACCCCGAGTCGCGGCGCCAAGCAGCGGCGGCTCGCGGCGAAGAAGCGTCGCACCGACGTCAAGCGGCTGCGTCGCCCGCCTCAGGACTGATGCATCAACCGATCGGTTGATTCGTGGTTCAGCCGGGCCGGCACCGGCGGTGATCGGATAGGCGATGGTGCGGGGCCGGCGTCTCGCGAGACTCGAGTCATGGCAATCATCGAAGTCTCCGAGCTCAGCAAGAGCTACGCCGGTCGCACCGTGCTCGACCGCATCTCGTTCTCGGTCGAGGAGGGTGAGATCTTCGGCATCCTCGGCCCCAACGGCACCGGCAAGACCACGACCGTCGAGATCATCGAGGGCCTGCGCCGTGCCGACGGCGGCACCGTTCGCGTGCTCGGCATGGACCCGATCGCCGACGGACGCGCACTGCGCGAACTCGTCGGCGTGCAGCTCCAGCACACCGCACTGCCCGACAACCTGAAGGTCTGGGAGGCCCTCGACCTCTACGCGTCGTTCTACGCGAATCCTCGCGATTGGCGGGAGCTCCTCGCCGAGTGGGGCCTCGTCGAACAGCGCGACGAGCGCTTCGCCAAGCTCTCTGGCGGTCAGAAACAGCGTCTCATCATCGCCCTGGCGCTCGTGGGCAACCCGCGTGTGGCGTTCCTCGACGAGCTGACCACCGGGCTCGACCCGCACGCCCGCCGCGCGACGTGGGAGCTGATCAAGCAGATCCGCGACACCGGCGTGACCGTCGTGCTGGTCAGCCACTTCATGGACGAGGTCGAGGAACTCTGCGATCGAGTCGCGGTCTTCAGCAACGGCACCATCGCCGCGATCGACTCGCCGGCCGGCCTCATCGACGGCGTCGGCGCCGAGCACAAGATGCGGTTCACCGTCGCGACCGGCGG
Organism: Agromyces sp. CCNWLW203; assembly: GCF_036576125.1. Classification (NCBI taxonomy): domain Bacteria; kingdom Bacillati; phylum Actinomycetota; class Actinomycetes; order Micrococcales; family Microbacteriaceae; genus Agromyces; species Agromyces sp. CCNWLW203. The sequence goes on along the minus strand of NZ_JAZHYX010000002.1, from coordinate 327,275 downwards.
TGAGGTCGATCCGGAAGCCCTGACCGAACTGATCCGAGCCGTTCCCGGCGTCTCCGCCGTGCGGCGCGACGGCGGGCACGTGACGGTCGCGGGCACCGGCGACTTCGCCACCGCCGTCACCGGGGTGCTGGCGAGGAACCAGGCGGTGGTCTCCGAGCTGCGCATCGACAAGCGCACGCTCGACGACGCGTTCACCGCGCTCACCGGCCGCCCGCTCGGGCTGTGACGCTCCCCTCGTCCGGCCCCAATCAGACTTCCGACACCAGGAGACTTCCAATGACTGCCACCGCCAAACTCACCGTCGTCGAGACGAAGCTGCTCGTGCGCGACCCCGGTTCGATGTTCAGCTTCCTCATCCCCGTCTTCATCCTCATCGTCTTCGGCAGCGGGATCGAGCCGGGCGACACCGTGCTGCTGCCGATGACACTGGCGATCTCCATCGGCCTGGTCGGCCTGTACCTCATGCCGACCGCACTCGCGAGCTATCGGGAGAAGGGCATCCTGCGCCGGCTCGCCACGACACCGGTGCGCCCGGGGAGCCTCCTGATCGTGCAACTGCTGCTGCAGTTCGCCCTGACCCTCGTCAGTTGCGGGGTGCTGCTCGCCGTCGCGGGAACCGTGCTGGGCGTGCAGCTTCCCGCAAGCGTGCTGGGCTTCGGCGTCGTGTTCCTGCTGGGCACGGCATCCGTCTTCGCGATCGGGCTGCTGATCGCCGCGCTCGCGCCGAGCGGCCGCGCAGCGAACGGCATCGGGGTGCTGCTCTACTTCCCGATGGCCTTCCTCGCCGGGCTCATGCAGCCCGCCTCGCAGATGCCCGCTATCGTGGTGAGGATCGGGGAGTTCATCCCGCTGGGCGCGTTCCGTCAGTCTCTCGAGGACATCTGGAACGGTGGCGCTCCCGACCCCCTGCTGCTGGCCGTCATGGCCGTGTACGCGGTCGTCGTCAGCTTCGCGGCGGCGAAGTTCTTCCGCTGGGAGTGATCACGATGGCAGCGACGCCCGAGCAGCTCGACCGGCACGAACGGCAGCTCGACCGGCTCATCGCCGCGGTGCCGTACCTGCTGCTCGTGGTGTCGACGACCCTTGCGGTGCTCACCGGGCCGCAGGACTGGGCCGACCGGTTCACCGCGCTCGGTCTCGCCGCCGCTGCAGCCGCATGGATGTGGGTGATGAGCGTGCGCCGAGCCCCGGGGCCCGCGTACATCATCGGACTCGTCGTTCTGATCGCGCTGCTCTGCATCCAGGACACCTGGTTCGCGAGCTTCTTCGCCTTCACGGGCTACCTGCACTCCTGGCAGTACCTGCGCGGCAACTGGCGGTTCGTCGGGGTCACCGCCACGGCGGCGATCAGCATCACCGCGTACATGGGCGGACCGCCGGAGCCGAACCCGGCGGCGATCCTGACCTACCTGTTCTTCATCGCCGCGATCGTGGCGCTCGTGGGCGTGTTCAGCTTCCTGGGCGATGTCACGAGCGAGCGCAGCTCCGAGCGCAAGAAGATGGTGGCGCGCCTGGAGGAGACGATCCAGGAGAATGCCGGGCTGCACGCCCAGCTCCTGGTGCAGGCCCGCGAGGCGGGCATCCTCGACGAACGGCAACGGATGGCGCGGGAGATCCACGACACCCTCGCCCAGGGGCTCGCCGGTATCGTCACGCAGCTGCAAGCCGCCGTCAGGGCGGACGAGTCGGGTGCGACCGAGGCTTGGCGCGGTCACGTCGACAACGCCACGCGACTCGCCAGGGAGAGTCTCGACGAAGCTCGCCGATCGGTCTCCGCCATCACTCCTGGGCAGCTCGAGTCCGCACAGCTGCCCGAGGCCATCGCCGCTGTGGCCGCCGATTGGGCCGATCTGAACGCCGTGCGGGTCGAGGTCTCGACGACCGGTACCGCCCGCACCCTGCACCCCGAGGTCGAGGTCACGCTGCTTCGGATCGCTCAGGAGGCACTGGCGAACGTCGCCAAGCACGCCGGCGCGAGCCGCGTCGGGCTCACCCTCTCGTACATGGACGACCGGATCACGCTCGACGTCCGCGACGACGGCATCGGCTTCGAGCCGTCGCACGCGGGGGCGGGTGGTGGTTACGGCCTGACGTCGATGAGCCAGCGGGCGAGTCGCCTCGCGGGCTCCGTCGAGATCGAGTCAGAGCCCGGCAACGGCACCGCGATCTCGGCCACGATCCCGGCGAGCGAGAGCCTTCTGCCACGAACCGAGGAGGGCAGCGATGCCTGAAGATCCCATCCGGCTCCTGATCGCCGACGACCATCCGATCGTGCGCGACGGACTTCGCGGCACGTTCGCGGGAGACCCCCGGTTCGAGGTGCTCGCCGAGGCGGCCGATGGCTCGCAGGCCGTCGAGCTCGCCCGCACGCTCGAGCCCGATGTGATCCTGATGGACCTGCGCATGCCCCGCATGGACGGCGTGAGCGCCATCCGTCGGCTCGGCGAGCTGGGCCTCGCGGCGCGCGTGCTCGTGCTCACCACCTACGACACCGACAGCGACGTGCTGCCAGCGATCGAGGCGGGCGCCACCGGGTACCTGCTGAAGGATGCTCCGAGCGACGAACTCCTGCGCGCCGTGCAGTCCGCGGCTCGCGGTGAGGCCGTGCTGTCGCCGTCGGTCGCGAGTCGGCTGATGGGTCGCATGCGGGCGCCCGAATCGCCGCTGAGCGAACGCGAACTCGAGGTGCTGAGGCTGATCGCCGCCGGCACGACCAACCGCGAGGTCGCGCGTCGCCTGTTCATCAGCGAGGCGACGGTGAAGAGCCACGTGCTGCACGTCTACGCGAAGCTCGGCGTCAATGATCGAGCCGCCGCCGTCGCGATCGGATTCCAGCGCGGCCTGCTCAGCTGACGCGCACACGGTATGCCTGCGAGCGCGACGGATCCGGCGCGACGGGTCTGGCGCCGTCGGCGCCCCGGCGCGTCAGAGCCCGAGCCGCGCCGTGTACGCGTTCCGGAATCGCCCCTCGGGATCGAACCGCTCGCGAAGCGCCGCGAAGTCCGCCCAGCGCGGGTAGCGCTGCCGCACCTCGTCGGCGTCGAGGGTGAAGACCTTGCCCCAGTGCGGCCGTGCCGTCTCGGGCAGCGCCGCCTCGATCGACGGCAGCAGCGCCTCGACGGCCGCCTGCTCGCGCTTCCACGTGAAGTGGATGCCGACGACGTCGGTGCCGTACGCCGGGCTCAGCCACAGCTCGTCGGCGAGCACCGATCGCGCCTCGCACACCTGCAGCAGCGGGGCGATCTGCGGGGCGAGCCCGCGCATCGCCTCGAGGGCGGCGACGGCGTCGGTGCGCGGCACGAGGTACTCCGACTGCAGCTCTTCGCCGGCCGATGGCGTGAAGTCGAGCCGGAAGTGCGGCAGCCGCTCGTGCCAGGGACCGGGCTCGCCGAGCTGCGCCGTGCAGGCGTCGGCGGCCATGCCGGGCAGCGGGTGCCGGGCGATGGTGGCCTCGGTCGCGCCGAGCCTCGCGATGAGGGCAGCGGATGCCGCGGCATCCGTCTCGACCGGCAGCCGCCGCTTGACCCACAGCTGATCGGCGCGCTCGCTGCTCGCCCACGTCGTGAAGATGCTGACGCTCGAGCCGAGCGCGGTGACGGCGTCGTACTCGGCGAGCACGGCGTCCCACGACGGACGCTCGTAGACGGTCTGCGCGACGTCGTACGTCGGCTCGACATCGAGCTCGAGCCCGGTGACGACGCCGAGGGCGCCGAGGTTCACGACGGCGCCGGCGAAGTCGGCGTCGCCGCGCGAGAGCGTGCGCGACTCCCCCGTCGCCGTGATGAAGGCGATGCCACGCACGGCGCTCGCGAGGGAGCCGATGCGGTCGCCCGAGCCGTGCGTGCCGGTCGCGACCGCCCCAGCTACGGAGATGTGCGGCAGGGAGGCGAGGTTGCCGAGCGCGAGGCCGCGCTCGTGCAGCGCCGAGGCCAGCTCGCCGTAGCGCGGGCTGCCGGCGATGCGCACGTAGCCCGGTGCGCTCGAGGCGTCGATCACGACCGGCAGCCCGGCCGTCTCGATGAGTGTGCCCTCGGTGTCGGCGATGTCGTTGAAGCTGTGCCGCGAGCCCAGCACGCGGAACGGCCCATCACCCGCGAGCACCTCCCGAAGCTCGTCGATCGAGGCCGGTCGCACCACGCGCGACGCGCGGTAGCTCAGGTTGCCGGCCCAGTTGGTGCCTGCGGATGTCGCGGTCACGCGGTTCCTCTCGTCAGGGTGCGAGCGTATCCCCTGCACGGCGACCGCCCGTGCGCGCGCTCCGGCCCGGGCGCGCCGCCGGCGTGGACGGCCAGCGGCGCGCCTCAGCTCAGGCTCCGAGCGCGACGGCGGTCCAGGAGACCGGCGGCAGCTCGATCGTGAGCGTTCCGCCGGCGAGGCTCGCCGTCGTGTTCGCCGCGGGGGCGACGCGCTCGGGCGCCTCGAGCGTGTTCTTCGCGTACACGTCATCGTCGGCGAGGGTGTCGGCACTGCGCAGCTGCACCGCGCCGAGTGCCGACACGTCGATCGTCACGGTCATCGCCTCGGTGCGGCTGCGGTTCACGAGGAACACCGCCGACTCGCCTGCCTCGACGTCGTGCGTCGCCACGGCGTCGACCTGCGGCACCACTCCGTAGACCTCGGTCTCGTGGGTGGGCGACTCGAGCTTGACCTCGAGCGCGACGCCCTTCGCGAGGCGTGAGGTGATCGAGAAGGGGAAGAACGTGGTCTGGCGCCAGGCCGGCCCGCCCGGCTCGGTCATGATCGGCGCGATGACGTTGACGAGCTGCGCGAGCGAGGCGCTCGTGACGCGGTCGGCGTGCTTCAGGAGCGAGATCATCAGGTTGCCGAAGACCACCGCGTCGGCGACGGAGTAGAGGTCTTCGAGCAAGCGCGGGGCGACCGGCCAGTTGTCGATGCCCTCGATCTTGTCGACGCCGTGGTAGCGGTCGATGTACCAGACGTTCCATTCGTCGAACGAGATGTCGATCGTCTTCTCGCTGCCGACGACGGCCTTCACGTGGTCGGCAGTGGCGACGACCGACTCGATGAAGCGATCCATGTCGACCGCAGAGGCGAGGAACGAGTCGAGGTCGCCGTTCTTCTCCTCGTAGTACGCATGGCACGAGATGTAGTCGACGTCGTCGTAGGTGTGCGTGAGCACGACGCGCTCCCACTCGCCGAAGGTCGGCATGTGGGCGCTCGACGAGCCGCACGCCACCAGCTGGATCGACGGGTCGAGCTGGCGCATCGCCTTCGCGGTCTGCGAGGCGATCTTGCCGTAGTCGTCGGCCGAACGGTGGCCGAGCTGCCACGGGCCGTCCATCTCGTTGCCGAGGCACCACATCTTCACGCCGAAGGCGTCGGTCTTGCCGTTGTCGATGCGGCGCTGCGAGAGCGCGGTGCCGCCCGCGATGTTCGCGTACTCGAGCAGGTCGAGGGCCTCGAGGGTGCCGCGCGTGCCGAGGTTGACCGCGAGCATGAGGTCGCTGCCGACCTTCTCGAGCCACGACGAGAACTCGTGCAGGCCGATCTCGTTGGTCTCGGTCGAGTGCCACGCGAGGTCGAGCCGGCGCGGCCGCTCCTCCTTCGGGCCGACCGAGTCCTCCCACCGGAAGCCCGACACGAAGTTGCCGCCGGGATAGCGGATCGTCGAGACGCCGAGTTCCTTCACGAGCTCGATGACGTCTTGGCGGAATCCCTCTGCGTCGGCGGCCTCGTGCCCCGGCTCGTAGATGCCGTCGTACACGTGACGGCCGAGGTGCTCGACGAAGCCGCCGAAGACGCGACGGTCGATGGCCCCGACGGTGAAGTGCGGGTCGATGGTGAGGTGTGCAGACAATGCGGTGCTTTCTGTGTGTGGTTCGAAGAGCCGGCCGAGACGGCCGAAGTCGTGGTCTCAGGCGAGCGGATGCCGCGGCATCCGCTCGATCACTTGATGCTGCCGAGCGACAATCCGCCCTGCCAGTACCGCTGCAGGAACAGGAAGGAGAGGATCAGCGGCAGCACCGAGATGAAGGCGCCCGTCGTGATCAGGTTCCAGACCTGCTCGCCGCCGGCGCCCGCGTTCGAGAGCGCCGTCCAGCGGTTCAGGCCGACCGTGACCGGCAGCAGGTTCGGGTCGGTGAGCACCGCGAGCGGCAGGAAGAAGTTGTTCCAGGTGCCGACGACCGAGAGCAGCAGCACCGTGACGATCGCCGGGCGCAGCAGCGGCAGCGCCACCTGGAAGAAGGTGCGGAGCTCGCCGGCGCCGTCGATGCGCGCTGCCTCGAGCATCTCGTCAGGAACGGCGTCCTGCGCGTAGACCCGCATGAGGTACACGCCGAACGGGCTCAGGAGGCTCGGCAGGATGACGGCCCACGGGGTGTTGATGATGCCGTACTGGCTCAGCAGCATGAACGTCGGGATGACGAGTGCCGTGAGCGGCACCATGACCGAGCCGAGGATGACGGTGAAGAGGCCGTTCCGCCCCCGGAAGTCGTACTTCGCGAAGCCGTAGCCGGCGAGCACCGCGAGGATCGTCGCGCCGATGCCGCCCGCGAAGGCGTACAGGAACGAGTTGCCGAGCCAGCGCCAGTAGATGCCGCCCTGATGGGTGAAGAGCTCGGCGATGTTGTCGAAGAAGGCGAGGTTGCCGTCGAACCAGAACGCCGGGCTCGAGAAGAGGCCCGAGGTGTCTTTCGTCGAGGCGACGACGAGCCACCAGATCGGCACGATGAAGTAGATCGCGAGGATGACCAGGAAGACGTGCGAGCCGATGCGACGGCGGCCGGCGCGACGGCCGCGACGCGGCACGCCGCGGTCGACGTGCGAGGGAACCCCGGTGGCCGTGGTCATCGGGTCGGCGGCGCCCGCCATACGTGGGGAGGAGATCGACATCACTTCAGTCCGCTCTGCTTGCGAGTCAGGAAGAGGAACACGAACGAGCCGGCGAACACGAGGGCGCCGAGCGAGAACGCGATGGCCGAGGCGTAGTTGAACTGGCTGTACGAGAAGGCGAGCGAGAACGCGTACATGTTCGGCGTGTAGGCCGCATCGATCGCACCTTGGGCGACGCTGCGCAGCACCACCGGCTCGGTGAAGAACTGCAGGGTTCCGATGAGCGCGAACATGATCACCATGACCATCGACGAGCTGATCATCGGCACCTTGATGCCGATGGCCGTCTGCCAGCCGTTGGCGCCGTCGATGCGGGCGGCCTCGTAGATCGAGGGATCGATCGAGCGGAGCGCCGCGTAGATCACGACCATGTAGTATCCCGCCCACTGCCACGTGACGATGTTCACGAGGCTGCCGAAGATGCTGTCGGGTGCCAGGAACTCGGGCGTCGGCAGGCCGAAGGCGCCGAAGATCGTGGCGCCCGGGCCGAAGCGCGGGCTGTAGAGGAAGCTCCACATGAGGGCGCCGATGACACCCGGGATCGCGTAGGGCACGAAGATGAAGAGCCGCGAGAGCTTCGACAACCGCGTGGTCAGGGTGTCGAGCACGAGGGCCGCGGCGAGCGCGACGATGAGCTGCGTCGGGATCATCACGACCGCGAACGCGAGCACCCGGCCCATGCCTTCGAGGAAGAGCGGGTCGGTGAACGCCTTGCCGTAGTTGGCGAGGCCCGTGAAATCGGTGCCCGTCGCGAGCGTCGACGTGAACAGGCTCATGCCGAAGGCATAGAAGAGCGGGAAGATCAGGAGCAGCGCGAAGACGACGAGGAACGGCACGACGAAGAGCCATCCCCAGCGCTGCCGGCGACGGACGAGCGTCGATCCGCCTGTTCGCCGGGCTCGGGATCGGCCGACTGCGGCCGGCGGCGGCGCAGTCTCGGTCTGGGTGGTCATGTGGTGCTCTCTTCGTCGAGTTCGAATCGGTTCGTCTCGTGGTGGATCAACGCGTGGTGCGCAGCGGTGGAGGGAGCGGATGCCCCGTGCATGTAGCGCCGGCACGAGGCATCCGCTCGCCGCCCGTTACTTGAGCGTGAAGCCCTGCTCGGTCGCGTACTTCTCGAGCGAGGACTGCAGGTCGTCGAGCGCGGTCGCCGAGTCCTTCTCTCCCTGCACCATCGCGAACTGCTGCTCGGTGAGCTGGTCGTACGCGTAGTTCTGGAACGGGCTGAAGGTGAAGCCGGCGTAGCCCGAGGCCGCGGGGAGGAAGACGTCCTTGTTGATCTGCTGACCGCCGAAGAACGGGTACTCGAGGTCGCGGAAGTAGTCGGACTCGAGGATCGGCTTCCACAGCGGGAAGAGCGCGGCCTGTTCGATGCCGATCTTCCATGCCTCCTCGGTGCCGAAGACCTCCTTCGCCACGACGGCCGCAGCTTCAGGGTTCTTCGACTGGCTGGTCACCGCGAAGGTCGAGCCGCCCCAGTTGATCTGCACCGGGTTCGCCGGGTCCCACTGGGGAACCGGTGCGGCCTTCCAGACCGCGTCCGCGTCGGCGTCGGAGAGGCCGCCGAGGTAGCCGGGGCCCCACGCTGCCGCGACGTAGATCGCGTAGCTGCCGTCGACGAGCTTCGTGTTGTAGTCGGCGGTGAAGGCGTCGTCGGTCGCGACGAGGCCCGCGTCGACGAGGCCCTCCCAATAGGCGAGCACGTCCTTCGAGCCCTGGTCGTTCACGTCGATGCCGATCTCGGTGGGCTTCGCGTTGTCATATTCGAACGGCACCGAACCGGCCTGCGCGAAGAGCGCCTGGTTGTAGGCGCGGCCGTTCGTCGGGAAGTCGGCGAGCACGCCGGGCGCACCGGCATCCTTCAGCGCCTGGGCCGCCGCAGCGAACTCGTCCCACGTGGTCGGCACGGCGATACCGTACTGGTCGAGGATGTCCTGGCGGTAGAGCATGCCCATGGGGCCGCCGTCGACGGGGATCGCGTAGACCGCGTCGCCGCTCGAGACATCCTTCCAGGCGCCCTCGGTGTAGTCGGCCGCCACGTCGTCGGCGCCGTACTCGGTCAGGTCGACGAGTGCGTCGCGGATCGAGAAGCTCGAGAGCACCTCTGACTCGAGCATGATCACGTCGGGCGCGCCCGAGCCGGCCTCGATGGCCGTCGAGAACTTCGTGTACTCGTCATTGCCCTGGCCGGCGTTCGTCCAGCAGATCTGCACGTCGTCGTGGGATTCGTTGAAGAGGTCGACGACCTCTTCGAACGCGGGGTACCAGGCCCAGACGCTGACCTGGGTGGCCTCGGCGTTGAGGATCTTGTTGGTGCAGGATGCTTCGGGCTCGCCGCCCGAGCAACCCGTGAGCGCCACGGCCGCGACGGCGGTGGCTGCGGCCCCTGCAAGGAGCTTCGACTTCATTGCTGTGCTTCCTCTCGCGGTGTTGAGGACACCGTTGTCTCTTGGCGAAGATAGCTCGTCTCCGCCGCGCACAGTGGGTGCTCCGCGTCGAGTCCGAGTCTTTCCAACGTTGTAAAGTAAACGTTGTAGAGGCATTGTGCACGTGCCCCCGCAGCTTGTCAAGCGGAGCCGGGACGCATGCGCCGAGGCGACGAGACGAGTGGGGTGACGTTGTAGTGTTGCGGCAACGAGGAGGACGAATGGCTGTGACGCTGCACGACGTCGCCCGCGTGGCGGGGGTGTCGATCAAGACGGTGTCGAACGTCATCAACGACTACCCGCACATCCGCCCGGCGACGAAGTCGAAGGTCGAGCAGGCCATCGAAGAGCTCGGCTACCAGCCGAACCTCACCGCTCGCAGCCTCCGCTCGGGTCGCGCCGGTGCCATCGCCCTCGCCGTGCCCGACCTCAGCCTCCCCTACTTCGCCGAGCTCGCCGGCGCCGTGATCGCCGCGGCCGAGGCGGCCGGCATCGTCGTGCTCGTCGAGCAGACCGGCGGCGACCCCGCACGCGAGCTCGAGGTGCTGCGCAGCCCACGACTCACGATGACCGACGGGCTCATCTTCAGCCCCCTGGGCATCGAGCAGTCGGATGCCCCGGCGCTGCGCGTGCCCTACCCGCTCGTGCTGCTCGGCGAACGGGTCTTCGACCCCGAGCACGACCATGTGAGCATGCGCAACGTCGAGGCCGCCCGCGCGGCGACCGAGTTCCTCATCGCCTCGGGTCGGCGCCGCATCGCCGTCGTCGGCGCGCACGAGGGCGAGGTCATCGGCTCGGCCGGCTTCCGCCTGCAGGGCTACCGCGAGGCGCTCGACGCCGCCGGCCTCGAATTCGACCCCGACCTCGTGGGCTACACCGCGCCGTGGCACCGCTCGGGCGGCGCCCAGGCGATGCGCGACGTGCTCGCGCACGGGGCGCCCTTCGACGCCGTCTTCGGGCTCAACGACACGCTCGCTCTCGGCGCCATGCGCGTGCTGCAGGAGGCGGGCCTGCGCGTGCCGCACGACGTCTCGGTCATCGGCTTCGACGACCTCGACGAGGCCGAGTACTCGATCCCGTCGCTCACGACCGTCGACCCCGGGCGGCGCTGGATCGCGCGCACCGCCGTCGACACCCTGCTCGCCCGCATCGCCGCAGCCACCCTCGACGCAGCCGATGCGCCGCGACCGGCGTTGCAGCTCGCCGAGTTCCGCATCATCGAGCGGGAGTCGGCGCCCGCCGCGGCATCCGCTGTCGCCGACGCCTGAGCCGGCCGCGCACCGGGTGCTGTAGCACCGGGTGCTGCAGCGCGCGGGCGGCGGGCCGTGCGCGACTCAGGTGAGCGCAGCGCGGCCGCGCCCACGCCACGCTACGCGCTCGCGTTCGAGCGGAACGGCGAGCGCCGCCCAGAGCAGCAGCGCGACACCCGCGCCGGCGAGCGCGCCGCCGAGCGTGTCGGTCAGCCAGTGCGCGCCGAGGTAGGTGCGACTGAACGCCATGAGCAGGGTGTAGACCGCGCCGAGCACCCACACCCACGTGCGCGGCACGATCACTCCGACGACGACCGCGATCGTCGCCGCGTTCGCGACATGGCCCGAGGGGAACGACCCGAAGTCGGAGACCACGATCATGTCCTCTGGACGCGCGCGCGCGAAGAAGTGCTTCAGCACCTGCACCGCACCGGCGCTCGCCGCCGACGCCACGATGAAGTACAGCGCGCCCCACGGACGCCGAACGACGAGCAGCACGATCGCCGCTCCGATCGGCACGATGAACACCCCGATGACGCCGCCGCCCACCGCGTTCATGAGGTAGGCGAACCATTCGCCGAACGGCGTGCGCAGGCTCACCATGAGCTCCGCCCACGCCAGGTCGACGGCGAACCGGTTGTCGCCCGACGACACCGTGACGAGCATTCCGAGCAGGCCCGCGGCCACGAGCGCCGACACTCCCGCGATGATCGCGACGCGGCGCCCGACCCTCGGCCGAGCATCTGACGTCTCCACCGGTTCGAGGCTCATGCCCCTCACGCTATCGCCGGACCTGCGGCATCCGCGTCAGGTCACCGGAGATTTCGACTCGGATGCCCCCCGCCGTCAGTCGCTCAGCGGCGGCACCGTCTTCGGGCGCACGAGCAGCCAGAGGGCCGCGATCGCGACGATGCCCGCGAGCAGCATCACGAACGCCATGGGCACGGCGCTGCCGACGCCCATGAGGCCGATGAGCGGCGAGATGGCGCCGGCGAGGCCGAAGTTCAGTGCGCCGAGGAGCGATGCCGCCGTGCCGGCCTCCGCGCCGTGGTGGGCGAGTGCGAGCACCTGCACCGCGGGGAAGGCGAAGCCGCACGCGAGGATGTAGAACCACAGCGGGATCGCCGTGCCCCAGAAGCCGCCGCCCGTGGCGTCGAGCGCCATGATCGCCGCGGCCATTGCGAGGTGCACGACCGTGGTTCCGGCGAGGATCCACTGCGGCGCGACCGAGCCGCGCATGAGCCGCGAGCTGACCTGCACGCCGATGATGACGCCGACCGAGTTCACGGCGAAGAGCAGGCCGTACTCCTGCGCATTGAAGGCGTAGAGGTCTTGGAAGAGGAACGACGAGGTCGAGAGGTAGCCGAAGAGCCCGGTGAACGTCATGCCGCCGATGAGCGCGGCGCCGACGTAGACGCGGTCGCGGAAGAGCGCGGCGTAGCGGTCGCGCAGCGTCGAGTGGCCCGAGACCCCTCGGCGCGACGGCGGCAGCGTCTCGACGATGAAGAACGCGACCGCCGCGACGACGACCGCGCCGTAGACCGCGAGCACGACGAAGATGCCGCGCCAGTCCATGACCTGCAGCAGCTGCGATCCGATGACCGGCGCGAGCACCGGCGCGAGGCCGTTGACGAGCGCGAGACGCGAGAGCATGCGCACGAGGGGCTTGCCGCCGAAGAGGTCGCGCACCATGGCCATCGCCACCACGCCGCCCGCGGCGGCGCCGAAGCCCTGCAGCAGTCGGAAGACCGAGAGCCACACGATGTCGGGGGCGAAGGCGGCCGCGAGGGATGCCGCGATGTGCAGCGCCGTCGCGAGCATGAGCGGCAGGCGCCGGCCGACCTTGTCGCTCCACGGCCCGACGATGAGCTGGCCGAGGCCGAACCCGATCATGGTGCCCGTGAGCGTGAGCTGCACGGCCGACGCCGAGACGCCGAGCTCGTCCTGCAGCACCGGGAACGCCGGCAGGTACAGGTCGATCGTGAACGGGCCGAGCGCGGTGAGCGCGCCGAGCACGAGCACGTAGACGAGTCGCTGCCTGCTCGTCAGTCGGTCGCCCGGGTGCACCGTGACGACGGGCGTCGATCGCGTGTCGTCGGGGCGGATGATCGGGATGGAGCTGGTAGAGGACATGCGTGTTCCAGGCGTGATCGGATGCGGCGGCGCACGCCCTCGGACGCCGGGAGATGGGGAGGCGGCGCCCCGTGGGACTCCGACGTGGATGCGATTCGGCCTTCGCGCAGCTCGAATCGATTCGACAATCTTCGATTGTAGCCCAGGCCCCCACCCTCGAGGCAACCCCGAATCTCATTCGGTTTCGCCCATCGAGCCTCGTCGCGGAGCCGCGGGCGTCGGCCTAGTCCGCGAGCGGATCCGCCAGCAGCCGCGCGAAGGCGAGTTCGGCGGCGCCGATCAGCAACCGGTTCTCGCCGAGCTCGGCGACCCTGATGTCGAGCCCTTCGCACGCCACTGGCAGCGACTGCGCCGCGACGGCCGCCTCCAACGCGTCCATATCGTGCGCGGCGAGCGTCGCAAGGAAGCCTCCGAGCACGATGAGCGATGGGTTCAGCACGTTGATGGCGTTGCCCAGCGCAGTCCCGAGGATCCGCTGCTGCCGGGCGAGCTCCTCGGCCACGGCGCGATCGCCCGAAGCCGCGATCGCCGCCGCGAGCGTCGGCTCGTCGGCGTGGGTGAGCCCGACGGCCTGCAGGAGGCGGGCGCGGCTCACCTCGTCTTCGAGCACTCCGTCGGGCACGCGGCGATCGTCGGGCCTCGCGATGCCCGGACGATTCTGGCCGAACTCCCCCGCGTATCCGCGCGTGCCGCCGACGAGACGGCCGCCGACCACGAGCCCGCCGCCGATACCGCTCGCGCCGCCGTTGAGATAGACGAGGTCGTCGACCCCGCGCCCGGCGCCGAAGAGGTGCTCGGCCCGGGCGCCCAGGCTCGCGTCGTTCGCGACAACGGCGGGCAGGCCCGTGGCCGCTTCGACGAGCGCGCGCACTGGCGCGTCCGTCCACTCGAGGTGCGGCGCCCAGCGCACGAGCCCGTCGTCGGATCGCACCTGGCCGGGAACGGCAAGTCCGACGCCGACGATGCGGGCGTCTCGCAACTCGGTCGCACGCCATCGCGCCAGGGTGCCCGCCACGAGGTCGGCCGTCTCCGCGGGCGTCACGAGGTGATCCATCTCGAGGCGCTCGCGCACGACGATCCGGGCGTTCAGCCCGACCGCGGCGATGGTCACGGCGTCGACCTCGGGGTTGACCACGATCGCCTGCACCGAAGGGTGCACCGCGACGACCGGCGACGGCCGCCCCACTCGGTTCGTCGGGTCGGGAGGCCGTTCCTCGACGAGACCGAGGTCGGCGAGCTCGGAGGCGAGGGAGGCGACCGTGGAGCGGTTCAGTCCGGTCTCCGCCGTCAGACGCGCACGCGAGAGCGGCCCTTCGAGATGCGCCAGCACGAGAAGTTTCGAGAGGTTTCGACGATGCACGCCGTCGAACGTGCCGGTTCGGTCTGCCACGGTGCCCACTCTATGTTCCCGGCCCGCGGGGAGGCGGCCGACTCGCGCCATTTGTTGCGCTTGACGGCAAATCCGATCCGGGGTTAGAGTTCCGGTGTCCAGATCACTTTCGGCGTTGAGGCCGAAACTTTCGAGAGGTTCAACGATGAACAGACGACGCATCGGCAGGTTCACCGCCATCGGCGCCGCAGCAGCACTTGCCGCCGGGGCGCTCGCGGGATGCAGCGCCGGCGGCGGGGAGTCCGGCGACGGGGACGTGTCCCTGGCGTTCTGGCACAACTCCACGACCGGCGACGGCAAGGCCTACTGGGAGGCGACCGCAGCCGCCTTCGAGGAGGAGAACCCGGGCGTGACGATCGACATTCAGGCCATTCAGAACGAGGACATGGACGGCAAGCTCCAGACCGCCCTGAACTCCGGCGACGCCCCCGACATCTTCATGGCGCGCGGCGGCGGCAAGCTCGCGGCCGTCGTCGAGGCCGGCCAGGCGCAAGACCTCAGCTCCGCGCTCTCCGACGAGACGAAGACCGCCCTCGGCGAAGGCGCCCTCTCGGCGTTCACGGTCGACGACAAGCTCTACGGCGTGCCGTCCTCGGTGCTGCCCGGCGGCATCTACTACAGCAAGGACCTCTTCGCCCAGGCCGGCATCACCGAGACGCCGACCACGTTCGACGAGCTCGGCGAGGCCGTCGACAAGCTGAAGGCCGCGGGCATCGATCCCATCGCCCTCGGCGCGAAGGATGCATGGCCCGCCGCCCACTGGTACTACTTCTTCGCGCTCCGCGAGTGCGGCCAAGACGTCATCACGGGCCTCACCGACGACCCGAGCTTCACCGACGAGTGCTGGCTGCGCGCCGGTGAGGACCTCGAGGAGTTCGCGGGCATCGAGCCCTTCAACCAGGGCTTCCTGACCACGACCGCCCAGCAGGGCGCCGGCTCGTCCGCCGGTCTCGTCGCCAACCACAAGGCCGCAATGGAACTCATGGGCGCCTGGGATCCGGGAGTGATCGCCTCGCTCACCCCCGATGAGAAGCCCCTGCCCGACCTCGGCTGGTTCCCCTTCCCCGAGGTCGACGGCGGCGACGGCGAACCCGGCGCGCTCATGGGCGGCGTCGACGGCTTCTCGTGCTTCGTCGATGCACCGAAGGAATGCGGCGAGTTCCTCGAGTTCGCCTCGCAGAAGGAGCACCAGGAGGGCTACGCGAACGCGTTCGTCACCCTGCCCGCCAACAAGGACGCCCAGAGCGTCGTGACCGACCCCGCCCTGCAGGAGGTGCTCGCCGCCGTGAACGAGGCGCCGTACGTCTCGGTCTGGCTCGACACGCTCCTCGGCCAGAACGTCGGCAACGCGCTGAACGTCGGCGTGGTCGACCTGCTGGCCGGCCAGGGCTCGCCCCAGGGCATCGTCGACGCGGTCGACGACGCGATCAAGAAGGGCTGAGGCCGAAGTCGAATGAACGTTCGCACCAACTCGCCCGTCGAGGGACGAGTCGACGCGGACGACGTCACGGCCGGAGGCGGCACGCCGTCTCCGGCCGCCGGCCGGGCCGTCGCGACGTCGCCCGCGCCCCGACGTCGCCCCCGCCGAGACCTCCGCAAGACCATCGAGATCGCCGTGCTCGTGGGCCCGGCGCTCCTCATCTTCCTGGCCTTCGTCATCTTCCCGGTGGCCATGGCCGGCTACTACGGCTTCTTCCGCTGGAAGGGGTACGGACCGCCCACCGACTTCGTCGGCCTGCAGAACTACGTCACGATCTTCCAGGACCCCACCTTCCACGAGGCGGTCGCGCACAACGCGATCATCGTCGTGATGTCACTCGTGCTGCAGGGCCCCGCAGCCCTGCTGCTCGCCCTGCTCCTGAACCGTCCGATGCGCGGGCAGTCCGTGATCCGTGTGCTCATCTTCGCGCCGTACGTGATCGCCGAGGTCGTCGTCGGCACCGGCTGGAGCCTCATGCTCCAGAGCGAGGGCGCCCTGAACGGCCTCCTCGAGAAGCTCGGGCTCGGCGCCTTCACCCAGGACTGGCTCGCCGACCCGGGCATCGCCATGTGGACGCTGCTCGGCATCATCACCTGGAAGTACATCGGGTTCGCCGTGATCCTCTTCCTCGCGGGCCTCCAGGGCATCCCGCAGGAGCTCACCGAGGCCGCGCAGATCGACGGCGCCTCCTACTGGCAGATCCAGCGCCGCATCACGCTGCCGCTCCTCGGCCCGACCCTGCGCATCTGGGCGTTCCTGTCGATCATCGGCTCGCTGCAGCTGTTCGACCTGGTCTACATCATCTGGGGCCAGTACGTCTCCTCGACGGCCGGCACCTCGACCATGGCGACGTACATGGTCGCGAACGGACGCAACGCCGGCAACTACGGCTACGGCAACGCCGTCGCCGTCGTGCTCTTCCTCATCTCGCTCGTCGTCGCCCTCGTCTACCAGCGCTACGTGCTCCGCCGCGACACCGCCGGAGCCCTCACCGAACGGACTGACCGATGACCGCATCGATCGCCCTCCCCCGGCCCCCGCGGCCGCGCCAGACCGGCAGGCTGCCCTGGGGCAGCCCCGTCATCTACTTCGTCGGGATCGTCGTGATCTCGCTCATGCTCGCGCCGATCGCGTACATCATCATCGGCGGCTTCCGCACGAACTCGCAGATCACGACGGATCCGTCGGCCCTGCCCTCGCCGTGGGTGTTCACGAACTACGCCGACGTACTCGTCAGCACCACGTTCTGGGGCGAGGTGGCGAACTCCACGGTCGCGGCCGTCGTGACCACCGTGGGTGTCGTCGCGCTCGGGCTCATGGCGAGCTACGTGCTCGCGCGCTACCGGTTCAGGGCCCGCGGCCTGCTCTACGCGATGTTCGCGGCGGGCCTCATGTTCCCGATGACGGTCGCGATCACCCCGCTGTACCTCGTCGTACGCAACCTCGGCCTGATGAACTCCCTCGGCGGCATCATCCTGCCGCAGATCGCGTTCGCCCTGCCGACGACGATCATCATCCTCGTGCCGTTCCTGCGGGCCATCCCCGACGAGATCGAGGAGGCGGCCTCGATCGACGGAGCGTCGCGCCTCGGCTTCTTCTGGCGGATGGTGGTGCCGCTGGCACTGCCGGGCGTGATCACGGTCGGCATCCTCGCGTTCATCTCGAGCTGGAACAGCTACATCCTCCCCCTGTTCATCCTGAACAACGAGGCCGCGTTCACCCTGCCGCTCGGCGTGCAGGCGTTCGCGTCCCAATACTCGGTCGATACGGCGAAGGTGCTCGCGTTCACGTCGCTGTCGATGATTCCGGCGCTCGTGTTCTTCAGCATCTTCGAGCGCCGCATCGTCGGCGGACTCACGGGAGCGGTCAAGGGATGACCGAACCGATGACGACGGATGCCGCCACTCACCCCGCGAACGACACCACGAACACGGATGCCACGATGACGAACACCACGACCCGCCCCGAAACGACCGGGCCGCTCACGACCGAACCGCCCTCCACCGCGGCCGGCGCCGATGCCCCATGGCGCGACCCATCGCTTCCCGCCGCCGAACGGGCGGTCGCCCTCATGGCCGTGCTCACCCTCGAGGAGAAGATCGCCCAGCTCTACGGCATCTGGATCGGCGCCTCCGACGACGGCGCCGACGTGGCGCCGCACCAGCACGAGATGACCGGAACGGTGGATCTCGACGCGCTGCTGCCCCAGGGCCTCGGCCAGATCACCCGCGCCTTCGGCACCGCGCCGGTCGATGCGGCACTCGGGGCGCGGTCGCTCGCCGGGCTGCAGGAACGCATCGTCGCCTCGAGCCGATTCGGCATCCCGGCGCTCGTGCACGAGGAGTGCCTCGCCGGCTTCGCCGCCTACGGAGCCACCGCCTACCCCGTGCCGCTGTCGTGGGGGGCCACGTTCGATCCCGAGCTCATCGAGCAGATGGCCCGCCGCATCGGCGCCGACATGCGCTCGGTCGGCGTGCACCAGGGCCTCGCGCCGGTGCTCGACGTCGTGCGCGACGCCCGTTGGGGCCGGGTCGAGGAGACCATCGGCGAGGACCCGTACCTGGTGGGCAGCGTCGGCACGGCATACGTGCGCGGGCTCGAGGCCTCCGGCATCGTGGCGACGCTCAAGCACTTCGTCGGCTACTCGGCGTCGCGGGCCGGCCGCAACCTCGCGCCCGTCTCGGTCGGCGCGAGGGAACTCGCCGACGTGCTGCTGCCGCCCTTCGAGATGGTCGTGCGCGAGGCGGTTCCGCGTTCGGTGATGAACGCCTACACCGACCTCGACGGCGTGCCCACCGCCGCCGACCGCGAGCTGCTCACCGGGCTGCTGCGCGACACCTGGGGCTTCGAGGGCACCGTCGTCGCCGACTACTTCTCGGTCGCCTTCCTCCAGACGCTGCACGGCACGTCGGGCGACCTCGGCGACGCGGCGGTGGCCGCGCTCGAGGCCGGCATCGACGTCGAGCTGCCGACCGTGCACGCCTTCGGCGAACCGCTCGTCGCCGCGGTCCGGGGCGGGCGCATCGACGAAGCGGTCATCGACCGGGCGCTCCACCGCGTGCTCGTGCAGAAGGTCGAGCTCGGCCTGCTCGACGAACCGGCAGCGCCGGCCGCAGCAACCGCGGCGAAGGGTGCCGTCGACCTCGACTCCCCCGAGAACCGCGACCTCGCGCGCCGGATCGCGGAGCGGGCGATCGTGCTGCTCCGCAACGACGGCACGCTGCCCCTCGCCGCACCGAAGCGCATCGCGGTCATCGGCCCGACCGCCGACGACCCGCTCGCGGTGCTCGGCTGCTACGGGTTCCCGACCCACGTCGGCGTGCACCACCCCGAGAGCGGCCTCGGCATCGAGCTGCCGACGCTCGTCGAGGCGCTGCGCGAGGAGTTCCCCGAAACCGAGATCACCCTGACGGCGGGAACCTCGATCGACGGCGGCGAGACAGACGGCTTCGCGGAGGCGGTCGAGCGCGCGGCATCCGCCGATGTCGTGGTGCTCGCGCTCGGCGACCGGGCCGGCCTCTTCGGCCGCGGCACGAGCGGCGAGGGCTGCGACGCCGAGACCCTCGACCTGCCTGGCGCGCAGGGCGCCCTGCTCGAGGCCGTGCTCGACGCCGGCACGCCGACCGTGCTCAGCCTGCTCGCGGGCCGCCCGTACATGCTCGGCTCGGCGCCCGAACGCGCCGCCGGCATCGTGCAGGCGTTCTTCCCGGGCGAGGAGGGCACCCGCGCCCTCGCCGGCATCCTCTCGGGCCGCGTCAACCCGAGTGGGCGACTGCCGGTGAGTGTGCCGGCCACCTCGGGTGCGCAGCCGTCGACCTACCTGGCGTCGACGCTCGCTCGGCAGAACGAGGTGTCGAACATCGACCCGACCGCGAAGTACCCCTTCGGGCACGGGCTCGGCTACGCGTCCTTCGCCTGGAGCGACCTCGACCTCGAGGTCGCGGAGACGACGACCGACGGCAGCCTCCGGCTGTCGCTCACGGTCGAGAACACCGGGGGTCGGGCGGGCGCCGAGATCGTGCAGCTGTACCTGCACGATCCGGTGGCCTCGGTCGTACGGCCGCTGCAGCGGCTCATCGGGTTCCAGCGCGTCGAGCTCCAGCCCGGGGCATCCGTGCGACTGGGCGTCGACGTGCCCGCCGATCTCGCCGCGTTCACCGGGCGCGAGGGCCTCCGCATCGTCGAGCCCGGAGCGCTCGTGCTCGGCTTCGGACGCTCGAGCGGCGATCTGCCCCTCACGGCGACGGTCGAGCTCTCGGGGCCGGTGCGCGTGGTCGATCACACGCGCGAGCTGCACCCCGTCTGGACCGCCGAACGGATCCGCACCGAGCGCATCGGCACCGATTCGCCGTGAGCAGTGCCCGCAACCCGGTGCTGCCGGGGTTCCATCCGGACCCGAGCATCTGCCGCGTGGGCGACGAGTTCTTCGTGGTCACCTCGACGTTCGAGTACTTCCCGGGCCTGCCGGTGCACCGCTCACGCGATCTCGTCGAGTGGGAGCTCGTGGGGCACGCGGTGCACCGTGAGGAGCAGCTCGACCTGTCGAGCGTGCCGGCGTCGGGCGGCCTGTTCGCGCCAACGATCCGCCACCACGACGGCCGCTTCCTCGTCGCGTGCACCCTCGTCGGCGGTGATGGCCGCCAGGGCAGCTTCGTCGTGACCGCGACCGACTCGGCAGGCCCGTGGTCGGACCCGGCGTGGATCGAGGACGCCCCGGGTATCGACCCCTCGCTCTTCTTCGACGACGACGGCCGTGCCTGGTGGTGCGGCACCCGGCTCGCCGACCCCGGCGACTGGCCCGAGCAGACCGAGGTGTGGGTGCGTGAGCTCGACCTCACGACGATGGCGCTCGTCGGCGAGGAGCACGTCGTGTGGCACGGTGCGGTCGAGGGAGCCGTCTGGGCCGAGGGGCCGCACCTGTACCGGCTCGGCAGCGGCGGCGACAGCAGGAGCGGCAGCGACGACACCCATGCCGGCGCCGTGCTGCTCCTCGCGAGCGAGGGCGGCACCGAGCGCCATCACGCCGTCAGCGCCGCTCGCGGTCCGGGCCCGACAGGACCCTTCACGGGATCGAAGGCCAACCCGCTGCTCACCCACCGCCATCTCGGCGGCGAGGTCGGCGTGGCGAACGTCGGTCACGCCGATCTCGTCGACGACGGCCGCGGCGGATGGTGGGCGACCGTGCTCGCGACGCGGCGGCTTCCCGTCGGCGACGAGAGAGGCAAGGGGCACGAGGCCCGCGCCGACGCGCTGCAGGGCCGCGAGACCTGGCTCGTGCCCGTGGCCTTCGAAGGCGGATGGCCGGTCTTCGCTCCCGGCGATGGCCGCCTGCGCGACGACGTCGACGTGCCGTGGGCCGCCGCGCTGCCGCACCGCGGGAGGCACCTCTTCGACGACTTCGACGGACCCGCGCTGCATCCCGAGCTCGTCACGGTGCGCACGGCCGCGGGCATCAGGCGAGCGCGGCTCGGTGAACGGCCGGGGCACCTTCGCCTGCACGCCGTCTCCGGCGGACTCGCGGAACTCGCGCCGCACGCGTTCGCGGGCTTCCGCCTCGAGCAGCCGGCGGCGACGCTCGAGACGGTCGTCGAGTTGCCGGATGCCGCCCCGCCCGGCCTGCTCGCCGGCCTCGCGCTGCGGCACTCCGAGCACCGGCATCTGACCCTCGGCGTGCGCGTCGGTGCCACCGGCCGCGCCCTGGAGCTCGTGCTCCACGTCGACGGCGAGCGCCGGCTGCTCGGTCGCAGCGAGGTGCCCGCGGGGCGCGTCCGCCTCGTCGTCGAGGTCGACGGCTTCGGGGCGACCGCCGGGTTCGAGCACGAGGGGCACTGCATCGATGTCGGTTCCGCCGACCTCATTCCGCTCAGCCCGAGCGAGGGCGGAGGATTCGCCGGCGTCGTCGGCGGAGCATTCGTCGTCGCCGGGCCCGGCGGATCCGACGACGGCGCCGCCGGCGCCGCCACCAATGACGAGCGTGCCGCAGCGGTCGCGCTCTGGGCCGACTTCGAGCTGCTGAGCCTCGTGCACCCGTGAGACCGCATGATGCCGACGTCGGCGGTGGGGCGCTCGACCCCGTCACCGCGCCCGTGGCCCTCGCCGAGGGCACCGGCGACGTCGCCGCACTCACCTTCGACGACGGGCCGAACCCCGGCATGACGCCCGCGCTGCTCGACTTCCTCGCCGAGCACGACGTGAAGGCGGTGTTCTGCGTCATCGGCCGGAACATCACCGCGCCGGGCGGCACCGCGGTCCTCCGGCGGATCGTCGCTGAGGGCCACGTGCTCGGCAACCACTCGACGGGCTACGCCGACCTGGGCTCGTGGTCGGCCGCGCGAGTGCGGGCCGATCTCATCGCGACCCTCGCGGTCATCCGCGCGGCGCTCGGCGACCCCGACCAGCCGGTGCCGTTCTGGCGGGCGCCGAACGGCAGCTGGGGCGCCACGCAGCGGGTCGCGGTCGAGCTCGGCATGCAGCCCCTCGCCGTCGTGAATACCATCGGCGACTGGCAGACCCAGGACGTCGCGACTCTCACCTCGAACCTGCGTGCCGCGATGCTGCCCGGCGAGATCGTGCTCGCGCACGACGGCGGCGGCGACCGGGCCGGCACGCTCGCGGCGGTACAGGCGGTCGTGACCGAGCGTCTCGCCGACGGCTGGAGCTTCACCTTCCCGAAAGGCACCCCGCCGGGCGCGAACCGGCCAGGCGGCCAGGCGGCAGCGAACCCGGCGGATCGCCCGCCGAGCGCATGACCCGCCGGCATCCCGAGCCGGCGCCTCCCCTATGCGGCCGGCGGCGCCGTGCTCTCACGCACCACGAGGTTCGTCGCGAGGTCCATGCGCGGGGTGGCGGCGGGCTGTTCGCCGCTCAGGCGGATGGCGAGTCTCGCGGCCTCCTCGCCCATGCGCCGCAGCGGTTGGTGCACCGTGGTCAGCGGCGGGCTCACCCACGGCGCCAGCGAGATGTCGTCGTAGCCGACGATCGAGAGGTCGTGCGGCACGGCGAGCCCGGCCTCGCGCGCGGCGTCGAGGGTGCCGAGCGCCTGCATGTCGCTGCCGGCGAAGATCGCGGTCGGGCGGCGCTCGGCCGGCAGCGCCAGCAGCTCGCGCGCCCGGTCGCGGCCGCCCGCGATCTCGAAGGTGCCGAAGCGCACCCACGCCGGGTCGACCGGGAGCCCGGCCGAGTTCATGGCACTTCGGAACCCGTCGAGCCTCGCGAGCGAGCACATCATGTCCTCCGGGCCCGTGATCGTCGCGATGCGTCGGTGCCCGAGCTCGATCAGGTGCCGGGTCGCGGCGAGCCCGCCCGACCAGTTCGCCGAGCCGACGCTCGGCACGTCGGGCGACGGGTCGCCGGCCGGGTCGACGATCACGAACGAGATGCCCCTGGCGCGGAGTCGTTCGCGATACTCAGGCGAGAGCTCGGAGAACACGAGCACGACGCCGACCGGGCGACGACGGATGACGCCATCGATCCAATCGGGGTCGGGCGCGTGTCGGTCGCCGCTCACGGTCAGCACGACGCTCAGCCCGTGCTCCTTCGCGACGGCTTCGACACCCCCGATGAGCTCCATCGACCAGATCGAGTCGAGGCCGTGGAAGACGAGTTCGAGCAGCTCGGGCCTCGATTCGGATCGGCCTGCGCCGCGGCGCACGTATCCGCGCTCGTGCAGGGCGTGCTCGATGCGCTCCCGCGTCGCCTTCGACACGTCGGCGCGGCCGTTCAGCACCTTGGAGATCGTCGAGAGGCTCGAACCGGTCTCCTCGGCGATCTCGGCGAGCGTGACTCGGTCGCCGGTGATGTCTGTCTTCATGTTTCGAATCATAATCGCGAAAGTTGCGACCGTGGAGGACTTGCGCAGGCGCGCCCCTCGGTTTATGTTGTATCTGCCAACAAATCATCGACGACGCTGAAAGGCGGATCACCAATGGCCACCGCGCCCTCCCGTGACGACAAGTTCTCCTTCGGCCTCTGGACGGTCGGGTACAACGGCACCGACCCGTTCGGCGGCCCCACCCGCGAGCCGCTCGACGTCGTGCACTCCGTCGAGAAGCTCTCGGAACTCGGCGCCTACGGCATCACGTTCCACGACGACGACCTCTTCGCCTTCGGGTCGACCGATGCCGAGCGTCAGCACCAGATCGACCGGCTGAAGGGCGCGCTCGATTCGACCGGCCTCATCGTGCCGATGGTGACCACGAACCTGTTCAGCGCACCGGTCTTCAAAGACGGCGGCTTCACCGCCAACGATCGTGACGTGCGTCGCTACGCCCTGCGCAAGGTGTTCCGCCAGCTCGACCTCGGCGCCGAGCTCGGCGCCAAGACCTTCGTCATGTGGGGCGGCCGCGAGGGTGCGGAGTACGACTCCGCGAAAGACATCCGCCAGGCGCTCGAGCGCTACCGCGAGGCCGTGAACCTGCTGGGCGACTACGTCACCGACAAGGGCTACGACATCAAGTTCGCGATCGAGCCGAAGCCGAACGAGCCCCGCGGGGACATCCTGCTGCCGACCCTCGGCCACGCGATCGCGTTCATCGACTCGCTCGAACGCCCCGAGCTCGTCGGCCTGAACCCCGAGGTCGGGCACGAGCAGATGGCCGGCCTGAACTTCGCCGCCGGCATCGCGCAGGCGCTGTATCACGGCAAGCTCTTCCACATCGACCTGAACGGCCAGCGCGGCATCAAGTACGACCAAGACCTGGTGTTCGGCCACGGCGACCTGCACAACGCGTTCGCGCTCGTCGACCTGCTCGAGAACGGCGGCCCCGGCGGCGTACCGGCCTACGAGGGCCCGCGCCACTTCGACTACAAGCCCTCGCGCACCGAAGACGAGAAGGGCGTCTGGGAGTCGGCTGCGGCCAACATGCGCACCTACCTGCTGCTGAAGGAGCGCGCCGCGGCCTTCCGCGCCGACCCCGAGGTGCAGGAAGCGCTCGAGGCTGCGAAGGTGTTCGAACTGTCCACCCCCACGCTGAACGCGGGCGAGACGTACGACGAGTTCCTCGCGGACCGCTCGGCCTACGAGGACTTCGACGCCGACGCCTACCTCGGCGGCAAGGGCGGCGGCTTCGTGCGACTGCAGCAGCTCGCCACCGAGCACCTCCTGGGCGCTCGGTGACCCTGCCTCCCGCAGCCGGCGGCCCGACCCTCGTCGCGGGGGTCGACTCGTCGACGCAGGCCTGCAAGGTCGTGATCCGGGACGCCGCGACCGGAGCGCTCGTGCGCTCCGGTCGCGCGCTCCACCCGGTCGGCACCGAGGTCGATCCCGCCGCATGGTGGGGTGCGCTGCTCTCGGCATTCGCCGACGCGGGCGGGCTCGACGACGTCGCGGCGATCTCGATCGCCGCCCAGCAGCACGGCATGGTCGTGCTCGACGACGAGGGACGGGTCATCCGCGATGCCCTGCTCTGGAACGACACGCGTTCGGCTCAGGCGGCGCGGGACCTCGTCGCAGAGGTCGGTGCCGCCGAGTACGCGCGACGCACGGGCGTCGTGCCGGTCGCCTCGTTCACGGCCACCAAGCTTCGATGGCTGCGCGACGCCGAACCGGATGCCGCGGCTCGCGTCGCAGCGGTCGCCCTCCCCCACGACTGGCTGACCTGGCGCCTGCGGGGCTACGGGCCCGTGGGCGAATCCCCGCTCGGGCCCCGGCTCGACGAGCTCACGACCGATCGTTCGGATGCGAGCGGCACGGCGTACTGGGGGCCGAACGGCTACGACCGGGAACTGCTCGCCCTCGCGCTCGGGCACGACGCGGTGCTGCCTCGCGTCCTCGCACCGAACGAGGCCGCCGGGCGCACGCCCGACGGCATCCTCGTGGGCGCCGGGGCCGGCGACAACGCAGCGGCCGCGCTCGGCCTTGACGCAACGGCGGGCGACGTGGTGGTCTCGATCGGCACGAGCGGCACGGTCTTCGCCGTGACGGATGCCGCGATCGCCGACCCCTCCGGCACGGTCGCGGGGTTCGCCGACGCGAGCGGCCGTGGGCTGCCGCTCATCGCGACCCTGAACGCCGCACCGGTGCTCGATGCCACGGCCGCCCTGCTCGGCGTCGACCACGCGGAGCTCGGCCGGCTCGCGCTCGAGACGGAGCCCGGGGCATCCGGCGCCGTGCTCGTGCCGTACTTCGCGGGCGAGCGCACGCCGAACCTCCCTGAGGCGACCGCCTCGTTCTCGGGCCTGACGTTCGCGAACACGACCCGCGCGTCGATCGCACGCGCTTCGATCGAGGGCCTCCTGTGCGGCCTCGCCGACGGCCTCGACGCCGTGCGAGGGCAGGGCGTCGAGGCGACTCGCGTGCTGCTCATCGGCGGCGCCGCGCAGAATCCGGCGGTGCGGCGCATCGCAGCCCAGGTCTTCGACGTTCCGATCGTCGTTCCGGCGCCCGGGGAGTACGTCGCCGACGGCGCCGCCCGGCAGGCGAGGTGGGCGCTCACGGGCGAACGCCCGTCATGGCCGCTCGACATCGACGCCGAGCTCGCGAGCGACACCCGTGACGTGATCCGCGATCAGTACGCCCGAGCGCGCCTGGCGAACTCGCGAGCCTGACGCGCGCACACTGCGCACGCACCACTGCCGAGCGCACGAACCGCAGCAACGACGAAGGGCGCCTCCCGTGAGGGAGACGCCCTTCGTGTGCGTTGAGTGAGGCGCGGACTAGAAGTCCATGCCGCCCGTCGGGTCGCCGGCCGGAGCCGCGTTCTTCTCGGGCTTGTCGGCGACGACGGCCTCGGTGGTGAGGAACAGGCCCGCGATCGACGCTGCGTTCAGCAGCGCGGAGCGGGTGACCTTCACCGGGTCGTTGATGCCGGCAGCGAGCATGTCGACGTACTCGCCGGTCGCGGCGTTGAGGCCCTGGCCGACCGGGAGGTTGCGCACGCGGTCGACCACGACGCCCGGCTCGAGGCCGGCGTTGAGGGCGATCTGCTTGAGCGGAGCGTCGATCGCGACGCGAACGATGTTCGCACCGGTCGCCTCGTCGCCCGTGAGCTCGAGCTTCTCGAAGGCGGTCTTGCCGGCCTGGATGAGGGCGACGCCACCACCGGCGACGATGCCCTCTTCGACGGCGGCCTTCGCGTTGCGCACTGCGTCTTCGATGCGGTGCTTGCGCTCCTTGAGCTCGACCTCGGTCGCGGCACCCGCCTTGATGACGGCGACGCCGCCGGCGAGCTTGGCGAGGCGCTCCTGGAGCTTCTCGCGGTCGTAGTCGGAGTCGGTGTTCTCGATCTCCTTGCGGATCTGCGCGACGCGGCCGGCGATGGCCTCCTCGTCGCCGCCACCCTCGACGATGGTCGTCTCGTCCTTGGTGATGATGACCTTGCGAGCCGAACCGAGCAGGTCGAGGGTGACGTTCTCGAGCTTGAGGCCGACCTCCTCGGAGATGACCTGGCCACCGGTGAGGGTCGCGATGTCCTGCAGCTGGGCCTTGCGGCGGTCACCGAAGCCGGGAGCCTTGACGGCGACCGACTTGAAGATGCCGCGGATCTTGTTGACGATCAGCGTCGCGAGGGCTTCGCCGTCGACGTCTTCGGCGATGATGAGGAGCTGCTTGCCGGTCTGGATGACCTTGTCGACGATCGGCAGCAGGTCCTTGATGTTGGAGACCTTGCCGTTGACGATGAGGATGTAGGGGTCTTCGAAGACCGCTTCCTGGCGCTCGGGGTCGGTGACGAAGTACGCCGACAGGTAGCCCTTGTCGAAGCGCATGCCCTCGGTGAGCTCGAGCTCGGTGCCGAAGGTGTTCGACTCCTCGACGGTGACGACGCCCTCCTTGCCGACCTTGTCGATCGCCTCGGCGATGAGCGCACCGATCTGCTCGTCGGCGGCCGAGATCGATGCCGTGGCGGCGATCTCTTCCTTCGTCTCGACGTCCTTCGCGTTGGCGAGGAGCTCGGCCTCGACGGCGCGCACGGCCTTCTCGATGCCGCGCTTCAGCGAGATGGGGTCGGCGCCTGCTGCGACGTTGCGGAGGCCCTCACGCACGAGCGCCTGGGCGAGCACGACCGAGGTCGTGGTGCCGTCACCGGCGACGTCGTCGGTCTTCTTGGCGACCTCCTTGACGAGCTCCGCACCGATCTTCTCGTACGGGTCGTCGAGCTCGATCTCCTTGGCGATCGACACACCGTCGTTCGTGATCGTGGGTGCGCCCCACTTCTTCTCGAGCACGACGTTGCGTCCGCGCGGGCCGAGGGTCACCTTCACCGCGTCGGCGAGCGTGTTGAGGCCACGCTCGAGACCACGACGGGCCTCCTCGTTGAAAGCAATGATCTTTGCCATGTGTTTCTCTCGTCCTTTCCCGGACGTCTTCAAAGATTCGTTGGGTTAGCACTCAAAACGAGTGAGTGCTAAATCGATTCTGGCACTCGACCGCCACGAGTGCAAGCGAGCCCGAGGCTGTCCGCTCAGGGCGTGAAGGCCGCAGAACCCTCGTTCGGCACGAGCTCGACCCACGTGTTGCCGGGAGCCAGGCGCAACGGCGACCCGTCGTCGGCGGTGAGCACGATCGGCGACCCCGCGGCGTCCTTCACCCAGGTGCCGTGCGCGGTCCGCCCCCCGGCGGAGACCCAGGCCTCGCCCGAGCCGACCATGACGGTCTTCGGCACTTCGCCGTAGCTCCAGTCGATGCCCACTCGCAGCGTCACGACGTTCGTGGCGCGCACGCGCTCCCCGGAGGCCTCGAGGTCGGGCGAGCCCGCTTGCGACCTGAGCCAGACGGATGCCGCGGCATCCCACTCCCACGCTGGGAACCGGTCTTCGGAGAAGACGAGGTCGATACGCGAGGTCGGCGCCGCGGCGAGGGCCGGGGCCGCGAGCGGATCGGCGGTGCCGTAGGCGAACTGCACCGGCGGCGGCGCAAGCTCGGCGTTGCGGGCGACGGCCTCGGTGGAGTGCAGGATGACGTCGTGGGGGCCCGGCCGTTCGTCGGCGCGCGAGAAGAGCCCGGTCTCGTCGAAGTCGAACACGATGTTCACGAGCGGTGTCGCCATCATCATCTCGACGAACTGGTCCTGGCCGCCCGAGTAGGCGATGATGCCCCCGAAGGGCGAGGCGATGTCGGGGTCCATCGGACGGATGGACCGCACGGGGCCGACCTCGTCGGGCACATCGGAGTGCCAGACCGCGACGTAGCGGGTGAGACCGCCCTCGACGAGTTCCTCGAAGACGATGTCGGTGCGGTTCAGCGCGATCTGCGGTCGCGCCTCTTCGTGGTTGTCGACCTTCACCGCGAGCGAAGGCCGTGCGAGCGCGGCAGCCTCGGCGGAGGTGCCGCGCAACGGGGCGAACGACACGGCGGATGCCGCGGACTCGGACGAGGGGCGGACGGCGGTCTCGGCCGCCGGGGCATCGGGCTCCGTCGCCGACTGGCAGCCCGCCAGCAGCAGCGCCGAGGCGACGAGCACGCCGAGCCCCGCTCCCCGTCGCCGCGGAGGACGCCCGGCCTGCGCTCCCATGCGGTCAGCGTAGCCCGGGGCTCGCAGCCGGACGCGAGAACGCGCCGCCGGGCCGGCGGCGCGTTCTCGCGAATCTCGTCAGGCCGGGCGGACGCCCTCGGCCTGCGGCCCCTTCGAGCCCGTGCCGACCTCGAAGACGACCTGCTGCCCCTCCTCGAGCACCTTGTACCCCGACATGTCGATGGCGGAGTAGTGGACGAAGACGTCTTGGCCCCCCTCGTCGACGGTGATGAATCCGTAGCCCTTTTCAGCGTTGAACCACTTGACGGTTCCGTTCGCCATGCGTTGCTCCCATGTTGCCGTGTCCGATCAGCACGCGCCCGTGGCCTGTGCCGGGCCGCTCACTCGCGCGCACGACGCCAGGGACGGAACCGTGCGCTCGCGCTGTCGAGCGGCCGAATCCAGATACTCACGACTGGACGTTCCGGCACAAGGGTCTGCGAAGCTGAGCGGATATCGGAATGGCAACGATTCGCGGTCGCGAACGACCCGAGCGGCCGCGAACGCCCGCCCGTGAGCGGCCCCGGCCGGGCGGCGGTCAGCCCGCGACGGCGGTGGCGTAGTCGGAGCCGAGCACGACCACGAGCTGGTTGCCGGTCGCCGCGAACTGGTCGGACACGCGCACCTCTGCCTCGGGCAGGAACTGCGCGACGCCGCGGGCGGCCCCCTCGAGTTCGGGCGTCGCGTAGTAGACGACCGTCTCGGTCAGCGTGTTCTCGCTCGCGTTGGCCGTCGATCCCACGGGCACCCCGTTGGCGGTCAGCGTCTCGGCTGCCTGCGCCGCGAGGCCGGCGGTCGACGTGCCGTTCAGCACGAGCACCGGGATGTCGGGAGCGATGACGGGCTCCGCGGTGACGACCGGGGTCGCACTCGGGGTCGGGACCGCCGTTTCGCCGAAGTTCAGCCGGTCGTTGAAGAGCATGACGCCGCCGATGCCGACGGCGACGAGCACGACGGTCGCGAGCGCCGCCCATCCGAACGCGATCCATCCGGCGCCGCGGCGCGCGGGTGCGCGGTGGGCACCGACACGGTCGATGCCGTGCGGGATCGAGTCGAAGCGATCGCGGGGGAACTTCTGCGCCATGGGTCCAGTCGTCTGTCGGGGGCCGCGCTCAGTCGAGCGCTCGGCCGATCGAGAGCGAACGACGCGTTCGCGCCGCTGCCCGGGCCGCACGCATCCGCTGCAGGCGTTTCACGAGCATCGGATCGTGCCTCAGCGCCGCGGGTGAATCGATGAGCTCGCCGAGGATCCGATAGTAGCGGGCGGCGGAGATGCCGAACTCGTCGCGGATCGCCTCCGCCTTCGCGCCGGGATGCTGCCAGGCACGGGCCTCGAACGCGAGCACCCGCTCGTCGCGCTCGTCGAGCGCCGAATCGACGGGGCGGTTCGGCAGGCGCTCGGCGCTCATCTCGTCCTCCCGTCGAGGCGAGCCGGATGCGCGCCTGCACAAATCCTAGACACAGTCGGCCGCGCGGGAGCCGAGTGCCGACGGCGTGTGCCCGCGGGAACACCGGTGCACGACCCCGCGTTGCACCTCGTGTCGGATCCCATCGGGAGACCTGCGACCATGGAGGAGCACCGACGCGAGCAGTGAGAGGACGCTTCATGGCGTACAACGTGGACAAGACCGACGACGAGTGGCGCGCCGAGCTCGGCGACGAGCAGTACGCCGTGCTCCGCGAGGCGGCGACCGAGCGCCCGTGGACGGGCGAACTCCTCGACGAGGAACGGGCCGGCATCTACTCGTGCGCCGCCTGCGGCGCCGAGCTGTTCAAGAGCGGCACGAAGTTCGACTCGGGCTGCGGCTGGCCGAGCTTCTACGAGTCGGTGCGGCCCGAGGCCGTGCAGCTCATCGAGGACTCGTCGCTCGGCATGGTGCGCACCGAGGTGCGCTGCGCGAATTGCGGATCGCACCTGGGCCACGTCTTCCCCGACGGCTTCGGCACCCCCACCGGCGACCGCTACTGCATGAACTCGATCGCCCTCGACTTCTCCGCCGAGTCCTGAGTGGCGTCGTCCGTCCGCGAGGCGATGCTCGCGCGGCGCTCGTCGCCGAAGGTCACGGATGTCGCACCCGACGACGCAGAGATCGTCGCCCTGCTCGAAGCGGCCGGCCGGGTGGCCGACCACGCTGCGCTCCGGCCGTGGCGCGTGATCGCGCTGCGCGGCGAGGCGCGCAACCGCCTCGGTGACGCGCTCGCCGCTGCCGCCGGCCTCGATGGCGAGCACGGCGCCCGTCTCGCGGCGAAGCCGCTGCGCGCCCCGCTGCTGCTCGCGATGGTCGCCACCACGACTCCGCATTTCAAGGTGCCGGCGTGGGAGCAGGAGGCCGTCGCCGCCGGCGTCGCCCATCAACTGACCCTGCTCCTCGACGATGCTGGATGGGGCGTGATGTGGCGCAGCGGCCCGCACACGCGGCATCCGCTCGCCGCGGAGCTGCATGGCCTGGCTGACGGTGAACGCCTGCTCGGCTGGTTGTACGTCGGCGGGCTGCCCGACGGCGCGCGAGGCGACCGCGGACCCGCCGTGGACGCCGCCTCGAGGTTCAGCTCGCTGCAGTGACCTCGGCCGGCGGCAGCGCGTGCTTGCGTCGCCCCCAGCGGATCGAGGCAACGCCCACGGCGATGAGCGCGAGCACCGTGCCGCCGATCGTGGCGATGCCCACCGGCCGATCGGCCGTCGGCAGCAGCAGGTCGAGGGCGAGCGCCGCGACGAGCTGACCGGCGACGCCGCAGAGGGCGAGCAGCAGCACCCCGAGCCGACGCACGAGCATCGCCTGGCCGGCGATGAAGATGCAGCCGAGCGCCCCGCCCGCGTAGAGCCACGGCTCGGTGGGCAGGGCCTCGGGCCAGCCGGCGGATGCCGCGTGCACGAGCATCACGATGACGAGCGCCGTGGTTCCGACCGTGAAGTTGAACAGCGTCGCGGTGTACGCGCTTGCCGCAACCGCCTTGACCCGGCCGTTCACGGCCTGCTGCCAGGCCGCACCGACGCCGGCGATGAACGGCAGCACCATGAGCACGATCGGGGCGTCGCCGGCGAGCTGCGCCGACACCGCCCAGCCGATCGCGGCGAGGGCGAGCACGGCGCCGACGACGCGCGTCGCGCTCAGTGGCCGTCGCCCGCCCGGGCCGAGCCCGACGAGGTCGAACACGATGCCGCCGACAGTCTGACCCGCGACGATCGCGATCGTGAAGAGGGCGACGCCGATGACGCCGGCCGAGAGGCCCTGCGTCGTCACGAACCACGCGCCCGCGAGCCCGCCGAGCACCATCCACCAGGGCAGGGTGCGGCCGCGCAGCTCGCCGACGACCTTCGCGAGCCCGGCGCGCCCCGGCTTCCACATGGGGAGCACGAGCAGGAGGATCACGAGCCCGCTGCCGAACGAGAATGCCGCTGCGACGAACGGGTCGTCGAGCGCCACCGCGAGCTGCCCGTTGACGCGCGACTGCAGCGCGGTGCCCGCGCCGAAGAGCAGTGCGAGCACGAGCGCGATCCACATCGGGATGCGCGAGTGCTCGACGTGGTGATGGTGGTGTGCCTCGGTACCCGCCGAGGGCGTCTGCTGTGCTGCGTGCTGAGTCAAGAGCCGGCTATGGGACTCGAACCCACAACCCCCGCTTTACAAGAGCGGTGCGCTACCAATTGCGCCAAGCCGGCGAGGGCGAAGCCTCTCCGACATCCTACCGATCGCCGATGCGCGAGTCGGCATGCAGACCTGAGCCGAACGCACGAAGGCCCGGCACACGGCCGGGCCTTCGAAGCGATCTCGCGTCTCGCGCTACTGCGCGGGAGTCGGCGTCGGGGTCGGCGACGGCGTCGAGGTCGACTCGGAGAACGTCTCGCCGGTGGCCTGCAGCACGAAGGACTGGAACTCGGCCGGGTCGGTCAGCGAACCCTCGTACTGCTTGCCGTTCACGAGCACCGTCGGGGTGCCCTTGATGGACTCGAGGTCGGAGTTCGGCACCGGCTCGGTCAGAGCGCGCGTCGTGGCATCCTGCACCCACTTCTTGAAGCTGGTGTCGTCGATGCACTTCTCGACCGTCGACAGCGAACTCACGCCGGCCTGCTTCGCGAGTTCTTTGATCTCGCCGTTGTTGAGGCCCACGGAGGTCTCTTCGGGCTGGTTCTCGAAGAGCAGCGCGTTGAAGTCGAAGAAGGACTCGGGCGAGGTGTTCGCGACGCACGCCGCGGCGTTCGCCGCACGCAGCGAGTACTGCGTGCCGGCCGACTTGTTCGTCAGCAGCGCGATGGGGTGCACCTCGAGCGTCGCGGCACCCGACTCGACCATCGTGCGGATGGAGTCGGAGTTGGTCGTCTCGAACTGGCCGCAGAAGGGGCACAGGTAGTCGATGTAGGTGACGATGTTCGCCACGGTGCCGCTGTCGTCGGGCACGGTCGGCGTCGGCTTCTCGCCGGCGGCCAGGGCCGGGGTCTCGGTCGGGGTGATCACGCCGTCGACGCCGGTCAGCAGGATGCCATCGCTCGCCATGTTGGCGGGGCCGGGGCCGTCGGGCTTGATGTTGTTGAAGATCAGGCCGCCGATGAGCGCCGCGACCGCCACCACGGCGACGATGACGCCGCCCTGGATGAGCCACTTGTTGCGTCGCTCGCGCTTCTTCTGCCCCTCGCGGAGCTCGCGCGCCTTCTC
This sequence comes from Agromyces sp. CCNWLW203, assembly GCF_036576125.1. Classification (NCBI taxonomy): domain Bacteria; kingdom Bacillati; phylum Actinomycetota; class Actinomycetes; order Micrococcales; family Microbacteriaceae; genus Agromyces; species Agromyces sp. CCNWLW203. The sequence continues at coordinate 293,641 of NZ_JAZHYX010000002.1, read as the reverse complement.
GCGCGCTGCTTCGCGCTGCTCGTTACGGGTGGGGCGTGGCTGATTCGATCCGCCGTTGCTCATCGATGGTCACTCCGGTCGCTGTGTGGGCGCGCATGTATGCATGCGGACGCACACACGATAGTAGGGAGAATGGCTGGGAAACACCCAAACGGATTCCGCGAGGTTCCCGGATCCGCGCTGTGCGCCCGTTCCCGGCGGGTACGGAGCACGCCGTCGCGCATGCGATACTGAGTGGGCGTCAGCGTCGACGCAGTCCATCACTACGGATCGTCCGGCACGTACCTGCCGGTGAAGGAGAAACACGAAAATGGCGTCAGTCACGTTCGACAAGGCAACCCGCCTCTACCCCGGCGGCACCCGTCCCGCCGTCGACCAGCTCGACCTCGAGGTCGCAGACGGCGAGTTCCTCGTCCTCGTCGGCCCCTCCGGTTGCGGCAAGTCCACCTCGCTCCGCATGCTCGCGGGCCTCGAAGAGGTCAACGAGGGCAACATCTTCATCGGCGACCGCAACGTCACCGACGTGCCGCCGAAGGACCGCGACATCGCGATGGTCTTCCAGAACTACGCGCTGTACCCGCACATGACCGTCGCCGAGAACATGGGCTTCGCGCTCAAGATCGCCGGCGTCGGCAAAGAGGAGCGCGCGGCTCGCGTGCTCGAGGCCGCCAAGCTCCTCGACCTCGAGCCCTACCTGGCCCGTAAGCCGAAGGCCCTCTCGGGCGGCCAGCGTCAGCGCGTCGCCATGGGCCGCGCCATCGTGCGCCAGCCCCAGGTCTTCCTCATGGACGAGCCGCTGTCGAACCTCGACGCGAAGCTCCGCGTGCAGACCCGTACCCAGATCGCGTCCCTCCAGCGCCGCCTCGGCGTCACGACCGTCTACGTCACGCACGACCAGACCGAGGCGCTCACCATGGGTGACCGCATCGCCGTGCTGAAGGACGGCCTGCTGCAGCAGGTCGGCACTCCGCGCGACCTCTACGAGAAGCCCAACAACGTGTTCGTGGCCGGCTTCATCGGCTCGCCCGCGATGAACCTCTTCCACGCCGACCTCGTCGACGACGGAGTGAAGTTCGGCACCGCGACCGTTCCGGTCGACCGCGAGACGCTCGCGCAGTCGAGCGGCAAGGTCGCCACCATCGGCGTGCGCCCCGAAGACATCACCGTCTCCCCCGTGCAGGGCGAGGGCCTCGCGGTCGAGGTCGACCTCGTCGAGGAGCTCGGCGCCGACGGCTACCTCTACGGCCACTCCATGGTCGAGGGCAAGCGCACCGACATCGTCGCCCGCGTCGACGGCCGCATGCACCCGAACGCCGGCGACAAGGTCTACCTGACCGCGACGCCGCACCACGTGCACCTGTTCGACATCGAGTCGGGCGACCGACTCGGCACCAAGGCCGTCGTCAGCTGACGCACCCCGTCGACCGGTGATGCCGGCCGGGCGCTTGCCCGGCCGGCATCGCTGTATCTCCGCGGCATCCGATCACGTGCCATCGACCACTTGCCATCGACCACTTGCCATCGACCACGACTACGCTGAGGCCTCAATGAGCGGTTCACTCTCCATCACGTCGGCAATGGCCGATCCGGCCCTCCTCGACCTTCCATGGGACCTCCCCCTCGAGGCCTGGCCGAGCGAGACGATCGCGGCCCTGCCGAAGGGCATCTCGCGCCACCTCGTGCGGTTCGCCCACCTCGGCGCGCACATCGTGGCGATCAAGGAGACGACGGCCGAGATGGCGAAGGGCGAGTACGAGATGCTGCGCACGCTGCAACGGCTCGACATCCCCTGCGTCGAGCCGGTGGCCGTCATCACCAATCGCACCGACGCCGAGGGCGATGAGCTGAAGCCCGTGCTCGTGACCCGGCACCTGCGATTTTCGCTCCCCTACCGGGCGCTGTTCTCCCAGACGCTGCGCCCCGACACCGCGACCCGCCTCGTCGATGCCCTCGCGGTGCTGCTCGTGCGCCTGCACATCGTCGGCTTCTTCTGGGGCGACGTCTCGCTCTCGAACACGCTCTTCCGCCGCGATGCCGGCGCGTTCGCCGCCTACCTCGTCGACGCGGAGACCGGCAAGCTCTACGAGGGCGGCCTCTCGAACGGGCAGCGCGAGAACGACCTCGAGATCGCCCGCGTGAACATCGCCGGCGAACTCCTCGACCTCGAGGCCGGCGGCAAGGTCGCCGACGAGCTCGACCCCGTCAACATCTCGAACGGCATCGTGGAGGCCTATCGCAGCCTCTGGCTCGAACTCACGGGATCCGAGTCGTTCTCGACCGCTGAGCGCTGGCGCATCAACGAGCGAGTCAACCGGCTGAACGAGCTCGGCTTCGACATCGAAGAGCTCGCGATCAAGACCGATGAATCCGGCACCACGGTGCGCATCCAGCCGAAGGTCGTCGACGCCGGCCACCACCAGCGCCGACTCCTGCGACTGACCGGTCTCGACGCCGGCGAGAACCAGGCGCGGCGCCTGCTCAACGACCTCGACTCGTACCGGGCCGCCTACGGCAAGACCGAGCTCGACGAGGAGATGGTCGCGCACGAGTGGCTCATGCGCGTGTTCGAACCCGTCGTCCGGGCGATCCCGCTGGAGCTTCGCGGCAAGCTCGAACCGGCCGAGGTCTTCCACCAGTTGCTCGACCACCGCTGGTTCCTGGCGCAGCAGGTGGGGCACGACATCCCGCTGGCCGAGGCCGTCAGCTCCTACATCAACACCGTGCTGCGGCACCGGCGCGACGAGGCGACCGTGATCGGCCCGCCGACCGGCGCGTTCACGGCGCCGATCGAGACGATCCCGTCGACCGACACGGCGGCGTTCGCCGCCCTCGACCCCGACGACGACGGCGACTGGCGCGCGAACGTCTGATCGCGGCATCCGACAGCGCCCGGTGCGGGCCGCCGACTCAGTCGGCGGCGCGCAGCTTCGAGATCTCGTAGAGCGTGACGGATGCGGCGATGCCGGCGTTGAGCGACTCGGTCGACGCCGAGATCGGGATCGAGACGATCGCGTCGCACGTCTCGGCGACGAGCCGCGAGAGCCCCTTGCCCTCGCTGCCGACGACGATCACGATCGGGCGGTCGGCCCAGCTGAGGCCGGGAAGCGACACGTCGCCGTCGCCGTCGAGGCCGAGCACGAAGACGCCGCGCTCCTTCAGCGCCTTGAGGGTCTGCGTGAGGTTCGGCGCCATCGCGACGGGCACGCGGGCCGCGGCGCCGGCCGAGGTCTTCCACGCGGCCGCGTTCACGCCGACCGAGCGACGCTGCGGCACGATGACGCCCTGCCCGCCGAACGCGCCGGTCGATCGCAGGATCGCGCCGAGGTTGCGCGGGTCGGTGATGCCGTCGAGCGCCACGAAGAGCGGCGTCTCGTCGCGGGCGAGCACCTCGTCGAGCAGCTCGATGGGGTGCGCGTACTCGTAGGGCGGCACCTTGAGCGCGATGCCCTGGTGCACGCCGCCCTCGCCGGCGAGACGGTCGAGTTCTGGGCGCATGACCTCGAGCATCGGGATGCCGCGGTTCGTGGCGACCTTCATCGCCTCGCGCACGCGGTCGTCCATCTCGACGCGCGCGGCGACGTAGAGGGTCGTCGCGGGGATGCGGGCCCGGAGCGCCTCCACGACCGAGTTGCGGCCGGTCACGATCTCGGACTCGTCGCCCGACTTCGCGCGGCGTGCCGCACCGGACGCACCGCGCGGGGCACCTGGGCGCTGGCCCGAGCCCTGTCCGGCGACGCGCTTGCCGCCGCCGGTCGCCGCGTAGCGCTCCTGCGCCGCCTTCTTCTTGCCGGCTGGGTGCCAGGCACGGTCTTCGGCCTTCGGCGTGGGCCCCTTGCCCTCGAGGGCCTGACGGCCCTGGCCGCCCGAGCCGACCTGCTTGTTCTTCGCCTTCCGCACGGCTCCGGCGCGCGACTTGCCGCTGCTGCCCTTCATAGTCCCAAGCTCCAATGCGTTCCGGTCGAACTGTCTTCGATGGTGATGCCCGCGGCCGTGAGTTCGGCGCGGATACGGTCTGCGGCAGCGTAGTCCCTCGACTCGCGCGCAGCCTGTCGGTCTTCGATGAGGCGCGTGACGAGTGCGTCGAGCGCGGATGCTGCGGGGCCCGAGTCGGCCGTCGCCCAGTGCGGGTCGCGGGGGTCGATGCCGAGCACCTCGACCATGGCCGAGACCTGCCCGTGCGCCACGGCGGCATCGTGCAGCTCTTCGGCGTCGAGCGCCTGGTTGCCTGCGCGCACGGTGTCGTGCAGCACGGCGAGGGCCTGCGGCACGCCGAGGTCGTCGTCCATCGCCGCCGCGAACGCGTCGGGGATCACCGGGGCGCCCACTCCCGCGAACCGGGTGCCGGCGAGGCGCCGCTCGACCCGTGAGAGGAATCCGCGGATCCTCTCGACGGCCGCCTCGGCCTCGGCGAGCGAGCCGGGCGCGTAGTCGAGCGTCGACCGGTAGTGGGCCGCCCCGAGGAGATAGCGCACCGCGAGCGGCGAGGCGAGGGCGAACAGCTCGGCGGCGTACACGGAGTTGCCGAGCGACTTCGACATCTTCTGCCCGCCGATGTTCACGAGGCCGTTGTGCACCCAGTACCGCGCGAAGGCGTCGCCGGCGGCCGCGGACTGGGCGAGTTCGTTCTCGTGGTGGGGGAAGCGCAGGTCGAGGCCGCCGCCGTGGATGTCGAACTCGGAACCGAGGTAGCGGGTGACCATCGCCGAGCACTCGATGTGCCAGCCCGGTCGACCGTCGCCCCACGGCGACTTCCACGACGCCGACTCGGGCTCGTCGGACTTGCGGCCCTTCCAGAGCGCGAAGTCGCGGGGGTCGCGCTTGCCGCGCGGATCGGCGTCGGCCGCCGCCTCCATCTTGTCGCGCTGCTGCCGGGTGAGCTCGCCGTACGCCGGCCAGCTCGCGGTGTCGAAGTACACGTCGCCCGAGGCATCCGGTGCGGCGTAGGCGTGACCGCGCTCGATGAGTCGGGCGATGAGCTCGACCATCTGCTGCACGCTCGCCGTCGCCCGCGGCTCGTAGGTCGGCGCGAGGATGCCGAGCGAGGCATACGCCGCGGTGAACTCGAGCTCGACACGGTAGGCCAACGCCCACCACGGCTCGTCGGTGCCGTTCTCGGTCGCCGCGTTCAAGATCTTGTCGTCGATGTCGGTGACGTTGCGCACGAACACGACGTCGTTGCCGCTCGCGGCCAGCCACCGGCGCATGATGTCGTAGACGAGGGCACTGCGCAGGTGCCCGATGTGGGGGCTCGACTGCACGGTCGGACCGCAGACGTACATGCCCACGCGCCCATCGCGCAGGGGCGCGAAGTCGCGCAGGGCCTGGGCCTTCGAGTCGTAGAGTCGCACGGTCACCCGCCAAGCCTACCGGCCGGGCGTGTCAGCACCTGTGCGGTCGCTCAGCGGAGCGGATGCAGCATGGCGGTCGCGATCGCGGCGACGCCCTCGCCGCGTCCGGTGAAGCCGAGCCCGTCGCTCGTGGTCGCCGCGACGCTCACCGGCGCGCCCAGCACCCCCGACAGCAGGGCCTCGGCCTCGGCGCGGCGCGGTGCGAGCTTCGGACGATTGCCGACGAGCTGCACCGAGACGTTGCCGACGCGCCATCCGGCGGCCTCGACGAGTCGGCGGGTCTCGGCGAGGAACACCTCGCCGTGCGCTCCGGCGAAGCGCGCATCGGCCGTGCCGAACACCTGGCCGACGTCGCCGAGCCCCGCGGCGGCGAGCAGTGCGTCGCAGATCGCGTGCGCAGCGGCGTCGCCGTCGGAGTGCCCCGAGAGGCCTCGTTCGCCCGGCCACTCGAGGCCTGCGAGCCACAGCGGCGTCGAGGCGTCGTCGGCGAAGGCGTGCACGTCGGTGCCGGTGCCGACGCGCGGTGCGGTGGGGGCGGATGTCGCGGAGCCGGCCGCCTCGGCGACGAGCTGCTCCGCGCGATGCAGGTCGGCGGGCACGGTGATCTTGAACGCGCGAACGTCGCCCGGCACCGCATCGACGATGAGACCGGCGGATGCCACGAGCGCCGCGTCATCGGTGAAGTCACCGCGGGCCGTGGCGTAGGCGTGGTCGAGCGAGCTGCGCGGGAAGCCCTGCGGCGTCTGCACCGCACGGAGCGTTGAACGGTCGACGGTCTCGAGCACGCGGCCGTCGTCGGAGACGCGCTTGACGGTGTCGACGACGTCGAGGGCCGGCACGATGCCGCGGCGCCGCGCGCGGACGGCGGCGGCGACCTCGTCGAACAGCAGCGCCGGCGCGAGCGCGCGGGCGGCGTCGTGCACGAGCACGGTGTCGACGTCGGCCGGCAGCACGGCGAGGCCTGCGGCGACGGACTCCTGTCGCGACGCGCCGCCGGCGACGACGCCGAGCTCTGCGCCGGATGCAGCGGCGATGGGCGCGAACCCCGCCCGCGCCGACTCGACGCGCTCCTCGGGCACCACGAGCACGAGGTGCGGGGTCTCGCGCATGCCGAGCACGGAATCGACGGCGACCGAGAGCACCGTTCCGGCGCCGAGCGGGACGAACGCCTTGGGCTCGGTGTGCCCGAGCCGGGTGCCACTGCCCGCGGCGACGATGATGACGGCGATCGCTGAACTCACGGTTCGAGCGTACTCGGGCTGCATCGGCGCCGTCCGGCTCCGGGTCCCGGAAAAGACGAACGGCGGGTGCATGGGCACCCGCCGTTCGTGAAGACTCCCGCTAGGAGGCGAGGACCTCGTCGAGCACGGTCGAAGCCGCCTCTTCGTCGGTCTTCTCTGCGAGCGCGAGCTCGGAGATGAGAATCTGACGAGCCTTGGCGAGCATTCGCTTCTCGCCTGCAGAGAGCCCGCGGTCCTGATCGCGGCGCCACAGGTCGCGCACGACCTCTGAGACCTTGATCACGTCACCCGATGCGAGCTTCTCGAGGTTCGCCTTGTAGCGACGCGACCAGTTGGTCGGTTCCTCGGTGAAGGGGGCGCGCAGCACCTCGAAGACCTTGTCGAGGCCCTCTTTGCCGATGACGTCGCGAACGCCGACCAGGTCGACGTTCTCAGCAGGCACCTCGATGACGAGGTCTCCCTGCGTGACGTTCAGCTTGAGGTAGAGCTTCTCTTCACCCTTGATGATGCGTTTCTTGACCTCGGTGATCGTTGCGGCACCGTGGTGGGGGTAAACGACGGTTTCGCCAACCTCAAAAAGCATGAATAGATGTCCTTTCGGCAACTATCAGGATATCACATTCGGGATCATGCTAAGGTTCCGCCCCCTCTCAGGGCTGCCGCTGCTCGTACGATATGCTCGGTGCGATCCCTTCGCGCCCGGGCCTCCGCCCGTGCGCACCACGCACTTGGAGGTTCTGTGAAGGCGCGTCTCGCGGCATCCGCTGCTCTGGCCCTCGGCATCGCGCTCGGCGCGAGCGGCTGCTCGATGGTCACCTACCAGGCGACGACCGAGCACTACGACGCCAGCGACGGCGTCTCGGTCGATGTCGGCCACCTCGACCTCCGCAACGTGCTCGTCGTCTCCGACGACGGCGTCGACGGCACGCTCATCATGACGGTCGTCAACAACGGCACCGAAGACGTCTCGCTCGACGTGCAGTTCGGCGAGGGCGGCAGCGAGCCGCAGACCATCGAGGTCGAGGCCGGCTCCGAGGTCGCCTTCGGCGTCGACGCAGCCGAGGGAACCGACGAGGTCGAGCCCATCGTGCTCGAGGGCATCGACACCCTGCCCGGCGCGTTCCTGCCGATGTTCTTCGAGTACTCGGGCGCCGAGGGCGTCGAAAAGCTCATCCCGGTGCTCGACGGCCGGCTCCCCGAATACGAGAACCTGGTTCCGTAACGACGGTCGACCCACGCAGAACGGGCGGGATGCTTCGGCATCTCGCCCGTTTCTCATGTCGCGAGGCGAGGCATCCGGCGCTCGAAGCGTCCGGCGCCGCGCCGGTCAGGCCTCGAAGCGGTACCCGAGGCCGCGCACGGTCACGAGCTGCACCGGTTCGGAGGGCTGCTGCTCGATCTTCGACCGGATGCGCTTGATGTGCACGTCGAGGGTCTTCGTGTCGCCGAAGTAGTCGGAGCCCCACACCCGGTCGATGAGCTGACCTCGGGTGAGCACGCGGCCGGGATTGCGCATGAGGAGCTCGAGCAGTTCGAATTCCTTCAGGGGCATGGGCACGGGCTCGCCGTCGACCTCGACCGTGTGCCGGTCGACGTCCATGCGCACGCGGCCGCCCTCGATCACCGCCTCGTCGAAGTCCTCGATCTCGATGCGCCGGCGCAGCACCGCCCTGATGCGCGCGAGCAGCTCGCGCGTCGAGTACGGCTTCGTGACGTAATCGTCGGCCCCGAGCTCGAGTCCCACGACGATGTCGATCTCGGAGTCCTTCGCCGTGAGCATGATGATCGGCACCGTCGACCGGCTGCGGATCTCGCGGCACACCTCGGTGCCGGGCAGCCCCGGCAGCATGAGGTCGAGGAGCACGAGGTCGGCGCCCGACCGGTCGAAGGCCTCGACGGCCGACGGGCCGTCGGCCGCGACCTCCACCTCGTAGCCCTCGCGTTCGAGCAGGAAGCTCAGGGGGTCGCTCAGCGCGATCTCGTCTTCGACGAGCAGGATGCGGGTCACGTACGGTCTCCTCGTTCAGTGGAATCGGTCTCGCGACCGTCGTCGGAACCGGGCTCGATGGCGGCCTCGGCACGTGGCAGGCGGATCATGAAGGTCGAACCGCGACCGGGCTGCGACCACACCCGCACGTCGCCGCCGTGGTTCTGCACGGTGTGCTTGACGATGCTGAGGCCGAGGCCCGAGCCGCCGGTGTTGCGCGAACGCGCCTGGTCGACGCGGTAGAACCGTTCGAACACGCGCTCGAGCTCGTCGGCGTCGATGCCGATGCCCTGGTCGGTGACGGCGATCTCGACGACGTCGCCGTCGACCTTCGCGCCCACGCCCACCCGGCCGCCGGGGTTCGAGTACGCGATCGCGTTGGCGATGAGGTTGTGCACCGCGACGATGAGCAGCGCCTTGTCGCCGTAGACCTCGGCCTTCGTCGAGGCGCGCACGGCGACCTCGACCTGCTTGCCGCCCGCGACGACGCGGTTCTGGTCGACCGCGGCGGCGATGACCTGGTCGACGCGCACGAGCCGGTCGGGCCGGAGGGCGTCGCGGGCCTGCAGCCGGGAGAGTTCGATCACCTCGCTCGTGATGTGCGCGAGACGGGTGGCCTCGACCGAGAGCCGGCCGGCGAAGCGGCGCACCTGCTCGGGCTCGTCGGCGGCCTGGTCGAGCGCCTCGGCGAGCAGACTGACCGACGCGATCGGCGTCTTCAGCTCGTGGCTGATGTTGGCGACGAAGTCGCGACGCACCTCGTCGAGGCGGTGCGCCTCGGTGCGGTCCTCGGCGAGCAGCAGCACGAATCGCGTGCCGAGCCGGGCGACCCGCACGTGCAGTCGCAGGGTCGAGTCGCCGAAGGGGCCGCGAGCGAGCGTCACCTCGTCGACGAGCGGCTCACCGCCGCGCCGAACGGATGCCGCGAGCTCGAGCAGTTCGGGATGCACGAGCGACTGCTGCCGCACGAGGCCCATGGCGAGGGCGCCGGGCGAGGCGCGGAGCACGTTGTTCGACGGGTCGAGCACGACGCCCGCGGACTCGAGCACGTCGAGCACCTGGTCGACCCCGTCGGGGATCGTCGGCGCGACGACCTTCGCCGCGCTCGAGCCGCGGCGCTCGGCCATGTGCAGCACGATCATGAAGGCGGCGCCGAGGAAGATGCCGAAGGCCAGCGCGGTGAGCACCGACCAGGTGGAGTCCATGGCACCAGACTAGCCAGCGGTTCGGCGCCGATTCACCGTTGGCCGCCTGTGCGGCGGTACGTTAACGACTATTCAGAATCCCGGCACCTGTTGTTCATCTTGCGCCGGGAGGATGTCCCGAGGCCGGAATGCCCGGGCGCGTCCGCGCCCGGCACGGGCCAGAACAGACAAGGATCCGAAGACATGCGTGAGGTGTTCCAGCAGGAACTGCGCGAGGTGCAGGAAGGGCTCGTCGGGCTCGCCGGCCTCGTCGCCGATTCGATCGACAAGGCGACGCGGGCCTTCAACGAGTCAGACGTGAGCCTGGCCGAAGAGGTCATCGCCGACGACGACCACATCGACCAGGAGACGGTCGCGCTCGACGAGCTCGCGATCACGATCCTCGCTCGGCAGCAGCCCGTCGCGCGAGACCTGCGCATCGTCGTGAGCGCGTTGCGCATCAGCGCCTCGCTCGAGCGCATGGGCGACATGTCGACCCACATCGCCCAGCTCGCCCGTTACCGCTTCCCCGACAAGGTGGTGCCGAAGTCGCTGCGGCCCACGTTCGCCGAGATGGGCCGGCTCGACGTCGAGATCGCGCGCCGGCTCGTGGAGCTGCTGCGCACCGAAGACGTGCACCTCGCCGAGGAGATCCGCAACGAGGACGACAAGATCGACGCCCTGCACCTGCAGGTGTTCGACAAGGTGCTCGGCGAGACGTGGAAGGGCGAGGCCGTCGACACGGTCGATGCGACGCTCGCCAGCCGCTACCACGAGCGGTTCGCCGACCATGCGGTCTCGATCGCGAAGAAGGTGCAATACCTCGCCACCGGCGACTGGGACCCCGAGAAGTCGGCCCTCTAGCAGCGGGAACGCGAGAAGGCCCGGCGGATGCGACATCCGCCGGGCCTTCGTCGTTCGTGGAAGTGGGGGGCTACTTCTTGCCCTGCGCCGCCACTGCGGCCGCACCGGCGGCCGCAGCCTCGGGGTCGAGGTACTCGCCGGGGCCGAGCGGCATGAAGTCGTCGCCGAGACGGTAGACGAGCGGGATGCCGGTGGGGATGTTGAGCTCGGCGATCTCGTCGTCGCTGATGCCGTCGAGGTGCTTCACGAGGGCGCGCAGCGAGTTGCCGTGCGCGGTCACGAGCACCGTCTTGCCGGCCGCGAGGTCGGGCACGATGCCCTCCTGCCAATACGGCAGCATGCGCGCGATGACGTCTTTCAGGCACTCGGTGCGGGGCAGCTCGGCATCGTCGAGGTTCGCGTACCGCGGGTCGCCGACCTGCGAGTACTCGGCGTCGTCGGCCAGCACGGGCGGCGGCACGTCGAAGGAACGGCGCCAGAGCTGGAACTGCTCGGGGCCGTACTTCTCGAGCGTCTCGGCCTTGTCGAGGCCCTGCAGGGCGCCGTAGTGACGCTCGTTGAGGCGCCACGAGCGACGCACGTCGATCCACGCGCGGTCGGCGACGTCGAGGGCGATGTTCGCCGTCTGGATCGCACGGGTGAGCACCGAGGTGTGCAGCACGTCGGGAAGAAGGTTCGACTCGACGAGCAGCTCGCCGGCTCGCGCCGCCTCGGCGGTGCCGAGCTCGCTGAGCCGCACGTCGACCCAACCGGTGAACAGGTTCTTCTGGTTCCATTCGCTGTTGCCGTGGCGAAGCAGCACGAGGGTGTGTGGCATGCGAACAGCCTACCGGCGCGGCATCCGCTGCCCTGAATATTTCTGCGCTGGTCTGCGCAGGATTTTATTGTCGAGAGCACAGGATTTAATGGGGGCCGCCTCAACTTTTGCTTGACGCTCGCCAGAAGTCCCCCTAGGTTCAGGGGCGGACGTGCAACGCCGCTCGACCGCGCGAGCGCAGGTCCAGCCATTCGGAACCAATGGAGGTCTCTCAATGCTCACCCAGCTCCGCACGGACGCGAAACGGCTGGTCGCCGTCTTACTCGCGTCTGTCCTCACCGTCGGGGTGGTGGTCGGGGTCGCATCCCCGGCACAGGCTCACGACGGAACGCAGATCCTGATCTTCACGAAGACGACGCAGTACCGTCACACGGACGCGATCGACAAGGGCACCCCCCTCATCACCGCGGCGCTCGAGGCTGAGGGCATGGAGGTGACGCACACCGAGGATTCCACGATCTTCAACACCACCGATCTTCCGCACTTCGATGCGATCATCATGTTCCAGGCATCGGGCGACCCGTGGAACGCCGACCAGAAGGCGGCGCTCGAAAGCTACCAGCAGGGCGGCGGCGGCATCGTGGCCATCCACAACGCCACCGACATGCGCGGCAACTACGCCTGGTGGGACGAGCTGGTCGGCTCGCTCATGCCGGGCCACGCCGCAACGGGATCGGACCCCGGCCAGCCTGGCACCGTGCGGATCGAGGACGACACGCACCCCTCGACCGAGCACTTCGAAGAGACCCGCTGGGACCGCGGCGACGAGTGGTACAACTTCTCGAACAACGTTCGCGGCACCGCGCACGTGCTCGCCTCGATGGACGAGACGAGCTACGACGCCGGCGGCAACGCCATGGGCTACGACCACCCGATCTCGTGGTGCAAGCCCTATGACGGCGGTCGCACCTGGACCACGGCCATGGGCCACTACGGATCGCACTACGCGGAGCCGAAGTTCATGCAGCACATCGTCGGCGGCGTGAAGTACGCGGCGGGCGTCGAAGAGGGCGACTGCGGCGGTACCGTCTGGGACAGCTTCGAGAAGGTCTCGCTCGACCAGAACACGTCGGCGCCGTTCGCGATGGACATCGCCGAAGACGGTCGCGTCTTCTACACCGAGCTCGTCCGCGGCCAGATCCGCGTGTGGGACCCGGCGACGAACGCCGTGACCACGGCCCTCGAACTCGACGTCTACTCCGGCGGCGAAGACGGCCTCCTCGGCATCGCGCTCGACAACGACTTCACCGAGAACGGGCGACTCTACGTCTACCGCTCCCCCGATGCAGCCGACAACTCTAACCCGTCGAGCTTCCTGAGCCGCATCTCGCGGTTCACGATGGTCAACGGCGTCATCGACCCCGCTTCGGAAGAGCTCATCATCGAGGTGCCGGCACGTCGCCTGCCCGATGAGCCCGGGCACACCGGTGGCGGTCTCGACTTCGACGCAGCGGGCAACCTCTACCTCGGCGTCGGCGACGACGTGAACCCCCACTCGGAGCCGTCGGGCGGCTACGCGCCCCTGTCGGCCCGTCCCGGCACGTTCCACGACGCTCGCGAGACGTCGGCGAACACCAACGACCTGCGTGGCAAGCTGCTCCGCATCACGCCGAACCCCGACGGTCCCGGCTACACCATCCCCGAGGGCAACCTCTTCCCCGAGGCGAACGACACGGCCGGCAAGACGCTGCCCGAGATCTACGCCATGGGCTTCCGCAACCCCTTCCGCTTCTCGATCGACCAGACGACGGGCGCCATCAGCCTCGCCGACTATTCGCCCGACAACGGCACCGACGCACCCACGACGCGTGGACCCGCCGGCATCGCTGAGTGGAACTACATCACGAGCCCCGGCAACTACGGCTGGCCGCTCTGCATGGGAAACAACGAGCCGTTCCGCAACGTCGACTACACGACGAGCCCGGTCACGGTCGGCGACTTCTTCGACTGCGCCGCACCGATCAACGACTCGCCCCGCAACACCGGCCTGACCGAACTGCCGGCCGCGCGAGCAGCCGACATGTGGTACGGCTACAAGCGTTCGTCGGTCCCGGGGATCATCCCCCAGGGCGGCGGCCTCGCCCCCATGGGCGGACCGGTCTACAACTTCGACGCCGCACTCGATTCGGACACGAAGTTCCCGGCCTCGTACGACGGCAAGCCGTTCTTCTACGAGTGGGCTCGCAACAAGATGTACTCGATCCAGCTGGCCGACGGCGCGACCGGCGGCGGCAACGCCGTCGAGAAGGTCAACGCCTTCCTGCCGCAGGAGCAGTTCCTCGCTCCGATCGACTCGCGGTTCGGCCCCGACGGGTCGCTCTACGTGCTCGACTGGGGCGGCGGATTCGGTCGCGACAACCCCAACTCCGGGCTGCACCGCATCGACTACATCTCGGGTTCGCGTTCGCCGATCGCCAAGGCCACGAGTGACGTCGACTCCGGTCCGGCGCCGCTCACGGTGACGTTCGACGGCACCTCCTCGTCGGACCCCGAGAACGCGGAACTCGCGTTCGCCTGGGACTTCGACGGCGACGGCACCGACGACGCCTCCACCGCCACGGCGACGCACACCTACGAGGCCGAGGGCGTCTTCGACGCGCGACTGACCGTCACCGACCCCGACGGCAAGACCGCGACGACGACGGTTCCGATCACCGTGGGCAACACTCGCCCGGACGTCTCGTTCAGCCTTCCGCCGAACGGCTCGTTCTTCGACTTCGGAGACGACCTCTCGTGGGACGTCGCAGTGACCGACCCCGAAGACGGCACCGTGAACGGTGACGACGTCATCATCCAGCCGGCACTCGGACACGATGAGCACGCGCACCCCACGACCCCGCTGAGCGGGTTCACGGGCACGACGGAGACGACGCTCGGCGGCCACGCGGCCGACGAGAACATCTTCTTCGCCCTCGACGCCCGCTACACGGACGGCGGCGGCGAAGCCGGTGCCAACCCGTTGACGGGTTCGGAGACGACGCTCGTCTTCCCGAAGCGGAAGCAGGCGGAGTTCTTCGACAGTGCGAACGCCATGACGACGGCCCCCAGCCGCGATGTCGAAGGCATCGAGAGCGACCGGGTGATCGTCGGCGACGACGGTGCGTGGGCGCGCTTCGACCCGGTGAACTTCTACCGGGTCGACGAGCTCGCACTCCGTGTCTCGGCAGTGTCGGCCGGCGCAAGCATCGAGCTCCGCAACGGCGCCGCCGACGGTGAGCTCCTCGCCACGGCCGCCGTGCCCGCGACGGGATCGATGCGATTCACCGACGTGCGCGTCGACGTGAGCGCGTTCCCCGCCGAGACGATGGATCTCTACGTCGTCATCCGAGGCGGCGAGGTCAAGCTCAACTTCCTCGAGGCGATCGGTCAGGGCGCTTCGCCCGAAGCCTCGCCGACGGTCGCCATCACGGCGCCCGCGCAGGATGTCGAGCTCGAGCCCGGTCAGGACGTCACCGTCGAGGCCGATGCAGCGGGCGACGTGGCGCAGGTCGAGTTCTTCGTCGATGGAACCTCCATCGGCGTCGATGACGCCGCTCCGTACACTGCAACGTGGGCTGCACCGGAGGAGGGCCTTTACAAGCTCACCGCCGTCGCGACCAACACGGCCGGCAAGTCCACCACGTCTCGCGTGGTGCAGGCGCAGGTCGGCGAGCTCTTCGGGGACCTCGTCCCGTTCACGAACGCCGACGGCACCTTCGAGCGGATCGGCGATGGCCGCTTCCGCATCACCGGCGCCGGCGACGACACCTGGCAGGGCATCGACGAGTACTCGACGCTGTACGCACCCGCCGGCGGCGATGAGGACTGGGAGGCGGTGGTCAAGGTCGACGCGCAGCAGAACACCAACGGCGCTGCCAAGGCCGGTCTCATCGTGCGCAACGACATCACGCAGCCGGGCACCTCGCCGGGCTACGCGATGGTCGGCATCCGTCCGAGCGGTGGCATCGAGTTCCTCGCCGATCCCGACGGGAACGGTCAGCTCAACACCTCGGTTCAGGGCGGCACGACGAGCTACCCCGTCTGGGTGAAGCTGAAGCGTGCGGGCGCCGACTACACGGCGTACTTCTCGAAGAACGGCACCGCCTGGACCCAGGTCGGAGGCGTGGTCAACCTGACCGGTGCCGCCGCCACGCAGGACGTGGGCATGTTCACGGTCTCGCACGCCACGGGTGCCGGCACGGTCGACTTCGCGGACTTCGCGATCGACACCGACGTCGAGGGCCCGCAGCCCACCGAACCGCTCGAGCCGCTGATGTGTGCAGCCGCCCCGCTCTCCGATGAGTTCGACGCACCGGCGCTCTCGCCGTTCTGGTCGATCCGTGAAGACAGCGCCAAGCCGATCACGCAGAGCGGCGGGACGCTCAACCTCCCGGTCACCAACGGCGACATCAACGAGGCCTCGACCGGCCCCGTGAGCTTCGCCGGCAAGCCGCTGCCCGCCGGCGCGTGGGAGGCGACGACGAAGATCACGCTGCCGCACAACTCGCACTGGCAGTGGGCCGGGCTCGTGGTGCACCAGAGCGATGACGAGTACAACAAGCTCGCCTTCGTTCGGAACCAGAGCGGTGGACGCTTCATCGAGTTCCAGAGCGAGACGGCTGGTGCCCGCACCACGCCGGCCGCTCCCGCCCTGCCCGCCGGGTTCCCGACGACGATCCAGCTGAAGCTCACAAGCAACGGCAGCGTGCTGACGGGTTCCTACTCGGCAGACGGTCTGACGTGGAGCGCCCTCGCCGGACAGCTGCAGCTCAAGCAGAACGCGAAGATCGGCGTCATGGCCGCCGGCGACCTCGGGACGACGCCGGTCACGGCGAAGGTGGACTGGTTCCACTTCAGCCCCGAGCCCGCGGCCGGAGAGCCCGTCGCACCCAGCGACGAGTTCGACGGCGCCGCGATCGACGGGTGCCGCTGGTCGGAGAGCGTTCGGTACGACTCCAACCACGCCGAGGTCGCAGACGGTCACCTGAAGGTCACGACGCAGCCGGGCGACATCAACGGGAACAACCCGCTGTCGCCGCGCAACTTCATCCTCACCGAGGCGCCCGAGGGCGACTGGGTGGCCACGACGAAGTTCAAGGCTCCGCTGCAGCACCGCTACCAGCTGGCCGGACTCATGATGTGGGCCGACGACGACAACTACGTCAAGGCCGACATCGTCGCCTACAACGCACCGGGCAGCGCGCTCGATCTGCGGGCGGAGATGGCTGCTGAGGCGAACGGCGCGGGCTACGGCAGCCGCAACGTCAACATCGCCGACTCCACCGAGAGCGGGTACTGGTACGTCCGGGTCACGAAGACCGGCAACGTGTACACCTCGGAGGTGAGCGACGGCGGTGTCAACTGGACGCCGCTCGGCGACACGGGGATCACCTTCGACACGCCGCTCCGCGGACTGGGTCTGATGGCGATCGGCCCGCAGCAGGAGACGCCCGTGGTGGTGGAGTTCGACTACTTCCACCTCGAGACGGAGGCCCCGGAGCCGACGCTCGACGTGACCGTGGTCGCGAACACGCGGTGCATCGCCGGCAAGGCGCTCGTATCGGTGAAGGTGACGAACAACGAGGAGGTGCCCGTGGCGTTGACCTTCGAGTCGGCCTACGGCACCAAGTCGTTCGCCGCCATCGCTCCCGGCAAGAACGCCGTGCACTCGTTCACGACCCGTTCCGTCGAAGTGCCCGCGGGAACGGTCGCCGTCACGGCGACCGCGACCATCGATGGTGCGCCCGTGACGTTCTCGGTCGACGCCGAGTACGCCGCCGCGAGCTGCAACTGATCACCCGGGTCGGGGGGGCGGGGGGTCGACGGGGCCCCCCCCCCCCCCCCCCCCCCCCGCCCCGCCGGGGGGGGGGGGGGGGGGGGGGGGCCCCCCGGGGGGGGGGGGGGGCTGGGGGCGCGGCGGCCACCCCCCCCCCCCCCCCC
>NZ_JAZHYX010000002.1:0-276271 GCF_036576125.1 Agromyces sp. CCNWLW203 | reverse complement strand
GGTGCCGCCTCGGGCCCCCCGCGCGCGCCGCCCCCCCCCCCGGGGGGGGGGGGCGGGGGGGCCCCCCCCCCCCCCCCCCCCCCCTCCCCCCGAAAAGTCCCCACCCCCGCCCGGCCACGTGCCGGGAACCTGCAAGGAGAGAATGAGATGAGCAAGTCAGGAATCGTCGCACGCTGCGCCGCGGTCACGGTCGGCACCGTGCTGCTGGTCGGCGTCGCCGGCATCGCGATGGCCGAGGAAGGCCAGGGCGAACAGGACATCGCGGTCAACGTCGCGATCGCCGAGATCAACCAGCCCGGCGTCCTCGCCATGAGCGTTGCCGGGTCCACCACCACCCTCACCGAGAACGGCTCCGACGCGACCGTGCGCCAGTTCACCGGCGCACTGCCCACCGTCACCGTCACCGACACCCGCAATGCCGAAGACATCCCCGCAGGCGTCGGCTGGGCCGTCCTCGGCTCCTCGAGCGATTTCATCGGCAGCGCCGGACAAGCCCCGATCAGCGCCGGACACCTGGGCTGGACCCCGAACGTCGACAGTGGCGAGAACGGCCTCGTCGCCGAGGGCGGCGAGGTGGTCACCGTCATGGACGAGGAGACCCTCCCCGGGAACAACGTCGGCCTCGTCGACCAGGAACTCCTCGCCATGGTGCTCGACTCCGCGGAGGTCGCCCCCGAAGGACAGTGGACCGCGAACGCGAACCTCTCCCTCCGCACCCCCGCCACCGTCGCCGCCGGCGACTACACCGCCAACCTCACCCTCTCCCTCTTCGAATAAGCAGCACGGAGAACAAGCGACACCCAACACCATCCGACGGGCGGGCACGACGAACCAGTCGTGCCCGCCCGTTCGGCGCATTCCGGCACACAACGGCGCAGCGGCATCCGCTCGCTCGAACTCCCTCGAGGCGCGGAATCAGCCCTTGTGCACGCCGAGTCGGGGAAGCCGCGGCACCTCGACCGCCGCGCCGGCATCCGCGGGCACGATCTCGACCTGCGCCGCTGCCACCTCGGTGCCGTGGCTCAGCACGATGAGCGGCAGGTCGGCGGGCACCGCGCGCTTGACGACGGCCAGCGCGACCGGCCCGAGCTCGTGGTGCATCACGGAGGTCGTGATGCGACCGACGACCTTGCGCTCGGGCGCCTCGCCCGCTGCCGGCTCCGGCCGCACCTTCTCGCCGACGATCTCGTCGCCCGGCGCGGGCAGCACGGTGTCGCTGCCGTCGAGGTGGAGCAGCACGAGCCGGCGCGGCGGCCGGCCGAGGTTCAGCACCTTGGCGACCGTCTCCTGGCCCTTGTAGCACCCCTTGCCGAGGTCGACGGCGCTGCGCAGCCAGTCGAGCTCGTGCGGGATCGTGCGCTCATCGACCTCGGTCGCGAGCCGCGGGCGCCAGGCGGCGACTCGCAGCGCCTCCGCGGCCAGGGAGCCCGCCGCGTCGACCGCGCCCGAGCGCACGGCCGCGGCCGCTTCGGCGAGCGCGGTGCGCGGCACGATGCGTTCGATCCAGCGCCAGTCGGATGCCGGGTGGCCGGTGTCGTTCGCGTACTGGTGCCCACCGGGCTGCAGGTGCGCCCACGGGTCGACCCAGTCGAGTGCGACGCCCGCCGGGGCGTAGGCCTGGACGGCGGCGTCGAGCGCCGCCGTCGACATGGCGCCGAGCACGGCGAGGTCGCCGCTCGCGTCGGCGACCTCGACGCGCAGCATGAAGCGCATGCGGTCGAGGAAGGCGGCCACGGCCGCGGCCTCGTCGCCCTCGACGACGAGCCAGGTCGTCTCGCCGTCGTCGATCACATGCGCGGCGTGCTCGACCCGGCCCGAGGCATCGAGGAGCAGGGCCTCGGTGCCCTCGCCGGGCTGCAGGCGCACAAGCGCCTGACTGGCCATGGAGTGCAGCCACGAGAGTCGGTCGGGGCCGGTCACCGTCACAACGCCGCGGTTCGAGAGATCGACGATCGCGTCGCCGCGCTCGAGGTGGCGCTGTTCGATGATGGGGTTGCCGTAGTGGCCGGCGACGCCGGCGTCGACGCTCTCAGCCGGTGCGGCGACCGCGCCGGGGAGTGCGAGGAACGGGGATTCGGTCATCAGTCGACCTTCGCGAGCCTGGCCGACGCGTGGGTGCGCAGGTCTTGTCCGAGGGCGGCGATGTCCCACGCCCAGAGCAGGTGCCCGTCGACGAGCCCGTAGAGGCGGGTCGCCGCCGAGTAGTCCTTCGCGCCGCTGCCCCGCATGACCGCATCGGTCGCGAGATCGATGCGCGGGCCCTTGACCTGGCCGAGGTAGAGCTCGCTGACCCCGCCGGGGTGCACGAGCGACACCTCGATGTCGAAACCGCCGTCGGCGTTGCGGAGCGACTCGACCGACTCGGCGTCGGCGTACTTCGGTTCGCCGCGCGCCGGCAGCATCGCAGGCCCCTGATCACCCTCGCCGAGCGGCCGGGCGAGGCGCCAGTACCCGGTCTCGGTGACGAGCGGCGTCGGCTCACCGCCCTCTTCGGTGGGGAACAACCAGGTGTACGAGGTGTAGTTCAGGTGCGGCAGGCCGTCGTGGCTGAAGCTCACGCGCTGGCCGAACTCGTGGGTGACGGACTCGTCGCCCACGGTGTAGTCGATGACGCCCGACCCCTCCCAGACGCCGAGGAGCCAGGAGAGCGGCACGAGTTCCGCCGGAAGGTCGACCGGGAGATCGATCATGGCCACGAGTCAGCAGCGCTTAGCGCTGGCCCTTGAAGAGCTTGTAGACGACCACTCCGCTGATCCACGCGATCGCGAGGCTCGCGAGACCGAGCAGGCCGATGAAGAGGAGTTCGAGGGCGAGCAGCTCAGACATGCTTCGAGTGTATCCCGCTCACGAGGCCGCGAGGGGCGCGACCACGAGGGCGGCGATCGCGACGATCGCCGCGGCACCCGTGACGCTCCAGCTCACGCGCATCACGAACCCCTCGGGGCGCCGCGTCGCGAGCTGCACGATGAGGGCTGCGATGACGGATGCCGCGAGCACGATGCCGAGCGCGCCGTAGACGCCGAGCCGTGAGGCGTCGCCGAACCACGCGGCCGTTCCGGAATAGGCGAGCGCCACGACCACGACGGCCCCGATGAGCGCGATCGCCCAGACGATCGCGATCCCGAGCCATCCGCTGCTCGTGTCGGTCTGGTCTGTCATCGTCTCCCCGTTCGTGTCGCGGAGCGCCGCTTCGCGTCCCGTAGTATTGACCGCACCTTACTACTGGAGGGTATGCGTGGCGCAGCTGCTGATCTTGTCGCCGGCAGCCAACGATGATGTTCTTCCGGCCCTGTCACTCCTGACTCACCGAACGCGGATCATTCCCGCTTCGCCTGAGCAGCTGGTCAGAGCGCCGGATTCCGATCTCGTCTTCCTCGACGCCCGCACCAATCTCGCCGGCGCGAAGGCGCTCTCGCAGATCCTTCGCACCACGGGCCTCTCGGTGCCGCTCGTGCTGATCGTCACCGAGGGCGGGCTCACCGCGGTCACGCCCGACTGGGGCATCGACGACGTCGTGCTCGAACACGCGGGGCCTGCCGAGCTCGATGCCCGCATCCGGCTCGCGATCGGGCGCGCGCAGTCGTCGCAGCCGAGCGAACGCATCCAGACCTCGGGCGTCGTGATCGACGAGGCGAGCTACTCGGCGAAGGTGCGCGGGCGCACGCTCGACCTCACCTACAAGGAGTTCGAGCTGCTCCGCTTCCTCGCCGCGCACCCGTCACGCGTCTTCACCCGCGAGCAGCTGCTGAGCGAGGTGTGGGGCTACGACTACTTCGGCGGCACCCGCACCGTCGACGTGCACGTGCGGCGGCTGCGGGCCAAGCTCGGCGACCTCGACAGCCTCATCGGCACCGTGCGGAACGTGGGCTACCGGTTCAACGTGCACGAGGACGAGGACGACGCCTCCGTCCCTGCGCGTTGACCGAACGCCATCTGCCGGACACACCCCGGTGGCATGATGTCAGGATGACCGCCGACAGCATCCTCGACGACCGCACGTCGAGCGACTTCGACGACGACTTCGAGCCGTTCGACCTCGAAGGCGCGCCCGAACTCGAATCCGAACGCTACCTCGACCGCGAGATCAGCTGGCTCGCGTTCAACCAGCGCGTGCTCGAGCTCGCCGAGGACCCGCGGGTCCCCGTGCTCGAACGGGCGAACTTCCTCGCGATCTTCGCCTCGAACCTCGACGAGTTCTTCATGGTGCGGGTCGCCGGGCTGAAGCGCCGCATCGTCACGGGCCTCGCGGTGCCCTCGAACGTCGGCCGCTCGCCGCTCGACGTGCTGAGCGACATCTCGTCGAAGGCGCACGAGCTGCAGGAGCGGCACGCCGCCGTCTACCAGGAGCTCGTCAAGCCCACACTCGCCGAGTCCGGCATCCGCGTCATCACGTGGGCCGAGCTCGGCGATGTCGAACGCGAGCACCTGCGCGACTACTTCTCGAAGCAGATCTTCCCCGTGCTGATGCCGCTCGCGGTCGACCCGGCGCACCCGTTCCCCTACATCTCCGGGCTCTCGCTGAACCTCTCGGTGCGCGTGCGCAACAGCCGCACGGGCCGTCAGGAGTTCGCGCGCGTGAAGGTGCCGCAGATGCTGCCGCGGTTCGTGCGCGTCGATCCCAGTGAGTCGATCGAAGACGCCGGCTACATCACGCTCGAAGACCTCATCGCCAATCACCTCGGCGACCTCTTCCCCGGCATGGAGATCGTCGAGCACCACGTCTTCCGCGTGACCCGCAACGAAGACGTCGAGATCGAGGAGGACGAGACCGAGAACCTCATCAAGGCCCTCGAGAAGGAGCTGCTGCGCCGCAGGTTCGGCCCGCCCATCCGCCTCGAGATCACCGACGACATGGACGACGTGACGCTCGGGCTCCTCGTGCGCGAGCTCGACGTCACCGAGCAGGAGGTCTTCCGCCTGCCCGCACCGCTCGACCTCGGCGGCCTCTTCGACCTCTCCCGCCTCGACCGCCCCGAACTGCACTACCCGACGCACGTGCCGACGACAGCGCTGCAGCTGCAGCCGAGCGACTCGAACCTGCGCGCCGACGTCTTCACCGCGATCTCCCGTCAAGACGTGCTGCTGCACCACCCCTACGAGTCCTTCGCCACGAGCGTGCAGGCCTTCCTCGAGCAGGCCGCCGCCGACCCCGACGTGCTCGCGATCAAGCAGACGCTCTACAGAACCTCGGGCGACAGCCCCATCGTCGAGGCGCTCATCGACGCCGCCGAATCGGGCAAGCAGGTGCTCGCCCTCGTCGAGATCAAGGCGCGCTTCGACGAGCAGGCCAACATCTCGTGGGCGCGCAAGCTCGAGAAGGCCGGCGTGCACGTCGTCTACGGCCTCGTCGGGCTGAAGACGCACTGCAAGCTCGCCCTCGTGATCCGGCAGGAGAAGGGGGGCCTGCGCCACTACAGCCACATCGGCACGGGCAACTACAACCCGAAGACGAGTCGCATCTACGAAGACCTCGGGCTCCTGACCGCCGACGACCAGGTCGGCAAAGACCTGACCCGCCTCTTCAACGAGCTCTCGGGCTACGCGATCGAGAAGAAGTTCAAGCGGCTGCTCGTGGCCCCGCTGCACCTGCGCAAGGGTCTCCTGAAGCTCATCGCGGGCGAGATCCGCAACGCCGAGGCCGGTCTGCCCTCCGGCATCCGCATCAAGGTGAACTCGATCGTCGACGAGGCGATCATCGACGCCCTCTACCGGGCGTCGAACGCCGGAGTACCGGTCGAGGTCTGGGTGCGCGGCATCTGCAGCCTCCGGCCCGGCATCCCCGGGCTCAGTGAGAACATCCGGGTGCGCTCGATCCTCGGCCGCTACCTCGAGCACTCGCGCATCTTCTCGTTCCTCAACGACGGCGATCCGCAGGTCTACATCGGCTCGGCCGACATGATGCATCGAAACCTCGACCGCCGCGTCGAGGCGCTCGTACGCCTGGCCGACCCGAACCACCTGACCGAGATCGATGCGCTCTTCGACCTCGCCATGGCCGACACCACGAGTTCCTGGTGGCTCGACGGCTCGGGCGCATGGGTGCGCCACGCGACCGACGAGGCGGG
The DNA here is from genome assembly GCF_036576125.1 of Agromyces sp. CCNWLW203. Taxonomy (NCBI): domain Bacteria; kingdom Bacillati; phylum Actinomycetota; class Actinomycetes; order Micrococcales; family Microbacteriaceae; genus Agromyces; species Agromyces sp. CCNWLW203. The sequence continues at coordinate 270,206 of NZ_JAZHYX010000002.1, read as the reverse complement.
GCATCCGCTCGACGACATGCAGAATAGGCTCATGCAGCAGATCGGCCAGCGCACCCGCTCTGGGCAGCGCCCGCGATCGGGTTCCCGGCGGTGACGACGGCGATCTACGCCGCAGGGGCCGTCTGCTGGCGCCTCATCGACGGCAAGGTGCACGTGCTGGTCATCCACCGCACCGTGTACGGCGACGTCACGATCCCCAAGGGCAAGGTCGACCCCGGAGAGTCTCTCCCCCAGACCGCCGTGCGCGAGATCGCGGAGGAGACCGGACTCGCGGTCGCCCTCGGCGTGCCGCTCGGGGTCTCCCGATACCCGCTGCCGAGCGGCCGCGAGAAGATCGTGCACTACTGGGCAGCCGAGGTGAGCGACCGGGCGGTGCAGCGCTCGACCTTCAAGCCCAACGCCGAGGTCGCCGCGCTCGAGTGGGTCACCATCAAGCGTGCACGGGGCTACCTCAGCTACGAGCCCGACGTCGAGATCCTCGATGTCTTCGCGAAGCTCCTCGATCAGGACGTCACCTCGACGTTCGCCCTCGCCCTCGTTCGGCACGGCAAGGCCGTGGGCCGCTCCTCGTGGTCGGGCGACGACGCGACCCGGCCGCTCACCGAGCGCGGCGTCGAACAGGCCGCGGGCCTCGTCGCGACGCTCGGCGCGTGGGCGCCGAAGCGCATCGTGTCGAGCCCGGCCGTGCGCTGCGTGACGACCGTCACTCCCCTCGCGGCGGCCACCGGCCTCGAGATCAAGCGCGACGCCGGCATCAGTCAAGACGCGTGGGAGGCAGGAAGCGACGAGGTGCGACGGGTGGTCGGCAAGCGCGTGCGCGCCGGCAAGAGCGCCATCATCTGCAGCCACGGGCCGGTACTGCCCGAGATCATGCGCGAGGTGGCGCTCGCGACCGGCACACCGCTCGGTTCCTACGTGACGGATGCCGCGGGGCTCGAGACCGGCGCGTTCAGCGTCGTGCACCTCTCGGCCACGAGCCCGGGCTCGGGCATCATCGCGATCGAGACCCACGCGCCGCGCGCCTAGCGTCCCCGTGGGTTTCGAGACGGCGCTGGCGCGCCTGAAGCCGGGAATCTCCTGGGTGAGTCCAGCGCGACAGCGGTCGTTCACCTGCTGTTTACCGTCCTAACGGATGCTCGTAAGGCGCGCTCATTAGCGTCGCAGGCGGGTCGGCACCCGGCCCACAACCTGCAATCGAACCCCGGAAGGGAATTCACGTGAACCTCAAGCGTCTCGGCGTGCCCGCCGTCATCGCCGTCACCGCGGCGATCGCGCTCAGCTCCTGTGCCACGAACGAAGGCGGCGCAGCACCGTCGGAGTCGGCATCGACGCTCTCGGGCAACCTCGTCGGCGCGGGCGCGTCCTCGCAGGATGCAGCCCAGCAGTCGTGGATCGCCGGTTTCCAGACCGCGAACCCCGACGTCACCGTCGACTACGACCCCTCCGGCTCGGGTGCAGGTCGCGAGACCTTCATCGAGGGCGCCAGCGACTTCGCCGGCTCCGACCGTGCGTTCAAGGACGAGGAGCTCGCCGCCGGCGGCTTCAAGAAGTGCGCCCCCGACTCGAGCATCGTCGAGCTCCCGCTCTACATCTCGCCGATCGCGGTCATCTTCAACGTCGAGGGCGTCGACTCGCTCGACCTCGACGCGGCCACCGTCGCGGGCATCTTCGCCGGCACGATCACGAACTGGAACGACCCGGCGATCGCCGCGACGAACCCCGACGCGACCCTCCCCGACCTCGCCATCACGCCCGTGCACCGCTCGGACGACTCGGGTACGACCGAGAACTTCACCGAGTACCTCGGCGCAGCCGCTGCCGACGTCTGGACCTGGGAAGCCGACGGCGTGTGGCCGTTCGAGGGCGGCGAAGCCGCCCAGGGCACCTCGGGCCTCGTCGACGCCGTGAGCAACGGCAACGGCACCATCGGATACGCCGACGCCTCGCGCGCCGGTGACCTCGGCACCGTCTCCATCAAGGTCGGCGACGAGTTCGTGCCGTACTCCCCTGAGGCGGCCGCCGCCATCGTCGACGCCTCGCCGTTCGCCGAGGGCCGTGCCGACGGCGACCTCGCCATCGAGATCGACCGCACCTCGGAAGAGGCCGGCGTCTACCCGATCGTGCTCGTGAGCTACCTCATCGCGTGCGGCCAGTACGAGGACCCGGCCAACGTCGAGCTCGTCAAGGGCTACCTGTCGTACATCGCGAGCCCCGAGGGCCAGGATGTCGCGGCAGCCGACGCCGGTTCGGCTCCGATCTCGGACTCGCTCCGCGAGAAGATCACTGCTGCGATCGACTCGATCAAGTAGTAGGTTCGTGCCCGACCCCGATCGCTCGCGACGGGGTCGGGCACGATCGCGTCTCCAGAACCCGACTCAAGAACTCCGAGGATCGCACCAGATGACGTCCGCACCGGCCCCGATCAAGGCGAAGCTCCGCATCGGCGACCTCGTCTTCTCCCGCTCGGCGGTGTTCGCGGGATCGATGATCCTCGTCACCCTCGCCGCGGTGGCGCTCTTCCTCATCGTGCAGAGCATCCCCGCCGTGGTCGCCACGAGCGAGGACGCCTCCATCCTGAAGACGAACTTCTGGGACTACGTCGGTCCGCTCGTCTTCGGCACGGTCTGGGCGGCGGCGCTCGCGCTCCTCGTCGCCCTGCCGATCTCGATCGGCATCGCACTCTTCATCTCGCACTACGCTCCCCGCCGACTCGCCTCGGTGCTCGGCTACATCGTCGATCTCCTCGCCGCGGTGCCGTCGGTCGTGTTCGGCCTCTGGGGCATCGGCGTCTTCGCCCCGGCGCTCGTGAGCGCCTACGCCTGGCTGAACGAGAACCTCGGCTGGATCCCGCTGTTCAGCGGCACGCCCTCCGCAACGGGTCGCACGATCCTGACGGCTGCACTCGTGCTCGCCGTCATGGTGCTGCCGATCATGACCGCCATCTGCCGTGAGGTGTTCCTGCAGACTCCGGTGCTGCACGAGGAGGCCGCACTCGCCCTCGGCGCCACCCGCTGGGAGATGATCCGCACGGCGGTGCTGCCCTTCGGCCGCTCCGGCATCATCTCCGCATCGGTGCTCGGCCTCGGCCGCGCGCTCGGCGAGACGATGGCCGTCGCGATGGTGCTCTCCGCCTCGCCCGTGATCACGTTCCAGCTGCTGACCTCGGTCAACCCGAACACGATCGCGGCGAACATCGCCCTCAGCTTCCCCGAGGCGTACGGACTGAACGTCAACGTCCTGATCGCCACCGGCCTCATCCTCTTCGTCGTGACCTTCGCGGTCAACGCCTTCGCGCGCTGGATCGTCAGCCGCCGCAAGGAATTCTCGGGAGCCAACTGATGACCATCCAGACCACTCAGGCTCCCGAGACCGGCGTCGCCATCGCCAACTCGCTGACCGCCGGCCGACTTCCGAAGTCGGCGCCGTGGACGATCCTGGCCGCAGCGATCGCGGTCTCCGCGTCGGTGTTCGCCGTCGTCTCGTTCGGCTCTGGCTCGGGGTACAACTGGGGCGGGGCGCTCTTCGTCGGCGCGCTGCTCTACATCCCGGCCATCTGGCTGTTCTCGACGCTCGTCGAGGGCCGCCGCCGGGCGATGGACCGCCTCGTCACGGCGCTCGTGACCGGCGCCTTCGTCCTCGCGATGATCCCGCTCGTCTCGCTCGCGATCACGGTCGTGAGCCTCGGCGCCGCACGCTTCGACGCCGACTTCTTCTCGATGTCGATGCGCAACGTCACCGGCGAGGGCGGCGGCATCGTGCACGCGATCGTCGGCACCCTGCTCATGACGGGCGCCGCGGCGGTGATCTCGATCCCGATCGGCCTGATGACCTCGATCTACCTCGTCGAGTATGGGCGCGGGCGACTCGCCCGCGGCGTGACCTTCCTCGTCGACGTCATGACCGGCATCCCCTCGATCGTCGCGGGCCTCTTCGCCTACTCGGTGTTCGCGATCTTCCTCGGCCCCGGCACGCGAACGGGCATCGCCGGCGCCGTCGCCCTCTCCCTCCTCATGATCCCGGTGGTCGTGCGTTCGAGCGAGGAGATGCTGCGCCTCGTGCCGAACGAGCTCCGCGAGGCCGCGTTCGCACTCGGCGTGCCGAAGTGGCTGACGATCGTCAAGGTCGTGCTGCCCACCTCGATCGCCGGTATCACGACGGGCGTCATGCTCTCGATCGCCCGGGTCATCGGCGAGACGGCGCCCCTCCTCATCGCAGCGGGTTTCACCGCGAGCGTGAACTACAACCTCTTCGACGGCCGCATGCAGTCGTTGCCGGTGTTCGTGTACACGCAGTACGCGAACCAGGGCAACCCGCCCCAGGCGTTCCTCGACCGTGCGTGGGCCGCCGCGCTCACCCTCATCCTCATCGTCATGGCGCTGAACCTCATCGCGAGGCTCGTCGCCCGATTCTTCGCGCCGAAGTTCGGCCGCTGAGCCCCGCAAGCAAAGGAAACCCGTGTCCAAGCGCATCGAGGTCCGCGACCTCAACGTCTACTACTCGAAGTTCCTCGCCGTCGAAGGTGTGAACCTCGCGATCGAGCCCCGGAGCGTCACCGCGTTCATCGGCCCGTCGGGCTGCGGCAAGTCGACCTTCCTCCGCACCCTGAACCGCATGCACGAGGTCATCCCCGGCGCCCGCGTCGAGGGCGAGGTGCTGATCGACGGCAACAACCTCTACGACCCCGACGTCGACCCGGTGCTCGTGCGCCGTCAGGTGGGCATGGTCTTCCAGCGGCCGAACCCGTTCCCGACGATGTCGATCAAGGAGAACGTGCTCGCGGGCGTGAAGCTCAACAACAAGCGCATCTCCAAGCCCGATGCCGAAGAGCTCGTCGAAAAGTCGCTGCGCGGCGCGAACCTCTGGAACGAGGTCAAGGATCGCCTCGACCGCCCCGGCTCCGGCCTCTCGGGCGGCCAGCAGCAGCGACTCTGCATCGCACGTGCGATCGCCGTCTCCCCCGAGGTCATCCTCATGGACGAGCCCTGCTCGGCGCTCGACCCCATCTCGACCCTCGCCATCGAGGACCTGATCGAGGACCTGAAGCAGAAGTACACGATCGTGATCGTGACGCACAACATGCAGCAGGCCTCGCGCGTCAGCGACAGGACGGCGTTCTTCAACATCGCCGGTACGGGCAAGCCCGGCAACCTCATCGAGTACAACGACACGACGACGATCTTCTCGAACCCGTCGGTGCAGGCGACGGAGGACTACGTCTCGGGCCGCTTCGGCTGATTCTCGAGCAGCAGGCATGACGGATGCCCCGGAGCGAACTTCGCTCCGGGGCATCCGTGTCGCCGGACTCGTTCGGCCGGGCGGGGGGCTACCCGACCCGAGGACGCGTCAGCAGGCTCCCTTCAGTTCCCACGGGCCCCACTGTTCGGCGCCGGGCGTGTTGTTCTGCGTCCACCACTTCGCCTGATAGGTCGAACCGCCGTGGCTCACGAGGGCGCCCCCGCTGTACGCCGTGCTCGCCGACCAGGCCGCTGCGGCGCAGTCCCCCGGGTCGGTGGGATCAGTCGGGTCGGTCGGGTCGGTTGGATCCGTCGGGTCGCACGCGCCGACGAGCGCCCAGACGGCCGCCGTTCCGGGCGTCTCGCCCTGCGTCCACCACTTGGCCGAGTATTCCGAGCCGTTGTACGACACCTTCTGGCCGCCCGTGTAGACACCGGTGACCGCCCACGCCGCTGCGGCGCAGTCTCCGGGGTCAGTCGGGTCGGTCGGGTCCGTCGGGTCGGTCGGGTCGGTGCTGCCCACCGGGTCCGTCGCCGGGCCCTGCTTCGAGGCGCGCAACTTGTCGGCGAGGGTGCCGCTGAGCTCGCCGTTGCGGTCGCCGTCGAGCTCCCACCACATACCGCCGCCGAGTCCGGTGTCGACGATGTACTGCGCCTTGCGCGTGGTCGACCGGATGTTGTCGTAGCTCCACCACTGGTTGCCGTCGTAGCGCCATGCTGCGCCGAGTGCGGCGTCGTAGTGGTCGGTGCCGAGCGACTTCAGCTTGTCGTAGTCCTCGTTGCCCTTCTCCCAGGTTCCGGGGGCGGCATCCGTCGCGGTGCCCCAGGCGTTCGTGGACGTCGCACCCTGCCAGCCGCGCCCGTAGGCAGCGAGGCCGATGCCCAGCTGCTTCGGCGAGATGCCGGTCTTCAGGTACTCCTTGACGGCCTTGTCGACGCTGAACCGCTGCGTCGCCGGTCGGGTGTCGGCGGGGTCGTCGAAGAGGTTGGCCTGATGGCCGGTGAGGGTCGGGTTCCACGCTCCGTGCAGGTCGTAGCCCTGGATGTTGCCGAAGTCGAGGTAGCGGAACTTCTCCGGGTCATTCCAGCCGCCGGAGGCGATGTCGGCGGGATTCGCCGGAAGGAACGCCGAGAGCTGGTACGGGTGGCCGTTCTCGGCCGTGAGCGCATCGACCTGCGTGCGGAACTCCTTCAGGAGCGCCGTGAAGTTCGCCTTGTCGTTCACCGCGTCGACGAAGTTGCCCTCGAGGCCGTTCGGCGAGCCGGGCCACTCCCAGTCGATGTCGATGCCGTCGAAGACTCCCGCCGCCGCACCGGCGCCGCCGCGCCCGTCGATGACGGGCAGGTTGCCGCGGAGGTACAGGTCGACGCAGCTCTTCACGAGCTTCTTACGCGAGGCATCCGTCGCCGCGGCCTTCGAGAAGTTCTTCGACCAGGTCCAGCCGCCGAGCGAGATCATGACCTTGAGGTTCGGGTGCTTGGCCTTCAGCTGCTTGAGCTGGTTGAACGAGCCCGCGAGCTTCTGGTCCCAGGCGTCGGCCACGCCGGCGACGGAGTTCGCCGCGGTGTAGCCCATGCCGAAGTCGGCCCATGCGTCGCCGGCGCCGTCGGAGCCGCTCGGCCCAGTGCCCTGCGCCTTGTTCGCGATGAAGCAGGTGAGGTCCTGGTGGTGGATGTTGCCGAACGCGTAGTTGATGTGGGTCAGGTCGGCCGCCGCGCCCGAGGTCTCGAGCTGCTTGGCCTGGAAAGCGCGCCCGTAGACGCCCCACTGGGCGAAGTAGCCGACGTTGCGGTAGCCGTTGACGGCACTCGGCGCCGTCTCGGCGGCGACCGCGGGGGCGGCCGCTCCGACTGCGGCGAGACCGGCGACCAACGCGCCGGTGGCGAGGGTGGCCAGCGCCGTGCGCAGGCCCCGTCGCGTGCTTGTCTGTCTCTGCATGGTGTCCTTCGTCGATGGAGGAACGAGCGCGGTCGCGCCCACACCGTCAAGTTACGAGCGGATGCCGCGGCGCGGCGTCCGCACGATCCACACATGTTCGGGCGAACGCGAGGGGGCCGAGTACGTAAAAGTACGTACTCGGCCCCGTCGGTCGTGCCCGCGACTCAGCAGACGGTGGCCGTACCCCAGACATCGGAGGCCCCGGGGGTGTTGCCCTGGGTCCACCACTTCGCGGTGTACTCGGCGCCTCCGTACGAGACCTGCTGACCGCCGGTGTACACGGCCGTGGCGTTCCATGCCGCCGCGTCGCACGTACCGCCGCCCCCGGGGCCGCCGCCTGCTCCATCGCCCGGCGCGACGACCAGCGCGCTGCGCGGCAGGTCGTACAGCGTGGCGAAGGTCTCGGCGCCGATCTGAACGCGGAGGTTCGAGAGCTGAGCCATCGGCATCGACCACGAGAGCTTCGTGGACACGGAGCCGCCGGCCGGGATGCCTCCCGACGGCACGGTGATGGTGTACGTGTGGAAGTCGCCCTTCAGACCGCCGACGTTGTCACCTGTGTGCCCGCTGGCGACCTTGGTGACGCCCCAGCCGTTCTGCTCCTTCAGTTCACCGGTGTCGCTCGTGCCGGTGTCGAAGGTGATCTTCGTTCCGGCGGGGATCGCCGCCGCCGACCGGTTGGTGAAGGTCACCTCGGGGTTGATCGGGTAGTTGTTGTCGCCGAGCGCGAACTCGTCGTACGAGACCTGCAGGTCGAGCGCCTTGGTCGGCATCGCAGTGGTCGCCTTCGACGCGCCGTACGGCTGTGACGCCGACAGGGTCTGGTGGATGCGGTTCACGAGCGTCGAACCCATCGTGTATTGCCCGTTCGCGGAGTCGTACCCGTAGTCGCCCGCGAGCTCCCAGATCATGACACCGCCGAGGCCCTTCTGAGCCACGTAGTCGGCCTTGGCCTGGATCGCCTGGTCGCTGTCGCCGGAGAGGAAGGTCTTCGTGGAGGAGTTCCACCACCATTCGGTCTTCGACACCGGGTCGAACCGGTGCGCGTACGTGCCGACCAGCGGAGCGGTCGGAGAGCCGTAGCTCGCCGCGTAGTCGCCGACCGTTCCGTTCTGCAGGTTGAGCACGTGCCAGATCGGGTTCGCTCCGGCCGCCATCTGGATGCCGAAGGCGTCGTTGTCGTGCCACAGGTTGTCGATGCCGCTCGCACCGTTGCCGCACCTGTCCTTGCCTCCGATGGTCGCGCCGGTGCCGTACGCGCACTTCGTCTGGTCGGCCAACGGAGCCTTGCCGCCCAACCCGTCAGTGCCCCCGGTCACGCCGGTCCAGCCGCGTGTGTAGAACGGAACGCCGATGTTGATGCGGCCGGCCTGCATCGCGCCGCGGAAGTAGTGGTACGCCCAGTCGGTGTTGAGGTAGCCGATGCCCTTGTAGGCCGTGTAGACGCCGCCCGCGGCGAGCTCGGCGTCCTTGCCGTCGTCGTAGAGCGGCGCGTTGCCCCCGACGTACTCGTTCCATGCTCCGTGCAGGTCGTACGACATCATGTTGAGGTAGTCGAGGTACTGCACGACCTGATGCACCTCCTGGCCCCGGAGCAACCAGCCCGAGGCAGGGGCGGCCACGGTCAGCAGGTAGTGCTGGCCGTCGGCCGCGCCTGCTCGGTCGAGCTTCTCGCGCAGCGTCTTCATGAGCTTCACGTAGTTGGCCCACAACGCGCCCCGGCGCGGGTCGGAGACCGCGAAGTCGTCGGGGTTGCCCGCCTTGTTGTTACTCGTGGCGTACTCGTAGTCGATGTCGACGCCGTCGAAGCCGTACTGGCGGAGGAAGGCGACGGCGGAATCGGCGAACGCGTCGATCTTCGCCTGCGACTCCGTCATCGTGTAGAAGCCGCCGTCGGCGACGCGCTTGCCGTCCGTCCCGAAGTGGCCGCCGGTCTCGGCCCAACCGCCGACCGAGACGAGCGACTTCACGCCGGGATTGGCCTTCTTGTACTTCTCGAGCAGGTTGAGGTGGCCCTGATACGGCAGTGCCGGGTCCATCTCGGCGCCGGCGACGCCGGGCCAGGTCATCTCGGTCGCCGCGTCGTTCGCGTTCTCCGCGCCGACGGAGACCTTTCCGGCACCGTCGATGTGCGCGAAGGCGTAGTTGATGTGGCTCATCTTGGTCCACGGGATGTCGCTCGCGAGGTAGCGCGGCGTTCCGTCGACGCCCGTGCGCCAGCTGGTGAAGTAGCCGATCACCCGGTGCTCGAGTCCGTTGGGCAGCTTCTCTCGACCGTCGGCGTCGTACACCGAGCAGTAGGGCACATTCACGCCCGGGGTCTGGTAGAGACCGTCAGGTCGGCACTTCTCGTCGGGGTTCGCGGTCCACGGCGTGCCCGGCTCGGGGGTCGGGGTGGGCGTCGGAGTCGGGGTGGGCGTCGGAGTCGGCGTGGGCGTCGGGGTCGGCGTGGTCGTCCCGCAGGCGCCGTCGCTCGCCCACGGTCCCCACTGCTCGGTGCCGGGCACGTTGTTCTGCGTCCACCACTTCGCGATGTAGTTCACACCGTCGTACGAGATCTTCGCCCCGCCCGAGTACGCGGTCGTCGAACTCCATGCGTCGCCGCACTGTTCGGCCGCGTTCGCGATCGCGGGTGGGATGAGGGCCGCCAGCAGCAGGCCGATGCCGGCGGCGGCGGTCAGGAGCCGCGCGCGCATTCGTTGGGGTGTTCGCATGTCGTTTCCGTCCGATTCGGATGCCTCGGCCCGCGCACCTCGCGGGCAGCCCGACGCTATTCGGGGCGCGACGCCGCCGAATCAGCACATCCACGCATACGCAGGACTACGTATGCGTGCCCGACATGCGCCCGCGCATGCGGTGCGCGAGCACCGCCAGTTCGACACGCGAGTGCACGGCGAGCTTGGAGAACACTCGCCCGACGTGCACTTCGACGGTGCGGACCGAGACGAAGAGTCGCGCGGCGGCATCGCGGTTGGAGGCACCCTCGACCACGAGCATTGCGACCTCGAGCTCACGGTCGGTGAGCACCTGCGCCCATGCCGCTCGGCAGTCGGCGAGATCCCATGCCTGCGATGCGGGTGCGGGTACCGCTGCCGGCGGTGCAGGGCGATGGGATGTCTCGGACCCGGTCGGCGGCGAATCCTGCGAGTCGGCATCGGGGCCGTCGACAGGGCGCCCCTGCGCCTCGCGCTCCACGGTCACCGCCTGCAGCCAGCCGATCGCGCCGCAGTCGCCGAAGAGGTGCTCGGCCGCCACGAGGTGCCGCTCGGCCAGGTCGCCGGCACCGAATGCGGCGCAGGTGCGCGCGAGCATGAGTTCGGTCCGCGCACGTTCGTACGGCGAGACGATCGCTCGCGCGAGCTCGGCGACGACTGTGTGGTCGGCCTCGAATCCGACACGGCCGATGCATCGCATCCGGTGCCGGAGCTGGCTCGCAAGCCGGGCGTCCGGCGTGCGCCGCCCGGTGCAGCCGGCCAGGGCGGAACTCGCGTCAGCCGGCGCAGGGCCCCCGTCTGGATCTTCGAGTTCCTCCGATGCAGCGTCGAGGCCGGGCACGTGCAGGCCGCAGCCGAACCCCCGGAGGGACCGCTCCTCGGCGAGCGCGACGAGCGTTTCCGCTTCGGCCCTGCGCCCGTGCAGGTGCGCCGTCACGGCGCGATCGATGAGGTCTTCGCGCCGCACACCGAGGATCGGCTGCGGCAGGACGGATTCGATCGCGCGCGCCCAGGGCCCGATCTCCCCAGTCGAGATGAGTTCGATCCGGCGGGCGAGCACCGCACCGAGACCACCGAATGCAAGCGCGATCGGCACGTCGGATGCCGCTTGGCGCAAGCCGGTCGCCGCGCGCCCCACTTCGCCCGCCCAGAGTTCGAGCAGGGCGATCGCGACGGCTCGCTCGGCGCGCATGAGGGGCGACCGCTCGATGTCGGCGACGGCGATCCCGCCGGTCGCTCCGACGACGTCCCGGCGCAGCGCGAGCCGCCGGGCCGCCCCGGCGGCATCGCCGGCCAGCCCGCATTCGAGGGCGCGGGCGAGCACGCTGAGGGCGCCGAAGCGGGTCGACTCGGGCGTCGGGCTGACCGTTGCGAGTTTGGAATCGTCGACCACTCCGCCGAACAGCGAGCACCAGTCGCGCATGGCCAGCCACTCGTCGTGCGGGAGGCCCGATCGTTCCAGGAGCTCACGGGCCTGCGCGAGCCGCTGGCCGGCCCGGTGCATCGCGCCCCGTTCCGCGAGCAGTCCGGCGGCGATGAGCAGCGCACGGGCGAGCGCGTGCCTGCTGCCGCCCGGGCAGGATCCTGCGTGCTCGAGTCGCTCGTCGAGTTCGTGGTCGGGCACGTCGCCGCTGAGCATGGCGACGGCGATGAGGTACTCGCCGAGCACGTCTGTCCGGCTGATCTCGTCTCCCCGGCGTAGCACGTCGCCGAACCAGCGCTCCGCCTCGTCGACGAACCCGGCGTGCAGTGCAGCTCGACCCGCGATGCTCCGGGCACGCATGGCCTGCTCACCGCCGGCATGACTCGCCGCCTCGCGTGCGACCGTGTGCGCCCATTCCGCCTCGCCCGCGGCATCCGCTCGCTCGGCGATGTCGAGAAGCGGGCCGACGAGGTCGCTCGACCCCTCGAGGGTTGCCAGCGAGCGGTGCCAGGTCTCCTGCTCGTCGATCCGCATGGACCGGTACGCGTCGGCGAGCGCGCCGTGGGCGGCGGTGCGATCGGCCAGTGATGCACGCCCGTGCACCCAGACGCGGGTGCGCGGGTCGGCGAAGGCGAAGTGTCCCGCGACGAGCAGCAGTTGCCGGCTCAACGGGCTCTCGACGAGGTCGGCCATCGAACGCCCCGTGGCCGCGAGCAGTACGTCGCTGCGGTCGTCGATGCAGACGGCGGCGATCACGAGGGCCTGCCGCTCCCAGCCGTCGAGTCGTTCGCAGGCCGGCCCGATATCGGCGTCGATCGCGGGCACGATCGGCAGAGGGTCGGGCAACGAGGTGAGGCCGAGCCGTTGCGATGCGCGCAGGGCTGTCGCCACCTCGATGATCGCGTCGGCGTCTCCGGCGAGGCCGAGCCCGAGGCGAGCGGCCACGTGGGGCGCGACGATGAGGTCATGCTGCGCGAGCAGCTCGACGATCGCACTCGAGCCCTCGAAGACGACGCCGACGGGGCGGTGCCGGGAGCCGTGACGCGGAGCCTCGCTCATGGGTGCCACCCTCCGCTCGCTCACTTCACTGGTCGCGTGCGGTTATGTTAGCAACATTTACAAACGAGCGTCGAGGGCGGTTCGCGCGAGCGCAATTCCCCGTTCAGGGGACGCGGAGACCGCGGTATCCACGCCAGCTTCGCAGTGCCGGCCCGGTGCCACGCCCATGCTGGCTCCGCGCCGACCCGCCCTGATCAGTCGCGGGGCGAGCGAAGGTAGTCGTTGAACGCGCGCGTCTCGGCGGCGTCGTAGGCGACCGGAGCCCCGTCGAGGCTCGTCACTCCGGCGGCGAGCCGCACGCTCGAGACGAGCCAGATGGCGTCGGCCGTCGAGAGCTCGGCGATCGGGATGTCGCGGTACTCCGTTGCTCGCCCGGCCGCCTCGAGGTGCTCGAAGAGGCTCTGCTGCGTCGTGCCGTGCAGGATCGCCCCCGAGGGCGCCGGCGTCGAATATCGCTCGCCGTGCCGGAGGATGACGCTCGACGTCGGCCCCTCCATGACGTACCCGTCGGACGAGACGAAGATCGTGTCGTCGGCGCCGCGACGGTGCGCCTCGCGCAGCGCCGCCATGTTCGTGGCGTAGCTCAGGGTCTTCGCGCCGAGCAGCAGCCAGGGTGCGCGTTCGGCGGCGTCGTGCGCGTAGCCGCGATCGAGGGTGACGACAGCGATGCCGCGCTCCCGCACCGCGGTGAAGTCGGCGGCGGGCACGGCGTGCAGCCAGGCGGTGGGGGCTGGGCCGTGCTCGACGCCGCGGCTGAGCACGAGCTTGATCGCGAACTCGCCCTGCTGCGGGAGCCGTGAGACCGCCGTGTCGACGGCGGCCTGCCACTGGGCGAGGTTCGGCTCGGGTAGCTCGCAGATCAGTGCGGAGTTGCGCAGGCGCGCGAGGTGCGGCGCGGTCTCCTGCGCGTGGCCGTCGACGACGCCGATCGTCTCGAAGATGCCGTCGCCGCGCTGCGTCGAGAGCTCTCCGACGCGGAGCGCGGGCGCTGCGGCGTCGACGTCGCGCAGGGTCGATGCCATGTCGAGATCGCGCGCGTCGGCGGGAACGGGTTCGATGAGGAGCGTGACGGTCTCAGGCATGTTCCGATGCTACGCGGATGCCGCGGGCGCGCTTCGCGCCGAGGCATCCGCTCTACTGCATGCAAGAGGCCGGCCGCAGAACGCCTCTCGGCGCGAGGCCGCTCGGAGCGGCGAATATTGGAGCCCGGGGTTACTGCGGCCGGCCACGTCAATTCTAAACGACGTCGGGAGGTGGTTCATTCCCTCCAGGCCGCGAAGGCTCCTCAGTCGAGCGCGTCGCGCCGCCAGAGCCGGGCGCAGGAGGTCAGCTCGTCGGCGAGCTCGACGAGGCGATGGGCGCGGATCGTGAGCTTCGCCGGACGATCGGGGTGCACGGAATCGGCCTCGTCGGCGTCGTCGGCGAGACTCGCCGATCCGGTCGCCGCGACGCGCGCGAACGCCGCGGCACGTTCGAGGGCGACGGCGAAGTCGCCTGTGAACAGCCCGTGCAGGATGCGGTCGGCGAGCTCGACGACCTCGTCGGGCCCTGCGGGGATGGCGGCGCCCGCGACCACCTGGTCGATCGTGTGCGAGACCTCGGTGCCGCGCTGGAAGGCGAGGCTGATGCTCTGCGGGTCTTGACGGATGAGCGCGCGCAGCAGGTAGACGCGCCACAGCGCACCCGGCAGGCTCTTCGCGGAGGCGCGCGACCAGAGTTCGGCGATCGCGTCGATGCCGTGCTCGTCGGTGTAGGCGACGAGCCGTGCGACCACCTCGGGATCGGGGTCCGCCTGCACTCGTGCGAGCAGCGCGGCGGCCGTGTCGTGGGCGACCCGGCTCAGGTGCGCCGGGTCCTCCGCACCCTGGAACGCCTCGAACATGCCGGGCGGGAACTTGGTGGGTCGGGAGAATTCGGAAGCCATCGCCGCACACATTACTCGTCTTCTCCGAGAGCCTCGGCTGACCGCCCGCTCGGCGGACCGGGCACGCGGTCGCTACCGAGACCCGGCGATGCCGTGCTCGAACGCCCAGATGACGACGTGCACCCGGTCGGCGAGGTCGAGCTTCGAGAGGATCGACTTGACGTGGGTCTTCACGGTGTTGCCGGTCAGGTAGAGGCGGGCGGCGACCTGCTCGTTCGACGCGCCGGTGACGAGCTGCATGAACACCTCCCGCTCGCGCGGGGTCAGGTCGGCGAGCAGCGAATCGGGGTCGGCGGGTGTCGGGGCCTGTGCGACGAAGTCGACGAGGCTCGCGGTCGCGCGCGGCGCGAGCACGGCGTCACCGCCGTGGACGGCCCGGATCGCCGCGGCGATCTCGTCGCTCGAGGCATCCTTCGTGAGGAAACCGCCGGCTCCCGCCCGGATCGCCGCGAACACGTACTCGTCGAGATCGTAGGTCGTGAGGATGAGCGCCCGCGTCGCCGGATGCTCGGCGAGGAGCCGGCGAGTGGCCTCGATGCCGTCGAGCCGAGGCATCCGGATGTCCATGAGCACCACGTCGAGACGATGCGCCCGAGCGAGTTCGAGGAGCTCGCCGCCGTCGGCCGCGACCCCGACGAGCTCGAGGTCGTCGTGCGCCTCCACCATGACGGCGACGGCGGACCGGATGAGCTCCTGGTCATCGGCGATGGCGACGCGAATGCGAGCGGATGCCGCGGGCTCGACGCCGCTCATTCCGACGGCTCCATGGGCGGCAGCGGCAGGCGGAGCCGAGTGCGCCAGCCTCCGCCCGTGATCGGGCCGTTCTCGAGGGTGCCGTCGAGCTGGCGGGCCCGTTCGCGCATGCCGCGGATGCCGCGGCCGTCGTGCTGGTCGGCCGACGGCCCGGCGCCCCCCGCGCCCCCGTCGTCCTCCACGATCACCTCGAGCACGTCGGCTCCCCACTCGAGGCGCACGGCGCTGCTCGTCGGCGGCTCGGTGTGCTTCAGGGTGTTCGTGAGGGATTCCTGCACGACGCGGTACACCGTGAGCCCGACACCCGGGCTGACGGCGCGAGGAGTGCCGGACTCGTCGAGCGACACCGCACGCCCCGGAGCCGCAGCGCGCTCGACAAGCTCGGACAGGTCGGCCAGGCTCGGGCTCGGCTCCATCGGAACGGCGTCGGGCCGGTCATCGCGGTTCGCAGCGGCCAGTACCGAGACGAGCCCTCGCATGTCCGTCATCGCACTGCGCCCGGTCGCCACGACGTGTTCGATGGAGGCGCGGGCCCTCGCGTCATCGCGTCCGAGCAGCACGCGCGAGGCCTCGGCCTGGGCGACCATCACGGCGAGGGAGTGCGAGACCACGTCGTGCAGGTCGCGGCCGAGGCGGCGACGTTCCTCGGCGGCGGCCTCGCGCTCACGCTGCAGGCGGAGCTCGGCGGCCTGTTCGCGAGCGACCTCTCGCGCCGCCCGGGCACGACGGAGTTCGAGCCGAGCGCGACCGAGCGCCCATGCCGCTCCGATCGAGGCGACGAGGAAGCCCACGAGCGTGATGATCGCGGCCGGTTCGGCGACGAGCGCTTCGACGGTCGCGTGCATGATCGCCACCGCGGTCATCATCGCGGCGCCGGCGAGCCCCAGGGCGAACACGGCGACGTCCGCCAGGCGCCCGCCGCTCGCCGCCGCGGTGAAGACGAAGACGAGGTACACGAGGCTGCTCGGCATCAGCACGGCCACGGTCGGGCTGCCGGGCAGGCTCGCCGCGGTGAGCGCCAGCATGATGCCCGAGGCGATCAGGAGCCCGCCGAGCGGCGAGCGTCGACGCACTGCCACGGCCCCGTGCAGGAGCACGAACAGGCCGATGACCACGGCGACCCATGCTGGGTCGGACGGCGCAGCGCGGAGCAGCTCGGCGACCGTGAACGGCAGCAGCGCCGCCGCCGCGGCGAGCGCGCCGACGACATCCGCGAGGGAGGGCTTCCGCGACGATCGAGCTGCGGCATCGGGGCCGGACGAAGCATCCATATCGCCGCTCACGCTACCCGGCACCCTCCGGTGCGTCCCTCACCCGTCGGGGTGAGGCGCACGATCCGTCGCGCTGGAACGCTGGCCGTTGCCGCACCGTGCGGCCGCGCAACGATCCAGAGGAGCTGCACCGTGACCACCGCAGAACCCGACGCCCGAGCCCTCCCGGATCGGCCGGGCGCCCCGAGCCACCGCCCCTCGAAGGCCCTCCGGCCGCTCGCCCTCGTCGCACTCGTCGCCTCCGCGATCATCGCAGGGCTCTCGATCGTCTGGCTCGCTCAGCCGGCGCTGAGCCCGTTCGTCAGTCCCCCGTCGCCGAGCCTCGCAACGCTGGTGCTCGACCCGACTGCGGCGGCACTGCTCGCCCTCGCCGCCGGCGGGGCGGGGGTCGCGATCGCCGCTTCGCTGGCGCGCCGGCGTGCGACGCCGCCGCGCTCGAACACCGCGGGCATCGCGGCGAGTCTCGTCACCGCCGCGATGGCCTTCCTGTTCGGCAGCATGTCGACCATCGCCCTCACCGGGTACCTCTTCGGAGCGGCCGCCGTGATCGCCGGTCTCGTCACGATCGGCGTCACCCTCGTACGCGCACCGCGGCTCGGCGCAGCCCTGCTCACGGGCCTGCTGCTCGTGGTCGCGACGGCTGTGCTGTGGGCCGGGCTGACGATCGACGGGGTGGTCGACTTCGCGGTGATGCTCGGCGGCGCGCTCGTCGCCGGCCTTCCCGGGTTCGCGATCGTCGGCCTCGGGCTGATCTCGGCGCTCGTCTGGGGCGCGCTGACGCTCGTGACGCTTCGCTCGGCGAGCTCTGGTCGCCTGGCGGCGTGGCTCGTCCGCCACCGTCGCACCCTCACCGTTCTCGCGGCGATCGGGCCCCTCCCCTACGCCGTGGCGCGAGCGAGCTGGGTGACGCCGTGGCCGCTCTTCGGCCCAGGCAGCGAAGAGCTCGAACCGGAGATGCTCGTCACCGGTCTCGTGATCGGCGCGGGGGCGATCGCTGCCGGCATTCTCACGCTCGGGCTGATCCTGCCGTGGGGCCGGGTCTTCCCGCGCTGGATGCCGTGGGTCGGCGGGCGGCCGGTGCCGGTGGCGGCCGCTGCGGTCCCGGGCTTCATCGCGGCCGGCATCCTCTGCATCGCCGCCGTGCCCATGCTGCTGACCACGGTCGGCCCAGCGGTCTCGCCGGCCGATGCCCTGCTCGTGAACCTCGTGCTGCCGCTCTGGTTCTGGGGCCCCATGCTCGCGCTCGCGGTGGGCGCGTACGTCGAGTGGCGTGCGGCCGACCGCGACCTGTCGTTCACTCCTCGCCGACCGTGCGTCGCATGAGCGCCGTTCGCCAGTTCTCCCCGAGGCGTTCATAGGTGACCTTGGCGTGACAGTTGCGGCAGCGCACGTCGCACTTCACGATCTCTGCCATGACACGGTGGACGGAGTAGCCGTTCTGCACCAGCCGCATCACTTCGGCCTGCTTGCCGCTCCCGACGCGGTGGTCGAAGTCCAGCACCCGCACGTCTGCCTCGCCGCAATCGACGCACGGGTGAGCCAGCAGGTACGCGCCGACCGCCTCGATCGCCAGTCTCCGCTGCCCGGCCCTGCGTGCCATGACGACTCGGAGGTGAGCATCTCGATTCCGTGCATAGTATTCGCGCGCCTGGGCCCGATTGCATTCGCGGCAGACGTTCTGAATACCGTCTGGCGACGCGGACTTGACGTTGAACTGGGACCGCGGCAGGGTTCGCCGGCACATGCAGCATTCCTTCACGTCGGCACGGTAGCCCCACCTCCCGACACGCGCACCGAAGCCGCCGTCGGAATCAGCCTGTTAGGCTGGCTCCGCCCCCATAGCTCAGTTGGTTAGAGCAACGGACTTCAACAAAAAATAGGAGCGCCAGCGTCGAAATACGTTGGATGACCGCCGCTATATGCTGGAACACCCTGAGAGCCCGAGGTACTCGCCCGAAAGGGCAGTGACAATCCGAGGGATTGGGCAATCAGCAGGTAACCGCAAGGGAACCTCAGAGACTACACGCGGCGCACCTGACCGGCTCGGCCGAAGGTGAAGATATAGTCCAGACTGCAAGCCGGCGACGGTGGCTAGGGAAACCTAGTGCAGCAGGTTAATCCGTGGGTCGAGAGTTCGAGTCTCTCTGGGGGCACAGTGATCGCCGACGGCGTGCATTTCGCCCGGCTTCGAACGCACGCCGCAGCGGGCCCGCTCCCGGGCACCGCCTCGGCGGGCGTTCGAACTACGTGGTCTGGTCGACGATGGTCGCGTCGGGGGCGTTGGAGCGCACCGACTCGATGCCGTTCTGCGCGGCCGACTTCGTCGTGTAGGCCTCGGATGCCGCGATCGTCTGACCGTTGCCGGCCTTCAGCCGGAACCTGAACTGCCCGCTCGCATCCTCATAGAGCTCGAACGTTCCCGCCATGGCGGCTCCTCCCCAGGTGTCCCTTGCGTCCGCGTCATCGCGGGCACGATCTCACGCTAGCCCCGTACCCGGCACAGCACCAGAGGCAGTTGGGACTTCGCCGGGGATCGATCCGGCTGCGACATCCGCTCCCCGATCGATCGAGCGGATGTCGCGGCGCTCGTCAGCCGACGATCGCGCGCAGTCCGGCCATGAGCGCGACGCGGTCGGCGGAGGTGCGGGCGAGCGGGGTGACGGCGAGGGTCGTCACCCCGGCTTCCGCGAACGCGGCGACGCGTTCGGCGACGTGGCCGGCCGGGCCGATGAGCGAGATCGCACTGACGAGTTCGTCGGGTACCGCGGCGATCGCCTCGTCTTTGCGGCCCTCGAGGTAGAGGTCTTGAATGTGCGCCGCCTCGGCCTCGAAGCCGTAGCTCGAGATGAGCTCGTTGTAGAAGTTCTTGCCGCGGGCGCCCATGCCGCCGATGTAGAGCGCGAGCTGCGGCTTCACGAGCGGCAGCACCTGCTCGGGGTGGTCGGTGATCGCGAACGCCGGGCTCGCGAAGACGTCGAGCGGCGCGAGCTCGGGGGCGCGCTTCGCGGAGCCTGCGGCGAGCGCGTCGCCCCAGACGCCGGCCGCCCGCTCGGGGTGGAAGAACATCGGCAGCCAGCCGTCGGCGATCTCCGCGGTCTGCTCGACCGACTTCTGGCCGAGCGAGGCGATCGTGATCGGGATGCGCTCGCGGACGGGGTGGTTGATGAGCTTCAGGGGCTTGCCGAGCCCGGTGCCCTGGTCGGCGGGCAACGGGATCGTGTAGCGGCGCCCCTCGTGCACGACGGGCTCGCGGCGCCAGACCATGCGGCAGATGTCGACGAGCTCACGCGTGCGGCCGAGCGGCGCGTCGTACGGCACGCCGTGGAAGCCCTCGATGACCTGCGGGCCGGATGCCCCGATGCCGAGCTCGAACCGGCCGTCGGAGACGAAGTCGAGACCAGCGGCCGTCATCGCCGTGAGCGTGGGCGTGCGCGTGTAGAGCTGCAGGATGCCGGAGGCCAGCGTGATGGTCGAGGTGCGGGCCGCGAGGAAGCCGAGCTGGCTCACGGCATCGAACGAGTACGCCTCGGGCACGGCGATGAGGTCGACGCCGGCCCGCTCGAGCTCGACGACCTCGTCGGCGACCTCGCGGAAGCCGCCCGCGTAATTCAGGAACATTCCGACGCGCATCCGAACTCCTCATCGTGTCTGGGCCCGGCCGCACGGCCACGGGCACTCAGACCCTAACCGAGGCGGGTCGGCGCAGCGGCATCCGTTGTGGCAGGTCGACTACGTGGAGATGACGACGATCGGTTCGGTCGTGGGTTGCGGTGAACCGCCCGCCGGCTCGACGGTGACGCCCACGGCGACGCCCGGAGCGAAGTCGCCCTCGAGCACGCGCCAGGTCTCGCCTCCGGCGACGTCGAACGTGCCGGCCGACTGCGCACCCGCGTCGTCGATGTACCAGAGCTCGTACGTCGACGTCTCGCCGACATCCGGCAGCCCCTCGACGACGACGCCCGAGCGGCCCTGCTCGGCCGACCAGTAGAGCGTGACGGCGCCGCCGCCCTCGACCTCGTGGGTCGACGACTCCACGTCGGGCGCCTCGGCGATCGCGGCCATCTCGCGCTGCGCGCCCCAGCCGTTGGGGCCGGCCCAGCCGACGCCGATGATGGCTCCGGCGATGAGCACGACGGATGCCGCCGCTGCCGCGATGATCGCCCCCGGACGCTGGAACCAGCGCCGCTGCGCGGCGCGCTCCGCGGGGCCGGTCTCGAGTTCCGCTCGCCGCACCGCAGGAGCAGGTTCCGAGGGTGCCGCACGCACAGCGGGCACGGCGGGCGCCGCGGCATCCGGAAGCTGCTGCTGCGGCAGCGCGTCGAGCTGCGCCATCAGCCTGGATCTCAGCGCGGGCGGCGGCTCGACGGGCGCAGTCGCACTCGCGAGCAGCGCCGCCGTCTCGGCGAATCCTTCGGCTTCGCCCCGCAACTCGGCGTCGTCTGCCAGTGCACGCTCCACGGCTGCTCGCTCGTCGGCATCGAGCGCGTCGAGCCCGTACGCCGCGACGGCGTCGCGCAGCGCGTCGACGGAGTCGGGCGCGGCGTCGTGCGGCTGCGGCACCTCGCGCGGCTCGTTCGTCTCGCTCACGTCGTCACCCCCAATGCGGTTCGCAGTCTGATCATGCCGTCTCGCAATCGGGTCTTCACCGTGCCGAGCGGCACCTCGAGGCGGTCGGCGATCTCGCTCTGCGTGAGTCCGCCGTAGTAGGCCAGCGAAACACACTCGCGTTGCAGTTCGCTGAGATCTTCCAGCGCACCGACGACCCGTTCGTGCTCGACTCGGATCTCGACGGTCTCGGCCACGGTGTCGACCGGCACGTCGAGGTCGCGCACGCCGATGCGGAGGTCGCGATCGCGCGCGGCCTGGGAGGCCCGGATGCGGTCGACCGAGCGGCGATGCGCCAGGGTGAACATCCAGGCGAGGGCGCTTCCGCGGGCCGCATCGAATCGCGGGGCGGTCTGCCAGATCTCGAGGTACACGTCCTGCGTCACCTCCTCGGCCTGGGCCGGGTCGACCACGAGTCGGCGCACGAGGCCGAAGACCCTCGCCGAAGTCTGGTCGTAGAGTTCGCCGAACGCCTCCCGGTCGCCGGTGCCGATGCGCGTGAGCAGCTGCTCTGCGGTCGAGACGGGCGCCGGCGCAGTGAGGTCACTGTCGCGGTCGGCCACGCGCTCCAGCATGCCAGATCCGGCGTTGGTGGTCGTGCGGGCCATGACGGCTCCGCAGTGCTCTGCGATCGCATGGCTCATCCGAACGTGAAGGAGTAGGCGTCGACACCGGGGCTCACGGTGACGGTGATGGTTCCGGATGCCGCGGCATCCGTCTTCACGAGCTCGTACGATCGCGGAACACCGGTGACCTGGATCTCCCGGCGCTCATCGCCGTCGTCGACGACAATCGTGCCCGATCCGCCGAGCACCATCCGCACCTCGCTCGCGGTGTAGTCGAGCCGCACCCGGGCGTCGCCCGCGGACGGCGCGATCGACTGCGTGTCGAGCGCCCAGTCGCCGTCGAGGGCGAAGGAGTCGGCAGCGAGGTCGCCGGGGAAGGCGAACTCGGTCGTCGCCCGGCGGTACGGCTGGGCGCCCGCGAAGTTCACCTGCTTCGTCGTGCCGAGGAAGGTCTCGGGGGTCGTGGAACCGGCCTCGGGGGTGTCTTCCGACTGCTCGGTGGCGGCCGGCAGGTCGACCGCAGCGTCGGCGTCCTGCAGCAGCTCGCGGATGAGCGACTCGGTAGCGGCGTAGTTGCCCTCGCCGAACGAGATGTGACGCACGACGCCGTCCGCGTCGATCAGGTAGTGCGCGGGCCAGTAGCGGTTGCGGTAGTTCGTCCACGTCGACAGCGTGTTGTCGAGGCCGACGGGATAGTCGATGCCGAAGTCGGCGATGCCCGCCGCGACGTTGCGCGGCTCCTTCTCGAAGGCGTACTCGGGCGAGTGGATGCCGACGACGGCGAGTCCGGCATCCCGGTAGGCCTCGTCCCAGGCCACGACGTGCGGGATGGAGCGCTGGCAGTTGATGCACGAGTACGCCCAGAAGTCGATGAGCACGACCTGGCCGCGAAGCTCAGCGAGGTCGACGGCCGCACCGCCCTCGGTGTTGAACCACTGCTGGATTCCCTTGATCGAGGGAGCGGCGCCGCACGACTCGAGCTCGGCCGCGCCGTTCGTGCACTCGTCGAGCTTCGCGTTCTCGTTGTTCACGAGACCGCCCAGGTCGAGCGCCCGCGTGACCTCCTCCGAGTCGGCGAGCTCCTGCTGGAACGCGTTCGTGTAATCGGGCACGAGCCGCTGCAGGAGCTGCGGCAGATTGAAGACGAGCCCCACGGCGAGCGCGATCATGACGACGCCGCCGGTGATGCGGATGCCCTTCTGATGCTTCCGGAAGGTCTTCACCCGCTCGGCCACCCGACGGCCGGCGAGCGCGAACACGAGGAGCGGCAGCGCGGCGCCCACCGCGAACGAGACGGTCAGCACGACGGTCTCGACGCCGATGCGACCCGTCGAGCCTGCGACCGTGATGGCCGCGAGCACCGGGCCCGCGCACGGCACGTAGACGGCGCCGAGCGCGAGGCCGAGCGGGAACCCGCCCTGCTCGGTGCCGACGTTCTTCCGCGGGATCCACGAGAACGGCTTCTCGAGCAGTTCCTCGAAGCGCGGCACGATGAGGCCGACGCCGATGAGCACGAGCACGACGATGCCCGCCCAGCGCAGCACGTCCTGCGGCAGCCCGAGCAGGGCGAGCAGGAGCGAGCCGACGAGCGTGAAGACGCTGAAGCTCACCACGAGCCCCGCGATGACGAGGTACGGCCGCCAGCGGCCGGCCGCCGGGGCATCCGCCGTACCCCTGGCGCTCTGCGCCCCGCCCGAGAGGAAGATGACCGGCAGCACCGGGAGGATGCAGGGCGAGATGCCGGTGATGAGGCCTCCGAGGAGGCCGATGAGGGCGAGGGTGATCACAGGGTCCTGCTTTCTCGGGTCGACGGTGGTTCGCAGCGGACGCCGGATCCGATTGGTCGGGACGGCGATCGGGCACCGATCGGATTCACACCAATCCGATCGGCGACGGGCGTCGAATCCCTCGCAACGACCCGCTTCCGCGGTCGCCATTCACGAAGGAGTCGACCGATGCGTTCCACGAACCGCAGCACCCGCACCGTCCTCGCCGCGTTCTCGATCACGGCTGTCGCCGTGCTCGGACTCGCCGGCTGCAGCGCGGGCGCCAGTACCGCCGAGACCGAAGAGCCCGCCATGTCGTCCGAGGAGACCCAGCCCACCGAGGAGGCAATGGAGGCGGACCCCGCGGCCGATCTCGTCGGTTCCGGCTGCGCCGCCTACGCTGAGGCCGTTCCCGACGGCCCCGGATCCGTCGTCGGCATGTCCACCGACCCGGTGGCCGTCGCGGCCTCGAACAACCCGCTGCTGACGACGCTCGTCGCGGCAGTCTCGGGCCAGCTGAACCCCGAGGTCGACCTCGTCGACACGCTGAACGGCGACGAGTTCACCGTCTTCGCCCCCGTCGACGAGGCGTTCGCCAAGATCGACGCGGCGACGATCGAATCACTGAAGACCGACTCGGCGACACTCTCGTCGATCCTGACCTACCACGTGGTGCCCGGTCAGCTCTCGCCCGATGAGGTCGTCGGCACGCAGACCACCGTCCAGGGCGGCACGGTCGAGGTGACCGGTTCGGGCGACGCCCTCATGGTCAACGACGCCGCGGTCATCTGCGGCGGCGTGCACACCGCGAACGCGACCGTCTACCTCGTCGACTCGGTGCTGATGCCCACGATGTAGCAGCGTCGCCCCACGAGCGAACGACCCCGTCGACCCGACGACGGGGTCGTTCTCGTGTGCCCCGGTCTCACGCCGCGCCGAGCACACGCGCGCCTTCAGCACTCTCGAAGACGGATGCCGCAGGCTGGAGTCCCCCCGCATCGAAAGGAGCCCCGTGGTCTGGAGCATCCTGCTCGACATCGCCCTCGTGCTCGTCTTCATCGGCGCGATCGTGAACGGCTGGCGCGCCGGGCTCCTGCACACGGCCGCCGGCCTCGTCGGACTCGTCGCCGCGGGCATCGCCGCGTACTTCGTGATGCCGTGGATCGCGGGCCTCGTGCCGTGGCCCGAGTGGCGGGCACCCGCGGCGATCGCCTCGGCCATAGCCCTGCTCAGCCTCGGCGCGTGGCTCGGCGCGGTGGTCGGGCGCCTCCTCAGCCGGGGTGTGCGGGCTGTCAAGCTCGGCGTGCTCGACCGCATCCTCGGCGCCCTGGGCAACCTGCTCGTCACCGCGTTCGTCGTCGCGCTCGTCGCGTCGGGCGTCTCGGCGATGGGCGTGCCCGTGCTCTCTCCCGCGATCGCCGGCTCACGCGTGCTGCAGGGTCTCGACACCGTCACCCCCGCACCGACGAAGACGCTGCTCGCCGAGCTTCGCACCACCATCCTCGGCGACGGCCTGCCCTGGCTCGTCGACGCGCTCGGCGGGCCCACCGAGGCTCCCGCACTGCCCGACTTCGACGTCGACGATCCCGAGCTCGCGGTCGCCGCGGCATCCGTCGTTCGCATCACCGGCAGTGCGTTCGAGTGCGGGTCGACGCTCTCGGGCAGCGGGTTCGTCGTCGCGCCCGACCGCGTCGTGACGAACGCGCACGTCGTGGCCGGCGTGACCGAGCCGATCGTCGAGGCTCCCGGGCAGCCGGCCGTGCAGGGCCGGGTGGTCTCGTTCGACGCGGCGAACGACCTCGCCCTCATCGCGGTCGACGGACTCCAGACCCTGCCGCTCGCCCTCGCGACCCCCTCACCCGGAGAGGAGGTCGCCGTGGCCGGCTACCCCTTCGGCGGGCCGTTCGAGCTGCGGCCGGCCAGCGTCATGTCGAGCGGGCCGCTGACGATCCGCACCGACGGCGCCACATCGACGCGCGACGTCGTGACCCTCGCCGCCGACGTCGACCACGGCAACTCGGGCGGCCCCGTGCTCACGGGCGACGGCGAGGTCGCGGCGGTCGTCTTCGCGAAGTCCGAGACGGTCGACAACGTCGGCTTCGCCATTCCGACGTCGACGCTCTCGCCGCTTGCGAGTGCCGCGCCGAGTCTCGACGCCGCCGTCGACTCGGGAGCGTGCGTGGGCGGCTGACGCGGGCGAACCCCTGTCGACGACGGGTCGGCTACTCCGGCGCGAATCCCTCGAAGCGGATGCCCCACGACGCCTGCCACTCCTCGCCCGGATCGAGCCAGCGAAGCCCTCGGCCGGAGTTGAACGCCTCAGCCGGTGCCGTCATGGGCTCGACCGCGATGGCGACGTCGCCGTCTTCGCCCGGGAAGGCCGTGGTCGTGTAGCACTGCACGTACTCGAACACCGAGTCGGCCCAGATCGAGACGGTGCGTCCGTCGGGCGCAGTGAGCGTGTGCAGCACCTGGCCGTCTTCGCTCGCGATCTCGCCGAAGGCGTCGTCGAGCGAGACGTCGCCGACCCGCCGGCCCTCGCGGAAGTCCCACTCAGTGCCGTCGACGGGCACCTCACCGGTCGGCAGCAACCGCTCGTCGACCTCGATGTGGCTCGCGGCGTCGAGGCGCAGCTCGAGGTCGGCCGTCGGCACGCCCCCGATCTTCAGGAACGGGTGCGTGCCGATCGCGACGGGAGCGGCCTCGGCACCGAGGTTCTCGATGTAGTGCGTGACCTTCAGCCCATCGGAGACGAGCTCGTAGTGCACGGCGGTGCCGAGCAGGTACGGGTAGCCGGCCTGCGGGTACACCGTCGCCGAGAGCGTCACCGAGTCGCGTTCGTGAGCGATCGGCCGGTACTCGGTGTGGCGGAGCAGCCCGTGGATGGCGTTGTTCTTCGCCGGCTCGGTGATCGCGAGCTGGTGCTCGACGCCGTCGTGGCTCCACCGGCCGTCGCGGATGCGGTTCGGCCACGGCACGAGCACGATGCCCGCGCCGGAGGGCGGGGTCTGGTCTTCGGCGAACGGTGGCACGAGGTCGATGCCGTTGATGCTGAGGGTGCGGATGCCTGCTGCGACGGCCGTGATCGTGGCGCTGAGGTCGCCGCTCGACGTCGACGTCTCGAGGGCGAACTGCTCGCCCGTGGGAAGGGTCATGGATCCACTCTAGAGTCTCGCGCGAAGTGCACGGCGAGGCCGGCATCGACGAGTTCGGCGACGATCGGCGTCGGCGCCGCGGCATCCGTGACCAGTGCGTCGAAGGCGTCGATGGCGGCGATGCGTCCGAGGTGCACCTCGCCGAGCTTCGCCGCGTCGGCGACGACGATCGATCGCGCGGCCGCTCGCATCATGAGCGACTTGACCGAGGCCTCGGGAAGGTTCGCGTTCGTGACGCCGTGCACCGGGTCGACGCCGTTGCAGCCGATGAAGGCGAGGTCGACGTGCACCTCGTCGAGCATCGAGCCGGCGAGCGGATGCACCAGGGAGTGCTGTTTGGGCCGGAGCGTGCCGCCGGTCACGACGACCGTGAAGCGCGGGATCTCGGGCTCGAGCTCGAGCGCGATCGAGAGGCCGTTGGTGAACACGACGAGGTCCTCGAGGTCGGTGCGGGCGCGCAGGGCGCGGGCGACCTGCAGCGTCGTCGTGCCGACGTCGAGGATGATGCTCTGCCCGCTGCGGACGAGCGAGGCGGCGTGCTCCCCGATCCGCCGCTTCGGTTCGACGGATGCCTCGAGCGCCTCTTCGAAGCTCGGTTCGCGTTCGGGGCGCTCGGCGGCGAGCGGCGACGACAGCGGCACGGCTCCGCCGTGCACCCGGCGGATGCCGCCCTGGCGTTCGAGCGAGTCGAGGTCTGCACGCGCCGTGACGGTCGTGACGCCGAACGCGCGCGAGAGTTCGGCGACGCGCACGAATCCCCGCTCGGCGACGAGGGCGAGGGCGAGCTCGCGCCGCCGGGGCGCATCGAGCGGGGCGTTCGCGGTCGCAGGGTCGATCGTCATATCGGAATCATGCGCGCTCCCCAGTGACTTTGCAATACGAAATGCGTTTGTTTGCGAAACGAAAGGCGCGTAGGGTGTGGCGCGTGACCGACTCGAACGACGTCGCGGGCGCGGCATCCGCTGCCCCTGTCGACCCTCGCATCACCGTGACCTCGACCCGGCTCGCCGACGGCCGTGAGCTCATTTACTTCGACGATGCCGGCTCGACGCTGCCCGCCGAGCGCGCGATCGACGAGCGCGTGCTCGACCCGCGGCCCGCGAACGCCGAGATGCGGCAGGACCCGCTCACCGGCGAATGGATCTCGATCGCCGCAGCACGCCAGAACCGCGTCTTCCTGCCGCCCGCCGACCTCGACCCGCTCGCACCGCAGCGGCCCGGCAACCCGTCGGAGATCCCGAGCACGTACGACGTGGCCGTCTTCGAGAACCGCTCGCCGTCGTTCGGCCCGGCACTCGCCGACCCGGATACGTCGAACGCCGACGTGCTCGCCGACCTCCGCCGGGTGGGCCTCGAGCGCACGCACCCCTCGATCGGCCGCTGCGAGGTCGTCTGCTTCAGCCCCGAGCGCGAGGGCTCCTTCGGCACGCAGTCCGTCTCCCGCGCGCGCACCGTCATCGAGGCGTGGGCCCAGCGCACCGCCGCGCTCTCGGCGCTGCCCGGCGTGCAGCAGGTCTTCCCGTTCGAGAACCGCGGCGAGGCGATCGGCGTGACGCTCGGCCACCCGCACGGCCAGATCTACTCGTACCCCTACGTGACACCGCGCACCGAGCGGCTGCTCGCCTCGATCGATGCGTACGGGCCGACGCTCTTCGCCGACCTGCTCGAGCGCGAACGCGGCGGGCCCCGCGTCGTGCTCGCGGGTGAGCACTGGACCGCGTACGTGCCGTTCGCCGCGCGCTGGCCGATCGAGGTGCACCTGCTCCCCCACCGGCACGTGCCCGACCTCGCCGAGACCACCCTCGCCGAGCGCGACGAGCTCGCCTCGCTCTACCTGCGACTGCTGCGGGGCATCGACCGGCTCTACGACACCCCCACTCCCTACATCGCCGCGTGGCACCAGGCGCCCGTGAACGAGCGCCGGGGCGACGTTCGACTCATGCTGCAGCTCACGAGCCCGCGCCGCGGCGCCGACAAGCTGAAGTTCCTCGCCGGCTCCGAGGCCGCGATGGGAGCATGGATCGGCGACGTCACGCCCGAATCACAGGCTGAGGCGCTGCGCGCCGCAATCGACTCTGTGCCCGATGTCGGCTCCGTCCCGAAATTCGACTCCGACTCCCACTCCGCCTCCGAAGGAACCCGATCGTGACCGATTCCGCCGCCTCCTCGACCGAGACCGCTGCCGGCTTCGCGCAGCGATACGGACGACCGCCGCTCGGCGTCTGGTCCGCACCCGGGCGGGTGAACCTCATCGGGGAGCACACCGACTACAACGACGGATTCGTCTTCCCGTTCGCGATCGACCAGCGCGCGAACGTCGCGCTCGGCTCGCGGGACGACCGATTGATCAGGGTCTCTTCGACCTTCGCGACCGAGACTGTCGAGCTGCATCTCGACGACCTCTCCCCCGAGTCGCTCGACGGGTGGTCGGCCTACCCGCTCGGCGTCATCTGGGCGCTCGGGCAGTTCGGCGCCGACCTCGGGGCCGTCTCCGGTCTCGACCTGCACATCTCGAGCACGGTGCCCGTCGGCGCCGGGCTGTCGTCGTCGGCCGCGATCGAGAGCTCGGTGGCCCTCGCCGTCGATGAGCACTGGAACCTCGGCCTCGACCGCCCGACGCTCGCCAAGGTCGGCCAGCTCGCCGAGAACCGCGTCGTCGGCGCCCCCACCGGGATCC
Organism: Agromyces sp. CCNWLW203; assembly: GCF_036576125.1. Lineage (NCBI taxonomy): Bacteria > Bacillati > Actinomycetota > Actinomycetes > Micrococcales > Microbacteriaceae > Agromyces > Agromyces sp. CCNWLW203. The sequence continues at coordinate 241,120 of NZ_JAZHYX010000002.1, read as the reverse complement.
TCGACCAGTCGGCCTCGCTCCTCTCGCACGCCGATGCGGCCGTGTTCCTCGACTGCCGCAGCCTCGACGCCGAGGTGATCCCGCTCGGCCTCGCCGCCGACGGCCTCTCGATCCTCGTCATCGACACCAACGTGTCGCACGCCCACGCCACCGGCGGCTACGCCGCACGGCGAGCCTCCTGCGAAGCCGGCGCAGCGGCGCTCGGCGTCGAATCGCTTCGCGACGTGCACGTCGGCGACCTCGTCCGCGCCGCTGCGGTGCTCGACGATGAGACCTTCCGCCGGGTGCGGCACATCGTCACCGAGAACCAGCGGGTGCTCGACACGGTGCGCACCCTGCGCGAACACGGCGCTGCCGCGATCGGTCCGCTACTCGACGCGTCGCACGTTTCGATGCGCGACGACTTCGAGATCAGCGTGCCCGAGATCGACCTCGCGGTCAGCACCGCGCAGGCGAACGGTGCGATCGGCGCCCGCATGACCGGAGGCGGCTTCGGCGGTTCGGCGATCGCACTCATGATCGACGCGCTCGTGCCCGTCGTCGAACGCGAGGTCCGCCGCGAGTTCGCCGAGCAGGGCTACCGCGAACCGACGATCTTCGTCGTGCGGCCGAGCGAGGGCGCCAGGCGCGACGCCTGAGTGCGTGCCGGGGTGCGCGTCGAGAAGCTGCTGCCACCCTGATGCGGCGACGAGTCAGGGGCGCGAGGCCTCGACGGCATGCGGCGTGCCACCCGTGATGCGCACGAGCTCGTCGAAGGAGGTCGGGAAGACCGTCCTCGCGTGGCCCGCCGCCGCCCAGACGACCGGGTAGTCGGCGAGCTGCACGTCGACGACCGTGCGCACCGGCGCGGGATGGCCGAGCGGCGCGACGCCGCCGATGACCTGACCGGTCGCCTCCTTCACGACCTCCTTCGAGGCGCGACGGATGACGCCGCCGAGCTGCTGCCCGAGCCACTCCGTGTCGACGCGGTGCGAACCCGACGTCAGCACGAGGATCGGCTCCTCGTCGATCGTGAAGACGAGGGAGTTGGCGATCTGGCCGACCTCGACGCCGAGCGCCGCCGCGGCGAGCGGGGCGGTCGTGACCGCGTCGTCGAACCAGACGATCTCGGGTGCGAGCCCATGCCGGGCGAGGGCCTCGGCGACTCGGTCGACGGCGGTGTGCGTGGGCGAAGGCATGCCGAGATCCTAGCGACCGGCGCCGTCGTGAAGCCGGTCGGCCGCACACTCCCCCTGCCCGTCACCTGCATGCTCTAATGTGCGAGCGTGGACCAGCCTTCCCTCGCCCGTCGCCTCGGGCTCCGCAACGCCGTCGCGATCGGCCTCGCCGCGATGATCGGCGCCGGCGTCTTCGCGGTGTTCGCGCCCGCGGCGCAGGCCGCCGGGGCCGGGCTCATGATCGGGCTCGCGATCGCCGCCTTCGTCGCCCTCGCCAACGCGGGTTCGACGGCGCAGCTCGCCGCACGCTATCCCGAGTCCGGCGGCGCCTACCGATACGGCCGCGAACGCCTCGGCGAGTGGCCGGGCTTCCTCGCCGGCTGGAGCTTCGTCATCGGCAAGACCGCGAGCTGCGCCGCCATGGCGATGACCTTCGCGGCGTACCTCGCTCCCGCGGCCTGGCAGCGGCCGCTCGCGATCGTCGCGGTCATCGCGATCGCCGCCGTCAACCTGCGGGGCATCACCCGCACGGCGCGGGTGGCGACCGTCATCGTGATCGGCGTGCTGGGGGTGCTCGCGCTCGTCGTCGCCGCGGGCGCGACAGCGACGTACGGCGGCGCGCCGATCGACGGTGCGCCCGTCATCGACCTCGGCGCCGGCGCCGGCGCGCCTGGCCAGGACTGGCTCGGCATCCTCCAGTCGGCGGGCCTGCTGTTCTTCGCATTCGCCGGGTACGCGCGCATCGCGACGCTCGGCGAAGAGGTGCGCGATCCGTCGAGAACGATCCCGAGGGCCATCGGCATCGCCTTCGCCATCGCGGTACTCGTCTACGTCGCCGTCGGCGCCGCGGCACTCGGCGCCCTCGGCCCGGAGCGGCTCGCGGCATCCGTCGCCCCGCTCGTCGACGTCGTCGAGGCCGCCGGCTGGCACTGGGCCGCACCGGTCGTTCGCATCGGCGCCGCAGTCGCGGCGCTCGGGGCGCTGCTCGCCCTCCTCGCGGGCATCGGCCGCACCTCCCTCGCGATGGCGCGCGACGACGAACTGCCGCGTCCGCTCTCCCGGATCCATCCGCGGTTCCAGGTGCCCCATGTCGCCGAGATCGCCGTCGCGATCGCCGTCATCGTGCTCGTCGCGACGGTCGACCTGCGCGGGGCGATCGGCTTCTCCTCCTTCGGCGTGCTGCTCTACTACCTCGTCGCGAACGTCGCGGCGATCACGCAGCCCCGATCGGAACGACGGGTCCCTCGGGCGCTCTCCGCAGCAGGGGCGATCGGATGCCTCGTGCTCGTCGCGACCCTTCCGCCCGTCTCGATCGTCGCGGGCATCGCGGTGCTCGCGATCGGCGGCGCCTATCGCATCATCGCCCGGGCGGTGCGCTCTGCGCGTCGGCGTCACGGGGAGGCCGGACCGAACGATGGGCCGCGCGATGGGCGCGCGTAGGCTGTGCGCATGTCTGCAGACCCCTCGGCTCGCATCCTGACCATCGCCGGCATCGCCGCCCCCACGCTCGACGAGACGGCGTTCGTCGCCGCCGGAGCCGTGATCGTCGGCGACGTGCGCCTCGCCGCTGGATCGAGCGTCTGGTACAACGCCGTGCTCCGCGCCGAGGCCGAGCCGATCAGCATCGGCGAGGGGTCGAACCTGCAGGACACGGTCGTCTGCCACGTCGACGCCGGCTACCCGCTGAACGTCGGGCGCGGCGTCTCGGTCGGGCACGGCGCGGTGCTGCACGGCTGCACCGTCGAAGACCACTGCCTCGTCGGCATGAATGCGACGGTGCTGAACGGCGCGGTGATCGGTGCGGGCTCCCTCGTCGCCGCCGGCGCCGTGGTGCTCGAGGGCACCGTCGTGCCGCCCGGCTCGCTCGTCGCCGGCGTGCCGGCCAAGGTGCGCCGCGAGCTCAGCGACATCGAGCGCGCCGGCATCCAGCGCAACGCCGCGTCGTACCTGGCCCACGTCGAGGAGCACTCGGCTCCGGTCGACTGAGTCGGTCAGGCGCTCGGGTCACACGGTCGGCCGGTCGGCCCGCCGGTCGCTCGCCCTGGCCGCCGCTGTTCGTAGCGGTCAGACCTCGGCCACGCCAATCCCCGGTGCGGCCAGCAGCGCACGCACGCGGCGAGCGCGCCGCACGACCCAACGGGTCGGGATCGCCACGACCATCGAGGCGGCGCCCGCGAGCGAACGGTCGTGTTCGCCGAGCATGCGCTTGCGCTCGAAGGCGCGGCGCAGGGCTCCGCCCGACAGGTTGTACGCACGGCTCCGCAGCAGAAGGTCTCCGGCAGCACGTCGATCGAGCAGCGCCTCGAGACGCGCAAGCCAGTCGTCGTGCTCACCGCCGTGGAAGTAGTTGTCGGCGAGCCATTCGTCCGCCGGGCGCCGGAACTCCCAGCCGGCAAGCGCATCGGCCCCGCCGAACAGCCCGCTGCCCTCGAAGACCGTGTTGATGAGCTTCGGCGTCACGCCGAACTCGTCGATCAGCAGGGTCGGCAGGCCCGACGCCACGGCCTCGAGCGCCGCCGTCGAACTCACGGTCACGAGTCCGGCGGCGTGCGCGAGGTGATCGGCCATCGGTCCGTCTTCGACGACGAGGTTCGGCGGCAGGGATCCGCCGAGCGCGCGGCGCACGTCGGGGTCGTCGAGCAGTTCGGCGTAGTCGAAGGCCTCGGCGTGGGTCTGCGCCTCGCCGCGCCGCGCCCGTACCTTGACGACGACACGTCGCGACGGACGGCGCCGCGCCGCGTCGGCGAGCCAGCCGAGCAGGCGCACGCGATCGTCACGCTCGGCGGGCACCTTGGCCTGTGCTGCGAAGACGAGATCGGCGCCCGGTTCGGATGCCGCGGCATCCGCTGCCCTGCCACCCGGCAGGAAGGGGAGGGTCGCGAGTCCGAACTCGACCTCGATGCCGAGCTCCTCCGCGTTCGCGCGGAAGGCGCGCACCTCGCGTCGGCTGTGCAGGACGATGAGATCGACCTGCTCGCGGTACACGATCGCCTTGCGCTCCGCCGGGATCGTGAGGCCGGGGAAGCCGCTCACGAGCACCGGGCGACCCGGCGCGCGAGCCGCAATCGGCGCGACGACCCGCACGAGGGGCCCGCGCAGCGCGAGGAGCACGGCATCTGGGCGGTCACGTGCGAGACGCTCGGGAAGCTCGTCGAGGCTGATCACGGGCACGCGTTCGGCGGCGAATGATGTGCCGGCCAGTGCCACGCGCAGCTGCCGCCTGCTCGGAAGCACGGGGGTCCGCAGCACGACGAGCTCGGCGCTCCAGCCGCCGGGCAGCCGGGCGGCGAAGGCGGCGCCCCACTTCACGTAGGAGTCGGAATCGGCGATCACGAGGAGTCGGCGACCGGCCGCGGGCGGCGCGCCCGCGGCATGCGCGTCGCCGGCGAAGCCAGCGACGCCCGACGTGTCGTCGCTGCCCGGTGCGCCCGACCGATCTCCGCGACTCACAGCGCGGGTACCCGGCGCAGCTTCGCCCGCGGCGCCTCCTCGCCGGGGAACACGCGCTTCACGCCGTCGCCCATGGCCTCGCCGATCACGCGGATGTCGCGAACGAGGTGCTCGAAGCCGGTCGGCTCGAGCGACGCGGCTTGGTCGGAGCCCCACATCGCGCGGTCGAGCGTGATGTGGCGTTCGACCGCGACGGCTCCGAGGGTGACGGCGGCGAGGGAGATCTGCAGGCCGCGCTCGTGGCCGGAGTAGCCGATCGGCACGCCGGGGTAGCGCCCGCGCAGCGTCTCGATCGTGCGCAGGTTCGCCTCCTCGGGCGGCATCGGGTAGCTCGAGGTGGCGTGCATGATGACGAGGCGCTCGGTGCCGAGGGTCTCGACCGCTCGGTCGATCTCGTCGAGCGTCGACATGCCCGTCGAGAGGATGACGGGCTTGCCGGTGCGGGCGATCGCGTCGAGCAGCGCCAGGTCGGTGACGGAGGCGGAGGCGACCTTGTGCGCGACGACGTCGAGTCCTTCGAGGAACTCGACGGAAGGGACATCCCACGGCGATGCGAACCAGTCGATGCCGGCCCGCAGCGCGTAACTGGCGATCTCGAGGTACTCGGCCTCGCCGAACTCGACCCGGCGCCGATAGTCGAGGTAGGTCATCGTTCCCCACGGCGTCTCGCGCGGCACGTCGCGCATGTGCTCGGGCGTCGCGATCTCGGGGGTGCGCTTCTGGAACTTCACCGCCTGCGCCCCCGACTCGACGGCGACGTCGATGAGGCGCTTGGCGATCTCGACGTCGCCGTTGTGGTTCAGGCCGATCTCGCCGATGACGTAGACCGGGTATTCGCTGCCGACGACCGATCGGCCGATGCGCACGGACATGTGGTGCTCCCTCATTCAGGATCGCGCGGTGGCGCGGGATCGGGTTCTTCGTCCGCCGCGGCGGCGTCACGCGCGGCGAGGATCAGGTCGGCGAGTTCGCGCACTGCCCCGTGGCCACCCGGCCGCGAGAGCACGTGGCGCGCTGCGGCGAGCGCCTCGGGAGCGGCATCCGGCACGGCAATGGGCCAGCCGACGAGCTCGAGGGCCGGCAGGTCGCCGCGGTCGTTGCCGAGGTAGGCGACGCGATCGAGGCGGATGCCGCGGCGCTCGGCCCACTCGCGCAGCACCGCGCCCTTCTCCGCCACGCCCTGGGCGCACTCGACGCCGAGCTTCTCGGCCCGCCGCCCGACCACCGGGTTCTGCTCGGCCGACAGGATCAGCACCGGGATTCCGGCCGCGCGGAGCCGCGCGATGCCTGCACCGTCGCTGCGGCTCACCCGCACCGACTCGCGCCCGAGCTGGTCGACCATGACCGTGTCGTCGGTGTGCACGCCGTCGAAGTCGGTCACGAGCGCGTCGACGTCGATGCGCGGGTCGAGCGGGTCGTGCGGGTGTTGCGGGTCGTGCGCAGCGCTCGTCGGGCCGAGCCGAGCGGATGCCGCGAGCGCGCGATCGATGCGAGGCGCGAGTGCTCTCGCCCGCTCGAGGTCGGCGAGCTCGTCGATCTCGACCGCGTGGTCGGCGTCGACCTGCTGCAGGCCGATGCGACCGAAGAACCGATGACCCGCCGCACGGAACCCGTCGGTCGCGAAGACGTAGAACGCCCCGGTCTCGAGGTACTCGGGCTCGCGCTCCTGACGGCGAAGGCGGCGGTTTGTCTCGTGGTTCACCCCGACCACGGAGCCCGCGTCGGCGTCATCGCGCCAGAGGAATGCATGGCTTGGCACGCACGAGAACACGACGTCGCGTTCGCCCGAGGCGACGCGAGCGATCGCGGCATCGAGGTCGGCCGGATCGATGAAGGGCGAGGTCGCCTGGATGAAGACGGTGATCGGGCGATCGTCGCCCGATCGGCGGGCGTCGTTGGCGTCGACGCCGCCGACGAGCGGATCGGGCACGCGCGACTCGAGAGCATCGCGCAGGTCGAGCTCATCGAGCGCATGCAGAAGTGCGGACTCGCTCGATGCCGTGGATCCCGCCAGCTCGACAGGCCGATCGACGACCGTCGCGCCCGCGGCCCGGGCAGCGTCTGCGATCACGGCGTCATCGGTCGTCACGACGACCCGGCCGATGTGTTCCGCGGCGAGCGCGGCACGAACGGCCCTGGCGATGAGCGGCACACCGCCGACGCGTGCGAGGTTCTTGCCGGGCAGCCCGACCGAGCCGCCACGGGCTGGAATGATCGCGATCGCACGCGAGACTGCGGCATCCGCTCGCTCAGTGCTCGCGCCCACCTCGCTGCCGTCGGCGCGCGTCGCCGACACAGGCGCGGCGACGGCGCGCGGCGCTTCGACGAGTTCGACCCTGGCCATGGCGCGAAGCTACGCGCGCAAGACGGCCACCCGGTGCACACGTGGTGAACACCGGGCGACCGACAGGTCGACTACCGGTGCAGGCGCTGCTCCGCGGCCTTGACGACGTTCGCGAGCAGCATCGCGCGGGTCATCGGGCCCACGCCGCCGGGGTTCGGCGACAGGTGTCCGGCGACCTCGGCGACAGCGGGGTCGACATCGCCCGTGAGCTTGCCCTTGCCCGTGTCTTCGTCTTGCACGCGCGTGATGCCGACGTCGAGCACGGCGGCGCCGGGCTTGATCCACTCGGCCTTCACGAGATGCGGCACGCCCACGGCGGCCACGACGATGTCGGCTCGGCGCACCTCGGCCGCGAGGTCTTCGGTGCGCGAGTGCGTGAGCGTGACGGTCGCGTCGAGGCCCTTGCGGGTGAACAGCAGGCCGAGCGGGCGGCCGACCGTGAGTCCGCGGCCGATGACCGTGACGTGACGCCCGCGAATGGGCACGTCGTAGCGGCGCAGCATCTCGACGATGCCGGCCGGCGTGCACGGCAGCGGCGACTGCAGTTCGCCCTCGATGCCGAGCACGAGCCGGCCGAGGTTCGTCGGGTGCAGCCCGTCGGCGTCCTTGTCGGGGTCGATGAGCTCGAGCATCGCGTTCTCGTCGTGGCCGGCGGGCAGCGGCAGCTGCACGATGTAGCCGGTCACCTCGGACGCCGAATTGAGATCGCGGATCGCGGCGCGCACATCGGCCGTGGTGGCCGAGGCGGGCAGGTCGATGCGGATCGACTCGATGCCCACCTCGGCGCAGTCGCGATGCTTTCCCGCGACGTACGACCGCGAACCCGGGTCGTCGCCCACGAGGAGCGTGCCGAGGCCCGGCACTACGCCGTGCGCCTTCAGCAGCTGGATGCGCGAGGCGAGTTCGGACTTGACGGCCGACGCGGTGGCGACGCCGTCGAGTGTGATCGCGGTCATGGGGTATCCCTACTGCGCGAGGCCCGGGTACATCGGGAACGCCGCCGTGAGGGCTTCGACGCGCGAACGGAGCGACGCGACATCCGCTTCGCCCTGGAGCGCGAGCGCGATGATGTCGGCGACCTCGGTGAACTCGGTGTCGCCGAAGCCGCGGGTCGCGAGCGCGGGCGTGCCGATGCGCAGGCCCGAGGTCACCATGGGCGGGCGCGGGTCGAACGGAACGGCGTTACGGTTCACCGTGATGAGCGCCTCGTGCAGGAGGTCTTCGGCCTGCTGGCCGTCGATCTTCGAGTTGCGGAGGTCGGCGAGCACGAGGTGCACGTCGGTGCCGCCCGTGAGCACGTCGATGCCGGCCGCACGCGAGTCATCGGAGGTGAGGCGGGCCGCGAGGATCTGCGCGCCACGGATGGTGCGCTCCTGGCGGTTCTTGAAGTCCTCGGATGCCGCGATCTTGAACGCCGTGGCCTTCGCCGCGATGACGTGCATGAGCGGCCCGCCCTGCTGGCCCGGGAACACGTTCGAGTTGAGCTTCTTCGCGAGCTCCATGTCGCGCGAGACGATGAAGCCCGAGCGCGGGCCGCCGATCGTCTTGTGCACCGTCGAGGAGACGACGTCGGCGTAGGGCACCGGGCTCGGGTGCAGGCCGGCAGCGACGAGGCCGGCGAAGTGCGCCATGTCGACCCAGAGCTTCGCACCGACCTCGTCGGCGATCGCGCGGAACGCGGCGAAGTCGAGGTGGCGGGGGTAGGCCGACCAGCCGGCGATGATGACCTGCGGCTTGTGCTCGAGGGCCTTGTCGCGCACGACGTTCATGTCGACGAGGAAGGTCTCGGGGTCGACGCCGTAGGAGACGGCGTTGTAGAGCTTGCCCGAGAAGTTCAGCTTCATGCCGTGGGTGAGGTGACCGCCGTGGGCGAGCTCGAGGCCGAGGATCGTGTCTCCGGGCGTCGCGATCGCGGAGAGCACCGCGGCGTTCGCGGTGGCGCCGGAGTGGGGCTGCACGTTCGCGTACTCGGCGCCGAAGAGCGACTTCGCCCGCTCGATCGCGAGCGACTCGGCGACGTCGACGTACTCGCAGCCGCCGTAGTAGCGGCGGCCGGGGTAGCCCTCGGCGTACTTGTTGGTGAGCACGCTGCCCTGCGACTGCAGCACGGAGACGGGAACGAAGTTCTCGCTCGCGATCATCTCGAGGTAGTCGCGCTGGCGACCGAGTTCGAGCTCGAGGACTTCGGCGATCTCGGGGTCGACTTCGGAAAGCGGCGCATTGAAAACGGACTCGGCCAAGACTGGCTCCTTCATGACTGACGTGACGGACTGCAGAGGGGTGCTGCCTCGCGCGCGCCAGCGCCGAGGTATGCGTACCGGCCCAGGCGTGCGGTCGATCCGTGCCAGTCGCTCCCCGATGGTATCCATCTCAACGCCAGTCGCGACCCTCGAAGCTTAGCAACGGATGCCGCGCGAAGCCGACGACGGCACTGCCGCTCGGTCACGAAACATGCCACGATATGAGTTAGGAATCCTTACCATTCGCCGCCGAACGAGCGAGGACGCATGCATCGACGACGCAGCCGTAGCCGCATCACTGCGTTCCTCATCGCCGCAGGGCTCTTCGCTCCCGCGCTCGCCCTCACCGGCTGCACCGCCCAACAGAACGGAGACGCCGTGACCGGCATCATCCCGGCCCCCGTCGAATTCGAGCTCACGAGCGGTGACTCGTTCGCGCTCACGGAGGAGTCGCGCTTCGTCGCCGAGGGCGAGGCCGCGGCCGTCGCCGAGACCTTCGCCGTGCAGGCGCGACTCGCCACCGGGTTCGACCTGCCCGTGGTCGGCGGCGAGGCCGGTGTCGCCGACGTCGCGCTCGTCATCGACCCGGGGGCCGGCGACGGGCCCGAGGCGTACACACTCGACAGCGGCGCCGACGGCGTCCGCATCGTGGCGTCCGCCCCCGCCGGGCTCTTCTGGGGCACCCAGACGCTGCGGCAACTACTTCCGGCCGAGATCGAGCGAGCGGATGCCGCGACGGCGCCGGTCGACGGATGGACCGTGCCCGCGGCATCCGTCGCCGATGCCCCGCGCTTCGCCTACCGCGGCTCGATGCTCGACGTCGCGCGTCACTTCTTCCCGGTGGAGGACGTGCTCGACCACATCGACCGCATCGCGCTGCTGAAGCTCAACGTGTTGCACCTGCACCTCACCGACGACCAGGGCTGGCGCCTGCAGATCGACGCATGGCCCGAGCTCACCGGCATCGGCGCGTCGACCTCGACCGGAGGCGACGGCGGCGGCTTCTACTCGAAGGCCGACTACGCCCGCATCGTCGAGTACGCCGCCGAACGGTTCGTCACCGTCGTGCCCGAGATCGACCTGCCGGGCCACACGAACGCAGCGCTCAGCGCCTACCCCGAGCTGAACTGCGACGGTGTCGCACCGAAGCCGTACGAGGGAGTCGAGGTCGGGTTCTCGTCGCTCTGCGCGTCGTCCGAGCGGGCCGAGGTGACCGACCGGTTCATCGCCGACGTCATGGGCGAGGTCGCGGCGATGACGCCCGGGCCGTGGCTGCACGTCGGCGGCGACGAGTCCCTCGCGACCTCGGAGTCCGACTACCTCGACCTCGTGCGACGCATCACGGCGGCCGGCGCAGCGACCGGCAAGACCGTCATCGGCTGGCACGAGATGGGCGCGTCACGAGAGCTCCCGTCGGGAACGGTCGGACAGTACTGGGACTTCGTCGCCCCGCGTGAACGCGCCGGCGAGCTCACGACCTCGTTCGTGGAACAGGGCGGCAGCGTCATCCTCTCGCCCGCTGACGTCGCCTACCTCGACATGAAGTACCCCGACGACCCCGCGGGCCCGCTCGGCAGCACCGTCGGCCAGGTCTGGGCCGACGGTCCGACGACCCTCGAGGAGGCGTACTCGTGGGAGCCGACGACGATCGTGCCCGGCCTCGCAGAGGCCGACATCCTCGGCATCGAGGCCCCCGTCTGGACCGAGACGATCACCGCCGCGCCCGAACTCGAGTTCATGGTGTTCCCCCGTATCACCGCGATCGCCGAGATCGCGTGGTCGCCGGCACCGGCCGACGGCGCGGCTCGCGACGAGGCGTCGTTCCGCGCCCGACTGGCCTCGCTCGGCACGCACCTCGACGCGCTCGGCATCGACTACCGCAAGGTCGGCGGGGTGCCCTGGGCCGAGTGACCCGCCGCTCACGGGGTGGCCGTGCGCCGCGGCATCCGCTCGTCGCCGGGGCCCGCTCTGGAGCGGCGGGAGTCGGCTACGCGCCGTGCGGTGGCGCGGTCGAGGCGCGAACCACGAGCTCAGGGCGCAGCGGCTCGGTCGCAACGGCTTCGCGCTTCTCGATCATCTCGATCACGCGCTTGGCGGTCGCTCGGCCCACGTCTTCGAAGGGCTGACGCACCGTCGTGAGGGCGGGCGCCGCATAGGCCGCGAGCGCGATGTCGTCGACGCTCACGACCGAGACGTCGTCGGGCACCGTGCGTCCGGCCTCGTGCAGGGCGCGGATGACGCCGAACGCCATCTCGTCGCTCGACACGAACACCGCGGTGACGTCGGGGATCGCAGCGATCGTGCGCCCCGCGCGGTAGCCCGACTCGGGCGACCAATCGGCCGGAATCACGGGCGGCGGCGTGACGCCGCGCTCGCGGAGCACTCGTTCCCACTCTTCACGGCGTGCGTTCGACTCCTGCCAGAACTCATCGCCCGAGACATGCCAGACGGTGCGATGTCCGAGGTCGAGCAGATGCTCGGTGGCCGCCCGGGCGATCGCCCGCTGGTCGACGAGTGCGTCGTCGCCGACGCCGTCGGCCTGACGATGCCCCACGGTGGGCGTGCGCTCGGTGCGCGAGCCCAGGGCCTCTGCGAGGAATCCGACCGGCGCGAGGATCACGATGCCCTCGGCGCCCTGGCCCTCGAGGCGATCGAACGCCTCGAGGAAACTCGCCGGAGCGGAGTGCTGCGCCACGCTCGCCGTCGTCACCGCGTAGCCCTCTTCGGCGGCGACCGATTCGACGCCGAGGAGGATGGCGCTCGTCGAGTAGCGGGCCGTGGAGACGAGGATGACGCCGAGCATGCGGGTGCGGCCGGAGGCGAGTGAGGCGGCTGCAGCGTGCAGCCGATATCCGACGGCGTCGACCGCGGCCATGACGCGATGCGCCGTCTCGGGGCGAACGTTCGGGTGGCCCGAGAGCACTCGTGACACCGTCTGCGTCGACACGCCGGCGACGCGCGCGACATCGACCTGATTCGGCGCACGCTCCTCTGCTGAACGACGTGGCATGGACCCATCGTAGTGAGCGTTCACTCTGCAGTGGTGGAACACGGCTGCGCCCAGTGATTCTTGCGCGATAATGTGAGCGCAAACATTTTCCAAGATCGGGCGACATTGCCCGCGATTCAAGGGGGGCCGCGCGATGACCGCGACCGACACTCGAGCCGACGTTGATTCGGTAGCTGCGCTCACATATCGCGACAGCGTGTTGCTCCGGGGCGGTCGCCCGCACCGCATTCTCGCCGGAGCCGTGCACTACTTCCGCGTGCACCCGGAGCAGTGGGAGGATCGCCTCCGTCGCCTCGCGGCGATGGGGGCGAACACCGTCGACACGTACATCGCCTGGAACTTCCACGAAGAGATCGAGGGCGAACCGTCGTTCGAAGGATGGCGCGACGTCGAGCGATTCATCCGCCTCGCCGGTGAGATCGGCCTCGACGTGTACGTGCGCCCGAGCCCGTACATCTGCGCGGAGTGGTCCAACGGCGGCCTCCCGAGCTGGCTGACCGGCCGCACGCGGAGTGTGCGCACCGGCGACCCCGTCTACCGCGAAGCGGTCGAGCGCTGGTACGCCGAGCTCCTCCCCCGCCTGGCGCCCCTGCAGGCCGTGCACGGTGGCCCGATCGTCGCCGTGCAGGTCGAGAACGAGTACGGATCGTTCGGCTCCGACCTGGAGCACCTCGTACACCAGCGCGACCTGCTCCGCAGCGCCGGCATCGTCGAACTCCTGACGACCGCCGACGGCATCACCGCGGGCATGCACGAGCACGGCTCGGTCGAGGGCGCCATGCCGAGCTTCACGTTCGGCACGGGCGTGTCGGCGGCCGTGGAACTGCTGCCACCGAAGACGCCGCTGCTCTGCAGCGAGCTGTGGGGCGGATGGTTCGACCACTGGGGCGAGCGGCATCACGTTCGCAGCGCCGAGAGCATGATCGGCACCGTCGACGAGCTCCTCGCCGCCGGCGGCTCCGTCAGCCTCTACATGGCGCACGGCGGCACGAACTTCGGCCTGTGGAACGGCGCCAACTGGGACGGCGCGATCCAGCCGACCGCCACGAGCTACGACTCCGACGCGCCGATCGCCGAAGACGGCCGGGTGGGCGCGAAGTTCGAGGCGCTCCGCGCGTCGTTCGCGCCCTTCCACGACGTGCCGCTGCCCGAACTGCCCGCTGCACCGCGCTTCCAGCCGCCGCAGACGACGAACCTCGCACCCGAGGCATCCCTCATCGGCTCGGTCGCGGCGCTCGCGGCGAGCGCCCCGCGACCCCACCCCGCCACCTTCGAGGAGCTCGGCGTCGCCGAGGGGCTCGTCGCGTACGAGGCGACCGCGGTCGTCGAGGCGGGTGAGAACGTGCTGGCCATTCGCGGCCTGCACGACCGCGCAACGGTCTTCGTCGACGGCGCCCGCGTCGCGACGCTCGAGCGCGACGGCGAGACGAGCGCGGCGCTCCCGGTCTCGAGCGGGCCGGTCACCATCACGCTCGTCGTCGAGAACGTCGGCCGCATCAACTACGGCCCGCGGATCGGCGAGCACAAGGGGATCCTCGACGGCGTGCTGCTCGGCCGGCGCTACGTGCACGGCTGGGCGCATCGCGTCATCCCGATGGACGCGCCCCGGCCCGTCGGCGCCCCGGGCACCGACGGCTTCGCCGTCGCCCGGCTCGACGTCGCAGAACCCGCCGACGCCTGGCTCGCGTTCCCGGGCGGGGTCAAGGGGTTCGTCTGGCTGAACGGGTTCCTGCTCGGCCGCTACTGGAACGTCGGCCCGCAGGTGACCCTGTACGCCCCCGCACCGCTGTGGCGCGCCGGAGCCAACACGGTGCGAGTGCTCGACCTCGAGCAGCTCGGCGACACGGTCGAGGTGCGCGACATGCCAGAGCTCGGCCCGGTCGAGGAGTTCATCGGCTCCTGAGCAAGCGAGACGAGAAGGGCCCGCGGCGTGCCGCGGGCCCTTCTCGGTATTCGGATGCCTCGGGGCTCAGCCCTTGACCGCGCCGGCGGCCAGGCCCGAGCGCCAGAAGCGCTGCAGGCTGAAGAACAGGATGATGAGCGGGATGACGCCGAGCAGGGCGCCGAGCATGACCGCGCCCTTCGCCGGGGCGAAGTAGCTCATCATGCCGAACAGGCCGAGCGTCACCGGCTTCAGCTCGGCCGAGGAGACCATCATCAACGGCAGCAGGAAGTTGTTCCAGGTCGCGACGAAGATGAACAGGAAGATCGTCACCATCGCAGGCGCCAGAAGCCGCATCACGATCGTGAAGAAGATGCGGAGCTCGCCGGCGCCGTCGATGCGCGCGGCCTCGAGGAGCTCGGTCGGCACCGCGTCCTGCGCGTAGACGATGCCGAGGAACACGCCGAACGGCGAGACCGCCGAAGGGATGATGATCGCCCACGGGGTGTTCACGAGACCGAGGGCGTGGAACTCGAGGTAGAGCGGCACCGTCAGAAGCGCCACGGGCAGGAGCAGGCCCGCCATGATGAGCCCGACCGCGATCGTCTTGCCGGGGAATACGAACTTGGCGACCGCGTATCCCGCCATCACGGCGAAGAGCGTGCCGATGACGCCCGCACTGACGGAGTAGAAGATCGAGTTGCCGACCCATTGCCAGAACAAGCCCTGGGTCCACGTCATGAGGCTGTCGTAGTTCGCCGGCAGGTTCCATTCGGCGAACCAGAATCCGAACGACGAGGTGAGGTCGCGGTTGCTCTTCGTCGACGCGATCATGACCCACAGCACGGGTGCGATGAAGTAGATCGTCGCCACGACGAGCACCGCGATGCCCGCGACACGGGCCAGCGGGCTCGGCAGCTCCGACTTCGGCGGGACGTCGGCAGCGGCCTTTCGCGCGCGGCGCTTCGCCGTCTCGATGACCGTGGCGCTCATGCCGAGGCTCCCTTCCGGCGCTGCAGCAGCGCGTAGACGATCGCGAGGGCTCCCGCGACGACCGCCATCAACAACGAGTAGGCCGACGCCATGCCCGTTCCCGACGGCGAGACCGCGCCCATCATCGAGTTGTAGGTCAGCATCATCGGGGTATAGGCCTTGCCCATCCACGGGTTCGCGCTCTCCATGATCACCGGTTCGTTGAACAACTGGATGGTGCCGATGATCGACAGCAGCACCGCGAGCAGCGCCGCGCCCCGCACGAGCGGGATCTTGATACGCGTCGCGATCTGCCAGCCGGTGGCGCCGTCGAGGCGGGCGGCCTCGTACAGGTCCCTCGGGATGGTCTGCAGTGCGGCGAGGAAGATGAGCATGTTGTAGCCCGTGTAGGTCCACGTGGTCATGTTGGCCATCGACGCGAGGATCGTGCCCGGCGCCATGAAGTTCGTCCCCTCCGGGAGGAAGGACATGAACGGCGAGACCTCGGGGGTGTAGAGGTAGAGCCAGATCATCGCGGCGATGACACCGGGGATCGCGAACGGCAGGAAGAACGCGAGCCGGAAGAAGCCGGGACGGCGCACGATGAAGGTGTCGAGCAGGAGGGCGAGCCCGAGCGCGGCGATCGTCATCACGGGGATCTGGAAGAGCGCGTACAGCAGCACTCGGCCCATGCCGGCCCAGAAGACCTCGCTGCCGACCGCGGTCGCGAAGTTGTCGAAGCCGACGAAGGTGTCGACGAGCTCGCCGCCGCCGTAGAGGCCGTCGCCGCTCGGCACCTCCGCGAACATCGAGGAACGCACCGACACGATGATCGGCACGAGGAAGACGACGACGAACAGCACGGAGAACGGCGCCATGAACATCCAGCCGGTCAGCGCCTGATGGCGGGCTCCCCGGTTGCGCTTGGTCGTCGTCCCCCCGTTCACGGCGCGGGACGTGGTGGATGCGGTCATTGTGGTCGGTCTCTCCGTTCAACCTCGAATCGGCGGCGGATCGCATGATGCAACTGCGATCCGCCGCCGTGGCGATCAATCGACGCCGCGCCTCACTCGGAGACGGGCAGCCCGAGGTCTTCGAGCGTGGCGACCGCGGTCGTCTGCGCGGTGGTGAAGATGTCGGCGACGGTGGTGCTGCCGTCGGCGACGCCCGCGGCGGTCTCGTTCATCTTGGTCAGCGAGGCGAAGCCCGGTGCGTAGACGAAGTCGGGGCTCAGGTTGCTCGAGGCGATCGCGAGCTCGGCGAGCACGTCCTGGCCGCCGAACTGGCGGAGCATCTTGTCGCTCGTGGTCGGCGTGCCGTTGGCGGCCACGACGAGCCCCTGCGAGGCGAGGTCGTCGACCTGGGTGTTCAGCCAGGCGTTGAACTCCATCGCCGCCTCCGGGTGCTCGCAACCCTTCATGACCGCGACGCCGGAGCCGCCGTCGGGGCCGGTCAGGGCGCCGGCGCCGAAGTCGGGCAGCTGGGCGATGCGCCACTGGCCTTCGGCCGGGGTGCCGTCGAGCGAGTCGAGCAGGAAGCCCGCCTCCCAAGCCGCGCCGACGTGGCCGATGAGGCTGCCGTCGTTGAGCGCCTGCGTGAAGGCCTCACCCCAGCGCTCGGTGGCCAGCGTCTGCTTGTTGTCGATCAGGTTCTGCCAGAAGGCGGCGACCGTCTGGCTGCCAGTACCCTCGGTGTCGACGGTCCATCCGCCGTCGCTCGAGCCGAACCAGGAGTCGCCCGCGGCCGCGGCCTGAGCCGACAGCCAGGAGAGCGCCTCGTCGGGCGTGAAGGCGGTGACGTACTTGCCGGCGGCTGCCGCGGTCGCGGAGTCGGCGCTCAGCTCGTCGAGGGTGGTGGGCACAGGGAGGCCGAGGTTCTCGAACTCCGTCGCGTTGTAGAAGTACACGAGGGGGCCGGTGTCCTGCGGGTAGCCGACGACCGCGTCGCCGACGGTCATCATCGAGTAGGCGCCGGCCGAGAACTCGTCCTCGTGCTTCGCGGCTTCGTCGGCCACGTCTTCGAGGAGGCCCTTGACGTACATCTGCGGCACTTCGGAGTAGCCGACCTGAGCGAGGCATGCGGCGTTGCCGGCCTTGACGTCGGTCTCGAGCTTCAGGATCATGTCGGTCGCCGCGCCGTCGAACTTCGTCGCCGTCACCTGGATGTCGGGATTCTCCTCGTTCCAGCGCTCCACGATCTCGCTGACCGGAGTCATGCCCTCGCCGTCGGGCAGACGGTGCAGGTAGCTGATCTCGACGGGACCGTCGGCACTGCCCGAGTCGCCGCCGGTGCTGCAGGCCGCAAGCCCGAACACCGAGATCGCCGTGACCGTCGCTGCTGCGGCGGTGCGTGCGATGCGAGTGCTGTACGTCATGTATCGCTCCTCTTTGAGAGAATCGCCGCCCGTTGGTGCACGGGCGTGCTCACCGGCAGGTTCGGCGCGCTCGCGCGCACCTCGCCAACACTGGTGGAATGAATGTTTGCGCTCACATTACTCCTCTGACGCGGAAATTCAACTGGGAGCCCGAAATCCATGCCCGCGAATGTACAGCGCGAACACTGCAGCACGGCGCGAAGCTCGAGCGACGGCGGATTGTCGCACCGGGAATTGCGAGGAAGATCGGAGCCCTGCTGCACGCGAGCCCTTGCAGCGCGTCCTGGCCCCTCTGTCGGCGTCGCCCGGCCGGGTCTATGCTCCCGTCAGGCACGGTGGTGCCGTGCCCCGACGAAGGAGGCGGAGATGCCAGGCATCGTGCATTTCGAGATCCCGGCCGATGATCAGGAACGCGCTGGGGCGTTCTATCGTGCGGCGTTCGACTGGAAGCTCGACCCCATTCCGGGCATGGACTACACGAATGTCATCACGACGCCGGTGGATGACGCCACCCAGCAGCCACTCGAACCAGGGGCGATCAACGGCGGCATGTTCCAGCGCGCCGATCGGCTGACGACCCCGATCCTCACCGTCGACGTCGACGACATCGACGGTGCGCTCGAGCGCATCACCGAGATCGGCGGCTCCGTCGTGTCCCCGCGCGCGCCGGTGCCCGGCATGGGCTGGTTCGCGTACTTCGCCGACACCGAGGGCAACATCCTCGGGCTCTGGACGACCGATCCCGGCGCCGCCTGAGCAGAAGTGAAGCGGATGCCGCGGGGCAGGCGGCACCCGCGACATCCGCTGGTTCTGGTGGTTACTTGACGCTGCCGGCGGTGAGGCCGCCGACGAGGCGCTTCTCGATGATCATGAAGAGGATGACCACCGGCACGATCGCGACGATCGAGACGCCGAACACGTACTGCCACGAAGTCTCGTACTGGCCGACGAACTTCGTGAGGGCCACGGAGAGCGGCTGGTTGCCCGCGGTCGAGAGGATCACGAGCGAGGCCGCGAACTCGTTCCAGCACGCGACGAAGGTGAACACGATCGCGGTCACGATGCCGGGCCAGACGAGCGGCAGGCTGATCGTGAAGAGCACCCTGAGACGGCCAGCGCCGTCGATCTGAGCGGCCTCGTCGACCTCCTTCGGGATGCCGGCGAAGAACGAGTGCATGATCCACACGGCGAACGAGAGGTTGAACGCGGCGTTGATGAAGATCATCGCCGCCCACGTGTCGATCATGTCGAACGCGAGGAACTGGCGGAACAGGCCCGAGGTCAGCACGGCCGGCTGCAGCATCTGCGTGACGATCACGAGGAACAGGAACACCATGCGGAACGGGAACTTGAAGCGAGCCGTGTAGTACGCCGCTGGCATCGCGACGAGCAGCACGAGCAGCGTCGCGAAGACCGAGATCACGATCGTCGAGATGAGGTTCTGCGGCAGCGGCGTCTCGGGCGTCGACCACATGTTGATGTAGTTCTCCCAGTGCCACTCCTCTGGGAAGTAGGTGGGATCGACCGAGCGGATCTGCGCCTTCGTCTTCACCGATCCGAAGAACATGATGACGTACGGCAGCACGAAGACGGCGAGCACGACGAAGCCGGCGATCATGCGCACGATCACCTTGCCGAGCGGCACCTGGTCTTCGGTGTAGCGGCGCTTGCGAGCGGATGCCGCGGGCGGGGCGATCGTCTCGAACGCGGGTGCGGTGACGGCCACGATCAGACCTCCTTCATGGGCTTGACCACGCGCACGTAGATGGCGACGATCACGATGACGATGACGAACGCGACGACCGAGAGGGCGCTGGCGACATCGACCTTGTGCTGGTTCTGGATGTACTTGAAGATCATCGTCATGATCGTGTCGGCGTCGTAGCCGGGGATCGACCCGGTCATCACCTTCAGGATCGGCAGCGAGTTGAAGACGTTGATGATGTTGATGAGCACCGCGACGGCGAGGGCGCTGCGCAGCTGCGGCAGCACGACGCCCCAGTAGGTGCGCACGGGCCCCGCGCCGTCCATCTTGGCGGCCTCGAGCACCTCGCCGGGCACCGTCTGGAGTCCGGCGAGGATCGTGTACGTCGTGAACGGCAGCGACACGAAGATGGCGACGACGATCGACCACGCGAACGCGGTCTCTGGGTTGCGGGTCCAGCCGTAGCCCTCTGGTGTGTCGACGAGGCCGATGTCGACGAGGAACTTGTTGATGATGCCGAAGTACGGCTCGAGGCCGTAGTAGACAACCATCGTCGTCATGACGACGGATGCCGCCCAGGGGATGATCACCGCGAGGCGCACGATGCGCCGCCCCGGGAATGCCTTGTTGAGGATCTGCGCGAGGCCGAGCGAGATGATGACCGTCGCGGCCACGACGACGACGACCCAGACGATCGTGCGGCCGAAGATCGGCCAGAAGTAGGGGAAGTTGAAGACCTCGATGTAGTTGTCGAAGCCGACAGACCCCTTGTCGATGCCGCTCTGGGAGATGTCGCGGGTCGAGTTGTAGAACATGACGACGGCCGGGAACAGCACGACGCCGAAGATGAGGATGAGGGCGGGCCCGATCCAGGGCAGTGCGTGGAGCAGGTCGCGGCCCTTGGAGCGCGACGCGCCGGCGTCGCCCTTCGAGGGTGTTCCGCGCCCGGGGCGGGGGCGGCCGTCGGCCGCCCCCGCCTGGATCGGTGACGCATCGGATGTGGTGCTCATGGTTCGGTGGTCACCGATCCCTCCGGGTAGTGCGAACGAACTGCTGGTCGGTGCGGGATCAGCCCGCGTCGGCCTGCGCCTGGATCTCGGTCAGCACGTCTTGCGCCGGCTTCGTCTGAAGCTGGCCGAAGAGCGCCTTGAACGCGCCATCCGTCGCCGACCACTGCGGGTTGGTGCTCGGGTAGAACTGCGCGTCGGGCAGCACCTCGAGGAACGGAGCGAGCGCCTCTTCACCCGAGAGCGCCTCAGCACCCGACTTCGTGACCGGGAGGAAGCCCTCGGCCTGCACCCACGGCACGTACACGTCGGAGGTGTAGTAGTAATCGAGGAACTTGGTGATCGCGTCCTGCTTGTCGCCGTCGTTCTCGAAGGCCATCAGCTGGTCCATGACGCCGACTGTCATGGGGCTGCCGTCCTGCGTGGGGATCGGGACGATCGAGTAGTCGAGCTCGGGGTTGTTCTCCTCGATCTGGCCGACGGTCGGCGGGAGGCCGACCTGCATGCCGATCTTGCCCTGGATGAAGATGTCCATGAGCGGCGAACGGTCGGTCGAACCCGGGTCGGCCTGCGTGGCGCCCGCGTCGATCATCTTCTTGATCTGCTCGGCACCGGGCAGGTTCGCCGGGTCGTCGACCGTGATCTCGGTCGCGTCGCCGAACGTGCCGCCGCCGCCCCAGAGCCACACGGCCGCCTCGGCCTGCGCCTCTTCGGAACCGAGCGGCATGCCGTAGCCGGCGATGCCGCCGCCGAGGGCGGAGACCTTCGTGGCGGAGTCGAGCAGCTCGTCCCAGTTGGTGGGGGGCGCCGTGACGCCGGCCTGCTCGAGCAGCGCGTTGTTCACGAACAGCGCACGGGCCGAGGCGATCAGCGGCAGGGCGTACGCCGTGCCGTCGACCTCGGCGTTCGCGATGAACGAGTCCTGGAAGTCGCTGAACGTCTCGGGCGAGACGACGTCTTCGGCCGGGTAGAGCAGCTCGTCGGCCGCGAAGCCGGCGAAGGGGCCGCCGTTGTAGATGTCGGGTGCCTCGCCGCCCTGGATCTTCGTGGCGATGAGGCTCTCGAGGTTGTCCCACGACGCCACTTCGAGCTTGACGTCGATGTCGGTGTTCTCGGCTTCGAACCCCTCGATGACGTCTTCCCAGAGGCCCTGGGTGTTGTCGGAATAGCTCGGGACGAGCAGGTCGAGGGTGGTCTTCCCACCGGCGTCGTCGTCGCCCGAACCGCCGCCGAAGCCGCAGGATGCGAGTGCGAGCGTTGCGCTTGCCGCGATGGCGACAGCCGCTCCGATGCGATGTGTCTTTCTCACTGTGTTTCCTCACTTCTCGGTGTTGCGTGCTCCGCCCAAATTCGGGACGGTTGGTCCAGTTCGCGTCATTGTCGCCCTGGGCCGAGTTTGAACTTTATTGAGTGTTATTACCAGTTAACGATCACTATGCGTCATCGGCTTGCAGGAATCTTGTCGCGTCCTCGCCGCGGCGTCAAGTGAAGTGCTCAATTCGTTATCCGCCCTTACAAATCCCACGTCACGAGATACCGAGCACGCCGGTGAGCACCAGTACGAGTGCCCCCCGGAGCACGATGTCCGGCCCCTGCTCGGTGAGCCTGAGATCGAGTCCGTCGAAGAAGTCGGGCAGCAGCCGGCTCTCGAGCGCCTCACGTGCCGCGTCGAGGAGCACGCCATCGAGCAGGTGCGCCGGCCCGCTGACGATCACGTCGGTCAGTCCCAGGGCGCCCACCACTGGGGCGAGCGCGTAGCCGAGGCGGCGCCCCGTCTCACGCAGCACCTCATCGGCCGCGTCCGCTCCGCATGTCTCGGCCAGCCGTTCCTCCAGTCGAGGCACCGCGAGCCAGGCTTCCAGGCAACCCGAACGGCCGCACGCGCAAAGCGGACCGGCGCCGGTGCTGACGACGACATGACCGATCTCTCCGGCCGCGAACCGCCTGCCGTGCACCAGCCGCCCGTTCGCGAGCACCGCCGCGCCGACGCCGTGGCCAACCTTGAGGAGGAGCAGGTCATGGGTCGCCCCGCCGAAGCTGTGCTCTGCGAGGCTCGCGGCGTTGGCATCGTTGGCGACATGGACCGGGAGTCCGGTGCGCTCGGTCAGCGCCGCTCGCATCGGTACGTTCATCCAGTCGAGGTTGGGTGCGGAGAGCACGACCCCATCGAGATCCACGACGCCCGGTGAGCCGACGCCGATGCCGAGCACCGGCGCAGTGGCCCGTGTGCGAAGCTCGTCGACGAGCGCGAACGCGGTCTCGAGCGCGAGCGGACCCGTCGCCCCATTCCTGGGCGCCGACACGCGATCCATCACCCCGCCGTCGAGGTCGAGCACCGCCCCTTCGAACACCTCCGAGTCGGAGAGGTCGATGGCGATCACCTGCCAGCGGTCACGCGCGATGTCGAGTTCGACCGCCGGTTTGCCCGGCCCCTTGGAGGTGCGCTGCCTGGTCTCGACGACGAGTCCCTCCGCGAGCATCTCGGCGACGAGGTCCGAGACGGTCACCTTGGTCAGGGCGGAGGCTCGGGCGAGGTCGGCCCGCGACTGCCCCCCGTTGCGATAGAGCATCTGCAGCACGAGCGACCGGTTGTGGCCGCGCGCATGCTCTGGGAGCACCTTCCCCGTCGTGCGGAGCGCGCCCTGCTGGTTCATCGTCGTCATGGTCCTCATCCCGGCTGGCCATCGGTGGGCAGAGGTTGCTCCGCCCACCGATGGATCGCCTTACAAGCGGTCGGTTGCCAGACGGCCATTCGTGATCGAAACACGGATCGGAACCTCCCAGGAGCATCCGTCCGGACCGCTGACGGTGACGGCCCCGTTCCAGGCGCGCACCCCCTGGTGCTGGCTGTACCGGTGCGTGCCGATCACCTCGAAGAGGGAGTTCCCGAGCTTGCCTGCGGCATCGCTCCCGCTGAGCACGCCTTCGGAGACGGTTCCATCCCCCCAGTCGATCGTCGCGGTGAGCGATCCGACCGCACAGGTCGGAGAGGCGATCGTCGCCACCGAGCCGTCGACGGTCAGCGTACGCCCTGCGTGCCCGGGACTCTCGGTCGCTCCGGTGTCCGGCGCGCCGTCGCTCCCGACCTCTTGGGAGTCTCGGCCGCTGAAGGCACTACCCGCCGCCGCCGAGGTCCATGCGACCTCGGGGTCGGGCCAGAAGTTCGTTCCCGCGAACTGCCAGCGCGGGCCCTGGATCGCGAGCCGCTGGAAGAACGAGTCGGGGTCTCCCGTGCGCTCCCTGGGCGACCATGCCAGGTCGAGGAGTGCCGCGATCCTCGGGAAGACCTTGTGCTCGACGTCGGGCGCACCGCCGTGATTGTTCTCACCCCAGGCCGGACCCTCGATACCGATCACGTTCTCGTCCTTCAGGCCGAACGACTGCAGGCTGAGCGACAGGTAGTCATCGACCACGTGCGTGGGATCCCAGTCGTAGGTCGTCCGGGTGTTGAACGAGGGATACGGGTAGTCGAGGTACGCGCGGGCGGTCGGCGAGAGGATGACCTGATTCTCGTTGTCGAACCACCACGGCTCCATCTCGAAGCTCTGGTCGCGCCAGTACTGGTGCACGGAGCTCGGATCAAGGTCGGCCATCGGCAGTGGCGTCCAGCCCACCATCCGCTTGTCGTGATCCATCACGAATCCCTCGAGCTTCTTGATGAAGTCGATGTAGGGCTGTCCCGAGATCGACTCGTCGCCACCGATGTGGAAGAGCTCTGACGGCGTCAGTGCACCGACCTCGGCGAGCACGTCGTTGATGAAGCGGTCGACGGTTTCCGACGTGGTGCACACGGTGTTGGTCGACCCGCAGGAGAGTTCGGGGTACGCGGCGATCGCGGCGCTCGAATGACCCGGGAGGTCGACCTCGGGAATCACCTCCACGTGGCGGTCGGCGGCATACTCGACCAGATCCGCGAACTGCTCCTGGGTGTAGAAGCCGGTCGCGCCTCCGGGCATGGACATGGCGCCGCCGATCTCGGCCAGCCGTGGCCAGGACTCGATCTCGATGCGCCATCCCTGGTCGTCGGTGAGGTGCATGTGCAGGCGGTTGCCCTTCATTTGCGCCAACGCGTCGATGATGTCGCGCACGCCGTCGATCTCGATGAAGTTGCGCGCGGGGTCGAGCATGACGCCGCGGTGCTCGTAGCGCGGGTAGTCGACGATCTCGGTCGGCTCGATCGTCCACGGACCCGGACGCACCACGTCGCCGGCGATCTCGGCCGGCAGCAACTGGAGCAGCGTGCGCCCGCCGTTGAACAGGCCGTGCGCGGCGCTCGCCTCGATGGTGAGCCCGTCGGATGTCGCGGCGAGCTCGTACCCCTCGGCCCGGGCGAGCTCCGAATCACGTGGGCCCGCGTCGTCCGCAAGGACGAGCGAGATGTCGCCGTCGCGCGCCTTCTTCGTCGTGATGGGAAGCTCGTAACCGGTCGCTGGACGCAGGTCGGCCGCGAGCTTCTCGGCTTCGGCCGCGGCGGCACGGTCGGATGCCACGATACGGGTGCTCGGCCGGATCTCGAACGGCTCGCCGTCGAGCTCGGTCAGAGTGACGGGCGCGGGCAGCACCACACCACCGGGCGCCGGAGGCGCCTTCGGACCCGACCACACCTCGAAGTCCCAGATCGAATAGCCGAAGACCGTGGCGGGCGCGACGCCTTGCATGCGCACGAACGAGACGGGAGTCTTCAGTCCGAGGACGTGCTCGATGCGCCCGGGGGCGACTCCGGCCTGCTCCTTCACCGTCGACCAGGTGAGGCCGTCGGTCGAGGTCTGCACGAGGTACTCCGCCGGTCGCGCGGTCTCCCAGTTGATCACGACGCTCCAGACCGGGGACGGTTCGGGCAACCCCACCTGGAGCCAGTCGGCCGAGGGGTCGTGCGAGCTCGCCGGCGGTTCCGCCACGCCATCGCGCGGGTAGTCGCTGCCCCATCGCGTTCCGGCATCGCCGTCGACCGCGTTCGCGGCGGCGAAGCGGCCCGGGTTGCCGGTGTAGACCGACGCGGCCGTGGCGTCGGCCAATCGTGCGACATCGGTGCCGTACTCCCACTCGGTCGGATCGGGCGCGGGCTCCTCGTCGACGCGGTCCCACACCTCGAATGAGAAGAGGGAGTAGCCCCAGGGCGATGCCTGCCGGCCCTGCATCCTCACGAACGAGACCGGCCCATCGACGTCGACGTCGATTTCTCGGATGCCGGCGCGCCCGTCCTCGATGGCGGCGACCGTCGTCCACGCGGCACCGTCGGTCGACACCTGGACGTCGTAGCGACGCGCGTACGCGTCCTGCCAGTTGAACGTGACCCGGGCGATCTCGGTGGGGTCAGCGAGCTCGATGGTGATCCAGTCATTCGTCGGATCGTGGTCGCTGTGCGGGTATGACGGCTCCTCGTCGCCGTGCGTGTAATCGGAGCCCCATCTGGTCGATGGGTCGCCGTCGTTGGCGAACGCCGCGGCGAACCGTGCCGGGTCGGGGAACTCGCTCGCGGCCACGGCGATGCCGTCGAGCGCGACGTCGCGCGGCGGGCTCGGGTCTTCGGCGGCCGCAGCGCCGTGGACGGCCAGAAATGGAACTGCCAGGGCGAGCGAGAGCAGGGCGGCCAGGCCGGCCGTGCGAGCAGTCGAGCGTTGGTGCACGTTCACGAACTCCTCCTTGGGTCCTGATTCGACGAATAACGCAGGTGAACGGCGCCGGGAGAACTGCATCGGGCACCCGCGGTTTGTTAGTACACCATACAAACTAACTTTTGGTCAATGATTTATCTCGTCGGACAGCAACCATTCAAATGATCATCACATTGATCGAATATTCTGGTTATGATCAAATGCAATCAAGACGGAGCTAAACGGAGGAACGATGATCGCGGGCCGAATCGAACACATGGCGTCGGAGCTCGCCTCCCAGCCCCAGACTTGGGCGACGGCAGCGTCGCTCACGGCCGAGCAGGCGATCCTCCCCGCTCGCGGCGCACGTATCGCGGTCGTGGGGTGCGGCACCTCGTGGTTCATCGCGCAGTCGTACGCGTGGCTGCGCGAAGCCGGCGGTCACGGTGAGACCGATGCCTTCGCGGCATCCGAGGCCTTCGTCGATCGCGGCTACGACGCCGTCGTCGCCCTCACCCGCTCGGGCACGACCACCGAGGTGCTCCAGCTCGTCGAGGGCCTGCGCGGGCGCGTGCGCACCGTCGGCGTCATCGGCGACGCATCCTCGCCGCTCGTCGGCCTGGTCGACGAGGCCGTGCTGCTGCCGTTCGCCGACGAGCAGTCGGTCGTGCAGACCCGGTTCGCGACGACCGCGCTCGCACTCTTCCGCGCATCGCTCGGCGAAGACCTGAGCGGTGCGATCGCCGACGCCGAGCGCGCGGTGGCCGAAGACCTCTCACCTGAACTGACGGACGCCGAGCAGTACACCTTCCTCGGTCGCGGCTGGTCGGTCGGGCTCGCCCACGAGGCCGCCCTCAAGATGCGCGAGGCCTCGCAGTCGTGGACCGAGTCGTACCCGTCGATGGAGTACCGCCACGGACCGATCGCGATCGCGGCCCCCGGCCGGGTCACCTGGCAGTTCGGCGAGACGCCCGAGGGCCTCGCCGGCGACGTCGCCGCGACCGGCGCCCACTTCGAGGCGGGCACGCTCGACCCGATGGCCGAGCTCGTGCGCGCCCAGCGGGTCTCACTCGCCCGTGCCCGCGCGAAGGGCCTCGACCCCGACGCCCCGCGCAACCTCACCCGCTCCGTCATCCTCGACGCGTGATGACCGGGCGCCCCTCCCCCGACGGGGCCCTCCTCGGGCCCGGCGGCGCGGTGCTCGCCTTCGACGTCGGCGGCACCGACACGAAGTCGGCGCTCGTCGACGCGTCGGGGCGGGTGCTCGGCCTGCGCCGCACGCCGACGCCGCTCGGCTCCGCCGATGCGGCCGGCACCATCGTGGCGTCGCTCGCGGTGCTCGCACGCGAACACCTCGCGGCGGCACCGGGCGTCGTTCCGGTCGCCGCGGGCGTCAGCGTGCCCGGGCTCGTCGACGAGGTGACGGGCGTCGGCATGTTCGCGTCGAACCTCGGCTGGCGCGACGCCCCGATCCGCTCGCTCGCCGAGAGCGCCCTCGGCGTGCCGGTCGCGTTCGGCCACGACGTGCGCGCCGCCGGCGATGCCGAGCACCGGCTCGGCGCGGCCCGTGGCTACGGCGATGTCGTCGTGCTCGCGATCGGCACCGGCATCGCGAGCGCGCTCGTGCTCGACGGCCACCCCTACGCGGGCGGCGGCTTCGCGGGCGAGATCGGCCATTCGCTCGCCGACCCGCTCGGTGAACGCTGCCCGTGCGGTGCGATCGGATGCCTCGAGACGATCGCGTCGGCCGGCGCCATCGCCCGTCGCTACTCGGCGGCGTCGGGCAGGCCCGTCAACGGTGCACGCGAGGTGCTCGATGCCGCCACCGCGGGCGACCCGCTCGCCCGGCGGGTGTGGGACGACGCGGTCGAGGCGCTCGCGGAGGCGATCGCGCGGCTCGTGGCGACCCTCGCTCCCGAGGCCGTGGTGATCGGCGGCGGGCTCGCCCAGGCGGGCCCGGCACTCTTCGGTCCGCTCGGGGCGCGCCTCGACGCCCTGCTCAGCTTCCACCGTCGACCCGCGCTCGTGCACGCCGAACTCGGCGACGATGCGGGCCTCCTCGGCACGGCGCTCGCGGCCCGTGACCTCGCCGTCGCGCGGCAGGGCGGCGGTGCCGCGTGATCCTCACCGTGACCCCGAACCCGGCGCTCGACCTCACCTGGCACGTCGATCGCCTGCAACCGGGTGAAACGCACCGGGTCGACGCCGGCGCCGCGCGGGCTGGCGGCAAGGGACTGAACGTCGCTCGGGTGCTGCACGGCGAGGGTCATGACGTGCTCGCGCTCACGACGGCAGGGGGCGCGGTCGGTGCCGAGTTCGCCGCCGAGCTCGCGGCGAGCGGCATCCCGCACCGCCTGATTCCCGTGACCGGCACGACGAGACGCAGCATCGCCCTCGTCGACGAGGCGAGCGGCGATACGAGCGTGCTGAACGAGCGCGGGGCCTCGCTCGCGCCCGACGAGATCGCCGCACTCACGGCGAGCGCACTCGAACTCGGGCGCAGCGCCGATGCGGTCGCGATCTGCGGGAGCCTGCCCGAGGGGTTCGGTGCCGATGAGCTCGGCGCCCTCGTCGGTTCGCTCGTCGACGCGGGTGTGCCCGTGATCGTCGACACGAGCGGGCCCGGCATGCTCGCCGCCGCTCGCGCCGGTGTCTCCGCCCTGAAGCCGAACGCTGAAGAACTCCGCGCAGAGACCGGCCTCGACGACCCCGCTGCCGGAGCCCAGGCGCTGCTCGAGCTCGGCGCGCGCATGGTCGTCGCCTCCCTCGGTTCAGAGGGCCTCATGGTCCAGACAGCGGATGCCGCCGGCATCCGCGCCCGTCTCCCCCGCGTGCTGCACGGCAACGCGACCGGCGCGGGCGACGCCGCGGTCGCCGCGATCGCGGCGGCACTCGCCGAGACGCCCGACCTCCACGCCGACACCCCGGCCGCCGCCGATGCGCGCGCACGCCTGACTCGCCGGGCGACCGCCTGGTCGGCGTCGGCGGTGCTCATGCCGCTCGCGGGCGACCTCTCGCCAGAACACGCCGCCCTCGAACTCGAGGTCGTCGTGGCCACGACCGACACCGGCAGTGCCGACGCAGACGCCCAACCCTCCGACCCGGAAGCGAGCGCATGACCCTCACCCCCACCCGCGCCATCCTCACCGACGCCGTCGCGTCAGGACGCGCCGTCGGCGCGTTCAACGTGCTGCACCTCGAGACCGCGGAGGCCCTGGTGCGTGCCGCCGAGTCCACTGGTCTCCCCGTGATCCTGCAGGTCTCCGAGAACGCGATCCGCTACCACGGCGGCTTCGAGCCGATCGCTCGCGCGACGCTCGCGGTGGCCGAGGCCTCGACCGCGGCCGTCGCCGTGCACCTCGATCACGCCGAGGACGCCGAACTCGCGCTGCGCGCGATCGACCACGGCTTCGGCTCGGTCATGTACGACGGCGCCAAGCTCGACTTCGCCGACAACGTCGAGACGACGCGCAGGGTAGTGGCGCACGCCGCGACCACCGGCGTGCTCGTCGAGGCCGAGCTCGGCGAGATCGGCGGCAAGGACGGCGCCCACGCTCCCGGTGTTCGCACCGACCCCGCCGAGGCCGCGCAGTTCGTCGCGCAGACCGGGGTCGACGCCCTCGCCGTCGCCGTCGGCTCCTCGCACGCGATGACCGAGCGGAACGCGTCGCTCGACCTGGAACTCATCGCACGCCTCCGGGCCGCGGTGCCCGTGCCGCTCGTGCTGCACGGTTCGTCGGGCGTGCCCGACGAGACGATCGTCGCCGGCATCCGCGCCGGCCTCGTGAAGATCAACGTCTCGACCCATCTCAACGCCCAGTTCACCGGCGCGATCCGCAGATACCTCGACGAGCATCCGAGCGTCGTAGACTCGCGAAAGTATCTCGCCGCCGGACGAGACGCCATCGAAGCCGAGGCGGCGCGCCTCCTCCGCCTCTTCGCCGGGAAGGACCCCAACGGATGAATCGTGCGGAACGTCTGAGCGCTGTGCTCGATCTCCTCGCCGAGGGCGGTCAGGTCGACGTCGACCAGATCGTCGAACGCCTCGAGGTGTCGCCTGCGACGGCCCGTCGAGACCTCGACGCCCTCGCCCGCCAGCAACTGCTGACGCGCACCCGCGGCGGGGCGGTCGCCCACTCGGTCGCCTACGACCTGCCGATCCGGTACAAGAACCAGCAGAACCCCGACGCGAAGGCGGCGATCGCCCTCGCGGCGAGCGCGCTCGTGCCGCGCGGCGCCGTCATCGGCCTGTGCGGCGGCACGACGTCGACCGCGATCGCCGACGCCCTCATGTCGCGCGCCGACATCATGGAACCGGCACCCGACCCGAGCCTCACGGTCGTCACCAACGCGATCAACATCGCGATGCAGCTCGCGATGCGCCCGCAGATCAAGACGGTCGTGACGGGCGGGGTCGTGCACGCCCGCTCGTACGAGCTCGTCGGCGCGTACACCGATGCGGTGCTCGGCAGCATCACGCTCGACCTCGCGTTCATCGGCGTCAACGGCATCGACCCCGTGGTCGGGCCGACCTCGCACGACGAGCGCGAGGCCTCGGTCAACGCGCTCATGGCCGCGCGGGCGACGCAGGCGGTGCTCGTGGCCGACTCGTCGAAGATCGACAAGCGTGCGTTCGCGGCGATCGGGCCGAGGCGCCTCTTCTCGACCGTCATCACCGACGCCGGGGCCACAGCGGAGCAGCTCGAACGGCTGTCCGACGCGGGCTACGACGTTATCGTTGCTTAGGTGAGCACACCGCCCGTCATCATCCATTCCGCGCGTCTCGTGAGCGGCGCCGACACCGTCACCGACGCTTGGGTGCGATTCGACGGCGACCGGGTGACCGCACGGGGCATCGGCGACGGATGGCGCGAGGGAGCCGCGTCCGAATCGGCGACGGTGACGGATGCCGCGGGGCGCTTCCTCACCCCAGGATTCATCGACATCCACTGCCACGGGGCCGGCGGCGCTGCGGTCGACGAGGGCGACACCGCGATCGAGACGGTGCTCGCGGTGCACAACGCCCACGGCACGACCAGAACCGTGCTCTCCCTCGTCACGGCATCGGTCGACCGCCTCGCGCGCGACCTCGCGACGATCGCGCGGTTCTCGCAGCGCGACCCGCGCGTGCTCGGCGCCCACCTCGAGGGGCCGTTCCTCGACGAAGAGTTCCGCGGAGCGCACGACCCGGGCCTCCTGCGAGGTGCCGACGAGGCATCCGTCGAACTGCTGCTCGAAGCCGCCGCCGGTACGCTGCGGCAGATCACGATCGCACCCGAGCACGACGGCGCACTCGAGGCGATCGCCCGCTTCGTCGCGGCCGACGTGCGCGTCGCCGTCGGCCACACGGGCGCCGACTTCGACACGGCCCTCGCGGCCTTCGACGCCGGCGCGTCGATCCTGACGCACGCGTTCAACGGCATGCGGGGCATCCACCATCGTGCTCCTGGCCCGGTGACGGCGGCGATGCACGCCGACCACGTCACGCTCGAGGTCATCAACGACGGGGTGCACGTGCACCCTGATGTCGTGAAGCTCGCCTTCGCCGGCGCACCGGGCCGGGTCGCACTCGTCACCGACGCGATGGCTGCGACGGGTTCCGCCGACGGCATCTACGTACTGGGCTCGCTCGAGGTCGTCGTCACCGACGGCGTCGCGCGCCTCCGTGAGGGCGGATCCATCGCCGGCTCGACCCTCACGCAGGACGACGCGCTGCGCCGCGCGGTCTTCGACAGCGGCATCCCGCTCGACGAGGCCGTCGGAGCGCTCACCGTGACGCCGGCCGCGGCGATCGGCCGCGCAGGCGACCTCGGCCGCCTCGACGCGGGGTTCGCGGCCGATGCGGTGCTGCTCGATGCCGAGCTCGGCGTGGACGCCGTGTGGGGCGCGGGCGTGCGCCTGGCCTGACCCCGCCGCTGTACAGCGGACGAGACTGGTCCCGACACGCGCGGACGAGACGGGTCTCGACATGCGAGCCGTGTCCACGGACGAGACGGGTCTCGACATGCGCGCCGTGTCGACGGACGAGACGGGGCCCGGAGGCGTGTTCCCCTTCGCCTCCGAGACCCTCGCCCGTTCGAGCGGAGCGCATCGTTTCCCCCGATGCACTCCGCCCACCCGCCGGCTGGGTGGCCGGCATCCGTCTCGGGAGTTCGGGTCGCCTGAGACGGCGGTCGTTCAGAAGGCGGTTGAATGCCTTCCACCTGAGAGACGTCGAATCGGCGGATCTATGACGCGAGATCCGGAGAATTTCTTCCGCACCCGTTTCCCAGCGATTTCTGCTGGAATAGGGGCACCCGAATCTCACGCGTCATGATTCCCGTTGCGACGCAACCTCAGGTAGAACCGCTTCCAGCGCACCTCTACCCGTTACCCGAAGGAGCCCGTCGTGCCGCCGCTGCGCACCGACCGATCGGCCGACGCCGCGCTCATCGAGCGCACCCGCAAGGGCGACGGCTCGGCGTACGCCGAGCTGTGGGAGCGGCACGCGGCCTCGGCGCGCACCGTGGCGCGTTCGTACAGCTCGCTCGATCCCGACGATCTCGTCGCCGAGTCCTTCACCAAGATCTACAGCGCGATCCTCTCGGGCGGCGGCCCGACGGGCGCCTTCCGGCCGTACCTCTTCACGACGATCCGCAACACCGCAGCCGGCTGGGGCCGTGCGAACCACGAGACGACGCTCGAGACGCTGGAGTCCTTCGAAGACCCGTCGACGAGCGAGTCAGCCACGCTCGACGCGCTCGACCGCAGTGCCACGGCGCAGGCCTTCCGCGCCCTGCCGACGCGCTGGCAGGAGGTGCTCTGGTACTCCGAGGTCGAGAACATGACCCCGCAGCAGATCGCACCGCTGCTCGGCATGAGCGCCAACAGCACGGCGGCCCTCGCCTACCGTGCACGAGAGGGCCTGCGCCAGTCGTGGATCCGCGTGCACCTGCGCAACCCCGCCAACGCGCCCGAGTGCCAGTGGAGCATCGACCGGCTCGGCACGTACACGCGGGGCAAGCTCCGTCCCCGTGAGACGACCCGCCTCGAAGCGCACCTCGACGACTGCGCCCGGTGCACGATCGTCGCCGCGGAGGCGCGCGAGGTCGGCTCACGGCTCGCGCTCGTGCTGCTGCCGCTCACGGCGGGCATCGGCGGCGCCACGGCCTACTCCGCCTGGCTGTCGCAGGGTGCCCCGGTGGCCGAGATCGCCATGGGCGCTGCCATGCCCGCCGCCGTCATCGGCCACGGCGCAGCCACCGGCGCATCCGGTGCGGCCGGCTCCACCGCGGGCGGGGCGGGCAGTGCGGGTGCCGCGAGCGGCGCGGCTTCTGCGTCCGGCATCGGCGCAGCGGGCGGCAGCGGGGTGGTGGTCGGAGTCGGCGCCGGCGCACTCGTCGCCGCTGCCGCCGTCGCGGCCGTCATCATCGTGCCGGGCATCGTGGCTCCGGCCGAGTCCGCGCCGCAGGTCGTCGCGGCGGCGCCGCCGTCCGATTCCGACGAGAGCTCGATCGACGAGGCCCCGGCCGCGATCCCGCCCGACGCGGTCCCGCCCCTGCCCGTCGTCGAGCGCACCCCTGATTCCACGGAGCCGCAGGACGACGCCGAGGCCCCCGCCGTCGAGCCGGACTCCGCGCCGGTTCCAGCTGCGCCGCCGGTCCCGACTCCGAGCCCCACGCCGACCCCCACGCCCGATCCCGGGCCCGAGCCCGTCGACACGGAGGCGCTTCCCCCCGTGGTCGACGTCGTCGACACGGCGAACGGCCTCGTCGACCCGCGACTCTCCGGCACGGCGGAACCCGGTGCGAGCATCTTCGTGACGTCGAACGGGGCCGCGCGCGTCGCCGCGTCGGCCTCGGTGCCGTCGACGCCCGACGCGACCGCCGACGAGGCCGGCAATTGGAGCCTCGAGTACTCGGGCCTTCCGGCCGGCGCGCACCTGCTCACCGTGACGCAGACCGACCGCGCCAACAATTCCTCCGCGCCGAGCGCGCCGATCGAGGTCACGCTCTCAAGCCCCACGATGCGGTTGAAGCTCGTCGCAAACGGCCTCGGCGGGTTGTGGCGCGTCTCGTTCACGGGTGCGCCCTGGGCAACCGTCCAAGTACTCGGCGATGGCCTCGAACGCCGCACGGAGGTGCTCGGCGGCGATGGCAGCCTGACGTTGGACGGTCGGTACACCGCGGAGCAGAACGTCCAGTTCACCGTGCGGTACCTCTCCGATGACGGTCGCACGGGGCCGTCGGCCCCGGCGGTGCTCGACTGACACGACCTCACCGTCGACCCCGCTAGTCTGGCGGGATGACCGAGCACGTCCCAGGCGCGACCCCCGAACACCTGTACCACTGGGTCGTCACGCTCAGTTGCACCGACGGCCCCGGCATCGTGCACGCGATCAGCGGAGCGATCGTCGCGGCACGCGGCAACATCACCGAGAGCCAGCAGTTCGCGAGCCTCGACACCGGCAACTTCTTCATGCGCCTGCAGGTCGAGTCCTCGGCCGGGCGCGACGAGTTCGAGGCTGCGCTGGCCCCGGTCACCGAGCGGTGGAACATGCAATGGCACCTCGACGAGGTCGGCCGGCCGCTCCGCACCCTCGTGCTCGCCTCGACCGCTGGGCACTGCGTCAACGACCTGCTCTTCCGCCAGCGCGCGGGGCAACTGCCCGTCGAGATCCCGATCGTGCTCTCGAATCACGGCACCCTGCGCGACCTCGTCGACTTCTACGGCGTGCCGTTCGAATCCCTCGCGGTGACGGATGCCGCGTCGAAGGCGGCTTTCGAACGACGCGTGCTCGACGCGGTCGACGAGCACGACATCGAGCTCGTGGTGCTCGCCAGGTACATGCAGATCCTCTCCCCCGAGCTGTGCGCCGCGCTCGAGGGCCGCTGCATCAACATCCATCACTCCTTCCTGCCCGGGTTCAAGGGAGCGAACCCCTACCGTCAGGCCCACTCGCGCGGCGTGAAGCTCATCGGCGCGACCGCGCACTTCGTGACGAGCGACCTCGACGAGGGTCCGATCATCGAGCAGAACGTCGTGCGCGTCGACCACTCCCGCAGCCCCGGCGAGCTCGTCGCGATCGGTCAGGACGAGGAGAGCCGCACGCTCAGCCAGGCGGTCAAGTGGTTCGCCGAGCGCCGGGTACTGCTCGACGGGGTGCGCACGATCATCTTCCGCTGAGGTCGCCGGTAAGCTTGAGGGTTGTGAGCGACGCGAAACAGCACGAGCAGCAGCCGAAGATCGGGCCGAACGACATCCTGCGGTTCTTCCTCGAACTCTTCGCGTTCGTCTCGCTCGGCGTCTGGGGCTTCCTGGCGTTCCCGCTGCCGTGGCCGGGTGTGCTCGTCGGCATCGGTGCTCCGCTGCTCGCGATCCTCGCGTGGGCGCTGTTCGTCTCACCGAAGGCGGTCGTTCGCGTCGACGCGTTCGGCAAGGCGATCGTCGAGATCGCCGTCTTCTCGGCCGCTGCGATCGGCTGGTGGACCCTCGGTCAGCCCGTCGTCGCCGTCGTCTTCGCCGTGGTCGCCGCGGTGAGCGGCATCATCAACGGCCGCAAGGAACTCGCGGGCTGACCCGCCGGCTCACACCGCGACGGCCGCCTCGGCGTCGGGTTCCGCACCGCCAGCGGTGCGGAAGTGGCCGATGACCGAGAGCAGCAGCCCGCCGACGGCCCACGCCCCGAGCACGAGCCATGGGAACGTCATGTCGGCCGACGGGAAGTACGAGAGCTCTCGTACGAGGGTCGCTGCCGCGCCCGGCGGGAACCACTGCCCGATGTCGCCCCACGGCGCGGGGTAGAACTCCTTCGGCACCGCGGCGCCCGAGAGCGGGTTCGCGAACAGCAGCATGACGACCGGGCCCACGGCGATGCCCGCTCGGCCGATGACCGCCACGAACCCGGTGATCGGTGCGGCGATCGCCGCGAGCGCGAGCGCGATGGCGGCCGAGTTCAGCAGGTAGTCGCCCTGCAGCGCCCCGAACCAGCCCTGCAGGATGCCGGTGAGCACGAGTCCGCCGACTGCCGCGTAGAGCAGCACGGCGAAGACCCGGCGCATCGCGCCGATCACGGCGATCGAGATCGCGATGCCACCGAGCATGCCGCCGAGCACGAGCGGGAAGAGGGCAGCGGTGAGACCGGTGCCCCGCGGGTCGGTCTCGGCGAGCGGCACCACGTCGGTGACGGCGACCTCGATGTGAGGCGGCGCGCCGGGCGCGCCTGCCGCCTGAGCCGCGGCGGCGGCCTGCGCGTTGACGCCCTCCTCGAGCCCGCCCGCGAGGCCGCTGAGCAACTGGGTCACCGCGAGGCTCGACGCCGATGAGGTGAGCACCTCGGGCTCGGCGCCGAGCACGATCGCTCCGTACACCTCGCGGGATTCGATCGCCGTGACAGCCGCATCTCGATCGTCGACCGCCTCGAACGCGATCGCGCCCGGCGATTGCTCGTCGACCGTTGCCTCGACCGCGGAGACGGCCTCGGCGGGCCCGGTGATCGCGATCGGCAGGTTCTTCGCATCCGCCGTCACCGAGGGCCACGAGAACGCGAGAACGATGACCGCGACCACCGCCGCGAGAGCGAGCGCGATGCCGACGACGCGGCCGATCGGGGTATGCCGACTGGCGGCATCCGGGTGGGTGGTCATGTTTCCTCCGAAGAAAAACGAATGTTCGTTCTTTATAATTCTGAACCGGCCGTCTAGGCTTGTCAAGAACGCAAACCAGCTCATCGACGGAGAAGCCGAGCATGCCGAAGGTCACCGCCGCGTACCGCGAGGCCCGCCGCGACGAGATCATCGACGCCGCCCTCAGGGCGTTCGCGGTGAAAGGGTTCCAGGGCACCTCGATGGCCGACGTCATCGCCGAGACGGGCCTCTCGGCCGGCGCAATCTACGGACACTTCGCGGGCAAGAAGGAGTTGTTCGCCGCCGTCGCCAGCCGGGTGCTCGACGCCCGCAGCGACGAGCTCGACGCCCAGCGCCGTGGCGGGGAGCCACTCCCTCCCGGGGAGATCATCGCCACCCTCCTCGACGGCATGCGCCGCGAACCGTTCAGCAACGTCATCGTGCAGCTCTGGGCCGAAGCGGCCGTCGACGACGAGATCCGCCTGATCGTACAGGGAGTGTTCCACCGGCTGCGAGACACCGTGCGCGCCCGGCTCCTCGATTGGGCCGCCGCCGATCCACGGCGGGTCGACGGCGATCCCGAGGAGTGGGCCACGCGGCTCGCGCCCGTCGTGCTGGGGCTCGGGCCGGGCTACATGGTGCAGCGCATGATCGTCGACGACTTCGACGACGAAGCGTACCTGCGCACGCTCAGCGAAGCACTCCCACACTGACGAGTGAGCGGATGCCGCGGCATCCGCTCACCCATCGGTGAGGGCCCGCGTCAGATGCCCTGCCAGGCGGGCTTGTTCGCCCACGCGTGCCGGTAGTAGTCGAGGTTCTCGAGCTCGGCCGCTGCGGCCTCGTCGACGATGACCGTGGTGTGCGGGTGCAGCTGGATCGCGGAACCCGGCTGGCTGGCCGAGACGGGACCCTCGACCGCCGCCGCGACCGCGTGGGCCTTCGCCGCACCGAATGCCAGCAGCACGAGGTGGCGGGCACGGAGGATCGTGCCGATGCCCTGCGTGATGCAGTGCATGGGCACGTCGTCGGGGGAATCGAAGAAGCGGGCGTTGTCGAGACGCGTCGGCTCGGTCAGGGTCTTCACGCGCGTGAGCGAGGCGAGCGACGAGCCCGGCTCGTTGAACCCGATGTGCCCTGTGCGCCCGATGCCGAGGACCTGCAGGTCGACGCCCCCGGCCGCCGTGATGGCCGCCTCGTAGTCGGGGCCGGCGTGCTCGATCGAGGCCGGATCGCCGTTCGGCACGCGCACGAGCTCGGGCGTCAGGCCGAGCGGCTCGACGACCTCGCGGGTGATGACCGCGCGATAGCTCTCGGGGTGGCCGGCCGGCAGCCCCACGTACTCGTCGAGTGCGAATCCGCGCACGCCGC
Organism: Agromyces sp. CCNWLW203; assembly: GCF_036576125.1. Classification (NCBI taxonomy): domain Bacteria; kingdom Bacillati; phylum Actinomycetota; class Actinomycetes; order Micrococcales; family Microbacteriaceae; genus Agromyces; species Agromyces sp. CCNWLW203. The sequence continues at coordinate 203,410 of NZ_JAZHYX010000002.1, read as the reverse complement.
GCACGTCGATCCGGTCGTCGGCGATGCGTCGCGCGAGCGCGCGGTAGCTCGCGAGCGGCGTCGAACCGGTCGCGAGCCCGAGCACCACGTCGGGCTTCGAGCGGATGAGCGAGACGATCGTGTCGGCCACGAGTGCGCCTGCGGCGTCTTCGTTCTCTACGACGACGACTTCAGCCATGGGTGTTCTCCTACGAGGGCGGCGCCGACGGCGGCCGCTGGGAATCCGGGTGGGACGACCTGCACACGAGTGGCCAGGTCGGTCGATGCGAGGAAGGCCGATTCGGCCGCCCACCGATTCAGGATACGGCGTGTGCCGACGACGAGCGGTTCACCGAGCGCCGCGAGCCCTCCTCCGATCACGACGGCATCGACGTCGACGGTCAGCACGAGGAGCCGCACGGCCGTCGCGACCCCCGCGAAGAACTCCTCGCGCACCTCGAGCGCGCGTGCGTCGCCGGCATCCGCCGCATCGAAGAGCTCGCGCGCCGGGTGCTCGGAATCGGTCGGCCACGTTCGAGCGATCGCGAGGCCGGATGCCACGGTCTCGAGGCATCCCCGCTGGCCGCAGCCGCACATGACGCCGGCCGGGTCGATCGGGATGTGGCCGATCTCCCCGGCGATGCCGTGGCCGCCGCGGAGGAGGCGCCCGCCGAGCACGACGCCCGCGGCGAGTCCCGTGCCGAGGTTCAGGTACGCCATCGACGTCGCTCCGGGCCGTCCGGCTCCGTCGACGGCGCCTGCGCGTGCGCCGAGGAGGTGGTGGGCGCCGAGCGCCGCGGCCTTCACGTCGTTCTCGACGCGCACGTCGATGCCGAGGCGGTCGGAGAGGCGGCGACCGAGGTCGAGCCCGTCGAGCCCGAGGTTCACCGCGTGCTCGACCCGTCCCGTGGCGCTGTCGACGGCCCCGGGGATGCCGATGCCGATCGAGGTGAACGACGCCGCGTGCAGTCCGGCCAGCTGGCCCATGCGCTCGACGGTACGAAGCGCCGTCGCGACGACCGCCTCCGCGCCGAAGCCCGTCGGCATGCGCACCTGGTCGCTCAGCTCGCCGTCGGCACCGATCGCCACCGCGGCCGTCTTCGTGCCGCCGATGTCGATGCCGAGTCTCACGGCGTCGCCACCGCGGCCCTGAGCGCGTCGTCGACGAACTCGATGACCGCCTCGCCGAGGAGGCGCGAAGCACCGAAGGTCGACACGTCGGCGTAGGCCCGATCGTTCGACGGCCAGCCCATGTCGATCGTCACGACGTCGTCGCGCACGGCGCGGAGCGCCTCGATCGCCGCGCGTGCGAACGCGTGGCGATGGAGGTCCTTGCCGACGACGAGTACGGTGCCCTCGAGCCCCGCCGGATCGGCGAGCCTCTGCTGCTCCGAGACGGCGACGGTGGCGGCCTCGCCGAGCCACGACGTGCTCGACGCGACGTCTTCTGCGGCGAAGGGCCCCCACGGCGCGACACCGATGGCGATGTTCGCCACGGTGTCGACGCGCACGACCGTGCCGATGCGCGGCGACCGGGCGAGGCGTTCGCGCGCGGCATCCGTCACCTCGAACGCGCCGATGACGCGGCCGATCTCCTCGGCGTCGTGCTGCGGCTCGATCGACGACGGCAGTGCCGGCCCGGCCGGCACCGGCACCGAGTCGGCCGCGAGCGCTCGCACCCTCGACGCCGATTCGCGCACGCGCTGCTCGGGGAGGCGTCCGCTCGCGATCGCGGCCTCGACGGCCGCGACGATCTCGGCCATCTCCTCGACCGAGTTGTCGGAGCCGATGCAGAGCAGGTCGCAACCGGCGGCGAGGGCGCGCACGGCCGCTTCGGGAATGCCGTGCACGCCGCTCGCCCCCTTCATGTCGAGGGCATCGGTGACGATGACGCCCTCGAACCCCAGCTCCCCGCGGAGCAGGCCGTTCAGGATCTGCGGGGAGAGGGTGGCCGGGCTCTCGGAGTCGAGCTCGGGGATCAGGATGTGCGAGGTCATGATCGTGCGGCTGCCCGCCGCGATCGCGGCCCGGAACGGCACGAGCTCGCGCTCGCGAAGCGTCGCGAGCGGCACGTCGACGACCGGCAGCGCGAGATGCGAGTCCGTCGCGGTGTCGCCGTGCCCCGGGAAGTGCTTCGCGCTGGCGGCGACGCCCGTCTCCTGCAGCGCCGAGGTCCACGCGGCCGAGTGCCGAGCGACGAGTTCGGGGTCGGCGCCGAAGCTGCGCACGCCGATGACCGGGTTGTCGGCGTTCGCGTTCACGTCGACGTCGGGCGCGAAGGTCACGGTGCATCCGGTCGCGGCGAGCGCCTCGCCGACCGCCCGGGCGACGCGAGCGGTCAGCTCGAGGTCGTCGATGCGGCCGAGCACGGCGTTGCCCGGGAACGGGGCGCCGCGGTCGTAGAAGAGGCGCGTGACGTCGCCGCCCTCCTCGTCGATCGCGATGACGGCGTGCGGGTTCGCTTCGCGGAGCGCCGCGTTCAGCGCCCGCAACTGCTCGGGTGTCTCGACGTTGGAGCCGAAGAGGCAGACGCCGCCGAGACCGTCGCGGAGGAGCTCGAGCACCCAGTCGGGCGCCTGCGGGCCGTCGAAGCCGGGGAGCAGCGTCGTGAGGATGTCCCGGCGGAGGTCGATGCCCGCGCCGGTCGGAGTCGTCGCGGTCATCCCTTGACTGCCCCGCTCACGAGTCCGCTGGTCATGCGGCCCTGCACGATGAGGAAGAAGACGATCACGGGCACCGCGACCAGTGTCGACGCCGCCATCACCTGCCCCCAGTCGGTCTCGCGCGTGGCGCTGGCCTGGATGAAGCCCCTGAGCCACAGCGGCAGCGTGTGCATCTGCTCGGCCGGCAGCAGCACGAGGGCAACGGTGAACTCGTTCCACGCCTGCAGGAACGCGAAGACACCGGATGCCACGAGCCCGGGAGCCAGCAGCGGGAAGGTGATGCGCATGAAGGCCTGCGTACGGCTGAGGCCGTCGACCATCGCCGCCTCCTCGAGGTCGGCGGGGATGCCGGCGACGAAGCCGCGCAGCATCCACACGGTGAACGGCACGACCGCGGCCGTGTAGATGATGCTGACGCCGATCACGGAGTTCAGGAGGCCGACGCTCGAGACCATCTTGTACTGCGCGATGAACAGGCCCTCGGCGGGCAGCATCTGCACGATGAGCACGGCGAGCACGAACGTCTTGCGGCCCTTGAACCGGAACCGGCTGATCGCGACCGCGGCGAGGAAGGCGAAGAGCAGGCAGAAGAACACGGCGATGAGCGTGACCGAGAGGCTGATGCCGAGCGCCGTGAAGAACGAGCCGTCTTCGAGCGCGTTCTCGTAGTTCGAGAGCGAGCCGCCGAAGGGCACGAAGGTCGGGATGAACGACTGCAACGTGCGATTGGAGAGCAGCGAGGAGTTCATCATCCAATAGACGGGGAACACCCAGGCCAGTGCCACGGCGAACGCGAGGATCGTGAGCAGGACGCGGCGGGGGCGGAAGCGCCGGCTCCACCGGGTGGCCGTGCGGACACGGCCGACCGGCACCGCGGAGGCGGTGGCTCCGAGCTCTCCCCCGGTGGGGATGGTGACGGAGTTGGTCATGACTGTTCGTCCTCCTTGAGCAGGGAGCGCACGTAGAACCAGCTGATCGCGAGGGTCAGCGCGAGCACGAAGATGGAGACCGCCGACGCCATGCCGAAGTCCTGCGACCCGGCGCCGAGCTTGTAGATGTAGGTGCCGAGCAGGTCGAACTCGGAGGCCTTCGAGCCGGCGTCCTGCAGCATCGTGATCTGCGTGAACACGCGCAGATCCCAGATGAGCTGGAGCAGCAGCACGATCATGATGACCGGCCGGATCATCGGCATGATGATGTAGCGCAGGCGCTTCGCGCCGTTCGCGCCGTCGAGCTGAGCGGCCTCGAGCACTTCGTCGGAGACCTGGGTGAGACCGGCGTACACCGAGAACGCGACGAACGGCACCGACATCCAGATCACGATGATGCTCGCGACGATGAAGAAGGTGACCGGGTTCGACAGCCACGAGAACCGGTTCATGTCGACGCCCGGGATCATGTCGAGCAGGTAGTTCACGACACCGCGACGACGGTCGAACAGCCAGATCCAGACGGTCATCGCGGCGACGACGGGCATGGCCCAGGCGAGCAGCAGCGAGATCTGCAGCGTCAGCCGTGCCGTGCGACCGACCGCGGTCATGAGCACGGCGAGCAGGAGCCCGACGACGAGCGTCATGGCGGCGGTGATCAGGCAGAACGCCAACGACCGGCCGACGACCTGCCACATGGTGGGGTCGGTGGCGAGGCTGATGTAGTTCTCGAGCCCGACGAAGTCGGCAGGCTGCCCGAACTGCTGCTTGATGCCGAATTCCTGCATCGAGGTGATCACCTGCCACACGAGCGGGTAGCCCATGCCGACGAGGAGGATGAGGATGGCGGGGATGAGGAGCAGGTGGGGCACGGAGAGGAAGCGGCGCCGGCCGCGGGGGGTACGGGGCTTCGCCGCTTCGCTGGCGACGACGTCGCGGGTGAGGGTCTCTGTCACGGTCTCATCCTCCTTTCGAGTGGTGCTGGTGTCACGGACTTCATGGGCGGGGCCGCGGGCGAAGACTCGCCCGCGGCCCCGTGTGTTGCAGGTTGCGGATGCCGCGGCATCCGCTCGGTGCTAGTTGAGGAGCTCGGTCAGCTTCTCGTCGTACTCGGCCGCGAGGGCTGCGACGTCGCCGCCGCCCGAGACCTTGCCGAAGAACTCCTCGAGGATGCCGGCACCCTCGACCGCGGCCCAGCCGGGTGCGGCCGGGGTCAGCTTCGAGCCGGCAGCCGACTCGATGAGGGCCTTCGCGAACTGGTCGTCACCGAGGCTCGACGCGTAGTCGAGGTTGGCCGGGCCGAGCCCGTTCTCGCCGAGCATCGTCTGGTACTCCTCGGAGAAGATGATCTTCATGAGTTCCTTGGCGCCGGCCTGGTTCTTGCTGGCCGCCGACACGGCGATGTTGGATCCACCGGCGAACACCGGGGCGACGCCGCCGTCGACACCGGGGAGGACGAACGTGCCGAACACGTCGTCGTTCCACGTCGCGATCGTCTTGGTGTCGTCCTCGGGGTCCGGAGCGAGGTCACCGATCGACCAGTGCGCCCATCCGGGTGCGATGATCGTGGCGGCCTCGGGCACGCCCGTGGCGTCGTTGTTGTTGAGGTTGACCCACGGGGTGCTGTCGAACTCGGTGACGGGCGCGTTCGAGGCACCCGTGAAGAGGGCCTGGAACTGCTCGAGACCCGCGACCGACTCGTCGGACGACAGGGCGCCGACCCACTCTTCGCCGTCCTTCACCGCGAGCTCGCCGCCGTTGGCGAAGATCCACGAGATGCCGTTGCGCCAGTCGGAGCCACCGATGTAGAAGCCAGACTGCGCGTCGGTGCGAAGCGACGTGACGGTCTCGCCGAACTCGCCGAGCGTGGTGGGAACGGTCTTGCCCGCTGCATCCCAGATGTCCTTGCGGTAGAAGTTGTAGCGCGAGCCGAAGTAGTACGGCAGCGCGAACTGTGCGCCGTCGACCTCGCCGACCTCGACGAACGACTTCAGCAGCTTGTCGCCGCCGAGCTCGTCGTACATGTCGGACAGGTCGGTGAAGGCGCCCGCGTTCGTGAACGTCGGCGACCAGGTGTTGCCGATCTCGGTGACGTCGGGGGTGTTCGCGGCGTCGGGAAGCGCGGTGGTGAGCTTCGCGACGGCGTCGCCCCAGCCCTGCTCCTCGATCGTCAGCTCGCCGCCGGTGACGTCGGCGTACTCGGACTTCAGGTAGTCGCGCAGCTCGTCGGGCGTGTCGCCGCCCATGAGCCACAGCGTGATGTCCTGGCCTTCTGCAGACCCGTCGTCGGCGGGCTCGCCGGTCGCGCTGCAACCGGCGAGAACGAGTGCGGCGGCGGTTGCGATCGCCGCGACAGCGTACTTCCTCTTCATTGCGGTTTCCTTCTCTTGGTTGGGGTGTGGTGCGCCGGAACCGGTTCGGGTGAACACGTCCGGGTGGCGGGTCAGCTAGGTGACCCCGAGTTGTCCGGAAAGGACCATGACGGCCGCGCCGCGAAGGACGATGTCCTCCGCCTGCTCGGACATCCGGAGCCTCAGATCACGGTTGAATTCCGCCATCGTCCGCTTCCGGAGCGTGTCGACGGCGGCCTCGTGGAACGCGCCGTCAAGCAATTGGGCCGGGCCGCTCAGCACGACCTCGGAGAGGTTCAGCGCGCCGACCACGGGTGCGAGCACGATGCCGAGCCGGCGGCCGGCCTCGCGCAGGATGTCATCACGAGCGGATGCCGCGGCGTCGGTGTCGGTGGCACCGTCACCGTCGAGCTCGGCGAGCTGCGCGGTCAGCCGCGGCGCGGCCACCCACGTCTCGAGGCAGCCGTCGCGGCCGCACGCGCAGCGCGGGCCGCCGTCGGTGCCGACGACGACGTGGCCGATCTCGCCCGCGGCGAAACCGCCGCCGACGACGGGGCGCCCGCCGATGATGAGGCCGGCGCCGACACCGTGGCCGACCTTGACGAGCAGGAGGTCGTCGTGCTGCGAGGAGCCGTGCTCGGCGAGCACGGCGACGTTCGCGTCGTTGCCGACGTGCACGGGCAGCGCGAAGCGGGCGGCGATGCGCTCCTGCAGGGCGACGTCGCTCCAGCCGAGGTTGGGGGCCGATCGCACGACTCCGTTCGGGTCGACGACGCCGGGCGAGCCGATGCCGATGCCGAGCACCGGGGTCGTGGTGCGTGCGAGCAGTCGCTCGACGAGCTGCTCGACGAGCTGCACGGCGGCCTCGCCGGTCGCGCCGGCCCGGGCGATCTCGTCACGGTCGATGATCTGACCGTCGAGGCCGACGACCGCGCCGCGGAACACCTCGTGCTCCGAGAGGTCGACGCCGATGATGTGGAACGCCGCGCGGTCGACGTCGATGAGCGTGGCCGGCTTGCCGGGGCGGGCGTCTTCGCGCTGGCCGAGTTCGATCACGAGGCCCTCGGCGATGAGGTCGCCGACGAGGTCGGAGATCGTGACCCTGGTGAGACCGGTCTGGCGCGCGACATCCGCTCGGCTCTGGGCGCCGGCCGTGTAGAGGGTCTGCAGCACGAGGGCACGGTTGTGAGTGCGGGCGTGCTCGGGGAGCACTTTGCCGGTGGGCCGGAGGGCTCGGGAGCGGCCGAAGATGACGGCGCTGGGCGCTGATGGGGCGTGCAGCTCGGACGCCACCGGAGAGGTGGGGGGCGTCGGCTCGGTGACCGGGCCTCGCTGTGCATCCATTGCAGTCACGTTTGTTAGTAAACCTTACGAACAAACCCGCCGCAAGTGTTCGGCGCGAATTCCCCGGGGCGTTATCGAGTTGTGACCAGCGAGCGCTTCGCCCGGTCGGCGGCATCCGCCTTCGCGTCGAGCCGCCCGCCGATCGCGCGAAGCGCCGCGAGGATGGTCACCAGGTCGACCACCTCCTGCAGCAGCGCGCCGACCGTCGCCGGGATCACCCCGAACGCGGCGACGACCATGAGCCCGATGCTCACGATGATGCCGAGCCAGATGCTCTGCAGCGCGATGCGCACCGTGTCGCGGCCGATCTCGACCGCTTTCGCCGTGCGCGAGATGTCGTCGACGAGGATCACCGCCGACGCCGACTCGCTCGCCGCCGTCGCCCCCTTCGCGCCCATCGCGATGCCGACGTCGGCGGCGGCGAGCACCGGGGCGTCGTTCACGCCGTCGCCGACCATGATGACGGGGCGCTCGGTGATCGCAGCAACCTCGGCGACCTTGTCGGCCGGCAGGCAGTCAGCGCGCACCCGCGTGATGCCGAGCTCGGCGGCGATGTGGTCGGCGGTCGCCTTCGCGTCGCCCGTGAGCATCATCGTCTGGCGCACGCCGAGTTCGCCGAGGCGATCGAGCGTGGCCCGCGCGTTGTCGCGCAGTCGGTCGCTCGCGAGGATCGCCCCCGCGAAGCGCCCGCCGACGGCCACGTAGACGGCGAGCTCGCCCGGCGCGATCGCCGTGCGCCGGGCTTCGGACGCCTGCTCCTGCACGAACGCGAACTTGCCGACCACGACCTCTCGACCGTCGAGCTTCGCCGTGACGCCGTTCGTCGCGGCCTCGCGCGCCCAGTCGGCCTCGACGAGCGGGAGTCCACGCTGCTTCGCCGCCTCGATCATCGACGTCGCGAGCACGTGTGACGAGTACTGCTCCGCCGAGGCGACCGCGGCGAGCAGTTCGTCCTCGCCGAACCCCGGCTCCGGGCGGATCGCGACGAGCGTCGGCGTGCCGTGAGTGAGCGTGCCCGTCTTGTCGAACACGGCCGTCTTCGCGGCGGCGAGCTGCTCGAGCACTCCCCCGCCCTTCACGATCACGCCGTTCCTCGCCGAGCGGCTCATGCCGCCGATGAACGCGACGGGCGCCGCGATGAGCAGCGGACACGGGGTGGCGAGCACGAGCACCTCGGCGAAGCGCACCGGGTCGCCCGACGCCCACCAGGCCACCGCCGCGAGGGCGAGGGAGAACACCGTGAAGGGCACGGCGTAGCGGTCGGCGAGGCGCACGACGGGCGCCTTCGAGTCGGCGGCGGCCGTCACGAGAGCGACGATCTGCTGGTACTGGCTGTCGGCCGCGGATGCCGCGGCGACGACCTCGACCGCGGCCTGGCCGTTGATCGAGCCGCTCAGCACGAGATCGCCCGTGAGCTTCTCGACCGGCACGGACTCCCCCGTGATGGAGGACTCGTCGAAGCTCGCCTCATCGGAGCGCAGCGTCGCGTCGACCGGCACGATCTCGCTCGGACGCACCAGCAGCACGTCGCCGACCTGCACGTCGCTTGCGAGCACGTCGACGATCGACTCGCCCTCCATTCGGTGCGCGTGCTGCGGCGAACGGGTCAGGAGCGCGTCGAGCTCGCGCTTCGCGCGGCGGTTCGCGTAGTCCTCGAGGGCCGCCCCGCCCGTGAGCATGAGCACGACGAGGAGGGCCGCGATGTACTCGCCGACGAGCACCGTCGCGATGATCGCGGTGACCGCGAGGATGTCGAGGCCCCAGTGCCCGCGCAGGATGTCGCGCACCATGCCGACGGCCTGCCACGCCGCGACGCCGAGCGCGTAGACGCTGAAGATCCACGGAACGGCGGCGCCTGCACCCGTGAGGGCGAGCACGATGCCCGCGAGGCCGATGCCGAGCGTGAGGGTGACGACCCAGTACCTGCGGGCGAGCTTCAGGAGTCGTGCCATGCGTCCATCCTCCACGAACCCGCCTCGCCTCCACGGCGGAAACGCCAAGCGACGCATTCGGTGCACTCGCAGCTGCGAGCTGCGGAACGCGAACGGGGGCCGGATGCCAGCGGCATCCGACCCCCGTCTCGAGGCGTGTCGACTACGCGGCGACGCGCGCCTTCAGGTTGTCGGCCAGCGTCGCGAGGAACTCCTCGGTCGTCTGGTAGGCCTGCTCGGGGCCGACGAGGGCCGCGAGGTCCTTCGTCATGGCGCCCGACTCGACCGTCTTGATGACGACGTCTTCGAGGGTCAGCGAGAAGTCGATGAGCTCCTGGTTGCCGTCGAGCTTGCCGCGGTGCGCGAGGCCGCGCGTCCAGGCGTAGATCGAGGCGATCGGGTTCGTCGACGTGGGCTTGCCCTGCTGGTGCTGGCGGTAGTGGCGCGTGACCGTGCCGTGCGCCGCCTCGGCCTCGACGACCTTGCCGTCGGGCGTGGCCAGCACCGAGGTCATGAGGCCGAGCGAACCGAAGCCCTGCGCGACCGTGTCGGACTGCACGTCGCCGTCGTAGTTCTTGCAGGCCCAGACGTAGCCGCCCTCCCACTTGAGCGACGCCGCGACCATGTCGTCGATGAGGCGGTGCTCGTAGGTGAGGCCGGCAGCGTCGAACTGCGCCTTGAACTCGGTGTCGAAGACCTCCTGGAAGAGGTCCTTGAAGCGGCCGTCGTAGGCCTTCAGGATCGTGTTCTTCGTCGAGAGGTAGACGGGGTAGTTACGCGACAGGCCGTAGTTCAGCGAGGCGCGGGCGAAGTCGCGGATCGACTCGTCGAGGTTGTACATGCCCATCGCGACGCCGGAGCCGGGCGACTGGAAGACCTCGAACTGCTGCGGCTCCGAGCCGTCCTTCGGGGTGAAGGTCATCGTGAGCGTGCCCTCGCCCTCGAAGCGGAAGTCGGTGGCGCGGTACTGGTCGCCGAACGCGTGGCGGCCGACGATGATCGGCTTGTTCCAGCCGGGCACGAGGCGCGGGATGTTCGAGATGATGATGGGCTCGCGGAAGATGACGCCGCCGAGGATGTTGCGGATCGTGCCGTTCGGCGAACGCCACATCTTCTTCAGGCCGAACTCCTCGACGCGAGCCTCGTCGGGCGTGATCGTGGCGCACTTGACGCCGACGCCGTGCTTCTGGATCGCGTGGGCGGCGTCGACCGTGATCTGGTCGTCGGTCTCGTCGCGCTTCTGGATCGAGAGGTCGTAGTACTCGAGGTTCACATCGAGGTACGGGTGGATGAGCGTGTCTTTGATGGCCTGCCAGATGATGCGCGTCATCTCGTCGCCGTCGAGCTCGACGACGGTGCCTTCAACCTTGATCTTCGACAAAGCGGATGTCTCCTTGATTCTGGTGGGGAAATGGAAAGCCTCTGGGCGGTCGGACACGCCGTCTGCCAGCTTACCGCGTCGCGCGAATATCTCGACATCGAGAGAGTTCCGACCGGATATCGAGCACGGCCCGCGTCGATGCGAGACCGTCGGGGCCGCGGCATCCGCTCGTTCGCTCTGGGCATGTGCCCGCTCGGCTACCGACGTGACGGCCCCACAGGTTAGCCTTGGCCCATGGCTGAGCTGAGACTGGAAGATCTGTCGGCGTCGAACATCGTGGCGGCGAACTCGTTGTCGCTCAAGCCCGGCCAGGAGCAGTTCATCGCCCCGGTCACCTACTCCGCCGAGTCCTCCGTCGTGAACCCGGCCACCGCGTGGCAGCGCGTCGCCCTGCTCGAGGACCGGGTCGTCGGCTTCATCCACGGCAACTTCGACCCCGAGAACGAGCACGAGGAGTTCCGCGCGTGCATCTGGCGCATCAACGTCGACGCCGAGGTGCAGGGCAAGGGCGTCGGCCGCTACCTCGCGACCGCGCTCGCCGAAGAGGCCAAGCGCCGCGGCTTCGACCGCATCACCGTGCTGTGGGAGCCGGGCGAAGAGGGCCCCGAGGCGTTCTTCCACCGCATTGGCTTCACCGACATCGGCGAGACCGCGTACGGCGACGTCATCGGCGCGCTCGAACTCTGACGAGCCACGCGAGCGATCAGGCACAGCGGATGCCGCAGCAGCACGCCGAGGGATTCGTCGAGGCCGTGCTCGTGGTCGTCGCCGACATCCCGCCGGGACAGGTCGCGACCTATGGCGACGTGGCGGCGCTCCTCGGCTCGCGGGGCGCACGCGCCGTGGGTCAGGTGATGGCGCGCTCCGGCGGCGAGGTGGCCTGGTGGCGGGTCGTTCGGGCGGGCGGGCGCCCGCCGGCAGGGCACGCCGAGCGAGCCCGACAGCACTACCTCGACGAGGGCACGCCACTGCGGCCGACCGCCGATGACGACGGCTACCGCATCGACCTCGCGGCGTGCCGCTGGCGCGCCTGATCGCCACCGCGGCTTGAGGACCCTAAACCGCGACCCGAAGGTCGAGGGGTTGGGGACTCGAAACCCACCCGACGAGCGACGGGTTTCGGCAGGCTCACCCCGAAGAAGGAAGCGGGATGCGCACCGTGATCGTCGTGCCCGCGCCGGGCTCGCTGTCGAGGCGGAATCGCCCGCCGACGGCGTCGACGCGGTCGGCGATTCCGAGCATGCCGCTGCCGTCGGGCGACGCCCCGCCCACGCCGTTGTCGCGCACCACGAGCTCGAGCTCGCCCTCGACGAGCGCGGCGCGCACCCAGCCCCGGGTCGCCTGCGCGTGCTTCGCCACGTTCGCGAGCCCCTCGGAGACCACGAAATACGCCGTCGACTCGACGACCTCGGGCAACCGCCCCTCGGGCTGCACGTCGATCTCGACCGGCACGGGGCAGCGGCCCGCGAGCTCGGGCACGGCGAGCGCGAGCCCGCCCGACGACAGCAGCGAGGGGTGGATGCCGTGCGCGAGCTCCCTGAGCTCCTTGAGCGCCTGGTTCAGCATCAGGATCGTGCCGTCGAGTTCGACCCCGAGCGGCTCGACCCCGCGGTCACGGGCCTGGTTCGCCGCGAGGCGCAGGCGCATGCCGAGCGAGACGAGGTGCTGCTGCGCCCCGTCGTGGAGGTCGCGCTCGATGCGGCGTCGCGCCTCGTCACCCGCTTCGAGGATGCGGCTCCGCGACTGGCGCACCTGCTCGAGCGTGCGCTCGATCTCCGACCGCAGCCGGCCGTTGTCGACCGAGAGGCGCAGTGCACTCGAGACGCCGTCGAGCAGCCGCATGTTGTCGGTGAGCACGCGGTCGTGGCGGATGACGGCGATCGGCATGCCGGTCGGCGACGAGACCGGCAGCAGGCCGTGGTCGGCACGAAGGGCGACGGGGTCCGCGTCGAGCGGCTCCCCCGAGGCATCCGCATACCTGGCTCGCTCCTCGTCCCACCAGTAGACGCGCACGGAGGCGTCGCGGAGCGTGCGGGCGAGCGACTCGGCCCAGAGGCCGCGATCGGCGCCCTCGCGGGTGATGCGCATGAGGTCGGCGACGCGGGCCCGCATGTTGCGGGCGTGCGCGATGCCCGCGACGAAGCTGACCGGGATGGAGGCGATCGCGACGAGCGAGACGGTGTCGAGCACGAGGTCGGCTCCGCCCGAGGCGTAGGCGGCGGCCTGGCTCGCGAGCGTGATCACCCAGGCGATCAGGGCGATCGGCATGAGGAACGCGACGGTGCGGGCGGGCACGCTGCCGCGCACCCAGCGCACGAGGAGCCGCACGGCGATGACGATCGCGAGCAGTACGCCGATGAGGCGGTAGCCGACGTCGATGATCGCGAACACCCCGGGGGCATCGGCGACGAGATACGGATTGGGGGCGCAGTCGCAGACCGCCGGTGAGGGCTGGCCGAGCAGCAGCGCCCCGAGCAGGTAGCCGACCGAGGTGACGAGGGCGATGCCAGCGATCCAGCGGTCGACGCCGTCGATCAGCCTGCCGCGGGGGTAGAGCAGCACGAGGATGCCGGTGAGCACCGCCCACCACAGGTGCACGCCGTACACGAAGGGCCAGAGCCACGCGACGTCCTCGATGACGCGCAGGAACGAGAGGGGGATCCACACGAGCGGGAAGGCGACCATGAGCCGGGCGGGCAGCCGCGACGGGCCGATCGCCCACGCCACCCCGGCGCTCGCCGCGAACACCAGCGGCACGATCGCGTGCAGCGTCGTCCACGACACTTCGCGCCGCATGGCCTCGGGGGTCGCGAGGTACCCCGAGATCTCCATCGTGAGGCTCGCGGCGACGACGACCGCGATGACGATGGAGCGCCTGATGATCCGGCCCTTGCGGCCGGGGGCCATCACCTCGCGCCGAGGAGTGTCAGCACCGCGAGCACCCTGCGGTGGTGCTCGGGCGACTCCTCGAGGTCGAGCTTCTGCAGGATGGAGCGCACATGCGTCTCGACGGTCTTCAGTCCGAGGAAGAGCGTCTGGGCGATGCCGCCGTTGGAGTAGCCCTGCGCCATGAGCTCGAGCACGGAGCGCTCGCGCTCGGTCAGGCGCGAGAGCGGATCGTCGGCGCGCGTGCGCTGCACGAGCTGCTCGACGACCTCGGGGTCGACGACCGAGCCGCCCGAGGCGACGGTCTCGACCGCACGCACGAGGGTCTGCGGCTCGGAGACGCGCTCCTTCAGCAGGTAGCCGGTGCCGCTGCCCGCACCCATGACGCGCAGGGCGTACTCGGGAGTCGCGTACATCGAGAGCAGCAGCACGCCGATCGTCGAACCCTGCGCGCGCATCTCTTCAAGGGCGACGATGCCCTCGTCGCGGTAGCTCGGCGGCATGCGGATGTCGAGCACGGCCGCGTCGAGCCCGCCGCGGGCGGCGACCCCGAGCAGCTCTGCGCCCGTGCCGACGGAGGCGACGACCTCGAGTCCGCCGTCGGCGAGGACCTTCGCGATGCCCTCGCGGAGGAGCAGCGCATCGTCGGCGATCGCGACGCGAAGGGGACGTTCGGGCGTCTCCATGGGGTCCTCCAATCCGAGGGCAGGGGTCACCGCGACGGGTGGCCGCCTGTCGCGAGCGTACCGCGCACCGGGCCGGTGCCGCGCGCCCAGTTCAGGGGGTACCCCGAGGCGGCGAGGCCGCCGGCCCGTCAAGCTGGTCGATTCGGATGCCTCGCGCCGAGGGTTCGGCACGAGGCATCCGCTCGTTCTGGCCCGTCGACCGGCTCAGACCAGCGAGCTCCGCCACGCCGCGTGCATCGCCGCGAAGTGGCCGGTGCCCGCGATGAGGTCGACCGGCGAACCGTCTTCGACGATGCGCCCGTGTTCCATCACCAGCACCCGATCGGCGATCGCGACCGTCGAGAGACGGTGCGCGATGATCACCGCGGTGCGGTCGGCGAGGAGCTTCGTGAGGCCCTCCTGCACGAGCCGCTCGCTCGGGATGTCGAGCGAGGAGGTCGCCTCGTCGAGGATCAGCACGGCGGGGTTCGCGAGGAACGCCCGCGCGAACGAGATGAGCTGCCGCTGCCCGGCGCTCACCCGGCCGCCGCGCTTGTTCACGTCGGTGTCATAGCCGTTGGGCAGCCCTTCGATGAACTCGTGCGCCCCCACTGCCATCGCGGCCCGCACGATCTCGTCGGACGAGGCGCCGGGCTTGCCGAGCGCGATGTTGTCGGCCACCGAGCCCGAGAACAGGTACGCCTCCTGCGTGACCATGACGATCGCCCGCCGCAGGTCCTTCGGGTGCAGGTCGCTGAGCGCGATGCCGTCGAGCGTGACCGCGCCGTCGCTCGGGTCGTAGAAGCGCGCGATGAGCTTGGCGAGCGTCGACTTTCCGGCGCCCGTCGATCCGACGAGGGCGATGGTCTGCCCCGCCGGGATCTCGAGGTCGAAGCGCGGCAGGATGACACGATCCTTCGTGTACGCGAATTCGACGGCGTCGAAGCGCACGTGGCCCTCGGCGTTCCACAGGTCGACCGGCTTCGCCGGGTCGGGCACGCTCGGCTCCTCCTCGAGCACGCCCGAGATCTTCTCGAGCGCCGACGAGGCCGACTGGTACCCGTTGTAGAACATCGCCATGTCCTCCATCGGGTCGAAGAACCGCTTCGTGTAGAGCACGACCGAGAGCAGCACGCCCACGCCGAGGGCGCCTTCGACGACTCGGAACCCGCCGAGCACGAGCGTGACCGCGACGGCCGTGTTGCCGATGAGGGCGAGGCCGGGGTTGTAGACCGCGAAGAGGCCGAGCACCTTCGCGTTGACGTCGCGGTAGTCCTCGACGAGTCCGTCGAACTCGGCCTCGTTGCGGCGCTGCTTGCGGAACGCCTGCACCGCGCGGATGCCCGTCATGGTCTCGACGAACTGCACGATGAGCTTCGCCGACGCCACGCGCGATCGCCGGAACAGCATCTGCGATCTCACCTGGAACCAGCGGGTGAGGATGCCGAGCGGGATCAGCGCGCCGAGCAGTACGAGCGCCGACGGGGCGTCGACGACCACGAGCATGATGCCCGTGAACACCATGTACATGAGGCCGCGCACGAGGAGGGTCAGGCCCTCGTCCATGAGCTCGCGGATCGCATCGAGGTCGCTCGTCTGCCGCGAGATGATGCGCCCCGAGGTGTACGACTCGTGGAACTCGAGCGAGAGCTTCTGCGTGTGCAGGAACACCCGCGTGCGCAGGTCGATCAGCACGGCCTGGCTGATGCGGGCCGACTGCCGGATATACACCGAGATGAGGAACGCACCCGCGAGCCCGGTCAGGAGGTACGCGACGCCGGCGAAGGCGACGGGGAACCAGTTCTGCTGCATGAGCGCTGGGATGCCCTGGTCGATGCCGTAGCCGATCAGCGCGGGGCCCGCGACCTGCGCCGCCGACGAGACGACGATCGCGGCCGCGGTCCACCACAGCCTCGCCTTCTGCGGGGCGAGGAGCGAACCGAGCAGCCTCCGCGAGCGCGCGCGGATCTGCGCGGACTCCGCCTTGGAGTAGTCCTGGCGTTCTTCGCCCTGCACACCGGTGACGCTCATGATGCCGCCTCCTCTCGGATCGTGGTGTCGATGCCGACGGCATCGCCCCGGATCGTGGTGTCGATGCCGACGTCATCGCCCCGGATCGTGGCCTCGACGTCGACGGCATCGACGCCGGTGCTCCTGCGCTCTTCGTCTTCGAGGCTCGTGATGACGAAACGGTAGTGCTCGCTCTCCCTGAGGAGCTCGGAGTGGGTGCCCACCGCCGTGACCCGGCCGTTCTCGAGCAGCGCGACCCGGTCGGCGAGCATGACCGTCGAAGGGCGGTGCGCCACGATGAGCGCGGTCGTCGAGGCGAGCACCGAACGGAGCTCGGCCTCGACCCTCGCCTCGGTCGCGACGTCGAGCGCCGAGAGCGGGTCGTCGAGCACGAGCACTGCGGGCTTGGCTGCGACGGCGCGCGCGAGTGCGAGTCGCTGCCGCTGCCCGCCCGAGAGGCTCATGCCCTCTTCGCCGACCTTCGTATCGAGGCCGTCGGGCAGTTCGTAGGCGAAGCCGGCCTGGGCGATGCGCAGCGCTTCGTCGAGCACCCGATCGGCCTCGGCCCGAACGGCGGGGTCGTCGCCCGCGAGCTCGGGTCGGCCGAGCAGCACGTTGTCGCGCACCGAGGCACTGAAGAGCGTCGCATCCTCGAACGCCATCGCGATGTGCGTGCGCAGCTCATCGCGGCTGAACGCGCGCACGTCGACGCCGTCGAGCATGACCGAGCCGGAGGTGACGTCATAGAGGCGCGTCGTGAGCGCGGTCATCGTCGTCTTGCCGCAGCCGGTGAGGCCGACGAGCGCCATCGTCTCGCCGGGCTCGAGCACGAGGTCGACGCCGTCGAGCAGGTCGCCGAACCGCTCGGGCGAGTCCTGGTACCTGAAGTGCACGTCGCTGAACGCGAGCTCGCCCCGAGGCCGCTCGAGCGTGCGGGGCTCGGCCGGGTCGACGATCGTGTTCTCGCTGTCGAGGATGTCGAAGAACCGGTCGGTCGCGGTGCGCGCGTCGAGCGCGAAGGCGAGCATGAAGCCGATCGACTCGATCGGCCACGCGAGCACCGTCGCGGTCGCGAAGAACGCCACGAGCTCGCCGACGCTGAGCTGGCCCTGAGAGGCGAGCCAGACGCCCACCACGAGGCAGAGCGAGAGCGCGATCGCCGGCACGACCATGATCCACACCCAGATGTTCGCGTCGAGGCGCGCCTTCTCGATCTCGGTGCTGCGCAGCGATTCGGCCTGTGCACGGAACGTCGAGAGGGCGTGCTTGCCCCGGCCGAACGCCTTCAGCACGCGGATGCCGTGCACGGACTCCTCGACGGCGGTCGCGAGGTCGCCCGCCTGATCCTGGCTGAGGCGCGACATCTCGGAGTACCGGCCTTCGAAGCGCCAGCCCGCCCACCACAGCGGCAACGAGCAGACGAGGAAGATGAGCCCGAGGAACCAGTTCATCGACATCAGGATGCCGACGCCCACCACGATGATCACGACGTTGGCGCCGGTCAGCACGAGGCCGAACGACAACCACCTCCGGATCAGTCCGAGGTCGCTGATGGCACGCGAGAGCAGCTGGCCGCTCGGCCACCGGTCGTGGAAGCTGACCGGCAGGTCTTGCAGCTTCGCGTAGAGGGCGTTGCGCATGCGCGCCTCGACCCTCGTGCCGGGGCCGACGACGAGCCAGCGCCGGACCGCGAAGAGGATCGCCTCGACGGCGCCGAGCACGAAGACGAGCACGGCGAGCGGGATGACCGCGTCGGCCTCGCGGTTCGCGAGCGGCCCGTCGACGATCTGCTGGAGCACCTGCGGGATCGTGAGCGCGATGAGCTGGGCGACGAGGGCCGCCGCCATGCTGCCGGCGAACGCCGGCATGGCGGGACCGGCGTACTCGCGCAGTCGCCAGAGCGCGCGAACGGTGTTCAGCCGAGGGGGCTGCGATGCGGGTTCGGGCGCGTCGGGTGCGGTCGGCGTTTGCAGGGAGACGGACACAGCCGGTTTCCAATCGGGATGGGAGCGCCGAGCGCCCGTGAACGGGCCCGGTCGGCGAAGGAGAACGAAGAGTGAAGGAAGCCGCGGATCGCGTGAGCGCGTGAAAGCAGCGCGTGAAACCGCGGAACAGTCGGAAGCTGAGCGGTGAGCCCGGCGACGGGCGGCTCAGTGGCGAGGGACGGGCGGTCTACCCGGCGAGCCCGACGAGGTACGCCGGGCGGGCAGAGCCGGAGTCCGCAATCGTGCGGGCGTCGGTTTCTGTCTGCATGGTGTCCTCCTGCAAATCGTTTCGAGCGTTCGAGGCCGGTCGGAAACCCATTCCCCGGCCAGCCCTTCAGAATATGGGTACGAACCGGTGGCGCGCAACACCCATCCCGGGGTTAGGCTACGGGGATTCGTCGCTGCGCGGGCGACGACGGCGAACCCGATGGCACCCGTCACGCCCGGCCCCTGCTGCCGCCGCGCGTGCGACCCGATCGACGAGGAGCACGCGTGGGAGCGGCACGGACAGCGTTCGCCCGCGCGAACGCCCGCGCCGGCGTGCTCGCCGCGATCGCCGCCGTCGTCCTCCTGCTCTCCGGGCTGTCCACCGCCGTCATCGACTCCCTCGCCGGTTCCTCGGTGAGCGGGCTCCGCAGCGGTCTCGCCGCCGCTCAGGGCACCGCCGGCGCGGCGCGCTGGCAGATCCGCGTGGCGCACGATCCAGAGGCCCAAGCGGATGCCGCGGCATCCGTGCTCGATCGCATGATCACGCCGCTCGACGCGACCTGGGCCCGCAGCGTCGAGACCGCGCCAGTCGACGCGACGTTCGGCGAGGCGGCGTTCGGCGCGGTGCTGCTCGCCGATCCCGGTGCGCCGGCGCGCTCCGAACTCGTCGACGGGAGCTGGCCGGAGGCATCGGAGGCGATCGCCGCCGCGTCTGCCGAGACCGCCGTGCCGACGACGCTCCATGCCGCCGCAGCCGAGGCACTCGGCCTCGAGGCCGGCGACGTCGTCGAACTCGTCGGCGCCTCCGCCCGGCGCCTGCTCGTGGTCGGCACTTGGCTGCCGCTCGAGCCGAGCGATCCCGCGTGGTTCGGCGAGGGCATCGTCGCCACCGGGGCGACCGCCGACGGCGCCGGCCCGTTCCTCGTGGCCGAGGCATCCGCCCTCGACCTGCCCGCCGCGACCGTCGTGCGCTGGACGGCCGTCGTCGACGACAGCGCCGTGACGCCAGACTCCGCGCGCCTGCTGCGCGCAGAACTCCCCGACGTCGAGCCGGCCCTCCGCGCCGAACCCGACATCGGCGCCGACGGGCTGAGCGCGCTCGGCGGGCTCGACGCGACGCTCGCCAGACTGCTCGCGGGTCTCGGCGCCGTGCGGGCCATCGCGCCGCTGCCGCTCCTCCTCCTCGCCTTCACGGGCATCGCCGCGCTGACGCGACTCGCGAGCCTGCTCGGCGCCGCCCGGCGCGGCGAGACGGTGCTGCTCCGTGCCCGTGGCGCCTCGGCTGCACGTCTCGCCCGCGACACGGCGGTCGAAGTGCTCGCGCTCGGGGTGCCGGCCGCGATCCTCGGCGCCGTGGGAGCGGAAGCGGTGCTCATGGTGGCGAGACCCGGAGAGGCCCGCAGTCCGGCCGTCGCCGCTGCCGTGGCCGCCGTGGTGCTCGTCGGCACCCTCGTCGTCGTCGCCGGCCGCGCGTGGCTCGACGCCCGCCGGCCCGTCGTTCGCGGTTCGGGCGACGAGACCGGCCGGCTCGCGCGCGGCCTCGCGACGGGCGGAAGCGTGCTGCTCGTCGTGCTCGCCGCCGTCGCGCTCTGGCAGTTCCGGCTGTACGGCTCGCCGCTCGTGCTGAGCGCGTCGGGCGGGGTGGAGGTCGATCCGATCGCCGTGCTCGCACCGATGCTCGTGCTCGCCGCCCTCGCCCTCGCGGCGCTCCGGCTCGCGCGCCCGATCGATGCGCTGCTCGAACGCCTCGCCGCGGCCCGCCCCGGGCTCGTGCCATCGCTGCCGATGCGGCAGCTCGCTCGACGCGCGTCACTCTACTCGGCCGCCTCCCTCGTGACGATGCTCGCGGTCGCCGGGCTGACGCTCTCCGCGGCGTTCTCGGGCGCCTGGCAGGGCATCGACACCACCGCCTCCGCACTCGCGACCGGCGGCGAGGTTCGGGTGTCGTACGCGGGTCGAGACGTCGTGCAGGGCCCCGATGAGCTGGCACTCGACGACGGCCTCGGCGGTGTCGAGGGCATCGCCGCCGAGGGGCCCGTCTTCCGCGGCGAGGTGCGCATCGGCTCGGAGCCCGCGACGGTCGTGGCGCTGCCAGTCGGCGCCACCGGGCGCATCGCCCCCGGCACCGGTGCGGCCGGCGCCGCCGCAGCGCTGGGCGCATCCGCCGCCGACGCCGGAACACCGGTGCCGCCGGGTACCACCACACTCGACGTCGCCGTCGCGCTCGACGCCCCCGCCGGCACGGGGGGCACCGTCGCCGTGACCGCCTGGTTCCTCACCGAGGCCGGCGCCGCGACGCCCGTGATCGCGGTTCCGGTCGACGTCGCTGCGGGCGGCGGCGACGTGGGTCTCGACGTGCCGGCGGCCGAGGGCCTGCGCTTCATCGGCCTCGGGGCGTCTCTCTCGGGCGCCTCTGGCGCCGACGTGCTCGTCTCGTTCGGCGCGATCTCCCTCGACGGCTCGAGCGTCGCCGGCCCAGGATTCGAGGTGGAGCGCGAGCACCTCCTCACCTCGAAGGCACCCGCCGCCCGTGCGCACCTGACCGACGGAGGCGGTGATCCGCTTCCCGTCGTGCTCGGCGCCGAACTCGCCCAACGCATCTCGGCCCGAACGGGCGACGAGTTCGCCTTCCGGGTGCTCACGGGCGGTGCCGAGATCGACGCCGTCGTCGCCGGTGTGCTCCCCGTGGTGCCCACCGCCGGCGACGACGGCGTGCTCGCCGACCTCGGCGCCCTCGAGCGATACACCTTCGATGCCGACGCAGGTGTGCCGGCCTTCGGCGAACGGTGGATCGCGACCGCCGAGCCCGAACAGCTCGCCGCCGATCTCGATCGCGCGCACGGCTCGACCGTCATCGCCGACGCCCGGTCGGCTTCGTCGTCGGCCCCGTTCATCGCGCCGGCGATCGTCGCGCTCCAGGTCGGCGCCGCGGGCGCACTGCTCTTCGCCCTCATCGCGGTCGTGGCCCTCGTCGCGGCGCTCGGCGGCAGCCGGTTCGGTGAGATCGTCGTGCTGCGCGCGCTCGGCGTTCCCGCGCGCACGCAATCGCGGGCCCGCGCCGCCGAACTCGCCGTGACGCTCGGCACCGCCGTCGTGATCGGCGCACTCGTCGGCGTCGCGACGGCGCTCCTCACCTCGCGTGAGCTCGCGAGGGCGGCCGTCGCCGGTGTGCCGGCCGTCGTCCCCGTCGGGTTCGGCATCGACCTCGCACCGTGGCTCGTCGGCATCGCCGTGTTCCTCGTGCTCGCCGCCGCGATCACGGCGGGCGCCGCGGCATCCGTTCGGCGCATCGCCGCTCGCCCCGGTCTCAGGCAGGAGGAGGGATGACCGCACCGCACCGCTCACGGCTGAGCGCCGCCGGGCTGCTTCGACGTCAGTTCTTCGCCGGGCCCGTCGCGTCGATCATGCTCGCACTGCTCGTGACCGCCGGCGCGCTACTCGCCACCGCCGTGCCGCGCGCCGTCGCCGCGATGCACACGGCGGCGCTCGAGCAGTCGCTCGCCGAGTTTCCCGCGCGCGAGATCGATGTCCTCACCTCCAGTCGCAACCTGCCGGAGCTCGGTGCGTCGAGCGGCGGCACGAGTCTCGACCCCGAGATCGACGCCGTCTGGGGCGCGCAGGAGCAGCGGATGCTCGACATCCGCGACGACATGCCCGGGCTGCTCGCGCGGGTCACCGGTGAACCGCTCACCGCGCTCGTCGCCGGTCCGACGAAGGCGAGCGTGCCGGGCGCTGCATCGGGCTCCACCTCGTACCAGCTGTTCACGGCGTTCGATCCGAGGATCCGCGAGCACATCGCCCTCACCGGCGGCGAGTGGCCAGCGACCCTGACAGGCCCCGTGCCGGGCGACTCCCCGCTCGAGATCGTGCTCGCCGACGCCGTCGCCGAGGAGATGGAGTGGGAGCTGGGCGAGGACCGGTCGATCCCGATCGGCACGACTCCGCACGACGTGCGGCTGGTCGGCACGTTCGCCGCGACCGACGCCGACGACGGCTTCTGGACCCACCTGCCGCAGGTGGCCCTCGAGCCGTCGGTCGCGTACACCCCCGGCGGGTACATCGAGATCACGGGCCTCGGCTTCGCCGACCCGGTCTCGTGGACGGCGCTGCAGGAGTCCAACCTCCCGACGTCGATGGATGCCTGGTTCCCGACCATGCCCGACCGCATCCGGGCCGCTGAATCCGCCGAGCTCGTGACGCAGCTCGGCGAGTTCACGAGCCGGGTGTTCGTGCTCGGCAGCGGCTCATGGGAGTACTGGTTCGCGACGGTCGGCGAGGTCGCTTTCACGAGCGGCCTCACCGATGCGCTGAACGAAGCGGCCGCCGCGGCGAGCGCGAGCGACGCCGTGCTGGCCACGATCGCCTCGGGTCCGATCGGCGTGATGGTCGCCGTGCTCGTGCTCGGGGCCCGAGTGGTCTTCGAGCGACGGCGCACGGGTCTCGAGCTGGCTGCCGCCCGCGGCGCCTCACCCGGACAGCTCCGCGGCATCCTCGCGCTCGAGGGGCTCGCCATCGGCGTGCCGGCCGCGATCGTCGGGGGCCTCCTCGGCTCGCTCCTCGTGGCCGCCGATGCCGGCGCCGGCGGCTGGGCGGTCGCGGCGCTCTTCGCGCTCGTGCCCGCGGTGCTCCTCGTCGCGGCGGAGCCCGGCCTCAGCCCGCTCCGCAGGGCCAGGGCGGATCTCGGCAGGCCGAGCAGCGGCCGCCTCCGCTGGATGGCCGAACTGCTCGTCGCGGTGCTCGCGATCACGGCCGTCGTGCTGCTCTACCGCCGAGGCCTCGCGACCTCCGCCGCGGCGACCGGGGTCGATCCCCTGCTGGCCGCCGTGCCGCTCCTCCTCTCGCTGCTCGCGTGCCTCGTCGTACTGCGGGTCTACCCGATCCCCCTCGCGATGCTCGTACGCCGCACTGCGCGTCGAGTCGGTCTCGTGCCGTTCCTCGGGTCGGCGCGGGCGCTCCGCGACCCCTCGGCCGGGCTCGTGCCCGTGCTCGCCGTCGTCGTCGGCGTCTCCGTCGCCGTGTTCTCCTCGGTGCTGCTCGGCACCGTGCAGTCGGGCGTGGAACGGGCCGCCGACGCGCAGGTCGGCGCCGACGCCGCCGTCGGCGGCACGCCGTTCACCCTCGAACAGCTCGGCGACTTCGAGGCCGTACCGGGGGTCGCAGCGATCGCACCGGTGTACTCGGCGAAGGCCACCAAGGTCACCGCCGACGGGCGCTCGCGCTCCTCGACGCTCATCGTGATCGACACCGAGGAGATGCGGCAGGTGCAGCAGGGTCGTGACGGGGCGACGCCGCTGCCCGCCGGCCTCGACGCGAACGACGCCGACGACGTGCCCGTGCTGCTCTCGAAGACCGTCGCGGACTTCGTTTCGGGCGCCGACACCGCCGAGCTCGACGGCGAGGGATTCGACTCGCTCGGCGTCGTCGACGGTCGCACCGCGTTCTCTCCGCGCTCGAACTGGGTGCTCATGGACGCCGCGAACGCGAAGCCGTTCACCGCGACGCTCGTGCCCCGCACCGTGCTCGTGCGCTTCGATGACGGCACTTCCGCCGCGGCGGCGGAAGAGATCACCACCGCTCTCGCCGCGATCGCCGGCGACGACGCCGTGATCGTCACGCCCGACGAGCTGCTCGCCGAACTGCGCGAGCGACCGACGACGCAAGGGCTCGTGATCTCGCTCGTCGTCGCGATCGTGCTCGCGAGCCTGCTGACCGCGCTCGCGATCGTGCTCACGCTCGTCGTCGGCCGCCCGGCCCGCGACCGACTGCTGCCGCTGCTCTCGACGCTCGGCCTCGGCCGCCGCGGCGAGCGCGCACTCGTCGCGTGGGAGATCGGCCCGGTCGCCCTCATCGCGCTCGTCGCCGGTGCGTTGCTCGGGGTCGCGCTGCCCTTCGTCGTGCTCGCCGGCATCGACCTGCGGGCATTCACCGACGGCGACGCGCAGCCTGCCGTGACGCTCGACCCCTGGCTCATCGCCGCGGTGCTCGCGGGCAGCGTGCTCGTGACGGTCGCGGCCGTGGCCGTGGCATCCCGCATCGACGGCAGCGTCAACGCCGCTCGCGCGATGCGCAAGGAAGAGGAAGGATGACCCCGTGACCCGCAACGACCCGCCCGCCCCGGCTTCGACATCGGCCGAGCCGCACGTGCTGTGCAGCGACCTCGTACGCATCTTCAGCGCCGACGGCGTGGAGGTGCAGGCCCTGCAGGGGCTGAACCTGCGCGTCGATCCCGGCGAGATGGTCGCGGTGGTCGGTGCCTCGGGGTCGGGCAAGTCCACGCTTCTGACGATCCTCTCGGGCCTCGACACCGCCACGGCCGGTGTCGCCAGGGTCGCCGGCCACGACCTGCTCACGATGGGCGCCCGCGAACGCGTCGCCTACCAGCGGCACACGGTCGGCTTCGTCTGGCAGCAGACGTCGCGAAACCTGCTGCCCTACCTGACCGCGGCCGAGAACGTCGCACTCGCGATGAACGTCGCCGGCACCCTGCGCGGTGCGGCACGGGCGAGCCGCGTCGCAGAGCTGCTCGAACTCCTCGACGTCGGCGAGCTGCACGACCGGCGCCCCGGTGAGCTCTCGGGCGGGCAGCAGCAGCGCGTCGCGATCGCCGTCGCCCTCGCGAATTCCCCGCAGGTACTGCTCGCCGACGAGCCGACGGGTGAGCTCGACGAGTCCACGTCGGCCGCGGTGCTCGAGGCGATGCGCGGCGTGAACGAAGAGCTCGGCGTCACCACCCTCATCGTCACGCACGACCCGACGGTCTCGGGCCATGTGCGCCGAACCGTGCAGATCCGCGACGGACGCACCTCGACCGAGGTGCTGCGGTCGACCCGCGTCGACGAGCACGGCGAAGAGCAGCACATCGCCGAGGAGTTCGCGGTGCTCGACCGCGTCGGGCGCTTGCAGCTGCCGCACGACTTCATGCAGAGCCTCGAGCTGCGCGACCGCGTGCGGCTCGCCCTCGAGGCCGATCACGTCGGCGTGTGGCCGGGCGATGAAGGGCGAGCGGATGCCGCGGCACCCCGTCAGAGCGATGAACCGGCGACCGCCGGTGCGGACTCCGACGGGCCCGCTTCGGCCTCGGCCCCGCCGCCGGCTGCCGCGGCTCCGGCCCCGACACGGGATGCGGCCCCCACACCGGATGCGACCCCGGCCCCCGCCCCAGCGCCCACGACCCGACGTGCCCGCCGCACCGAGGAGCGCGCGGCCGAGGCATCCGCCACTGATGCACCGGAACAGGAGGAGCGATGAGCACCCTGCGCGCCGAATCGATCAGCCGAGTCTTCGAGTCGAAGGCGGGGGCGGTGCATGCCGTGGCCGAGGTCTCACTCGAGGTGCGGCCCGGAGAACTGCTCGTCGTGACAGGGCCCTCGGGCGCCGGTAAGACGACGCTGCTCAACCTGCTCGGCGGCCTCGACCGGCCGACGAGCGGCCGGGTGCTGCTCGGCGACGACGAATTGTCGGCTCTCGGCGACGACGAACTCGCGGCAGTGCGCCGCGACCGGCTCGGCTACATCTTCCAGTCGTTCGGGCTCATCCCCGTGCTCTCGGCGGCCGAGAACGTCGAGGTGCCGCTGCGCCTGCAGCGCATGGATCCCGCCGAACGCGATGCACGCGTCGCCGAGTCGCTCGAGCTCGTCGGGCTCGCCGGCCATGCGGCCCAGCGCCCGTACGAACTCTCGGGAGGTCAGCAGCAGCGCGTCGGCATCGCGAGGGCGCTCGCGGCGCGCCCGCAGCTGCTGCTCGCCGACGAGCCCACGGGTCAGCTCGACAGCGGCACGGCGGCGACGGTCATGGACCTCATCGGCGAACTCGTGCACAGCCGCGGCGTCGCGGCTGTCGTGACGACCCACGATCCCGCGCTCGTCGGCCGTGCCGACCGCGTGCTCGAGCTGCACGACGGCCGGGCGGTCTCGCTCAGCGCACCCGCACCGACAGGCACGTGACGCAGCCCTCGAGCTTCTCGAACTCGCCGATGTCGACGGTCACGACCCGATAGCCGAGGCTCGCGATCATGGCAGCCGTCTGCGGCGCCGCCGACGACATGAGCAGCGACTCGCGCGACAGTTCGATCACGGCGACGCCCTCGGGTTCGAACACCGGCAGGAAGCGCGGGAACAGGCTCGTGACGTCGAGCAGTGCCGGGTCGCCGATGATCGTGCCATCAGGCAGCGCGGTGGCGGCGCTCTTCAGGTGCAGCGCCTTCGTGACGGGCACGGCGACGACGGTGTAGCGGTGCGGCGTGAGCAGGGTGCGCAGCTGCCGGATGCCCTCGGCGTTCGTTCGGTCGGAGGCCCCGACGTAGACCGTCGAGCCGACCTTCAGTACGTCTCCGCCGTCGAGCGTGCCCGGCAGTTCGATGCGGGTCACCGTGAGGCCCGGCACGCTGCGCACCGCGCGCTCGACCGCCTCGACCTCGGCGCGGCGCGACTCCGCCCCGGGGCTCGCGAGCACGGCGAGGTCGCCGAACATCACGACCGTGTCCTCGACGAACACCGAGTCCGCAAGCTCGGGCGCCGCGTCGACCTCGATCGTCTCCCAGCCCTCGGCCACGAGGGCGGCGCAGTAGTTGTCCCACTGCTGGTCGGCGAGCGCCTGGTCGATGGGCTGCCGTTCACGATGCGTGAGCACGGCCTCGTCGAGGTTGGAGGCGGGGATGCGCACGAGCGCGATGCGCCGATCGGCCGCTTCGGGAGCGTAGGCGAGGATGCCGCGGAACACCACGGGTGCGAGCAGCATCTCGCCGACGATGACCGAGAGGATGAAGATCAGGTTGAGGCTCACGAGCGAGCCGACCACGAACAGGAAGACCGGTCCGGAGAACGGGTTGCCCGCCGAGCTCGCGGTCACGGTCGTCGCGATCAGGGCTGCCAGGCAGCCCGAGGTGAAACCCGTGATGAGCGTCAGGAACCACGCTCGCGTCGCCCCGACCGCGTTCGCGACCGAGAGCAGCACCCACGCGACGAAGGCGGCGAGAGAGAAATGGCCGAACACCTGGCCGAGCACCTGCGGCGACTGGCCGCTGCCGATGAAGAACGCCAGCAGCGAGACGAGCATCGCCGCGAGCGCGACGGCGGCCGATGACGCGAGCACTGCGGCCACCCGCCGGCCCGGGGTGATCGCCGGTGTGAACCGGGCCGGGGCGGTCGGGGGCATGGCGGGGGACGTCATGGCACGAGCCTACTGGCCGCGCGAACAGCGCACTTCGCGCACCGAGGCGCGATGGCACGAGACGGCACGACGGGCGCACTTGGCAGGCCGAAGCGCAACTGCACGAGACGGCGCGACCGACCGCGCCACGGGCGAGGCGGCACCCGGACGAACCCGGATGCCGCCTCGGCGCGCGACTCAGCGAGCGGCGTCGAGCCGGGTTCGCGCGAGGCGCTCGGCGGCCTCGAGCGTCGTGGTGCCCTCTGCGCGGGCGCTGCGCAGCACGGATGCCACGGTGTCGCCGATGCCCGCGATGCGGGCGTCGAGGGCGGCCTGGTCGGCTCCCGGCGCGCTCGCGACATCGAGGTAGATGACACCGCCGGCGTTCACCACGAAGTCGGGAGCCCAGACGATGCCCCGCCCCTGCAGCAGTGCGGCGACGTCGCGCGAGGCGAGCTGGTTGTTCGCGGCGCCGACGACGGCGGCGACGCGGAGGTCACGCACCACCTCGGGCGTGAGCACGCCGCCGAGCCCGCACGGCACGAAGACGTCGGCCTCGACGAGGTGGGCCTCGGCCGGGTCGACCCAGGCCGCGCCGAGCTCGTCGGCGAGCGCACGCTTGCCCTCCGCGACGTCCGTCACGGTCAGGCGGGCGCCGGCCGCGGCGAGGCTCCGTGCGAGGCGGCCGCCGACCTGTCCGAGACCGGCGATCACGAAGTGACGGCCCGCCGGGTCGTTCGATTCGAAGACCTCGCCGAGCGTCGCGAGGATGGAGGCGTGCACACCCGCGGCCGTGGCGTCCGCCGGCTCGCCGACGCCGCCCTGCTCGGGCGGAAGGCCGCAGACGTGGGAGGTCTGCTCGTGCACGACGGCCATGAGCTCGGCGCTCGTGCCGACGTCTTCGGCGGTCATGTAGGCGCCGCCGAGGGACTCGATCGCGTCGCCGAGGTCGAGCATGGCGTCGTGGGTCGTCGCGGCATCGATCGTCGTGCCCGCCGGAATCGCGATGACGGACTTGCCGCCGCCGCGCGCGAGGCCCGCCGCGGCGTTCTTCATGGTCATCGCCTGCGAGAGGCGGAGGGCATCGGCGAGGGCGTCGGTCCACTGGTCGTAGTGCCAGAGTCTGGCACCGCCGAGGGCCTGGCCGAGGCGGGTCGAGTGCACGGCCACGACGATCGTGAGCCCGGAACGGGCGCCGCGGGTGATGAGCACCCGTTCGTGGTCGGGTGCCTCCGTCGGCAGTGCTGCGCTGGCGCCGGTCGTGGGGGTCGCCGGTGCGTGGGTGATCGTCATCGATCGTTCTCCTTGATTCATCCGCTTCGTGGGCGGAACCTTCCCTGCGCCTCATGAGCACGGGGTCGATTCAAGGGTACCGCCGTCGCGGCCGGGCGGATGCCGCGGCATCCGCTCTGCCGGCGACGGGCTGGAGGAGCCCGATCAGTGGAAGAAGTGACGCTCGCCCGTGAAGTACATCGTGACGCCGGCCTCGCGGGCCGCCGCGATGACCTCGTCGTCGCGGATCGAGCCGCCCGGCTGCACGACCGCGCGTACTCCGGCGTCGAGGAGGATCTGCAGGCCGTCGGCGAAGGGGAAGAAGGCGTCGGATGCCGCGACCGAACCGGCCGCCCGCTCCCCCGCCCGCTCGACCGCGAGCTTGCACGAGTCGACGCGGTTGACCTGGCCCATGCCGACGCCGACGGAGGCGCCGTCTGCCGCGAGGAGGATCGCGTTCGACTTCACTGCGCGGCACGCCGTCCACGCGAACTCGAGGTCGGCGAGGGTCGCCTCGTCGGCGGGCTCGCCGGCGGCGAGGGTCCACTCCGTCGCGGGTGCGAAGTGACGGTCGGCCTGCTGCAGCAACATGCCGCCCGAGACCTGACGCAGCTCGACGGCCGTCGGCTCGAAGCCCTCGGGCAGCGTCAGCAGCCGCAGGTTCTTCTTCTGCGACAGCAGCTCGAGCGCCTCGCCGTCGAAGGCCGGCGCGATGAGCACCTCGGTGAAGATGCCAGACACGGTCTGCGCCATCTCGAGCGTCACGGTGCGGTTCGCGGCGATGACGCCGCCGAACGCCGAGACCGGGTCGCACTCGTGCGCACGACGGTGCGCGTCGGCGATGGGGTCGGATGCCCCGGACGAGGCCACTGCGATGCCGCACGGGTTCGCGTGCTTGATGATCGCCACGGCGGGCTCGTCGAAGTCGAACGCCGCTCGCACCGCGGAGTCGGCGTCGACGTAGTTGTTGTACGACATCTCTTTTCCGTGCAGCTGCACGGCCTGCGCGATGCCGGGGCGCCCGCCCTGCGAGGCGTAGAGCGCGCCCTTCTGGTGGGAGTTCTCGCCGTAGCGGAGGTCGGCGTCCTTCGTCCAGGTGCCGCCGACCCAGGCCGGGAACGGCGACTCCTCGGCGGGCTGGTCAGGGGCCACGACGCTGCCGAGCCACGAGGCGACGGCGACGTCGTACGACGCGGTGTGGCGGAACGCCTCGCGCGCGAGTTCGGTGCGCTGGGCGAGCGTCGTGCCTCCCGCAGCGACCGCAGCGGCGATCTCGTCGTAGCGGCTGGGAGAGACGACCACGGCGACGTTCGCGTGGTTCTTCGCCGAGGCCCGCACCATCGCGGGGCCGCCGATGTCGATCTGCTCGATGACGGCGTCGGGGGCGGCGCCCGCGGCGACCGTCTCGGCGAACGGGTAGAGGTTCACGACGACGAGCTCGTAGGGCTCGATGCCGAGGCCCGCGAGCTCGGCCTCGTGGCTCTCGAGGCGGAGGTCGGCGAGGAGGCCGGAGTGCACGGCGGGGTGGAGCGTGCGCACGCGCCCGTCGAGGTGCTCGGGGTAGCCGGTGACCTCGGCGACCTGCGTGACGGGCAGGCCCGCTTCGGCGATGGCCTTGCCCGTGCCGCCCGTCGAGACGATCTCGACGCCGGCGCCGACGAGTGCGGTGGCGAGCTCGACGAGGCCCCGCTTGTCGCTCACGGCGATGAGCGCACGGCGCACCGGCACGAGGTCGCGTTCGCGGTAGAGGCTGGGGTCGATGGCGGGGCCGCTCATGATCGTGCGAATTCCTTCAGGTCGAGGTGCTGGTTGGCGATGTCGAGCACGGCCTGGATGAGCAGGCGTCGTTCGACGGGCTTGATGCGGTCGTGCAGGCTCGACTCGGTGTCGCCCGGCAGCACCGGAATGCGCTCCTGCGCGATGATGGGGCCGCCGTCGACGGAGTTGTCGACGACGATGAGGCTCGCGCCCGTCTGCGTGACGCCCGCGGCGAGCGCGTCGCGCACCCCGTGCGCCCCCGGGAACTCGGGCAGATAGGCCGGGTGCGTGTTGATGAGGTGCGGCGAGAACGCGTCGACGACGGCGGGCGGCACGAGGCGCATGAGGCCCGAGAGCACGACCACGTCGGGCTCCCACCGCGCGACCTCGGCGATGAGGGCGTCGCCCCATGCGTCGCGATCGGGATACGCCGTGAAGGGTACGGAGAAGGTCGGCACGCCGTACTCCTCGCCGAGGGCGAGCCCTTCGGCGTCGCGGTCGGCGCCGATCGCCACGACCCGCGCCGGGAACTCCGCGTCGGCGGAGGCGTCGAGCAGGGCACGAAGGTTGGATCCGGTGCCCGAGATGAGGACGACGAGCTTCAGCACCCTCCGAGCCTACCGGCCGGCGAAGGTTGGATGCCGCGCCAGCGTGACGCCCGACATGAGGACGACGAGCTTCAGCATCCTTCGATGCCTACCGGCCGAGCACCTCGGTCGTGTTCGGATCGAACGGCGGCGGCTCCTCGTCGATGCCCCGCTCGAAACCGCGATCGAACGACGAGCGAGCGGATGCCTCGTGGCCGCCGTCCGACCGACCGCGGGCTCGCACCGAATAGGCGCCCGCAATGGCGCCGACGCCGACCACGAGTGCTGCGACGCCTGCGACCGCCCACGGATCGGGGCCGACCTCGGCGAGCCGGCCCGGGCCGACGGCCCCGCCCGACCACCAGGCGAGCAGCCCGAGCACGAGCCCGGCCACCGCGCCCGACCCGACGCCGATCACGGCAGGGAACCACCAGGCGCCGCGCACGTCCCGCTCGCCGTGCGGGCTCCACTCCGAGGGCACCGACGGCGCCACGAGCCAGGCCCCGACGAACCCGAGCAGCACGGGCACGACGAGCCAGAGGGCGCCGAACGGCTGCGCCTCGTTCGGCAGGGCTCCGAGCAGCGGAAGACCGGGCATCGGCCCGATCAACGTGCCAGAGGGCGCCACCGACGAGCCGGCGCCGATCGCGAACCCGGGGCCGAGCAACCACGCCGCACCCCAGATGACGACGTTCGGAATGAGCGAGAGCTCGGCGACGGTCAGGGCGATGCCGCCGTCGATCCCGCTGCCGAGCGACTGGTAGAGGCCCGCGATCGTCGCGTAGTCGATCGTGATGAGCACGGCGACGAGCACTCCGGCGACGGCGAGGAGCCCGAACGCCGCGCCGGCGCCGATGCGCACGGCGATGCGCACGCCGTCGACGAGGG
Source organism: Agromyces sp. CCNWLW203 (assembly GCF_036576125.1). Taxonomy (NCBI): domain Bacteria; kingdom Bacillati; phylum Actinomycetota; class Actinomycetes; order Micrococcales; family Microbacteriaceae; genus Agromyces; species Agromyces sp. CCNWLW203. Next base: position 171,427 of record NZ_JAZHYX010000002.1, on the reverse strand, counting down.
CCGGCGGCAACTCGGCGACCCGGCGACGCACGAGCCCGCCAGCGGCATCCGTCATCGGATCGTCGCGCAGCGACTCGGTGACCGCTCCGATCACGACGCCGACGGCCATCGTGAGCGCCGGCAGCAGCGCCGCCTGCCAGAGCGAGGATCGTGCGCCGTCGACGCCGGCCGCCGTGGCCAGCACGAATCCGACGACGGCGTAGACCGCGACGGCGGAGACGCCGCCGGTGAACGAGTGCCCCTCGGCGGCCGAGCGCCGGCCGATGCGGCGCGCGAACGCCACCGAGATGAGGGCGAAGCCGAGCAGCGCGATCGTGATCGGGAACGGGTCGCCGGCACCCGGCAGCCCGGTCTGCTCGGCCGTGACGGCGTCGAGCTGCACCACGAGGTCGACGCCGTGGCCGAGGAGCCACACGTCGGCTGCCGCGCGGAGGAACAGCGCCGCGTCGACCGCGAGCCCGAAGTGCACGGCCCACAGCAGCATGAGCGGCACGAGCGCGATGCCGAGGCCGATGAGGGCGGCGACGGATGCCTCGAGGCCGGCGAGCAGGGCGATCGTCGTGCGTCTCATTCCACCGGGAGCCTACCCCGCCCGGCGCCGCTCAGTCGGCAGGACGTGCGGAGTCGCCGCGACCCGACGGTGCGACGTCCGCCTCCTGGACGACCGCCTCGACGACGTCACCGTCGGCGACGACCCCGACGAGCACCGACTCGTCGACCTCGTCGAGACCATCGACCTCGTTCCCGGCCGCCTCCACCTCGGTTTCCGGTCGCCGGAGCAGTTCGACGACGAGCAGGGCCAGGAGGGCGAGCAGCACGGTCGTGACGACGAAGCCCGTCGAGACCGGGCGCGAGAACAGCACCACGAGGGATGCGACGACCGCGATCGCGATGTAGGCGATGGCCCTCCACCGATCGAGCCAGATGCCGAAACGCCCCGTCGTGACCCCGTGCGAGGCCGCGGTGCGGCGCACCGCCGAGAATCCCGTCGCGGCGAACCCCCGCAGCGCTCGGGCCGGACGCCACGGGCCCGAGAACCAGGCCACGACGGCCACGAGCACGCCGAGCACCAGGAGCGCGACGACCGTCGACATCATGATCTCGATGAGGCCAGAGTAGATCGCCTCCGCGGCGTTCGCCGGCATGACCGACGGGCTCACCGCCCCGACGAAATACCAGCGCCCGATGCCGACGCCGCTTGCGAGGAGCGCCATCGAGAGGGCGAAGCCGCCCGCCGTCCAGACGAGCGCCCTGACCCGGTTGCGGGCGAGCACCACGCCGATCACGAGGAACGCGAGCATGACCCAGGGCAGCCAGGTGCCGACGCCGACGGCGAGTGCGTAGACGGTGCGGATGAGCGCGAACGAGTCGTCCTGTGCGATGACCACGCTCCGATCCACCTCGGGGATCGCCTGCGCGAAGCCGACGCCCTGTTCGATGAGGCGCTCCTTCACGGACTCGACGATGGGCCCGAGCTGCACCGAGATCGTGCCGTCGCTGCCGACGGCGAGCGCGGCGTCGGGGTCGCCCTGCATGGCCGCCACGAACTGCGTGTGCGTGATGGTCAGCGTGTTCGCCCAGATGTCGGCGAAGGCGGGCGAGGTGATCAACCGGTCGACGACGTCGGAGACGAGCGATTGGATGCCCTGCGCCGCCGGCCCCTCGAGCAGCCCGAGCGCCGCATCGGCCCTCGGCGGCAGCCCGAGCGAGCGGATGCCGTCGAACACATCGGAGGTGAGCCCCGGGATGTCGACCTGTTCCTCGATCGCCGCCGTCACCTCGTCGCCGAGGTAGGCCTGCACGGCCGGCTCCTCGATGATCGGCGCGAAGGTCGCGACGAAGCGGTTCGTGTCGGCCAGCTCGAGGCGGGCCCACGCCGTGATCACGGCCACCGGCGCGAGCAGCAGCCCGACGACGATGAGCACGACGGCCGTGAGGCTCCGGCCCCAGCGTCGTCTGGTCTTCGGTGCAGCGGATGCCGCGGCATCCGAAACGCCCTGCTCCATGCCGGCGCGAAGCGCAGCGTTCTCGGATTCGAGCGCGGCGATGCGCGCTTCGAGTTCAGTGTCACCGTTCGTGGCCATGAGGCACCCCTGCCCACGACCCTAGCGTTCGGCCGCGGGCGCGCACATCGTCTCGTTCGCGTGAACGAGTCGTGTCGCGGCTCAGTGGATGACGGCCTTCAACACGATCAGGGCGATGCCGAACATCGCGGTGATGAGAGAGCCGAGCACCTGCACCGGCCACGGTGCACCTCGTCGGTGGAACGCGATGAAGCCGAGCACCGCGAGCACGACGACGCCCGCCCAGAGTGCCGTCCAGATGGCGACGGGGTCTGGGATCGCCCGGGTGGCGCCGAGCAGCAGGATGAAGAGGGGGATCGCCGAGGAGAGCAGCAGACCGCGCGAGCGCAGCATGGCGATGCCGAACGACTCCTTCAGGCCCACGACGCGCTCGTGGTCGAGGCCGTGGTGGGCGACGGTGCCCGCGTAGACGTGCGCGGCCCAGAAGACCACGACGGTGATCGCGACGCTCCAGAAGACGCGCCACGAGCTCTCTCCATGGCCGCCCGACGCGACGATCATGCCCGAGACGAGCAGCACCCCGTACACGGATTCCTCGGTGACGAAGGTCGCCCGCACGATGCGGTGGGCCGGGCTCAGGCCCTTCGCAGATGATTGCTGCTCGCTCATCCCTCCACTCTGGCATGGACACCCCCCGTTCTGGAGGGTGAGGATCTTTCATGTTTACTGTTCGGCGAATCCTCGCCGGGTGTAGCCTGCGCCTGACAAGCGAAAGACCCCTCTCCGGGTCTTGATGCTGCCGGTCGTCGCTTACCCGAGGCGACCGGACTGACGACAGGCACTTTCGCGCTTCTCGCGCGCCGGCACACCGCCGCCCATCAGGACCCCGAGGGGACCCGACCGGCCATCCCGACCGATCGGCAGACTGCAACGCCCCCAACGGAGACGACGATGTTTCGACGCGATACCACTCTGCCCAGTCCCACCCCACCCGATCATCCCCGGCGCAGTCCCATGCGCATCGCCGCTGCCGCCGCAGCCGGCGCCCTCGTGCTGACCGGCGTGATCGCGGCCGGCCCCGCCCAGGCGAACCATCCGGAGGTGAGCCTCGCCGGCAGCAACTTCGAGATCGACACCAACGCGAACCTCGTGGTCGACGACGGGGCGCCCTCGATCGACTGGGCCGGGGTCACCGAGAACCGAAAGGCCGACCTGCCGACCGGCTCGGGCGACGACTCGTTCGGCCAGGGCTCGAAGGAGGACACCCCGGTGCCCTCGGTCGTCGACGGGAGCATCCCGCCGAACAAGAGCGACCTGAAGAACTTCGGCACCTACCTCGAAACGGTCGGGAACACGAAGTACCTCCACATGTTCTGGCACCGCGTCCAGGACCCGAGCGGCACGACGAACATGGACTTCGAGTTCAACCAGTCGCCGACGATCTCGGCGAACAACGTGACGCCGGTACGTACGACGGGCGACCTGCTCATCCAGTACGACCTCTCGCAGGGCGGCACGAACCCCGTGCTCTTCGTCTCGCGCTGGGTCACCGCCGGCGCAGGCAGCCAGTGCGCAGCGAGCAACGCGGTTCCGTGTTGGAGCACGCGCACCAACCTCACGTCGGCGGGCGTCGCGACCGGCTCGATCAACACGACGGCGATCGCCGCCGGCGCTGCTGACGGCCTGGGTTCGATCTCCGCTCGCACCTTCGGCGAGGCGTCCGTGGACTTCACGGCGCTCACCGGCGGCCTGGGATCGTGCGTCTCCTTCGGCAGCGCGTACTTGAAGAGCCGGTCCTCCGACTCCTTCTCGGCCGCGATGAAGGACTTCATCGCACCGGCGCCGACGAACATCTCGAACTGCGGCTCGGTGACGATACGCAAGCAGACGCTCCCTGATGAAGACCCCAACGTGACCTCGTTCGGCTTCACGAAGGCGTTCACCACGTCACCGGTTGTTCCGAACACGTTCAACCTGACGGATGACGGTGTGAAGGTCATCCCCGGCGTGCTCACGGGCCAGGCCGGCACGGTGTCCGAAGACCTGCCACCCGACGGATGGGATCTGCTGAGCATCGACTGCAGCGCGAGCTCGGCCGGGGCGAACGCGACGACCGACGTCGCCACACGCACCGTTTCGTTCAACCTCGCAAGCGCAGCCGACACCGTGGACTGCACGTTCACGAACCGACCACGCGGCACGATCATCATCGAGAAGGTCACGGCTGATGGAGACGGAGCCTTCGACTTCACGTCGAGCTCATTGACACCCGCCGCGTTCACGCTCACCACGACGGCACCCGGCCTCGCCGGCAAGGACTCGAAGACCTTCGCCGAGCTGACTCCCGGAATGTATGACGCCGCCGAGACCGTACCGGCAGGCTGGAACCTCCAGTCGGCCACGTGCGACGACGGCTCCGCCGTCGGAGCGATCGCCGTCTCCGCGGGCGAGACCGTGACCTGCACGTTCACCAATGGCAGGGAGGTCGGCGCGCTCAAGATCGTGAAGACGCGCAAGCACGCGGCGACCGGATCGGGCGACTACCCGCATCAGGGCGTCACGTTCACCGTCACCGGTGGTGAGCTGCCGCCGGCCGGCGTCCAGGCCATGACCGACGCGAACGGCGTCGCCTGCGTCTCCGGGTTGCTCGTGAGCACGTTCGCCGGCGACTACACCGTCACCGAGACCGTGCCGGCGGGCTACCATCTGATCGGCGCGAACGGCAAGACGGCGACGGTCGTCGAGAGCGAGGGCGATTGCGATCCGATCACTCCCGCCGCGACCGTGTCGTTCCAGAACATGCCGTTGACGAACCTGACGGTCTCGGTCGACTCGCAGATCGACGGCGGCACGGCGTCGACGATCGACTGCGTCCCCGGCCTCCCGGATCCGGACGAGTCGACCGATCCGAACGGAGACGGTTCCCTCACGCTCGAGAACCTCGAACCGCAGATCGTGACGTGCACGATCGTGATCGACCCCTGACCTGAAAGCGAGTGAACGACGAAACCGCCCCGCCGGTGTTCCCGGCGGGGCGGTTCCATGCGAGCAGCGGATGTCGCGGCATCCGCTCGATCGCTACAGCGCGGCGTAGACCTCGCGAAGCAGCTGCGCGGTCTCGGACGGCGTCTTGCCGACCTTGACGCCGGCGGCCTCGAGGGCCTCCTTCTTCGCCTGCGCGGTGCCCGCGGAGCCCGAGACGATGGCGCCGGCGTGGCCCATGGTCTTGCCCTCGGGAGCCGTGAAGCCGGCGACGTAGCCGACGACCGGCTTCGTGACGTTGGCCTTGATGAAGTCGGCCGCGCGCTCTTCGGCGTCGCCGCCGATCTCGCCGATCATCACGATCGCCTTGGTCTCGGGGTCGGCCTCGAACGCGGCGAGCGCGTCGATGTGCGTCGTGCCGATGATGGGGTCGCCGCCGATGCCGATCGCGGTCGAGAAGCCGAGGTCGCGCAGCTCGTACATCATCTGGTACGTGAGCGTGCCCGACTTCGAGACGAGGCCGATGGGGCCCTTGCCGGTGATGTTCGCCGGCGTGATGCCGACGAGCGCCTCACCGGGGCTGATGATGCCGGGGCAGTTCGGGCCGATGATGCGCGTCGCGTCGCCCTTCTCCTGGGCGTAGGCCCAGAACTCGGCGGAGTCCTGCACGGGCACGCCCTCGGTGATGATGACGAGGAGCGGGATCGAGGCGTCGATGGCCTCGATCACGGCGTCCTTCGTGAAGGCCGGCGGCACGAAGGCGATGGAGACATCCGCCCCCGTCTTCTCCATCGCCTCGGCGACCGACGCGAACACCGGCAGCTCGACGGGGTTGCCGGCAGCGTCGTTGTGCAGCACGGTGGTGCCGGCCTTGCGCGCGTTCACGCCGCCGACCACCTGGGTGCCCGCCGCGAGCATGCGCGACGTGTGCTTGGAGCCCTCGCCGCCGGTGATGCCCTGGACGATGACCTTGGAGTCCTTGTTGAGGAAGATCGTCATGTCTGAATCCCTTACTTACGCGGCGTTCGCCAGCTCGGCGGCCTTGTCGGCGCCCTGGTCCATGTTCTCGGCGAGGGTCACGAGCGGGTGCGCGGCCTCCGCGAGGATGCGACGGCCCTCTTCGACGTTGTTGCCGTCGAGGCGCACGACGAGGGGCTTGTTCGCGGCCGAGCCGAGCTCGGCGAGCGCGCCCACGATGCCCTTGGCGACCTGGTCGCACGCCGTGATGCCGCCGAAGACGTTCACGAACACGCTCTTGACCTGCGGGTCGCCGAGGATGATGCCGAGGCCGTTGGCCATGACCTCTGCCGAGGCTCCGCCGCCGATGTCGAGGAAGTTGGCGGGCTTGACGCCGCCGTGGTTCTCGCCGGCGTAGGCGACCACGTCGAGCGTCGACATGACGAGGCCCGCGCCGTTGCCGATGATGCCGACCTGGCCGTCGAGCTTGACGTAGTTGAGGTCGAGCTCCTTGGCTGCGGCCTCGAGCGGGTCTGCCGCGGCCTTGTCTTCGAGGAGGGCGTGGTTCGCGTGACGGAACTCGGCGTTCTCGTCGAGGGTGACCTTGCCGTCGAGCGCGACGACGTTGCCGTCTTCGTCGAGGATCAGGGGGTTGACCTCGACGAGCGTCGCGTCTTCGCCCTTGTAGACCTCGTAGAGCTTCACGAACACGTCGGCGACCTTGTCGACCAGCTCGGCCGGGAAGTTCGCGGCGACCGCGATCTCACGGGCCTTGGCGGCGTCGATGCCGGCGATCGGGTCGACCTCGATGCGCGCGAGCGCCTCGGGCTTCTCGACGGCGAGCACCTCGATCTCCATGCCGCCCTCGACGCTCGTGAGCGAGAGGTAGGAGCGGTTGGCCCGGTCGAGCAGCACCGAGAAGTAGAACTCCTGCGCGATGCGTGCGCCGCCGGCCACCATGACGCGCTTGACGACGTGGCCCTTGATGTCGAGCCCGAGGATCGCCTTCGCGGCCTCGTACGCCTCGTCGGGGTTCTTCGCGACCTTGACGCCGCCGGCCTTGCCGCGGCCGCCCGTCTTCACCTGGGCCTTGACGACCACGACGCCGCCGAGCTTCTCGGCGGCCGCGCGCACCTCATCGGCGGTGTCGGCGACGATGCCCGGAAGCACGGGAACGCCGTACTGCTCGAACAGGTCTCTGGCCTGGTACTCGTAAAGATCCACGCTCTACTTCCAATCGATCCGCACGCGCGAGAGCGCACAGGGGCTGGTGGGTGTCGGCCCGGTCCCGCCGAAGAATCTCGACGTCAAGATAAGTTGGGCCGTCTTCCATGCTACTCCTCCCGTTCCGCGCGACCGAACCGGGATCCGGGCGACGGCGTTCGGGCGACGGCGATGGGTCGCGGGTCGCGGTCCCGGCGCATCCGTTGCAGACTGGCCGCATGACGCGCTCGGCGAGCGCCCGCATCGGAATGTCGGGCTGGGTGTACCGGCCGTGGCGCGGGAAGTTCTATCCGAAGGGCCTGCGCCAGGCCGACGAGCTCGCCTACGCGGCCGAACGCGTGAGCTCGCTCGAGGTGAACGGCTCGTTCTATTCTCTGCAGCGGCCGGCCTCCTGGGTGCGCTGGCGGGACGCCACGCCGCCGGGCTTCGTCTTCGCCGTGAAGGGACCGCGCTTCATCACCCACGTCAAGCGGCTCGGCGATGTGCAGGCTCCGCTCGCGAACTTCTTCGCCTCCGGGGTGCTCTCGCTCGGCGAGAAGCTCGGACCGGTGCTGTGGCAACTGCCGCCCACCCTGGCATTCGACGCGTCGCGACTCGACGACTTCCTCTCCGCCCTCCCCCGCACGCACGGCGAGGCCGCTGCACTCGCGCGCCATCGGGATCGGCGGATGTCGGGGCGCACGGCCTACGCGCTCGCGGCCTCGCCCGAGCGCGCCCTCAGGCATGCGGTCGAGGTGCGCCATCCGAGCTTCGAGTGCGCGGAGTGGCGCGCGCTGCTCGAGCGTCACCACGTGGCATCCGTCACCGCGGACACCGCCGGAAAATGGCCGCGCCTCGATTGGGTGACCGTGGACTTCGTCTACGCGAGGCTCCACGGCGAGACCGAGCTCTACACCTCCGGCTACGACGACGCGGCGCTCGATCGCTGGGAAGCGTGGGTGCGCCGGCACCGCTCGGCCGGCCGCGACGCGTACGTCTACTTCGACAATGACGTGAAGGTGCGCGCCCCGTTCGACGCCATCAGCCTCATCGATCGCCTCGAGGACTGAACAGGTCGCAGCGCATGGCGCACGGCCCCGCACTGCCCTGGCCGTACGTCAGCCGACGCGGCCGAGCGCCGCCGCCGCGTAGAGGATCGCGGCGATCGTCTCACCGTCGGTGATCTCCCCGGCGGCGATCATGCGCACGACGTCGGCGAAGGGCACCGCCCGCACGACGCTGATGCCCTCCTCGGCCTGCGACTCGGCGACGGATGCCGCGTGGCGCAGGCCGGTGGCGAGGTACACGACCTCCGCGGCGCGGCAGATGCCGTTGAGCGCCGTCATGCGCCCGATCTCGCGCCACTCGGCCGCCTCGTACCCGGTCTCCTCGAGCAGCTCGCGCTGGGCGGCGACGAGTGGAAGCTCGCCATCGGTGCCGCCCGCCGGCACCTCGATCGATGAGCCCACCGTGTGCCGATCGATCGTGACGAGCAGCACTTCGTCGTCGTCGGTCATCGCGACGACGAAGACGGCGTCGTTGCGAACCTCGACGACGCCGTAGATGCCCTCGGTGCCGTCGGGTCGCACGACGTCGTCTTCGGTGACGGTGATCCAGCGGTTCTCGTACACGGTGCGCCGTGCGCGCGTGGGCCAGGTCATGGGTGCTCCTCGGGACTGATGCTCGGAGTCGACACGGTCGGCGGCGGCATCGGCACGTGCTCGACGAACCGGCGGGCGGCGAGCACCGCCGCGACGGCGAGCGCCGCGCCGACCACGGTCTCGACGAGGCGGTCGCCGAGCAGCACGGGCAGCGGCGTCGGGGACGCGAGGTGGGCGACGGCGAGCGCGAGCGGCGTGACGAAGACGAGCGCGGCGCCGTAGTGACGGCCGACGAGGATCTCGGCCGCGAACTGGCAGATGCCGATGACGACGACGAGCACCCAGACGGGCGGCTCGGGCCAGAGCACGAGCCCGGCGATGCCGACGCCGACCGCCGTGCCGACGACCCGGTGCCACGCCCGCTGCAGCGTGTGCGCTGCGCGAGCGGGCGGAATCACGGCGACGGCGCTCACGACGGCCCAGTACGGGTGGCCGATGCCGAGAAGCAGCGCCGCTCCCCCGGCGGCGAGCGCCGCGACCACGTTCTGCACGACGTTCAGCCAGACGCGCGGGTCGGCGTAGGCCCGCGCCCGCACGGGCGCCTGCCGGGGCAGCGACTTGAAGATCGCCTGCTCGCGGGTGCGCGCGGCTCTGCGCAGCAGCCAGCCCGACATCGCGAGCAGCCACGCGAATGCCGCGGCAGCGGCGGCCACGCCGAAGCGGAGCCATCCGCTGCCGTCATCGACGGGCTGGGCGGCGCAGACCAGCACCGCGAAGACGGCGAACAACGGGCCCGACGGCGTGACGCCGAGCGTGTTGAAGCCGACGATCACGAGCGTGATCACCGCGGCGAGCACGGCGGCCTCGACCGCGATCGGAGCCTGCAGCACCGAGAGCAGGATACCGGCGCCGATGGCGACGAGCTGCGCAGCGCCGGCGGCGGTGACCGTGCGAAGTCGCGTGCGGTACGGCTCGCTGCGGCCGAAGATCGCCGTCATACCGCCGAACGCCGCGTACGCCGCGAGGTCGACTCGATCGAGCACGACGAGCACCGCGAGCGGCACGACCGCGGCGAGCGCGGCCCGCAGCCCCACTTCGAGATCGAGCGCGCGCAGGGAGCGGAGCCGCGCGATGAGCCCCGCCGGCCGCGGGGCGCCCTGCGGGTCGGCCATCAGAGCTTCTCGATGGGCGCGATCTTGATGAGGAGCTTCTTCTGGCCCGCGGTGTCGAAGCTGACATGGGCGATGCGCTTGGTGCCCTCGCCCGTGACCTGGGTGACCTTGCCCTCGCCGAAGTCGGTGTGCCGGATTCGGTCGCCCGCCGCGAGCGTGAGGTCGCCGTTGTCGCGCACCGTGCCGGTGACCCGATTGGCCCACTCGGTCTTGGGCTTGTCTGAACGGGTGACGCTGAACCGCTCGAGGTCGCGGTCGCGCGTGCCCCAGGCGCCGCCCGGCGCACCGCGACGGGCGTTGAGGGCGCGCGGCTGCGTGCCGCCGCGAGAGGTCGCCATGCCCGGCGACTGGCGCCAGTCGATGAGCCCCTCTGGAATCTCCTGCAGGTACCGCGACGGCATCGCGACGGCCACTTCGCCGAACTGCGCCCGGCTCATCGCGAGCGAGAGGTAGAGGCGCTTGCGGGCGCGCGTGATGCCGACATAGAAGAGTCGTCGCTCCTCGGCCGGGCCACCGGGCTCCGACGCCGACATCTGGTGCGGCAGCAGCCCCTCTTCGATGCCCGTCAGGAACACCGCGTGGTACTCGAGGCCCTTCGCCGTGTGCAGCGTCATGAGCGAGACGGTGCCGGATGCGTCGTCGAGCTCGTCGGCCGCAGCCACGAGCGAGACCTGGGTGAGGAAGTCGACGAGCGTCGCGCCGGGGTTCTCGCGATCGAAGTCGCGGGTCTGCGCCACGAGCTCTTCGACGTTCTCGGCGCGGGTCTCGTCTTGCGGGTCGCGGCTGTTGCGGAGCGCGTCGAGCAGGCCCGACTTCTCGACGAGGAACACGAGCACGTCGGAGACCTTCGCAGCGCCGACGTTGGTGCCCGCCGCGAGCCCCTCGGCCGAGGGCACGAGCATCGCCGCTGCCTCGTCGAGCACGTTCGCGAGTGACGAGATCGCCCCCGTCGCCTTGGGCCCGAGGCCGAGGCCGTCGGCCGCGCGCATCGCCTGCCGGAAGGTGAGGTCGTTCTGCTCGGCGAAGGAGGCGAGCGCCGTCTCGGTCGCCGGGCCGATGCCGCGCTTCGGGGTGTTCAGGATGCGGCGGAGCGCGAGCTCGTCGACGGGGTTCGCGACCGCGATGAGGTAGGCCATCGCGTCTTTGATCTCGGCACGCTCGTAGAACTTCGTGCCGCCGACGACCCGGTAGGGCAGCGCCGAGCGCACGAAGATCTCCTCCAGCGCGCGGGTCTGCGCGTTGGTGCGGTAGAACACGGCGATGTCGCGATAGGCGACGCCCTCGCGGTGCAGCGACTCGATCTCGTCGGCGATGAACTGCGCCTCGTCGTGCGCGGTGTACCCCGTGTAGCCCGTGATCTTGTCGCCATCTCCGTCGGCCGTCCAGAGTTTCTTCTCTTTACGGTCGAAGTTGTTCGAGATGACGGCGTTCGCTGCCGAGAGGATGTTCTGCGTCGAGCGGTAGTTCTGCTCGAGGAGCACGACCTTGGCGCCCGGGAAGTCGCGCTCGAACTCGGAGATGTTGCGGATGTCGGCGCCGCGGAACGCGTAGATCGACTGGTCGGAGTCGCCGACGACCGTGAGGCTCGCGCCCGGGATCGCCCCCGAGGCATCCGTCAGCCCGCGCACGAGGATGCCGTGCTCGTCGAGCTCGGCGACGACGTCGCGCGGCACGGCCCTGGTCAGCTCGTGGATGAGCGAGTACTGGGCGTGGTTCGTGTCTTGGTACTCGTCGACGAGGATGTGCCGGAAGCGTCGCTGGTAGAGCGCCGCGACCTTCGGGAAGGCCCGGAACAGGTAGACCGTCTCGGCGATGAGGTCGTCGAAGTCGAGCGCGCTCGCCGCACGCAGCCGCCGCGTGTACTGACGGAAGATCTCGACGAACATGGCCTCTTGCGGGTCGTTCATGTTCGCGTTGCGCGCGTGCGTGTCGGCGTCGGCGAGCTCGTTCTTGAGCTTGGAGATCTTGGCCTGGGCGCTCGCGGGCGTGAAGCCCATGGTGTCGGCCGAGAGTTCTTTGATGATGCGCTTCAGGATCGTTCGCTGGTCGGCGGAGTCGTAGATCGTGAACGTCGACGACATGCCGATCGACTCGGCCTCGCGACGGAGGATGCGAACGCACGCCGAGTGGAAGGTCGAGATCCACATGCCGGAGGCGCTCTCGCCGAGCAGTGCCTGGACGCGCTCGCGCATCTCGGCGGCGGCCTTGTTCGTGAACGTGATCGCGAGGATCTGGCTCGGCCACGCCTCACGGCTCTCGATGAGGCTCGCGATGCGGTGCGTGAGCACGCGCGTCTTGCCCGAGCCCGCGCCCGCGACGATCAGCAGCGCTGGGCCGCGGTACTCGACCGCCTCCCGCTGCTCGGGGTTCAGGCCATCGGTCAGCCGAGAGCCGCCGGTGCCGGCATCGGTGTTGCCCGCAGCAACGGCGGGGGGCGCCTCGCGCCAGCCGGCCGGGTCGTCGGGGTCGAGGATCAGCGTCATGTCACTTCAAGTGTAGGCGCGGCCGCCGACAGTCCCCCCGTCAGCCGGCACTGCCGCGGCGCGCCTCCACCCCGAGGTCGGGATGGTCGAGGAAGACCCCGTCGACGCCCATGTCGATGATCTCGGCGAACTCTCCCGCCCAGTCGCCGAAGGCCGCTCGCACGGTGCCGCGCCGGAACGGGTCGGCGAGGAACCTGTTCTCCGGACGGAGGGTCCACGTGTAGACCTCGAGGTCGGCCGCATGGGCCGCGTCGACGAGCTCGGCGCCCGAGAGCGGCGCGCCCGCGGCATCCGCTCGCCTCGCCTTGGTGCCGCCGACGAGCCGCGCCTTGCCGACGCTCACGCCGTCGAAACGGCCGGCGAGCCGGAGCAGCCCCTGCTCGGTGACGAAGGAGTCGTACGTCGGCGCGCTCCTGCCCTGGTCGAGCACGAGATCCCACGGAGCGCCCGAGCCTTCGATGAGGAATACCCGCGTGCCCCGGATGCCGCGCGCCCCGAGCCGATCGAGCAGGGTCGGCTCGAACGCCTCCATGATGAGCCGATCATCGCCCCGACCCCACCCGGCGGCGTCGAGTTCGGCCTGGAACAGCTCGTCGAGCGGCAGCCCGAGCGCGTCGAAGTGCGCCGCGTGCTTGAACTCGGCCACCATGCGGAGCATCCGGCGCTGCTCGTCGGCCGCGACGTCGATGATCTCGAAGAGATCGCGGAGCCTGATGATCGGGAACCGCCCGTCGAAGCTCGCGCTCGACTGGCGGAGCGCGCCGAGCCGCTCACGAGCCCGCAGCGTCGCGAGCTCGGCCCACGTGAAGTCCTCGGTGAACCAGCCGGTGAGGGGCGCGCCATCGATCTCCCGCGTCGTACGGCGACCGGCGAATTCCGGGCGGTCGGCGACATCCGTCGTGCCCGAGATCTCGTTCTCGTGACGCAGCACGAGCACGCCGTCGCGCGTCGCGACGATGTCGGGCTCGACCGCGTCGGCCCCGAGCGCGAACGCGAGCTCGTAGGCCGAGCGCGTGTGCTCGGGCCGATAGCCGGGTGCACCACGGTGCCCGATCACGAGGGGGCGCGGGGCATCGTGGTGCTGCATGCGCCCAGCGTAGTCAGCGCCCGGCATGCCGAGCGGGGAATGCCGCGAGAATTCACGGCGTTGTCACTGGCAACTCGGGTAAGTTGGTACTGAAGCGGATGCCGCATGCGGCCGCCGCCCGACCCCCCGAACACAGCCGAAAGCAGAGGAAACCCATGGCTCTCGACAACCCCGCATTCTCGCGGAACTCCGCGTTCTCCGCGCAGGGGGGCGTGGCCGCAGCACAAGACATCTCGGCCCAGCAGCTGCAGGAGATGTACAACCAGCCCGCGACGCCGCCCGCCGGCGAGACCATGGCGATCGAGACGACCATCCAGAAGTCGGCCGCCGCCTTCGGCCTGCTCGTCGTCGGCGCCGCGCTCGGGTGGGTCACGACCGAGTCGATGCCGTTCCTCTGGATCGGCGCCGGCATCGTCGGCTTCGTGCTGGCGCTCGTCAACATCTTCAAGAAGCAGCCGTCGCCCGCGCTCGTGCTCGCGTACGCAGGTGTGCAGGGCATCTTCGTCGGCGGCATCTCCGCCTGGTACGAGGCGATCAACCCCGGCATCGTGGCGCAGGCCGTCATCGCGACGCTCGTCGTCGTCGGCGTGACCCTCGCGCTCTTCGCCTCGGGCAAGATCCGCGCCTCGAAGAAGGCGACGAAGATCTTCCTCATCGCGATGATCGGCTACGCCGTGTTCTCGCTCGTGAACTTCGGGCTCATGATCTTCGGTGTCACCGACAACGCCTTCGGCCTGCGGTCGACGGAGATCTTCGGCATCCCGCTCGGCCTGATCCTCGGCGTGCTCGTCGTCATCATGGCGGCGTACTCGCTCGTGCTCGACTTCGACTTCATCCAGCAGGGCGTGCGCAACCGCGCCCCGAAGAAGTACGAGTGGTCGGGCGTCTTCGGCATCATGGTCACCGTCATCTGGCTGTACCTCGAGATCCTGCGCATGCTCGCGATCGTGCAGTCGAGCGACTGACCTCGAATCGCGTGAGACGCCGAACGGCCGCCCTCGGGCGGCCGTTCGTGTTTCCGCTGCGGCGTCGCGGTCGTCAGATGCCGAGCGTCGCGACGGAGGCGGCGATCGCATCGGCCGAGGCCCGGAGCAGCAGCTCTTCCTCGGTCGAGAACGGCGTCTCAGCGACCGGCACTGCGCCGTCGCCGCCGACGACGCTCGGCAGCGACAGCGCGACGCCGTCGAGGCCCCGGATGCCGCTGAGCACCGTCGAGACCGGCAGCACCGCCCGCTCGTCCTGCAGCACGGCTTCGACGATGCGCGCCCCGGCGAGGCCGATGGCGTAGTTCGTGGCGCCCTTGCCGCGGATGACCGTGTATGCCGAGTCGCGCACCTCGCGCGCGATGTCGTCGAGCTCCGCAGCCGAGAACGGTTCGGCGCCGCGCCACTCGAGGATCGGCACGGGGCCGATGCGGGCGTTCGACCAGAGCGGGAACTCGGTGTCGCCGTGCTCACCCACGATGTCGGCGTGCACGCTCGACGTGGTGACCCCGGCCCGGCGGGCGAGCAGCCAGCGCAGGCGCGAGGTGTCGAGCACGGTGCCCGAGCCGAAGATGCGGTGCGGCGGCAGCCCGGTGATGCGCTGTGCAGCCACCGTCAGCACGTCGACCGGATTCGTGACGAGCACGATGACCGCGTCTGGGGCGCGTGCGAGCAGCGCCGGCAGTAGGTTCTCGAGAATCTGCACGTTGGTGCCCGCGAGCTCGAGCCGCGACTGGCCTGGCTGCTGCTTCGCCCCGGCGGTCACGACGATGACGTGCGATCCCTCGACGACCGCGAGATCGGCCCCGCCGGTCACCGACGATCCCGTGAACTGCGTACCGTGCGCGAGGTCGAGCACCTCGGCCTCGACCTTCTCGCGCGCGATGTCGTACAGCGCGACCTCGCTCGCACTCCCACGGATCAGCGCCGAGTACGCGAGGCTCGTGCCCACGCTCCCCGCTCCGACGACGGTCAGCTTCGAGTTCTCGACGACGCCCATGCTGTCAGTCTGGCAGGCGCGCTGAGTCGCAGGAAGATCTCACCGACACGCCGTACTACGCCGGCGCGTCGCACCGATCGTCCTGCGACTCAGCGAACACCAGTCGAGGAGCACCCCTCGCGGACGCGCCTCAGCGAGCGATCACTCCCACTCGATGGTGCCCGGCGGCTTCGACGTGACGTCGAGCACCACTCGGTTGACCTCGGGCACCTCGTTCGTGATGCGGTTCGAGATCTTCGCCAGCACGTCGTAGGGCAGCCGCGTCCAGTCGGCCGTCATCGCGTCTTCCGACGAGACGGGGCGCAGCACGATCGGGTGGCCGTAGGTGCGGCCGTCGCCCTGCACGCCCACCGAGCGCACGTCGGCGAGCAGCACGACGGGGCACTGCCAGATCTCCTGGTCGAGGCCCGCGGCGCTCAGTTCTTCACGGGCGATCGCGTCGGCCTCGCGGAGCAGATCGAGACGATCACGGGTGACCTCGCCCACGATACGGATGCCGAGGCCAGGCCCCGGAAACGGCTGGCGGCCGACGATCGCCTCGGGCAGCCCGAGCTCGCGGCCGATCGCGCGCACCTCGTCTTTGAAGAGCGTGCGCAGCGGCTCGACGAGCTCGAACTGCAGGTCTTCGGGAAGCCCGCCCACGTTGTGGTGGCTCTTGATGTTCGCCGTGCCCGTGCCGCCGCCCGACTCGACGACGTCGGGGTAGAGCGTGCCCTGCACGAGGAACTTGATCGGCTCGCCCGCGGCCGCGGCCTCGGCGATGAGGTCGCGCTCGGCCTGCTCGAACGCGCGGATGAACTCGCGACCGATGATCTTGCGCTTCTGCTCGGGGTCGCTGACGCCCGCGAGCGCGTCGAGGAACGTGTCTTCGGCGTCGATCGTGATGAGGCGCACGCCCGTCGCGGCGACGTAGTCCTGCTGCACCTGCTCTCGCTCGCCCTTGCGGAGCAGACCGTGATCGACGAACACGGCGGTGAGCTGGTCGCCGACGGCCTCCTGCACGAGCGCGGTGGACACCGCCGAGTCGACGCCCCCAGACAGCGCCGAGATCACGCGAGCGGAGCCGACCTGCTCGCGGATGCGGGCGACCTGCTCGGCGATGACGTTGCCCGAGTTCCAGTCGGCGGGGATGCCGGCGGCGCGGTGCAGGAAGTTCTCGATGATGCGCTGGCCGAACTCCGAGTGCTTGACCTCGGGGTGCCACTGCACGCCGTAGAACTTCTTCTCGTCGTTCGCGAAGGCGGCGACGGGCGTCGACGCCGTCGAGGCGAGCACCTCGAAGCCCTCGGGTGCACGCGACACCGAGTCGCCGTGGCTCATCCACACGGTCTGATCGGCGGGCTGGCCCTCGAGCAGCGCGTTGCCCGAGGCATCCGTCACCGTCGCTGCGGTCGCGCCGTACTCGCGGAGGCCGGTGTGCGCGACCTCGCCGCCGAGCTGGGTGGCCATCACCTGGAAGCCGTAGCAGATGCCGAGCGTCGGCACGCCCAGCTGCAGGATGCCCTCGTCGAGCGCCGGAGCTCCCTCCTCGTAGACCGAGGACGGCCCGCCCGAGAGCACGATGCCGATCGGGTTCTTCGCCGCGACCTCGGCCGCGGTGATCGTGTGCGGCACGATCTCGGAGTAGACGGATGCCTCGCGCACGCGCCGGGCGATGAGCTGCGCGTACTGGGCGCCGAAGTCGACGACGAGTACCGGGCGCTGCTCGGTGGGCTGATCGGTCACTGCTGGGCCTCCACGGTGTCGGAAGAGTCGGTGGTTACGGATGACACGGCTTCCGCGCCCTCGCGCCGGTCGAGGTACTCCCGCACCTCGCGGCCGATGCGCGCCTCGAGGAAGAACGAGAGGAACGGCACGATGCCGCCGAGCGCGATGACGATGAACCGGGTGAACGGCCAGCGCATCAGGCTCCAGAGCCGGAAGTCGCTGAAGAGGTAGACGACGTAGAACCAGCCATGGGCGATGAGGATGCCGGTCGAGAGGTTCATGCCGGTGCCGGTCGACTCGAGGCCGGTCGCGGTCTCGAGCACCGGAGTGAAGGCGAGCACGCCCTGGTCGCCGAACGCGTAGAGCTCGAGGTGGAACGCGTACTTCAGGATCATCTCGGCGCAGAGCAGCAGCAGCATGACGCCCGTGATCACCGAAGCGACCTGGTAGAACTTCAGCGCCCCGCGAATGCGCGGCAGATCGGCGGATTTCGGCTCGAGGGGCATGGCACCAGTCTACGCGGCGTCGAGCGCGCGGTCGTCAGTGGTCGTCGGGCGTCCCGGCAGCGGCGGCCAGGGCAGCGGATGCCTCGGCCTCCTCCTGCTCTTCGCGCTCGCGCTCGACGGCGTCGCGCACCAGCCGGTACCAGAGGTAGATCGCGAAGCCGGCGAAGACCGCCCACTCGATCGCGTAGAAGATGTTCAGCCAGTCGAGCTGCTGCTCCTGCTCTGGCGGCGGGGAGAGGATCGCGTCGAGCCCTGCGGGCGCTTCGGCCGCGGTGACGTAGCCGAAGTAGACCGGCCGGTCGTCGTAGTCGGCCCAGACGTTGATGAGCTGCGCGACGGCCACGGTCTGCATCGCGAACGGGTCGCCGTCTTCGTCGGGGGCGATCGGAGCCTCGCTCGGCAGGAAGCGGCCGACGATCGTGATCGGTTCGCCGGCGTCGATCGATCGCTCGAACGCATCGGCCGCGCCGCGTGCCGTCTCCTCGTCGGCCGCCCAGCCGAGCGCGACGGGCAGGCCAGCCGGGGTGCCATCCGTGACCTCGAGGTGCACGACGGGCCAATAGCCTGCGACGCCGTCGTTCAGACGGCCCTCGACGATGACCGTGTCGCCGGTCACCACGGTGCCCGTGACCTCGACGAGCTGGGCCGTCGCCGCCTGTGTCGTCGGCCGGTCGGGTTCGGCGACGCCCGCGAACGGCCGCACCTCTTCGGTCGGGCGTTCGACGACGACCGCGGATTCGACGGCGCGTTCCAGCTGCCACTGGCCGAGC
Source organism: Agromyces sp. CCNWLW203 (assembly GCF_036576125.1). Taxonomy (NCBI): domain Bacteria; kingdom Bacillati; phylum Actinomycetota; class Actinomycetes; order Micrococcales; family Microbacteriaceae; genus Agromyces; species Agromyces sp. CCNWLW203. Next base: position 152,952 of record NZ_JAZHYX010000002.1, on the reverse strand, counting down.
AGCGCGAATGCTGCGGCGATGCCGAGGGCGAGGAGCAGCGCGGCCACCCACCGGGGGCGGAGCATCATCTTGAGCATCAGTCGCCGGTTCTCGCGTGGGGCGTGATTCCGGGGCTGACGAGCATGCCCTCCAGTTTAGGCGCTGGGCCCGGCCCCACGATCCATGCCCGGCGCGCCGAAGGGCTCCGCGCTGTCGCGCGGAGCCCTTGGCTGTTCTGATTCGCGGGTCAGCGATCGCCGAGCACTGCGCGTCGGCGCACGAGGCGGAAGGCGACGAGGCCGAACCCGAGCGCCAGCAGCGCACCGGCGGCGCCGATCGCGACCGAGGTCTCGGCGCCGGTCGCGGCGAGCGCGGGCTTGGCCGGAGTGACCGGCGTGACCGCAGCGGCGGGCACGAAGTTGTAGCGCACGCCGTTGAACGCCACCGTGGCGACGACGGTCGGGGTCACCTCTTGGGCGAGCACGCCGAACGCGAGCACGTTCACGGTGCCGTTCGCCTCGATCGCCTCGATGAGGTCGCCGAGCAGCACCGGGGTGTTCGCGGCGATCGCCGCGGTCGTGGCGGTTGCCGGGATCTCCCGGCTCGAGACCCACTGGTCGCCGAGGGCGAACGTCGTCGTTCCGGGCCCTGCACCGAACGCCGGACGCAGCGTCGTGAACGTCGCAGCCTCGCCGAACGTGATCGGCACCTGGTAGAACGCCTCGCCGCTGACGACCTCGACATCGGCCGAGGTGATGAGCTGGGCGAGGTCGGCGTCGGCGAGCGGTGCCGCGAGGCCGTTGATGATCTGCGAGTTGGCGCCGTTGCCGAAGCTCAGCCCCTCGGGAGCGATGCCGAAGGCGGGCGTCGCGTTCGCGTAGCCCTCGTGCCAGCCCGTGTAGGTCGACTCGTCGGGCCGGATCTCGGCGGCCGTGACATCGACCGTCGAGGTGACCGGAATCGCCGTCACGTCGCGCGTGAAGAGGTAGGTGTCGTCGCCCCAGGTGATCGACTCGACGCCGCCGGGATTCGCGGCCTCGGCGAGGACGCCGAACCCGGAGTACCGCAGGTCGCCATCTTCCTCGAGGCTCGTCAGCAGTGCCGAGAGTTCGACGGGCGCGTTGGCCGTGACATCGCCGATCGTGCGGCTCGAGGTCCAGAGGTCGGTGAGTGCCGCGCTGTGCGGGCCAGTCTCGAAGCCGGCGACCGGTCGGAGCGTACCCCATCCGGCGGCGGTCGAGACGGCGACCTGGGAGAAGACGATGCCCTGGGTCACGCCGATCTCAGAACCGTCGATGAGGGCGCCGAGCTCAGCGGAGGTGGTCGGCAGGCCCGGCGCACCAGAGTCGACGAGCCCGTTCAGGATCTGCGAGTTCGCACCGTTTCCGAAGAAGAGGCCGTTCCAGTGCAGGGAGAAGGCGGGGGTCGCGTTCGCGTACCCCTCGTGCCAGCCGAGGTAGGTCGACTCGTCGGGCGCGATGCTCGTCACATGCGTCGTCGCCGCTGATGCGGGTGCTGCGACGGCGAGAGCCGCCCCGGTGAACACGAGAGCGAGAGCTGTAGCTCCCGCGACGCTGCTGGCTGGACGCATTTCTGGCACTCCTCGAGGCGCTCCGGACCGCACCCAGCCCTGGGCGCATACCGTGGAGTATAGACATAACCGGACGGGTGCGTCCGATTCGTTACCGAAACGAGTCCCGCGATGTCGGGACGGGCGCGCCGGCTCAGTCCACCTTCACGATGTCGGGAGCCTCGAGCCGCACGCGGTCGGCCGATTCGTCGTCGGGCTGCTCCTGCGAAGCACGCTCGGCGGCGACCCGCTCGAGGTAGCGCTCGATCTCGAGGGTCTGGCGAGCAGCATCCCAGCCGAGTGCCCCGGCCATGAGCTTCGCTGCGACGGGCGCTGCGGAGACACCGCGGTCCCATGCCTCGATCGAGATGCGCGTGCGTCGGGCGAGCACATCGTCGAGGTGCAGTGCCCCTTCGTGCGTGGCGGCGTAGACGACCTCCGCGCCGAGGTAGTCGTCGGCGCCCGGCAGCGGCTCGCCGAGCGAGGGATCGTCGCGGATCAGGTCGAGCAGTTCGTCGGTCATCGTGCCGTAGCGGTTCAGCAGGTGCTCGATGCGCACCTCGTGCACGCCGAAGGCCCGGGCGATCTTGCCCCGCTTGTTCCACGCCGCCTGGTAGCCCTCGGCCCCGAGCAGTGGGATGTCCTGCGTCGTCGACTTCGGCACCTTGCCGTCGAGGGCGTCGGCCGCCGCGTCGATGGCGTCCTTCGCCATGACCCGGTACGTCGTCCACTTGCCACCGGCGATCACGACGAGACCCGGCACGGTGTGGGCCACGAGGTGCTCTCGCGAGAGCTTCGAGGTCTGGTCGCTCTCGCCGGCGAGCAGGGGGCGGAGCCCGGCGAAGACGCCCTCGACGTCTTCGCGGCTGAGCGGGATGCCGAGCACGGCGTTGACGTGCTCGAGCAGGTAGTCGATGTCGGCCGCGGTCGCCGCCGGATGCGCCTTGTCGAGGTTCCAGTCCGTGTCGGTCGTGCCGATCAGCCAGTGCCGCCCCCACGGGATGACGAACAGCACGCTCTTCTCGGTGCGGAAGATCATGCCCATCGCCGACTGGATGCGGTCGCGGGGCACGACGAGGTGCACGCCCTTCGAGGCGCGCACCTTGAACGTGCCGCGTTCGCCGACCATGCGCTGCGTGTCATCCGTCCACACACCGGTGGCGTTCACGACCTGCTTCGCGCGGATCTCGAAGCGCTCGTCGGTCTCGAGGTCGTGCGCCTTCACGCCGACGACGCGCTCGCCGACCTTGACGAAGCCCTCGACCTTGACCCGGCTCGCGACATGGGCCCCGTAGAACGAGGCCGTTCGGGCGAGCGAGGCCACGTACCGGGCGTCGTCGACCTGCGCGTCGTAGTAGGTGAGGCCGCCGACGAGGGCGTCCTTCGACAGCGACGGGATGGCGCGCATCACCTGTCGCTTCGAGAGGTGACGGTGGTGGGGAACTCCCGGCGGCCGCCCGCCCGTGTAGCTGAAGATGTCGTAGAGCATCATGCCCGCGCCCACGTAGAAGCGCTCGAAGAGACGGGTCTTCAGGGGGTAGAGGAACCGCACGGGCTTCACGAGGTGCGGCGCGATGCGCTGCAGCAGCAGGCCCCGCTCGATGAGCGCCTCGCGCACGAGGCGGAAGTCGAGCTGTTCGAGATAGCGGATGCCGCCGTGCACGAGCTTCGACGAACGGCTCGAGGTGCCCGACGCCCAGTCACGGGCCTCGAGGAGTCCGGTCGAGAGACCTCGCGTCACCGCGTCGAGCGCGGCTCCGGTGCCGACGATGCCACCGCCGACGACGAGGATGTCGAGCTCTTTCTCCTTCAGCCGCGCGATCGCGGCCTTCCGTTCTTCAGGTCCGAGCTTGGTCGAACGCGTCACCGACTTGAGCCTCGCCGATTTCTGAGTCGCCATCGTGCCACCCCATCCCCGCGGCCTCACGGCGAGGCCGCGCGATCCGTTTCCACGCTACCCGAAGCGGCGCTGGTTGAGGAGGGCGCGCAGCGACCGTCTCGAAACCGCAAGACGAATGTCGAGCGGGTTGAGGAGGGAGCGCAGCGACCGTCTCGAAACCCGACCCCTACGACGACTGGTACGGCGCAACGACCACGTCGACGCGCTGGAACTCCTTGAGGTCGGAGTAACCGGTGGTCGCCATCGAGCGCTTCAAGGCTCCGATGAGGTTCGTGACGCCGTCGGCCGACGGCGCGGGCCCGTAGAGCACCTCTTCGAGCGGGGCGACCTGGCCGACGTGCACGCGCTGACCGCGCGGCAGCTTCGGGTGGTGCGCCTCGGCGCCCCAGTGGTAGCCGCCGCCCGGAGCATCCGTCGCCCGAGCGAGTGCCGCGCCCAGCATGACCGCGTCGGCGCCGCACGCGATCGCCTTGACGATGTCGCCCGACTTGCCGACGCCGCCGTCGGCGATGACGTGCACGTAGCGGCCGCCGGACTCGTCGAGGTAGTCGCGGCGCGCGCCCGCGACATCCGCCACCGCCGTGGCCATGGGAGCGTGGATGCCGAGGGTCGCCCGCGTCGTCGACGCCGCTCCCCCGCCGAAGCCGACGAGCACGCCCGCGGCGCCCGTGCGCATGAGGTGGAGCGCCGCCGTGTAGGTCGCCGCGCCGCCGACGATCACCGGCACGTCGAGCTCGTAGATGAACTTCTTGAGGTTCAGGGGTTCCTGGTTCTTCGAGACGTGCTCGGCCGACACCGTGGTGCCGCGGATCACGAACAGGTCGACGCCCGCCGCGACGACGGTCTCGTAGAGCTCCTGCGTGCGCTGCGGGGAGAGCGCGCCGGCGACGGTGACGCCCGCCGCTCGGATCTCGGCGAGACGAGCCGTGACGAGCTCGGGCTTGATCGGCTCGGAGTAGAGCTGCTGCATGCGGGCCGTGGCGTTCGCGGGAGCGAGCCCGCGGATCTCGGCGAGCACGGGCTCGGGGTCTTCATACCGGGTCCAGAGGCCCTCGAGGTCGAGCACGCCGAGGCCGCCGAGCTGGCCCATCATGATCGCCGTCTGCGGCGAGACGACGGAGTCCATGGGCGCCGCGAGGAACGGGATGTCGAACTGGTAGGCGTCGATGGTCCAGCCCACCGAGACGTCTTCGGGGTCGCGCGTGCGCCGGCTGGGCACGATCGCGATGTCATCGAATGCGTAGACGCGCTGGCCCCGCTTGGAGCGGCCGATCTCGATCTCCTGGGTCACCACTCAACCCTACCCGGCCGATACTCCGCCGGTTGAGACGAGCGGCCGGCGTCCACCCGGACTCACTCCATCTGCCGCTGCAGCGCGACGCCTAGAGCGGCGGCATGACGCCGAGGGCGACCAGCAGCGCCGGCACGAGCACCAGGATGCCGGCGAGGAGCATCGGTGCACCGAGGACTCCGGCCACGATCGGAAGCGGCCGCCAGCGGGTGCGCCGAGAGTACGAGATCGCCACGACGCCGAAGCAGCTCGCGAAGAACGTCATGCCCAGCAGGTAGCCGACGCCGGCCGCATCGATGTCGCTGGGGTTTCCGGCGATCCCGGTCGCCATGACGATGGCCTCGCCGATAGTGCCGAGCGCGTAGATGGCGAAGGTGCCGAAGGCCCCCCACAGGAGCAGCGTCATCGTGTTCGGTGCGAACGCCGTCGCCCGCTCGCTCACCGAGACCATCACGACGACGGCCCCGACCAGCTTGAGGCCCACCACCAGCCAGTTCAGGATGCTCAGGCCGGCGGCGTAGTCCGCGTGGGGCCCGTCGGCGAAGTGGTTCGTTCCCTCGAACGCCAGGTTCACCGCCGCGAACGCGACGAGCCCCAGTGCACCGAGCACTGCCGCCACCCGCGCGCTCATCGATGCGGCGGTCGAGCCGGCGCCCACGGCACCGGCGGACTGCACCGCACTCATACCCTGCTGCTCCCCGATCGCGACGAGTGCTCGAGAACCGTGCCCGCCGGAGCTTCACCCTCACCCGGGTCAGCTGTTGCACGCTGATGGCCCTGACGCACCGACTGCACCACCGCGATCACCGCCGCCACGAGCACGAACAGGAAGCCGGACACCGGCGCTGCGGCCACCCCGATCAGCGCGATCACGAGCAGCGCGATGCTGACCGGCCACGAGAGTCGCCCGGCGTGCTCGAGTGCGGTCATGCCGAGGCCGGCGACCACGCCGAAGAATCCGGTCATCAAGAACCAGAGCGCCACTTCGAGGTCGATCGTCATCGCTCCGTACCAGCCTCCGGCCAAGGCCTCACCCAGCGCCGGTGCGGATGCGAGTACTCCGACCGCGGTGTGCAAGGTGCACACGATGATGAGCACCGGCCCTGCGATCGCCCGTTGCGTTCTCTGTCTCGTCATGCCGATCAGTCTGGGCGCCGGCACCCCCGCTGCGCCTCACCCCATCGGGTGACCCGCTCCATGCCACCGCTCGCGCGGTCGGTACCTCAGCGGGCGCGCACCACCCGGGACTCGTCCCACACCGGGGCATCCGACTCGTAGACATCGCCGTCGCTGCCGAAGACCAGGAAGCGGTCGAAGCCGCGGGTGAACCAGCGGTCGTGGGTCACCGCGAGCACGGTGCCGTCGAACCGCGACAGCCCCTCTTCGAGCGCCTCGGCCGACACGAGGTCGAGGTTGTCGGTCGGCTCGTCGAGCAGCAGCAGCGTCGCGCCCGAGAGTTCGAGCAGCAGGATCTGGAGTCGCGCCTGCTGGCCGCCCGAGAGCTGCTCGAAGTGCTGCAGCGCCGCGCCCGCGAGCCCGTAGCGGTCGAGGGCCGAGCTCGCGGCCTCGCGCGCCATGCCGTCGCGGTTCGCGTCACCGCGGTGCAGGATGTCGAGGAGCGTGCGGCCGCGGTACTCGGGGTGCTCGTGGTTCTGCGCGAACCATCCGGGCACGACGCGCGCGCCGAGCACCGCTCGCCCGGTGTGCGGCACCCGTGCGAGCGACTCCCCCACCGTCGTGATGTGCCCGAGCGTGCGATCCGGCTCGGTGCCGCCGCCCGCGAGCAGCCGCAGGAAGTGCGACTTGCCCGAACCGTTCGATCCGAGCACGGCGACGCGATCGCCGTACCAGACCTCGAGGTCGAAGGGCTTCATCAGCCCCGAGAGCTCGAGCCGCTCGCCGACGACGGCGCGCTTGCCCGTGCGGGAGCCGCGGAGCCGCATCGACACGGCCTGCGCCGGCGGCCGCTCCTCGGGCGGCCCCGCCTCCTCGAACTTGCGCAACCGCGTCATGGCCGCCTGGTAGCGCGAGGCCATGCCGTCGTTGTACGTCGCCTTGACCTTGAGCGTGGCGACGAGGGTCCTCAGTGCGGCATGCTGCTCGTCCCAGCGACGGCGCAGCTCGTCGAGGCGCTCGAAGCGCTCGTCCCGCGCCCGGTGGTACCCCTCGAAGCTGCCGCCGTGCACCCACGCCGTGTTGCCCGCCGCCCCGACCTCGAGCGTGACGATGCGGTCCGCGGCGCGGGCGAGCAGCTCGCGGTCGTGCGAGACGAGCAGCACCGTCTTCGGAGTCGCCCGCAGCTGCGACTCGAGCCAGCGCTTGCCGGGCACGTCGAGCGAGTTGTCGGGCTCGTCGAGCAGCAGCACCTGCTCGGGGCCGCGGAACAGCGCCTCGAGCGCGAGCCGCTTCTGCTCACCGCCCGAGAGCGTCGAGAGCTCCCGCCACTTCGCCCGTTCGAACGGGATCCCGAGCGCCGCAATCGTGCAGTGGTCCCACACGACCTCCTGGTCGTAGCCGCCCGCCTCCGCGTACTCGGCGAGCGCGGTGGCGTACCGCATCTGCGCCGCGGTGTCGTCGCGTTCGATGAGCGCGGTCTCGGATGCCTCGAGCTCGATGGCCGCCGCACGGATACGGGTCGGCGCGACCGAGACGAGCAGGCCGTGCACCGTGGCATCCGTGCCCTCGATCGTCGCGCCGGTGCCGACGAACTGGTCCATGACGCCGAGGCCGCCGTCGACCTGCACGCTGCCCTCGTCGGGGCGGAGCTCGCCGCGGATGATGCGCAGCAGCGTCGACTTGCCCGCGCCGTTCGCGCCGATGAGGGCGGTGGTCGCGCCATCCGTCACCCGGAAGGCGAGGTCGGCGAGGAGCGGGCGCCCGTCGGCGAGCGAGAAGGAGACGCCGTTGACGTCGATGAAACCCATGAGAGATCCGTTCGGTCCGCGGCCGGGCCACCTCGCCCGGTTCCGCACCGCCCGATGGGCAGCCGACCAGACTAGCGTGCCGCGATTGCCACTGCCACCCGCAGCCGTTCTGGGGCAAGCTGGAATCATGCAACGCACCGCAGCAGAGCCTCTCGACGTCCTCCGCACGCGAACGAGCGCGAAGTGGCGCCTGTACGACGCCGACGTGCTGCCGCTGCCCGTCGCCGAGATGGACTACCCGCTCGCCGACCCGATCAAGGCGGCACTGCACGCGGCCGTCGACCGCTCGGACACGGGCTACACGGCGGGGAGCCTGCCGGTCGCCGAAGCGTTCCAGGGCTTCGCCGCCACTCGCCTCGGGTGGCAGGTCGACCCGACGCGCGTGACCTGCACCGCCGATGTCAGCATGGGCATCGTCGAGGTGCTGCGCCGGGTCACCGAACCAGGCGACGGGGTCGTCATCACCCCGCCGATCTACCCGCCGTTCTTCGACCTCGTGGCCGAGGCCTCCGGCCGGGTCGTCGAAGTGCCGATGCTCGGCGGCATCGACGAGGGCTGGGCGCTCGACCTCGACGGCATCGACGCGGCGTTCGCGGCGGGCGCGCGGGCGATGGTGCTCTGCAACCCGCACAACCCGATCGGCCTCGTGCCGTCGGCGTCGCAGCTCACCGCGCTCGCCGACATCGCGGCCCGCCACGGCGTCACGATCGTCTCCGACGAGGTGCACGGGCCGCTCGTGCAGCCCGGCGTCGACTACACGCCGTTCCTGACGGCGTCAGACGCTGCCCGCGAGCACGGCGTCACCGTCACCGCCGCCACGAAGGCGTTCAACATCGCCGGGCTGAAGGCGGCGCTCATCGTGACCGCGAGCGAGCGCGGCGACCAGGTGCGCAAGGCCCTCCCCTACGAGGTCGAGTGGCGCATGAGCCAGTTCGGTTCGATCGCCTCCATCGCGGCATTCCGGCACGGCGGGCCTTGGCTCGACGGCGTCCTCGCGAGCCTCGACGACAATCGTCGCCTCCTCGCCGAGCTCCTCGCCGACGAACTCCCGGGCGTGCGCTACCGCATGCCCGATGCGACGTACCTCGCCTGGCTCGACCTGTCGGCCCTCGGCTGGGGCGATGACCCCGCCGCGTACGCCCTCGAGCACGCCAGGGTCGCCCTCGGCATCGGGCCGACGTTCGGCGCGAGCGTCGGCCGAGGGCACGCACGGCTGAACTTCGCGTGCACGCCCGAGGTGCTGAGCGAAGCGATCACGCGGCTCGCCGACGCTCGCTGAACGAAACCGGCGCCCGCTCCCACTGAACGAAGGGATGGAAGCCATGACGCCCGAACAGGACCCTGTGCTCGGGATCAGATTCGCGGTGCCCGACGACGCCCCCACTGCCGCCCGACTGCAGGTCGAGTTCGCGGTCGAGTTCGACTCGCCCACGCCGAGCCGCGAAGTGCTGACGCCGCGCTTCCGCGAGCTCATCGCCGACGATTCGGCGTTCGTGCTGTTCGCGGGCGCACCGCCCGAGCCGCAGGGTTACGCCGTCGTCACGCTGCGCCCCACCGTGTATTGCGACGGACCCCTCGCCGTGCTCGACGAGCTCTACGTCGTGCCCGAGCTGCGCGGTGCCGGCATCGGCACCGCCCTGCTCCAGCACGCGATCGCCGAGGTGCTCCGCCGCGGCGGCGGCGAGATGCACATCAACGTCGACGAGATCGATGTCGATGCCCGGCGGTTCTACGAACGCCATGGGTTCGTGAACATCGAGCCGGGCACCGACTACCGCATGCTCTGCTACATCCGCGAGCTCTAGCGCGTGTAGTTCGGCGCCTCCACGACGATCTGCACGTCGTGCGGGTGCGACTCCTTGAGCCCAGCGGGCGTGATGCGCACGAACCGGCCCTTGCTCTTCAGCTCGGCGATCGTGCGCGCCCCGACGTAGAACATCGACTGGCGGAGGCCGCCGATGAGCTGGTACGCGACGGCCGACAGCGGGCCGCGGTAGGGCACCTGGCCCTCGATGCCCTCGGGGATCAGCTTGTCGTCCGACGGGACATCCGCCTGGAAGTAGCGGTCCTTCGAGTACGAGGTCTTCTGGCCACGGGTCTGCAGCGCGCCGAGCGAGCCCATGCCGCGGTAGGCCTTGAACTGCTTGCCGTTCTGGAAGACGAGTTCGCCGGGGCTCTCGGCGGTGCCCGCGAGCAGCGAGCCGAGCATGACCGTGTCGGCGCCCGCGACGAGAGCCTTCGCAATGTCGCCGGAGTACTGCAGGCCGCCGTCGGCGATGAGCGGCACGCCCGCCGGCTTCGTGGCCTTGGACGCCTCGTACACCGCGGTGATCTGGGGAACACCGACACCCGCGACGACGCGCGTGGTGCAGATCGAGCCGGGGCCCACGCCGACCTTCACGGCGTCGGCGCCCGCGTCGACGAGCGCCTGCGCGCCCTCACGGGTCGCGACGTTGCCGCCGATGACGTCGATGTGGGCGAACGTGGGGTCGGTCTTCAGCCGGCGGATGATGTCGAGCACGCCGGCCGATTCGCCGTTCGCCGTGTCGACGACGAGCACGTCGACGCCCGCGTCGCGGAGCGCCTCTGCGCGCTCCCACGCGTCGCCGAAGAAGCCCATCGCCGCCCCGACCCGGAGGCGGCCCTCGCTGTCCTTCGTGGCGTTCGGGTACTGCTCGGACTTGTCGAAGTCCTTGACGGTGATGAGGCCCGTGAGGTGGCCCTCATCGTCGATGAGCGGCAGCTTCTCGACCTTGTGCTTGGCGAAGATCGCGAGCGCCTCATCGGGGTTCATGCCCACGCGGCCGGTGATGAGCGGCATCTTCGTCATGACCTCGGCCACCGTCGTGGTCGGCTTCTCGAAGTCGGCGACGAAGCGCATGTCGCGGTTCGAGATGATGCCGACGAGCTTGCCGTCGGTGTCGATGACCGGCAGGCCGCTGACCCGGTACGTCGCGCAGAGGGCGTCGACATCGGCGACGGATGCCTCGGGGCTCGTCGTCACCGGGTTCGAGACCATGCCCGACTCGCTGCGCTTGACCCGGTCGACCATGTCGGCCTGGTCGGCGATCGAGAGGTTGCGGTGCAAGATGCCGATGCCGCCCTGCCGGGCCATGGCGACCGCCATGCGGGCCTCGGTCACCGTGTCCATCGCGGCCGACAGGAGCGGCGTCGCGACGTTGATGCGGCGGGTCAGGCGCGAGGTCGTGTCGGCCTCGCTCGGGATCACATCGGTGTGACCAGGCAGCAGGAGGACGTCGTCGTAAGTGAGTCCTGTGAGTCCGAACGGGTCGGCCTGGTCCATGTCGCTCCTTGTGTCGAGTTCTGCCCGAATTGCCGCGCGCCGGTGGTCTGGCCCGCAGTATCAATGTTAAGCGAGTTTGCATCCCGGGCATTCCCGGATAACAATCGAACGCCGTTTGCCTCGTGAGCGAAACACATGAGACATAATCGGCACGTACTGTCGACGACGTTGTCGACAGGTAAGGACCGAACCCGGAAGGCCACCAGCCCGAAGGGTGCCCTTGGAGGTGCAGTGAAACCCACACGAACGCTCGCCCATCGGTCTCCAGGGAGGTGGCTCGTTCTCCTCGGAATCCTCGTGTCCGCACTCACTCTGTCCGGCATCGCAGCGTCCCCTGCGATGGCGGAGGATGGGAGTACGGCCCAGGAATCCGAAGAATTCGAGTACTTCTTCACGGGGAACGTGCAACATGATCGCGAGCCGCTCGAAGGCGTCAAGATCACGGTCGAAGGCGGCGGCTTCGATGCCGACACAGAGACCGACGCCGAAGGAAAATGGCGCATCGGCGTGCCCGAGAAAGGCGAATACGAGATCACCCTCGATGAGGACACCCTCCCCGAGGGTGTCGTCGTCGCCGAAGGCAGTGCCACGATCACCGCGGAGTTCGGCCTCACGAAGCTGAAGGCCGTGAACTTCTTCCTCGGCGAGGGTGAACGCACGACCACGTCCTTCGGGGCGCAATTGCTCGAGCGCACGATCAACGGCCTGAACTTCGGCCTGCTCCTCGCGCTCGCCGCCATCGGGCTCTCGCTCATCTTCGGCACGACGGGGCTCTCGAACTTCGCCCACGCCGAGATGGTGACCTTCGGCGCCCTGATGGTGCTGAGCTTCGGCGTCGACCTCGCCTGGCCGATCTGGCTGGCGATCGCGATCGCGATCGTGCTCAGCGCCGGGCTCGGATGGACGCTCGACGCCGTGATCTGGAAACCGCTCCGCAAACGCGGCGTGGGGCTCATCCCGCTCATGATCGTGAGCATCGGCCTCTCGCTCGCGATCCGCTATACGTACCAGTTCTTCTACGGCGGCGCGACCCGGCAGCTGCCGGGCGCCACCGCCCCGAAGGAGCTCTCGTTCGGCGGTGTCCAGCTCTCCTGGGTCGACGTGGGCAGCATGATCGTCTCGGTCGTCGTCCTCGTCGCCGTCGCGTACTTCCTCGTGCGCACCCGCATCGGCAAGGCCACTCGCGCCGTCGCCGACAACGCGAGCCTGGCCTCGGCGAGCGGCATCGACGTCGACCGCGTCATCCGCATCGTCTGGGTGCTCGGCGCGGCGCTCGCCGGCCTCAGCGGCATCCTCTGGGCTTACTTCCGCCCCGGCGTCAGCTGGGACATGGGCTTCCAGATCCTGCTGCTGATCTTCGCCGCGGTCACCCTCGGCGGGCTCGGCACGGCCTTCGGCGCCCTCGTCGGCTCCCTCATCGTCGGTCTCTTCATCGAGATCTCGACGCTGTGGCTGCCGAGCGACCTGAAGTACGTGGGCGCGCTCGTCGTGCTGATCCTCGTGCTGTTGTTCCGACCGCAGGGCATCCTCGGTCGCCGCGAGAGAATCGGCTAAGGAGGACCGACCATGATCGACTGGACTCAGATCTTCTCCAACGCGGCGCAGGAGCTCATCAGCCCTGTCACCGCGGCGTACGCACTGGCGGCCCTCGGCCTCGCGGTGCACTTCGGGTACACGGGCCTGCTGAACTTCGGCCAGGCCGGGTTCATGGCGCTCGGCGCCTACGGCTACGCCATCTCGGTGCTCTCCTTCAACCTGCCCGTCTGGGCCGCGGTGCTCGTCGGAATCGGCGCGTCCATCGTGTTCGCCCTGATCCTCGGCATCCCGACCCTGCGGCTCAGGGCCGACTACCTCGCGATCGTGACGATCGCGGCGGCGGAGATCCTACGGCTCGTCTTCACGACGAACACGTTCGACGCCCTCACGGGATCCGCGAGCGGCCTGCAGGGCTACAAGGGCGGCTTCGCCGATCTCAATCCGATCCCCGAAGGCACCTACGGCTTCGGACCCTTCGTCTACAACGAGTACGACTGGTGGATCCGCATCGTCGGGTGGTCGCTCGTCGTCATCATCGCCCTCCTCACCTGGCTCATCATGCGCAGCCCATGGGGCCGGGTCATCAAGGGCATCCGTGAGGATGAAGACGCCGTTCGCGCCCTGGGCAAGAACGTCTACTCGTACAAGATGCAGAGCCTCATCCTCGGTGGTGTCTACGGCACCCTCGCCGGCATGATCTTCGTCCTGCCGCGAGCCGTCGTTCCGGCGAACTACCAGACGTCGCTCACCTTCTTCGTCTACGCGATCCTGCTCCTCGGCGGGGCCGCCACGATCCTCGGGCCCATCATCGGCTCGATGATCTTCTGGGTGCTGCTCTCCTTCTTCTCGGGCTTCATCTCCCGAGCGGTCGAGGCGGGCTGGCTCCCGTTCATGACGCAGGTGCAGGCCGGACAGCTCCGGTTCATCCTCGTCGGCATCGCGATCATGTTGATCGTGATCTTCAGGCCCCAGGGCATCTTCGGAAACAAGAAGGAGCTGGCCTTTGTCAAGTGATGTCACTCCCACGTCCAAGCCGGTGAAGACCACCGGCCTCCACGTCGGCGACGCAGAACCGGGATGCCGCAAGGTCGACCCGATCCTCATCGCCGACGGGGTCACCCGCACGTTCGGTGGCCTCAAAGCGGTCGACGTCGACCACGTCGAGATCCCCCGTGGCGCGATCACCGCCCTCATCGGCCCGAACGGCGCCGGCAAGACCACGTTCTTCAACCTGCTGACGGGCTTCGACAAGCCCGACACCGGCAAGTGGGAGTTCGAGGGGCGCTCGCTCGCGCACGTACCGGCCTACCGGGTGGCGCGCATGGGGCTCATCCGCACCTTCCAGTTGACGAAGGCGCTGGGCCTGCTCACCGTGCTCGACAACATGAAACTCGGAGCGAAGGGTCAGAGCGGTGAGAACCTCTTCCGCTCGGTGCTGCCGTTCCTCTGGCGCAAGCAGGAGGAGGAGATCGAGGCGAAGGCGGTCGAGCTGCTCACCCGCTTCAAGCTCGACGCCAAGCAGACCGACTACGCCGCGAGCCTCTCGGGCGGGCAGCGCAAGCTGCTCGAGATGGCCCGGGCGCTCATGAGCGACCCCACGCTCGTGATGCTCGACGAGCCGATGGCCGGGGTGAACCCGGCACTGACGCAGTCGCTGCTCGACCACATCCTCGACCTGAAGTCGCAGGGCATGACGGTGCTGTTCGTCGAGCACGACATGCACATGGTGCGCCACATCGCCGACTGGGTCGTCGTCATGGCCGAGGGTCGCATCGTCGCCGAAGGCGACCCGCACACCGTCATGGAGAACCCCGCCGTGATCGACGCGTACCTCGGCGCGCACCACGACACCGACCTGGGTGTCACCGACACCGAGAACGTCGAGGCCATCAAGGAGCTCATCGATGACGAACAGTGAATCCACCGCGAGCGCAGTGCTCGAGCCGGTCGGCGACGAGGTCGTCGCCGTCGACAACGTCACCGCGGGCTACCTGCCCGGGGTGAACATCCTGAACTCGTGCTCGCTGGTCGCGCGACAGGGTGAGCTCATCGGCATCATCGGTCCGAACGGCGCCGGCAAGTCGACCCTGCTCAAGTCCATCTTCGGACTCGTGAAGGTGCGCGAGGGCCAGATCCGCCTGAACGGCGAGGAGATCACGAACCTGAAGGCGAACAAGCTCGTCGCCAAGGGCGTGGGCTTCGTGCCGCAGACGAACAACGTGTTCCCATCGCTCACCATTCAGGAGAACCTCGAGATGGGCCTCTTCCAGAAGCCCAAGGGGCTGAAGGAGCGACTCGAGTTCGTCACCGAGATCTTCCCCGAGCTCGGCAAGCGACTCGGCCAGCGCGCCGGATCCCTGTCGGGTGGTGAACGGCAGATGGTCGCCATGTCGCGCGCACTCATGATGGGCCCGCACGTGCTCCTCCTCGACGAGCCGAGCGCAGGCCTCTCGCCTGTGCGTCAAGACGAGGCGTTCCTGCGGGTGAAGGAGATCAACCGCGCCGGCGTCACGACCATCATGGTCGAGCAGAACGCCCGACGCTGCCTGCAGATCTGCGACCGCGGCTACGTGCTCGACCAGGGCCGTGACGCCTACACGGGCACCGGTCGCGACCTGCTGAACGATCCGAAGGTCATCGGCCTCTACTTGGGCACGCTCGGCCAGGACTGACCGACGCGCCTTCAGCGCGAACGAAGAGGGGCGGATGCTGCGGCATCCGCCCCTCTTCGTTGCCTGCCGGTTGTGGGGCCGCCGCACCGGTCCGTGTGCCGACGCGGGACGCGGACGTCTGCGCCGCCCCTGCCTGCGGCTGACTGCGGCCGGCTGCGGCGTCTGCGGCCGTCATCGGCTTGCTGCGGATCTCCCGGGCCTGATCCGCTGCCCGGGCCCTAAGCGGCGCTGCAGCCACCCTGAGGCGCTGAGGCGCCGCGGCACTGCGCCCTTCCCCCTGCTCCCCCTGAGCCCTGCAACCCACGGCTGCGCGGCTGAACACTGAGTCGCAGGATCATCCGAGCGGCACGCCGCCAGTGCATCGGTGTGTCGCCCGCATGATCCTGCGACTCAGCGTCGGCAGCGACGCGGGCGAACGAATCCGCGCCCGAGCGATGACGCGACACCCGGGCGCACGAAAGCGGGCCCCGGCCGAAGCCGGGACCCGCTCATCGACGACCCGTACTAGTTGATGCGGGTGTAGGTGTTGTCGTCGCCGTACTCGTAGACGCCGATGGTCGCCTCGGTCGGGTCACCGTGCTCGTCGAGCGTGATGGGACCGGAAGCACCGTCGAAGTCGATCTGCTTGCCCTCGGCGAGCAGCGCAGCGCCGTCGGCGAAGGTCGTGACCTTCTCGCCGTCGCCGGAGCCGCCCGACACCTGACGCAGGTACTTGGCGATGTCGGCACCTTCGGTGCTGTTCGCCGCGTACGCCGCGAGGGCGATGAGGATCGTCGAGTCGTACGACTCGGGGCCGTAGCTGAAGTCGGCGAGCTCGGGGTCGATTGCGAGCAGTCGATCGCGGAAGTCGTCTTCGAGCTTCGGGCCGGGCAGCGTGCCCTTGGAGCCGGCGATGAGGCCGGGCGCGAAGTCCGCGCTGTAGTCGGACAGGTTGCCGTCGACGAAGTAGAGCTGGTCGCCGGGGTAACCCGAGCCGACGAGCGCAGGCACGACGACCTTCGCCTCGTCGAACGTGATAACTGCGACGGCGTCGGGGTTCGAGGCCGAGATGGCCGAGAGCTGCGCGTCGAAGTTCGAGTCACCCGTGTTGAAGAGCTCTTCTGCGACGACTTCGCCGCCTGCTGCTTCGAACGACTCCGTCAGCGCGGCCGCGAGGCCGGTGCCGTAGGGGTCGTTCAGCACGAGCAGGCCGAGCGTCGAGTTGCCGTCGTCGGCGATCTGCGTGCCGAGCACCTCGCCCTGCAGGAGGTCGGAGGGTGCCGTGCGGAAGTACAGACCGGCGTCTTCGTACTCGGTGAAGTCGGGCGAGGTGTTCGCCGGGGAGAACTGCACGACTCCCGCCGAGGTGATCTGGTCGATCACGGTGAAGGAGACGCCCGACGATGCGGCACCGACGATCGCCGAGACGTCCTGCGAGAGCAGGTCGGTCACGGAGACGGTGGCGATGTCGGTCGTGGTGTCACCCGAGTCGCGGTAGACGACCTCGAGGTTCAGGCCTGCTGCGGCCTCGTTGACCTCTTCGGCGCCGAGTGCGACGCCGGCCTCCTCGGGCGGGCCGAGGAACGCGAGCGTGCCGCTCTGGGGAAGGATCGTGCCGATCTTGAGATCCAGCGCACGTTCACCGGCCTCGATGGGCAGGGCGTCGCCGGCGGTGTCTTCGCCCGGCTCTTCCGTCTCGGTCGACGGCGTGCCGCCCGACGCGCACGCAGTGAGGAGGAGGGTGCTGACGCCGGCAATGGCGAGACCCGTCCAGGCTGCGCGAGCCGAACGCTTGGCCGTGGCCTTCGCGAATACGCTCATGTTGCTCCTTGGGACTGAAGGAAATTGGTACACAATGCAGCGCCATGGTGACGCCGTTGTCTGACAGTATTCCGCGCTCATGGCGGAAACAAGACGGCTGCGGTCACAACCGTGTAACACCGCGCCAATCGTTACCCTGCCGACACCTCGGCCGGGTCCGACGCACGGAATCGGCGCGAAGGCGGGCTTTCGCGCCGAGATCGCGCATCCGGCCTCAGTCGGCCCCCCGCAGGTCCTGGGGGCGCCGGAGGGCGCCCCCGACGGGCCTCACGCCGGCTCGGCGATGACCCTGCGCGAGGCGTGCACGCCGCGGATCAGGTCGACCGTCAGCACCACGAGAGCGAGCCAGACGAGCGCGAAGCCGACCCAGCGCTCGGGCGGCATGGGCTCCTGCAGGATGAACACGCCGACGAGGAACTGGATGAACGGCGCGAAGTACTGGATGAAGCCCATGAAGATGAGCGGCAGTCGGCGGGACGCCGCGGCGAAGAGCAGGAGCGGCACCGCGGTGACCGCGCCGAGCCCGACCATCAGCACCGTGTGCCACACGCTCACCGTGCCGATCGTGAGCCCCGTCGTCATGGCGACGAAGACCAGCTGCACGACGGCGAGCGGCGCGAGCCAGACCGTCTCGAGCGTCAGGCCCGAGACGGCGTCGACCTTCGGACCGACGCGCTTCTTGATGAGGCCGTAGAAGCCGAAGGAGAACGCCAGCACGAGCGCGATCCAGGGCAGCTGGCCGTAGCCGAGGGCGAGCACGATCACGGCGACGATCGAGATGCCGACCGCGGTCCACTGCGTCGGGTTCAGCCGCTCGCGCTGCACGAACACGCCGAGGAAGACCGTGACGATGGGATTGATGAAGTAGCCGAGGGCCGCCTCGACGACCTGGTTCGTCGTCGCCGCGAAGACGTACGTCTGCCAGTTGATGAAGATCAGCACGCCCGCGAGGCCCATCGTGAGCACGATGCGGCGATCTCGGAAGAGCGCGGCGAGCGCACGCCAGGCCCGCGTCACGAGGATGAGCAGCGCGCAGAAGACGAGCGAGAAGAGCACCCGCCATGCGACGATCTCGACCGGACCGGACGGTGCGAGCGCGATGAAGTAGATCGGCAGGAAGCCCCAGAGCCCGTACGCGGCGATCGCGTAGGCGAGCCCCGAGCGGCTCACACCCGCCGAGGGACTCGCGGGATCGGGAACCTGGGTCTCGGAGCGGGATGACACCTGCACAGACTACGCCCGCGCACCGGCGTCGACCGCTCCAGGGCGGCGGATGCCGCGGCATCCGCTGCCCTGGACGCGACGAGGCCCGGACACCCATCGGGTGTCCGGGCCTCGGATCGTTCGTGCCGCGCTTAGCGGACGACGACTGCGAGCACGTCGCGAGCCGACAGGACGAGGAGGTCCTCGCCGCCGAACTTGACCTCGGTGCCGCCGTACTTCGAGTAGATCACCTTGTCGCCGACTGCGACGTCGAGCGGGACGCGGTTGCCGTTGTCATCGATGCGGCCGGGGCCCACTGCCACGACCTCGCCCTCCTGGGGCTTCTCCTTGGCGGTGTCGGGGATGACCAGACCGGATGCGGTGGTCTGCTCGGCCTCGACCTGCTTGATCACGATGCGATCCTCGAGCGGCTTGATGGAAACCGACACGGTTTTCCCTTCTCTCTGTGAAGAAAACTGTCTTGCGAAGACTTCGTTAGCAGCCTCAGAGCGAGAGTGCTAAGGCGAGTCTAGGCGCGATTTGGCACTCGTGCAACGTGAGTGCCAGCGGGCATCGACGGGGCGGCATCCGCCGCGGCCGACCGCCCGGCCTGCGGTGCTAGCGTTGCCGAGTGGAACGCGCCGAACTCGTCGAACTGCTCTCGCCCGAGGGCCTCACGCTGCTCGACGGGCTGCCCGATTGGGACTCGAAGGCCGACATCGTCAAGACCGTCGCAGACCTCCGCAAGCAGGGGCACCCGCCGACCCTCGTCGCCGCCGTGCTCAGCCAGGCGAAGCTCCGCGCGAAGGCCGAGGCCAAGTTCGGCCCGTTCGCCTCGCGCATGCTGTTCACCGAGGCCGGGCTCGAGCAGGCCACTCGCCTGAAGGTCGCGGCTCTGCATGCCGGGCGGTTCTCACGGGCCGGCGTGCGCCACGTCGCCGACCTCGGCTGCGGCATCGGCGGCGACGCCCTCGCGATGGCCGCGATCGACCTCGAGGTCACCGCCGCAGACGCCGACGAGGTCACCGCCGCGATCGCCGCCTACAACCTCACGCCGTTCTCCCACGTGCGGGTGCTGCACGAACAGGCTGAGAACGTCGCGCTCGGCGGCATCGACGGCGCCTGGCTCGACCCGGCCAGGCGCACCACCGCGGGTGGCACGACGACGAGAATCGCGGATGCCTCGGCGTACTCCCCCTCGCTCGACTTCGCCTTCGGGCTCGGCGAGCGCATGCCCGTCGGCGTGAAGCTCGGCCCGGGTACCGACCGCGACGTGATCCCGCCGGACGCGGAGGCGCAGTGGGTCTCCGTCGACGGCGACCTCGTGGAGCTCGGCGTGTGGTTCGGCTCGGTCGCCCGACCGGGCATCCGCCGGGCGGCGCTCGTGATCCGCGGCGACGCCGCACAGGAGCTCACGGCCGACGGCGACAGCGAAGACGCCCCGGTCGGCCCGCTCGGCGAGTACCTCTACGAGCCCGACGGCGCGGTGATCCGCGCTCGGCTGATCGGCGATCTGGCGCGCGCGAACGGCGCCTGGATGCTGAGCTCCGGCATCGCGTACCTCACGTCCGACACGGCGTTCGACTCGCCGTTCGCACGAGGCTTCCGGGTGATCGAGCGCCTGCCCGCCGACGAACGGCAGTTGCGCCAGGCCCTCGCCGCTCGCGGCATCGGCACGCTCGAGATCAAGAAGCGCGGCATCGACGTCGACCCGGCGCAGCTGCGCACGAGGCTGAAGCTGAAGGGCGCGGCATCCGCGACCATCGTGCTGACCCGGGAAGCCGGCCGGCACGTCGCCCTGCTCGTCGAGCGGCTCTGACGCCGGCGGGTCAGGTCGGAAGCGCGCCGAAGACGATCGCGTAGTACCCGATCCACACCGCAGAGAAGACGAGGCCGGCGAGGCCCGTGCCGATGCCGACGAAGGCCAGGGTGCGACCGTGCTCCTCACGGCGCAGCCCGAGCACGCCGAAGACGATGGCCGCGATCGACAGCGGCAGCATCCAGCCGACGAAGAGGGATGCCGCTGCGCCGATGATGCCGACCACGGCGGCCACCCAGCTGTACACCCGCCGCTGCGTCTCCTCCTCGGCCTCCTCGACCGTGTCGAGCCCAGGCCGGTGCACGATGAGGAGTTGCCCCGTCGAGATCGACTGCAGCTGCCCCGTGTCGAACGGCACGTCGAACTCGCGCACCGCCGGGTCGGCGCGGAAGGTCGGCTCGGCGGGCTGGAAGGGCGCGAGCGGGTCGGCCGGCGCCGCGGCCGTCGACGGCGCGGCGGGCTGCGCGAACGGATCGGCCGGCGCCGCGGGCCGTGGGACCGGCGTCTGCGACGAGGCCGCAGCTTCGCCGCGCTCCGGCGTGCGGTCGGGGGCATCACCGTCGGGCGACGCCCCCTCACGCGCGGTCATCGGATGCTCCTCAGTAGTAGTAGTCGCCGTAGCTGGCGAAGAACACGCCCCACAGCACGAGCGACAGCAATGCGATGCCGATGCCGACGAAGCCGAGGATGATGCCCGTCAGCCACATGCCCTTGGCGGCGGGCTCCTTCTTCTTGCCCAGGAAGCCGAGCACGACGGCCGCAGCCGGAATGAAGAGCTGCAGGATGCCGCCGACGAACGGCATGAAGACGACGAAGAAGCCGAGCAGACCCACGATGCCGGCGATGAGCGAGATCAGGCTGAGCACCGGAGTGGGCTTCGACGGAGCGGCCGGAGCATACGCGCCGCCGTAGGCGGGCTGTGCCGGAGAGCCGTACCCTGCAGCCGGAGCGCCGTACGGAGCCGCCGGAGCCCCGGAATCGGACTGCGCCGGACCACCGTAGACGGGCGGAGCGGGCGGAGCCGGGGGCGTGGACGCGCCGTAGCTCGGTGCGGCCGGCGGCGCCGGCGGGGCGGGCGGAGTCGGCGGCTCGGGCGCCGACGGAGGTTCGGGCGCCGACGGAACCTCTGGCACGTCGGGCGTTGATGCCGCGGCAGCCGCATCGACGGGAACGACCGGCTCGGGTGCGCTCGGCACCTCGGGCTCGGGAACGCTCGGCACCTCGGGTTCGGGCACGCTCGGCGTCACGGGCTCGTCGGGGAGCTCGGGGACGTCGGGGTTCTTCGGATCACTCATGGCATTCCGCCCTTCTTCGTGGTCGTTCGGAGGTTGGGGTTCGGGTGCTCAGTACGTGCCGGAGTACGAGGCGCTGGCGGCAGCACCGGCGACGAGGATCGCGATGACGGCGATGATCCAGATGAGGCCGGCGACGAGGCCGACGTACCCGATGATGAGGCCCGCGATCGCGAGGCCGCGGCCCTGCTCGCCGGTCTTCTTGATCTGGTTGAGCGCGATGTGGCCGGTGATGACCGCAGCGAGGGAGACGAAGAACGCCGACACGAGCGAGATAATCGCGAGCACGTTGGTCTTCGCCGGGGCCTGGCCGTAGGCCGGCTGGCCGTACGCGGGCTGGCCGTACGCCGGCGCGGGCTGACCGTACGCGGGTGCCGCCTGGCCGTATGCGGGTGCCGCGGGCTGGCCGTAGGCCGGAGCTGCGGGCGGCTGCACCGCACCGTACGTCGGCGCTGCCGGAGCAGCCGGAGCAGCCGGAACCTCGGTCGCAGCCGGCGGGGCCGGGGGAACCGGCGGCACGGCGGGCTGTTCGGAAAGGTTCGGGTCGGTCACGTGCGGGTTCCCCTCGATGCGGTCGATCGCGTTCCCGCCACGGCGGCAGGCGCTTCCGGGCACCGTCAGCGACGGCGACATCCGGTCTCCCGCTCACACTATCGCGCCGCGCCCGCCGGTGCACGGACTCCGGCCGGCACGGGCTTATGCGACCGCCATCTGGATCTCCGTCGCCGGCAGGGTCGAATCCGCGCCGAAGTCGAGCGTCGACGGCGGATGCCCCGCCATCACGAGCTGCGCACCGAGTGCCGCGATCATCGCGCCGTTGTCGGTGCAGAGCGACAGCGGCGGAATGCGCAGCGCGATACCCGCGGCATCCGCTCGCTCGATCGCCACTTCGCGGAGTCGCGCGTTGGCGACGACACCTCCGCCGAGCAGGAGGCGCGGAACGCCGAGGTCGGTGCACGCAGCGATCGCCTTCGAGACGAGCACGTCGACGACGGCCTCGCGAAAACTCGCGGCGACGTCGGCGAGCGGCACCGGCTCACCGGCCGCCTCGCGCTGCTCGACCCAGCGGGCCACGGCCGTCTTCAGCCCGGAGAAGCTGAAGTCGTAGCGGTGCGCGGCGAGGTCTTTCGGCTGCGTGAGCCCGCGCGGGAAGCGGATGGCACGCGGATCGCCGCCGATCGCCGCCCGGTCGATCTCGGGACCTCCCGGGTAGCGCAGGCCGAGGAGGCGGGCGACCTTGTCGAACGCCTCGCCGGCCGCGTCGTCGATCGTCTCACCGAGCAGTTCGACGTCGGACACGAGATCGCGCACGAGCAGCAGCGAGGTGTGACCGCCCGAGACGAGCAGCGCGACCGTCGGCGTCTCGAGCGGCGCCGCGGTGTCGAGCAGGTCGGCACCGACGTGGCCGACGAGGTGGTTCACCGCGTAGATCGGCACGTCGAGCGCGATCGCGAGCGCCTTGGCGGCGCCGACGCCGACCATGAGCGCGCCCGCGAGGCCCGGGCCGCTCGTGACCGCGACGGCGTCGAGATCGTCGAGCGTGACGGATGCCTCGGCGAGCGCCGCGCGAATCGTCGGCCCGAGCGCCTCGAGGTGGGCGCGCGCCGCGACCTCGGGCACGATGCCGCCGTAGCGTGCGTGCTCGTCCATCGAGGACGCGATCGTATTGGCGAGCAGGGTCGTGCCGCGGACGATGCCGACACCGGTCTCGTCGCACGAGGTCTCGATGCCGAGGATGAGGGGGGCCTCGCGGTTCATCGCTTCGCCTCCGTCGCGTCGGCCTCTGCCGGCCGGGTCACGGCGGGCGGCACCGTCAGCCGCATGTGCACGGCGTCGACGCCGCCGCGGTAGTAGCGGCGGCGGAGGCCGATCTCCTCGAAGCCGAGAGACTCGTAGAGCGCGCGGGCGATGGGGTTGTCGGCGCGCACCTCGAGGAAGATCTCGGCGACGTGCCGGCGGCGCGCCTCGGTGATGAGCGCGTGCATGAGGCCGCGCCCGAGGCCGATGCCGCGGATCGCCGGGGCGACCGCGATCGTCTGGATGTCGCCCTGCCCGCCGCCCTTGGGCGCGAGGAGTCCGGCGTAGCCGAGCAGGCCGGCCGCCTCGCCGTCCGACTCGTCGTCGGCCTCGTCGTCGATCGCGATGAGGTAGAAGGCGTGCGGGCTCTCGAGCTCGCGGCGCATCGCGTCTTCGGGCCAGGCGTCGGCCTCGAAGGTCTCGCGCTCGAGCACCATGATGCGGTCGAGGTCGGCGACCTTCGCGCGCCGCATGAACACGCTCATCGCAGCACCTTCTTGCCCGCCGAGGGCGTCACGTCGGGCGCGCGCAGGTAGACCGGTGCATCGGCCGCGAGGGGCAGTCGCCCCACGGCGAAGGCGAGTTCGGCGAGCATGCCGATCGCGGCCGCCGAGACGGACGCCCCGTCGAAGCGGATGCCGCGCGCCGCCGGCACGTCGTCTCGCGGAACGAGCCCAGGGCCACCGACCCGCACGGGCAGCCCGTCGCCATCGAGGCCGTCGTAGTCGGAGACGGCGAACTCTCGGCGCCTCGCATCGGTGACCACCTGCAGCGGCCCCGCGTCGCCGGCGGTGTAGCGGCTCCAGGCGATCGCGTCGTGGCTGACGACCGGCACGAACGTCCGGTCGAGGCCGAGGGCGAAGGCGTGCGCGGCCGCGATGCCGACGCGGAGCCCGGTGAACGGCCCCGGCCCCATGCCCGCCGCGACGCCCGACAGTTCGCGGCGATCGATGCCCGACTCCGCGAGGGCGTCCCTGATGAAGCCGCCGATCACCTCGGCGTGCCGCATGGTGTCGTCGGTGCCGGTTTCTGCGAGGCAGCGCAGCTCGCCCGTCGCCCGGTCGCGATCGACGACGGCGACACTCGTGCCCGTCGAGGTGTCGATCGCGAGAAGCATGTTCTCAAGCCTACGCGCGCGCGGCGTACGGGGTGCGCGCCCACCGCGGGCCGTGCCCGGTCACCGTGACGACGCGCGGCTCGTCGGCGTCGAGTGCCTCATCGGCGCCGGGCACCGCGTCAGCGCCGATCGGCTCGCCGCCCGCGGCATCCGCCGACGGATCGACGACGGCGCTCGCACCGGTCGGCCGCTCGATGACGATCTCGAGCCACGAGTCCGTGACGTCCTCGACGAGTCCCGCGCCCCACTCCACCACGACGACCGAGCGATCGAAGTCGAGGTCGAGGTCGTCGAGCAGCGCCGCACTGCCGAGCCGGTACGCGTCCACGTGCACGAGCGGTGCTCCGCCGACGAGGTTCGGGTGCGTGCGGGCGAGCACGAAGGTCGGGCTCTGCACCGGCCCGCGAATGCCGAGGCCCGCACCGATGCCCCGCGTGAGGGTCGTCTTGCCCGCGCCGAGCGGACCCGTGAGCACGACGACGTCACCCGCGCGCAGCTGCGCGCCGAGCTCGCGTCCGAACGCCTCCATGGCCTCGGTGTCGGGCGCCTCGAAGCGCATCATGCGCCGCCGAGGTAGCGCCGCGGCACGCGCAGGCCGATGCGGGTGACGATCTCGTAGCCGATCGTGTCGGCGGCGACGCCCCAGTCATCAGCCGAGGGCGCGCCGGTGAGCGGGTCGCCGAACAGCACGACCTCGTCACCCGCCTCGACGTGGTCGTCGCCGACGTCCACGACGAACTGGTCCATGGCGATGCGGCCGACGACCGGGCGCCTGGCCCCCGCGATCCACACCTCGCCGCGACCCGAGGCTTGCCGCGGGATGCCGTCGGCGTACCCGAGCGGCACGAGGGCGAGGTTCGTCGGGCGGTCGGCGCGCCACGTGTGGCCGTAGGAGACGCCCGTGCCGGGTTCGATGCGCCGCACGGCGGCGACCCGGCCGCGCAGCGTCATCGCGGGGCGGAGGCCGAGGTCTGCCGCGGTCGTGCCGTCGCCGAAGGGCGGGATGCCGTAGGCGCCGATGCCGATGCGCACGAGATCGAATCGCGTGGCCGGCAGGCGCAGGGCGCCCGCCGTGGAGGCGAGATGGCGCACCTCGGGTCGGAGTCCGGCCGCCGCGGCCTGCTCGACGCCGCGTTCGAATGCCGCGAGCTGCGCGGCATCGTCGTCGGGCGAGGTATTCGCGAGATGGCTGAAGAGCCCGCGGACGCGGACACGGCCCGCCGTCTCGAGCTCGGCCGCACGAGCGACCGCATCGGCCCAGGCCTCGGGGGCGACCCCACTGCGACTGAGCCCCGTGTCGAGCTTCAGGTGCACGAGGGCGGTTCGGCCCACGGATGCCGCGGCATCCGCGATGGCCTCGAGCTGGCCGCGCGAGGAGACGCCGAGATCGATGTCGCGAGCGATCGCGGGCCCGAAGTCGGCACCCGGGTCGTGCAGCCAGGCGAGGAGCGGCGCGTCGATGCCGGCGTCGCGAAGCGCGTGGGCCTCGACGATGTCGGCGACACCGAGCCATTCGGCTCCGCCCGCGAGCGCCGCCCGAGCGACCGGCACGGCGCCGTGCCCGTAGGCGTTCGCCTTGACCACGGCCATCGTGCGCGCCGGGGCGACCGCCGCCGCGAGCGTTCGGATGTTCTCGCGCACGGCATCGAGGTCGACGACGGCCTCGCGGAACGGCGGCTCCGCGGCATCCGGTGCCTGGTTCGACGCGGGCGCATTCGACGCCGTGGTCACGAGGCGCTCCCGATGCCGGTCTCGAGCACGACGAAGGCGCTCGCGATGCCCGCGTCGTGGCTCATCGTCAGGTGCACGCGATCCACGCCGAGGCCCCTCGTGAGCTCGGCGATCGCGCCCGACAGTTCGAAGTCGGGGTTGCCGTGCTCGTCTTGCACGACGCGCATGTCGTGCCACCTGATCACGGGGCTGCCGCCGAGCGCCTTGATGAGCGCCTCCTTCGCCGCGAATCGGGCGGCGAGCGACCGCGCCGGGCGGTCGCGTTCGCTCTCGGCGAACAGTCGCTCGCGGAGTGCGGGAGTCCGGGCCAGCGACCGCTCGAACCGGGCGACGTCGACGACATCGATGCCGATTCCCGCGATCACGGCGCCATCTCCCGCACCCGAACGCTCACTCGACCGTGACCGACTTCGCGAGGTTGCGCGGCTGGTCGACGTCGAGGCCCTTCGCCTGCGAGAGCTCCATCGCGAAGATCTGCAGCGGCACGACCGCGAGCAGCGGCTCGAAGAGCGGCGCCGCGAGCGGGATGCGCAGCACCTCGTCGGCGAACGGCAGCACCGCGGCGTCGCCGGCCTCGGCGATCGCGATGACGCGCGCGCCGCGAGCGCGGATCTCCTGGATGTTCGAGACGACCTTCGGGTGCAGGGTCGCCGAACCGCGCGGGCTCGGCACGACCACGAAGACGGGCTGACCGGGCTCGATGAGCGCGATCGGGCCGTGCTTGAGCTCGCCAGCGGCGAAGCCCTCGGCGTGGATGTAGGCGAGCTCCTTGAGCTTCAACGCCCCCTCGAGCGCGATCGGGTAGCCCACGTGGCGACCGAGGAAGAGCACCGAGCGGGTGTCGGCCATCCAGTGCGCGAGCTGCGCGACCTTCTCGGACTCGGCGAGCACGAGTTCGAGCTTCTCGGGCACCGCCTGCAGCTCGTGGAGCTGCAACGCGATCTCCTCGGCCGACAGCGTGCCGCGCACGCGCGCGAGGTGCAGGCCGAAGAGGTAGAGCGCCGCGATCTGCGCGACGAACGCCTTCGTCGAGGCGACCGCGACCTCGGGGCCCGCGTGGGTGTAGACGACCGCGTCGGACTCGCGCGGAATCGTCGCGCCCTGCGTGTTGCAGATCGAGATCGTGCGCGCACCCTGCTCACGGGCGTACTTGACGGCCATGAGCGTGTCCATGGTCTCGCCCGACTGGCTGATCGAGACGACGAGCGTGTGGTCGTCGAGCACGGGCTCGCGGTAGCGGAACTCGTGGCTGAGCTCGATCTCGACCGGCACACGCGCCCACTGCTCGATCGCGTACTTCGCGACCATTCCCGCGTACGAGGCGGTGCCGCACGCGATGACCGTGATGCGACGGATGCCGCGGAGCTCCTCGTCGCCGAACGACTCGAGTTCGGGGATCACGACCTGGTCGTCGACGACCCGGCCGAGCAGCGTCTTCGCGACGGCCTCGGGCTGCTCAGAGACCTCCTTGCGCATGAACGACGACCAGCCGCCCTTCTCGGCGGCTGAGGCGTCCCACGCCACGTCGAACGGCTCGACCTCGACGGGCTCCCCGTCGAAGTCGGTCACGACGACGTCGCCCGCGGTGATGGCCACGATCTGGTCCTGGCCGATCGCCAGGGCGCGCTTCGTGTACTCGACGAAGGCCGCGACATCCGACCCCAGGAAGTTCTCGCCGTCGCCGAGACCGATGACGAGCGGGGAGTTGCGACGGGCGCCGACGACGACGCCGGGCTCCGAACGGTGCACGGCCAGCAGCGTGAACGCGCCATCGAGGCGCGACACGGTGTTGCGGAATGCCGCGCGGAGGTCGCCGGTCGACCGGTACTCCTTGCCGAGGAGCACCGCGGCGACCTCGGTGTCGGTCTCGCTCTCGAACGCGTAGCCCTCGGCGAGGAGTTCGGCCTTCAGCTCGGAGAAGTTCTCGATGATGCCGTTGTGGATGAGAGCGAGTCGGCCCTCGTCGCCGAGGTGCGGGTGCGCGTTGCCGTCGGTCGGGCCGCCGTGCGTCGCCCAGCGCGTGTGGCCGATGCCGGTGCCGCCGCGGTGCAACGGGTTCGCCTCGAGTTCGTCGGCGAGCACCTTCAGCTTGCCGGCGCGCTTGGCGGTCTCCATGAGTCCGTCGTCATCGACGATCGCCACTCCTGCCGAGTCGTAGCCACGGTACTCGAGGCGGCGAAGGCCTCCCATAAGGACGTCGAGGCTGTTGCGCTCTCCGACGTATCCGACGATTCCACACATGGGTGCGATTCTACTGGCGCTCCGCTGGGTGTCGGCCCCGCTCGGTGCCCGCTCGCCGAGGCTCCGCTCGGTCTGGCTACACTTGCACGGTGCCCGATCCGCAGAGCCCGTCGTCGCACGCGGCGCAGATCTCCCCCTTCATCGAGCTCGATCGCGCCGACTGGGCCGCGCTCGCGCCGTCGATGCCCTCTCCCTTGCGGGAGACCGAGATCGTGCAGCTGCGAGGGCTCGGCGAGCCGCTCGATCCGCGCGAGGTCGCCGAGGTCTACCTGCCGCTCAGCCGGCTGCTGAATCTGTACGTCGGCGGCACGAAGTCCCTGCACAAGGTCACGAGCGAGTTCCTGCGCGAACGCTTCGAGTCGACGCCCTTCGTCATCGGCGTCGCCGGCTCGGTGGCCGTCGGCAAGTCGACGATCGCCCGGCTGCTGCGCGAGCTGCTCGCACGCTGGGAGCACACGCCCCGCGTCGAGCTCATCACGACCGACGGATTCCTCTTCCCCAATGCCGAGCTCGAGCGACGCGGGCTCATGGCGCGGAAGGGCTTCCCCGAGTCCTACGACCGCCGGGCGCTGCTCCGCTTCGTCAGCGAAGTCAAGGCGGGCGCCGCAGAGGTGCGCGCACCGTTCTACTCGCACCTCGCGTACGACATCGTGAAGGACGCCCAGATCACCGTGCGCCGACCCGACGTGCTCATCGTCGAGGGCCTGAACGTGCTGCAGCCGCCCGGTCCGGGCCATCGCCTGGCGGTCAGCGACCTGTTCGACTTCACGATCTACGTCGACGCCCGCACGAGCGACATCGCCCGGTGGTACGAGGAGCGCTTCCTGAAGCTGCAGCGCGGCGCGTTCGCGAACCCGCGATCGTACTTCCACCGCTTCGCGAGCCTCACCGAGGCCGAGGCCCGGGCGCGCTCCCGCGAGATCTGGCACTCGATCAACGAGCCGAACCTGCTCCAGAACATCCGGCCGACGCGCTCACGTGCCTCGCTCGTGCTGCGCAAGGGCTCGGACCACACGGTCTCGAGCGTCCTGCTCCGGAAGCTCTGAACGTGGAACATCCCCTGCCGGGCGCCTCATGGCTCCGGCAGGGGATGCGTCGTCTCAGGGATGCGTCGGGTCAGGCGAGGGAGAGTCGCTCGCGCACCACGGCGGCGAGGGACTCGGCGTGCCGCTCGGCGGCCTCCTGCTCGGCGGCCTCGACCATGACGCGCACCATCGGCTCGGTGCCCGACGGGCGGAGCAGCACGCGTCCGCTGTCGCCGAGCTCGGCCTCGACCGCGGCGACTGCTTCGGCGATGCCCGCATCGTCGGCGAGGGCGTGGTGGTCGACGCCGCGCACGTTCACGAGCACCTGCGGGTAGACCGTCATGACCGAGGCGAGCTCGGCGATGGTCTTGCCGGTGCGCGCCATCTCGGCCGCCAGGTGCAGGCCCGTGAGCACGCCGTCGCCGGTCGTGGCGAACTCGCTCATGATGACGTGGCCCGACTGCTCGCCGCCGAGGGCGAGGCCCTCGGCTGCCAGTGCCTCGAGCACGTAGCGGTCGCCGACCTTCGTCTCGACGACGCGGATGCCGTGTTCGGCCATCGCGCGGCGCAGGCCGAGGTTCGACATGACCGTCACGACGAGCGTGTCGTCGGTGAGCGTGCCGCGCTCCTTCATCGAGACGGCGAGGATCGCCATGATGCGGTCGCCGTCGATGACGTTGCCGTCGGCGTCGACGGCGAGGCAGCGGTCGGCGTCGCCGTCGTGGGCGATGCCGAGGTCGGCGCCGTGCTCGATGACGGCGGCCTGGAGCTGCTCGAGGTGCGTCGAACCGACGCCGTCGTTGATGTTCATGCCGTCGGGGTCGGCCCCGATGACGATGACCTCGGCGCCCGCGTCCTTGAAGGTCTCGGGCGAGACACCGGCTGCCGCGCCGTGAGCGCAGTCGAGCACGACCTTCAGGCCGTCGAGGCGGTGCGGCAGCGTGCCGAGCAGGTGCACGACATAGCGGTCTTCGGCATCGGCGAACCGGCGGATCCGACCGACGCCATCGCCGACGGGAGCCAGCTTCTGCTTGCCCAGGAACGACTCGATGCGGTCCTCGACCTCGTCGGGCAGCTTGGTGCCGCCGAACGAGAAGAACTTGATGCCGTTGTCGGGCGCCGGGTTGTGCGACGCCGAGATCATCACGCCGAAGTCGGCGCGGATGGAGTCGATGAGGAACGCGGTCGCCGGCGTCGGGATGACCCCGGCGTCGAGCACGTCGACACCGGAACTCGCGAGTCCCGCCGACACGGCGGCGGTGAGGAACTCGCCGGAGACGCGCGGGTCGCGCGCCACGACGGCGACGGGGCGCCGGCCGGCGGCGCGGAGCTCATCGGCGTGGCGCCCTTGGGTGAGGACGGCGGCAGCCGCCTGGGCGAGGCCCAGGGCCAGGTCAGCCGTGAGTTCACGGTTGGCCAGGCCCCGGACCCCGTCGGTTCCGAAAAGCCGAGGCATGTACGGAGAACCGGACGCTGGGATCAGCGCTTCGAGAACTGAGGCGCCTTGCGGGCCTTCTTGAGACCGGCCTTCTTGCGCTCGATGACGCGAGCGTCACGCGTGAGGAAGCCCGACTTCTTGAGCGTCGCGCGGTTGTTCTCGCGGTCGATCTCGTTCAGCGCACGGGCGATGGCGAGACGCAGCGCGCCTGCCTGGCCCGAGGGGCCGCCGCCCGTGATCTTCGCGACCACGTCGTACGAGCCGACGAGCTCGAGCACCGTGAACGGGTCGGTGATGAGCTGCTGGTGCAGCTTGTTGGGGAAGTAGGCCGCGAACTCGCGGCCGTTGACGGTGATGTTACCGGCGCCGGGAACGAGGCGCGCGCGCGCGATCGCCTGCTTGCGACGGCCGACGGCCGCGCCCGACACGTTGAGCACGGCACGGGGGGTGGTGGGAGCTGCCTCGGGGGCACTCTCGGTGGTGTAGCTCTCGGGAGCCGCTTCGATCTGGTCTGCGATCTTCGCCATGGTGGTGTGAATCCTTATTTCGAGAACGTCGAGGGTGCCGGAATTACTGGGCGACCTGGGTGAGGGTGTACGGCTTCGGCTGCTGAGCCGCGTGCGGGTGCTCCGGACCGGTGTAGACCTTCAGCTTCTTCAGCTGGGCCCGACCGAGCGAGTTCTTGGGGAGCATGCCGCGGATCGCCTTCTCGACGGCGCGGACGGGGTTCTTCTCGAGGAGCTCGGCGTAGCTGACGGCCGTGAGACCGCCCGGGTACCCCGAGTGGCGGTAGGCCTTCTTCTGCTCGAGCTTCTGGCCGGTGAGGGCCACCTTGTCGGCGTTGACGATGATGACGAAGTCACCGGTGTCGACGTGGTTCGCGAAGATCGCCTTGTGCTTGCCGCGCAGCAGGGCTGCGGTGTGGCTCGCGAGGCGACCGAGAACGATATCGGTTGCGTCGATGACGACCCAGTCGTGCTGGATGTCGGACGGCTTGGGAGTGAACGTGCGCGTCACGGAACTACTGCTTTCTGATCGAGTGAGGGGTTCGTGAATCCCACTCCGGTGGGTGTTCGCCCGCGATGCGTTCGAACGCCCTGGTGGAGGGCTCAACTTCGGATGCCGCCGCAGAGGACGGCACCAAGGGGCAAGCTTAGCGGCTCGAGGAGCAGGCGTCCAATCGGCGCAGGTTCACTCCCCTGCATCCGCCTCGTCGTCGAACTGCACGTGCAGGATGCGCCGGGCCCGGGTCTGCGCCGCGCGGAGCTCGAGCTCGTGATCGTCGGGGTAGCCGACCTCGGTGAGCACGAGCCCCTTCGCCGGCATGGTCATGAAGGCGTTGGTGCGCTCACCGGCGCGGAGGAGCTCGGCCGGGGCGTTGACGTCGAGGCGCCCCTCGCCGACGGCGACAGCGGCCCCGATCAGCGCGCGCACCATCGAATGGCAGAAGGCGTCGGCCTGCAGCGACGCGACGAGCACGCCGTCGGCGTCGCGCCGCCAGCGGAACGACTCCAGCGTGCGGATCGTCGTCGCCCCGTCACGGGGCTTGCAGAAGGCGGCGAAGTCGTGCAGGCCGAGGAGGGAATGCGCCGCGGCATCCATGCGGCCGGCGTCGAGTGGGCGCGGCCGCCAGACGGTCCGGCGGCGATCGAGCGGATTCCGCGCGGCGGCCGAATCCGCGATGCGGTACTCGTAGCGCCGCCAGATCGCCGAGAAGCGCGCGTCGAACCCGTCGGGTGCGAGCGCGGCGGCCGTCACCACGACGTCGGAGTCGGATGCCCCGATCACCCCCGCCAAGCGGCGGAGCAGCACGGCCGCGGGCTCGGTGCCGCCTGGGCCGGGCGCGTGACCGCGGCGCGCCCGGGTCACCGCGGCAAGAGCCTGCGGCGAGACGTCGAAGTGCGCCACCTGTCCCAGTGCGTGGACGCCGGCGTCGGTGCGCCCGGCGACCGTCAGCCGCGGGGCCGTTCCCGTGCGCCGGAAGAGGATGCCGAGCGCGTCTTCGATGACGCCCTGCACCGTGCGCAGCCCCGGCTGCCGGCTCCATCCGTTGAAATCGGTGCCGTCGTACGCGACCCCGAGCCGCACACGAACCGCGCCGTCGTCGTCGCCTGCCGGCGCGACGGAACCCGCGCCGGAGAGCGAGGGCGCGACGCTCGACGATACGAGGCTCGACGACGCGGCGGATTCGGGGACGACCATGCCCTCAAGCCTACGATCGCGCGGCCGACGATGATTCCGCGCTGCGTGCCTCTGCCCGCACCGAGTCGTCCGACACCCGGCGCCCCGGCCCCCCGGTGATGAGCGCGACCACGGCCACCGTGACGAGCGCCCAGCCCAGCAGGCCGTTCCGCCACGGGAGGTAGCCGAGGGTGAGCAGCACGCCGACTCCCGCCACCGCGCACACGCTCCAGACGATCACCACGGCCAGCGGGGTCCGGCGCTCGATCGGCTTCGGCCACCGCGCCTCGATGCGTGGAACGACCAGGCAGCATCCGGCGACCACGACGGCGATGGCGAGGATCCAGACCGGGCGCGTCGCCCACCAGGCGGGTGACAGCACCGGCGGGAAAGGCAGGCCGATCGCGAGCTGCAGCGCGGTCACCACCGCCATCGCGAACGTGTGCCAGAGATAGATGACCATGCCGTAGACACCGAAGACGAACACGGCACCGAGCATCGGCCGCCACTGCATCATTCGCCGGATGAGCGGCTGGGCGAGCGCGAACAGGCACGCCTGCCCGAGGGCGAGCGCGAGAATGGCCAGCGTCGGCGGATTGAGGTTGTCGAGCATGTCGTGCGAGTACCCGAACCAGCCCACGAGCACGCCGATGACACCGTACGAGCCGGCCGCGACGGCGACCAGCACGAGTCGCGAGCGACGAGCGAACCAGCCGTCGCGGAGCCCGAACCCGAGCTGCTGGGCGAACAGCCACACCAGGATCCAGTTGAGCGCACCCACCGGTACCCCGAGACCTCGGACGAGCACGTCGACGACGACCACCGCAGCGGCGAGGCCGACATACGCGGTCCACGGCGCATGGCGGTGCAACCACGACATCGTCGGCACGAGTGCCGTGCAGATCAGGTAGACGGGGATGAACCAGAGCGGTTCGGCGAGCCGCACCGCGAAGGTGCGCACGAACTCGGCGTCGACGCCCGCCAGCAGCATGCCGGCGAGCACGGCGCCGACCGCCGCGACCAGCGCGACCACCGGCTGCGCCAGACGGATGGCGCGGATGCGGACGTAGTGGGCCACGGTCTCGCCGTGGCCGCGAAGCCGTCGCCACTGCGTGATCGACGCGAACCCGCCGCAGATGAAGAAGACGGGCATGATCATGAGCGGCCACGTCGCCCAGGCGAGCGGCTCGAAGCCGTCGAGTGCGTTGAACGCGCGCAACGGGTCCCCGCCGATGCCCATCTGCAGTGCATGCAGCAGCACCACGATCGGCAGGCAGAACGCCCGGGCGAAGTCGATCGACAGATCCCGGTCGACCGGGACGCGGACGGCAGCCACACTGCTCCTCTTCGAGCACCGTTGACGGCGGTACCGAGAACAGATTCTGGCACAACGCGAACGTCGACGACATGCCGGGATCGGCGATGTCCGAGCGCACGGCGCCGCGGCATCCGCAGCTCTCGCCGTACCGCGTCAGACCACGATGGTGTAACTGGTCTCGGTGGTCGCCGCGCGGAAGCCCATGGCTTCGTAGAGGGCGAACGCGCCGGTGGGATTCGCGGCATCGACCTCGAGCATCGAGTACTCGATGCCGGCGGCTCGAGCCCGCACGAGATGGGCGGCGAGCAGTGCCTTCGCGATGCCGCGGCCGCGGAATCCTCGCACCACGCCGACCAGCGGGACATGCGCGCTCGAGAACCCCTGCCCCTCCCAGTCGTCTTCATTCACATCCGCCAGTACGAAGCCCACGACACGATCGCTCGCCTCGTCGATGGCGACGACCGACAGGTCGATGCGGAACGTGCTGCTCGAGACGAAGACGCGCCACTCCTCCTCCGACCTCGGCTGGCTCCCCCAGTGGTCGCGGAATGCGTCGTTCCTGGCCACTCGCACCTCGGCGGCTCGCGCAGGCGCCAGCACTTCGACGCGAATGCCATCGCCCGCACGCACCTCGGCGATCGGCTCCCCGAGATCGCGGCGGAGGCCCGCGAAGTACCGCGCGGCGGTGAACCCCTCCGACTCGAGCAGTGGGCCGGCCCAGTGCGCACGGTCATCGGAGAACCCCATGATCCAGCCGGGCAGCGGGAGATCGGATGCCGCGAGCTGCTGAGCTCCTCGCGCGCGCTGCCACGCGAGCAGCATGCGGCCGATGCCCCGGCGTCGCAGCTCGGGATGCACGCCGCCGACGAGGATCGAGCGCACGAGGGTGTCTCGCCCGGGCGGGTGGTAGGCAGCGCCCCATGCCACTGCACGACCATCGGCGTCGAGCGCCACGATCGAATCGCGTTCTCGGTCGACGAACGACATCCCGAGATCGTCGGCGAGCTCGTCGCGTGGTACCGAGTACTCGGGGTGGTCGGCGAGCGCCATGGCCGCCTCGAGCTCCGCGATCCGGTCGATGTCGGCGTCGCGAACCGGACGCCAGACGTGCACGTCGGGATGGGCGAGGGGCGGGAGCACCTCAGGCGCCGAGATGCGCTCGAAGAGCGGAGGGAGTTCGTGCTCGGTCACCGTTCCAGCCTAGACGGCGGCCTTGCGGCAGCAACGGCGAAGGGCCCCGGTGCAATGCACCGGGGCCCTTCGTGTCGAGCTTCGAAAGCTACTTGGCCTCTGCGGCCTCGGCCTCGTCGGCGACGACCTCGGTCGTCTCCTCAGCGGCTGCGTCGGTCGCCTCGACCTCGGTCGTCTCCTCGACGACCTCGGCCGGAGCCTCCTCGGCGACGGGCGCCTCGGCAGCGGCCGGCTTCGCGGCGCGCTTCTTCGGGGTCACCGGCTCGAGCACGAGCTCGATGACCGCCATGGGCGCGTTGTCGCCCTTGCGGTTGCCGATCTTCGTGATGCGGGTGTAGCCGCCCTCACGGTCGGCGACCTGGGGGGCGATGACCGTGAACAGCTCGTGCACGACGGTCTTGTCGCCGATGACGGCGAGCACGCGACGGCGCGCGTGCAGGTCGCCGCGCTTGCCGAACGTCACGAGACGCTCGGCCAGCGGACGGAGGCGCTTGGCCTTCGTCTCGGTGGTGGTGATGCGCTTGTGCGTGAACAGCGCTGCAGCGAGGTTCGCGAGCATCAACCGCTCGTGGGCGGGGCCGCCTCCGAGGCGGGGGCCCTTCGTGGGCTTCGGCATGGTTCGTTCTCTCCAGTAGGTGGGGGTTGGTGGGCGACCGCGAGGTCTGCCTAGTTCTCGTCGTCGAAGCCCGTGTAGAAGTGGGCCCCGTCGAATCCGGGGACGGAGTCCTTCAGCGACAGGCCCATTTCGGTGAGCTTGTCCTTGACCTCATCCACCGACTTCTGGCCGAAGTTGCGGATGTTCATGAGCTGCGACTCCGACAGGGCGACGAGCTCGGACACCGTGTTGATGCCCTCGCGCTTCAGGCAGTTGTAGCTGCGCACCGAGAGGTCGAGGTCTTCGATCGGGATCGAGAGCTCGCTGGAGAGCACGGCGTCGACCGGCGCGGGGCCGATCTCGATGCCCTCGGCAGCGGTGTTCAGCTCACGGGCGAGACCGAACAGCTCGGTGAGCGTGCGGCCCGCCGAGGCGATCGCGTCGCGCGGCGTGATGGCCGGCTTCGACTCGACGTCGACCACGAGGCGGTCGAAGTCGGTGCGCTCGCCGGCACGGGTGGCCTCGACGCGGTAGGTGACCTTCAGGACCGGCGAGTAGATCGAGTCGACCGGGATCTGGCCGGCCTCCGAGTACTCGTTGCGGTTCTGGCTCGCCGAGACGTAGCCGCGGCCGCGCTCGATCGTGAGCTCGAGCTCGAACTTCGCCGAGTCGTTGAGCGTCGCGATGACGAGCTCGGGGTTGTGCACCTCGACGCCCGCCGGAGCGGAGATGTCGGCTGCAGTGACCTCACCGGCACCCTGCTTGCGCAGGTACGCGGTGATGGGCTCGTCGTGCTCGCTGGAGACGACCAGGTTCTTGATGTTGAGGATGATCTCGGTGACATCCTCCTTCACGCCGGGGACCGTCGAGAACTCGTGGAGCACGCCGTCGATGCGGATGCTCGTCACGGCTGCGCCGGGGATCGAGGAGAGGAGGGTGCGACGGAGCGAGTTGCCCAGGGTGTAACCGAAGCCCGGCTCGAGGGGCTCGATCACGAAACGCGAACGGAACTCCGAGATGTTCTCTTCGGTGAGCGTCGGGCGCTGTGCGATCAGCACTGTTGATTCCTTTCGGCAGGGTGTCCGCTATATGACACCTGCGAGTACGAGGATCTTGAGTTGTGTGAGAGAACGGATGTCCCGGCGATCGAGGAGGGCTCGGCTGAACCGGGCCGCTCCTCGATCACCGGGAGGGAATCAGACGCGGCGACGCTTGGGCGGGCGGCATCCGTTGTGCGCCTGGGGCGTCACGTCGTTGATGCTGCCGACCTCGAGGCCTGCGGCCTGGAGCGAGCGGATCGCGGTCTCGCGGCCGGAGCCGGGACCCTTGACGAACACGTCGACCTTCTTCATGCCGTGCTCCTGCGCCTGGCGCGCGGCCGACTCGGCGGCGAGCTGTGCGGCGAACGGGGTCGACTTGCGCGAGCCCTTGAAGCCGACGCCACCGGAGGAGGCCCAGCTGATCACCGCACCGTTGGTGTCGGTGATCGAGACGATCGTGTTGTTGAACGTCGACTTGATGTGGGCCTGGCCCACGGCGATGTTCTTCTTTTCCTTCTTGCGCGGCTTGCGAGTAGCCGCCTTGGGTGCTGCCATGTGTGAAATCTCCTAGATCTGGCGACGAGCGGTTACTTGCGGCCGGGCTTCTTCTTGCCGGCGACGGTGCGCTTCGGGCCCTTGCGGGTACGAGCGTTGGTCTTGGTGCGCTGGCCGCGGACCGGGAGGCCGCGACGGTGGCGGATGCCCTCGTACGAGCCGATCTCGA
Organism: Agromyces sp. CCNWLW203; assembly: GCF_036576125.1. Lineage (NCBI taxonomy): Bacteria > Bacillati > Actinomycetota > Actinomycetes > Micrococcales > Microbacteriaceae > Agromyces > Agromyces sp. CCNWLW203. Next base: position 115,264 of record NZ_JAZHYX010000002.1, on the reverse strand, counting down.
CCTTGCGGCGGATGTCGGCGGCGACCTCGCGGCGGAGGTCGCCCTCGACCTTGAAGTTTCCCTCGATGTAGTCGCGCAGCGCGATGAGCTGGTCGTCGCTGAGGTCCTTCACGCGGATGTTTCCGTCGATGCCGGTCTCGGCGAGCGTGGTGAGCGCTCGCGTGCGGCCGACGCCGTAGATGTAAGTCAGTGCGATCTCCACGCGCTTCTCGCGCGGGATGTCGACTCCTGCCAGACGTGCCATGTGTGGCTTCTCCTGTTTCGAAGTGGAGGTGTGGAGCAACGCCGGTGCCCGAGCCTCCGACTCGAGGTGTCCCCGCGGCATCCGTGGATGCCGGCGGTTCTGGCGTTGCCGATGTATTCAGTTGTGGGATGCGGGGCGCGTGCGCCCCGCCGTCTGGCGACTAGCCCTGGCGCTGCTTGTGGCGCGGGTTCGACTTGCAGATGACCATGACGCGGCCGTGGCGGCGAATCACCTTGCAGTGATCGCAGATGGGCTTGACGCTGGGGTTGACCTTCACGATTGTTCCTTGATGTGTCGCTGTCCTCGTACCCGCGAGATGTCGCGGGCCGTTACTTTCCGAGCAGCCGTTACTTGTAGCGGTAGACGATGCGGCCGCGCGTCAGGTCGTATGGGCTCAGCTCGACGATCACGCGGTCCTCGGGGAGGATGCGGATGTAGTGCTGGCGCATCTTTCCTGAGATGTGCGCGAGGACCTTGTGCCCGTTCGTGAGTTCCACCCGGAACATCGCGTTCGGGAGGGCCTCGACAACCGAGCCTTCGATCTCGATGACGCCGTCTTTCTTGGCCATAGCCTCACTATCGCTTGGAGTTGGGATGCTGGTCGTGCGATGATTTCCGCTCGCCGGGCCGAATTCCCCTGAGTTCAGGGGCCGTCAGGCATGCCGAAGCAGGCGTGCAGAACACCAAGGATCAACTCTAGGTGATTCCGAGCGTTTTCGCCAGTCGAGCACGCCGGTCGTCGCGCTCGAGCATCCCCTACCCACCGGCGCCGCGCCGCGCGACGATCTCCGCGGCTGCGGACTCCGCCGCCGTTCTCGCTGCCGCCGCCCCCTCGGCGTCGAGCGCAGCCTGCGCGAGTGCTCGCGCGTCGGCGGTGCTGAAGCGCTTGAGCGAGGCCCGAACATCGGCGAGTGCCGACGCCGACATCGACAGGCTCGTGGCGCCGAGGCCCACGAGCACGACGGCCAGCAGCGGGTCGGCCGCGGCCTCTCCGCAGATGCCCACGGGCTTCCCCTGTGCAGCGCCTGCAGCGCCGACCTCGGCGATCAGGCGCAGTACCGCGGGGTGCCACGGGTCCTGCAGCTCCGCCACGGTGCCGAGCAGTCGGTCGGCCGCCATCGTGTACTGCGTGAGGTCGTTCGTGCCGATCGAGGCGAAGTCGGCGACGGCCAGCACACGGTCGGCGATGAGCGCGGCAGACGGCGTCTCGACCATCACTCCGGCAACGGCGATGCCGAGCTCCCTCGCGAGCGTCGTGAAGTATCGCGTCTCCTCGACCGTCGCGATCATGGGGGCCATGACCTGCAGTTCGGCGTCCGTCGCCGCATCGGCGGCGGCGAGCGCCGTGAGCTGGTCGCGCAGTACCGCCTCGGCGCTTCTCAGGGCACGGATGCCGCGGAGCCCGAGTGCGGGGTTCGCCTCGGGCGCGTCGTTGACGAAGGCGAGCGGCTTGTCGGCGCCGGCGTCGAGCACGCGCACGACGACCTTCCGCCCCGGGAACGCCGTAAGCAGCCGCGTATACTCGGCCTCCTGCTCGCGCACGCTCGGCGCGACCTCCGCGTCGAGGAACAGGAACTCGGTTCGGAAGAGCCCGACACCTTCGGCGCCGAGCTGCACGGCCTCGGCGGCGCCGTCTGCGGAGCCGAGGTTCGCGAGCAGCGGCACCGGCGTTCCGTCGGCGAGAGCACCCGGCGTCAGCGGCGCAGCGGCCTGCGCCGCCCGCTCGGCGATCCGGGCTCGTGCGGCCGACACCGTCTCCTCGGAGGGCGACGCGATGACGAGTCCGTGAGCGGCATCGACGACGACCGTGTCGCCGTCCGCGAGTCGTGCGGCGTCGGCCGCACCGACGACGGCGACGAGCGACTTCTCGCGCGCGAGGATGGCCGTGTGCGAGGTCGGCCCCCCTTCGGCGGTCACGAGCGCCAGCACCCGAGCGAGATCGAGCGTGGCCGTGTCGGCCGGGGCGAGGTCGTGCGCGACGAGCACGTACGGATGCCCCGGGTCGGGAACTCCCGGCGCGGGCACGTGCATCAACTCGGCGATCACGCGCTGCGAGACGTCGTCGAGATCCGCCGCGCGCTCCCCCAGGTATCCGCCCATGCCGGCGAGCACCTCGCGATAGGAATCGAACGCCTCGAAGACGGCTCGTTCCGCCGTGGCCCCGGTAGCGAGCCTCGCGACGACGAGCTCGAACAGGCTCGGGTCCTCGGCCATCATGGCCTGGGCCTCGAGCACGCCCTCGGCCGCGCCCCCGGCAGCGCCTCCGCGACGTTGGAGCTCGGCCGCGACCGCGGACAGCGCGCTCCTGGCTCGCTCCCCCTCGTGCGCCGCGGCGAGGGCGCTCGGCGCATCGGCCGGTTCGGGCAGCCGTTCCGCCATCCGCACGACCGGACCGATGGCCACCCCCTGGCCGATCCCGGTCCCCGTGATCTCCGTCATTCGCCCGGCCTCCGTTGCGAGTATCCGTTCTCCGTTCACCCTAGCCGCCCGCCGGGCGGACGGCTCAGGCGAGGGGCGCGGGTCGCACACCGAACGGCGCGAGGCCGGCGGCGCCGCCGTCGGGGGCGGTGAGCACCCAGATGCCGTCGGAGTGCACCGCGACGGAGTGCTCCCAGTGGGCGGAGTCGGAGCCGTCGGAGGTCGTCACCGTCCAATCGTCGTCGCGCGTGAAGGTGTCGATGGAACCGGCCACGATCATGGGCTCGATCGCGACGACGAGACCCGGCTTGACCGCCGGCCCGCGACGATCGACGCGGTAGTTGAAGACGGGCGGCTCCTCGTGCATCGAGCGGCCGATGCCATGGCCGACGTAGTCGGTGAGGATGCCGTACTCGCCCTCGCGCTGCACGAATTCCTCCATCGCCGCTCCGACCTCGTTGAGGTGCGACGCCCGCGCGAGCGTGGCGATGCCGAGCCACAGCGCCTGCTCGGTGACCCGGCTGAGCTCTTCGCGCGCAGCGACGACATCGGGGCGCTCTGCATCGGGCAGCACGACGGTGAACGCCGAGTCGCCGTTCCAGCCGTCGACCTCGGCCCCGCCGTCGACCGAGACGATGTCGCCGGCTCGGAACGGCCGATCTCCCGGGATGCCGTGCACGACGTCGTCGTCGACCGACACGCAGAGCGTGTGCCGGTACCCGGGCACGAGCTGGAAGTTCGGGCGACCGCCACCGGTGCGGATCACGCGCTCGGCCGCCGCGTCGAGTTCGAGCGGTGTCGCACCCGGCACGAGCAGCCGGCGCGCCTCCGCGAGCGCGGCAGCGGTCAGCTCACCGGCGACCCGCATCGAGCGGAGCTCGGCCGGCGACTTGTAGATCGAGCGTCGGAACACCGACGGCTCAGGCGGAGAGGGCGTTGGGCGCGAGTCCGCGCGCGGCCAGCGCCTCGAAGATGCGCTGCGTCACCTCGCCGAGCGTGCCCACGCCGTCGATGCGCACGACGACGCCGCGTGCGCGGTAAACGTCGAGGATCGGAGCGGTCTCGCGCTCGTAGATGGCCAGCCGGTTCGCGATGACCTCTTCGGTGTCGTCAGTGCGGCCCTGCTCGGCCGCTCGCTGCTGCAAGCGGGCGATGCTCTCCTCGCGGGGCACCACGAGCTCGATGACCGCATCGAGCGCCTCGCCGCGAGCCGTGAGGAACGCATCGAGGTCTTCGACCTGGCCGCGGTTGCGGGGGTAGCCGTCGAGGAGGAAGCCGCGCGCGGCATCCGACTGCTCGAGCCGATCGCGCACGAGCTCGCTCGTGAGCGCATCGGGAACGAGATCGCCCGCCTCGATGATCGCCTGGACCCGCTTGCCGAGCTCGGTGCCGCCGGCGACGTTCGCCCGGAAGATGTCTCCGGTGGCGACCTGGGGCACCCCGAACGCCTCCGCGACGAGCACGCCCTGCGTCCCCTTGCCGGAGCCCTGGGGGCCGACGATCAGGAAGCGAGCCGAACCGGTTGCGGCAGCCGTCATCGGAGGAGTCCTTCGTAGTGCCGCTGCTGGAGCTGGGCGTCGATCTGCTTCACCGTCTCGAGGCCGACGCCGACGATGATCAGGATGGAAGCGCCGCCGAACGGGAAGTTCTGGTCGGCGCCGACCATCGCGAAGGCGATGAGCGGGATCAGGGCGATGAGGCCGAGGTAGAGCGAGCCCGGCAGCGTGATGCGGGTGAGCACATAGTCGAGGTACTCGGCGGTCGGGCGCCCGGCACGGATGCCCGGGATGAAGCCGCCGTACTTCTTCATGTTCTCGGAGACCTCGTCGGGGTTGAACGTGATCGCGACGTAGAAGTACGTGAATCCGACGATGAGCAGGAAGTACATCAGCATGTAGAGCGGCTGGCCGCCCTGCGTCAGGTTGTTCGTGATCCACACGACCCACGCCTGCGGCGTCTCGCCGGCCGCCGGGGTGTTGAACTGCGCGATGAGCGCCGGCAGGTAGAGGAGCGACGAGGCGAAGATGACCGGCACGACGCCCGCCATGTTGACCTTGATCGGGATGTAGGTGTTGTTGCCGCCGTAGGTTCGCCGGCCGACCATGCGCTTCGCGTACTGCACTGGGACGCGCCGCTGCGACTGCTCGACGAAGACCACGGCGACCACGACCAGCAGGCCGATGGCGAGCACGATCGCGAAGACGTCCCAGCCGCGGGCGATGCCGATCGCCCAGAGCGAGCCGGGGAAGGTCGCGGCGATCGAGGTGAAGATGAGGAGCGACATGCCGTTGCCGATGCCGCGCTCGGTGATGAGCTCGCCCATCCACATGATGAGGCCGGTACCGGCGGTCATGGTGATGACCATGAGCAGGATCGCGTACCAGGCGTCGTTCGTGATGAGCTGCGAGCACTCGGGGGCGCCGGACGGGAAGAGCGCACCGGAGCGCGCGACCGTGATGAGCGTGGTCGACTGGAGCACGCCGAGGGCGATCGTCAGGTAGCGGGTGTACTGCGTGAGGCGGCCCTGACCGGCCTGGCCCTCCTTGTACAACGTCTCGAAGTGAGGGATCACGACGCGCAGCAGCTGCACGATGATCGACGCGGTGATGTACGGCATGATGCCGAGCGCGAAGATCGACAGCTGGAGCAGCGCGCCGCCGGAGAAGAGGTTCACGAGGTCGTAGAGACCGGTGGCACCCGTCTGGTTGGCGGCGAGACACGCCTGCACGTTGCCGAAGTCCACGAACGGCGCGGGAATGAACGAACCCAGCCGGAACAGGGCGACGATGCCCAGCGTGAACCCGAGCTTGCGGCGAAGATCCGGCGTGCGGAAGATCCGCCCGATGGCGTTGAACACTCGTCCTCCTGTTGCTCCGTGTGGAGTCAGTCCATATGCGGCTCGAGCCAGTCGAGACCCCCGTGAATCATACGCGAGGTCCCGACTGGCTCGTGCAATCGGTGCTGTTTCCGGTCTACTTGACCGAACCGCCGGCGGCGATGATCTTCTGCTCGGCCGAGCCGGAGACCTTGTCGACCGCGACGGTGAGCTTCACCTGGATGTCACCGTTGCCGAGAACCTTGACGCGCTCGTTCTTGCGAACGGCGCCCTTCTCGACGAGGTCGGCGATCGTGACGTCGCCGCCCTTCGGGTACAGCTCGGCGAGCTTCTCCAGGTTCACGACCTGGTACTCGACCCGGAACGGGTTCTTGAAGCCGCGCAGCTTCGGCGCACGCATGTGGTACGGAAGCTGGCCACCCTCGAACCCGGGGCGGATGTTGTTGCGAGCCTTCGAGCCCTTGGTACCGCGACCTGCCGTCTTGCCCTTCGAACCCTCACCGCGTCCGACGCGGGTCTTGTCCTTCTTGGCACCGGGAGCGGGGCGGAGGTGGTGGACCTTCAGCACCTGCTCGCGCTTCTCCGCGACGTCCGCCTTGGCGGCGGCAGTCTTGGAGGAGGCGGCCTTCGCGGGGGCCTTCTTCGCGGGGGCCTTGGCGGCGTCGGCCGAGTCGGCCTTCGCTGCTGCAGCCTTGGCGGGGGCCTTCTTCTCGGCAGCAGCCTTGGGGGCTGCCTTCGCGGCGGCGGGCTTGTCGGCCGTCTTCTTCGCCGGAGCCTTCTTGGGGGCTTCGGCGGCGACGTCCTTCTTCTCGTCAGCCATTAGTCAATCTCCTCAACCTTCACGAGGTGCGCGACGGTGTTCACGTAGCCGCGGTTCTGCGGGGTGTCCTCGCGAATGACCGAGGCACCGATGCGCTTGAGTCCGAGGCTGCGCAGCGTGTCGCGCTGGTACTGCTTCTCGCTCACCTTGGACTTGATCTGGGTCACCTTCAGCTGCTTGGCCATCAGGCACCTGCCTTCGCTGCTGCGGCGGACTCTGCCGCCTGGGCCTCGGCACGCAGCAGACGGGCCGGAGCGACCTCGTCGTAGGCGAGGCCACGACGGGCTGCGACTGCACGCGGCTCTTCGAGCTGCTGCAGGGCCGCGACGGTGGCGTGCACGATGTTGATGGTGTTCGACGAACCGAGCGACTTGCTCAGGACGTCGTGGATGCCGGCGCACTCGAGCACCGCACGCACGGGACCACCGGCGATGACACCGGTACCGGCCGAAGCGGGGCGGAGCAGGACGACGCCTGCCGCAGCCTCACCCTGGACGGGGTGCGGGATGGTCGCTCCGATGCGGGGGACGCGGAAGAAGTTCTTCTTCGCCTCCTCGACGCCCTTCGAGATCGCGGTCGGGACCTCGCGCGCCTTGCCGTAGCCGACGCCGACGAGTCCGTTGCCGTCACCCACGACGACGAGCGCCGTGAAGCTGAAGCGACGGCCGCCCTTGACGACCTTCGACACGCGATTGATGGTCACGACGCGCTCGAGGAACTGGCTCTTCTCGGCGTCACGGCCACCGCGGTCGCGGCCACCCTGGTTGCGGTCTCGACCGCCGCCGCGACGGTTGTCGCGCTCGTTCCGAGCCGGCTCCGAAGCTGCTGCCGTCTCGACGGGTGCCTCTGCGGTCACCTCGGTCTCCTTCGTAGTGTTCTCGCTCACAGGTTGAGCCCTGCCTCTCGCGCTCCATCGGCGATCGCTGCGACACGACCGGCGTACTTGTTGCCGCCGCGGTCGAAGACGACGGACTCGATGCCGGCCTTCTTCGCACGCTCTGCGACGAGCTCGCCGACCTTCTTGGCCTTGGCGGTCTTGTCACCGTCGAACACACGGAGGTCTGCCTCCATGGTCGAGGCGCTGGCGACGGTCAGGCCCTTGCTGTCGTCGACGACCTGGACGAACACGTGACGTGCCGAACGGGTGACGACGAGGCGCGGGCGCAGCTCGGTGCCGACGACCTTCTTGCGAAGGCGGGTGTGGCGGCGCGAACGCGCAGCCGTCTTGGTCTTCACAGCCATGATTACTTACCTGACTTTCCGGCCTTGCGACGCACGACCTCGCCGGCGTAGCGGATGCCCTTGCCCTTGTACGGCTCGGGCTTCTTGATCTTGCGGATGTTCGCGGCGACCTCGCCGACCGCCTGCTTGTCGATGCCCGCGACCGTGATCTTGTTGTTGCCCTCGACGGTCAACGTGATGCCGGCGGGTGCGTCGACGACGACGGGGTGCGAGAAACCGAGCGCGAGCTCGAGGGACGAGCCCTTCTGCGCGACGCGGTAACCGGTGCCGACGATCTCGAGTGCCTTGGAGTAGCCCTGCGTCACACCGATGATCTGGTTGGCGATGAGGGTACGGGTGAGGCCGTGCAGCGAGCGCGAGGTGCGCTCGTCGTCGGGGCGGGTGACGAGAACCTGGTTCTCCTCGAGCTTGACCTCGATGGGGGCGGCGACGGTGAGCGCGAGCTCGCCCTTCGGGCCCTTCACCGAAACGGCCTGGCCGTCGATCTTGACGTCGACGCCCGCGGGGATGTCGATGGGAAGTCGTCCGATTCGTGACATGGAACTACCACACGTAGGCGAGGACTTCTCCGCCTACGCCCTTCTTCTCGGCCTGGCGGTCGGTGAGCAGACCGCTGGAGGTGGACAGGATGGCAACGCCGAGGCCGCCGAGCACCTTGGGGAGCTCCGTCGACTTCGCGTAGACGCGGAGGCCGGGCTTGGAGACGCGCTTGATGCCAGCGATCGAACGCTCGCGGTTGGGGCCGAACTTGAGCTGCAGCGTGAGCGTCTTGCCCACGCGAGCGTCGGTCAGTTCGAAGTCCGCGATGTAGCCCTCCTTCTTCAAGATCTCGGCGATGTTCGCCTTGAGCTTGGAGTTGGGCATCGACACGGAGTCGTGGTGTGCGGAGTTCGCGTTCCGCAGACGGGTCAGCATGTCAGCGACCGGGTCGGTCATCGTCATGACGAGTGTTTCCTAACGTTCACCAGGTTTCAGCGCCCGTTACACGAGCGATGACCTGTGGTGTCGGTCTCCCGCGGATGCGGAGGACCGGAGCGGATGCTGCGGGCGTGCGCCCGCAGCATCCGTGGTTCAGTTGGCGGCGTCGGCCGACTTGAAGGGGAAGCCGAGCTGCTTGAGCAGCGCGCGGCCCTCTTCGTCCGTCTTGGCGGTGGTCACCACAGTGATGTCCATGCCGCGGACGCGGTCGATCTTGTCCTGATCGATCTCGTGGAACATCGACTGCTCCGTGAGGCCGAACGTGTAGTTGCCGGTGCCGTCGAACTGCTTGTCCGAGAGACCGCGGAAGTCGCGGATACGGGGCAGAGCGAGCGAGAGCAGGCGGTCGAGGAACTCCCACATGCGGTCGCCACGGAGGGTGACGTGCGCGCCGATGGGCTGGCCCTCGCGCAGCTTGAACTGCGCGATGGACTTGCGAGCCTTCGTGACCTGCGGCTTCTGGCCGGTGATCTTGGTGAGATCGGCGATCGCGCCGTCGATGACCTTGCCATCGCGCGCGGCTTCGCCGACACCCATGTTCACGACGATCTTCACGAGACCCGGAACCTGGTGCACGTTGGTGTAGCCGTGCTCCTCGGTGAGGGCCTTCGAGATCTCGTCCCGGTACTTGGTCTTCAGGCGCGGCTGGATTTTGCCAGCCTGCGTAGCCGTGTCGGTCATTACAGGTCCTTACCTGACTTCTTTGCGTAGCGGACGCGGACGGTCTTGTCGACGCCGTCCTTCGTCACGGTCTCGATGCGGAAACCGACGCGGGTCGGCTTCTTCGACTCGGGGTCGACGAGCGCGACGTTCGAAACGTGGATCGGGGCCTCGACGGTCTCGATGCCGCCGGTCTTCGAGCCGCGCTGCGTCTGGCCGACGCGAACGTGCTTCGTCACGAAGTTGATGCCTTCGACGACGACGCGGTTCTCGGCGACGAGCACCTCGAGGACCTTGCCCTGCTTGCCGCGATCTCCGCCGCGAGCCTGGCTGCGGCCCGAGATGACCTGAACGAGGTCACCCTTCTTGATGTTGGCCATGACTAGATAACCTCCGGTGCCAGCGAGATGATCTTCATGAACTTCTTGTCGCGAAGCTCGCGACCGACCGGTCCGAAGATACGGGTGCCGCGAGGGTCACCATCGTTCTTCAGGATCACTGCGGCGTTCTCGTCGAACTTGATGTAGGAGCCGTCGGGACGACGGGTCTCCTTGACGGTGCGGACGATGACGGCCTTGACCACATCGCCCTTCTTCACGTTGCCGCCGGGGATCGCGTCCTTGACGGTCGCGACGATGGTGTCACCGAGGCCGGCGTACCGGCGCTTCGAGCCACCGAGCACGCGGATCGTGAGCAGCACCTTGGCGCCGGTGTTGTCGGCGACCTTGACTCGTGATTCCTGCTGAAGCACTTTGAATCTCCTTCTTTCAAGTAAGCCCGAGGCTTACTTGGCCTTCTCGACGATCTCGACGAGGCGCCAGCGCTTCGTGGCGGAAAGGGGACGGGTCTCGCTGATCACGACGAGGTCGCCGATGCCGGCGGTGTTCAGCTCGTCGTGAGCCTTGACCTTCGAGGTACGGCGCAGAACCTTGCCGTACAGCGCGTGCTTCACGCGGTCCTCGACCTCGACGGTGATGGTCTTGTCCATCTTGTCGCTGACGACGTAACCACGACGAACCTTGCGGTAGCCGCGGACGAGCTCGGCCGCGGTGTCGACCTCGGCCGCTGTGCCGACTGCGGCAACTGGCTTCTTGGTCTCAGCCATGATCAGGCCTCCTTCGTCTCTTCGGCGTCGGCTGCAGCATCAGCGGATGCCTCGGCCTTGGCCTTCTTCGTCTTCTTCTCGGCCTTGACCGGAACCTCGACCGGCGCGGGCGTTGCCCGGATGCCGAGCTCGCGCTCGCGGATGACCGTGTAGATGCGCGCGATGTCGCGCTTGACCGCCCGGAGGCGGCCGTGGCTTTCGAGCTGACCGGTGGCCGACTGGAAGCGCAGGTTGAACAGCTCTTCCTTGGCCTTCTTCAGCTCATCGACGAGTCGCTCGTCTTCAAAGGTGTCGAGCTCGACGGGGCTGAGCTCCTTGGTGCCGACGGCCATTATGCGTCGCCCTCCTCGCGCTTGATGATGCGTGCCTTGAGGGGCAGCTTGTGGATGGCACGGGTCATGGCCTCACGAGCGAGTTCCTCGGAGACGCCGGAGACCTCGAAGAGGACTCGACCCGGCTTGACGTTCGCGACCCACCACTCGGGCGAACCCTTACCGGAACCCATGCGGGTTTCGGCCGGCTTCTTCGTGAGCGGACGGTCGGGGTAGATGTTGATCCACACCTTGCCGCCGCGCTTGATGTGACGGGTCATCGCGATACGAGCGGACTCGATCTGACGGTTCGTCACGTACGCGGGGGTCAACGCCTGGATGCCGAACTCACCGAAGGTGACCTTCGTGCCGCCGGTGGCGTGGCCCGAACGGCCGGGGTGGTGCTGCTTGCGGTACTTGACTCGACGGGGAATCAACATGGTTATGCCTCAACTCCTGCTGCCACCGGCTCCTGCGCCTTGGGCGCTCGGCGGGGACGGTCACTGCGCTCGGGGCGCGACGACTTCTGGTTGGCCTGCTCGCGGGCGAGCTCCTTGTTGGTGATGTCGCCCTTGTAGATCCAGACCTTCACACCGATGCGGCCGAAGGTGGTCTTCGCCTCGTAGAAGCCGTAGTCGATGTTCGCGCGGAGCGTGTGCAGGGGCACACGGCCTTCGCGGTAGAACTCCGAACGGCTCATCTCGGCGCCGCCGAGGCGGCCGGAGACCTGGATGCGGACGCCCTTGGCGCCGGCGCGCTGAGCACCCTGCAGGCCCTTGCGCATCGCGCGGCGGAACGCCACGCGAGCGGAGAGCTGCTCGGCGATGCCCTGAGCGACGAGCTGAGCGTCGGCCTCGGGGTTCTTCACCTCGAGGATGTTCAGCTGGATCTGCTTGCCGCTGAGCTTCTCGAGGTCGGCGCGGATGCGCTCGGCCTCGGCGCCGCGGCGGCCGATCACGATGCCGGGACGAGCCGTGTGGATGTCCACGCGGACACGGTCACGGGTGCGCTCGATCTCGATGCGCGAGACACCGGCACGGTCGAGCGACGTCTGCAGCAGTCGACGGATCTTGATGTCTTCTGCCAGGTAGTCGGCGTAACGCTGACCGGGCTTCGTCGAGTCGGAGAACCACCGCGACACATGGTCGGTGGTGATGCCGAGACGGAAGCCGTACGGGTTTACTTTCTGACCCATTACTTCGTACCCTCCTCGGGCGTGGCGAGCACGACGGTGATGTGGCTCGTTCGCTTGTTGATGCGGAAGGCACGACCCTGAGCACGCGGCTGGAATCGCTTGAGGGTGGTGCCCTCATCGACGTAGGCGCTGCTGATGTAGAGGTCCTGCTCGTCCAGGTAGGTGTTCGTTGCATCGGCCTTGACGCGAGCGTTCGCGATGGCCGAGGCGACGAGCTTGTACACCGGCTCGCTCGCACCCTGGGGGGCGAACTTCAGGATGGCGAGTGCCTCCTGTGCCTGACGGCCGCGGATCATGTTGACGACGCGACGGGCCTTCATGGGGGTGACGCGGATGTGTCGCACGCGTGCGATCGACTCCACCATTTCTTCTCCTCCTTCACGTCACCGCTTAGCGGCGACGGCCCTTCTTGTCGTCCTTCACGTGTCCACGGAAGGTGCGGGTGGGGGCGAACTCGCCGAGCTTGTGACCCACCATGGTCTCGGTGACGAACACCGGGATGTGCTTGCGACCGTCGTGCACCGCGATGGTGTGTCCCAGCATGGCCGGGATGATCATCGAGCGGCGCGACCAGGTCTTGATGACGTTCTTGCTGCCGGCCTCGTTCGCCGTGATCACCTTGCGAAGCAGGTGGTCATCGACGAAGGGGCCCTTCTTCAGACTGCGTGGCATCTTCTACAACTCCTACTTGCGCTTCTTGCCGACGTTACGGCGGCGAACGATGAGCTTGTCGCTGGGAAGATCGCGCTTGCGCGTACGGCCTTCCTTCTGGCCCCAGGGGCTGACGGGGTGACGTCCACCGGACGTCTTGCCCTCGCCACCACCGTGCGGGTGGTCGACCGGGTTCATGGCGACACCGCGCACGGTCGGGCGGACGCCCTTCCAGCGCATGCGGCCGGCCTTGCCCCAGTTGATGTTCGACTGCTCGGCGTTGCCGACCTCGCCGACGGTCGCGCGGCAGCGCGCGTCGACGTTGCGGATCTCGCCCGAGGGCAGACGCAGCTGGGCGTAGGGGCCGTCCTTCGCCACGAGGCGAACGGATGCTCCGGCCGAGCGTGCCATCTTGGCACCGCCGCCGGGGCGCAGCTCGATGGCGTGCACCACGGTACCGGTGGGGATGTTCTTCAGCGGCAGGTTGTTGCCGGGCTTGATGTCGGCGCCGGGGCCCGACTCGACGACGTCGCCCTGCGAGAGCTTGTTCGGAGCCAGGATGTAGCGCTTGGTGCCATCGACGAAGTGCAGCAGCGCGATGCGCGCGGTGCGGTTGGGGTCGTACTCGATGTGAGCGACCTTGGCGTTGATGCCGTCTTTGTCGTTGCGCTTGAAGTCGATCACGCGGTACTGGCGCTTGTGGCCACCACCGATGTGACGCGTCGTGATGCGGCCCTGGTTGTTGCGACCACCGGTCTTCGGCAGCGGGCGGAGCAGCGACTTCTCAGGCGTGGAGCGAGTGATCTCCGCGAAGTCGGCAACCGACGAACCGCGACGACCGGGAGTCGTGGGCTTGTACTTACGAATAGCCATTCTTATTCCTCTGCTCCCTAGCCGACAGCCGTGAAGATGTCGATCGAGCCGGACTTGAGGGTGACGATCGCGCGCTTGGTGTCCTTGCGCTTGCCCATGCCGAACCGAGTGCGGCGGGTCTTGCCCTGACGGTTCAGGGTGTTGATCGACGCCACCTGGACGTTGAAGATCTTCTCGATCGCGAGCTTGATCTCGGTCTTGTTCGAACGGGGGTCCACGATGAACGTGTACTTGCCCTCGTCGATCAGGCCGTAGCTCTTCTCCGAGACGACGGGCGCGATGATGATGTCGCGCGGGTCCTTGTTGTTCGCGGCGGTGCTCATGCCGAGACCTCTTCCTTCTTCGCCGTCTTCGAGGCCACGAAGGACTCGAGTGCAGCGGTGCTGAAGACGATGTCGTCCGAGACGAGCACGTCGTAGGCGTTCAGCTGGTCGACGCGCAGCACGTGCACCGTCGGGATGTTCCGCACCGCGCGCTGCGAGAGCTCTTCGCCCGGGGCGAGCACGATGAGGAAGCGCTTGGCCGGAGCGATCGCCGCGAGGAGCGCGACAGCGTCCTTGGTCTTCGGCGTCTCGCTGGCCGTGAAGGCGGTGACCGCGTGGACGCGGCCGCCGCGAGCGCGGTCGGAGAGCGAGCCGAGGAGGGCTGCTGCGATCATCTTCTTGGGGGTGCGCTGCGAGTAGTCGCGCGGCTGGGGGCCGTGCACGACGCCACCGCCGGTCATCTGAGGAGCGCGGATCGAACCCTGACGGGCGCGGCCGGTGCCCTTCTGCTTGAACGGCTTGCGACCGGCGCCGGAAACCTCGCCGCGGGTCTTGGTCTTGTGCGTGCCCTGGCGCGCTGCTGCGAGCTGGGCCACGACGACCTGGTGGATGAGCGGGACGTTGGTCTGCACGTCGAAGAGTTCGGCGGGCAGCTCGACCGAGCCGGACTTCTTGCCGGTCGCGTCGAGCACGTCAATGGTGTTGGCGGTAGCCATGGACTACGCCCCCTTCACTGCGTTGCGGACGAAAACGAGACGGCCGCGAGCACCGGGAACCGCGCCCTTGACGAGCAGCAGGCCCTTCTCGGCGTCGACGGCGTGCACGCGGAGGTTGAGCACGGTCACGCGCTCGCCACCCATGCGGCCGGCCATGCGCATGCCCTTGAAGACGCGGCTGGGCGTCGACGAGGCACCGATGGAACCGGGCTTGCGGTGGTTGCGGTGCGAACCGTGCGAAGCGGAGACACCCTTGAAGTTGTGGCGCTTCATGACACCGGCGAAGCCCTTGCCCTTGCTCGTGCCGACGACGTCGACGAGCTGGCCGGCCTCGAAGGCACCCTCGACGGGGAGCTCCTGGCCGAGGGAGTACGACGCGGCGTCCGCGGTGCGGACCTCGGTCAGGTGGCGACGGGGGGTCACGCCTGCGGCGGCGAAGTGGCCGGTCGCGGGCTGGTTGACCTTGCGCGGGTCGATGGCGCCTGCGGCGATCTGCACAGCCTCGTAGCCGTCGTTCTCGACGGTGCGCAGCTGGGTGACCACGTTGGGGGCGATCTCGATGACGGTCACGGGCACGAGCTTGTTGTTCTCGTCCCACACCTGGGTCATGCCGAGCTTGGTGCCGAGCAGACCCTTCACGTTCTTGGTAGCGGAAGACATCTGTTACCTCAGAGCTTGATCTCGATGTTGACGTCGGCCGGCAGGTCGAGTCGCATGAGCGAGTCGACGGCCTTGGGCGTCGGGTCCACGATGTCGATGAGGCGCTTGTGGGTGCGCATCTCGAAGTGCTCGCGGCTGTCCTTGTACTTGTGGGGCGAGCGGATGACGCACACCACGTTCTTCTCCGTCGGAAGCGGCACGGGGCCGACGACCGTGGCGCCCGCGCGGGTCACCGTGTCGACGATCTTGCGCGCCGAGGTGTCGATGACCTCGTGGTCATACGACTTCAGTCGAATGCGGATCTTCTGTCCCGCCATTGCTGACTCTCTCTCTGTCAAGGCGTCTTACCCCTTCCGAGGGCATTGGACGCCGCGTAGCTACTCCGTGTGAAGCACCACTGTTCTTCTGTCAAAGGCCGGTGATCGAGCCTGTCGAAACCACCCGTCCGGATGTACCGGGGTGGTGCTCTCGACACGCTCGACCTTCGAGCCCACCGGCGCGCACGCAGACATGGTCGCCCATGGCGTTGTGTGCTTCGGATTGTCTGTTCTCCTGCCTGCGGCCTAACCTGACCCCTGTGTGAGCCCCGTTGGAACGGGGTGAACCGGGTGGTTATGCACTGCCTGACAGTGATCCGATCAGCGCGCACGAGTGCACGCGTTCGAAATGTTGAACTCATCGAGTTTGCCACACTGAGTGCCTTCATGCAACCCGGGCGTGTCGCGCTCGACGGGTTCACAGCGTTGTCGCAGACGAAGGGGCCGCGGGCCCGACGCATCCGTGGTGGAATCGAGGTGACGACCACGTCTGGAGGCGTACATGACCGAGCACGCGCATCAGGTGAGCGACCGCATCGGACCGGGCAGCGTCTCGGTCACCCGCACCGGTGAACGCACGTTCGAGGGCATGAACGAGCGCGGTTCGACGGTGCTCATCGGGCCGGCGGAGGCCGAGGGTCACTTCACGCCCGGCGAGCTGCTGAAGCTCGCCCTCGCCGGTTGCGCGGGCATGAGCGCCGACCGGGTCACCGCGCGGCGCCTCGGCGATGACTTCGCGATGACGGTGTGGGCGCACGGCACGTCCGACGGCGACAATCGCTACTCGCGCGTCGATGAGGAGCTGCTGCTCGACCTCTCCTCGCTCGATGAGGCCGAACGGGCGAAGCTCATCGAGCTCATGGTCAAGTCGATCGAGCGAGCGTGCACCGTGGCACGCAGCGTGCACGGCAGCATCGATCTCGAGACGACCATCGACGGCACGCCCGTCTGACGCGGCACCCGCCGTTCAGTCTCGACCGTCGCGCGAGCACGCGACGTTGCGCTCGGCCGCGACGCCGGGAGCGACCACTCCAGCCCCGACGACGAGTGCGATGACCACGGCCAGTGAGCCGAGCACGACCGACGGACGTGCTCGCAGGCCCTTCGACGGCGTGCGGAACGGGTCTTCGATGTACCGCTTCGAGAGTCCGGCGACGAGGAGCGACAGTGCGACGAGCAGCACCATGAGCCACGGCGGGCTCGGCATGCCGGTGAGGTACGGGGTGAACATGAAGATCGGCCAGTGCCAGAGGTAGAGCGAGTACGACACGTCCCCCATCCACTGCACCGGCGGCAATGCTGCGAGTCGGGCCGGCGACCAGGCGACTTGCGGCATGCCCGCCCAGATCACGGCGAGCGTTCCGACGACGGGCACCAGCACGATCGCACCGGGGAACACCTCATGGGCGCGGAACGTGACGATCGGCACGACGATGAGCACGAGGCCGACGGATGACACGGCTGCGCGCAGCCCGGCGAAGCCGCGAATCGGCGTCGCGGCGAGGAGCGCGAGCAGCCCGCCGACGCCGAACTCCCACGTGCGCGTGAACGTCGAGAAGTAGGCGAGGTCCGGGTCCTGCGCCGTCAGCACGATGCAGTGCACGAACGACGCTGAAGTCACCGCGCCGAGCAGCAGGAGCAGCACTCGCCGCGATCCCACTCCCCTGCGCGCTGCAACCCAGAGCGCGACGATCAGCAGCAGCGGCCAGAACAGGTAGAACTGCTCCTCGACCGAGAGCGACCAGTAGTGCTGCACAGGGGTCGACTCGAGGCCCGCGCGTCGCGGGATCTGGGAATCGACGGCGAGCTGCCAGTTCTCGTAGTACAACGCGCTGGCGACGATCTCCCTGAACCACGATCGCCACTCCCGCTGCGGCACGAGCGCGATCGTGAGCAGCGAGACCACGGCGAGCACCGTCACCGCGGCAGGCAGGATACGGCGAGCTCGCCGCAGGTAGAAGGTTCGGAGCGAGATGCGCCCCCGCTGCTCGGCGTCGCGGAGCAGGAGCCCGGTGATCAGGAATCCGGAGACGACGAAGAACACGTCCACGCCCATGTAGCCGGCCGGGGCGACGGCGGGCCAACCGTGGTGGAGCACGACCGCTCCGACGGCGAGCGCCCGAAGAGCTTGAATCTCAGGGCGAACCGTCGACCGAACGAATGGCTGGGGGGAAGCTGCCATCCATCCGAGCCTAGAACCGTCCGCCCGCCTGCGGAAGGGGTTGACTCGTGGGTACACGAAAGGGGCCGGGCCCTCGTGGGTACACGAAAGGGGCCGGGCCCCCGTGGGTACACGAAAGGGGCCGGGCCCGAAGGCCCGACCCCTGTCGGCGATCAGTAGGTGAACCTACTTGTTGATCTTGGTGACCGTTCCGGCACCCACGGTGCGTCCACCCTCACGGATGGCGAAGCCGAGGCCCTCTTCCATGGCGATGGGCTGGATCAGCTCAACGGTCATGTCGGTGGTGTCGCCGGGCATGACCATCTCGGTGCCCTCGGGCAGCGTGATGACGCCGGTGACGTCGGTGGTGCGGAAGTAGAACTGCGGGCGGTAGTTCGCGTAGAACGGGTTGTGACGCCCGCCTTCCTCCTTGGAGAGGATGTACGCGGTGCCCTCGAAGTTCGTGTGCGGGGTGACCGAGCCGGGTGCGACGACGACCTGGCCGCGCTCCACGTCTTCGCGCTTGGTGCCGCGAAGGAGCAGACCGCAGTTCTCGCCGGCCCATGCCTCGTCGAGCTGCTTGTGGAACATCTCGATGCCGGTGACCGTGGTCTTCTGCGTCGGGCGGATGCCGACGATCTCGACCTCGGAGTTGATCTTCAGCGTGCCACGCTCGGCGCGGCCCGTGACGACGGTTCCACGACCGGTGATCGTGAAGACGTCCTCGACGGGCATGAGGAACGGCTTGTCCTTGTCGCGCACGGGGTCGGGGATGTTGTTGTCCACGGCCTCCATGAGGTCGAGGATCGACTGGACCCACTTCTCGTCGCCCTCGAGAGCCTTGAGGCCCGAGACGCGAACGACGGGAGCGTCCTCGGCGAAGCCCTGGCTCGCGAGCAGCTCCGAGACCTCGAGCTCGACGAGCTCCAGGATCTCCTCGTCGTCGACCATGTCGGACTTGTTGAGCGCGACGAGCAGGTAGGGCACGCCGACCTGCTTGGCGAGCAGCACGTGCTCACGCGTCTGGGCCATCGGGCCGTCGGTCGCCGCGACCACGAGGATCGCGCCGTCCATCTGAGCCGCACCGGTGATCATGTTCTTGATGTAGTCGGCGTGACCCGGGGCGTCGACGTGCGCGTAGTGGCGCTTCGGCGTCTCGTACTCGACGTGCGAGATGTTGATCGTGATGCCGCGCTGGCGCTCTTCGGGAGCGGAGTCGATCGACGCGAAGTCGCGCTGCACGTTGGTGGCCGACGGGAACTTGTCGGCGAGCACCTTCGAGATCGCTGCGGTGAGCGTGGTCTTGCCGTGGTCGACGTGACCGATCGTTCCGATGTTGACGTGCGGCTTGGTCCGCTCGAACTTGGCCTTAGCCACTGTGGGTCCTCCTCAGGACTCGTGTAGATCCGCCGGGCGCTGGATTGCGACCGGAGGCCTACGGGGGTTGTGTTGATATGTTACGCGAACCGGAAGGTTCGTGCGTATCGGACTATTCGCCCTTGTTCTTCTGGACGATCTCGTCGGCCACAGCCTTCGGGACCTCCGCGTAGCTCTGGAACTCCATCGAGTACACCGCGCGACCAGAGGTCTTCGACCGAAGGTCGCCGATGTAACCGAACATCTCCGAGAGCGGGACGTGCGCACGCACGACCTTCACGCCTGCGGCATCCTCCATGGACTGGATCTGACCGCGACGCGAGTTCAGGTCGCCGATGACGTCGCCCATGTACTCCTCGGGAGTACGGACTTCGACGGACATCAGCGGTTCGAGCAGAACGGGGTTCGCCTTGCGAGCGGCTTCCTTGAAGCCCATCGAGCCGGCGATCTTGAACGCCATCTCCGAGGAGTCGACGTCGTGGGCCGCACCGTCGAGGATCGACGCCTTGACGCCGACCATCGGGTACCCGGCGAGGATGCCGTACTGCATGGCATCGCGGAAGCCGGCATCGATCGAGGGGATGTACTCGCGCGGGATGCGGCCACCGGTGACCTTGTTCTCGAACTCGTAGATCTTGTCGCCTTCGATCTCGAGCGGCTCGATCGCGAACTGGATCTTCGCGAACTGGCCGGATCCACCGGTCTGCTTCTTGTGGGTGTAGTCGTGCTTCTCGACCGCGCGCTTGATCGTCTCGCGGTACGCGACCTGGGGCTTGCCCACGTTGGCCTCGACGTTGAACTCGCGCTTCATGCGGTCGACCAGGATGTCGAGGTGGAGCTCGCCCATGCCCTTGATGACCGTCTGACCGGTCTCCTGGTTCTGCTCGGTGCGGAAGGTCGGGTCCTCTTCGGCGAGCTTCTGGATCGCCGTGCCGAGCTTCTCCTGGTCGGCCTTGGTCTTCGGCTCGATGGCGACCTCGATGACGGGCTCGGGGAAGGTCATCGACTCGAGGACGACCTGGTTGTTCGGGTCGCAGAGGGTGTCACCGGTGGTGGTGTCCTTCAGGCCGATCACCGCGTAGATGTTGCCGGCGGTCACCGAGTCGATCGGGATCTCCTTGTTGGCGTGCATCTGGAAGATCTTGCCGATGCGCTCCTTCTTGCCCTTGGTCGAGTTGACGACCTGGGCACCCGAGTCGAGGCGACCCGAGTAGACGCGCACGTAGGTGAGGCGACCGAAGAACGGGTGCACCGCGACCTTGAACGCGAGGGCCGTGAACGGCTCCGTCGCGTCGGCGTGACGCATGACGATCTTCTCCTCGTCGCGAGCGTCGTGCGCCTCGATGGCGGGCACGTCGAGCGGCGACGGGAGGTAGTCGATGACGGCGTCGAGCATCGGCTGCACGCCGCGGTTCTTGAACGCGGAACCGCAGAGCACGGGGTAGATCTCGGAGTTGACGGTGAGCTTGCGGATCGCGGCCTTGATCTCGGCCACGGTCAGCTCTTCGCCGCCGAAGTACTTCTCCATGAGCGCGTCGTCGGTCTCGGCGACGACCTCGAGCAGCGCGGTGCGGTACTCGGCGGCCTTGTCGACGAGGTCGGCGGGGATCTCCTCGATGGCGTACTCGGCGCCCATCTTGACGTCACCCTTTGCGTCACCGCGCCACGTGAGGGCACGCATCTCGACCAGGTCGACGACGCCCTCGAACGAGGACTCCGAACCGATCGGGAGCTGCAGCACGAGGGGCTTGGCGCCCAGGCGGCTGATGATGGTGTCGACCGTGAAGTAGAAGTCGGCGCCCAGCTTGTCCATCTTGTTGACGAAGCAGATGCGGGGCACGTCGTACTTGTCGGCCTGGCGCCAGACGGTCTCGGACTGGGGCTCGACGCCCTCCTTGCCGTCGAAGACGGCGACCGCACCATCGAGCACGCGGAGCGAACGCTCGACCTCGACCGTGAAGTCCACGTGGCCGGGGGTGTCGATGATGTTGATCTGGTTCTTGTTCCAGTAGCAGGTCACGGCGGCAGACGTGATCGTGATGCCGCGTTCCTTCTCCTGCTCCATCCAGTCGGTCGTCGAGGCACCGTCGTGGGTCTCGCCGATCTTGTGGTTGACGCCCGTGTAGAACAGGATGCGCTCGGTCGTGGTGGTCTTGCCGGCATCGATGTGCGCCATGATGCCGATGTTGCGGACCTTGTTCAGGTCGGTGAGCACGTCTTGTGCCACGAGGGTTCCTCCGGGATGTTCAGGAACGAAAAGTGTGAGGTGAGCGGATGCGGCGGCGTGCTGCCGCGGCATCCGCTCGGCCTGCTACCAGCGGTAGTGGGCGAAGGCGCGGTTCGACTCGGCCATCTTGTGGGTGTCTTCGCGGCGCTTGACCGCGGCACCCAGGCCGTTCGATGCGTCGAGGATCTCGTTGGTGAGACGCTCGGTCATCGTCTTCTCGCGACGAGCCTTGGCGTAGCTGGTGAGCCAGCGGAGGGCCAGGGTGTTGGCGCGGTGGGGCTTGACCTCGACGGGGACCTGGTAGGTCGATCCGCCGACGCGACGCGAACGCACCTCGAGCGTGGGGCGCACGTTGTCGAGCGCCTTCTTCAGGGTGGCGACGGCGTCCTGGCCGTTCTTCTCGGCGACGTTCGAGAGCGCTTCGTACACGATGCGCTGCGCGAGGTCCTTCTTGCCGTCGACGAGGATCTTGTTGACGAGCTGGCTGACGACGGGCGACCCGTAGACGGGGTCGGCGACGACGGGGCGCTTCGGAGCGGGTCCCTTACGAGGCATTACTTCTTCTCCATCTTCGCGCCGTACTTGCTGCGGCCCTGCTTGCGGTTCTTCACGGCCTGCGTGTCGAGCGCGCCGCGGACGATCTTGTAGCGCACACCGGGGAGGTCCTTGACACGACCGCCGCGGATGAGCACCATCGAGTGCTCCTGGAGGTTGTGGCCCTCACCGGGGATGTAGGCGGTGACCTCGGTGCCGTTGGAGAGCTTCACACGAGCGACCTTGCGGAGCGCGGAGTTCGGCTTCTTCGGGGTGGTGGTGTACACACGCGTGCACACGCCGCGCTGCTGGGGGTTCGCCTTCAGGGCGGGAGCCTTGGTCTTGGTGACCTTCGGCGAGCGGCCCTTGCGGACCAACTGCTGAATGGTTGGCACTGCTTCTCCTTGTTGGTGCTGCACGGTGACAGCGTTTGATGGAATTCACATCACGACCCACCGGCACCGCAGAATTGCAGCGCCTGGGTTGGTGGGTATGCCGTGGGGGCGAATCGCCCGACATGTGCGACTTGTCTCGGCCCGTTTCGCGCCGGTCTTGCAGGCACGATTCGAGCGCGCGTCAACGCGCACACCCGATCAATGGTAATGCGCCGTAACCTCGCGGTCAAATGGCGGCGGATTCAGCGGGGTCGGCCGGCACCCGACGGCCCGTCAGCTCGGCCACCCGGGCGAGTCCAGCTCGCGGTCGAGGTCGGCGAGCAGGTCCTCGATCTGGGGTTCGACGAGGCGCTCGACGGCGTTGCCGATGCGGTAGCGGTGCTGGGCGAGCTCGACGCAGATGCGACGACCGAGCTGCTTCGCGAAGTCGTCCGCGAGGCGCACCTCCTCGCGGAGCGCCTCCTTCTCTTCGGGTGTGAAGGGGCGTGGTGCGGGCTCGGCCGCCTCGGCCGCGGTATCCGCCTCGAGGCCCGACAGGGTGAAGAGGAAGGGCTGGTCGGGCACGGGCTCGGGGTCGACGTCGAGCCCCAGGAACTCGGGCTCGAGGCCTTCTCCGGCCCGGTACGGTCGGCGGGCCTTGCGCTCTTCGGCGAGCCGGATCTCACGGTGCAGCATCGGGAGGTTCCGCGCGGTGTAGTCGTCGACCGCGAGGTCGATGACCCCCTTCATGCGCATCGAGAAGGCGTGCTGCACGGGGTGCGGCACGTCGACGTCGAGGCCGGCGGCGGCGAGGATCGGCGAGCCGAAGCATCGCGTGCAGAGGCGCACGCGGGCACGATGCGTACCGGGTCGCCACCGGGGCAGCCATGCCAGCCACCGGTCGACCTCGTGGCTCACCCTGGCCTCGATCGAACCCTGCATCAGGTTCACGATACTGCGAGCGCACGCTCGGCGTCACCGAACGGCGAGCGGATGGCGCGGCGCGGTCTCGTCGACGGGTGCGCGGGTGCCGTCACTCGTTGTCGTCGTCGCGCTCCCACGGCCATCGTGGCCGCTCCATGCCGGCGCCGCGCCCGCGCGCCACGAGCACGGCGAGCGATGCCGTCAGCACGGCCAACGCCGGGATGAGCAACCCGAACCATCCGATGCCGAAGCCGAGGCCGAACAGGAGCGCCGCGAGCATCGTGCTCGACGTGCTCGCGAGCGCGTAGCCGACGACCGCGACCACGACCGCGGCGAGCCAGCTCCACACCGCCGAGAACGCGAGGCTCGGCAGCATCCGGTCGGGCCGACGAAGGGTGCGGGCGAGGGTCAGCAGCACTGCGACGACGGATGCTCCGACCGCTGCAGGGGCGACGAAGAGCCCCGCCTCGGGGTCGGTGATCACCTCGATCCCGCCGAGGAGACTTACGAACCCGTACGCGCAGACGACGAGGGCGAGATCGAGCGCCGCGGCGAACGCGGCGATCACCCAGGCATCGCGCGAGCGTTGATCCATGCTTCGAGGCTACGCCCCGAGCGCGCCGATCACTCCGCAGCCGAAGTTCCGGCCGGATCCCAGCCGGGGTAGCCGGCGCAGCCGACCGTGAGACGGATGAACCCGTCGCTCTTGTCGGTGAGGATCGCGTAGGACTTCGCCGCATCGCCCGCTTCGACGGCCTCCCTCATGTTGTCGAGGTTGCGCAGCGCCGTCGGCAGCCAGGCGAGGAACGGTCCGTCAGGCAGCCCCGACGGATCCTCCGCGATGATGCCCCGCACGCTCGCGATCGCCTGCAGCAGCTCGGGGAGGTCTTGAGTGCGATACGCCGCCGACATGCTGGTCGCGACGAGCTCGGTGACGGGCTGACGCAGTCGTTCGCACCGCTGCTCGAGAGTGTCGGCCATCAGGCGCCCCCGTCGTTCCTGTCGAGCTCGAACTTCTCGAGCGGGGTGCGCACCCCGTCACGGAAGGCACCGAGCCCGGCCTCGAAATCGACCGACGAACCGACGAACAGCACCGTCTCATCGGGCGCGACGTAGATCTTGCCGCCGCCGCGAACCGCGTGCACGAGGCAGACGCCGAGCCCGTCGGGCAGATCGATGATGTTCAGGTTCGGGTTGTCGACGAGCTTCGCGAACAGTGCACGCCCGACCGCGACGAGCGGGTTCTCGGCCGAGTCATCCGTCGCCGTCGTCGCAGGCGACCCAGCGCTCGTCTGGAGGTGCTGACGCACCGAAGGCTGGCCGACGAGCTGTGCGATCGTCGCCAGGTGCTCGTAGAGACCGCCGAGCTGGAGGTTGCCCGGGTCGGGCGAACCGCCGAGGCCGAGCAGCGGCACGTAGCCGTAGCACTGCTCGAATTCCGGCACGCCGTCACGGTTGCGCGCCTCGGGGTAGGGCTGCCATTCCCAGGCTCCGTCGCGCTCCGCCGGGTCTTCGATCAGCGCGACGAGCGCGTCGACGTCGGCGTCCTCGATGAGGTCGATCGCGCCCCAGCGCGCCTTGTAGACGAGGTAGAGCCCCTTGACGTGCACGACGAGGTCGCCGAGGGCCGTGGCGAACAGCACCGTCGATCCCTCGGGCAACTCGAACACGCCGGCGAGCATCTTCGCGGCTCGCGCCGGGTCGACGAGTCGGAAGTATCCGTCACCGACCAGACCCGCTCCATACGTGCGCCAGAGGTCGACGACCTCGGTCGGGACCGCGCCGGCGAATGCGGCGATCGTCTCGTCGGAGATGGGGGCGACCGGGTCGAAACTCCGGAACCTCGTCATGCGTGAACCTTCCTCGCGGCGGAGTGCTGAAACGGCTCGGCTCGATGCTGCGGATGGCGCGGAGCCGCCTCGGAGAGTCTACCGAGGCGTGAAGCGACGGATATGGGGAGGAGTCCCCATGCGTGCGTACGCTCAGTCCGCGTGAGCAGGGATGTCGAAGCCGAGTTCGACGAACGGGGTGACCAGCACCGTGAACTGCTCGGCGGTCAGGCGCCGGCGCGTCAGGATCGCTCGCGCCGCCGTGGAGACCACCGTGAGGGCATCAGTGTGGAGCCCGAAGAGGTGTTTGTCGAGTTCGTCGGCACGGGGAAGGAGCGCCGCTCGAATCCGATGATCGAGCTCGGAGTTCGCGCTCGCGGATGGACCCGCCGCATCGCTCGCTTCCTTGCCGCCCTCGGTCCAGAGATCGACCTGACGATCGAACGCCGCTTCGAGATCCGCCGCCGACAGAGCTGTCGCCGCGTCGACGAACTGCGTTGTCTCGGTGTCCAGCATCAGTTCGTTGCACCCGGAGTCATACGTGCGATCTTATCGAGGTCCGGACGGATGTCTCGAGCCCGGTCGTCCTCACTCGGCCGCTGCGACCGGCGTCATTCGACTGATCTTCGCGAAGTTCGGAGTGTGGAACTCCTGGCGAACCACGCCCGTTCGCTTGTCGATGAAGATCGCGAGATTGTCCCAACGGGCGAATGCCTCGACGCCGTCGACATAGAACTGCCGTGAGCCCCATACCGGTAGGTAGTCCTGTTCGTCCTCGAACCACTCGTCGGCGATGTAGAGGTCGCCCGAGATCGCGGGCGGGTGCTCGACGAAGTACTGTTCGAGCGCCTGGCGTGCTTCGTGGATCGTCATGGTCCTAGTCTCGTTCCTTCGGCTGGAACGCGCCGACCCGATTCGCATCATCCCGCTCTTCGTCGTAGTCGTCGCCCGGACCATTGGTCACAATGGTCGATCGGGAGGACGCTCCACCAGATCCGCTGGTCGGCTCGCCCGAAGGAGTGGCCGGTGCAGCAGGTGCTGCCGGAGCATTACTCGTCGGCGTGGCCAACTCGAGCTTGAACTGCACCGCTCCAGCTTCGAGCCTCAGATTCTGGTCTCGGAGCACCTGGATCTCGCCCTGCAGACGATGCGCCTCGGCGATGCTGGTCGCCGGGTCGTGCAGGATCGTCAGCCGTTCGGCGATGAGTTCGGTGTTCCGGTCGCGCCAGCGCTCGTTTGCCGCGATCTCGCGATCGATCATCTGCTGCGGCAGGGCCGAGGGATCCGCGGCGTCGCGCCAGTCGACCAGGAGCTGGTACTCCGGCTGAGTCCACGGCTTCGAGGTCTTCAGCACCTCGCTCGTGGGCACGAGGTCGTCGACCCGCATGACCAGGATGTCCTTCCACGGTGCCGACGACGTCTCGTTGAAGTGCATCGCGTCGAGATAGCCCGAGACATCGGTCTGGTTCACCTGCCCGTCGTACAGCTTCACGCCGTCGGCTTCCTTCACGACGGTGAAGATGTGTCCGCCACCGGTCTTCCAGTACCCGGCGATGAACCCGCGGCCGCCCTCGGGCCATGAGGCGGTGAGCGCATCGAGCGCCTCCCTGGCCGTCTGGCCCTGGAAGTCCCCCAGCTGCTCGAAGTCGCGACTGCTGCCATCGGTCTGCACCCAGTCGGCAGCGATGCTGTGCGGGAAGCGGCCCTCGAACGTGGGGCTGATCGCGCCCGTCGATCCGTCGACGACCGCACCCTGGACCGTCGGGCTGGCGATGACGTCGTAGCCGCGGAGGCGCAGCTCGAGTGCGTTGACAACGTAGTGACAGTTGTTCAGGAACCGCCCCTGATCGACCGTGACGCCCATTCCGTTGACGATGTGGATCGCCTGGGCGATCGGCTCGGGCGTCGTGAGATGCGGGAACGCGTCGTCGAGCACCTGGTGGTGGATCGTCTCGGGCACCCGCGGCTCCACAGAATCAGCGGAGGCGCCGTCGGCCGGAGCGGGCTCGGCGTCCGTCTCAGGCGTCGCGTCGACATCGGAACCGGGGTCGGCGTCGCCGGCATCGCCGGCGGTATCGGAACCGTTCGCGTTGTCGGTGGACGTCTCTCCCTCGGTTCCCGCATCGTTCGCGGATTCGGCGGGGTTGGTGCCCGACTCGGCAGGGTTCGTACCCGACTCGGCAGGGTTCGTACCCGACTCGGCAGGGTTCGTACCCGACTCGGCAGGGTTCGTGCCCGACTCGGCAGGGTTCGTACCCGACCCGGAGTGCTGTCCCGACATCGAGGTCGGGGCTGCACCGGTGCGCGCGGGCGCCCCTTGTCCCGTCACACCGTTCCCACTCGTCGGGGTCGTACCGGACGTCGTCGAACCGGACGGGGTCGTACCGGACGTCGTCGAACCGGACGGGTTCGAACCCGAGGCGGGCGTCGCACCGGGGGCAGATGCACCCGGTGTCGAACCCGAGCCCGCACCCGCACTCGCCGGCGAAGGAGACCCTGTCACCGGCCTCGCCGCGGTGAGCGTGCCTTGAGTGGCATTCGGATTTCCCCCGACCGAGTCGGTGGCGCCGAGATGAACGGTCAACTTGATGTGAGCGTGCAGCTTCGGGTCGATCTTGCGTACTGCGCTGGCGACATCCGTGCGGAGACCAGTGATGCGCTTTCCCCGCCAGGCCGGGCCGTGCGAGCTGTTGATCGGCGAGTGTCCAGCGCCGTCGAATCGATCCGCGCGCCCTCCAGCGATCTGGTCGGGGCCGTGAAGCACGGCGGGCGTCGTGAAGATCCTCCGGATGCCCTTGGCCGTCATTGCGTCCAGGGCGGACTGCTGCAGGGTCTTCGCCACCCGGTTCCACTTGTTGTAGAACGCGACGTTGTGCCGCCACTCGGCGATCGTCAGGGCGTTCAGGCCTTGCTGCTGGAGGCCGACTTGGCGCTGGAACTCATCCCAGTCGTGGTTGGAGTTCGACCGTTCGAAGGCGGTGACCGTGATCGGCTTCTTGAGCGAGAACGAACCATCCGTGTTCCGGACGATCGGCGAGTCGGGCAGATCCGCGAGCGCGTTGAGCTGCTGACGGATCTCGGGCGTCAGCTCGGGGATGTTGTAGCCGTTGAACGTCACTCCGGCTCCGTCGGAACCGTCGGAGGCGTGCGAGGGGTCGACCCGATTCGCAGGCGGAGTCCACTTCGGCCTCGAGGCGCTGCGGTCGCTGACGTCAGAGGAGTCATTTCCGTCGGTCGAGTCTGTCGTGGATGAACCGTCGGTTCCATCCGCCGTGGACCCATCGACCGTGGAGATCGACCCATCCACAGGCGTCGGAGTCGACCCGTCGACCGCGGCGGGCGTCGAAGACGTGCTCTGGGTCGGGGCCGTGCTCGGTGACGTCGGAGACGACGAAGTCGAAGCCGTTGACGGCGAGTTGGGCGCGCTGTGCGTCGGCGAGGTCGTCGTCGATGCGGACGACGACGAGAGCGTCGGCGATGGCGCCGTGCCGTCGGGGTTCGTCGCGTCGACGTTCGTCCCGTCGGCCGCCGGCGCCTCCGGCTTCACGGCGTTCGGCTTCGTGCCGTCGGGGTTCGTGACGCGCTCGGGCTGGATCGAGGCATCCCAGTTCGTCGCGTCCGGCTCGGCCGGCGGCCAGGGCGAGCGGCTGCCGTTCTGCGCATCGATCGACCACACGGTGTCGCCGTCGAAGTAGGCGTTGAACCAGTGACCGTCACCGGTCGACCGGTCGATGCCGACCACGCAGTGCGATCCCTCACCCATGTCGCGCAGTGTGGCGTCGATCTGCTCGGGGGTCATCGGGGTCTGCGGGTTGCCCGTGCGCGCCTCCATCTGCGACACGTCGAGCGTTCCGGTGGACGCCTCGGAACTCGAGTCGCCGTTCAGGAAGTCGTTGAGGTTCGCCGACGTGTTGCCGCAGTTCGTCGCGTACCCGTTGGCCGGGTCTGACGGGTCGTAGTTCGGGTTGATCTCGCTCAGCGCCGCATCGATCTCATCGAGCGTGCGGTCGCTGTGATTCGATCCGCCCTCGTCGGCGTCGGGCTGCTGTGCGCCGTCGTTCTCAGACGTTGCCCCGTTGTCGGAGTCCGCCCCGGAATCGGGCGTGCTCGCTTCGTTCGAACCGGCATCGTTGGCACCCGACCCGTCCGCACCCGCGTTCGAGGGGTTGCTCGAGCCATCGGCGTTCGGGCCGGCCGGCTTCGGCGCAGCCGGGGTCGATCCTCCGGGCGTGTGCGTCGGCAGGAAGCCGGGCTTGCCGAGCATGAGGGCCGCGGCTCCGGCGACGGCAGCGCCACCGGCGCCGGCAGCGGCATCAGGGGCCAAGAGGCCATCGACATCGGATGACTCGGGCGAGCTGCCCTCGTCGCCGTCACCGGGCGCGTCGGTCGAATCGGTGTCGTTCGAGTCGGTGTCAGCGGCGTTCGAATCGGTCGAGCTACCGTCGGCGTCGCCATTCGAGCCATCGCCCTTCGGGCCCGTCGACGAAGCCCCACCTGCCGCACCCGCGGTCGGCGCCTCTGAGCCGTTCGAGCCGGCGCCGTCCACTGCCGGTGCCTCGATGTCGACCGACCCACCGTTGTCAGCGGGCGTGCCACCGTTGTCGACAGGAGTGCCGCCGTTGTCAGCAGGCGTCGTCCCGGTGTCAGCCGGGGTGCCGCTGTTGTCAGCAGGCGTCGTCCCGTTGTCGACCGGCGTACCACCGTTGTCGGCAGGCGTGCCACCGTTGTCAGCAGGCGTCGTCCCATTGTCGGCAGGCGTCCCACCGTTGTCAGCCGGCGTGCCGCCGTTGTCGGCAGGCGTGCCACCGTTGTCAGCAGGCGTCGTCCCATTGTCGGCAGGCGTCCCACCGTTGTCAGCCGGCGTGCCGCCGTTGTCGACGGGCGTGGCACCGTTGTCAGCCGAGGTGCCGCCATTGTCGACGGGCGTGCCACCGTTGTCAGCCGAGGTGCCGCCATTGTCGGCAGGCGTCCCACCGTTGTCAGCAGGCGTGCCACCGTTATCCGCGGGCGTGCCGCCGTTGTCAGCAGGCGTGCCACCGTCACCGGCGCTGGTGCCCGGCATGTCGACCGATCCCGCACCGTCGCCGGAACCGGCACCGCCATCACCGCCGCCGCCCGTCGGGGCGTCCGTCGGAATATCGACCGAACCGCCACCGTCTCCGGCGCTGGTGCCCGCATCCCCTGCGCCGGGCTGCGGCGCGTCGTTCGAAATGTCGACCGAGCCCCCACTGCCCTGGTTCGACGAGCCGTCGCCGGAGCCTCCGGGCGTCGGAATACCGTCTGGAGTGGTCACACCCGAGCCCGTACCTGCGTTCGACCCTGGCTTGAGCGCGCTGAGTCCTCGGCCGGCGGCGGTCATTCCGCCGCCGAGCAGGGCGCCCAGCACCATGCCCGAGATCGGATTGAACTCGGTGTTGTTCATGCCGGCTTCGACACCGGAACTCACGAGACCGTCGGCCGCACCTGCGACTGTTTCTGCGCCGACCTCGCGCGCACCGGCCTTGACGCCGGGCCCACCCGAGCCGCCGAGGACCCGCGAAACCGGTGAGGCGATCGCACCACCCGCGAACGCGGACACGAACGCCGTGCCGACGTTCTGTTGCTGGTAACCCTCTTCGCCGGCACGCGCCGAGTTGACGTAGGTGACCGAGATCGTCGAGGCGAGCCCCGCCGTCAGGCCCTCCTTCGCGGCGCGGAGACCGCCGCGCACCACCATGCCCTTGACACCGCGGATGCCCTTGAGGAAGGTCTTGAGCCTTTGGATGAGCTGGGCGATCTTGATGCACCAGCGGACGACGGTGTGGCCGACCTTCGCGGCCGTCGCGAGTGCACCGAGGCCGGCCGTGACGACGGTGAGCAGTCCGCCGATGGCCAGTTCCGCGGCGATCTCGATCGCCATCTGCTTCAGGAACCAGCCGAGCTCCTCGCGCATCTGGCGCAGCTGGGTGCGGAAGTCCCGAATCCACTGCTCCATCGCGTCGGCGCTCTGACGGAGCTCACCGAGGCCGGTCGACATGCTCGTGCGGCAGGCCAGCATCGAAGCCTTCTGCGGACCGGGCAACGTCGCCGAGTTCACGTTCGTGAAGCTCGAGGCAACGCTGGTGCGGGCCGAGGTGATGCTGGAGGAGAAGTTGCCCCAGGCGTCGGCCGCGGTCTGCAGCTTGTCTTCATCGCCAGTGGGGATGACGACGCCGACCTGGGCGAGACCCCACTCGAGAATCTCCTGGAACTCTCCGAGCGGACCGGGCCACCCCGGACCGAGTGCGTTGGACGGGTTCGCCTTCGAGTTGTCGATGCGTGCGGTCGCCTCGGCCGGCCGGGCGGTCTCCGGGTCGAGCCCGGCACCCGGCTTCTGCGCCGCGTCGTAGGCGCGGGCCGTGTTCGAGAGCGCAGCGTCGAGGATGCGCAAGGCATTGCCGTGCGACGTGACGGCGTCGATCGTCGGACCGGCGAGCTGGTCGTATCCCTCGGAACCCTCGCAGAACTCCTCTGCGGCGTTGTCGTCGCCCGCCATGCCGCTGCAGCCATTGAGCTGCGAGAGCAGCGTGGTCACCGCACTGTCGAGCATCGTGGCGATGCTGTAGAGGTCATCACCGTCTTGCACGAGACGTGCAGGATCCAGCTTCACCTGGGTCATCAGGAGTCCTATCCGAGTGTCGGTTCTGATACGAGAAGGCTCGCGGAGGCGGTGGGCCTCGGCGCTACGCCTCGAAGTTCGATTGGATCGACGCCCACGAGGAGTCGAGGTTCTCGATGGTGGAGGAGTATGCCTTGGACGAGGCCTCCGCCTGGTTCTTGAGCGCCAGCGCGTTCGCCTCGAGGGCGGAAGCGCCGACCGTCCATGCGCTGAACGAGCCGAGGAATGCCTGCATCGAGGGGCCTTGCCACTCGGTGGGCAGCATGTAGGCGAATCCGCTCGCACCCTGCTTGAGTGCCGAGGCGTAGCCGATGAGTTCGTTCATCGTCTGCACGAGCTCACTGAGCTCGGTGGTGTCGGCCTGCTGCTCAGCCATTCGCGCTGCCTCCCTGCATCTGTTCGAACGCTTCGACCACGGGGCCGAAGTCGGGCAGGTCGACGTCGACCTCGACATACCCGTTCACATCGGGCTCACCGTCGGCATCGAGACGGAAGACGCCGGTGCCGATCGAATCGTCATCGCCGTCGCCGTCGGAGTCGCCCGAACCGCCGCCGGTCGCCTGCCCGCTCGTCTTGCGCGGGCCGAGGGCTCCACCGCCGAACTGCTCGACCTCATCGTCGCCGGCGTAGTCGCGGCCGAAGAACTCGGCCATGTCCTCTGCTTTGTCCTCGCCCTTCGCGACGCGCTTGCTGAGGTTGCCCGAGGCGCTGCGCACACTGACGAGGCCCTGCTGGCGCTGACGGAAGCCGGTGCCGATGCCCGTCTCAGTGCGGGTGTAACTGCCATCGGCGGCGATCAAGCCCTGTTGCAGACCCGTCAG
This sequence comes from Agromyces sp. CCNWLW203, assembly GCF_036576125.1. Lineage (NCBI taxonomy): Bacteria > Bacillati > Actinomycetota > Actinomycetes > Micrococcales > Microbacteriaceae > Agromyces > Agromyces sp. CCNWLW203. The sequence continues at coordinate 83,091 of NZ_JAZHYX010000002.1, read as the reverse complement.
AGCGAGCCGGACCTGCGATGCCAGGGTCACGAACGAAGCCCAGTCTTCACTGAACTTCTCGGCGTCATCACCGACCCACGTCGTACCGGCCATTCGGCTGACGACGCTGTCGGCGGACGCGAGGTTCGCGTCGAACGTCACGATGACGTTGCCGATGAGCGCCGCGACCTCGCTCAGCGATTCGGCGCGTACTTTGAAGAAGACCATGCATGACCCCTAGCCGTGAACCGATGCCGACGTGCGTCGCCGCACGCCGGCACCTGTTGTCCTTACGTCAGCCGCTGAACGTTCCGGCGATCGCGTTCTCGCTGTCTTCGTACGACAGCGCAGCCTGGTTGAGCAGGTCGCTGATGCCCTGCAGAGACTCCTTCAGCTGGAGACCGGCCTGGTCCCACTGCGAGTAGAGCTCGTTGAAGCTCTGCGACGCGGTACCGCCCCAGTCGCCCGAGATGAGCCCCTCGACCAGCGACTTCAGGTTCGACAGCTGCGACTCGATCGACTGCGAGCCGCTCGAGAGCTGGCCGGCGACACCGGCGAGAGAGTCGGATGTGACGCGGATCTCCGCCATGATTTCCTCCGTTGAATTGGATGCCTCGGTAGGCACCGAACAGGAGCTTTCGCTCCGAATTGTCTGTGCTTCGAATACGTTACCCGCAAGCACCGGAATTGCCGATGGGGAGGACTCCCCTAGTGCTCCCACCGGCTCCATGCGGCCACTCGCCCCTGAATTCGCGACGCATCGGCGGCCGAGTAGGCTGACGGCGCGCGGTACACCTCGTCCGCGGCATGAAACAGAGGATGCTGTGCAGGCGGATTACCGGGCCCACGTCGACCGGACGAAGGTCGATACGGCAGAGCGTCTGAATCGTCGCATGCTCATCGCAGGCCTCGTCACTGCGGCCGTCTTCGCCGCCCTCGTCATCGTCGCGATCATGAAGGGTTTCGGCTGGTTCACGATCGTCATCGCCGCGATCGCGATGCTCGCCGGCCTCTCGTCCGCAATCCTCGCGCATCGACGCCGACGCGCCCTCGGGCTGCTCACCTCCGACGACGACATCGCAATCGCCGTCGGGGCCGCCGGAGTGCAACTCGCGTCGGCCCCGCTCATCCCATGGTCCGAGATCGTCTTCGTCGGGGTGCTCGACGACCGGCGGCGGACCGGGAAGATGCAACGCCTGCCGGTCATCGGCTTCTTCGCGAACATCGCGGTGCGCGCCGGCAGCGGCACCTTGTTGTGCGAGCTCGGGGTGCGCGACGCGGCGGCGTTGCGCGACGCATTCGCGGGTGCGCCCGGAGGTGAGCGAGTCACCGTGTTCGACGAATTCGACGGTCGGCGTCGCGGCCTCGTGCCGCTCCTGCTCGATGCGGTGCTCGACGACGCCAGCGCGCACCAGGCGGCACAGCTCGTCATCCGCGAGGCGGAGCGTCGAGGCATCCCGGCCCGCGCCTTCGACCGCGTCTTCGACTACTTCGAATGGAAGGGGCCGATGATCGATCACAAGTGGCCCGTTCAGAAGGGAACCCCGTGACCGCCGAACCTCAGGAACAGGCCCTGCACGCGAGCCCGACCGAGGTGCGTCGCGTGCGTTCGCATGGACAGATGATCGCCGCGGCTGTGATCCTCGGGCTCGGGCTCGTGCTCGTGGTGCTCAGCATCGTCATGTACGACACCCTCGTCGAACTCTCGAGCACCTATCGAGGCCGTCGCGGCGGCCTGCGCGACGCGGTCGCCCCTGGCGCAGTACTGCTCAGCGCCGGGGCCGCGGTGGGCGGGCTCGTCTGGCTGCTCGTCTGGTCGTACCGCTGGGAACGCGTCGCCACCGGTACGGTGCTGAAGCAGCAGGCGAGCTCATATCTGGCGCTCCCCTCACATGAGGCCTCCGCGGTGCGCGACCGTCTGGCCGGCGGGGATCCGCGAGTCTACCTGCCGTTGCCTCTCACGAACAAAGGAGACGTCGTCTTCAGTGTCTGGCTCGCCAGAGCCGACCGAGTCGCCTACGTCGGAGTCGCCGGCCGTAACGGGCGCGAGTGGGCGGCCCTGCCGCTCGCGCGACTCGAGGGGCCCTCGTACGAGGCGATCAGCCGCCTCGCGGTCGACCACTACGGCGCCCGGGCCAGCCAGACGATCGTGAACGGCTTCGTCTCGGGCCTCTTCAGCGACTGACGAGCGCGCTTCGGCGACTGACCTGTGGGCGAACGCGGTCGACGCGCAGCCGCGTCAGACCGCCTTCAGCACGAAGCTCAGGTCGCCGAGCCAGATCGTATCGGCGATCTCGACCGCGACTCGGGTGCCTGCGCTCTCGAGCGGCATCACCTGACCGGCGCGCTCGATGCGCGAGCCGTTCGCCGATCCGGCGTCGCCCACGGTGATCTGTCCGCCCTGCACTTCGAGGAAGAGGTGCACGCGTGAGACCGAGCGCGTGTCGTCGACGACTTCGACGGCGCGAGCGCCCATTGCGAGGGCGGTGTCGGCGGGCTTGCGACCGATGACCGCCGACCCCTCGACGATGATTCGCTGACCGGTCGAGAACAGCAACTCGACCCGCTCGATCGGCGCGACGGCGACGGGCTCTGGAGCAGGCATCTCGACGCGCGCACCCGGCTGCTGCCACGGCAGCGAGCGGGGCAGCGGAACGGGCTCGAGCGGAGCGGCCGTGGCCGGAGCAGGTGTGTCGTTTCGCGGCGCCGGCTTCGGCTTCGCGACCTGGTATTGCGCGGGCACGGGCGGCGTGCTCGACTGCGGGATCAGCTGACCGCACGAGATGCAGTACATGCTGTTCGGCTGCAACGTGGCGTCACAATACACGCAACGGGCAGAAGCCACTCGGATCATCCCCTTCTCGACGGGCGCACCACCCGGTCACTCCCGGTGCCGCCCGGCTCAGTCTACGTGCGCGAGGCATCCGTCATTGCCGGATATCGGGCACCCGCACCGGCAGCCAGCCGCTCGGCGTCGTGAGTACGGCGGAACCGGGCGTGGCACGACCGAGCATGAACTTCGGAATCGGCGAACCGACCGCCTGCGTGCCCATGATGGTCGACTCCGGGCGCAGGACGAGGGCGCGCCTGGCGCGCTTCGCCTCCACGACCGGACCACCGAACAGGGTCGACAGCGACTCGGAATCGGCGGCCACGATGAACGCCGCACGATGCTTCGCCCCTGTGAGCGCGTGCTCGATGGGCGTGTTCTTGAGCTGCTCGGCGTCGTCGACCACGACGGTGACGAACTCACCGGCGGCGTCGAGGATCGGGTCGAGCTCTGCCGGACCGATATCGCCTCCGCCGAGGACCTGGATTCCGTGGGCGGCCGCCACTTCGGTGAGGATCGACTCGCGACCCGCGACCACGACGACCGGTGCCTTGCGCCAGGCGAGCTGGTGCACGATCGCCGCGAGTGCCGAGGAGCGACCCGACTTGCGGGGCCCCGTGACGACGAACCCGCCTTCGGCCGGCCAATCGAGCGTGAATCGCGACAGCAGGTCGCCACCGACCGCGACGACCGGACCGTCGTCGGGCCCCGACTCCCCGAGCGGGAGCTCGTAGGAGGCGGTCAGCGCGAAGTGGCCGGGCAGCGGATCGACGCGGAATGGCGAGGGAAGCGCCGCGAGCTGCGGGAACTGGTCGAAGTGGTCGCGCACCTGCTCGACGATTCGGCGCAGCGCAGTCGTCTGCGCCTCGCCGCTGGTGTCGTGCACGAGCACCGCGAGCTGGGCCTCGGCGGCGTTCGCGCCGAAGAGCACACGTCCCGGACCGAGGTTCAGCGGAACCTCGCGGGCCAGGATGCCCGCGGTGCGGTAGTCGGCGATGTCACGCAGCGGCAGCACGTACTGCTCGTCGATGAACGAGATGATCTTGTCGCCCGTGATGCCGCGGTCACCGGTGATGATCACACGTACTCCCACCGCGGGTCCCTCGCGCAGGATCCGCATGAACTGGTCGCGGAAGGTGACGAGCTGGTCGGGGTTCATCGTCGAGAGCATGCGCTCCCAGCCGTCGACCGCGACGATCGCGAACGGTAACCGCGTCTCTGGGGTCGACTGGGCCCGCTGCTCGGAGATGTGCCCGACACCTGCGGCCGAGAGCACCGACTGGCGGCGTCCGAGCTCTTCGAGCAGCCGCTGCACGAGGCGCGGCAGCCGATCCGAGTCGAGCTGGGTGACGACCGCGCCGGTGTGCGGGGCGTCGACGAGCGGCAGCAGCGCACCGTTGCCGAAGTCGATGATGTACATGTGCAGATCGGCCGGCGAGAACTCCTGCACGAGCTGCGCCAGCATCGTGCGCAGCGCCGTCGTGCGTCCCGAGAGGGCGCCGCCGAGGAAGAGCACGTGCGAACCCTCTGCGACGCCCCAGGTGAGGGTGCGCTGCGACTGCTCCCCCGGCACGTCTTCGAGGCCCAGCGCGATGTGGTGCTCGGGCACCCGCTGGTCCTGGAACTTCTCGAGCGGCAGCACGGTCGGGAGCGGCATGAGCCACGGTGAGGGGTTCTTCGGCACGCCGAGCTGCTGGGTGGCGGCCGTGATGAGGTTCACGAGCGCCCGCAGATCGGTGTCGTCGTGGTCGGCGTTCTGCTGCTGGGTCGAGACCGCCTTCGGGTAGCGCACGGGGTAGCCGAGGTCCGGCCACTCGAGCGGCGCCTTGCGCGGCAGCACCTTCACCTGGCGCTGTGCACCGGGACGGATGCCGGCGACTCGAGCGGTCTGGAAAGGTGCGGGCGCCGAGGCCGGCCCCGTACGCACGAAGCCGCGGCCCGGTGTCGAAGGGCTGATCATCGCCGCCTCGCCAGAGCCGAGGATGTCGGAGGAGTCGGTGCGATCGGTGACACGCAGCGCGACGCGCAGGTTGATGTTCGACTGCATCTCGGGAGTGACGACACCGGCGGGCCGCTGCGTCGCGAGCACGAGGTTCACACCGAGCGATCGACCGACGCGGGCGATGCGCACGAGCCCGTCGATGAACTCGGGCAGCTCGGTCTTGAGCTCGGCGAACTCGTCGATGACGATCATGAGGCGCGCGAGCCCGCGACGCGCAGCCGTGTCGGCGTCCTTCGCCCACGCGGAGTCGACGTCCTTCGCGTTCATGTCGCGCAGCACCTTCTCTCGGCGCTTCAGTTCGGCGTCGAGAGAGGCGAGGGCACGCTCGGTCTCGCGGGCGTCGAGGTTCGTCACCATGCCGACCGTGTGCGGCAGCCGCTCGCAGTCGGCGAAGGCGGAGCCGCCCTTGTAGTCGACGAGCACGAAGTTCAGTGCGTCGGGACGGTTGGCCATCGCGAGGCTGACGACGAGCGCCTGGAGGAATTCCGACTTGCCCGAACCGGTGGTGCCCGCCACGAGGGCGTGCGGGCCGTCGCGCGAGATGTCGATCGCGAACTCGCCTTCACCGGTCGCGCCGACCACCACGAAGGTGTTGCGCGGGTGGGTCGACCAGCGGCGCACGATCGGCTCGGGGTCGTCGAGGTCGATCTTCAGCAGTTCGGCGTAGCGCACGCTCATCGGCAGCATGGCGTCGTCGCCGACTCCGCTGACGTGCCGCAGCGAGCAGAGGCTGCGCGCGATCTGTTCGCAGCGCGTCACCGACAGGCCGTCGAGGAGCACGATCGGGTAGTACTCGGAGCCGGTCTCGACGCGTGCCATGGCAGGGTCGTGATCGTCGACGACGACGACGCTCTTCGCCTCCTCGGGCAGTCGCGCACGCTCGCTGTCGAGGGCGATGACGTGAATGCCGTGGGCCGCACCGTGCTCGAGCAGCGGCACCATGCCCGGAAGCATGCGGTACTCCCGCGCTCCGTCGACGACGACGAGGATGTCGTTCGAGGGTGGAGCGCCCCGCTGGCCGGAGGCGCGCACACGCTGCTCGAGCACGACGCCGAGCTCGCGCACGCGCTCGCGACGACTGTCGCCGGTGTTGCCGATTGCGGCCGCGGCGGAGCCGCTCTCGGTGTGGGGCAGCCATTGGGTCCACGCCCAGGCCTCGGCGGCGTCGTCGGGGCAGACGACGACGATCTCGGAGTCCCGGGGTGAGCGCAGCGTCGCGAAGCTCGCGACGATCGAGCGCGAGACGCTGCGGACGGCTTCAGCGGGTCCGGCGATGCCGAGGGGTCCGTTGCGCAGCTCGGCCGCGACCGGTGCCGGCGCCACGCCGACGCGACGCGTCTCACCGCGGTCGCGTCCGCCGCCCTCGAAACGCACGTCGAGGGCGACCTCGGCCACGCCGACGCGCATCGACAGGGCATCGGCATCGGTACGACGGCGCTCCCAGAGGCGCGACAACGGCCTCGTCGCGATGTCGCCGATGACGACCGGGTCGGGCAGTCGATACCAGTTCTCGAGCCGCTGCACCTTGGCGAGGTCCTCGATGCGCCGCTCGGCGATGCGCACCTCCTCGATCCACTGCTGTTCGGTCTTCAAGCCCTTCTTCTTCGCCAGCTTGCGGTTGGTGAGGAAGGAGCCGATGACCATGATGGGACTGGCGGCTGCCATCAGCAGCATGATCGCGCGGCCGAACACGATCGCCATGGTCACTCCGAGCACGACCGGGATGATCGCCGAGAGCCACGGCAACGGCGACTGGTCGGGGTCGTCGGGACGGTCGCCCGGCAGCGGGATGGCCGGCTGCTCGGTCGCCGGGCGGATGCGCGACGGACGGTTGAACCCGCGATCGCCGAGTGCATCACGGGTGAGGTCGGCATCTGCGGCCGGCGCGACGCCGAGCCGCAGCACGCTGCTGCCGAGCTGCAGCAGGTCGGCGGGCACGATCTGGCGCGCCTCCTCGAGCCGTTCGCCGTTGACCCAGACCTCCGCGTCCGGTGCGGGAGTCAGGGTCGCGACGAGGCGCGGCGGACGACCCTCGGCCGTGGTCTCCTCGCTCAGCACGAGGCTCGCGTGCACTGGCAGCAGGGCGCCGTCGGCGACGACGATCGAGGCGCTCGAATCGCTGCCGATGGTCACCGCGGCGCTGCGGGAGAGGGCGACGGTGTCGCCCGCGAACGGGCCTCCGACGAACTCGAGCCGCAGCATCCCCGGCGGCAGCGACTGCTCGCCTCGGGCGGGCACGGATGCCCCGGACAACAGCGTGCTCTCGGCGAGCGCAGCGGCGTCGCCGGCGAGCGGATCGAGCACATCACCGGGCAGGCCGAGCGCCTCGGCGACCTCCCCGACCGTCGTCGCCTCGTCGACATCGAGCGCCCACGAGCCCGCGGCGTCCCCACCGGCCGCCGGATCGATCGTCAGTCTCAAGCTCATCGGTCAGGCCCTCCGCCTTGGGTCATTCGTTCATCACTCATCGATCGTCACGCGCCCACCCGATCGAACACCGACAGGAGCGGCCCGAGCAGCCCGTCGCCGGTCGTCCCGTCGTCTTCGACCGGCATCGCGGGTGGCACGAGCACGGGCACGCCCTTCTTCGACTGCTTCGGCGGCGCGATCGGCGCCATGCCCAGTGCGGGCTCCGTCGCGCCGGCCGGCACGACCGTGACCGAGCCGAAACCGCGGCCGCCCTCTGCGGTGGCCACCTGGAACGAGAACTGATCGATTCCGCCGTCGCCGCGGTACTCGGCAGTGCCGTCGGCCGCGCAACTCACCTGCCCGCGAATCGGATCGCCGCAGCCGACCACGATCAGCTCGCCCCCGCCGAGGGGAAAGGCGAGCTCGTTCAGGTCGACGCTCGCCGCGCCCTCCGCCAGCTCGACGACGACGTCGGCGGTCACCAGCGGCCGGTCTGCGGGGGCGAGGACGGACACGGCGAGTTTGCCGTCGCCCGACCATGATCCGTAGTCGTCAGCGAAGCGGAACACGAGTTCGACCGGGCCCCGGGCATCGGCTGCGGGCCGGAACACGAGGTGCGTGGGCGTCGCCCAGAGCGAGCCCGCGCTCTCGGGCTGCACGGCGACGGCGCGCAGGCTGCCACCTGTGGCGTTGCACACCTGGCACTCGAGGCCGAGCTCGGAGATCGGGACCCGTAGGAGCGAACCGGCCTGCACCGGGCGCAGCTCGATGTTCGGCGTCGCCGCTGGCACCATTGGTGGCTCGAGCACCACCTGGTACACCGAGGTCGTGCCGATGCGCCCGTCGCTCAGCGCAACTCGCAGTGCCACGGTGCCGGCATCGGGGTCGTACTCGGGTGCGGCGAGCGTGATCGCGTTCGCGTCGCACGCGGTGACCAACGGGGTCGCGGCGAACGTCGCCGCGCAATCGGTGATGAACCAGGGGGCGGGGATGTCGATGGACACGGTGCCGAGGTACGGGATCGCCACGCGGGCGGGGTCGGCGTCAGGCGGTGCCTCTGCGGCGCCCGCGGCGATCGGAGCGGACGACAGGATCAACGCCGAGGAGAGGATGGTCACGACCGCGGCGAGCGCCGGGAGTCGTCGTCGCGCGATGCCCACTCTCACCTCTCTTCCACTCTTCCCTCGGCGCCCGGTCGAGCAGGCGCACCGATATAGCATGGTACGCGGTCGTGCGAGCAGCTCTGCGCGACCGCCCGAACACCCACGTACCGAACACCGTATGAACTGAACCGCGCACCGAGCACCGCGTGCGCGAAGGCAGGGAGCCGAGCGATGACCGACCGCCTGACCGGGATGCCGTCGACCGGACCAGCGACGGTCGGCGGGGCCGCGGGTCAACCGCAACTCGGGAGCCGCGGCGGTGTTCGCGCACTCGGAAGCGGCGGATCGGTGCTGCCAGAACTCTCCGATGCGCCGCCGCATGTTCGCCGCTGGTGGCTCCACCCTGCGTTCATCGTCTCGGTCAGCCTCACCTTCCTGACGCTCGCCGGTCTCGTCGCCTGGCTCATCGTCTCGGCCCTCACCGACTCGAGCGTGAAGGTCTCCGCCCTCTCCGTCAGCACCGAGTCCGGCAACCTGCGTCTGGACTGGTCGGGTCCCGACGCCGACTACGCGCTCTTCGCCGTCTCCGGCGACGGCACCGCGAGCGACCTCACCGGTTTCGTGACCGGCACGGAGGCGTGGCTGCCCGCCGCTGCGGGGCTCTACGACGACCGCACCTGCTTCGTGGTGCGCCCCGCAGGCGATCAGGGCGAGGTCTCGCTCGACGCCGCCTCCGTCGCCGATCAGAAGGGCGCGAGCATCTGCGCGGCGGACGCCGACTCGTGACCGTGCGCCACAGCACCACGGGCGGCGCAGCGGGCACACGCGCGAGTCGCCGAGGCATCCGGATCGCCGCCTTCGCCGTTGCCGTCCTCGCCGCCCCCGTCCTGCTCACCGCCTGCAGCGCAGCGGCCGAGCTTCCGGCCGCGCCGGAGGGCATCGACGCCGAGTCCTTCGACGGTGCATCCGGCAACGGCCTCTGGCTGGCTCCCTCGAGCGAGATCGCCTCCATCATCGTGGAGTCGGTGCATGCCGCCGGACCGGTGTCGATGCACGGCACGGTGAACGAGTTCATCCTCACCGAGGAGGGCACGACGCTGCCGGCCCGCATGATGACGATCGACTATGCGGGCCGACCGTCCGGTTATCGTGCGCGCTTCCTCGCGGGTGCGCTCGAAGCGCAACTGCTCGTCGACGGCGGAAGCACCCGGGTGCGAGGCAACGACGCCTACGCCGCCGCGAGCGGCCGCCCCGAGCTGACGTCCGTGCAGTGCACCGTCGGCACCGATCCGGCCGCCGCCCAGTGGGCACCGTTCACCGAGCCGGCCGCCGTGCTCGACGCGGTGCTGTCCGGCGCCCAGCTGTCGGTGGCTGCTCCTGACGACGACGACGAGACGCTCGCCGTGCAGATCGGCTCGTCAGAGACGATGGTGGGGGTGCTCACGGTCGAGCGCTACGGTTCGCCGCTGCCGCGTTCCCTCAGCATCGCCGAACTCGAGGGTGACACCGAACTCGCCTTCACAGCTTGGGGCGACGCCGTCGACCTCGACGCGGCCGCCGCCGAGCTGCCCTGCAGCTGAGCCGAGCTCAGCGGACCTGCGGCCCTGCCGCGAGCTCGCGGTCGTACGCCTCGATCGCGAGCCGGTTGCGCTCGGTGACCGCCCGACCCCGGGCTGCGATCCAGCCGCCCAGCCAGATCGGGATCTCACGGGCGATGACGGCGGCGATGATCGCGTACGGGTCGAGCCAGCGCTCGGCGATGAAGTCGTTCGCCTGCTCGAGCGTGAGCGTCCACGCCTGCACGCCCAGCAGCGAGCCGCCGATGTAGGCGAAGTAGACGAGCGCCCCGATGAGCAGGCCGAAGACCGCGTAGGCCCACCACGGGCCCCGGTTCACGATCGCCGCGAGCAGCGCGAACCCGATGAGGAAGGCGACGACGGGCACCCAGAACATCGGCTCGACGAGGAACTCGGCGATGCCGATCGCCTCACCCGCCGGTGCCCCGTAATTCAGGTAGAGCGCATAGCCGATGGCTCCGTAGAGCACGGCGAACGCGACCGTGCCGATGAGCGCGACGAGCACGCCGAATCCGCGGTTGCCCTTCGCCTTCGGCGGCGTCGGCGCCTGCACGTAGATCGTCTGCGGGCCGGGCTGCGGGGCGACGTAGACCGGCTCTGGCGTGTCGGCGAGGGTCGCGGCACCTGCGGCGGTGCCCGCTGCCACGGTCGCGGCCGGCACGTAGGTCTCGCGACGCACGGCGTCGGCGGCGACGGGTTCGGGGGTCGGCGAGGCATCCTGATCGTCGATGCCGTTGGTCTCCTCGGGAGCCGGGTGGGCGCTCGCCCGTTCGACGGCCTCGTCGAGGCGCGAGGTGGCCGCAAGATCGGCGTCGGCCGGCTCGGGCTCGACCGGCCCCGCGGCATCCGCTGCTGGAGCGGGTGCCTCGGCGCCCGCGTCGGGGGCTGGCTCATCGAAGGTGCGCTCATCAGGTGTGGGCTCGTCGACCGGGCCCGTCTCGTTCGCTCCGGGAGCGACGTCGGGCGCGCCGTCGTCGACGGTGCCACCGTCGACCGGCCAGGCCTCATCATCGTGACGTTCCGGGTCGTTGCCGGGAGTCGTGCTGCTCATGATCGCGCTCCTTCCGGGCACCCCGCGCACCCGTGGTTGGCCAACTGTAGCAACGCGGATGGCCGGATTCCCGGAGCGCACGCGGCGCTTCGTTCAGCCGAAGATCGCCGCCACGATGTCGTGCGTGTACCCGTCGGGGCCCGCGTTCACCCAGAGCGTGGCGATCCAGACGCCTTCGCGGACGAAATGCGACTCGCCCGCCTGCCCGTCGGCGCTCATCGGCGTCTCGCTGACGCACCGGGTGCCCTCGAACTCCTCGTAGCAGCTGTAGCCGCTCTCATTGAAGTTGGCGAGCATCGCCGCCGCCTGTTCGTCGTTCACATGGGCGACGTTCGTGGTGAGTCCTCGGCCGGAGCCCCCTTGGTCGCTGCCCCAATGGCAACTGATGTCGGAGTTCGACGTGAGCAGAGCCACTGCGACCTCGTCGCGCGAGCCGAACCGCACTCCATTCGCGGGGTCGAGCGTCCACTCGGGATTGAGCACGAGTGGCGCGAAGTCGGCCGACCAATCTCGCGTGTAGATGGCCTCGCAGTCAGATGGAATCTCGTGTGCCGCCGGCGGAGCTGACGGCAGTGCAGTCGATGCAGGCGGCGCGGTCGCCGCATCGATTGTCCCTGGCGCCGGCGTGGATCCGCCATTCGGGTCGGCACCCGAGTCGCCGATCGCCGCGCCCACGAGCAGCGCGCCTCCCACGGCCAGGATCGCCACCACGACGAGGATCCAGAACTGCGGGCGCTTCGCGAGCGGCCGCCGGCCGTCGGCAGCCGACGCAGCGGGAATCGACGGGGCAGGAATCGACGGGGCAGGATCGGTCATCGGGGGTCCTTCGGATCGGCGACATCGGCGTTCCGAGCGATCGTAGCGGCTGAGCCCGCTTCCGTTCGCGCCTCGTTCTGTCGTGCGCCGAAGCATCGGTGAACGAAGCAGGGCCCCGGATCGCTCCGGGGCCCTGCTGTCGTATCGGCTGACTAGCTGTAGTTGCCGGGGGTGAAGTCGTCGCTCGAGAACGCGTCGAAGTCGACGAAGCTCAGGTCGCCCTCGGTGAACGCGGCGTCGTCGGTGAAGATGCGGTTCGGGTACCGCTCCGCCTTCGCCTCCTCAGTCGCCTCGACCGCGACGTTCCGGTACTTCTGCAGTCCGGTGCCGGCGGGGATGAGCTTGCCGATGATGACATTCTCCTTGAGGCCGACGAGCGGGTCGGACTTGCCCTCCATGGCGGCCTGCGTGAGCACGCGGGTCGTCTCCTGGAAGGACGCGGCCGACAGCCACGACTCCGTCGCAAGCGACGCCTTCGTGATGCCCATGACCTCCTGGCGAGCCGAGGCAGTCTTCTTGCCCTCGGTCAGCGCCGTGCGGTTGATGCCGTTGTACTTCAGGCGGTCGACGAGCTCACCGGGCAGCAGGTCGGTGTCGCCGTGGTCGACGACGGTGACCTTGCGCAGCATCTGGCGCACGATGACCTCGATGTGCTTGTCGTGGATCGGCACACCCTGCGAGCGGTAGACGTCCTGCACGCCGTTGACGAGGTGCTTCTGCACTTCGCGCACACCCTTGACCCGGAGGACTTCCTTCGGGTCGACGGTGCCGACGATCAGCTGCTGACCGAGCTCGACGTGCTGTCCGTCTTCGACCAGGAGGGTCGAACGCTTGAGCACGTTGTACGCGATCGGCTCGTCGCCGTTGTCGGGCGTGAGGATGACCTTGCGCTGCTTGTCGGTCTCGTCGATCGTGATGCGACCCGGAGCCTCGACGATGGGCGATGCACCCTTGGGGGTACGCGCCTCGAAGAGCTCCTGCACGCGGGGAAGACCCTGCGTGATGTCGTCGGCCGAGGCCGAACCACCGGTGTGGAAGGTACGCATCGTCAGCTGCGTGCCGGGCTCACCGATCGACTGGGCCGCGATGATGCCGACCGCCTCGCCGATGTCGACGAGCTTGCCGGTCGCGAGCGAACGGCCGTAGCACTTCGCGCAGACACCGACGGCCGACTCGCAGGTGAGCACGGAGCGCACCTTGATCGTCTCGACGGCAGCGGCGATGAGCTTGTCGATGAGCACGTCACCGACGTCTTCACCGGCCTCTGCCACGACCTCGCCCTTGGCGTTGACCGCTTCGGCGGCGAGGCTGCGGGCGTAGACCGCGTTCTCGACGTTCGGGTCGCGAACGAGCTCGCCCGAGGCATCCGTCGTCGCGATCGGGAGCTCGAGGCCCTTGGTCGTGCCGCAGTCATCCTCACGGATGATGACATCCTGCGAGACGTCGACGAGACGACGCGTGAGGTAACCCGAGTCGGCCGTACGGAGGGCCGTGTCGGCCAGACCCTTGCGGGCACCGTGCGTCGCGATGAAGTACTCGGCGACCGAGAGGCCCTCGCGGTAGCTCGAGATGATCGGGCGAGGGATGATCTCACCCTTCGGGTTGTTCACGAGGCCTCGCATACCCGCGATGTTGCGGATCTGCAGCCAGTTACCACGGGCACCCGATGACACCATGCGGTTGATGGTGTTGTCTTCGGGGAACGCGTCGCGCATCGCGACGGCGACCTCGTCGGTGGCCTTCGTCCAGATCTGGATGAGCTCCTGGCGACGCTCGAGGTCGGTCGTGAGACCCTTCTCGAACTGCCCCTGGACCTTGGCAGCCTGCTTCTCGTACTTCGCGACGATCTCGCCCTTGTTGGCCGGCGTCAGGATGTCGGAGAGAGCCACGGTCACGCCCGAACGGGTCGCCCACTTGAAGCCGGCGTCCTTGATGCGGTCGAGGGTCGCGGCGACCTCGGTCTTCGGGTAGCGCTCGGCGAGGTCGTTGACGATCTCCGAGATCTGCGTCTTGCCCGCCTGCGCGTTCACGTAGGGGTAGTCGACCGGAAGCGCCTCGTTGAAGAGGGCGCGACCGAGGGTCGTCTCGAGCAGGTACGGCTTACCGGGAACGAAGTTCTCGGGGGTCTCGCCCTCGGCGAAGTGCAGGCCCTCGAGACGGATCTTCACCGTGGCACCGAGGTCGAGCGCGAAGTCGCCCGGACGGTTCTGGTCGAAGGCGAGGATGGCCTCGGCGATCGACGAGAACGCGCGACCCTCACCGGCTCCGCCGGGCTTGCCCGTCGTGAGGTGGTGCAGGCCGATGATCATGTCCTGCGTGGGCAGGGTGACCGGGCGGCCGTCGGACGGCTTCAGGATGTTGTTCGAGGCGAGCATCAGGATGCGGGCCTCGGCCTGCGCCTCCACCGAGAGGGGGAGGTGCACGGCCATCTGGTCGCCGTCGAAGTCGGCGTTGAACGCCGCGCAGACGAGCGGGTGGAGCTGGATGGCCTTGCCCTCGACGAGCTGCGGTTCGAAGGCCTGGATGCCGAGGCGGTGCAGCGTCGGTGCACGGTTCAGGAGCACCGGGCGCTCACGGATGATCTCTTCCAGCACGTCCCAGACCTGCGGGCGCGAACGCTCCACCATGCGCTTGGCTGCCTTGATGTTCTGAGCGTGGCTCAGGTCGATCAAGCGCTTGATGACGAACGGCTTGAAGAGCTCCAGCGCCATCTGCTTGGGCAGACCGCACTGGTGCAGCTTCAACTGCGGGCCGACGACGATGACCGAACGGCCCGAGTAGTCGACGCGCTTGCCGAGCAGGTTCTGGCGGAAGCGACCCTGCTTTCCCTTGAGCATGTCGCTCAGGGACTTCAGGGCGCGGTTGCCGGTACCGGTGACGGGGCGGCCGCGGCGGCCGTTGTCGAACAGCGCGTCGACGGCCTCCTGCAGCATCCGCTTCTCGTTGTTGACGATGATCTCGGGGGCACCGAGGTCGAGCAGACGACGAAGGCGGTTGTTGCGGTTGATCACACGACGGTAGAGGTCGTTCAGGTCGGAGGTCGCGAAGCGGCCACCGTCGAGCTGGACCATCGGGCGGAGCTCCGGCGGAATCACCGGCACGACGTCGAGCACCATCGCGGCCGGCGAGTTGCCGGTCTGCAGGAAGGAGCTGACGACACGAAGGCGCTTGATCGCACGGATCTTCTTCTGGCCCTTGCCCTCGGCGATCTGCACGCGCAGGTCGTCGGCCTCGGCGGCCAGGTCGAAGGCCTCGAGGCGCTTCTTGATGGCCTCGGCGCCCATGTAGGCGTCGAAGTACATGCCGAAGCGGTCCTGCAGCTCGTGGAACACCGAGTCTTCGGGCTTGAGGTCGCCGACCTTGAGGGTGCGGAAGTCCTCCCACACGCGCTCGAGGTGCGCGATCTGCTCGTCGCCCGACTTGCGGACCTGCGTCATCTCCTTGTCGGCGGCGGCTTCGGCGCGCTTCTTCTGGTCGGACTTGGCGCCCTCCGCCTCAAGTGCGGCGAGCTCCTCCTCCTTGCGCGCCATGAGCGTCGCGATGCGGGCATCGCGCTGGTCGCCGATGGTCTTGATCTCGAGCCGGAGCTCGTTCTCGAGACCGGGCATGTCGGCGTGACGACCCTCGTCGTCGACGTCGATGACCATGTACGCGGCGAAGTAGATGACCTTCTCGAGGTCCTTCGGCGCCATGTCGAGCAGGTAGCCGAGACGGCTGGGCACACCCTTGAAGTACCAGATGTGCGTGACCGGGGCTGCGAGCTCGATGTGGCCCATGCGCTCGCGGCGCACGGAGGACTTGGTGACCTCCACGCCGCAGCGCTCGCACACGATGCCCTTGAAGCGCACCCGCTTGTACTTGCCGCAGGCGCACTCCCAGTCGCGGCTCGGGCCGAAGATCTGTTCGCCGAACAGACCGTCCTTCTCGGGCTTCAGGGTGCGGTAGTTGATGGTTTCAGGCTTCTTGACCTCACCGTAGGACCACTTGCGGATGTCCTCTGCGGTGGCCAGGCCGATGCGAAGCTCGTCAAAAGTCGTTGCGTCGAGCAATTTCTCTCCTTGGAAAGTCTCTGGAATCGTCTACTGGCCTGGCTTAGATCTCGTCGATGTTCGACGACTCGAAGCGCGCGGAGATGTTGATGCCGAGCTCTTCCGCAGCGCGGAAGGCCTCGTCGTCGGTGTCGCGGAGCGAGACCGCGGTGCCGTCGGCCGAGAGCACCTCGACGTTCAGGCAGAGCGACTGCATCTCCTTCATGAGCACCTTGAAGGACTCGGGGATGCCGGGCTCCTGGATGTTCTCGCCCTTGACGATCGCCTCGTAGACCTTGACGCGGCCGAGGATGTCGTCGGACTTGATCGTGAGGAGCTCCTGCAGCGCGTACGCGGCGCCGTAGGCCTGGAGCGCCCAGACCTCCATCTCACCGAATCGCTGGCCACCGAACTGCGCCTTACCACCGAGCGGCTGCTGGGTGATCATCGAGTACGGGCCCGTCGAACGCGCGTGGATCTTGTCGTCGACGAGGTGGTGCAGCTTCAGGATGTACATGTAGCCGACCGAGACCGGGTACGGGAACGGCTCGCCGGAACGGCCGTCGAGGAGCTGCGTCTTGCCGGTCGAGTCGATGAGTCGCTCGCCGTCGCGGTTGGGGAGCGTCGAGTCGAGCAGACCGCCGATCTCCTCCTCGAGCGCACCGTCGAACACCGGGGTCGCGACCTTGGTGCCGGGCGCGGCCTCGTGAGCTTCCTTCGGGAGCTTCTTGGCCCACACCGGGCTGCCGTCGACCTTCCAGCCCTGCTTGGCGACCCATCCGAGGTGGGTCTCCAGCACCTGGCCGAAGTTCATGCGGCCCGGGATGCCGAGCGGGTTGAGGATGACGTCGACGGGGGTGCCGTCGGCGAGGAACGGCATGTCTTCGACCGGAAGGATCTTCGAGATGACGCCCTTGTTGCCGTGGCGGCCGGCGAGCTTGTCGCCCTCGGTGATCTTGCGCTTCTGGGCGATGTAGACGACCACGCGCTGGTTGACGCCCGAGCCGAGCTCGTCGTCGCCGTCTTGCGAGTCGAACACCTTGACGGCGATGATCGTGCCGCGCTCACCGTGGGGCACCTTCAGCGACGTGTCGCGGACTTCGCGGCTCTTCTCGTTGAAGATCGCGCGGAGCAGGCGCTCTTCGGCCGACAGCTCGGTCTCGCCCTTCGGCGTGACCTTGCCGACGAGGATGTCGCCGGGGCGGACCTCGGCGCCGATGCGGATGATGCCGCGCTCGTCGAGGTCGGCCAGCAGGTCGGGGCTGACGTTCGGGAGATCACGCGTGATCTCCTCCTTGCCGAGCTTCGTGTCGCGGGCGTCGACCTCGTACTCCTCGATGTGGATCGACGAGAGCACGTCGTCCTTCACGAGGTTCTGGCTGAGGATGATCGCGTCCTCGAAGTTGTGACCCTCCCACGGCATGAACGCCACGAGGAGGTTCTTGCCGAGGGCGAGCTCGCCGTTGTCGGTCGCAGGGCCGTCGGCGATGACCTCGCCGACCTCGATGCGGTCGCCCGCGTTCACGAGCACGCGGTTGTTGTACGACGTGCCCTGGTTGGAGCGGTCGAACTTGCGCAGGAAGTAGGTCTGCGTGCCGCCCGCGTCGAGCTGCACCGTGACCGAGTCGGCCGAGACCTCGGCGACGACACCGGCCTGGTCGGCCGTGATGACGTCACCGGCGTCGATGGCCGCGTAGCCCTCCATGCCGGTTCCGACGAGCGGCGAGTCGCTGCGGAGCAGCGGCACAGCCTGACGCTGCATGTTGGCACCCATGAGGGCGCGGTTCGCGTCGTCGTGCTCGAGGAAGGGGATGAGCGAGGTTCCGACCGACACCATCTGGCGCGGCGAGACGTCCATGTAGCCGATCAGGTCGGCGGGAACGAGGTCGACCTCGCCGCCCTTCTGACGGGCGAGGACGCGGTCTTCGGAGAAGTGACCGTCGGCCTTCAGCGGCGCGTTGGCCTGGGCGACGATGTAGTCGTCTTCTTCGGACGCCGTGAGGTAGTCGATCTGGTCGGTGACCTTGCCGGCGACGACCTTGCGGTACGGCGTCTCGATGAAGCCGAACGAGTTGATGCGCGCGAACGAGGCGAGCGATCCGATGAGGCCGATGTTCGGGCCTTCGGGGGTCTCGATCGGGCACATGCGGCCGTAGTGCGAGGGGTGGACGTCTCGGACCTCGACGCCGGCGCGGTCTCGCGAGAGACCGCCGGGGCCGAGCGCCGAGAGGCGACGCTTGTGGGTCAGGCCCGCGAGCGGGTTGTTCTGGTCCATGAACTGCGACAGCTGCGAGGTGCCGAAGAACTCCTTGATCGCGGCGACGACGGGTCGCACGTTGATCAGGGTCTGCGGGGTGATCGCCTCGATGTCCTGCGTCGTCATGCGCTCGCGGACGACGCGCTCCATGCGGGACAGGCCGGTGCGGACCTGGTTCTGGATGAGCTCGCCCACCGCACGGATGCGACGGTTGCCGAAGTTGTCGATGTCGTCGACGTCGAGACGCAGCTCGACCGCCTTGCCGGCGCGGCGGCCGGGCAGGGTGGTGCGCTCGTCGTGCAGCGCGACGAGGTACTTGATCGTGGCGACGATGTCTTGGACCGTCAGCACCGAGTCGGTGAGGGGGGCCTCGAGACCGAGCTTGTTGTTGATCTTGTACCGGCCGACCTTCGCGAGGTCGTAGCGCTTCGGGTTGAAGTAGAAGTTGTCGAGGAGCGCACGCGCGGCCTCGGCGGCGACCTGCTCGCCCGGACGGAGCTTGCGGTAGATGTCCTTGAGCGCCTCTTCCTTCGTGAGGATGTTGTCCTTCTCGAGGGTGAGGGCGATGGACTCGTAGCCGGCGAACTCCTCGAGGATCTCCTCGGAGGTGAGGCCGAGGGCCTTCAGGAAGACGGTGACGGACTGCTTGCGCTTGCGGTCGATGCGGACGCCGACCTGGTCGCGCTTGTCGATCTCGAACTCGAGCCATGCGCCACGGCTCGGGATGACGCGAGCCGAGTAGATGTCCTTGTCGGAGGTCTTCTCGGGGGTGCGCTCGAAGTAGACGCCCGGCGAACGCACGAGCTGCGAGACGACGACGCGCTCGGTGCCGTTGATGACGAACGTGCCCTTGGGGGTCATGAGCGGGAAGTCACCCATGAAGACGGTCTGCGTCTTGATCTCACCCGTGAGGTGGTTCATGAACTCCGCGTTCACGTACAGCGGTGCGGAGTAGGTCTTCGACTTCTCCTTGCACTCGTCGATCGTGTACTTCGGAGGCTCGAGCTCGGGGTTCGTGAACGAGAGCTGCATGGTCTCGCCGAGGTCTTCGATCGGGGAGATCTCCTCGAAGATCTCTTCAAGACCGGTGGTCTCCGGCAGGTCTTGACGACCGGCCGCCTTGCCCTCGGAGAGGCGTGTCTTCCACGCCTCGTTTCCGACGAGCCAGTCGAAGCTCTCCGTCTGGAGAGCGAGCAGGTCGGGTACCGTAAGGGTGTCGGTGACCTTGGCGAACGAGAGACGGCTTGCACCGCGTCCGTTCTTGGGGGTGGGCGTGGTCGCGTTGCGCGCAGCAGCCAAGTGAATAACCTCCATGGCCCCGTCGGGCCGGTTCACTGTCGGTAGCGGAGAGTGGAACCCCTCAGACGAATGCGGATGCCGGAGACCTCAGGATCTCGACACGCACGAAAGCCGACCGCAATATGAAGGCATGGTGGGTCTGGGAGCGCAAAGGTTAACTATATGTCGCCAGGCGCGCCGTGTCCAGTCGATTCTTGATTTGTCTGCGATTCTCCGGTATAACCACGATCCGGTGCCCCGAATGGCCGCCTCGACACCCGGTCGACCGGGCTCCGACGGCCCGCGACATGGGACGATGCAGGCATGGCGGTGCACATCGAGTTCGAGGCCGATGTCTTCTCGAACCACGGGCTGACGCTCCTCGTCGACGGCACCGCGCAGTCGCACGTCGACCTGCTCGACCCGACCCACCTCTTCTTCGAGTACACCCGTCGCCTCGGGCACGTCATCGATGCCTCTGGCGCAGCGGCGGGCACTTCTGGTGCTCCATTGCGGGTGCTGCACCTCGGCGGCGGTGCCCTCACGCTCGCGCGCTACGTCGCCGCGACCCGCCCCGGCGCACGCCAGGTCGTCGTCGAACTCGATCGTGACCTGCTGAAGACCGTGCTCGAGCGACTGCCGCTGCCCGAGGGCGAGCTCATCGAGCTCGTCGTCGGCGACGCGGCATCCGTCATCGAGACGCTCGACGGGCCGTTCGACCTCGTCGTCGTCGACCTCTACACCCGCCTGCAGGCTCCGCCCTTCGTCGAGACCTTCGACTTCATGAGCGGATGCCTCGAGCTGCTGGCTCCCGGAGGCGTGCTCGCCCTCAACGTGGCCGACGCCGCAGGGCTCGGCCGGCTCCGCGGCCAGGCCCGAGCGATCGCGCGCGCCGACCCCGCTGCGGCACTCCTCGTCGCGGGTGACCCGAGCGTGCTCTCGGGCGCCGAGGAGGGCAACGCCGTGCTCGTCGCGGCTCGCGGCGAACTGCCGCCCGGCCTGCGCGAGCGCCTGCTCGCACACGGCCCGCATCCGGCCGCGGTGCTCGACGGCGACCGGCTCGACTTCGTGCTCTGGGGCGCCTGCTGACGCGAGCCGCCCTCCTCGGCGAACACGGCGCGACCGAGACCACGCGGTAGCGTGGCATCCGTGTCAGAGCTCGAACGCCGCCTCGCCGTCAGCGGCCACCTCGCCCGGCTCGAGGAGTCGCGCCAGTCGCCGGGCTCGTGGACGCTCTACGTCGACGGCACCCCGCAGTCGCACGTCGAGATCGATCGCCCCGACTGGCTCGGCTTCGAGTACGTGCGGCGCATCGGGCACGCGGTCGACCTCGTGCGACCCGAGGGCCAGCCGATCACGGCCGTGCACCTCGGTGGCGGCGCGCTCACGCTCCCCCGTTACGTCGTCGCGACGCGTCCAGGTTCGCGCCAGCAGGTCGTGGAGCTCGAGTCCGACCTCGTGGAGTTCGTGCGCGAGCACCTGCCGCTGCCCCGCGGAGCGCAGGTGCGGGTGCGGCACGGCGACGCCCGCGAGGTGCTCGCGAAGCTGCCCGCCGGACTCGATGGCGCCGTCGACATCGCGATCGTCGACATCTTCTCGGGCGCTCGCACGCCCGCACATGTCACGAGCGCGGAGTTCTACGGGCTCGTCTCACCGCGGCTCGCGCCCGGCGGCATTCTCGCCGTCAACGTCGCCGACGGCGCCGGCCTCGCCTTCGCACGCTCGCAGGCCGCGACCCTCGCCCACGTCTTCGAGCACCTCGCCATCGCGGCGGACACCTCGATGCTGAAGGGGCGCCGCTTCGGCAACGTCGTGATGTACGCCTCGCACGACGAGCTGCCGTTCGCGGGCATGCCCCGCCGGCTCGCGAGCGACCCGGCGCCGGCGAAGCTCGTCGACGGCGAGGAACTGCGACGCTTCATCGCGGGCGCCCCGGTCGTCACGGATGCCACGGCGGTGCCGTCACCGCCGCCGGCGCGCTCGGTGTTCCTGTCGAAGCCGTGACAGGCGACCGCGACGCGAACGAGTGCCTCAGTCGCCGAACGTCGCAGCGTCGATGACGAATCGGTACCGCACGTCGGAGGCGAGCACGCGCTCGTAGGCCGCGTTGATGCCCGATGCGGGGATCACCTCGATCTCGGCGCCGATGCCGTGCTCCGCGCAGAAATCGAGCATCTCCTGCGTCTCGCGGATGCCGCCGATGTTCGAGCCGGCGAGCGTCTTGTTGCCGTTGATGAGCGACATGACGCCGACCCCGAGCGGCTCGCCGGGAGCGCCCACGCACACCATCGCAGCGCCGGCATCGAGGAGCGACAGGTACGCGTCGAGGTCGATCACGGCGCTGACCGTGTTGAGGATGACGTCGAACGAGCCGCGGAGCTCGGTGAACGTCGCCGGGTCGGAGGTCGCGCGGTAGTGGTCGGCGCCGAGGCGCAGCCCGTCCTCCTGCTTGCTGAGCGTCTGCGACAGCACCGTCACTTCAGCGCCGAGCGCGTGGGCGAATTGCACGCCCATGTGCCCGAGTCCGCCGAGGCCGACGACCGCGACGCGCATGCCGGGGCCGACCTTCCAATGCCGGAGGGGCGAGTAGGTGGTGATGCCGGCGCACAGCAGGGGCGCTGCGACATCGAGGGCGAGGGCGTCGGGAATGCGCACGACGAACGACTCGGTCACCACGACCTGCTGGGAGTACCCGCCCTGCGTGACGGTGCCGTCGCGGTCGGGGCTGCCGTAGGTGAAGACCGGGCCCTCGACGCAGAACTGCTCGAACCCGCGGAGGCAGTGTCGGCACTCGCCGCACGAGTTCACCATGCAGCCGACGCCGACCCGGTCGCCGACGGCGTGCCGCGTCACCGCCTCGCCGACCTCGGCGACGGTGCCGGTGATCTCGTGGCCGGGTGCGAGCGGGTAGTGCTGCGAGCCCCAGTCGCCGCGCACGGTGTGGATGTCGGAGTGGCAGATGCCGGCGAACGCGATGTCGATGCGCACATCGTGCGGTCCGAGCTCCCGGCGTTCGATGAGGGTGCGCTCGAGCGGAGCGGCCTCGCTCGGGGCGGCGTAGGCGTAGGCGGTGACGACGGACATCTCGATCTCCTCGGGGCTGGGTCGGCGCGTGGCACGTCTGAACGACGCTACACGTGCCGGTCGACGAGACGGCTCACGCGTGGCGGAACCGCACCTCCTGGCCCGGCCGGAGCTGCGCCACGGCATCGAGCGAGGAGGGCGAGATGATCGCGATGACGGGATAGCCGCCGGTCACCGGGCGGTCGGCGAGCAGGATCGTCGGCCGTCCGTCGCCCGCAACCTGGATGGAACCCGGCACGGTGGCCTCGCTCGCGAGCTCACCGGTCACCTGCCGCTCGAGCGACGGGCCGTCGAGGCGGGCGCCGACCCGGTCGGCCTGCCCTGAGAGGCGCCAGATGGCGTCGAAGAGCGTGGCGCGCGCGGCATCCGTGAACCAGTCGGCGCGCGGCCCCGGAAGCAGTGCCAGGATGGCCGCGCCGGCCGGCGGCGGGAAGGCGGCCTCACGATCGAGCAGGGGCACGGATGCCGCGGGCGCCGCGCCGATCTCGAGCACGCGCCCCTCGGCCACGGGTGCCGGGCCGATGGCCGAGAGCGTGTCGCGCGAGCGGGAGCCGAGCTCGGCCGGCTCGTCGATGCCGCCGCGCACCGCGAGCAGGTAACGCGCTCCGCGTTCGGCCGGGGCGAGCTCGAGCACGCTCCCCGCGTCGGCACGCGCGGCGGTGTAGGGGGCGATGCGGTGACCGTTGAGCGTCACGCCGCCCCATGCGCCGGTGACCGCGAACCAGGTCTCCATGTCGAAGCGGGCGCGGAACCCGCCCATCAGGATCTCGAGGCCAGCGGCGCCGTCGGGATTGCCGACGAGCCGATTGGCGAGGCCGAGGGCGCCGCGGTCGAGCGCGCCCGACCCGGGGACGCCGAGGTGCGCGAGCCCGTGTCGGCCCAGGTCTTCGACGAGTGCCAGCGGGCCCGGAACCTCGACCGTGAGGCGACTCATGGGCGGCCGACCTCCCTGAATCGAACCCGGCGCCCGGGAACGAAGAGCGCGGGAGACTCCGCCGCCGGATCCCAGAGCGGCGCGTCGGTGCGACCGATGAGGCGCCAGCCGCCGGGGCTCTGCCGCGGGTAGACGCCGGCGAACGCACCGGCGAGCGCGACGGCGCCCGACGGCACGCGGGGTCGGGGAGCGTCGAGCCGCGGCACCTCGAACGGCCAGTCGTCGCTCACGAGGTAGCCGAACCCCGGCGCGAAGCCGATGAACGCCACCCGCCACTCGGCGGCCTGATGGCGGGCGACCAGCGCCTCGGCCGAGACGCCGAGGAGCGCGGCGGTGGCCGGGAGGTCGTCGCCGTCGTACACGACGTCGACGGTCACGTCGCCTGCGATGTGCCCGTGCGCGTCGGCTGCGGCCTCGACCGGGACGCGTCGCACCCACGTCGCGGCCGACTCGAGCGGCAGCCGCTCGGGGTCGACGGCGACGAGGATCGTTCTCGCCGCCGGCACGAGCTCGACGAGTCCGGCGGGCGGCTCGGCGGCGAGCGCGTCATGCAGGGCGAGCACCTCGTCGAGGCTGTCGCACTCGACGAGCAGGGCCGCGTCACCGCTCGGCAGCAGGCGCCGGCTCACGCGAACGCCTCGATGCGGTATCCGGCACCCTCGAGCGCTGCCCGCACCGCTCGTGCGATCGCGACCGCGCCCGGAATGTCGCCGTGCAGGCACAGGGAGTCGGCGCCGAACTCGACCCGGCTGCCGTCATCGGCGGTGATGCCGCCGCTCTCGACGATCTCGAGCGCCCGATCGGATGCCGCGGCGGGATCGTCGACCACGGCGCCCGGCTCACCTCGGGGCACGAGGGAGCCGTCGGCCACGTAGCCCCGATCGACGAAGGCCTCGCGGGCGTAGCGGAGGCCCGCGGCATCCGCTGCCCTGGCGATCGCGCCGGTCGGCTGGCCGAGCACGGTCAGCGCCGGGTCGAAGGCCGCGACGGCCTCGACGAAGGCGCGGGCCGCCGACTCGTCGCGGGCGAGCCGATGGTAGAGCGCGCCGTGGGCCTTCACGTAGCGCACCCGGCTGCCGGCCGCACGCGCGACGCCGTCGAGGGCGCCGAGCTGGGCGAGGAGTTCGGCGGCGATCTCGGCCGGGCTCGTGTCGAGCGCACGACGCCCGAACCCCGCGAGATCGCGGTAGCCGGGGTGCGCGCCGAGGGCGACACCGTGCTGCGCCGCGAGTCGAGCGCTCGCGAGCATGGTCACGGGGTCGCCCGCGTGGAAGCCGCAGGCGACGTTTGCACTCGACACGAGCGCGAACATCGCGGCGTCGTCGCCGAGTCGCCACGCCCCGAAGGATTCTCCGAGGTCGCTGTTCAGGTCGATGCTGATCGCATCGTTCTCGGCGGGCATGCTCCCATTCTGGCGCGCACTCGGGGCACACTGGGAGGAGGAGGACGGGATGGCGCGCACTCGGGGTCCGCACGGCGTCGTCGGGCGCGCGGCATTCTCCGCCGGGCTGATGCGCTCCATCTCGGTCGCGCTCGCGGCGCTCACGGTGCTCACGGCCTGCACGGCCGCTCCCCCGCTGCCGACACCGACACCGCTGCCGAGCTCGGCGCCTCCGTCGACGGCGCCGCCCGCGACCCCTGCGCCCCCGCCACCCGTGCTGGCGCCGGCCGGCGCTCCCGAGCCGATCGCGGCCGGCCTCGATGTGCCGTGGTCGATCCTCGTGCTGCCGAACGGCGGAGTGCTCGTCAGCCAGCGCGATCGCGGCGACATCGTCGAGGTACTGCCCGACGGCTCGCTCCGCGTGGCGGGCACCGTTCCCGGCGTCGCCGCCGGCGGCGAGGGCGGACTCCTCGGTCTCGCGTACCTGGCCAGCGACGGCGAGCGCCCCGACCGCGTCTATGCGTACCACACGGCGGATTCCGACAACCGGGTCGTACGGATGCCGCTGACCGGCGCCCCCGGCTCGCTCGCGCTCGGCGGCCCCGAACCGGTGCTCACCGGCATCCCGCGCGGCGGAGCGAACCACAACGGCGGCCGCATCGCCTTCGGCCCCGACGGCCTGCTCTACGTCACGAGCGGCGACGCCGGCAACCGGGATGCCGCGCAGGACCCGGGTTCGCTGTCGGGGAAGATCCTGCGGGTGACGCCCGACGGCGCCGCTGCGCCCGGCAACCCGTACAGCAACGCGGTGTGGTCGCTCGGCCACCGCAATCCGCAGGGCATCGCGTGGGACGCGAAGGGCGAGCTCTGGGCCGCCGAGTTCGGGCAGAACACCTGGGACGAGCTGAACCGCATCACGCGCGGTGCGAACTACGGCTGGCCGGTCGTCGAGGGCGTCGCCGGGGACCCGCGATTCGTCGACCCCGTCACGCAGTGGTCGACCTCGGAGTCGAGCCCGAGCGGCCTCGCGGTGATCGGCGACACGCTCTTCCTCGCGGCGCTGCGCGGCGAACGGCTCTGGACGATCGCCCCCGCGACGTCGGGCGGTGCCCTCACGGCGACGCCGTGGTTCGTGGACGAGCTCGGCCGCATCCGCGACGTCGCCGCGGCCCCCGACGGGTCGCTCTGGCTCATCACGAACAACACCGACGGGCGCGGCGACCCGCGCGACGGCGACGACCGGCTCTACCGGGTGCCCCTCGCGCCTGCGGGCTGACGCCGAGCCCGCCTTCCGACGAGTCGCTCGCCGCCTCTACGCCGGTGACACCGGTCGGGTCTATTCTCGGTTCCATGGCGGATCTCGAGCGGGTTCGGCGATGGGCCGAGGCGCTCATCGTGCTGCACCTCGACGTGACGTGGAGCTTCGCCTTCGACAACGCGAAGAAGCGCGCCGGCCTCTGCAACTACACCGAGAAGCGCATCTCGGTGTCGCGCTACCTCGCCGCCCGCTACGACGACGACGAGATCCATCAGATCCTGCTGCACGAGGTCGCCCACGCGCTCGCGGGCCCGCGTGCCGGGCACGGACCCAAGTGGGCGTCGGTCGCCGCCGACCTCGGCTACGTCGGCCGGCGCACCCACGACGGAGAGGTCGCGCACGAGCTCGCGCCGTGGATCGGGCAGTGCCCCGCGGGCCATGAGCACTTCCGGTACCGCCAGCCGCAGCGGCAGCTGAGCTGCGGCCTGTGCCGACGCGGCTTCGACCGCGCCAACCTCATCGTGTGGCGGCGCCGCGAGATCACCGCCGCGGTGCGCCGCAGGGCTGCGAGCGCCGCGACCGGCTGACCGATATGCCGACGGGTGCATGCACGCCGAGCAGCCCGTCGCACCGTCGGAAGGAGCCGTCGCCACCGGCTAGATTGGTGGCGTGCCCGTCTCAACCGTCTCGATCCCCGTCGGGCAGTGGTTCATCACCGCCGAGGGTGTTCGCTGGTGGTTCGACTCGGGTTCGTTCGCGCTCGATTTCGCCTACACCGGCCAGATCGGCGGGCTCCGCACCGACGAGCAGCTGCATGCGCCCGACGACCTCACGCGCTGGCTGCACGAGCGCTTCCCCGTCGCGGTCGGCGCGGCCCGCTCGCGCGACCTCTTCGACGCGATCGCCCTGCGCGACGCGATCAGCCGCATGGCGGTCGCCGTGAGCGATGGCGAGCCGGTGCGTCCGGCGGACATCGACCTCGTGAACCTCTACGCGGCGACGCCCGACGTTCCCCCGTCGCTCGCGGGCGGCACCCGCCAAGCCGGCCGCTCGGTGCAGACCGTGGCGCAGGCGCTCTCGACCATCGCGCGCGACGCCGTCGACCTCTTCTCGCCCGGCAACACCGAGCGCGTGCGCTGCTGCTCGGGCGCCGACTGCACGGTCGTCTACCTCGACACCTCGCGGGCCGCGAGTCGCCGCTGGTGCTCGATGCAGCGCTGCGGCAACCGCGCCAAGGTGCGCGCGCACCGCGCCCGCAAGGCCGAGCGCGCGGCAGCCTGACCCGCGCGGACAGGCGCGGCGCTCAGTCGGCGGATGCCTCGGCGCCCGCCCTGATCACTCGCGGCTCGTCGCTCGCATCGAGCACCGCCGCAGCATGCAGCTCGTCTGCGCTCATGCCTGCAGCGAGCGCGGCGCGCCCGGATACCGACGCCGACGTCAGGTGACGCACTGCGCGGCGCAGCCCGCCGAAGGCCGAAGCGGCGACGGCCGCCTCTGGCGAGGTGTCGTCGATGCCGAGCGCAGCGAGTGCGTCGATCACGGCGCCGGCGCCCAGCAGATCATCGGCCGGGAATCCCGTCTCGGCATCGCCGGCCGCGACGATCGCGATGAACGCGCGCTCGCCCAGACGCTCCTGTTCGGCGAGGATCCATCGTGCCGTCGCCGTGGCGTCGACCAGTCCCGCCTCGATCACCGCG
Organism: Agromyces sp. CCNWLW203; assembly: GCF_036576125.1. Lineage (NCBI taxonomy): Bacteria > Bacillati > Actinomycetota > Actinomycetes > Micrococcales > Microbacteriaceae > Agromyces > Agromyces sp. CCNWLW203. Next base: position 55,407 of record NZ_JAZHYX010000002.1, on the reverse strand, counting down.
GCTCGGTTCGGCGCGGCGGCGATGATCTGGTCATTCCGCACGGACGACTCGGCATCGGCCAGCACGTCGACCAGCACGAGCACGTGAACGCCCTCGGCGATGCGCGCTGCACCGCGGCGCCCCCAGTCGAACCGCACCTGGTACTTGGACTGCGCTGCGGGATCGGGGCTCTGCACGTTCACCCGCACAGGTTATCCGGTGCACGCCTCGTGCTCCGCCGTGTGACGTCGCGTCAGTGCCCGCGGTACAGCGCGAGCGCCTCGGCGTCGCTCGCTCGCGAGGTCGCGCGGCGGGCGGCGTCGAGCGCGGCGACGGGGTCGGGCTCCTGGTGTGCGATCACGAGTTGGCGTTCGGCTTCGGCCAGCCGCGTCCGCGCATCGGCACCGACGGGGTGACCGCCCCGCTCGATCGCGGCCCGCGCCACGCGCAGTTGGCTCTCGGCGATCGCGATCGCGCCGCCGAGGGCTCCCCGGGCACCGTCGAGCCGGCCCTGGGCGTTGCGTGCAGCGGCGCGCGCCACCTCGAGCCGGTCGCGGCAGGCGCGCAACCGGTCGCGACCCGTGAACGGGTCCCCGGCGAGTGCAGCGCGATCGGCCATCGCTGCCGATCCGGCGCCGATCGCCGCGCCGAGGGCCTCGGCGGCGTCGGGACCCTCCTGCGCGTCGCGCTCGCGTCGCGCGGCCACGAGCTCGCCGTCGAGCGCGGCGGCCTCCTCCGCGGCATCCGCCTGGGCCTTCGCGAGCGCCAGCTCGAGCGCGTCGATCTCATCGAGGTCTCGGCCGGCCCGCGCCAGCCCGTCGCCCGCTGCGCCGAGCAGTTCGGCGGCCGGCTCCGTGCGCGCGAGTCTGGACTCCGCCTCGTCGAGCGAGGCCGTGACCGCAGCGAGCGCCGCATCGACGCGCACCTCGGCGCCACGCGCCGTCGCGAGCGCCGACTCCGCGAAACGGGTGGCGAGCCGGCCGAGCATCGCGTCGGCCTCTACGCGGCGGCGAGCGAGTCGGTCGGCTTGGGCACGCAGGGCCGGCAGCTCGGCATGGGCGCCGCGTTCGGTGCGGCGGCGGCCCGCGAGTGCCGACTCGGCGTCGTCGAGTGCGCCGATCGCCGAGGTGCAGAGTCCTTCGATGCGCGCGGTCCAGTTGCGGCGCTCGGCTGCGGTGTCGGCCTCGGCGTCGTCGAGGCGCTGCTGCAGGATGAACGCCTCGCGCATCCACGTTCGGGCCGAGTCGATCGCCCCGCGCAGTGAGCGCGAGGCGTCGGCGCCGAACTGCGCCTCCGCGAACGCGAGCTCGCGCTCAGCGTCGCGCACGGCGTTGTCGGCCCGCACGATGAGGCCCTTGGCGCGCACCTCGGCCTCGGCCCCTGCCGCGAGCGCCGCGCGTTCGCGCCGGGCACCGCCACGTCGCAGGGCCACGACTCCGACGATGAGCGCAGCCGCCGCCGCGGCGAAGACGAGGAGGGAGGGCAACCACCAGAGCGCGTCGGGCATGTGCCGGAGTCTAGGCGTTCGGGGTTCGCCGACGCCGAGTACCCGCTCCGAATCCGGCGCGGCGCTTGGCTGCGGCATCCGCGCGCACTACCGTCGGCTCATGCGGGTGCTTCTGAAACTCACGCTCGACTGCGCACCGGATGCCGCGTGGCGGGCCCTTCGGAGCCCGGCCGTGCTGCGCGAGGTGGTCGCCCCGTGGCTCGACTTCGAGTCGCTCGAGCCGGGCGGCCTGCCGACGACGTGGCCCGATGGGCCGCACCGGCTGCGCGTGCTCGCCTTCCGCCGGTTCCCGGCCGGCGAGGAGCGCGTCGAGCTGACGAGCCCCGGCGGCCTGCCCGCCGGTGTGCGCATGCTCCGTGACGCCGGCGGGGCCGACACGGGGCCGTTCGCCGCATTCGACGAGTGGGATCATCGCATGGCCGTCTCGGCGCTGCCCGACGGGCGCACGCTCTACCGCGACCAGTTGCGGGCGACGGCCGGCGCTCTCGACGCGCTCGCCTGGTATCCGACGTGGGCGTTCTGGCAGTGGCGCGGCATGCGGCTGCGACAGCTCGCGCCGACGTGGCGCTACGACCCACCGGGCACGGCGGATGCCGAGGCCGAAGCCGATGCCGAGGCGGCTGCCGAGGCGGCGTCATGACCGACTCGATCGCCGCGCTGCAGCTCGCCGACTGGCGCCGACGCGTCTTCGGCCTCTACTCGGGCGTGCGACAGCTCAGCGTGCACTCGCCGGCGGCCGGACACGAACTGTGGAAATCGGCGCGCGACGAGCTCTTCGCGGGGCATCCGCAGTCGCCGCTGCTGCCCGACGACCGCGCCCGCTTCACCGGGCTCACGGTCTCGCGGTACGACCCCGACTGGCGGTTCGAGCTCGAGGTGCGGCGACCGGCGGAGCCCATGCGGCTCGTCGTCGACAGCGCGAGCGACGGTGCGATCCCGTTCTCGCTCGTCGGCGAGGTGCGCGTGCCCTACCTGGGCTCGCTCGACGTGTGGCGGCTCACGAGCTACGGCGGCGGACTCTTCGTGCCGGTCAAGGACACGCTGGCCGGCGCCCCCGGCGGCACCTACGGCGGCGGTCGCTACCTGCTCGACACCGTGAAGGGCGCCGATCTCGGGCCGGGCGCCGACCCCGACTCGCTCGTCATCGACTTCAACTTCGCCTACAACCCGTCGTGCGCCTACGACCCCTCGTGGTCGTGCCCGCTGGCCCAGCCGGGCAACACTGTGCGTCACGAGGTGCCGGTCGGCGAGCGGATGCCGCGGTGACGCGAGCACCCGCGACATCGCCGTCTCCCGGCCCGCCACACGCCGTTTTCCAGCCGCTCAGGGCATGCACAGCGCGGCATCCGCTAGACTGTCTCACGGTGTGCGCGATGATCGCGCCGCCTGCGTCGTAGAAACGCTTTCCGGACACTGTCCGCTGTCTCCACAGCACAGGGGTCCGTGACTCTCATACGGCGAACGGATGCGCCGACCGGCGCCTTCGCCAACACCCACCGCCGGGTCTCATCTTCCGTTCGCGGAAACCTCGATCCTGCGGTGTGCTCTGCCCTGAAAGGCACCAGTGACCGACATCACCTTCAGCACGCTCGGCGTGCCCGCCCCCCTCGTCGCGGCCCTCGCCGCCGACGGGAAGACCACCGCGTTCCCGATCCAGGTCGACACGCTGCCCGACACGCTCGCCGGACGCGACGTGCTCGGCCGCGGCAAGACCGGGTCGGGCAAGACCATCGCCTTCGCGCTGCCCATGGTGGCGCGCCTCGGCACTTCGCTCGCCGGCGGCCGTCGCCGCCCGGGCCGCCCCCTCGCGCTCGTGCTCGCTCCGACCCGTGAGCTCGCCACGCAGATCGACGCGGTGCTCGCGCCGCTCGCCGCCGCGTACGACCTGAAGACCACGACGATCTTCGGCGGCATCAACCAGAAGCGCCAGGTCGACGCCCTGCGCGCCGGCGTCGACATCGTCGTCGCCTGCCCGGGCCGCCTCGAAGACCTCATGAAGCAGGGCTTCGTGACGCTCGACGCGATCGAGATCACCGTGCTCGACGAGGCCGACCACATGGCCGACCTCGGCTTCCTCCCCGTCGTCACGCGCATCATGGACAAGACCCCCTCGGGCGGTCAGCGCCTGCTCTTCTCGGCGACGCTCGACAACGGCGTGGACAAGCTCGTCAAGCGCTTCCTCCACAACGAGGTGATGCACTCGGTCGACGAGGCCACCTCGCACGTCGCCGCGATGACCCACCACGTGTTCGAGGTCGCCGACGTCGACGCGAAGAACGACCTCGTGAAGGCGCTCGCGTCGGGCACCGGCCGCCGCATCCTCTTCATGCGCACGAAGCACCACGCCAAGAAGCTCGCGAAGAAGCTGACCGAGCAGGGCATCCCCGCGGTCGACCTGCACGGCAACCTGTCGCAGCCGCAGCGCGACCGCAACCTCGCCGCGTTCTCCGACGGCTCGGCCAACGTCATGGTCGCCACGGATGTCGCGGCGCGCGGCGTGCACGTCGACGCCATCGAGCTCGTGATCCACGTCGACCCGCCCATGGAGCACAAGGCGTACCTGCACCGCTCGGGCCGCACGGCACGCGCCGGCAGCGAGGGCGACGTCGTCACCATCAGCCTGCCCGCGCAGAAGCAGGACCTGAAGACGCTGCTCCGCAAGGCCGCGATCACCGTCACGCCGCAGCAGGTCACCGCGACCTCGCCGGCCGTGACCGCCCTCGTCGGCGACGTCGCACCGTACGTGAAGCCGGCCCCGCGCTCCGAGGCCCAGCACCAGGGCGGCGGCGGTCGCTCGCAGGGCGCCAACGCCCAGCGCAAGCGCGCCGCTCGCGACGAGCGCGGCGGCGAGCGCAGCGGTGAGGCCCGCACGGGCGGCCAGGGTCGCGGCCGCGGCCGCGGCGGCAACGCCGGTCAGTCGGATGTCGCCGGCGCACCCCGTCGCGACCGTTCGGGTCGCCCGGCCGAAGCTCGCGCGAACGCCCCCAAGCAGGGCGGCGGCCAGGGCCGCGGCGCACAGACGACGGGCGCCCAGCGCTCGAGCTCCAACCGCTCCTCGGGCGGCAAGGCACCCCTGCGCGTCGGCAGCCTCGTCTCGCCCTCGGGCAACTCGCGCGGCAACCGCCGCGCACAGGGCTAGCCCCACGCTCGACAGCAGATGCTGAACGGCCCCGACGAGTTCGCTCGCCGGGGCCGTTCGCGTTCGCGCCGCCATCCCGGCGGTGCCGGCCAGAGTCCCCCGACGGGCCGGCACCGGCGACATGGCGGCGCGAACCTCAGGTGCCCGACAACATGACCCTCCCGATGTCGCCGCCCACCACGAGCGCGATGACGACGGCCGCCGCCATGGCTGCAGCGATCATCGCGGTCGTCAGCACCGTCATGCGTCGCATCGCAGCCTCCATCGCTCACATGGGTATGTCCGGCGGGTACAGGGCGGTTCCATCGGATCCGGTCTGGTTCCGAGGGAACTCGGCGACCCGTGTCGGACATACCCGTGCAGGCCGTCGCCCGGGCGGCGTGAAGAGGAGGGACCCGATGCCTCGCATCACCGTCATCAGCGCCGCGTTCGTGGCCGCGCTCGTACTCGCCGGCCTCGGTGCGGTCTCGCCCGCCACCGCGGCCGAGACGCCCCACAGCCGCTCGAAGGCATCCGCCGTCGAGCACTGCGCCGTGGAAGTGCAGGCCGTCGGCGAGCGGGCCGCGCCACCCGTCCCGGTCTGCTTCACCGAGCCCGAGGGCGTCGAGCGGTATCTCGACGCGATCGGCACCGCCGATGCGTCCGGGCGTGCGGTCGCCGCCGCCTCGACCTCGCTCGGCACCGTCTACTCCAACAGCAACGGCGGCGGTTCCAGCCTCACGTTCTGGGGGTCGAGCGGATGCTACGGCGTCGTGTTCGGCTTCTCGAGCATGCCCTCGGGCTGGAGCAGCAACGTCAGTTCCGCCGGCGGCTCCAATGGGTGCTGGGTGACCCTCTACGGCGCGACCGGGTACGGCGGCTCACGGCTGAACTGCACGCCGTGGTGCGGCGGGATCGGCGGCCTCAACGATCAGGTGAAGTCGATCGTGTTCCGCCCGACCGGCACGTTCGGCTAGGCCGAGGCAGCGGCACTGCGTCCGACCCGTCGGGCGAGCTTGCGTCCTTCGACCTCGGCAGCTCGAAGCGCCTCGATGCGCATGGTCTCCGCCATGCCCGTGAACGGGTCGAGGGCGGGGTTGACACCGACCAGGGTGAACCGGCGGTCGACGGTGACGAGGTCGAGTCCGAAGACGTCGACGAGGATGCGCCCCAACCACGAGGTGGAGTGGTCCCATCCCTCCTTCGGCGACCCTGGCCCGTAGTTTCCACCCGAAACGGTGACCAGCAGTGCGGGGCGATCGCGCAGCTCGGGGCCGCCCTCGTCGATGCGGGGGTCGGTGTACAGGACGTCGAACCACGTCTTGATGTGCTGCGAGACGCCGTAGTTGTAGAGCGGCACCGCGAAGAGGAAGGTGTCGGCCGCGATCAGTTCGTCGGCCAGTGCGGTTGCGAGCTCGACGGCGCGGTGCTGTGCGGAAGTGCGGGCGCCCAGCGGCAACTGCTGTCCCACGACGGCGTCCGCCCACACCGTGGACGGGAGCGGGCTCCTGCCGATGTCGCGGCGGATCACCGGCTCGTCAGGGTGTGCGGTGGTCCATTCGGCTTCCACGATGTCGGCGAGCTCTCGGCTCGCGGATCGGTCGGGGAAGATGCTCGCGTCGAGGCGAAAGAGGGTCACGGGGTTTCCTGTCCAGTTCGGTCGTTCTCGGGGATCCATTCGAGGGCGGGCACACCGCCGGTGGGCGCTTCGCCCACCGGCGGCGCGCTCAGATCACGGTGGTGCCGCCGTCGGCGACCAGCTCCATGCCGTTGACGTAGCTGGAGTCGTCGGAGGCGAGGAACAACGCGACCGCCGCGATCTCCTCGGGGCTGCCCATCTCCCGCCGCGGGATCACGGACTCGAACATCGCCTTCATCTCCGCGCTCAGCACGTCGCCCATCATCGGCGTCGCGACCGAACCGGGCGTGAGTACGTTCACCCGGATCCGCCGATCGCGGAGTTCCGCCACCCAGACCCGTGCGTAGGCTGGCAGCACGGCCTTGCTGGCGGCGTACACACTCCAATCGGGATAGCCCCGGAGCGAAGCGTTCGACCCGGTCATGAAGATCGAACCTCCATCGTTGAACAGTGGAAGCGCCTTCTGCACGGTGAACAGCGTGCCGCGCGCGTTCAATGAGAAGGCGGCATCGAACTGCTGCTCGGTGATCTCGCCGAGCCTGCCCTGTGCGCCGCCGCCGGCGCTCGTCCACAGCACGTCGATCGCGCCCTTCTCCTGCGCGACCGTCTCGAACAGGCGGTCGAGGTCATCGAGGTCGGTCGAGTCGGCCTGCACGCCGGTCACGTTCCGGCCGATCAGCTCGACGGCTGCCTCCACCGCGCCCTGTCGCCGGCCCGTGATGAAGACGTGGGCACCTTCATCGACGAACAACTTGGCACCGGCCAGCGCCATGCCGCTCGTCGCGCCGGTGATCACCGCGACCTTGCCATCGAGCTTTCCCATGATCACTCGGTCCCTGCGCCGTTGACGCCGAACGAGATGCCGAAGCCCAGGCCGTTTCGGGCCAGGCCCACCTCGAGCAGTCCCGCGCCCTCCAGCCAGTGCGCCATGCTCAGGTCGCCGGCGTCGCGGGGGCGAAGGCCGAGGGTCGTGATGAACGCCGAGACGCTCGCCTTCGCCCGCGTGTCGTCACCGGCCATGAACACGTCCACCGGGTCGCCCGCTGCCAGAACGTGGCTGAACAGGGTGTTGAACGCCTTCACGACCCGGGTGGTCGAAGGGGCCGCCTCGGCGATCATCTGCGCGACGGAGGTGTCGTGAGGCACGGCCAGCCCGGAGGCGTCTGCGTTGAATGGATTCGTGATGTCGACGACGATCTTGTCGGCCAGCGCCTCCCCGTACTGGCTGACGACCGGCACGGCACCTGCGAACAGGACGGCGATGATGACGATGTCCCCGGTCGGCGTGGCGCGCCACGCCCCGGTCGTGGCACCGTTGCCGAGCGCCCGGGCAAGGGCGGCGGCCTTGTCCGGATTCCGGGCCATGACCTCGACGGTGTTGCCTCCCTCGAGTGCCAGGGTGCCGATGGCTCTGGCCATGTTCCCCGACCCGATGATGCTGATGCTGCTCATGCGTGCTCCTTCGTGGTGTCGTGTCGATCGACGCGGGTTCTCACCCGGGCTCGATCAGAGGCACCAAGGTGAGGCACCCCTCCGGTCACTGAATGGAACCGGAGGGGTACCTCACCTATTCCTGGAATCGGCAGGAACCTCTGCAGCAGGCGCTGCCCGTGACGCGTCCTTCGCTGCAGGCCGACCCCGGTCTCCCTCGGGCTTCCGAGATAGATTGGCTCTGTGAGCATCAGCGACGTCGAGCGGGCGCGGAAGCCCCTGCGCCGGGATGCCCAGGAGCGCCATGATCGGCTCATCGTCGCGGCGCAGCGCGAGTTCGCCGCCCGCGGCGTGGATGCCTCCCTGGAACGGATCGCGCGCGACGCCGATGTCGCCATCGGGACCCTGTACCGCCACTTTCCGACCCGACTCGATCTGCTCCTGGCCGCCCTCGAACCTCGACTGCGGGAGTTCGAAGACGGGTCGAGGAAGGCCCTCGAGATCGACGACCCGTGGGACGGGTTCGTCTCCTACCTCGAGAACCTGTTCCGCGTGCAGGCCGGAGATCGAGGCTTCAACGACTTCCTCTCACGCCGCTTCCCCGGCAGCGCCGAGACCGAGCGCATCCACGACCGGATGTGCCGACAGATCGAGGACGTGCTCACCCGGGCCCAGGAAGCCGGCGAGGCGCGCTCCGACATCACGATGGCCGACATCGTCAACCTCATCTGGTCGAACGGCCGGATGATCGACGCCACCAGCGCCACCGCGCCGAACGCGTGGCGGCGCCATCTCTTCCTCATGCTCGACGCCTACCGGGCGCAACGGGCGCATCCGATTCCCGAGCCGCCGATGACGGACGAACAGCTCTACGACGCCATGGTCCATCTCAGCACCGCGGAGTAAGCGGCTGCCTAGTCGCCGAGCGGCGCGAGCCCGAGCGCGGCGCAGATCGACACGTTCGACGACGGCACCACCGCCGCGCTCCCGTCTGCCATGACGCAGGCCTGCAGCTCGCCCGGCACCCGGCCGGGCGGGTTGCTGGCCGACGTCGGGTCGAACGCCTCGTCGAACACGCCCTGCTCCCACATGAGCGTGCAGAGCCCGACCGCGTCGGCGACACGGCCGGCGCCGCCCGGCGCCGCGATCGTGGCCGACGAACCGGGATAGCTGCCGTCGGCGCCCCGCTCGTCCTGCGTCATGCAGAGCACCACCTCGGTGTTCGACACGGCCGTCGGCTTCAGCAGCACCGCACCGGCAGTCGCCGCGACACCGATCGCGAGCACGCCGACGCCGCTCCAGCCGAGCACCCGCCGTCGGCGGCGCTTCGCATGCACCACCGGTTCGGCGCGCACGTGCTCCACGAGCATCGCGCGGATCGCTGCGGCCCGCTCGGGACGCATCTCGGGCCCGGTCATCGCGTCACCTCCAGATCGTGATCGTCGGCGGGTGGAATCGTCGGAGGCGCAGTCGCGTGGCCGGGATCGCGGAGCGGTCCGAGTTCAGCCTGCAGCTTCGCCCTGGCCCTCGAGAGCCGGGACTTCACGGTACCGACCGGCAGGTCCAGCACGCTCGCGACCGTCGCCATCGGCAACTGGTCGACGAGGCAGAGATCGACGATGCGCCGGTCGCTCGCACCGAGGCGCTGCAATGCGGCAGTGATCTGCTGCGACATCCGCTCGCTGTCGAGACGATCGCCGACCTCGTGGCTCGGGTCGAGTTCGTGCTCGGCCGCCGGGAGCTTCGCGAGCAGCCGCCGGTAGCGCCGTGCCGAGCGGTCGGCGTTGAGCGACACGTTGGTGGTCACGACGAGGAGCCAGGGCAGGAGCGAGCCGTCGACGAACCGCACGTCGCGGCGACGACGCCACGCCTCGAGGAAGACGACGGCGACGACGTCTTCGGCATCGGTGCGATCGAGCACCCGGGAATACGCCTTGCGGAAGATGCGCGCGCGATAGCGGTCGTAGACGACCCCGAACGACGCCTCGGTGCCCGAGGTGGCCTCGAGCCAGAGCGCGGCGTCAGATCGGGCGTCGTCAAGCATGGTCGAGCCAGCCTAACCGGGCTTCGCGCGGCCCCCGCGCCCGTGGTGTCATGCGAGCGGCGACCGGCCCCCGGCGCGGCATCGTGATCGTCCATCCGGCGCTCCCCCTCTGAGACCGCGCCCGATGGGACCGCCTCGCTCACAGGGGAATGTCCGGACGAGGCCGCCTGGTTCCGCCGCGCTGCTGCCCGATCGCCGTCAGGCGGGGGCCTGCGCGATGCGCACGGTGTTGCCCGAGGGGTCGCGGAACGCGCAATCGCGAGGGCCCCAGCCCTGGTCGATGGGCTCCTGCAGCACCTCGGCACCCGAGGCGCGCACGGTCTCGAACGTCGCGTCGACGTCGTCGGAGCTGAAGACGAACAGCGGCAGCACGCCCTTCGTGAGCAGCTCCTGCAGCGTGTCGCCGTCGGCCTGCGAACGGCCGGCGTGGGGCACCGAGAGCACGATGCCGAGTCCCGGCTGGGCATCGCTGCCGAGCGTGACCCAGCGGTACTCGCCCGAGGTCACGTCGTTGCGCACCTCGAGGCCGAGCGCGTCACGGTAGAAGCCGAGCGCCTCGTCGACGTCGTTGACGGTGATGTTGGTGTACTGGAGTGCGATGGTCATGGCTTCGAACCTATGCGGCCGTGCCGGCGGTCGCTTCTCCGTTCCTGCTCGATGCTGGGCGTGCGGGGCGGGTGAGGGTTCTCGCCACGAACGGCGGCATCGCCTTGACCGCCTCGTGCTCGTGACGTCGGTACTCGGTCGGCGTCTCGCCGACGATCTCGGTGAACTTCGAGCTGAAGGAGCCGAGCGAGGTACAGCCGACCTGCATGCACGCGTCGGTGACGCTCACGCCAGCTCGGAGCAGTGCCATCGCCCGCTCGATCCTGCGGGTCATCAGATGGCTGTAGGGCGTCTCGCCGTAGGCGGCCTTGAACTGGCGGGAGAAGTGCGCGGGCGACATGAGTGCCTTCGCGGCCATGGTCGGCACGTCGAGCGGCTTCGCGTACTCGCGGTCGATCAGGTCTCGAGCACGGCGCAGGTGTGCGAGGTTCTCGAGCTCCTGCGGAGTCATGCTGCCACGGTATCACCGGGGCACCGGCCGCTCGATTTCGCGCGACGCGCGAGCTGGCTTAGTCTCGGGGCATGAGCACCGAAGTCGTTGCCGAAGTCGTCGTCCGCCCCATCCGGGACTCCGATGTGGAAGCCCTGGGCCGCGTTCACGCGACCTGCTGGCACGAGACCTACGACCACCTGATCAGTGCCGCCGCGTTCGAGCACCTCTCCCCCCGCCGCATGGCCGAACTGTGGAACCACTACGCCGAGCGAGGCGAGGAGTACTCGCAGTTCGCCGCCCTCGTCGACGGCGAGATCGTCGGCTTCGTCGGCTCGGGCCCGGCTCGCGACGAGAACCCGCCGCGCGAGCGCGAGCTCTACTTCATCTACCTGCTCGACGCCTATCACGGCACGGGCATCGGCCAGAAGCTCTTCGACGCCGCGTGCGGCGACGGGCCCGGCTACCTCTGGGTCGCCGAGGACAACCCGCGCGCCCACCGCTTCTACGCCCGCAACGGCTTCACGCCCGACGGTGCGGCGCAAGACGTGCCGTTCCTCGGAGAAGAGATCCACGAGGTGCGACTGGTCCGCTGAGGCGCGGATTCAGGGCAGCGCGCCCACGGAGGCGAGGGCCTGCTTGACGAGCGTGCCCCGCCCGCCCTCCATCTCGGCGGCGATGCTCGGGCTGACGGCCTCTGCGGGAGTCATCCACGTGACCTCGAGCGCGTCCTGTCGCGGCTCGCACGTGCCGGTGACCGGCACGACGAAGGCGAGCGACACCGCATGCTGCCGCTCGTCGCTGAACGGCGTGACGCCGGGCATCGGAAAGTACTCGGCGACGCTGAAGGGCACCGAGCTCGCCGGCAGCAACGGGAACGCCATCGGCCCGAGATCCTTCTCGAGGTGGCGGAACAGCGCATCGCGGATGGTCTCGGCGTACATGACGCGGCCCGACACCAGGGTGCGGGTAATCTCGCCCACGGCGTTCGCGCGCAACAGCACGCCGACCTCGGTCACCTGGCCGAGCCCGTCGACGCGCACGGGCACCGCCTCGACGTAGAGCAGCGGCAGTCTGCCCCGTACCTCGGCGAGTTCGAGGTCGGAGAGCCACCCCGGATTCGCCGGCGGCCTGACGACGGGTTCGTCGTCGGGGTTCCAGTCCGGGTCGGGGGTGCGTACGCTCATGCCTCGATTCTGCCCCACACCGCTAGCGTTGACCCCATGGCGAGCGTGCAGATCGATGACGAGGCGGTGCTGTGGTCGGCGTCCGCGGCCGACCGGGCGGGTCGTCCGCTCCTCCTGCTGCTGCACGGCTACAACTCGAACGAGGGCGACCTGTTCGGCCTCGCACCCTACCTGCCGCTCTCACCCGCGGTCGCGTCGCTGCGCGCCCCGACCTTCACCGGGTACGGGCATGCCTGGTTTCCGCTGACGAACGAGGGCGTCGGGTTCTCGATCGAGGGGGCGGATGCCGCGGTCACCGCGATCCTCGAATGGCTCGACCGCGTTGCTCCCGACACCTCGTCGGTGGGTCTCCTCGGCTTCTCGCAGGGCGGGGCGATGGCGATCGAGCTGCTGCGCCGTGCGCCCGAGCGCTTCGCGTTCGTCGTGAGCCTCGCGGGGTTCGCGCTTCCGGGTGATCGCGCGGGCGACAAGCGGATGTCGGAGCTCCTGCCGCCCGTCTTCTGGGGGCGCGGCACGGTCGACGAGGTGATCCCCGCGGCATCCGTCGCCCGCACGCAGGCCTGGCTGCCCGCGCATTCGTCACTCGACGAGCGCATCTACGAGGGGCTCGGCCACTCGGTGTCCGAGCTCGAGCTCGCCGACGCCGCGGCGTTTCTCGCCGAGCGCTACTCGGCACCGCCGGTCACTCCGCCGGTCGAGTAGCGAAGCGTATCGAGACCCCGACCGCCGGTCGAGGAGCAGGGGCTAGACGCCCGAGCCGCCACTGCGGCGCGCGGCGCGCTCCTTGTCGCGCTCGGAGACGCGGATCTTCTCGGCGCGCACGGCCGCCTGCGTGGCGCGCTCGGTGACGAGCCAGGCCGGCGGCGCCTCGAGCAGCGCCTTGATCTCGGCGGTCGTCAGCGGTTCATCGACACCGCTGCGGGCGAGGCCCGAGTTCGAGATGCCGAGCTTCGCGGCGATCACGGTGCGCGGGTGCGGGCCCTCGCGGCGCAGCGTCTCGAGCCACTCGGGCGGCTCGGCCATGAGCTTCGCGAGCTCGTCGCGCGTGATGAGGCCCTCGCGGAACTCCTCGGGCGCGGCCTCGAGGAGGATGCCGAGCTTCTTGGCTGCGGTCTCCGCCTTCATGGTCTGGGAGTTCTTCGACTGGCTCACTCCCTCACCGTATCCCGTCCGGGCGCTTCCTCCCACCGGGAGCCCGGTCGACCATCGTCTACGCTGGGAGCAGGCTGAACACGGCTGCAGGGGAACGGGGGCCGAGGTGACACTGCGACTCCGCTACGTCGCCGGCGTGAGCCCGTCGAAGTGGTTGCGGGTGTGGAACGATCTGCGCCCCGACCTGCCCCTCGAGGCGATCGTCGCCGAGGAGTCGGAGCAGCTCGATGCCCTCCTCGCGGGCGAGGCCGACATCGCGTTCGTGCGCCACCCCGTCGACACCGAGGGCATGCACGCCGTCGCGCTCTGGGAGGAGCTCGCGGTCGTCGTGCTGCCGAAGGAGCATCCGCTCGCCGAGGCAGAATCGCTCACGCTCGCCGACCTCGAGGGCGAGGCCCTCGCCCCGGTGCAGGCCGACCCCGCGATGACGATCGAGCTCGTCGCCGCCGGCACGGGGCATGCGATCGTGCCGCACTCGGTCGCGCGCCTGCACCGACGCAAAGACGTGGTCGCGGTTCCGCTGACCGACGCGCCGCCGACGCAGATCTCGCTGGTCTGGCCGCGCGAGCGCGACGACGCCGACATCCAGCAGTTCGTCGCCGTCGTGCGCGGCCGCGGTGCGAAGAGCTCGCGCGGGTCGGCCGACGACCCGCCCCCGATGAAGCCCGCGAAGGCGGCGAAGCTCGCCGCAGCCGAGCGGCGCGCCGCGGCCGCGAAGTCGGGCGACGGCAAGGGCAAGGGCAAGAAGAGCGGTCGCCCGGCCCCGCGCACCGGAGCGGGTGCGAAGCAGCGCAGCCGCAGGAGAGGTCGATGAGCGGCAAGCCCTTCCTCTTCCTCTCCGCACGCCCCGAGGTCGAGGCCGTCGGCCCCGAGTACGAGTCGGTGCGCCGTGCGATGGGCGTCGACGCCGGGCTGCTCGAGCACATGCGCCTCGATGTCGACCCGCTCGGCGAGATCGACATCGCGCTCGACGCCTACGCCGGCATCGTCGTCGGCGGCAGCCCGTTCAACGTGACCACGCCCGAGGCTGGCAAGCACGAGGTGCAACGCCGCGTCGAGGCCGACCTCACGCGCCTCGCCGAGCGGGCGCTCGCTGTCGACTTCCCGCTCATGCTCACCTGCTACGGCATCGGCGTGCTCACGCGGCTGCTCGGCGGCGAGGTCGGCACGATGCACGGCGAAGACGCCCAGGCCGTCGAGATCCGGCTCACGGCCGACGGCGCCGCCGATCCCCTCGTCGGCGGGCTCCCCCACCGATTCGACGCGCTCGTCGGACACAAGGAGGCCACCGACCGCCTGCCCGACGACGCCGTGCTGCTCGCCTCATCGGCGGGCTGCCCCGTGCAGATCTACCGGGTCGGCACCGGCGTCTACGCGACCCAGTTCCATCCCGAGGTCTCGACCGCCGATTTCATCGCCCGCGCGCAGGTGTACCGCCACCACGGCTACTTCCCGGCGAGCGAACTTCGCGAGGTCGGCGAGCGGCTGGCCGCGGCATCCGTCACCGAACCGCAGCGGATGCTTCGTCGCTTCGCCGAACTCGCAGACGCACGCGCCGCGAGCCGCTGACGCGCGAGTGAGCCGCGTGCCGGCCGCTGCGACTCGGTCGCAGCGGCCGGCACGCGGCCTTGACCGTTCGGAACTACGCGGCCGTGCTCTTGCTGCGGCCCCGGGTGATGAGTCCCCAGATCAGCAGCACGATGATCGATCCGGCGATGGCGAGGAGCCACGTGCCGAGGTCCCAGAACTGGTCCATGCCGATGCCGAAGATGGCACTGCCGATCCAGCCGCCGAGGAGGGCCCCGACGACACCGAGCAACAGCGTGACGAACCATCCGCCGCCCTGGTTGCCGGGCAGGATCAGCTTGGCGATCGCCCCGGCGATGAGGCCGAGGATCAGAAACGCGAGGAAACTCATGTTGTGCTCCTTCGTTCGATACCCCAACGAAACCACCACGGATCGGCCGGTGCAAGTCCCTTGCCCCGCGTGGCGCCGATGCGATATTGCGCCGATCGCGCCGATTCCGTGCTGATCAGGCCGTTGCCACCTCGAAGAGCGGGTAGCGGCGGCGCAGCAGCATCCGCTGCACGAGCGTCCAGGCGACCGTGACGAACAGATACAGCGCCGCGGCGAGCGGCACGAAGATCGCGATCACGGCGGTGATGAACTGCAGCGCGCCGAGTGCCCGGGTCATGCCCGGCGCGGCGAGCAGGGCAGCGGATGCCGCAGCGGGATCGTTCGAGGCCGCGGCATCCGCTCGCTTCGTGGCGGCGGCAGCAGCGGCGGGCGGTTTCGGCTGGAAGACGCGCCGCGTGAGCTCGCCGACGACCGCGATGCCGACGATCACGATGCCGAAGACCGCGAGAGCACCCGGGGTCAGCGTGCCCGAGACGATCTGGCCCGCGAGGCTCGACCCGAGCGGCACGCCGAAGAACGTCTGCTCGAGCAGGGCGTTCGGGTGCCCCGCGATCGTCGGCAGGATGAAGAGCGCGTAGATCACGCCGACGACGGGCGCCTGCACGAGCATCGGCAGGCAGCCGGCGAAGGGCGTCGTGCCCTCGTCGCCGTAGAGCTTCATCGTCTCGCGCTGCAGTCGCTCGGGGTTGTTCTTGTGCTGCTTCTGCAGGGCGGCGAGCTTCGGGGCGAGGCGCGAGCGCATCTGCTCGGCCCTGGCCTGCGAGAAGCCGACGGGAATGAGCACCGCGCGCACGAGCAGCGTGACGAGCACGACGGCGGCCGCGGCGCTCGCGATGCCGATGACGGGGTCGAGCAGGGCGGCGAGGGCCATGAGCACGGCGTGCGCGCCGTCGAGGAGGGCGGCGATGGGTGGGAAGGCGTAGAGGTCCATGAGGTGTTCCTTGCGGTCGAGGGATGACTGGATCCGTCTGGCCGCGAGGGAACGCCGAAGGGCACGCCCGAGCGGGCGGTGCACGGGGCCGGGCGGGCGCCGTGCTGTTCGGTCGAGTGCTGCTACGCGGCCGCGAGGCCGCGTGCCGGCGCACGGGGGCGCGCACGCCCGGGGGCGTCGGGGTCGCTCTGCGCGAGGAGTCGCCACGGGTCGGCCGTCTGGCGGAACCGGGTGGCAGCGCCGCTCGCGTCGGCGGCGACCATCGCGGGCAGCGACTGGCAGGCGACGACCACCACGGCGACGGCGGCGGCGCCGACGACTCCGACGAGCACGACCGACATCTGCGCGTTCGAGGCGAGGGCGATCTCGAGCGAGGCCTGCGCGACGCGGAACAGAGCGACGAGGAGCTCGATCATGTCGGCTCCCCTCTGCGGCCCGGCGGGTCGCGATGGGTCAACGCTAACACCGTCGCCCGGCTACTCGTCGAGGAGCCGTTCGAAGAGCACGTGGTCCTGCCACTCCCCCGCGATGCGCAGGTAGCGCCGGGCGAGGCCGAACCGCTCGAAGCCGTTGTGCACGAGCACCGCCTGCGAGGCCGCGTTGTGCACGAGCGTCCCGGCCTGCACGCGGTGCAGGCCGATGCCCCGGGCCGCGTGCACGGCGAGGCCCACCGCCATCGTCGCGAGGCCCCGCCCGTTGTACTCCGCGTCG
This sequence comes from Agromyces sp. CCNWLW203, assembly GCF_036576125.1. Lineage (NCBI taxonomy): Bacteria > Bacillati > Actinomycetota > Actinomycetes > Micrococcales > Microbacteriaceae > Agromyces > Agromyces sp. CCNWLW203. The sequence continues at coordinate 38,754 of NZ_JAZHYX010000002.1, read as the reverse complement.
ATCCAGTAGCCGAGGTGGGCATTCTGGAACGCGCCGCGCACGATGTCGGAGAGGTTCAGGCGTCCGACGATGTCGTCGCCGTCGACGATGACGAACGGCACCGCGAGGCCGGCCTCGAAGCGCTGGAGCGTCGCCTCGACGTCGCGTCGATGCGTCTCGACGTCGAAGAACGCCTCGCTGCGTTCGGGCTCCCACGGCGCGAGGTGTTCGCGGTTACGGGAGTACGCCGCGGCGAGCGCGGGGCCGTCGCCGGGCGCGAGCTCGCGGAAGACGAGGCCGTCGCCGAGGTCGACCGGTTGCTGCACGTGCCTGCCTCCCTGTCGCGACTCCGGGCTCGGATGCCGCGGGCCGGTCAACCACGCTAACACCGCACTTGCGGTGCAGACTGGGGTGGTGACTCGCACGTCGTGGGTGCTACATGTCGACCTCGACCAGTTCGTCGCGGCCGTCGAGGTGCTGCGCCGCCCCGAGCTCGCGGGCAAGCCGGTCATCGTCGGCGGCCGCGGCGACCCGAGCGAACGCGCCGTCGTCTCGACCGCGTCGTACGAGGCGCGCGAGTTCGGCGTCGGTTCCGGGATGCCGCTGCGCATCGCCGCCCGCAAGGCGCCCGAGGCTGTGATCCTCCCGGTCGACGCGGAGGCGTATGCCGAGGCATCCGCTGCCGTGATGGCGACCCTGCGCCTGCAGCCCGGCGCGACCGTGCAGGTGCTCGGCTGGGACGAGGCGTTCGTCGGCGTCGAGACGGCCGACCCCGAGGCGTACGCCCGGTCGATCCAGCAGGCCGTGCTCGAGCGCACCCGGCTGCACTGCAGCGTGGGCATCGGCGACTCGCTCGTGCGCGCGAAGGTCGCGACGGGATTCGGCAAGCCGCGCGGGGTGTTCCGGCTCACGGCCGAGAACTGGCTCGAGGTGATGGGCGATCGCCCGACGATCGATCTCTGGGGCGTCGGCTCGAAGATCTCAAGGCGACTCGCGGGTCTCGGCATCACGACGGTCGCCGAGCTGGCCGCGGCCGACCTCGATGCCCTGGCCGGCGAATTCGGACCTCGCATGGGCCCCTGGTACGCGGAACTCGGTCGCGGCGACGGCTCGGCCGTCGTCGACGACACGCCCTGGGTCGCTCGCGGCCACAGCCGGGAGACGACGTACCAGCACGACCTCACGGAGCCCTCGCAGATCGAGGCCGCCGTGCGCGAGCTTGCCGCGCACGTGCTCGACGACGTCGCCGCCGAGGGCCGGCCGGTGATCGGGCTGACCCTCAAGGTGCGCTACTCGCCGTTCACCACGAAGGTCTTCACGAAGAAGATCCCGTCGACGAGCGATCGGGCCGCGGTGGTCGAGCGCGCGCTCGAACTCGTCGGCCGCATCGAGCCCGATCGGCCCATTCGCCTGCTCGGGCTGCGCGCCGAGATGACGATGCCCGATGACGCGCGCGAGGGGCACACGCCGACGCGCGGCGGCTGGTGAACCGACCGAAAGCATGCGGGGGTATTGATGCCCCGCGTCGCGGCGGCGAGACTTGCGGCATGGATCACACGGAAGAAGTACGCGCCGTCGACGAGGTGGTCGATCGACTCGTCGGCCGGTTCCCCGATCTCACCCGAGACCGCATCGCCGCCGTCGTCGAGGCGGCCCACCTCGAACTCGAGGGCAACCCCGTGCGCGACTTCGTTCCCGTGCTCGTCGAGCGCACCGCGAAGCAGCGTCTGAAGCAGGAGGCGACGGCGTCGCCCGTGATGGTCGAGTCGGTGCCGGGCGATTCAGTGCCGGGAGTTTCGGCGGTGGCCGATGCCGGCCGCCATGACGACGACCTCGTCGAGCTCGATCCGATGGAGATCGAACGTCGCGCTCGCGAGCGCGAATCCGGGTTCCTCTTCGGCGACCTCGGCGGCGGCCCGAATTGAGGCGCTCGCCGTCGATTTCGAGCGGAGCACGATGGACTGGGTGATCCTGATCGCCTCGGGCGTGCTCGAAGCGGTGTGGGCGACGGCGCTCGGCGCCTCGAAGAACTTCCGCCGGCCATGGCCGACGGCGCTCTTCGTCGTCGCGCTCGTGCTCAGCATGGCCGGGCTCGCGTTCGCCATGACCACCATCCCGGTCGGCACCGCCTACGCCGTCTGGGTCGGCATCGGGGCCGTGCTCACAGTGGCGTACGCGATGATCTTCGGCGGCGAGCGCGCGAGCCTCGTGAAGGTGCTGCTCCTCGTCGGCATCATCGGATGCGTCGTCGGCCTGAAGATCGTCGGGGAGGCCTGACATGTACTGGCCGATCCTCATCGTCAGCGCCGTGCTCGAAGCCGTGTGGGCGACCGCCCTCGGCTACTCCGAGGGGTTCTCGAACCTCGTTCCGACGATCGTGTTCTTCGTCGCGCTGATCGGCAGCATGGCGGGCCTCGCCTTCGCGATGCGCGGCATCCCGATCGGCACCGCCTACGCCGTCTGGACGGGGCTCGGGGCAGCGCTCACCGTGACCTACGCCATCACATTCGGCGGTGAATCGGCGAGCGTACTGAAGGTGCTCTTCCTCGCCGGCATCATCGCGTGCGTCATCGGGCTGAAGCTCGTGCACTCCCGTGAGGAGCGGGAGGCCGAATCTGCCGGTGTGCCGTCGATGGGCGAGTAATATACTACTCATCGCGCGACGGGCGACTGCCCGGCGAGGATGCGACGTCGATATCGGAGGCCGAATGTCCATTGATCAGCTGGCGCGCGATGAGACGGAGCTCGACGGGATCGCGTTGGCCTTCTTCTCCGCGTTCTCGTCATCCGACCTGAAGCCGGTCGATCTCGCAGGGCTTCGACAGCTGTTCCTGCCCGGCGCCGTCATCGTCGCGGTTGCTGCGAACGGGGCGACCAACCGGTACGACGTCGAGAGCTTCATCGAGCCACGAGAGGTGCTCCTGACGGGCGGGCGCCTGCTGGGATTCTCCGAGCGGGAGGTCACCGCCGACACACAGGTCTTCGGCGACATCGCGCAGCGTTGGAGCCTGTACAGCAAGACCGGCACACTCGACGGCCGGCCTGCTGATGGCTGGGGCCGGAAGGCGACACATTTCGTGCGCACGCCGGCCGGCTGGCGGATCACTGCCATCCTCTGGCAGGACGGCGCAGAGGACACCCCGATTCCCACGGCCGAACCGTCGGTCGAGACCGCCTGAAAAGTAGAAAGCCCCTGACGAGTCAGGGGCTTTCCTTGGCGGTACCGGTGGGATTTGAACCCACGGTGGGCTTTCACCCACACAACTTTTCGAGAGTTGCACCTTCGGCCGCTCGGACACGGTACCGAGGACAATCGTAGACGACGACGCCGCAAGAACAAAAACGAACGGATGCCTCAGCCGACGCTCAGCCGGCATGCAGCTCACGTGAAGCGTGCAGGAATACGTTCTGCTCGTGACCGTCTCCTCATTCTCCCGTAGCGACGCGCCGCGCCAGAGCCTCACGGCCGGCGCCCGGCTCGCCGCGTCGACCGTGCTCGGCACGTACGGCGTGCGTCCGTTCCGCGAGCGGGTGCGCGAGAATCGGTCGACTCTGAACGAGACCCTGCCCGTGCACTCCAAGTGGTGGCGCGACCATGCGAAGGCCGAAGGCGAGCTGCTCTACGTCGCGATCGGCGACAGCGCCGCCCAGGGCATCGGCGCCTCGCGTCCCGATCGGAGCTACGTCGGCCAGATCGCCGATCAGCTGCGCGCGACGACTGGCCGCAGCATCCGGGTCGTGAACCTCAGCGTCTCGGGCGCGACGACCTCGCTCGCGGTGCGCGACCAACTGCCGCGGTTCCGCGACCTCCGCAGCCTCCGGCCCGACGTGGTCACGGTCTCGATCGGCGCGAACGACATCGCCGAGTGGGACCCGGTGCGATTCGAGCGGAACATCCGCTCGATCTTCGCCGAGCTGCCGCTGCACGCCGTCGTCGCCGACCTGCCGTGCTTCTACTTCCCGCAGAACGAGCGCAAGGTCGCCGAGGCGAACCGGATGCTGCGCGCCGCCGCCCGTGAGCACGGACTCGTCGTGGCGCCGCTCCACGAGGCGACCCGACGACAGGGCCTCCGCGGCATCCTGACGCAGTTCGCGCGCGACATGTTCCACCCGAACGATCACGGCTACGCGGTCTGGGCCGAGGCCTTCCGTCCCGGGCTCGCCCGCGTCGTCACGCGCGCCGGCGAGCGCGCCGGAGCGCTCACTGTCGGGGGCCGCGGCTAGTCTCGGGGCATGGCCCGCTCCACCTCGACCTTCCGTTGCTCAGAGTGCGGCTGGAGCACCCTCAAATGGGCGGGCCGATGCGGCGAGTGCCAGCAGTGGGGCACCGTCGTCGACGTGGCCGAGGCCACCGGCATCGTGCGCGCCGTGCAGGCCGTGCAGCTCGGCGAGGCCCGCACCGCGCGGTCGATCCTCGACGTGCAGACCGAAGACGCGGCGCACCGCCCGAGCGGCATCGGCGAGTTCGACCGCGTGCTCGGCGGCGGCATCGTCGCGGGCGCCGCGATCCTGCTCTCCGGCGAGCCGGGCGTCGGCAAATCCACGCTCCTGCTCGAGGTCGCTGCCCGCGTCGCTGCGAGCGGCCGGCGCGTGCTCTACGTCACGGCCGAGGAGTCGGTGGCGCAGGTGCGGCTTCGGGCAGGCCGCACGGGCGCGCTGCAGAGCGAGCTCTTCCTCGCCGCTGAGACCGATCTCGCCACGATCCTCGGGCAGGTCGACGCCATCCGGCCCGCCCTGCTCATCGTCGACTCGGTTCAGACCGTGTCCTCCTCGCTCTCCGACGGCCTGCCCGGGCAGCCGAGCCAGGTGCGCGAGGTCGCCTCGACGCTCATCCGAGTCGCGAAAGAGCGGCAGTTGCCCGTGCTGCTCGTCGGCCACGTCACGAAAGACGGTTCGATCGCCGGGCCCCGCCTGCTCGAGCACCTCGTCGATGTCGTCTGCCAATTCGAGGGCGACCGGCAGACGGCGCTTCGCTTCGTTCGCGCGCTCAAGAACCGCTTCGGCCCCACCGACGAGGTCGGCTGCTTCGAGATGACGGGCGAGGGCATCGCCGAGGTGCCCGACCCCTCCGGCCTCTTCCTCTCGAGCGGCCGCAGCGCTGTGAGCGGCACGTGCGTCACCGTCGCACTCGAGGGCCGCCGGGCACTCCCCGTCGAGGTGCAGGCCCTCGTGGTCTCCACGAAGGCGCCGCAACCCCGGCGGGTGGTCAACGGCGTCGACCCGTCGCGCGTCGCGATGATCATCGCCGTGCTCGAGCGCCGCGCCGGGCTCAAGACCCTCGGCGACCACGACGTCTACGTCTCGACTGTGGGCGGTGTTCGGCTCGCCGAGCCCGGTGCCGACCTCGCCATCGCCGTTGCCATCGCCTCGGCCATGCGCGACCGCGCGGTGCCGCACGAACTCGCGGCGTTCGGGGAGATCAGCCTCGCCGGCGAAGTGCGCCCCGTGACGGCCGCGAAGCAGCGCAGTGCCGAGGCCAAACGGCTCGGCTACACGACCATCCTCGACGTCGAGGCCGGCAGCGTGCACGCCGCCGTGCAGCGCGCCATGATGGCCTCGACCGGCCCGCGGGAGCGGGAGCTCGACGCCGCCTTCTGACGGCGTTCTGCAGGCGCCAGGCCGGCAGGTCCGGCACCGCGCAGCCTCAGGCGATGGCGTCGATCACCGGGCACGTCGGATGCAGCGGGCCCGATTCGACCAGCAGGGCGAGCGCGGCACGCACGCCGCGCAAGTCGGCGATGCGCTGATCGAGCTCGGCGAGCTTGTCGGCGACCTGATCTGCGACATCGTCGAGCACGATGCGCTCGGGCTCGTCGGAGAGCGCCAGCACCTCGCGCACTTCGCGCAGGGTGAAGCCGAGCTCCTGGGCGCGCCTGATGAATCGCACCCGCCGCACCGCGTCGGGCGAGTACTGGCGGTAGCCCCCGCTCGAACGGCCCTCGGGCGCGAGCAGCCCCTGCCGTTCGTAGAACCGCAGCGTGCTCACCGCGACCCCGGAGGCGCCGGCGAGCGGGCCCGTTGTCAGCAGGCCGGCCGTCAGCGCCGACGAAGGCGGAGCAGTCCGCTGAGCTGCAGGATCAGCCATGTCACCTCCCCGATCAGGAACACGACGACCGTCGCGCTCTGCCCATTCAACAGTGCCCAGATCATCCAGAGTGAGAACACCGCGCGCCCGACGGTGTCGATCGCGATGAACCGGGCTTCCGGCCGCAGGATGCGGGCGATCGCCCACATGGTAACGGCGGTGCCGAACATGCTCGTGAACATGAGCGCGGTGGGGTCGAGCTCTGGCAGCTGCGCACCCGGCAGGTCGAGCGCATCGTGCAGGGATCGGGTCAGCGCGAGCAGCAGCGGCGCAGTGAACGGCGTGGCGAACCCGACGGTCACGATCAGGTCGTAGACGGCACCCGCCCGACCCCATCGAACGCGAGCGAAGGAATCGTCGGACAGGCGGCGAGCGGAGGCTGAGGTTGAAGCTGAGGTTGCGGTCATCCCGTCAGTGTCGACCCTGCACCACGGTGCAGGGTCAAGTCGGCGGGCGACCGGGTGTTCGCGTGCCGATACCGTTGAGCGTTGCACGCGACGCGAAGGCGCGCCATGACGTGCCGCAGACCCGGGCGCGGCGCGCGCCTCTCGAGCTACGCCTCGAGCGCCTTGAGCAGCTCGGCCGGCGGCGCCTGCATCGGATGCGGCCCTGCGATGTCGAGGAACACCGTCGTGATCGTCGACTCGTGCCGCTTCAGGAAGGTGCGCAGCCAAGCCGGGCTCTGCAGTCCCACCGCGGGCGGCAGGTTCTCGGGCTTGTTCGCCGCGTCGCTGAACAGCAGCAGCGCGACGTCGCCCGTCTTCGGGTCGCGGTAGGTCCACACCTCGCCGCCGTCGAGCGGCTTGTCGCGCGGCCCCGGCTTCACGAGCGGCACCACGGTGTTGCCGTGGCGCAGTGCGAGCGCGACCGCCGCGATGTCCTGCCGTTCGAGCGCCTCTGCGAGCGCCTGCGAGCGGAACTCCACGGGCTCGGCCGCCTGCTTCCGTCGTGCCTTTCCTGCCATTCCTCAAGGGTACCGAGCGGATGCCTCGGCGCCCGCCTCCGTCCGCCGTCGGCGCACTCCGAGGCATCCGCTCGCCTGTTTCGCGGCACCGCCGAACTCGGATGTGGAGTTCCGAGGAAAGCGCCCTAAGATGTCTGTGCCGGACCGTGAGGGTCCGAGGTGTCGACGAAGACGACGGCGTTCTCGTAGACCCCACGGCGCCGGCGCATTCATCAGAATCCTGCCCTGCGATCATGTCGCCGGGCGCTCGTACCATCGAAGCAACCGCGCGGGCCGGCGCGCTCCTCTCCGAAGGAGCCCAGTGCCCAGCAGCCTCCCGAAGCCGATCCGGTTCGACGGCGACACCTGGTTGTGCATGCGCAACGACCCGGCCCTGCCGAAGGCGATCATCCGCCGTTACCGCGACGTGAAGCGCGGCGACGTGTACCTCGTCGTCAAGTGGGCACTCGACCCGGCCGATCAGCAGCTCATGTCGTCGGCGCCGTCACTCGAAGCGGCCAACGCGCTCGTGCGCTTCGACCCGCCGGCGGGTACGACCCAGGCCTTCGCCGGCTACCCGCACGGGCAGCAGGGCGGGAGCCGGGCGGGAGGCCGTCAGAGCCCTGCTCAGTAGAGCAGGAACTGCTTCTGCTCGGCCGAGGCGAAGCCGTCGACCGTCACCGCGAGGTGGTACGACGCGCCGCCCGCAGGCACCGTCTCGCGCGCGCCGCTGCAGGTCTCGGGTGACGAGTACGTGCGATCCCAGATGATCGGCACGCTCGAACTGACCGGCGTGCCCGGGGTCAACGACACCTCAGCGTCGATGGCGTCGACCTGGCAGTCGGTCGAGGTCCAGTACTGCTCGGTTCCGCTCGTGACCGTGAAGACCTGCGCCTTCGTGCCTGCGTTCAGCACGCACACGTTCTTGCCGGTGTTGGTGATCGTGACCGACAGCTGCGGCTGCTCCCCTGGCTCGTACGACGACTTGTCGGTGACGGCTTCGACCAGGATCTTCTCGGGCGCACACGGGTCGCCGTCGGCCGCGGTGGGCTCCGTCGGGATGGAGGTCGTCTCGGGCACCGCCGACGGCTCTGGCTTCGGCGACGCCCCGGGCTCCTCGCCCTGGCTCGCCCCCGGCCGCACGATGACGAGCACGATCGCGATGATCACGGCGAGCAGGCCGATCAGCACGACGATGCGGCGACGACGGTACACCTGCGGAGACTGCCGCCCGGTCGGTGTGTTCGTCGACATGCACACAGGGTACGGCCCGGATGCGTGCGCCGGCGGCATCCGCTCGGCGTGCCGGATCTCGTCTCAGCGAAGCCGCAGCACGGCAGGAGCGACCACCTGTGGACGCGTGCGGACGCGCGGAGCCACCCGGGCGACGCCGGCCGTCAGAGGTGCTTCAGCATGCGCGTGTTGCCGAGCGTGTTCTGCTTGACGCGAGCGAGGTCGAGGAACTCGGCGACGCCCTCGTCGTTCGAGCGCACGAGCTCGGCGTAGACCGAGGGGTCGACGGTCTCGGCGCCCATGTCGACGAAGCCGTGACGACCGAAGAACGAGGTCTCGAAGGTCAGGCAGAAGAGCCGCGAGAGGCCGAGCTCGCGGGCCTCCGCCTCGAGCGTGGCGAGCAGCGCGTGGCCGACGCCGTGGCCGAGCCACGCGTCGTCGACGGCGAGGGTGCGCACCTCGCCGAGATCCTCCCACATGACATGCAGGGCGCCGGCGCCGACGAGACGGCCGTCATCGGTCTCCGCGACGCGGAACTCCTGCACGGCACCGTAGAGGTCGACGCGCTCCTTGCCGAGCAGGATGCGTCGCTGCACGAGTGGCTCCACCAGCTCGATGATCTTCGGCACATCGCTCGTGCGTGCGCGGCGCACGTGGAACTCGGTCATCCTGCCATCGTATTGCCGCCGCGGGAACGACGAAGGGCGGATGCCGCAGCATCCGCCCTTCGAAGTGTGCCGGTTACTCGCCCGACGCGGCCGCCAGGTCGGGGCTCACGGGACCGGTGCCGATCGCGGCGGCGGTGTTCACGCCGACCGCGACGGGAAGCTCGCGCTGCGTCGTGGTGAAGAGGAACTCGCCGTCCTTGAAGTCGACGTGCACGTGGTCGCCCGAGTTGAGCTCGCCGTGCAGGATCTTCTCGGAGAGGCGGTCTTCGACCTCGTGCTGCACCGCGCGGCGCAGCGGACGGGCTCCGAGGGAGGGATCGAACCCGACCTCGATGAGCCGCTCCTTGGCCGGCTGGGTGAGCTCGATCGTCATGTCGCGGTCGAGCATGCGCTCGCTGAGCCGCTTGATGAACAGGTCGACGATCTGCAGCAGCTCGGGCTTGGAGAGCTGCGGGAAGACGATGATCTCGTCGACGCGGTTCAGGAACTCGGGCTTGAAGTGCTTCTTCAGCTCCTCCTTCACCTTGCCACTCATGAGGTCGTAGCCCGTGCGGGAGTCGCCCTCGAGCTGGAAGCCGACGGGGCCGCCTGAAATGTCTTTCGTGCCGAGGTTGGTCGTCATGATGATGACCGTGTTCTTGAAGTCGACCACGCGGCCCTGGCCATCGGTCAACCGGCCCTCCTCCAGGATCTGGAGGAGCGAGTTGAAGATGTCGGGGTGCGCCTTCTCGATCTCGTCGAAGAGCACGACGCTGAACGGCTTGCGACGCACCTTCTCGGTGAGCTGGCCGCCCTCTTCGAAGCCGACGAATCCGGGAGGGGCACCGAACAGGCGCGAGACCGTGTGCTTCTCGCCGTACTCCGACATGTCGAGCGAGATCATCGCCGCCTCGTCGTCGAAGAGGAACTCGGCGAGCGCCTTGGCGAGCTCGGTCTTGCCGACGCCCGTGGGGCCGGCGAAGATGAACGAGCCCGAGGGGCGCTTCGGGTCTTTCAGGCCGGCACGGGTGCGGCGGATGGTCTTGGCGAGGGCCGAGATGGCCTCCTCCTGACCGATGACGCGCTCGTGCAGCGCCTTCTCCATGAAGACGAGTCGCGAGGACTCCTCTTCGGTGAGCTTGAAGACGGGGATGCCGGTGGCCTGCGCGAGCACCTCGGCGATCAGGCCCTCGTCGACGACGGCGGTGGTCTTGACGTCGCCCGACTTCCACTGCTTCTCGAGGCGCAGACGCTCGCCGAGGAGGTTCTTCTCCTCGTCGCGGAGCGACGCGGCCTTCTCGAAGTCCTGCTCCTCGATCGCGGTCTCTTTCGCGGCCCGGACGACGGCGATCTTCTCGTCGAACTCGCGCAGCTCGGGCGGGCTCGAGAGGATCGAGAGGCGGAGGCGCGCTCCGGCCTCGTCGATCAGGTCGATCGCCTTGTCGGGGAGGAACCGGTCGGAGATGTAGCGATCGGCGAGGTTCGCCGCGGCGACGATCGCACCGTCGGTGATCGAGACCTTGTGGTGCGCCTCGTAGCGGTCGCGCAGCCCCTTGAGGATGTTGATCGCGTGGGGCAGCGAGGGCTCGGCGACCTGGATCGGCTGGAAGCGGCGCTCGAGCGCGGCATCCTTCTCGAAGTGCTTGCGGTACTCGTCGAGCGTGGTCGCACCGATCGTCTGCAGCTCGCCGCGAGCGAGGAGCGGCTTCAGGATCGAAGCGGCGTCTATTGCGCCCTCGGCGGCACCGGCACCCACCAGGGTGTGGATCTCGTCGATGAAGACGATGATGTCGCCGCGCGTGCGGATCTCTTTCGTGACCTTCTTCAGGCGCTCTTCGAAGTCACCGCGGTAGCGGGAGCCGGCGATGAGCGAACCGAGGTCGAGCGAGTAGAGCTGCTTGTCTTTGAGCGTCTCGGGAACCTCGCCCTTGACGATCGCCTGCGCGAGGCCCTCGACGACGGCGGTCTTGCCGACGCCGGGCTCGCCGATCAGCACGGGGTTGTTCTTGGAGCGACGCGAGAGGATCTGCATGACCCGCTCGATCTCCTTCTCGCGCCCGATCACGGGGTCGAGCTTCGACTCGCGAGCGGCCTGCGTGAGGTTGCGGCCGAACTGGTCGAGGATCTGCGAGCCGCCCTGCGGGGTCGTCTGCTCGTTCGCGCCGACCTGCACCTGCTCCTTGCCCTGGTAGCCCGAGAGCAACTGGATGACCTGCTGGCGCACGCGGTTGAGGTCGGCGCCCAGCTTCACGAGCACCTGGGCGGCGACGCCCTCGCCCTCGCGGATGAGGCCGAGCAGGATGTGCTCGGTGCCGATGTAGTTGTGGCCGAGCTGCAGCGCCTCGCGGAGCGAGAGCTCGAGCACCTTCTTGGCGCGCGGCGTGAACGGGATGTGCCCCGTCGGCTGCTGCTGCCCTTGGCCGATGATGTCCTGGACCTGCTCGCGCACGGCGTCGAGCGAGATGCCGAGGGACTCCAGGGCCTTGGCGGCCACGCCCTCACCCTCGTGGATGAGGCCGAGCAGGATGTGCTCGGTGCCGATGTAGTTGTGGTTGAGCATCTTGGCCTCTTCTTGGGCCAGGACGACGACACGACGGGCTCGGTCGGTGAATCTCTCGAACATGCTCTACTCCTCACGACCCCGCTGGGTAGGGGCGCCGTTAAGAAGAGCGTAAACAAGGCGGATGCCGCGTGGGGCCCTGTTCGCCGTGGGCGCACCGCGCCGGTCGGTTGACACCGCCGCGCGATCGCCCTACCGTATCGTTTATCGTTGTTATCGATAAACGTTAGGGAGATCATGAGCGCGACCACCATCCCCACCCCCGCCGTCAAGCGCAGCGACGCCGTGGCCCTGTGGATCTTCATGGCCGCCGGCGTCGGCATCGCCGCCTGGGCGGTCTGGTCGGCCGTCGCGCGCATCATCGAGGTGCTGCCGAATCAGGATGTCGCGGTGCCGGCCGAGTTCGCGGGCACGACCGCCGACGCGCCGATCGGCGTGAACGGCGCGCCCATCGCGATCGAACTCGACAGCGGGATCATCACCGCACCGTCGCTGCCCGCCGCATCACTCGCCGCGCTCGTCATCCAGCAGCTCATCCTGGCCGTCGTCGTCGTCAGCGTCGTGGCCTGCCTCGTCTGGCTCGCCTGGAACGTGAGCCGGAGCATCGTCTTCGGTCGCACCAACACGGTGCTCGTCACGACGGCCGGTTTCACCGGGATCGTGGGGTATTTCGCGGTGCCGTTCTTCGGCAACATGGTCGCGAACGGCGCCTTCGCCGTGCTCAGCGACCGCACCTTCGACAACGTGGTGATGTCGGTCGAGCTGTTTCCGCTCATCCTGCTGACGTTCATCGCCGCGACGGCCGCGACCGTCTTCGCGGTCGGCGAGCGACTGCAGCGCGACACCGAGGGGCTCGTCTGATGGCGCCGGCCGAGCCCGACGAGGCATCCGATGTGCACTGCAGGCTCGACGAACTGCTCGCCGCCAGGGACATGACGCTCGCGCGCCTCGCCGAACTCGTCGGCGTCTCCGTGGTCAACCTCAGCGTGCTGAAGAACGACCGAGCCCGCGCCATCCGCTTCTCGACGCTGCAGGCCGTCTGCGAAGTGCTCGACTGCGAGATCGGCGACCTGCTCGTGCTCCGTCGCAACCGCCCGCCAACGTGAAGTGGGCCGCCGGGGTCTCCCCCGACGGCCCACCGCGCAGTGCTCGGCGCTACTTCGCTGTCATCTGACGGCGACGGCGGAGGAACAGCAGCAGGCCACCAGCGGCGATCACCGCGAGGCCGACCCAGCCGGCCGCGAGACTCACACCCGTGGCCGGCAGCGACGGCTGCTCGGGAGTGATCGGTGCGCAATCCTCGCTCGACGCCGAACCGTTCCAGAACTCGATGGAGGCCGAGTTCAGCGTGCCGCTGCCCTCATCGCTCGAGGCCACCGCGCAGTCGGCCTCGTCGGAGCTCACGTTCGACGCGACCTTCGCGGTCACCGCGACGGCGTAGACGTGCTCACCGCCGGCCGGCAGCAGCGCGGTCGTGACCGCGATGTCGTCGATGCCGTTCCAGCCGGGGTTGATGGCGATGCCCTCGGGGCCGGTGATCTCGGCCGAGGTCGGCGTGATTCCGTTGCCGAACTTCAGCTTCTCGGTGAGGTCGTACGACTCGTCGGTGGCCGATTCGCTCGTCACCGTGACCGTGTACGAGACGTCCCACGTTCCGTCGCCATTGTCGACGGCCGGGCCGTCGACCGTCTTGACGATGGTGAGCGGGCCACGCGCGAGGTTCTCGATGTCGCAGGCGATGAGGTCGCCGGGCTGCACCGTGAAGTCGCTCGCATCGATCGGCGAAGGGCCGGCCTCGCCGACCGGGTCGACCGTGCAGGCCAGTTCACCAGCGACCCACGCCTCGCCGGGGTCGACCTCGGCGAGCGAGAAGCGGCCGCCGGGCAGGACGCCCTCGAACACCGCGGTGCCCTCGCCGCCCTCGGTCGTGACGCTCTCGACGACGGGTTCGCCCGCTGGCGCGCCCTCGGCATCGAGCGGGGTCAGTTCGAAGTCGAAGGTGCCGTCGCCCCCGACAGCCGACTTCGTGACCTCGATCTCGCCGGGCACGGCCTCATTCGTCAGCGCGCAGTCGATCTCGGTGTCGATCTCGGCCACGAACTCGAAGCCGGGTGCGTCGCCGTTGAGGTCGGTGAGCGCGCCGTCGGCGCCCGTGCAGGTGATGTCGCCCATGTTCCAGCCGTCGACCGGGGTCTCGAAGACCGTGTAGTTCTCGCCGGGCACGAGGTCGGTCCAGGTGACGCTGTCGGATGCCTCGCCGGCGCCGGTCACCGTCTGGGTGCCCTCCTGGGCACCGGGAACCGGGGAGATCGTGAGGTCGAACGCCCACTCGAAGCCGTCGGCGACGCCGCCGACGCTCTTCTCGATCGTGACCGAGCCGGGCAGCGCGCGGTTCGTGAACACGCAGGTGACGACCGCGCCCGGCTCGAGCACGACGTCGGTCGACGCACCCTCCGGGGTGCCGCAGCTGATCGAGTCGAGCTCCCAGTGCTCGGGCAGCACCTCGGCGACGGTGTAGTCGCCGGGCACGATGAGTCCCGAACTCCACGGGTTCGCCTCGTCGTCGGACGCGTCGTTGAGCGTGAACTGCTCGTCGGTGTCCATGCCGACGACCGAGAAGTCGAAGTCCTGGTCCCACTCGGCAGGGATGGTGTCCTTGTCGACGCGGATCTCGCCGCGCTGCGTGTTCGTGTAGGTGCACTCGACGAGCTCGCCCGGGTCGACGTCGAGCACGGCCGAGAAGTCGGCCGGGTCGACGCCGGAGCCGCCATCGGGGTCGACGCACACGAGGTTCGTCGTGTCGTAGCCCTCGAGCGCCGTCTCGGTGAGATCGTAGTTGCCGGGCTCGACCGAGTAGGTCTCGCTGTCGCCCGATCCGTCGGTCGCGTCGATCGTGAACGTCGACGGGTCCTCGAGCCAGCTGCCGGTGTACTCGAAGACGGCGCCCTGCGGGCCGTCGACGATCTTGTGAACGATGATCTCGCCGTTCTGCGTGTTCGTGAGCACGCAGTGCACGCCCTCGCCCGCGACCGTGGTCACGGTCTCGCCGTCGGCCGTGGCCGTGCCGGCGGGGGTGCACGTCACGTCGGTGAGGTTCCACCCGGCGGGCACGGTCTCGCTGACCGGCACCTCGGTGCCCGGCACGTAGTAGATCGGCGCACTGATCTGGCCGTCGGCGAGCTGCACTTCGGTGTCGCCGACGGTGAAGTCGAAGACCTGAGCGGCGCCGTCGGGCAGGGTCTGCTTCTCGACCGTGACCCACGAGGTCGTGTTGACGATCTGGCACGCGGTCACGTTGCCCTCTTCGACCGGGAACTCGTCGTCGGGCGAGGTGAGCTCGATGATGCGGTCGTCGATCTGGCAACTGATCGAGAGCTGCGCCCACGGCAGCCCGTCGCCGATGACCTCGCTGAGCGTGTAGTCGTCGCCCGCGAACACGTCGGGCCACACATCGGTCTCTCCGATGCGGAGGCTCTCGTTGATCGCCGTCTGGTCGGGATAGATGTCGCCGCCGCCCGCTCGCTCCACCGTGTAGGCGAAGTCGTCGGTCGAGGTGATGCCCTGCGGGTCGGAGAGCTTCGTGACGCTCAGGGCACCGCAGTTCGTGATGACGAGCGGGTTCTGAGGCTGGAAGAAGTCGATGATCTCGGCGGTCGGCGAGTTGCCGGTGCGCGTGAACCCGATGCCGGTCGCGAAGCCCTCGCACGACTCGTCGTCGAAGAGGCCCACGCTCGAAAGGTCGACCGCGATCTCGCCGAACGTGCCCGGCTCGCCGGGCAGCGGCCCGGGGCCCTCCATGCGCGCTCCGACAGCGGCCTCGTACTCGAGGTCCTGCGCGGTCGGCACCCAGAGGCCCGGCCCGTCGGGGTCGGTGCAGTCGCCGTCGGCCGCGAGCCACCGCAGTGCTCCGGCGGTGGTGGTGTCGTTCGCCGAGTCGTAGTCGAACTCCACCGCGAAGTCGTCGCAGCGGCCTGCCTCGGGGCCCTCGAACGTCTGGAAGCTGCTCATGTCGCCCGAGCCGTCGAGCCGCGTCCAGTACATGTAGAGCACGACGTGCTCGACGCCCTGGTCATCGGTGACGACCTCGTACGCCGCGCCGCCGGTGCAGGCGTCGTCCTTGGCGTTGACGTTTGCCGGCGCCGGCGCCCAGGGGTTGTCGTTCTGCTTCTGCGACCCGGGTGCGCCCGTCAGGTCGCTGCCGGTACATGCGAGGTCGGAGGCGCCGTTGTCCCAGCCGCGCGTCGCATACACGATGCCGGTCGACTCGAATCCCTGGTCTGTCGTGTACGGGGCCGCGCCGAGGAAGTCCGAGGTCCCCTCCGCCGGGAGCGGCGCCAGGATGCTGTCCCAATCGGTCTCGTCGGGAGCGGCCCCTTCCAGCGTCATGTTGCCGTCGATCTCGAAGCCGGTCTGGAGGCCACCCGGTTGGAGGGTCGCCGCCGAGGCCGGCGCAGCGAGCAATGCGGGTGTCAAGAGTGCGCCGAACAATGCGGCGATGGCGGCGGCAGCCGTCAGTTTGCTTCTGGGCACGAAGAATCGTCCTCACGTGTCGGGTCGCCGTCCCGGGTGGACGGTGCACGTGGACGCAACGATAGTGAAGAAGGATCCCTCACTTAAGGTTCGAGGGTCGAACGTCTTACCCCAGTTCAGGGGCCATTTCCGATTCGAGGTACAGCAGCGGGTTCGATCGGGGTACAACTGCCCGTCTACTTGACGGGAACCTCGATCTCCTCGCCGGCGACCTCGACGAGGAGCGGCTCGGTCGTCGTGACGGTCGTCGGAGTCCAGAACAGCGTCGTGTGCGGCACGAGGTCCATCGTGCAGACCTCGTTCTCGGGCCGCTCGACGAGGTCGATCGCGACGCGGTTGCCCTCGCCGGCCGGCTCGAGCACGCGGATCTGGTCGCCGATGGGGGGACACGTCGAACTGCCCGAGATCGTGAGGGCGAGCTGGCCGCCGTCGGCCCACCACACGACGACGGGACCGTCTTCGTACGAGGGCGTCTCCGCTTCGTCGTGGGCTTCGTCGTCACCGGCGTCGTCGTGGCCCGAGTCGACGTCGACCACGTCGGCGTCGGCGTCGGTCGGCACGCCGGGGAAGTTTTCGGCAGCGCCCGACGGCGGGTTGCATGCCGACAGCAGGAACACCGATGAGACCGCCAGGGCGAGCAGACCGGCACGACGAAGACGCAGCGAAGGAGCCATGTCGTCATGCTAGTGGCCGACCCCGCCCCGTGTGCGGGCGCCGCGCATAGAATTCGCAGCATGAGCAACCTCGAACGAGACCCGGCTGAACTGCTCTGCCCGCCCGAGGCCGCAGCCGACCCGGCGATCGTGGTGCTGCAGCCCCGTGACGTGCCGCTCGGCGGCCCGCGCGCGATGAACGTGCGCCGCACGCTCCCCCAGCGAGGCCGCACCACGATCGGCGCCTGGTGCTTCGCCGACCACTACGGCCCCGACGACGTCACGGTCTCCGGGGGCATGGTCGTGCCGCCGCACCCGCACACGGGCCTGCAGACCGTCAGCTGGCTCTTCGAGGGCGAGATCGAGCACCGCGACAGCACCGGCAGCCACGAGATGGTGCGCCCCGGTGCAGTGAACCTGATGACCGCCGGGCGGGGCATCTCGCACTCCGAGGTGTCGACCCCCGCGACCACCCGGCTGCACGGCGTGCAGCTCTGGGTCGCCCTGCCCGAAGCCGCTCGCCACGTCGCCCCGTTCTTCGAGCACGCCGAGATCGACGAGATCGCCGTCGACGACGCCGTCGTGCGCGTCTTCGCCGGGTCGTTGCCCGGCGTCTCGGCCGAGTCATCCGTCTCGCTCTTCTCTCCCCTCGTCGGCGCCCAGATCGAGTTGCCGGCGGGCGGCGAGGCCTGGATCGAGCTCGACCCCTCGTTCGAGCACGGACTGCTCGTCGACCTCGGCCCGGTCGGCGTGACCGTCGCGGCGCTCGACGGCGAAGCCGACGACCACGACCGCCTCGTACCGCTCGCCGAGACCGGCCGCTCCGCCGCGCTCGAGCGGAGCGAGCTCGGCTACCTGCCGGTCGGTCACGAGGGCGTGAGACTCCGAGCAGCGGATGCCCCGGTGCGCGTGATCCTCCTCGGCGGCGTGCCGTTCGACGAGGCGCTCGTCATGTGGTGGAACTTCATCGGCCGGGGCCACGACGAGATCGTGGAGTTCCGCCGCCAGTGGCAGGCCGACGTCGTCGGCCGCGACAATCCCGACGGCCGGTTCGGCCACGTGGCGGGGTACGACGGCGGGCCGCTGCCCGCACCCGAGCTGCCGACGGTGCACCTGAAGCCGCGCAACTAGCGCGCCTCGTACGAGCAGCCCGCGACGCGACGGCCGGCGCGCGGCCGCGGCATCCGCTCGCCGACTACTGGAGCGCCGAGGAGAGCCGCGCGAGGTTGTCGAGCACCGTCGACCGCAGCGGCTGCTTCATCCAGTCGTCGAGGGTCAGCTCACGACTGTCGCGGCGGTAGCCGTCTTCGACGGCGCGCATCTCGCGCACGAACGAGGCCCCGCGCACGAGGAGCGAGATCTCCATGTTGAGCTCGAACGAGCGGATGTCCATGTTGCTCGAGCCGATCACCGCGACGTCGTCGTCGATCGTGAAGTGCTTGGAGTGCAGGATGTACGGCGCCTTGTACATGTAGATCTTGACGCCGCCGCGCAGCAGCGCCTCGTAGTACGAGCGCTGCGCGTGGTACACGAGGGCCTGGTCGCCGATCTCCGACACGAAGAGCTCGACGTGGATGCCGCGCTGGGTGGCGCCGCTGATCGCGCGCAGCATCGCCTCGTCGGGCACGAAGTACGGGCTCGTGATGATGATGCGCTCTTCGGCGGCGTACAGCAGCGCGAGGAAGAGCTTCAGGTTGTTCTCGTTCGGGTACCCCGGCCCGCTCGGCACCACCTGGCAGTCGAGGTCCTGAGCCTCGCCCGGCTGGTCGAGCAGCAGCGCGAGGTCGCGCTCGGGCTCCTCGCCGGTCTCGAGGTACCAGTCGGTGGCGAAGATGGCGTCGAGTCCCGCGACGATCGGGCCTTCGACGCGCGTCACGAGTTCCTTCCATTTCAGGCCTCGACGGATGTTGCTGCGCTTGTTGTAGCTGCGATCGATGATGTTCTGCGATCCCATGAAGCCGACGTCGCCGTCGACGACGAGGATCTTGCGGTGGTTGCGCAGGTCGGGCCGCTGGTACTTGCCCTTCAGCGGCTGCACCGGAAGCATGAGCTGCCACCGCACGCCCATCTCCGTCAGTCGCTTGAGGGTCGTGCGATAGCCCTTCACGCGCAACGACGCGACATGGTCGAGCATGAGGCGCACGTCGACGCCGCGCGCGACCGCCTCGCCGAGGGCGTCGAAGAACGGTGCCGTGGTGGCGTCGAGGGCGAGGATGTAGAACTCGACGTGCACGTAGCGCTTGGCACCGCGAACCGCGTCGGTCATCGCATCGAGCGACCCCTGGTAGTCGCCGATGAGGCTCGCGCTGTTCGAGCCGATGAGCGGCATCGAGCCGAGGTTGCGGTTCAGCCGCACGACGCCCTCGAACCATCCGGGCCAGTGGCCGGGGTCGCTGACCCGTTCGACGCCGTGGGTGGACTCGCGGATGTAGCGGTCGACCTCTGCCTGCTTCTGACGGCGGTGCTTCGGCAGCTTCGGGTTTCCGATGAGCAGGAAGAAGAACACCCCGATGAACGGGAGGAAGAAGATCGCGAGGAGCCACGCCATGCCCGCGGTCGGGCGGCGGTTGCGCGGCACGACGATGATCGCGGTCACGCGGATGATCAGGTCGAAGACGACGACGATGCCGGCGAAGAGGAGCGCCGTCTGCTCCGACGTCATGCCGGTCAGGCTGCCGGTCGGTGCTCGGCGAGCTTGGCCCGCTCCTCAGCCTCGATGCGGGAGTAGGCCTTGCGCTCGTTGCGGTCGGCGTGGATCACCGCGCGCATCACGAACCAGAAGATGAGGCCGATGAGCACGGTCGGCGCCAGCGACCAGATCGCATTCGCCCAGAATTCGTCCATAGGACCACCAGACTACCTGCTCGTTTCGCGAATACCTCTTTTGTTAGTTTCGCTAACATACTAAGCTCGCCCCAAGTTCCAGCGCCGCTGGGCGATCAAGGAGGATCAATGACGATTTCACTGCATCGAACCGTGGCGCGGCTGGGGGGTGTGCTCGCGGGCGTCCTGGTCGCCGGCAGCCTGCTCACAGCGCCCGCGGCGAGCGCCGAACCCGCCTCGACGAACGTGGCCCTGTCCGCCAACGGCGCCGTCGCGACGGCCTCGGGCGCCGAACTTGCGAAATGGGCGGCACCCATGGCGAACGACGGCGTTCGCTCCCTGCTGCCGAACGGCGAGCAGTCGCGCTGGTCGTCGAACTACAGCGACAGCGCCTGGCTGCAGGTGCAGCTCGCCGCGCCCACCGTGCTCGACCACGTCACCCTGCGCTGGGAAGCCGCCTGCGCCGCCCAGTACAGGATCCAGGTCTCCGACGACGGAGCGTCCTGGCACGACGCGAGCGGCGTGCTCAACGGCACGTGCGACGGCATCGATCGCGTACAGCTGACCACGGCCGGCGAGGTGTCGTACGTGCGCATGCAGGGCATCAAGCGCACCCCGATCGGCGCCGGCTTCTACGGCATGTCGCTGTGGGAGTTCGAGGCGTGGACCGGCGCCGAGCCCAAGGCGGTCGCTCCGCTCGGCCTCGTGCCCGTGCCCGCGACGGTGACGCCGCAGGACGGCGACGGCTTCTCCCTCACCGCGGCCTCCCGCATCATCACCGCCCCCGCGTTCGGCGATGCGGCTGCTCGTCTGGCCGAGGTGCTCCGGGCCTCGACCGGGTACGATCTTCCGGTCGTCGAGACCGGCGAGCCCGCGGCATCCGACATCGTGCTGGTCTCCGACGCCGCCGTCGGCGACGGCAACGCCGAAGCCTATGAACTCAGCGCGACGGCGAACGGTGCCCGCATCGCCGCCGCCGATGCGCACGGCGCGTTCAACGGCACGCAGACCCTGCGGCAGCTGTTCCCTGCCGCCGCCGAGTCGCCGACCGTCGTGCAGGCCGACTGGTCGACGCCCGCCCTCGAGATCGACGACGCACCCCGCTTCGGCTACCGCGGCGTCATGCTCGACGTCGCCCGCTCGTTCCAGACGGTCGATGAGGTCAAGGAGATCATCGACGCGATCGCGTCGTTCAAGATGAACGTGCTGCACCTGCACCTCGCCGACGACCAGGGCTGGCGCATCGAGATCACCAACGAGGGCCGTGCAGAAGGCGACACGATCGACTACTCGCTGCTGACCACGGTCTCGGGTGCCAGGGCGATGACGCAGGGCGGTTACGCCGGCGAGGCCGGGCGCACCGGCTTCTACACGCAGGCCGACTACCAGGAGCTCGTCGCCTACGCCGACGACCGCTTCGTGCAGATCGTGCCCGAGATCGACCTGCCGGGTCACACCAACGCGGCACTCGGCGCGATCCCGCAGCTGAACACCCCCGGCTCGTCGCACCCCGCGACGGCGACCCAGCCGACCGCACCGCACAACGGCACGGGCGCCGTCGGATACTCCTACCTCGACCCCGACAGCGAGGTGACCTTCACCTTCATCGAGCACGTGCTCGGTCAGCTCTCGGGCCTCACCACGGGTGACCTGATCCACATCGGCGGCGACGAGTCGCACGACATGGTGGCGCGCTACGGCCAGGCGAAGTTCAACGCCTTCGTCGCACGCGTGCTCGGCATCGTGCACGACCTCGGCAAGAGCGCCAACGGCTGGAACGAGATCGCGCGCACCACCTCGGCGCTGCAGGCGGGCGACAAGGTGCAGTACTGGGCCGGCTCGACCGCCGAGCTTCCCGCCGCCGCAGCGGCCGGCGCGCAGATCGTCGCCTCTCGCGGCTCGAGTTCGTACCTCGACATGAAGTACAACGCGAAGACGCCGATCGGGCTCACCTGGGCCTGCTCGGGCATCTGCGACCTCACGCAGTACTACTCGTGGAACCCCGGCACCTTCGTGAGCGGTCTCACCGAGGCGCAGGTCGCCGGACCCGAGGCGCCGATGTGGAGCGAGACGATCCGCGGCGGCGACCAGGCCGAGTTCATGATGTTCCCGCGGGCGATCGCCCACGCCGAGATGGGCTGGTCGCCGCAGGCCAAGCGCGACGTCGCCGACTTCACGCAGCGCGTGGGCGTGGTCGGTGCGCGGCTGACCGCGGCGGGTGTCAACTACTACGACACCTCCCAGGCGACCTGGTTCGCCCAGGGTGCGGGCCTTGCAGCCGAAGCGGATGCCGCGGTGCCGACCACCCTCGCGATCGCACGGTTCTTCGCACCCGGCACCAAGGTGGCGGCCGACGGCGCGACGATCTCGACCGACCTCGTGAACGATGCCGACGGCGTCAGCAGGAGCGAGTTCGACGGAACGTTCGGCGCGACAATCGAGTGGGGCGACGGCACGAGTTCTGCGGCGACGTTCACCGCCGAGAAGGCGCGCGGCGTGCTGAACTCCTCCGGCGCGTACGTGATCTCGGGCTCGCATGCCTACGACGCGGGCGGCTCGCAGAGCGGCCGGGTCGTGGGCTCCGACGGCCGGGTCGTCGCCGAGTTCACCGTGCAGGTCACGGCTTCGGAGACCGTCGCGTTCGAGGCGACCGCCGAGACCCGCTGCATCGGGTCGAAGGCGTACGTGGCCGTGCGTGCGACGAACGGCGAAGCGGCTCCGATCGCGCTGACGATACAGTCAGCCTTCGGCGAGAAGTCGTTCTCGGCCGTCGCGGCAGGCAAGAACGCCACGCACTCGTTCGCGGTGCGCTCGGCGAGCGTGCCCGCGGGTGAGGTCACCGTCACGGCGACGCGCACTGTCGACGGCGCAACGGTCTCGGCGACGAAGACCGTGGGCTACAGCGCGCGCAGCTGCGGCTAGCAGGATGAGACGCGGCCCGGATGGCGGTTCCCCGCCGTCCGGGCCGCTTCGTCGTCTTGCCGGTGCAGGCTCGGTCGTCGAAACAGGTGCCGCAGACCTGCCGTTCACCGAAACAGGAGTCTGCGACCTGCGTCAATCGCAATCCCCTGTCATGGCGACACATCACGGCCGGCCCGCCGCGAGCAAGGCCCGGATCACCGCGACGCAGGTCGCGAGGTCTAGCATCACCTGCTCGTGGCCGAACCGATGCCAGCGGTAGCCCCGGAGCACCAGGGCGGTGTTCCGCTTGCGGTCGAGTGCGACGGCTTCATGGCCGTCGTGCCATCTCGAACCGTCCGCCTCGATCACGAGCCACCCGTCGATCAAGAGGTCGACGCGACCGACCCCCGGGATCTCGACCTGCGACTCCACCGACCATCCCTCGTCGAGGATCGCGAGCCGCAGCAGCGTCTCGAGTCCTGATTGCGCCGAGCCGTCGAGACGGCGACGAAGGCGTCGGATGCGTCGCGGCATCCGTCGCATGATTCGATCGCGCCCCTCGGCGGTGAGGAGCCGTCGGTTCGTCGCGCTGTCGATCGATGCGATCGCGTGCCGCGGGTCGGCGATGCGAGGCAGGTGCTGGATGAGCGCGGCTTCGACGGTGACACGCCATCGCACGTCGCCGTGCGGGAGGTCATCGCGCCACAGGCGGTACTCGCCGGGCCGCAACGCCGGCAGTCGGCTCGCCGTCGTCGGCGTCGAGATGCACAGGCCGGTGCGGTGCGACAGCCAGACCCCGTAGCTCTCGAGCGCGCTCTCGCCACCGAGGATGCCGCGCAGTTCGATCGCGCGGCGCGCAGCCGCCGGCGCGTGGGAGGACGCGAGCCAGGATCGACCGATCCGGGTCACCTCGCCGCTGACGACGGCTGCTCGGAGGGCTCGCGCGGTGTGCCCGAGGCTCTGGAGCTGACTGCGGGTCGCGAGTCCGTGGAACCGACGCACATCGGCATGGAGATCTCTCATCCGACCGAGGATGCCGCGAGATCGGCTGTGCGTGGCCGTGGGACGACCTTCCGTGGGTCACCATCACGGAACACATGGTGGGGAGGAGGAGAGCGCCGTCGCGGGAACAGGAGATATCGAGCGAAACCGGCGCGGGACACCTGTTCTCGACGTCGGCAGGTCGGCGGTTCCTGCAATCGTCGTTCGCGGGGCTTCAGCCAGCGGTGCTGGGGGTCAGCCGGCGGTGATGATGCCCCAGATGCCGGAGCCGAGCAGGTAGAGGCCGATCGCGCCCACGACGATCCAGATGCCGAGGCGCGCATTCGACGGCCGCTTCGGATCCTTCTCGGGCTCGAGTTCGCCCTTCGGCAGGTAGTCGTTCATGCGCGGCATCCGCTCTCTCGTCGATTCACGTGACCGGGCCCGCTCACTTGACCAGGGGGAAGAGGATCGTCTCGCGGATGCCGAGGCCGGTGAGGGCCATCAGCAGGCGATCGATGCCCATGCCCATGCCGCCCGACGGCGGCATGCCGAACTCGAGCGCGCGCAGGAACTCCTCGTCGAGGCGCATCGCCTCGGGGTCTCCCCCGGCGGCCAGCTTCGCCTGCTCCACGAAGCGCTCGCGCTGCACGACGGGGTCGACGAGCTCTGAATAGCCGGTCGCGAGCTCGAAGCCGCGGATGTAGAGGTCCCACTTCTCGACGACGCCCGGGATCGAGCGGTGCTCGCGCACGAGGGGCGAGGTGTCGAGCGGGAAGTCCATGACGAAGGTCGGGCGCACAAGGCCCGTCTTCACGTGGTGCTCCCAGAGCTCTTCGACGTACTTGCCGGGCAGCGGGTGGTCGACCTCGATGCCGGCCTCGTCGGCGAGCTGCTTCAGTCGCTCGACCGGGGTCGAGGAGGTGATCGTCTCGCCGATCGCCTCGGACAGCGAGTCGTACATCGAGATGCGCGCCCAGTCGCCGCCGAGGTCGAAGTCGGTGCCGTCGGCCCAGGTCACGACGTGCGAGCCCGAGGTGGCGACCGCGGCATCCTGGATCAGCTGCTGCGTGAGGTCGGCGATCGTGTTGTAGTCGCCGTACGCCTCGTAGGCCTCGAGCATCGCGAACTCGGGGCTGTGCGTCGAGTCGGCGCCCTCGTTGCGGAAGTTGCGGTTGATCTCGTAGACGCGCTCGATGCCGCCGACGACGGCGCGCTTGAGGTACAGCTCTGGCGCGATGCGCAGGTAGAGATCGGTGTCGAACGCGTTCGAGTTCGTGACGAACGGGCGAGCGGATGCCCCGCCGTGCATGACCTGCAGCATCGGCGTCTCGACCTCGATGAAGCCGAGCGAGTCGAAGGTGCGGCGCAGGCTCGCGTTGACCTTCGCACGGTCGATGACGTTCTTGCGCGCCTGCTCGCGGGAGATCAGGTCGAGGTAGCGGCTGCGCACGCGCATCTCTTCGGAGAGCTCGTTGTGCAGGTTCGGCAGCGGCAGGATCGCCTTCGAGGCGATGCGCCACTCCTTCACCATGATCGAGAGCTCGCCGCGGCGGCTCGTGATGACCTCGCCGGCCACGAAGACGTGGTCGCCCAGGTCGACGAGGTCCTTCCACTCGGCGAGCGACTCCTCGCCGACCTCGGCGAGGGAGACCATCGCCTGGATGCGGCTGCCGTCGCCCGCCTGCAGCGTCGCGAAGCACAGCTTGCCCGTGTTGCGCGAGTGCACGACGCGGCCGGCGACGCCGACCTGCTCGCCGCTCGCCTCGTCGACGCCGAGCCCCACGAAGCGGTCGCGCACCTCGGGAATCGTCGCCGTGATCGGCAGTCGCACGGGATAGGCACCGAAGGCGCGGTCGTCGGATGCCGCGATCAGCCGTTCGCGCTTGGCGAGACGCACGGCCTTCTGCTCGGAGATCTCAGCGGCGCTGATCTCCTCGGCAGTGGGCTCGGGCGTGGCATCCGTCTGGTTCTCGGCCATCGTTCTCTCTCGTCATGCGGCAGTACCGTCTGTACTGACTGAGTGCGTGCACCAGCCTACTTGGGCGCTCGTGGCGCGTCAGCCGAGCGTGATGGCGGCGTTGTCGATGAGGCGTGTCGCGCCGACGCGCGCGGCGACGAGCACGACGGCCGGGCCACGCGCTTCGTCGGCCACGGGCAGGAACGTCTCGGGGTCGACGACCACGAGGTAGTCGAGGGTGACGTCGTCGTGGTCGCCGAAGGCGGCGGCGCCCTCGGCGAGCACCTCGGCGAGGCCGTCGGGCGCCGCGGCATCCGCTGCCCGAAGGGCTTCGCTCAGGGTGAGCGCGGCGGCGCGGTGACCCGGCTCGAGGAAGCGATTGCGGCTCGAGAGCGCGAGGCCGTCGGTCTCGCGCACGGTCGGCACGACCTCGATCGCGGTGGGCACGTCGAGGTCGCCCACCATGCGGCGCACGAGGAAGACCTGCTGCGCGTCCTTCTGGCCGAAGACCGCGACGTCGGGGCCCACGATGTTCAGCAGCTTGCCGACGACGGTCAGCATGCCGTCGAAGTGACCGGGCCGCGAAGCGCCCTCGTAGAGCGACCCGACCCGGCCGGCCGTGATCGTCGTGCCGACGGCGCCGTGCGGGTACATCTCGATGACGCTCGGCGCGAAGACGAACTCGACCCCGAGGCCGTCGAGTGCCTCGACGTCGGCCTCGAGCGTGCGCGGGTAGCGGTCGAGGTCTTCGCCGGGGCCGAACTGCAGCGGGTTCACGAAGATCGACACGACGACGACGTCGGCGAGCTCGCGAGCGTGCTCGACGAGCGCCAGATGGCCGGCGTGCAGTGCGCCCATGGTGGGCACGAGGGCGACGGATGCCCCGGCCGCACGCCGCTCGGCGAGCCGTTCGCGCAGCTCGTCGATGGTCGGTACGACACGTGCGCCAGACGCGGATGCGGTCACGCGCCACCCCCAAGCGGCCAGTCGGAATCGGCCTCGTCGATCGTACCGGCACCCTCGGAGTAGGCACCGCTGTCGTGCCGCGCGAGCGCATTCTCGACCGCGCTGCGCACGAGCGGGGCGAGCACCGCTCCGGGCCTCGCGACGCCGATGCCGTCGAGGAGGCCGCTGGCCTGGTCGACGATCGCGGTCGAGAACGAGACGGCGGTGTCGATCGCCTCGCCGTAGGCGGCGCGATCGCGCTCGGCCACGATGACGGGCTCACCGCCCATCTCGACGACGAGCGCCTGACCGATCGGCAGCACGGGCGCGGGCGCGGTGACGGCGAACCACGTGCCCGGCAGGCGGGCGAGGTCGATGCTCGTGCCGGTGAAGCTCATCGCCGGATGCACGGCGAGCGGAATGGCGCCCGCGAGGCGCGCCGGGTCGAGCACGGCGGTGCCGAACCGGGCTACGGTGTGCAGCACGAGCTGACCCGGCTGCCAGGCGCCTGCCTCGGCGAGCCCGGCGACGAGCGGGCCGAGTTCCGCCTCGGGCACGGCGAGCAGCACGAGCTCGCTGCGCTCGATGATCTCGGGGATCGGCAGCACCGGCACCGACGGCAGCATGGTCGCCGCCCGTTCACGGCTCTCCTCGGAGACGGCGGCGATGCCCGTGAGGGCGTGTCCGGCGCCCGCGAGCGCCGAGGCGAGCACGGCGCCGACGCGTCCGGCACCGATGGTGCCGACGCCGAGGCGTCCGGGTCGGTCAGTCGACATGGTGCGGCTCCGTCTGGTGGGCAGCGTCGGGCACGGATGCCGCGGGCTGCGGTGCGACCGGCGCGGCGGATGCCTCGGCCGGTGCGACCGGCGCGGCGGATGCCGCGGCGACGCCCACGCTCGCCCCCCAGTGATGGGACGTGTCGCTCGCCGCGCGTTCGATCGCCTCGTGTGCGAGTCGTTCGAAGAGTGCCGTCGCGACGGGCAGGTCGGCGACGGGTACCACGGCGCTGACGGGGCCGGTCACAGTGTGCAGCCGGAGGGTCGCGAGGTCGAGTGCCCGCTCGATCGGGCCGACCGACAGGGCGACCGACTGCATGCGCGCGAGCGGCACGAGGCTGAGGCTGCGGATGAGCGCGCCACGGCGGATGACGGCGACGCCCGCCGTCTCGGCGAGGCCGATGCGCCGCCAGGAGAACGGCCGCAGCCACGCCGCGCGCTTCGGAGTGACCGAGAAGCCGCCGTCATCGCCCCGGCCCACGAGGCCGGCGTCGACGAGTGGCTCGACCTCGGCCGCGGCGTCGGGCAGCAGCAGGGCGAGCACGCGGTGCACGTCGTCCACGGTGCCGACCGGCAGCACGATCGTGCGCTGTGCGGCCTCGCCCGAGGCCGAGATCGACTGCCCTGCGACGTTGATGCGTACCGACCACCAGCCGAACGGCCGCCAGAACACCCACTGGGTGGCCTCGACGGCGTGCACGCGCCCCGGCGGGATCGTCTGGTTGCCGGTCGAGAGCAGTCCGTGGCCGATGCGCACGCCGTCGGGCGTGCCGGCGATCGAGTAGCGCAGCGACTTCGTGATGCGCGACCACATGTAGCTGATGAGACCGATCGCCGCGGGCACGAAGCTGAAGAGCACCCAGGTCTGGCCGCTGGTGACGCCGACCACGATGATCGCGACGAGGATGATCGCCCACATCGTCGACCCGCCGAGCAGCGTCGATCCGATCACCCGGCCGAGCGGCAGGTGCACGACCGACTCGGGCGAGGCGAGGTCGGGGTCGAGCTCGGGGGCCAGGAACTCGTCGACCCTCTGCGTGACGAGCGCGCCGGCGCGGGCCGTGACCGGGGTGCGGCGACCTGCGGCATCGGTGTCGGCAGCGGTCGCGCCGGGCTCGTGCACGGCGCCAGGCTCCTGCACGGCGCCGGGGCTCGCCACGGCTCCGTGCACGGGCACCGCCGACGCATCCGCTCGGCTCTCGACCGCGCCGTCAGGAGCGGCGGCACCCTGCGCCCGCTCGGCCCGCGCGCCCGAGGCGAGACGCAGCACATCGGCGCGCAGGGCATCGGCGAGGGACGACCCCAGGTAGGCGAGCTGCACGTTCGCCGACTGGCCGGCGACCGAGATCTCGAGCTTGGCGGTGCCGAACAGCCGCGCGAAGAGCGGGCGATTGACGTTGATGCCCTGGATGCGATCAAGGCGAGCGCTCCGATGCGAACGGAACAGGATGCCGCTGCGCACCTCGACCGCCTCGTGCGTCACCCGGAACGAGTGCATGCGCCACGAGAGCCAGAACCCGATGACGACTGCGACGATGATCGCTGCGAGACCGAGCAGCGCCCAGCCCACGAGGCCGTTCGACACGATGCCGCCGACCGGGTCGTTCGCCCAGTCCTGCTGCCACTCGCCGTACTCGGCATCGAGACTCTCGCCCGACTCGGGCGCGAAGATCGCGAGGAAGATCTCGATGACCCGCTCGCGGAGGTTCGCGATGATGAAGCCGAGCGCGGCGATGAACACGAGTCCGCCGCGCAGCAGCGGGCTCGCCGGGTGCAGGCGATGCCACTCGCCGTCGGCGAGGTGCACCGCTGTCTGCGGGCGGGCTGTACCGCTCACAGCCCCGCCCGGCGCGACTCGGCGAGGGCGACGAGCTCGTCGCGCAGGCGATCGGCCTCTTCCATCGGCAGCCCGGGCACCGTGACGGCGCTCGACGCCGCAGCGGTCACGAACTTGAGGTCGGCCAGCCCGAGGGCGCGTGCGACGGGGCCGCGCGTGATGTCGACGAGCTGCATGCGCCCATAGGGCACGGCGACCTGGCGCTGGAACATGATGCCGCGGCGGAAGAGCAGGTCGTCGGCGCGCAGTCGGTACTGGATCGACCGCACGCGGCGCGGCTCGAACGCGATGCCCACGAGCGACACCACGGCGATCGCACCGGCGACCCACAGGGCCCACTGCCAGTCGAGCAGGAAGTGGGCGCCGAGCGCGAGGCCCACGAAGATCACCATGCCGATGATCGAGCCCACGACCTCGACGAGCACGTACTTGGGCGAGACCCGCAACCAGCCGGTGTCGGATGCCGCGGGCTGCTGCGGCTCGAGGGGCTGCTGCGACTCGTCGGCCTGCTGCGCCTGCTGGAGCCCTTGCACCTCCTGATGCTGCCGGGGCTCGTCGTGCTCGGTCTCGTCGGGTTGGACGCCGGGCGCCTCAGGCATGCGCGTGCTCTTCCTTCTCGGTGTCGGTGTCGTCGGGCGGGAGGGTGCAGAAGAACTCGGCGATGAGCCCGCCCGCCATGAGGAGCGCGGCGCCGACCGCGGTGGCGACGGCGAGCCAGATGGTCGCGGGCGTCGGAAGCACGCTGCGCGTGACCAGGAACAGGGTGATGCCGAGGCCGAACCCGAGCATGAGCGCTCCGCTCAGGCTGCACGCCTTCGCGAGCACGGCGGTGCGCATGGCCCGGAACGGGTCGAGGTGCTTGGTCGTCTTGGCCTTCACGGCCCTGCGCACCGGCCACGCGAACGCCACGACGAGCGCCGCGACGCCCGCGAGGGTGATCGGGAGCGAGATGGGGGGCACGATCGCCTTCGCCCCGTTCGAGACGATCGCGAGGTCGATGAGGTACCCGGCGACCGCGCCCGCGAGCACGAAGGCGATGACGGTCGAGGGGTGCGTGCGCTTCATCGGCGCACCACCTCGTCGGCGGCCTCGGCGCGGAGCGCGGCGATCGGCCCGTGGCCGGCGAGCTCGGCGTCGGGTTCGACGTCGAGCCACGGCGCCAGCACGAACGCCCGCTGCCAGGCGCGCGGATGGGGAAGCGTCAGCCGTTCGTCGTCGAGCACGACACCATCGACGTCGATGAGGTCGAGGTCGAGCGTGCGGTCGCCCCAGTGCTCGGTCCGCAACCGGCCGTGCGCGAGCTCGATGCCCTGCAGCAGCTCGAGCAGCGAGTGCGGCTCGAGCACCGTTTCGACCACGACGACGCCGTTCAGGTAGCGCGGCGCGTCGTCGTCGACACCGGAGTCCTTGACGGCCGGCGTCTCATAGACGGGCGACACCGCCACGAGGTCGACACCGGATGCCTCGGCGAGCTCGCCGACCGCAGCGATGATCGTCGCTTCGCGGTCGCCGAGGTTCGCCCCGAACGCGATGACGGCGCGGCTCATGCCCGGACCCGCACGATGGTGACGGCGACGTCGTCGAAGGGCACGGTGATGGGCGCCTGCGGCTTGTGCACGGTGACCTCGACCTCGTCGACGGCGGCGAAGCCGAGCGCGACTTCGGCGACCCGTTCGGCGACCGTCTCGATGAGGTCGACCGGGTCTCGCTCGACCGCCGCGACGACGGCCTCGGCGAGCTCGCCGTAGTGCACGGTGCGGTCGAGTTCGTCTGAGGCTGCTGCGGCCGCGAGGTCGACGGCGACCGAGACGTCGATCACGAACTCCTGCCCTTCGGCCCGCTCGAAGTCGAACACGCCATGGTGCGCGCGCACCCGGAGCCCCGTGAGGGTGATCCGGTCGCCTCGCCCGTGATTGCGCTGTTCAGTCACGTCGTCCACTCTGCCATGCGCCGAGCACGTCGAGGGCTCGGCGCGTGCCCTGCACATCGTGCACCCGCACCGCCCAGGCGCCGGCCTGTGCCGAGAGCACGCTCACGACGGCCGTCGGCAGGTCGCGGTCGGCGACGGCGGCCGCTTCGGGCAGCATCGCGCCGAGGAACCGCTTGCGCGAGGCCCCGACGAGGATCGGCAGTCCGAGCGTCGCGAGCACGTCGAGGCGGCCGAGGAGCTGCCAGTTCTGGTCGCCGCGCTTGGCGAAGCCGAGCCCGGGGTCGAGGATGAGTCGCTCGGCGGCGACCCCGGCCGCCACGAGCGCGTCGACCCGCTGCGCGAGCTCGTCGCGAACCTCGACGGCGACGTCGGTGTACTCGGCGAGCGAGTCCATGCGGTCGGAGTGGCCGCGCCAGTGCATTGCGACGTAGCGCGCGCCGGTCTCGGCGGCGATCGGGCCCATCGCCGCGTCGGCAAGGCCGGCCGAGACGTCGTTGATGATCTCGGCGCCCGCCTCGACGGCGGCCAGCGCGGTCGCCGCGCGCATCGTGTCGACGCTCACGCGGATGCCGCGGCCGGCGAGCTCGCGGATGACGGGCACGACCCGGCGCAGCTCCTCTTCGGGCTCGACCCGGGCGGCGCCCGGCCGTGTGGACTCTCCCCCGACGTCGAGGATGTCGGCGCCGTCGGCCACGAGCTCGAGTCCGTGCGCGATCGCCGCGTCGGCGTCGAACCAGCGGCCGCCGTCACTGAACGAGTCGGGCGTGACGTTCACGACGCCCATGACGAGCGTGCGATCAGGCATTCGACTGGGCCCCGATGAGCGCGATGATCTCGCTCCGGGCCGCGGGCTCCGAGAGCGCGCCGCGGCTCGCGATCGTCACCGTCGAGCTGCGCTCCTGACGGGAGCCCCGCGTCGTCACGCAGCGGTGCTGGGCGTCGAGTACGACGAGCACGCCCTTGGGGTCGAGCCCCGCGACGAGGGCGTCGGCGATCTCCTCGGCGAGCCGCTCCTGCAGCTGGGGCCGACGCGCGAGCGTGTCGACCACGGCGGGGATGCGGCCGAGCCCGACCACGCGGTCGCCCGGCAGGTAGGCCACGTGCGCGGTGCCGACGAACGGCAGCAGGTGGTGTTCGCACACCGATCGGAACGCGAGGTCGCGGAGCACGACCGCATCGGACGTCGCGGGCACGCCGGCATCCGTCGCCCCGATCGGAACCGTGTCGGCGAGGTGACTCTGCGGGTCGACGTCGAGACCGCCGAAGAAGTCGGCGTAGGCCTCGGCGACGCGTTGCGGCGTGCGCTCGAGCCCCGGTCGCGAGGGGTCTTCACCGATCGCGAGCAGGATCTCGTGCACCGCGCGCTCGATGCGCTCGGCATCCACTCCGGCCATGGCTCCCCTTCTTCGGGTCGACTGACTCGCCGTGCCCGCGACTAGGCGGTCGCGGGCCGCGGGTTCGACTGCGATGCGCGCGCCGGGGCCTCGTCTTCGGCGGGCAGCTGTTCGGAGTCGACCCCGCCGTCGACGGCGCCCTGATCGATCGGCATCTTCTCGGTCGGGAACGAGATCGGCGGCTGGTCGGAGACCGGTCGCTTGTCGCTCGAGAGCCACAGCGGGCGCTCGGGCAGCTTCTTCACGTCCTTGAAGATCTCTGCGATCTGCGTGTGGTCGAGCGTCTCCTGCTCGAGGAGCTCGGCCGCGAGCTTGTCGAGGATGTCGCGGTTGTCGTTCAGCACCTGCCACGCCTCGTCGTGCGCCTGCTCGATGAGCGAGCGCACCTCGGTGTCGACCCGTTCGGCGAGCCGCTCGGAGTAGTCGCGCTGGTGGCCCATGTCGCGGCCGAGGAAGACCTCACCGCCCGACTGGCCGAGCTTGATCGCACCGACGCTCGCGCTCATGCCGAACTCGGTGACCATCTTGCGGGCCGTCGAGGTGGCCTTCTCGATGTCGTTCGAGGCGCCGGTAGAGGGGTCGTGGAACACGATCTCCTCAGCGACACGCCCGCCCATCGCGTAGGTGAGCTGGTCGAGCAGCTCGTTGCGGCTGACCGAATACCGGTCTTCGAGCGGCATCACCATCGTGTAGCCGAGGGCACGGCCGCGCGGCAGGATCGTGATCTTCGTCACGGGGTCGGTGTAGTTCATCGCCGCCGCCGCGAGTGCGTGTCCGCCCTCGTGGTAGGCCGTGATGAGCTTCTCCTTGTCTTTCATGACACGGGAGCGGCGCTGCGGTCCGGCGATCACTCGGTCGACGGCCTCGTCGAGGGCGCGGTTGTCGATGAGCTGCGCGTTCGAGCGGGCCGTCAGCAGCGCGGCCTCATTGAGCACGTTCGCGAGGTCGGCACCGGTGAAGCCCGGGGTCTTCCGCGCGAGCACCTCGAGGTCGACGCCGTTGGCGAGCGGCTTGCCCTTCGAGTGCACCTCGAGGATCTTCTGCCGGCCCTTGTGATCGGGTGCGTCGACGCCGATCTGGCGGTCGAACCGGCCGGGGCGCAGCAGCGCGGGGTCGAGGATGTCGGGGCGGTTCGTCGCCGCGATGAGGATGACGTTGGTCTTCGGGTCGAAGCCGTCCATCTCGACGAGCAGCTGGTTGAGGGTCTGCTCGCGCTCGTCGTGCCCGCCGCCGAGGCCGGCGCCGCGGTGACGGCCGACCGCGTCGATCTCGTCGACGAAGATGATGGCGGGTGCGTTCTGCTTCGCCTGGTCGAAGAGGTCGCGCACACGGGAGGCGCCGACGCCGACGAACATCTCGACGAAGTCGGAGCCCGAGATCGAGTAGAACGGCACGCCGGCCTCACCCGCGACCGCGCGGGCGAGCAGTGTCTTGCCGGTGCCGGGAGGGCCGTAGAGCAGCACGCCCTTCGGGATGCGCGCGCCGACGGCCTGGAACTTCGCCGGCTCCTTCAGGAACTCCTTGATCTCGTGGAGCTCCTCGATCGCCTCCTCGGCGCCCGCGACGTCGTCGAAGGTGACCTTGGGGCTCTCCTTCGAGACGAGCTTCGCCTTGGACTTGCCGAACTGCATGACCTTGTTGCCGCCGCCCTGCATGCCCGACAGCATGATCCAGAAGAAGAGGCCGATGAGCACGAGCGGCAGCAGGATGCCGAGCATCGAGAGGAACCAGTTCGGCTGCGGAACTTCGTCGTTGAAGCCGTCTGCCGGGTCGGCCGCGTCGACGGCGGCCACGATGTCGGCGCCGCGCGGGGTGACGTAGTAGAACTGCACCTGCTTGCCGAGCTCGTCGTCCTCCTTCGCCAGCGTCAGGTCGACACGGTTCTCACCGTCGACGATCTTGACCGCGGCGACCTTGCCGTCGTCGAGCAGGTCGAGGCCCTCTTGCGTCGAAACCTCTTTGAAACCCGATGCGGTGATGAGGCTCGACCCGATCCACACGGCGACGATCGCGAGCAGAATGTAGATGATCGGCCCGCGCAGGATCTTCTTGATGTTCATGGTGCTCACAGGCTACATTGCAGTCGCCGAATGCCGGCCGAGTGTTCGCTGAGGGCGCGCGGAGCGTGCCCGAAGCGGACCATGAACACAGCCGCTGTGGGCGGCCTTACTGAGCGGATGCCGCGCGGCGGGTGTCGCGCATTCCGAGCATGTACGGGAGCCCCGGGCCGACCGCGGCGAACGTCTGCCCGATGCGCTTCGGCCACGAGGGTGCTCGCGTCGGCTCCGGCGCCCCCTCGAGATCGCCGACGTCGACGAAGTAGGCCCGCACGGTGCCGAAGCCCTCGAGTTCGGGCGACACCTCGCGCATGGGTGCCGTCACCGAGTGCTCGCCGGTGCGGTAGAGCTCTTCGGAGATAAGCACGTACTCGGGGATCTCGACGGGGTTCTTCAGCATGCGGTGCACCTGGATGACGTCGATGCCGACGAGCTTGATGCGGTCGCGAATCGTCTGGATCGCCACGTCGCCGACGTGCGCCACGAACTTCAGCTTGAGGTCGGCGGCCCCCTTGCACCCCTTGCACGGGCAGAGGTTCGCCGTGACGTATCGCCGCTCGAGGTGGAAGGCGCGGTGCATCGCGGCCGCGGTGTCGAGGATCTCGGGGATCGAGGCATCCGTGGCGCCCTCGTCGACCTTCCGCGAGAGGAAGGCGGCGTCGCCCTCGATCTCGATGAGGTCGAAGCCCGGGGCCGCATCGATCATGCGCTCGAGCATGCGGCCGGTGTTGACCTCGGCGTGCGCGAGGCTCATGCGGTGGGAGCTCATGTAGTCGGTGTAGCCGCCGATGTCGGCGATCAGCAGCGCGGCACGGCCGGAGTCCATGCCTCACGATCCCACTGAGGCGAGGAGTTCTCAACACCCCTGTTCGGGATGCCGGGTCGTCAGGAGGGCGGGTCCTCCAGCTGTTCGTTCGGCGAGAATCGGTCGAGCTGACCGTCGACGACGACCTCCGCCTCCTGCGCGCTCGCCGTGTATCCGAGCACGACGGGGAGGAATCGCTCGGAGCCGAGCGCCCGCAGTGCGAGGTCACTGCTCGCGACGACCGAGGCCGTACGGCGCGTCCGCCGCAGCAGCGCGATCTCGCCGAACCCCTCCCCCGGGCCGAGCGTCGCGACCACCCGGCCGTCACCGACCACGTCGGCCTCGCCCGTCTCGATCACGTAGTACCGGTCGCCGACGTCGCCCTGCGTGAACACCGCGGCACCGGCAGGCACGCCGACGGGCTCGAGCCCGCGCGCGAGCTGCTCGATCGACGGCAACGGCAGGGCGCGGAACATGGGCACCCGCCGCAGCAGCCCGATGTCGTCGTCGAGCACGTCGACGGTGCGATCCATGCCCCGGAGGCGCGGCAACGACGCGAGCGCGAGCACCGGGCACACGAGGCCGACGGCGATGAGCGCGATCTCCACGCCGAACCACTCGACGAGCGTCGAGGCGACGACGGCGCCGATGCCGATGAAGACGGCGACGAGGCTCTCGAGCACGCCGAAGACGCGGGCGAGCACCTCGTCGGGCGCCATGCGGGCGATGAGCGTGAACCCGGCGACATCGATGAGCGCGTTGCCGACGCCGACGAAGGCGAGCAGCCCGAGTGCCGGCACCTCGTACGGTGCGAGCCCGACGAGCGTGAACGGCAGGCCCCAGAGCCCGACCCCGACGGCGAACCAGACGCCCAGGCGTCCGGTGCCGACGAGCAGTGATGCGGCGAGCGACCCGAGCACCGCGCCGACGCCGACCGCGGTCATGAGCGCGCCGACCCCCGGTTCCCCGGTGTCGAGCAGTTCGATCGCGACGACGACCGAGAGCACCGTGAGGGCTCCCCTGGTCAGCGCCTGCGCCGCGGCGAGCGCGAGGATGAGCATCAGGTCGCGGTTCGCCGTGACGGCCCGCACGCCTTCGGCCGCCTCCTTCGCGAGGTTCGGGCGCCTCGGCGCCGACGGGCGCGGTGGTGCGTCGTACTTCAGTCTGGCGAGCAGGGCCGCCGCCCAGAACGAGGCGGCCGCCGCGACGGCGAACACGACGTCGACCCCCGTGAACTGGAGCAGTACGGCCGCGAGCAGCGGGCCGACGAGCGTGGCCGCCGAGTCGAGCAGCCCCCGCACGACGTTGGCGCTCGCGAGCTCGTGACCGGTGCGGCAGAGCGAGGGCAGCAGCGCGGAGTGGGCCGGCCGGTAGAGTGTCGCCGCGATCGTCGACACGATCGCGAGGGCGTAGATGACGGCCGGCGGCCCGGCCACCGCCGCCACGACCGCGGCGGCCGCCGTCGCGAGCCCGCGCACGATCGACACGAGGATCAGCACCCGCTCGCGGCGCCCCCGATCGGCGATGGGCGACAGCAGCGGGGCGAGGATCGCCGACGGTACCATGCGGAGCAGCCCGACGAGGCCGAGGGCTGCGGCACCGCCGTCACGGTACGCGACGATGCCGAGGGCGACGGTGAACGCCCACTCGGCCGTCCACGCGCCGAGGAAGCTGAGCTGGGCGCGACGCAGATTGGGATTGCGCCAGTTGCTCGTGAACGCAGCGGCAGCGTCACGCACCCTGCCGCGGCGCCGACCATCGCCCATGCGATGACTCTAGGCCTGCGGCCCCGTCACCGCGCGGGGGAATTTCAGGGCGGCGACGTCAGCAGACGTCAGGAGTAGACGTGCGGCGCGAGGATCGCGACATCCCGGAGGTTGCGGTAGTTCTCGGCGAAGTCGAGGCCGTAGCCGACGACGAACTGGTTCGGGATGTCGAAGCCGAGGTACTTGACGTCGACCGCGACCTTGGCCGCGTCGGGCTTGCGGAGCAGAGCGCAGATCTCGACCGACTTCGCGCCGCGCGACTCGAGGTTGCCGAGCAGCCAGCTGAGCGTCAGGCCCGAGTCGATGATGTCTTCCACGATCAGCACGTGACGGCCGGTGAGGTCGGTGTCGAGGTCCTTCACGATGCGCACGACGCCCGACGACTGCGTGCCGGCGCCGTAGGAGGAGACGGCCATCCAGTCCATGTTGATGTGCGGCCGCAGTTCGCGGGCGAGGTCGGCCATGACCATGACCGCGCCCTTCAGCACGCCGACGAGCAGCAGGTCTTCGCCCTCGTAGTCGGCCTCGATGCGGCGGGCGAGCTCGGCGAGCTTCGCGTGGATCTCGGCTTCGGTGACGAGCACCTCGGTCAGGTCGGCTTCGATCTCGTTCGCGTACATGGCTGCTCTCCTGGGTGTGGCGATCGGGGCACGTCGCCATGGGTGCGCGGCGAACGGATGCAACGAGCCTAATCGTCCCTCGCGGGTCGAGGAGGCGACGCTCGCTCAGTGGTCGTGGGGAAGGATCTCGGTCGACCCGGTCGTGCTCAGCACGACATGCCGGCCGGCGCGGGTCGCGAGCACACCCCCGGGCAGGTCGATCGGCCCCTGCCCGTGCCAGTCGGTCGCGAGGCGCGCGACCTCGAGCGTCTGCGCCCGAGAGAGCGAGACGCCGAACTCGCTGCCGACCACGTGCCGGATGATGCGCTGGCGCAGCGCCGCCGGGTTCGCCGCGAGGGCGCCGATCGAGATCGCGATGCCCGCCTCTGCGGGTTCGCAGATCTCCTCGATGAACTCCTCGATCTGCTCCGAGAAGGCCGCCTCGTCTTCACGGAGCTGTTCGGCGGTGCGAGCGAGCGCCTCGGCGATGCCCGGCCCGAGCTCGGCCTCGAGCACCGGCAGCACGCGTTCGCGCACCCGCACCCGGGAGTACGCGGGGTCGAGGTTGTGCGGGTCGTCCCACGGGGTGAGCCCGGCATCGACGCACGCTTGCCGTGTCTCGGCCCGGCGGATGCCGAGGAGCGGGCGGGCGTAGCGACCGGTGCGGGCCGGCATGCCCGAGAGGCTCGCAGCGCCAGAGCCTCGCGCGAGTCCGAGCAGCACGGTCTCGGCCTGGTCGTCGAGCGTGTGACCGAGCAGCACGAGGGCGGCACCGGTCTCGGCGGCCGTCTCGTCGAGCGCTGCATACCGAGCCTCGCGAGCGGATGCCTCGGGCCCGCCTGTGCTCCCAGAGCCGGTCGAAGGCACTTCGACGCGGCGCACCAGCACGGGGTCGAGCCCGAGCTCTCGCGCCGTCGCCGCCGCAGTCGCCGCGACCTCGGCCGAGCCGGGCTGCAACCCGTGGTCGACGACGACGGCGCCCGCGCGCCATCCCGAACGCGGAGCCTCGAACGCCGTGGCCGCGGCGAGCGCGAGCGAATCGGCACCGCCCGAGAGGGCCACGAGCACGAGCCCTCGCTGAGTCGCAGGAATATCGGGTGACTCGCCGGAGTCGGCATCGGCGTGTCGCGCGTCTGTTCCTTCGACTCGGCGAGGCGCCTCGGCTCCGGGCGCGAGCACGGCTCGCACCGCTCGGCGCACGTCGGCGATCGGCGGGGTCAGTCGCGGGCGGCGGGGAGCCGCGGCATCCGTCTGCTGGTCAGGAGGCATCAAGTAACCTTATTTGCCGACCCTTTCCGCGTAACCTGGTGAGCCGTCGACGCGCGCGGCGTGCGGCGTGGGAGCGACTCG